>NZ_JAKEUS010000005.1:0-285350 GCF_022397975.1 Vibrio sp. Isolate30
CGCTCGACGCCGTTATCGTTCCCCGAAGGTTCAGATAACTCGTTTCCGCTCGACTTGCATGTGTTAGGCCTGCCGCCAGCGTTCAATCTGAGCCATGATCAAACTCTTCAATTTAAGATTTTGTCGACTCAATGAATACTGATTACATTACATAGTAATGTTGAATTGACTGTGCCGAATCTTACGATTCGAATTGGTCACTCAGTTCATTGAAATCAAKKTGAWWCCKAAGWWTCAWTTTTGATATTCATCAACGAGTGCCCACACAGATTGATAGGTTTAAATTGTTAAAGAGCTTACTTCTAAAGTTCCGCTTGGAGCCTCTCGAAGTGGACGGCCATTCTAGCGAATTAGCTTTCAGTGTCAAACACTTTTTAGCGCTAATTTTTCAAAGCATCTTAAATGCTTAATACCGTCTTAGTTGCTTCGTTCAAACCGCTTGGTTATCCCTGACAACGGAGGCGCATTATAGAGACAAATCCGATCTGCACAAGAGGTAAATCCAAATAAAATCACATTTCCGCTCCGTTCGAACACAAAGCAAACAAAACGCACAAAATAAAAGCGAACCAGCCCATTTTTCTTGGTTCGCTCTTTTAATTACTCTGATTTTTATTGATGAGCAACGATTCGATCGTTATGAACTAGAAGCTGGACTTTTTTATCCGGATTGACCTTTCCAGCCAATATTGCTTTCGCTAACGGGTTTTCAACACTCTGCTGAATCGCGCGTTTCAATGGTCTTGCACCGTAAACTGGGTCAAAGCCTACTTGAGCAATCAGATCTAGTGCTTTATCTGACACCTCAAGCTCATAGCCATTATCCTCCATTCGCTTACTCAAGTGTTTTAGCTGTATAGAGGCAATTGACTTAATGTGTTCTTGTCCTAGTGGATGGAACACCACACTTTCATCAACACGATTTAAGAACTCAGGACGGAAATGCTTACTCACCACTTCCATCACTTCATTCTTAATTCCTTGATAGTCCAACGCCGCAAAGTTTTCTTGGATTCGAGAAGAGCCTAGATTCGACGTCATAATGACAACTGTATTTCTAAAATCGACAGTTCGACCTTGTCCATCAGTTAAACGGCCATCATCAAGCACCTGAAGTAGAATATTGAATACATCAGGGTGCGCCTTTTCCACCTCATCTAGCAAAATCACCGAATATGGCTTACGTCTTACGGCTTCTGTTAAATAGCCACCTTCTTCATAACCCACATAACCGGGAGGAGCACCAACCAAACGAGCCACCGAGTGTTTCTCCATGAACTCAGACATATCAATCCGAACCATAGCGTCATCACTGTCGAACATAAAGTTAGCTAGAGTTTTACACAGCTCGGTTTTACCCACACCCGTTGGACCTAAGAATAGGAATGAGCCAATAGGTTTATTTGGATCAGACAGGCCTGCTCTGCTTCGACGAATCGCATTAGCTACCACTTCTACTGCTTCAGCCTGACCAATGACGCGCTTATGCAGTACTGACTCCATTTGCAGTAGCTTCTCTTTCTCAGCCTCAAGCATTTTGGAAACAGGAATACCGGTTTGCTTCGACAACACTTCGGCAATTTCAGTATCCGTAACTTTGTTTCTAAGAAGCGTCATTTCTTGCATTTCAGCTTGAGTAGCAAGATCTAACTGTTTCTCCAATTCAGGAATACGCCCGTACTGAAGTTCAGACATACGGTTCAAATCACCAGCACGACGAGCAAAGTCCATATCCATACGAGCCTGTTCTAGCTCTGACTTAATATGTTGGGTGCCAGATAGTGCTGCTTTTTCTGCATTCCAGACTTCTTCTAACTCAGCAAACTCGCGCTCTTTATCAAGCAATTCGTTTTCTAGAGTTTTCAGACGCTTTTCACTGGCATCATCATTCTCATTTGTCAGCGCCTGCTGTTCAATTTTAAGTTGGATGATTTTGCGTTCTAGCTTATCCAGAGATTCAGGCTTGGAGTCGATCTGCATACGGATACTTGATGCAGCTTCGTCAATCAGGTCGATAGCTTTATCCGGTAACTGGCGGTCCGAGACATAACGATGTGACAGACTTGCCGCTGCTACTATCGCAGGGTCAGTAATCTCAACATGGTGATGAAGCTCATAACGTTCTTTCAGACCACGTAAGATTGCCACTGTGTCTTCAACTGTTGGTTCATCCACCAGCACTTTTTGAAAACGACGCTCTAGTGCAGGATCTTTCTCAATATACTGGCGATACTCATCCAAGGTAGTTGCGCCAACACAGTGAAGCTCACCACGAGCTAATGCCGGTTTGAGCATGTTGCCGGCATCCATTGAGCCTTCGCCTTTGCCGGCACCAACCATGGTATGAATCTCATCAATAAAGAGGATGATGTTACCCTCTTCTTTCGATAACTCATTGAGAACCGACTTTAAGCGCTCTTCGAATTCACCACGATACTTAGCGCCAGCGACCAGCGAGCCCATATCAAGAGACAACACGCGACGACCACGCAGACCTTCAGGTACTTCATTATTAATGATGCGCTGAGCGAGACCTTCAACAATCGCTGTTTTACCAACACCTGGCTCACCGATGATGACTGGGTTGTTCTTGGTACGACGTTGCAGTACTTGAATGGTGCGACGAATTTCGTCATCACGACCAATGACAGGATCGAGCTTACCTTGCTCCGCGCGCTCAGTAAGGTCTACCGTAAACTTCTCCAAAGCTTGACGCTTATCTTCTGCGTTTGGATCATCCACTTTCTGACCACCGCGAATCTGCTCGATAGCTTGAGATAGCTTTTGCTCGGTTAAGCCAAGCTCTTTCAACAAACTACCCAGAGGGCCACGGTCTTCAATTGCTGCCAGTAGGAAGATCTCTGAAGAGATGTAGGTGTCTTGACGCTTTTGAGCTACCTTGTCACACATGTTAAACAAGGTACCCATTGCACTTGATAACTGTACATCACCACCAATGCCACTCACTTTTGGCACGCGGTCAAGGATCTCGCTCAATTTAGAGCGCAGCTGAACCACATCAATATTCAACATGGTAAGTAACGGACGAATCGCACTACCATCTTGATTTAACAACGACACCATTAGGTGTACAGGTTCGATATATTGGTGATCACGACCTAATGCGAGAGACTGAGCATCAGATATCGCAATTTGAAATTTACTGGTGAATCGATCGAGACGCATTCCAACCTTCCTACTTATAGATATGTTTATCTTATGAATAGAAGATGGATACGGTATCGGTCATTTTCAAGGGGAAAGGAGTGAACTATCACGCAGAAAGTTCACTGTTTTTAAATCAATCTAACCAGATGAAGGTGGCTTGACGACCTGTTACTCCATCGCGGCGATAAGAGTAAAAGTTATCAGGGTCAGCAAAGGTACATAGGTTACTATCAAATACTTGTGACACACCAACATTCGCAAGGCGTTGGGTTGCTAAGTGAGACATATTAGCCAGCCACTTCTGCGTATTTGGTTTTGCACGAAACGCCTGTTCAGCCTTTGCATCGAAACCAACAAACGCTTCCAGAACATCTTGCCCCACTTCGAAGGCGTCTTGACCAATTGCAGGCCCTAACCAAGCCAATACAGGATTGCTGTCATCAATATTTGTGAACTTCGCTACGGCGTTTTCGACAATCCCACCAGCTAAACCACGCCAACCGGCATGAACCGCAGCAACTTGTGTACCCTTACTGTCAGTTAACAATACTGGCAGACAGTCCGCAGTCATCGCAGATAACACCACACCTTGTTGAGTTGTAAAACTGCCATCTGCATCAAGCACCTCAGATGTTGGCTCAAAGACTGACACAACATCCGTTGAATGAGTCTGGTTAAGCCAAATAGGTGCGCTAGGCATCTTAGATTGTTGCTGTAACCAGTCTCTATTCTTATTTACCAAGTTAATGTCATCCCCAACGTGGCTGCCCAAGTTCAGACCTTGGTACTGAGCTTGTGAAAAGCCATTGACTCGAGTTGAGGCAAAGGCTTTTACATTATTAGGCGCATTCCAATTCGGGATAATCATCGTCATGGTTAGATGTCGTCTTCTTTGTTGTCTCTTGCGTCAACGCGCAGCGCTTCTGCCATCACAATCATATCTTGAGGAACAGGAGCGTGGAACTCCATCTCTTCACCTGTGATTGGGTGCTCAAAGCGAAGCATTACCGCGTGAAGTGCTTGACGATCGAATGAACGAATCATTTGAGTTAGCTCTTCAGATGCACCTTTTGGAATACGAGCACGGCCACCATAAGCAAGGTCACCAAGAAGTGGGTGCTGTAGGTAAGACATGTGTACACGGATTTGGTGAGTACGGCCTGTTTCTAGGCGTAGACGAATACGCGTGTGCTCACGGAAGTGCTCTGCAACACGGTAGTGAGTAATCGCAGGTTTACCCAACTCGTTCACTGCCATTAATGTACGTTTAGTTGAGTGGCGACCAATTGGCTTTTCAACCATACCACCAGCTGTCATTTTACCAATCGCAATCGCCTCGTATTCACGAGTAATGCGACGCTTTGATAGAGCACGAACTAAACGAGTCTGCGCTGGTACTGTTTTCGCAACCACCATTAGGCCAGTTGTGTCTTTATCAAGACGGTGAACAATACCGGCACGCGGCACTTCTGCGATTTGTGGGTAGTGGTGTAGGAGCGCGTTTAGCACGGTTCCATCCGGCGTACCTGCACCAGGGTGAACAACAAAATCACGTGGTTTGTTGATCACTAATAAATCGTCATCTTCGTAAACGATATCCAAAGGAATATCTTGTGCTTCCCAGCGCTCTTCATCTTCAAGTTCAGCTTGTAAGATGATCTCTTCGCCACCCATAACCTTGATTCGAGGTTTAGTAACAACTTCGCCATCCACTTGGATTTTGCCGTCAAGAAGCCACTCTTTAATACGAGAGCGAGAGAAATCGGTAAAGAGTTCAGCGACAGCTTGGTCTAAACGTTGACCTAACTGGCTGCTTTTTACTGTGTCTGTTAATGTGATCTGCTGAGCCATATCGAACTTTTTTAAAAACCGTGAGACTAATACCCATTAGTATGGATAAAATAGATTAATTGCATCATTGTATCTGTTACTGGTTAGAAAGTAACGGAAGCGAACAAAATATTTAAATTCAAGGAATCGACGCCTGACATGAAACACCTCACTTTATCGGGTCTATTGGCCGTATCACTGTTGGTTGGTTGTAGTAGCAGTGAAGAGATCGTCCCAGATGTACCGCCATCGGTTCTCTATTCTGATGCACAAGAATCTCTACAAAGTGGTAGCTGGTTATCTGCGATTGAGAAGCTAGAAGCTCTAGACTCCCGTTACCCATTCGGCGCGTACTCAGAACAAGTACAGCTGGATCTGATCTACGCCTACTACAAGAACGACGACCTAGCGCTAGGATTGGCGACTATTTCTCGATTCTTACGTTTAAACCCAACGCACGAAAAGCAAGACTGGGTTTTGTACATGCGTGGTCTAACACACATGGCACAAGATCGTAACTTCATGCACGACCTGTTCAACATCGATCGTAGCGATCGTGACCCTGAGCCTGTGAAGCTTGCTTTTGCTGACTTTAAAAAGCTACTAGAGCGCTTCCCAACAAGCCCTTATGCTGAAGACGCGCAGAAACGTATGTTTGCATTGAAAAACCGTCTGGCCGATTACGACTTGGCCACCGCTGATTTCTATCTGCGTCGCGAAGCGTGGATTGCAGCAATCAACCGTACACAAGAGCTACAGAAGACTTACCCTGATACAATTGCGGCACGCAAGTCTCTAGAGATTCAGCTAGAAGCGTATAAACAACTTGGTCTAGAAGACGCAGTAGCAAGAACAGAAAAATTGATTGAGCTAAATCCTCTTCCTTAATCAAATCTCAACGTTTGTTAGAAAAGCACATCCATTGCGATGTGCTTTTTTTTGGACTGCGTGTTGTAAATCTTGATGAATTAACCAGCGAAAGGTATCTTTAATAAATAACCATTAACAAAACATCAACATGGAGCGTGGATGTGAGCAGGTTGTTATTACTGATTTTGATGGTGGTCTATGTCCCCATCTCAAATGCCTTAGAATTATCTCCCTTGAGCAATGAGCCTTACCAAGGCGATCTAGATACGCTCAGCAATAAGGGAATGGTCCGAGTGCTGGTTGCCGCAGATTTAGGTTTCTATTTTATTGAAGATGGTAAGCCGAAAGGCATCATTGCAGAGATGCTTTATCACTTTGAAAAGAGCCTAAGAAAGAAGTACCCATATATTAATGTGCAGATCATTCCTGTTCAGCGCGATGATCTCCTTCCTTCTCTACAATCGGGGCACGGTGATGTGGCGGTTGCTAATCTCACCATCACCGAAAAAAGACTGCAAGTCATCGACTTCTCAGATCCCATGATCAAAGACGGTAAAGAGTTAGTGATCACTGGCAACAGCGAAACTCCCCTTAAAGAGCTATCTCAATTAAGCGGAAAAGAAGTGTGGATTAGGGCAAGTTCAAGTTACTTTGAAAGCGTTCAACGCGTGAATAAAGAGTTGGACGAGATGAATCTCCCACCACTGTATGTGCATTTTATCGAAGAGACACTGCAAGATTATGAGCTGATCGAAATGGTCAACCAAGGCTATATTCAAGCAACGATACTCGATAGCCACAAAGCCAAATTGTGGACTAACGTAATGGACAACATACAAGTCCATCATGACCTGCCGCTGCGTGAAAACAGCCAGATAGCTTGGGCACTGCGTAAAGAGAGCCCAATTCTTAAAAGGGAGCTCAACAAATATGTCCGCCAAGCCCGCAGTGGAACCTTATTGGGGAACGTAATCTATCAAAAATACATCGACAATACGCGCTGGTTAAGCCGAGCAATGAATCCAAACAAGGTTGACCGCGTAGCCAAGCTATCGGGCGTATTTGAAAAATACTCAAGTCGCTATGAGTTCGACCCATTGATGATGTCCGCACAAGGATTTCAAGAATCTGGGCTTGATCAAAGCCGTGTCTCTCACAAAGGCGCAATTGGCGTGATGCAAGTACTGCCTAGTACCGCGAGAGACAAAAACGTTAACATCAAGAACATTCATAAGGTCGACAATAATATCCATGCAGGCGTGAAATATATGCGCTTTATTAAAGATCGCTACTTCGATGACCCGGATATTTCACCCGATAATCAGCTCTACTTTACTCTAGCGGCCTATAACGCTGGCCCAGCGAAAATCCGTAAAATGCGCTATCTGGCTAAAAAACATGGCTACGACCCGAATGTCTGGTTTAACAACGTTGAGATCATGACGAGAAAATATGTTAGCCGTGAACCAGTAACCTATGTCACGAACATCAATCGTTACTTTGTTATCTATAAACAGCTAGAGGCGATTGGCGCAATACGCGGAATTGGCCCCACTGCCGCGAACAAGCCCAAATAGATAAAGATACCGATAATACGAAGTGAACTATCCTGCGTGTAAATTCGGTGTCGAAATGTTAACTCGTAAAAACGAAAAGCCGCTTGAGATGACACCCAAGCGGCTTTTTCAATTTGGCAGATTATCAAGGGAAAACCTTGGTGTGACCTTAATCACAAAAAACCAGTGTTCAATTATTCACCGCACACCTTTTAAAGGCTGTACGATTTCCCTAAAAACTGAAGTAATTTTTAGCGAACCCTTGGTTTCAATTTATCCTTTTTATTATTGATAACAAGCATTTTTCTCGAAAAATATAACAATTTATGCGTGAGATCACATTTGATTTTAATCCTAAAAAACGCCCACCAAAAGACGATCTATATCACATTTTTTCCCGTTTAAAAACGTAATCTGGAGTTAACCCATGAGGGATACAACAGAGGAAAACTTCTATGAAAATGAACATCACTGGTAAGAATATCGATATCACCTCTGCAATCCGTGAGCACATAGAAAGTAAATTTAAGAAGTTAGAAAAATGGCAAGTAGACATCATCGGCTGCCAAGCAAGCTTTAGTGAAGAGCCTAACAAGAAGAAGAAATTTGAAGCGGTCATTACCGTACCAAAAGGCAAGCTTGTTGCTTCATCCATCCACGATGACCTGTACGTTGCCGTTAATGAGGTAGAACAAAAATTAGAACGACAACTGAATAAGCTAAGACACAAACCTGAAGCTCGCCGAGCTGAAAAGCCTCAAATTGAAGAGCTAGAAGCTGAAGTAGAATAATAGAAATAAAAGGATTCGAAGATAGCGCCAATACGGCGCTATTTTTTTGCTTGACGCTGGTAGCTCGCTTGCTTATTGTGTTTAAACATTCAAAAAACAAACCATTTTTATGCATATTCAAACTCTGTTTATTTTTGACTTCTTTTTCCTTCCGTAAACCGGAGGCTAAGTCGTTTTAGAAAAACAAGTCAAAAACGAACAGAAAGCCTCCCACTCAAGGGAGGCTTTTTTATAAGGACACATTTATGACTGACCAACCCATTTCGCTTGATGAAATTCGCCTTCGCTTAAATGATCTTGATGATCAGCTGCTAAGCCTACTGTCTGAACGTCGCAAACTCAGCATTGAAGTGGCTAAAAGCAAGGTAGAGACATCAAAGCCAGTTCGAGATGCCGTTCGTGAACAACAGCTACTCGTTAAGCTGATCGGTAATGGAAAAGAAAAGTACGACCTTGATGCGCAATACATCACTAAATTGTTTCACACCATCATCGAGGACTCAGTACTCCTTCAGCAGTCTTATCTACAGAACCTTGCTAACCCGCAAAGTCGTAAACCTCTAGCGCGTGTTGCTTTCCTTGGTGCTAAAGGCTCATACTCGCACCTTGCAAGCCGTGAATACTTCAGCCGACGTAACACCGAACTCATCGAGCTCAACTGCAGCCATTTCAAAGAGGTCACATCGACGGTCGAATCTGGTCATGCTGACTATGGTGTGCTTCCTATTGAGAATACCAGTTCAGGCTCAATCAACGAGGTATACGACCTACTTCAGCACACAACGCTTTACATCGTGGGTGAGCTTTCACAACCGATTGAACACTGCTTAGTCGCCAAAAACGATATTCGTTTAGAAGACATTACGACCCTTTACTCACATCCACAGCCGCATCAGCAGTGCAGTGAGTTCTTAAGTCGCTTGAAAGGCGTCACGTTAGAGTCTTGTGCGAGCACGGCTGACGCTATGAAGAAGGTTAAAGACCTTGACGACGACACTGTGGCAGCGATAGGCAACTCTTCAAGTGGTAAACTTTATGGCCTTCAGCCAATTCAAGGCAACATCGCAAACCAAACTGAAAACCATACTCGCTTCATCGTAGTAGCACGTAAGCCTGTTGAAGTTTCAACTCAGATCCCAGCGAAAACAACGTTGATCATGTCGACGTCGCAAGAAGCTGGCTCTCTAGTGGAAACACTACTGATTCTACAGCGCTACGGTATCAACATGACCAAGCTAGAATCACGTCCTATTATGGGGAACCCTTGGGAAGAGATGTTCTATGTGGATCTAGAGGCACATCTAGACTCAGACAACATGCAACAGGCGATAACTGAACTAACAACCATTACGCGCCACCTGAAGGTTCTAGGTTGTTATCCAAGTGAGAATATTAAAGCGACACAAGTTAAGCTTCCGTAGCTTGTAAACCCAAGCTTGCAAACAGTAAGTTTGTGAACAATCAGCTTGTTAACAAAATGCGTATTTAGTTAAAAAATAGAATAAGTAACTACTGACTTATTAGTATAGAAACCGTACAATAACCTCATTACGAGGTGATGTATGCGCGTTCTGTCTTTATTAGTGAGTGGCTTACTTATTCTATCTTTGCCATCTTTTACACAGGCAAAGAGCAACCCGATCCTTACAATCTTCAATTGGCAATACTACCTTTCTGATCACGTCATCGAACTCTGGGAGAAAGAGACAGGTGTCACCATCAAATTGGTGTACTTCGACAGCGACACCAAACGCGACCGAGTCATCAACCAACTAACACGTAATGACATTGATATTGCGATTCTAGACGAAGTCTCCGCGCGCAACTTTTCTCGACAAAATAGACTCAATAAGCTCAGTGATAATCCCCTGATTACTAACCAGTCTTACATTCCTGAATTATGGCGCAATCAATGTGGTGAATATAGCATCCCTTACTTTTGGGGCACTATCGGTCTTATCTACCGTAAAGATGTCTTCCCCGAACCACCGACCAGCTGGAATGAAATCCTGATACCAAAGCCAGAACATCAAGGGCACTTGGTGATGCAAAGCGACTATATTGACTTGTTGCTGCCGTCACTGTTTGTGCGTGGCGTATCAGCCCATACCACCAATAAATCTGTGCTGAAAGAGGTTTATCAAGAGCTAGTAGCGCAAGTCCCTTATGTCAAAACTTATGAATATCTGCTGACCTACGTAGAGCAAGATCCGTCGAGAGCAAAAGACATCCACCTTTCAATGGGTTACAGCGGCGACGAAGCCACCTTGCAAACTTTTACTCCAGACTATGAATGGGGCTTCCATGTTCCCGATGAAGGGACGATTCTTTGGGTTGACTGTCTTGCCGTACTTAATAGTGCACCTAACCCTGAATTAGCAGCTCGATTCTTAAATTTCCTACATCGTCCAGATATCGCAGCGCTCAACGCTCTCGACTTATCAATGCCGACCACCAACAGCCAAGCTCATCAGCATGTGCCGCCCTACGAAAAGCAGCACTTAGCCCTCTACCCTGATCAAAGCTTGCTCCAAAAAGCGCAGTTCTACTCGACGTTGATTAACACATCAATGACCCTTCGTAATCGAATCAGTCATGCCGTTATCCAGCAACATAGGAAGCTTACACAAAGTGATTGATTGACCTAGCAATCAGTCTCATAGATTTTTTCTTAGATAAATAGCGCAAAACAAAGTGCTTGAGAAACCATGGAAATAACCGTTGAAGCCTGTTGTTTTTGTTTTGCTTTCTGAGTTCTATACTCAGGGCAACACACTGTTCCGTTCACAGGAAATCAATAACAATAGTGCAATTGATAGAAGGCTCACTCCAATTAACATAAACTTACTAACTAAAATCATTAATAATGTTGTGAAAAGTCATGAAGCTCAGCACTAAAATATTACTTCTCATAACGCCTGTTATTCTGTGTAGCGCAGCCGCGTCGAGTTACATTATTTATACTACGCAGAAAAATAGCTTCATTAAGCGTGAAGACAACGCTCTCCAGCTCAGTATGGAAAAGCTGGCTGGGCACTTTCGTCAATCTCGCTCTTTTCTTAATAGCTACTCTTACACTCTAACCAAAAGTGACATCATTAAACGCTACTTCTTGGTCGGTGATAATCCTTATCGTGAGCTTGAGCTTATCGATAACCTGCAGCAAACCATTCAACTGCTGCAAGATGGCAACGAGAGCTTTACCGGATTGGCCATACTAGACGGCAACCGTAACCTAAATTACTACGCCGAAAACAGCAGCGATCCATTTGCCGAAATGGATCCTAAAATCATCAAGTTTATCAACGACAAATACCTCGAAACCTCTGCGACATCCAACATCAGTTACACTCAAAACTCACAAGGTGAAGGGATGTTGGTGCGTTATGAGCTTCTCGATAAACGTACAATATCGACACCACTTAGCTACCAACTTGACGACGTATTTTTTGTGGTGGTGTCGGTCTCTCTAGACAAATTCAATGCACTGAGAAAGCAAATTGAGTTTGAGTATCAAACTAGCCTATTTTTTACATCCGCTCCTGTTGCACCGGAAAGTGATTTAACTCAGTCAGTGAAACTGGCACCAGGCCTCTATGTCACTGTAGACCCAGCCAAATTTTTGCTCGACAACAAGTTACGCTCTATATGGAATGAGATCAGTTTCTCTTTTGCTTTATCAGCCTTAGTTACCGTTATTCTGTTGCTTATGCTGCTATCTCGCAGTGTGACCAACCCGATCGCACGCTTAGATCGCCAACTACAACAAGTTGAAAAACGCCAACGGAAGAACATAGAGCCTCAAAGCAGTAATGATGAGATCGGTCGTCTGTCTGAGCGTTTTTACGATATGTATCAAGAACTAGACGATACATACCAGCAAACAAAAATACTGGCTGAGAATGATCCTTTAACTAAAATCGCTAATCGTCATCAATTTC
This sequence comes from Vibrio sp. Isolate30, assembly GCF_022397975.1. NCBI lineage: Bacteria > Pseudomonadati > Pseudomonadota > Gammaproteobacteria > Vibrionales > Vibrionaceae > Vibrio > Vibrio sp. Isolate30. Next base: position 12,157 of record NZ_JAKEUS010000005.1, read on the forward strand.
AGTCATTCGTCGAACGAGCACTACCAGAGACCAATACCACCAGCAATACGTGGATTCTCTATCTGGATCTCGACAATTTTAAGTTCGTGAATGACAAGTATGGACATCAAATCGGAGACTCTATTCTGATCGCTTTTGCAGAGCGAATCACGGCGCTATGTCGCGAGTATCAGACACGCTATTTCGCCAGCTGCATGCCTGCTCGCCTGTCTGGCGATGAGTTCGTGGTTTTCATTAACGCCCCCGCTGTTTCAGGAGATATTGAACGCTCTTTCTCAGAACAACTGCTTACGCCCTTGCGACAAGGGTTCGTCACTCATTCTGGTAGTTTTCCGATTACGGTGAGCATTGGTGTTGCGACCTACCCTAATGACGGTATCAACATAGAGAAACTACTATCGAGTGCCGACACTGCGATGTATCAAGCCAAACGGGCGGGGAAAAATCAGTCGGCTTACTATTCACGTGATTTGGACGCGGTAATACAACGTCAGGCCAATATCGAACGAGCATTGCGTGAACAAAACTACAATGATGAGTTCAAGCTTGTCTATATGCCTTATGTGAGTGCGTTGGGTAACAAGGTGGTAGGCTTTGAGGTTCTACTTCGTTGGCATTCAAAGCAGCTTGGTTTTGTGCCACCAGATGAGTTCATCCCCATTGCTGAGCAAACCGGGTTATTTGAGCAAGTCGACAAATGGGTCATTGAGCACGCTTTTCGTGATTTTGAACAACTGCAATCCCAGTTTGAACATCCTGTGCAGCTATCAATCAATCTATCCTCTGCAGGCATTGCTAGCACACACTTGGCAGAGTTTATTGATTGTCATGCTGATGTGCACAATATACCTCCATACCTCATTGATTTTGAGATCACAGAAACATTCGAATCGGGTTCTCAAGAGTTCCCTCTACTCAACGAATTATCTCGAATGGGTTATATGTTGGCGATCGATGACTTCGGTTCCGGCTTTACTTCGATAACTCAGTTGGTTCAATACCCAACTCAGAAAATAAAACTGGATAAGGGCTTCTTGGAAACCTTGATTGAAACGGACAATCAGAACATAGTAAAACCTATTATTGAGTTGTGCCATGCGCAAGGTAAACAAGTAACGGCAGAAGGCATTGAAACCCAAGCCATGCACCAGTGGTTACTTGAAGCAGAGTGTGATCTACTGCAGGGCTACTATTTTGGTAAACCAATGCCTCTCGAAGAATTAGGAACTTGGTACAAGCATCATCAAGTTCAATATACGGCACTCTCACCACAACCATTGACAGAACCTAGATAAGAAAACTATGAAAACAGTCACTATCGCGTCACTCAACCCGGCTAAAATCAACGCGGTGAAAAGTGCTTTTGAAGCTGCTTTCCCGCAACAAGAATTTGACTTCAAGGGCGTTAGCGTCGCAAGCGGCGTTGCTGACCAGCCCATGAGCAACCAAGAGACTTATCAAGGCGCGATCAACCGAGTCCACAATGCTGCACAAGCTATCCCAAATAGCGATTTTTATGTCGGCTTAGAAGCGGGGATTGAAGACAATGTGACCTTCGCGTGGATGGTCATTGAGTCTAACGGCCAACGAGGAGAATCTCGTTCAGCGAGCCTAATGCTGCCACCTCAAGTCATTGAGAAACTTGCCCATGCCAATGAGCTAGGTGATGTTATGGATGAAGTATTTGGTACTGACAATATCAAACAGAAAGGTGGCGCTATTGGACTGCTTACGCACAACCAACTCACGCGCAGTTCGGTTTACCACCAAGCACTGATCTTGGCTCTCATCCCATTTGTAAACCCAGAACACTTCCCAAACCATTAAAGCTAAACTGGTAGTGTGAATAGCCAAATTGTAGAAAGTAAAAACGCTAGCCGAGGCTAGCGTTTTTTAGGTTGTGCTGACGGATAAATATCATTACTTCAGCAACAACTGAGCAATCTCTTGCTTCTCTTGTTCCGACTTAGCTTTAAGTTCATTCGAACCGCGAGTGATGGTAGCAACACCAACACCTAACATCTGGCTGATTTGTCGCTGCGAAAGATCGCCCTTCATTAATTCACAAAGGATGTTCACTCGAGCAACCAAAGCTTCACGCTCATCAGGGGTCATCATCATGGTCAGTAAGAGTTCATGCTGTTCGTTTTCAGCGGCAATCTTTACTAAATCCATCAACTCTTGCCAATTGCTGTACTCTGGTTGTGATGCCATATCCCTACACTTATCTCTTGTTGTCATTCTATTTAAACAAAGGCAGACGCGCTGCGACTGCCTTTTAATGTATACCGAAACCCTATAGTGAATCCAATTTAAAAAAGAACTCCAACTGATTTTGGCTTAGTGGTTAATACTTTGCGTCACGCTCATGAGCAGCCAAGAACTGCCCTTGCTCACCCAAAATATCTCGGTAGTAGGTTTCAAACATCAAGATATTTTGTACATAACCGCGCGTCTCCTTGAACGGAATCATCTCGATAAAAGCAAACACATCCAGTTTACCTTCACTACGAGAACGCCACTGCTTCACTCGATGAGGGCCCGCATTGTAAGCCGCAAGAGCAAAGATACGATTGTTGTCGTATTGATTCAGCAAGCCATCAAGGTAATGACTACCAATCTCGATATTCTTGCCAACATTATACAAATCATCGCGCCCTTGATACTTAAGCTTGTACTTTTTAGCCGTGTACTTAGCCGTTGCTGGCATAATCTGCATTATCCCGCGAGCGCCCACTGGAGATTGCGCCTCGCTATCCAATGCACTCTCTTGACGCGCTAACGACATCAAGGTCACCGGGTCAATGTCATGCTTCTCAGCGTAGAAGTTGAACCACCATTTATGAGCAACTGGGAAGCGCAGTTCCAAGTTATCCCACATCTTGGCAGAAATACTCGCAGTGACGGTGAGATGGTTCCAGCCTTGGCGAGAGGCATAGGCAGCCAGCATCGACTTCTGCTCTTTGTTTGCGTTTGCTAACAACCAGCGCCACTCACTCTTCGCGGCAGCGATTTTATCGCGCGTGATCAGCTCATCAATTCGCACCAAAGCGGTATCAAATGGCTTCACAACTTTCGCGTTGTACGTCAATGACGACGTTTCGTAGTGTACAGGTTTATTCAGCTGTTTTGCCGCGGCCACGCTGTAGAAGTTACGCTGACCAAGAATATCGGTGAGTCGTTGCGTTCCTTCTGCTTCTTGACCAGTAGCTAGCTCGGCGCGCCCACGCCAGTACTGCCAACGAATCGAATTTTGGTGGTTATCATCGAGCTTGCTAATCCAGTGTTGCAAACCAGTCCAATCTGCGTGTTGGATAGCAAGGCGAGCACGTCGCTCGATCAGTACCTGTTTGGAAGAAGTTTCTATTGCTTGATCTCGCCAAGCCATCATCTCTTCAGAGTCAGTATTGATTAGGCGAAACGCAAGATAATCAGCCAACTGCTGAGCTTGCTCTTTTGAGAACTTCTGGCCATCAATGACTTTATCAAAGGCCTTCTGTGCCGCTTTAGCATCTTTGCGTGCCAGTTTCTGGAAACCTAGCTCAGTCTGCTTTTGATAGAACTCGTTCACCTTGTGTTTTTTAGCAAAGTCCGCCACGCTCTCTGGCTTGCTAAAAAGGGCTTTCATCTCTTTGCCTTGCTTGGCTGCCTTGTCGCTATCAAACTGCTTTAAAAGATAATTCATTAGCTTGCCGTTGCGCTGCTCAAAAGCCAGCAACAACCTTTCAAGAATCAGCTCATCGCTGCGCAGGCCAGCTTCATCCCACGCTGAAAACAGTGGGTCACAACTATCGTCGATCCCCTTCCCGCTAAGCCAAAGCTGTTTTGCCCCCTTATAAGCCAAATCATTATTGCCTTGCTCATAATGGGCTCGGTAATAGATACATTGGTACTTTTCACCTACAGGCTCTTGCGTTTGAAATTCAAGAATCGTTGACCACTTTTCCTGAGACTCTAACGAAGCCAAGTAAGGGGCTCGAATCCGACTAGAAAACGGAAGCGCACGATTGTCGTCGATAAAGGCTTCGACCTCTTGCGGAGTTCGCTGTCCCAAATCAATCAGAAACGCTCGATAATCCGTGTATGGCGTTAACGGATACGTTTGAATTTTGGTGCGCAACTTGGCGTAAGCCTTAAGGTCACGCTTATCTAAAATATCTTGAGCTTGATCGTAAGTATCACGCTGCATTTCTAGCTCAGAAGCTCGGCTCGCCAAAGCTTCAGGAGCCAATAGAATAGAAGGCAAAATCACTGATGCAGCAACAGCAATTTTTCTATTGAAAAGTCGGAAAAACATTCGCTCTTTCCTTAGTGCGTGTTTGAATACGTGAAGGCTATTTACGCCCTACATCACATCAAATGTAAAGAGTTTGAGTGTAAATATTATTAAAGTTTAACACTTCACCTCAAAAGCGTTTGAAATCTGCTTTTAGTGAGAATTTTGACAATTAAAAGCCAAGATTTATCCCTGAAAAGCCTTTTCCTCTCGGGGAGTAACATCTTTGGACAGATTGGTATAAAATAATCGTTTATTTTGAACAATAAGTAGGAACGATCGGCAATGGCTGAATACGTATATACCATGTCGCGAGTGAGCAAAATTGTGCCACCAAAGCGTCAAATTCTGAAAGACATCTCTCTAAGCTTTTTCCCTGGTGCCAAAATTGGTGTTTTAGGTCTGAATGGTGCAGGTAAATCAACACTGCTACGTATCATGGCCGGTATTGATACAGACATCGATGGTGAAGCTCGTCCACAGCCTGGTCTAAACGTAGGTTACCTACCTCAAGAACCTGTTCTAGACGAATCTAAAACAGTTCGTGAAATCGTTGAAGAAGCGGTTTCAGACGTTGCTGGTGCAATGAAGCGCCTAGACGAAGTATACGCAGCGTACGCAGAACCAGACGCAGACTTCGACGCACTAGCAAAAGAGCAAGGTGAACTTGAATCTCTTATCCAAGCTAAAGACGGCCACAACCTAGAAAACGCACTAGAGCGTGCAGCCGATGCGCTTCGTCTACCTGAGTGGGATGCGAAAATCGAACACCTATCAGGTGGTGAACGTCGTCGTGTGGCGATCTGTCGCCTACTTCTAGAGAAGCCAGACATGCTTCTACTAGACGAACCAACCAACCACCTGGATGCTGAATCTGTAGCATGGCTTGAGCGCTTCCTAGTCGATTACAACGGTACTGTTGTGGCAATCACCCACGACCGTTACTTCCTAGATAACGCAGCTGGCTGGATCCTAGAACTTGACCGTGGTGAAGGTATTCCATGGGAAGGTAACTACACCTCTTGGCTAGAGCAAAAAGATGCGCGTCTACAACAAGAAGCGTCTCAAGAGAAAGCTCGCCAGAAGACTATCGAGAAAGAACTTGAGTGGGTTCGTCAAAACCCGAAAGGTCGTCAGTCTAAATCTAAAGCGCGTATGGCTCGCTTTGAAGAACTGCAAAGCGGCGACCGTCAGAAGCGTAACGAAACCAACGAACTATTCATCCCGCCAGGTGAGCGTCTAGGTGATAAAGTTATCGATGTGAAGAACCTAACCAAGTCTTTTGACGGCCGTGTTCTTATCGACGACCTATCATTCAGCATGCCTAAGGGTGCTATCGTGGGTATCATCGGTGCTAACGGCGCAGGTAAATCAACACTATTCAAGATGCTAAGCGGCACTGAACAACCTGACTCAGGTACTGTTGAGCTTGGTGAAACAGTGAAGCTGGCGTCAGTTGACCAATTCCGTGACAGCATGGATGACACGAAGACAGTATTCCAAGAGATCTCTGAAGGTGCTGATATCATTAAGATCAACAACTTCGAAATCCCTGCTCGTGCATACTGTTCTCGCTTCAACTTCAAAGGTTCAGACCAACAGAAGATCATCGGTGAGCTTTCTGGTGGTGAACGTAACCGTGTTCACCTTGCTAAGCTACTTAAAACTGGCGGCAACGTACTGCTACTCGATGAGCCAACCAACGACCTTGACGTTGAAACACTACGTGCACTAGAAGAAGCACTACTAGAATTCCCTGGCTGTGCAATGGTTATCTCGCACGACCGTTGGTTCTTAGACCGTATCGCTACGCATATCATTGACTATCGTGATGAAGGTCAAGTTAACTTCTACGAAGGTAACTACAATGAGTACATGGAATGGCTGAAGAAGACACTTGGTCCTGAAGCAGCTGAACCACACCGTATCAAGTACAAGCGTGTAACTAAGTAAGTTTCGCTTGTAATTTACTCTAAGGCCGCTAAATTAGCGGCCTTATATGATACGACATTCCAAACCAGTAGATGAGGAAGTCTCTATGATAGAAAGGCGTCGATTTTCAAGGATTGTTTATCAAGTCGCTACCAAATTAACCCAAGATACCTTAGTGGTTGATGGCACGATACAAGACTTGTCACTGCAAGGCTTATTGATAAATTGTGAAAACCACCATCAATTAAACCATCACTTGCCTGTTCAAATTAGCTTTCAATTAACAGACAGTGATATCGACATTCAATTAGAAGCCTCTATTGTCTCTACCATCAATACCTCAGTGCGTTTGCGCATAGAGCATTTAGATATTGATAGTATCAGCCACCTTAAGCGCCTTGTGGAACTTAACGTTGGTGATGATGAGTTACTTTATCGAGAAATAGAACATCTAACAGATTTAGGCGAAGAGTCAGCAGAATAAAAGCACGCTCTTCGAATTATTTTTATTTAATACGTCATCATGTCTCAGAAAATTTCGATTACTGTTCCTTCGAGCCAAGGGGAGCAGACATTTTACTTCGGCCGTAAAGCCGTACTCTTTTGTACCTCTGCAATACTATCCGTCCCTCTTTTAGTTGGCGGTGCCATCTACCTACACTACGATGGTCAGCAGAAGCTGTCCGCCTCGGAGCAGCATGCCTCAGTGCAAGCGCAAGATGCTCAGAAGCTGATCGAAACTTTGATTGTCGAGAAAGACAATATGGAGTTTATGTACGATGAACAGATTGAAACCAATCACTCGTTAGCACAAACCTTGACCGAAAAAGAAGGCACTATTCAGCTGCTTGGTAAGCGTGTATTCGATGTTGAATCGGTACTTGGCCTTGCGGATGAAGAGCTTGTTAACGATGAGACTTCTCTTGAAGAGCGAATTGACGCAGCAGCCATCGATTCGGCGGTACGTGCAACCATGTTCCGTTTGATCCCGAATGACAGCCCAATGGCCTATCAGCGTATCTCCTCATCTTACGGAAGCCGCATCAACCCAATCACAGGCAAACGTCATACCCACACAGGTATTGACCTTACGTGTAAGCGTGGTGAAGATATTCTTGCTCCAGCTGACGGCGTGATTGAAACGGTGCGCCCAAGTAAGAAAGGCTTTGGTAACTTCCTAACTATGCGCCACTCTTTTGGCTTCATGAGCTCTTACGCTCACCTACAGAAGTTTAAGGTGCGTAGCGGGCAGTTCGTGAGTAAAGGTGATGTTATTGCTAGCTGTGGCAACTCAGGAAACTCTACGGGGCCACATTTACACTACGAAGTACGCTTTCTTGGCCGCTCTTTGAATCCACAATACTTGATGGACTGGACACCAGAAAACTTCAATTACGTGTTTGAGAAAGAGAAGAAGGTTAAGTGGGGACCACTGGTTCAGCTGATCGATAACGTGGTGCGTCTGCAAATCAATCTGACTAATGTGCCTTACATCAACTCGTCGATTGAAACCGTATCGAGTGATGAGACCAAAGCAAAGCCAACACTAGCAACAAACTAATGCTTGATAGCTTTTGACCTATGATGATCTTTTTACCTACCACAGGCCAAAAGCTTTTAACCTCATGATAGTTAGATAAAAAAAGAGCCACCTATATTAGGTGGCTCTTTTTTTATCTGTTCAGTCACTCAATATAGTTGAGCTTACAGTAGTCCAGGTTAACCGCGATGAATCGAATCATGGGCTTGCTTAAGAAGGCTTTGGCTCTCTTGTAAGAACTGCTGAGAGTACTCGCCAAACCACTCGCTCACTTCGTTAAAGCTTTCAACAAATTGAGCCTTATCTTTGCCTTCCAGAATCTTCAGAGCTTCACCGAAACAGTGGTGGAAGCGGCGAATCATCGCAATGTTCTCGTCAGAAGAGAGAATAATATCGCCGTACAAATTCGGGTCTTGTGCAAATAGACGGCCGACCATCGCAATTTCAAGGCGGTAGATAGGCGAACTTAGCTGCAGCAGGCGATCAATGTTGGGATTCTCTTTGCTTAGGTGTAGGCCGTAAGCAAATGAAGTGAAGTGGCGCAGCGCTTGGATAAGCGTCATGCCGTGATCGTGCTCTTGCGCATCCATATTACATAGGCTTGCACCCCAGATACCAAGTTGCTCTAGTAGCCATTGGTAACTCTCTTGACCACGACCATCACTGTAAACAATTACCTGCTTCGCAAGGCTTGGTACATCCGGACCAAACATTGGGTGTAGACCAACAACAGGACCTTGGTGAACGGCCAGCATGCGCTGTAACGGTTTCGACTTGATTGACGTTAAGTCACATAAAATACAGTCGCTTGGCAGATTGTTCAGCTTATCAATCACACCTTCTGTCAGATGGATTGGAACAGTAACCACCACAAGGCCAGCGTCGTTCAGTAACTCATCAGCCTTGTCCCAATCCTTGCTACCCAGTACTTTTACATCGTAGCCAGATAGCTTGAACATACGTCCGAACAGACCACCAAGTTGACCATGACCACCGATAACAACAACTGAACGCAGCTCTGGGTTCAGACACTTAAAGCCCGAATCCTTTTCACTCGCGTATGACTCACGCATGGTACGACGCAGAATGTCTTCAATAAGCTGTGGCGGCACACCTAGTTTTTCAGCCTCAGCGCGGCGAGACGCAAGCATCGCAGCCTCACGCTCAGGCACATAAATCGGCAGACCGTGCTCGCTTTTCACCTCACCTACTTTCTCAACCAGTGCTAAGCGCTGGGCAAGAAGCTCTAACATCTGTTTATCGACAACGTCAATTTGGTCGCGTAATTCGTTCAGTTCAACGGCCATTCTTCTTCCTTTCTAATCCTTAAGCCTCGATTTGTGCCAGCACTAGCCTTTTAGACGATTTTCCAAGAATGGGACTAGTTCCGTGTGTGCACGCTTCAATAGTGCCTCAGTTGAATCCCAATTGATACACGCGTCGGTAATTGAAACGCCGTATTTCATCTGATCGAGAGGAATGTCAGAAGATTGGTTACCCTCGTTAAGGTGGCTTTCAATCATCAAGCCAATAATTGACTTGTTGCCTTCACGAATTTGGTGAATGACATCTTCTGCAACCAACGGTTGGCGGCGGAAGTCTTTGCGCGAGTTAGCATGGCTACAATCAACCATCAGCGCTGCCTCTAGACCCGCTTTCGATAGTTCTTCTTCACATTCATGTACTGAAACTGAATCGTAGTTGGTCTGCTTACCACCACGTAGGATTACATGACCATTCGGGTTGCCTTGAGTTGTCAGTAGCGCAACTTGACCTTCGCGGCTGATACCCATGAAACGGTGGCTTGAAGAAGCCGCTTGCATCGCGTTAATCGCAGTGCCTAGGTTGCCATCAGTGCCGTTTTTAAAGCCGATTGGCATCGATAGACCACTTGCCATCTCACGGTGAGTTTGAGATTCGGTAGTACGAGCACCGATCGCCGCCCAACTAAACGTGTCTGCTAGGTATTGTGGGCTGATAGGATCAAGTGCCTCAGTCGCCAGTGGGATTTCCATCTCAGCCAGCTCAACCAACAGCTCACGACCTACGTGAAGACCATGCTCGATATCAAATGTGCCGTCTAGATGTGGGTCATTGATTAGACCTTTCCAACCAACCGTTGTACGTGGTTTTTCGAAGTACACGCGCATTACGATGTACAGTTGGTCACTGAGTTCTTCAGAAAGTGCTTTTAGGCGTTTTGCGTACTCTTTTGCAGCTTCAACGTCATGAATCGAACAAGGACCACAAACCACTAGCATACGGTGATCTTTCTTGTGGATGATGTTGGCGATAGTTTGACGAGACTCTTGAATAAAACGACGAGCATTATCACTCAGAGGTAATTTGGCTTTTAACTCATCTGGAGTAATCAGTACCTGTTCGTCGATGATATTGACATTGCTTAATTCACTTTTCTGCATAACTCAACCTGTATTCTTTTCTTTACACCCAAATGTTCCGCATGGGCTAACAATCTTTGAAAACTAAAATAACAGCTATAGAAACGATTGCAAGTGTAAATAATAAAAAACATTTGATGTAAAAATAAATTTACACACAAACTTTATATTAAGAAAATCAGAAAAGAGTTAGAAATCAGTCTTTGTAGATACAAAAAAGGCGATATTTCTCATATCGCCTTAGCAAAACTTAAAAAGTGTCTATTTATCACCCATTATCTAAAACACGCTTCATCTGCTCAGAAGCCTCTTTCCATCGAGTATCTGACTGTAGCGTTGGGAGATCAAAGGTGTGCTTTTTCAATAAAGAGTGTGCTAGAGGAACACTTTGTATCTCTAGGTTATCTAAAGCCTCAATTTGTGCATCTCGTTTATTACACATCAACACCATGTTGCATCCAGCATCTAATGCGGCTTGCGCTCTTTGTGCAGGACCGCCCATGATCGCAGCACCTTCCATCGTCAAATCATCTGAAAAAACCAGCCCTTTAAATCCAAGCTGTTTTCTCAATACCTCTTGTAGCCAATAGCGTGAGCCGCTAGCAGGCTTGTCATCATAGTGAGAAAAAACCACATGCGCAGGCATCATTGCATCCAAAATACCCGCCTCAATTTGAGCCTTGAAAATCGCCATGTCGGTTTCAAAGATATCTTCTCTTGGGTCATATGGCGTCTCTAGGTGAGAATCGGCAATGACACCCCCATGGCCTGGGAAGTGTTTACCCGTCGTCGCCATTCCCACACTCTTCATGCCACGGATAAAGGCACTACTGTGACGAACAATAGTATCGATGTCCTCACCAAAGGCTCGATTGCCAATTGCTTTGCATTGATGACCTTTGTCCAATACCGGCGCGAAGCTCAAATCGATATCATGAGCGACCAACTCTGCAGCCATCAGCCAACCCGCTTGTTCGGCCAGCTGTTCACCGTTGTTGTGTTTAGCAAACTCTTGCGCAGCAGGAATAATTGAGAAGCCATCACGAAAGCGCTGCACGCGACCGCCCTCTTGGTCGACACCAATAAGAATCGGTCGTTTAGCCGCCTTACGGATCTCTTTGGTTAATGCCGCCAGTTGCTTGCTGTCATGATAGTTACGAGCAAAAAAGATCAATCCACCCACGGTTGGATGCTCAAGAATCTCTCTATCTTCGGTAGTGAGTTCGTAGCCTTCAACATCTACCCACAACGGTCCCATATTTATCCCTTACTAAGCCAAAATTGATAATCTTCACGAGGTTATTCCGTTTGAAATTGCATTACAATGTTTTTAATTCACGGTCAGAAGAGTTTAGGAATGGATCATAAAGAGCTATACATCGGGGTTATGTCTGGAACCAGTATGGACGGTATCGACACTGCTTTGGTCAGTATCGACAACCAACACATCGAGCTGATTGCCCACGACGAGTTCCCTATGCCTGAAGAGACAAAAAAGCACTTACTCGATGTGTGTATCGGCCAACAAACCAACCTGATCGCGATAGGTGAGCTCGACCACCAGCTTGGCCATCTATTTGCTGATGCGGTTCTAGAACTTCTATCCAAGCACAATATCTGCGCCTCTCAAATCACGGCGATTGGTAATCATGGCCAAACCGTTTTCCACCAGCCTAGTGGGAATCACCCATTTACTATGCAGTTAGGTGATGCCAATATCATTGCCACTAAAACCAATATTGACGTGGTCGCTGATTTTCGTCGCAAAGACATGGCGTTAGGAGGACAAGGCGCACCTTTGGTACCCGCATTTCATCGCACCATTTTTGAAGCCAAGCAGAGCAGTGTTGTGGTACTAAACATTGGTGGTATTGCTAATATTTCGGTGCTGCAGCCAGACCAACCGACACTGGGTTATGACACGGGGCCGGGCAACATGTTGATGGATGCTTGGGTGAGCAAGCACTGCGGGAAAAAGTATGACCAAGATGGTGCGTTTGCTCGCAGTGGTCAAGTAAGCTCCGCACTACTGAGTTTACTGCTTGAAGAAGGCTATCTTACCGAGCAACCACCAAAGAGTACTGGGCGAGAGTTGTTTAATCTGCCTTGGCTAGAAAGCAAGTTAAAGACACTGCCATTAATACCGGAGTCCGATGTACAGCGTACCTTGTGTGAATACAGCGCCATCACCATAGTAAATGAAGTCGTGAAATATCAATCTGGCTCATCCCCTGCCTTGTACGTGTGTGGCGGCGGCGTAAGAAACCCGCTTCTGATGGAGCGCCTTGCTGCGCTGTTACCAGATTGGCAAGTAAGCTCCACGTCAGCGAAAGGGGTCGATGCCGACTACATGGAAGCCATGGCATTTGCATGGCTGGCTCAACGTTATGTACACAAGCTACCGAGTAACCTTCCTGAGGTAACAGGAGCTTCAAAAAGCGCTTCTTTGGGTGTGCTCTACCGAGCATGACCATCACTAGAGATTAAATTTAAGGATACTTATGAGTAACGATGCTCTTATTTCAGCACTATCACACTTAGTCTCTGAGGGAAGAAACCCTGAAACCATGGACATTGATCTGCTCTCCTCTCTGGAAGTGGTGGAGAAGATCAACCAACAAGACAAACAGGTGCCACTCGCTATCGAGAGTGAGCTACCTCAGATAGCCAACGCGGTTGACCATATCGCGGACGCCTTTCGTAATGGTGGTCGCCTGATCTACATGGGCGCTGGCACTAGTGGCCGACTCGGTGTTCTCGACGCCTCAGAATGTCCACCTACATTCGGTGTGTCCGATCAGTTAGTAATAGGCCTGATTGCAGGTGGGCCAGAGGCAATACTAAAAGCGAAAGAGGGAGCAGAAGATTCGCTCACACTTGGTGTTGAAGACCTTAAAGCCATTCACTTTAATGCTAAAGATGTCGTTGTCGGCATTGCTGCAAGCGGTCGTACTCCATATGTAATTGGTGCTCTCAAATACGCTAATGAGATTGGAGCAACCACGGTATCACTCTCTTGCAATCCAGATTCACCTATTGCTCAATTAGCTAAGATTCCTATTAGCCCTGTGGTTGGGCCTGAGGCGCTCACGGGCTCCACTCGTCTCAAATCAGGCACTGCTCAAAAGCTAGTACTCAACATGCTGACCACTGCCAGTATGATCCGCATTGGTAAAAGCTATCAAAATCTGATGGTGGATGTGAAAGCGACCAATGAGAAGCTGGTGGCGCGCGCCGCCCGTATTGTTATGCAAGCGACAGATTGCGACAAAGCAGTAGCAAGAGAAACGCTTGAAAAGACCAGTTACGACGTGAAACTGGCGATCTTGATGATACTCACAGGGCTAGATCTTGAAGCCGCAGAGCAGCAGCTTAAAAACCAAGATGGGTTTCTTCGTAAAGCTGTTGAGCACAACCAGTCCAGCTAAACTCGACAAGGTCGCAGCCAGCTGAGTAACTCAACACACGCTCAATACAAAAAGCACCGACGAATCGGTGCTTTTTTCATGCTCTATCTGCCAACAGCCTGATTTGCTTTTCAGCAGATTAGTGGTCGTTTGAAAACTCGTCCCAGCCTCGTTGCCACTCCATGCGAAAACGCTGCGCATCTTCAGTACCCGAACAAACACCTTCATAGAACTGACCAGACAAGCCAATTTGATATGCGTGGTTCGGATTACAGTATTCGGTCACACCTTGATAGTAACCTTCGCTGTAGGCTGCTTGATCGACTGCCCCTAGCTTAGTCATCTCTGAATAAGAACGCTGTGAGTTACCTTTAACACCATCACGATAACCGATCTCTTTCCAATCACCTTCTGCCGCTAAGTCTTGCACGTTTGATGCACAGCCTGTCATACCTAGAGCCAATAGCAAGGCTGCGGTTATTTTCTTCATTTGAATCCCTTATCTTCTTATTATTCATTAGGTGCTATCGCTAGCTGACGTACCTAGATTCTCCGCTTAACCCACTAAAATGTCCACTGCTTCCCCCAAGTCACCGCTTAGTGCGAGACAAAACCATTTAACCTGTCCCCCAACCGCTCAACAAATCTGAAAACCACTCAATCAACCACAGCGCCACTTAAATCGCTATACGACCACTAACGGCTTAAGCACAAGCTTCTCGTCAACCGCTCGCTTATTATCCACCCTGACTTAATTAATACATTCAGGGATAACAAATTATGATGTGGTTTCTAACCTGTGTTGCGGCACTCATCGGCGGTTACTTTCTTTATGGTGCTTTCATCGAGAAAGTATTCGGCATAAACGAAAAACGCCAAACCCCAGCTCATACAAAGCAAGATGGTGTGGATTACGTTCCAATGTCGACACCAAAAGTTTACCTGGTTCAACTGCTTAACATCGCAGGTGTTGGCCCAATCTTTGGTCCTATTATGGGTGCCCTTTACGGTCCGGCAGCCATGCTTTGGATCGTGCTAGGTTGTATCTTCGCAGGTGCAGTACACGACTACTTCTCAGGTATGTTATCTATCCGTAATGGTGGCGCTTCGGTTCCAACCATCACAGGACGTTACCTAGGCAATGGCGCAAAACACTTTATGAATATCTTTGCCATTGTTCTACTGCTTCTCGTTGGTGTGGTATTCGTATCAGCTCCAGCAGGCATGATTACTAACCTAGTGAACGACCAAACTGATTTCGCGATGTCAGCAACAACTATGGTTGTGGTTATCTTCGCTTACTACATCATCGCAACGATTGTCCCTGTCGATAAAATCATTGGTCGCTTCTACCCACTGTTCGGCGCACTGCTTATCTTCATGTCTGTTGGCCTAATCACTGCGATTGGCTTCTCCGACGAACACCAAATCATGGGTGGCTTTGAGATCAGCGACATGTTCACTAACATGAACCCTAACGACCTACCACTTTGGCCTGCTCTATTCATCACTATCGCTTGTGGTGCTATCTCTGGCTTCCACGCAACTCAGTCTCCTCTAATGGCGCGTTGTATGGAAAACGAGAAGAACGGTCGCTTCGTATTCTATGGTGCAATGATTGGTGAAGGCATCATCGCTCTTATCTGGTGTGCACTTGCACTATCGTTCTTCGGCTCTGTTGAGTCTCTATCTGAAGCAGTAGCAAACGGCGGTCCAGGTAACGTAGTTTACAGCGCTTCATTTGGCCTACTGGGTGTATTTGGCGGTATCCTTGCTTTCCTTGGCGTGGTTATCCTACCAATCACTTCTGGTGACACTGCGTTCCGTTCAAGCCGTCTAATCCTTGCTGAATACTTCAACATGGAACAGAAGACACTACGTAACCGTCTACTAATGGCTCTACCGCTATTCGTTATCGGTGGCATTCTGACTCAAGTTGATTTCGGTATCATCTGGCGTTACTTCGGCTTCGCTAACCAATCAACAGCGGTAATGATGCTGTGGACAGCTTCTGCTTACCTATTACGTCACAACAAACTACACTGGGTAACAACGGTTCCAGCAATCTTCATGACGTCTGTGTGTATCACATTCATCCTGAACAACAGCCAGCTTGGTTTCGGCCTACCAATGCAAATCTCGACTATCGTCGGTGTGATTAGTGCCCTAGGTGTTGCGGCTTACGTAATCAAGATTTCAAAAGGCAAAGGCGAAACCGACCTTGCTGATGAAGAGAAAGAAGCTAAAGGCGTGACTAAAACAGCCTAGCTTATCGGGTGTTATCCCCTTCGCTTGCTCCACCTTGAATTAAGGTTGGAAACTCAACAAAGCCCATCCTAGTGATGGGCTTTGCGTTACTCGGTAAATGCCCTTTACACTATACCCATAACCCATGTGATATTGGCTGGTGTTTCAAGCTTACCGCGATCAGCCTTTACCTATGCAGAACTTTTTAATAGTGGATATATGGAACTGATTCTCTCGCTACTTCAACAAACCTGTGTCTATTTGGTACTGGCTTATATGATCAGTAAGACGCCGCTGATATTGCCATTACTGAGTATCTCTTCACGACTCAGTCATAAAGTGAGTTGTTATATCCTATTCTCACTGTTCTGTATCATGGGCACCTACTTCGGCTTGCAGATCAACGATGCCATTGCTAACACGCGAGCCATGGGAGCCGTCATGGGTGGTCTGTTTGGCGGGCCGGTGGTCGGCTTTGCAGTCGGCTTAACAGGCGGCATCCATCGCTACACCCTAGGCGGATTCACAGATCTAGCATGCGCGATATCGACCACAGCTGAGGGTTTAATTGGTGGTTTGCTGCATGTCTATCTAGTACGCAAGAACAAAGCGAGCCAGTTGTTTAACCCTATGGTGGTCTTTTCTGTCACCCTGTTCGCTGAAATCATTCAAATGCTGATCCTATTAGCGGTCGCTAAACCATTCGCCCAAGCCTACGCACTGGTTTCCGATATTGCTGCGCCAATGATCATCGCTAACTCGGTCGGTGCAGCTTTGTTTATGAGCATCATCCAAGATAGAAAAACCATCTTTGAAAAGTACTCCGCAACCTTTTCTCGTCGAGCTCTAACCATTGCCGAGCGCTCGGTGGGCATCCTTCACGGTGGCTTTAACTCCGACAACGCACAAAAGATTGTTCGCATCATTTATGAAGAGACCAATGTTGGCGCAGTCGCGATCACCGACCGAGAAAAAATTCTCGCGTTTGTCGGCATTGGCGATGAACACCATATCCCTAATACTCCAATCTCTTCTCAGAGTACGCTAACAGCGATGGAGAAGAACGACATCATCTACTTGGATGGCAAAGAAAATCCATATCAGTGTTCTCTCTCTGCAGACTGTAAGCTGGGTTCAGCATTGATTATTCCACTGCGTGCCGGTAACGAAGTTGTTGGGACAATCAAACTCTACGAGCCAAAGTTAAAGCTGTTTTCGACCATCAATATGTCGATGGGGGAAGGTATTGCTCAGCTGCTATCGAGCCAAATTCTGTTTAGCAACTACCAGCAGCAACAAACGCTGTTGACGCAGGCTGAAATCAAGTTGCTACACGCTCAGGTTAACCCGCACTTCTTGTTCAATGCCCTTAATACCATCAGTGCCGTCACTAGACGCGAACCAGACAAAGCGCGAGAGCTGATTCAGCATTTATCACACTTCTTTAGAAGTAACCTCAAACAGAACATCAACACCGTTAAGCTGAAAGATGAGTTGGCGCACGTGAATGCCTACCTAACGATTGAGAAGGCACGCTTTACTGATCGCTTGGAGATTGAGTGGGATATCGATCCTTTGCTTTACGAGGTAGAACTGCCAAGCTTTACCCTTCAGCCTCTGGTTGAGAACGCCATCAAGCACGGCATCTCTAACCTTCTTGAGGGCGGTAAAGTAAAGATCTATAGCGAACCGCATCAAGGCAACTACCGCATCACAGTAGAAGACAACGCAGGCAGTTATCAAAAGCCAAGCAGCGACCATGTAGGCTTAGGTATGGAGATCGTCGACAAGCGCCTAACCAATTTCTTTGGACAAGACTCAGCTCTAAAAATAGAATCTCAGCCACAGCAATTTACGCGCATGAGCTTTATCATTCCAAAGGCGCTATAACACGCGATACTAGATAGCAGCGTATACTGGAACAGAGACTTAACAGCAGATTGGAATTAAGGTAATGGGATGTTAAAGGCACTAGTCATAGATGATGAGCTGTTTGCTCGTGAAGAGTTAATTGAACTACTCACTGAAACGGAAAAAGTGGATGTGATAGGTCAAGCCAGCAATGCCATCGAAGGCCTTAAGCAGATCAATCACCTTAAGCCAGACGTCGTCTATTTAGATATTCAAATGCCGCAGATTACTGGTATCGAACTGCTGAGCATGCTTGACCCAGAGAACATGCCCTATGTGGTGTTCGTTACCGCTTATGATCAATATGCGATTCAAGCCTTTGAAGACAATGCCTTTGACTACCTACTCAAGCCAGTTGAACCATGTAGGCTCAACAAAAGCGTGTCGCGTTTATGTAAAGTGATTAAGCAGAGCCAACTGCCGCCAGAACAAGATATCAATGCTATTGCGCCGTCGCATCTTGAGCAGATCCCTTGTATCGGCCATAACCGCATTGTGATCATGGCGAGCCAAACGGTCGAGTGTGCCTATTCGGATCTAAGTGGTGTTCATGTTCGTAGCGCATCACAAACCGCCTCTTCGCAACTGACTCTTAAAGTCTTAGAAGAAAAGACCGATCTGATCCGTTGCCATCGCCAATATTTGATCAACATAAAAGCGATCCAAGAGATCAAGTTATTAGAAAATGGGCTTGCAGAGATCATCACTCTTACAGGTTTTGAAGTTCCTGTCAGCCGTCGCTACTTGAAGACACTCAAAGAGCAATTAGGTATTCACTAGCTTTACTATTCAGTCACATAGAACAAGATCAAAAAAGCCAACCGCAAAGGTTGGCTTTTTTGTTCAAAACTCTCGTCAAACGCAATGATTAATCAACTTGTTTAATCTGAAGCTCTTTTGGCACTTCGAAGAACATATTTTCTTCACGGCCTTGAATCTCTTCGATACCTTCAGCCCCTAGCTCGCGGATACGATCTAGAATTTGATTAACTAGCTCTTCTGGCGCCGAAGCACCTGCCGTGACACCGACTTTCTTCTTGCCTTCAACCCACTCAGGTTGAATGTCTTCAGGGCAATCCGTTAAGTAACCTGGCGTACCTAGCTTCTCAGCAAGCTCTTTCAAACGTGTTGAGTTTGAAGAGTTCTTAGAACCAACAACAATCACCACATCAACATCGTTCGCCATATCACGAACCGCATCTTGGCGGTTTTGAGTCGCGTAACAGATATCGTCTTTGCGCGGACCTTGGATTTCAGGGAACACGCGGCGTAGCTCTTCGATCACATCTGCAGTCTCATCAACCGACAATGTCGTTTGGCTTACGTAGTGAAGATTACTTGGATCTTTCACCACCAGCTTCTCGACATCTTCTGGCTTCTCAACCAAGTACATGCCACCGGCATCACTCGCATACTGCCCCATAGTGCCTTCAACTTCAGGGTGACCAGCATGACCAATCAAAACCACTTCCATATTTTTACGGCTCGCACGAGCCACTTCCATATGAACTTTGGTTACCAGAGGACAAGTCGCATCAAAAACCGTTAGGTCGCGCTCTTTCGCTTCTTTACGAACCGCTTGAGACACGCCGTGAGCAGAAAAGATAACAATGTTATCGTCTGGTACTTCATGAAGCTCTTCCACGAAAATCGCACCGCGCTGCTTCAAACCTTCAACAACAAAACGGTTATGCACCACTTCATGGCGAACATAAATCGGAGGTTGATACAATTCCAGTGCGCGTTCTACGATACTGATCGCTCGATCAACACCAGCACAAAAACCACGCGGGTTAGCTAACATTATTTTCATTTTATTGCTCAGTTCTTTTATTGCGAATCGCTTACAGCGCGACCAAGATCATTCTACAGTTCGCGTTTAGCGAAGCGGGCATTCTACAGGGAAGCGCAAAGACAGTGAAGCTTCGAATTGTTGGCAAAGATGAATCGCCGTCTATTCTACCGCTAAGATGTTAACGTCAAACGTCACGTCTTGGCCTGCTAGTGGATGGTTAAAGTCCACCGTAACAGAGTCGCCAGCAATGTCGGTTATGATGCCTGGGATTTCCATACCATCACGACCTGAAAAAGCCATGATAGTGCCGACTTCAATCTCAGTATCGCCAGCAAAACGTGCGCGATCCATGTGATGAACATTATCTGGGTTAGGCAAACCAAACGCATCTTCCGCTTTTAAATCAATCGACTTTTGCGTGCCGGCTTCTAGCCCCAATAGACACTGCTCAAAGTTCTCGCTCAAGCTACCATCGCCCATTACAAACTTAGCCGGTTTGCCCATATTTTCAGTACTGTCAGCAACGGAACCGTCTTTCATTTTAATCGTAAAATGAAGTGTTACTGCTGAGTCATTCTTAATTGCTGTCACGTTACTTTCCTTGGGTTGTATCAATTATTATTTTTCCTCACAGAGGATAAACAAAAAGCGCCGCCGGAATCAACCGACAGCGCTTAGGGCTATTACATTCTGTGAGTCATTAAGTGACTTGTAGAGCTTATTTGCTCTCATCCTTTTTGCGGAATCCATCTAAGATGATCATCGCCGCACCGATACAGATACCCATATCAGCAAGGTTAAATGCAGGCCAATGGTATGTACCCCAGTAGAAATCTAGATAGTCCACAACAAAGCCGTGAACAACTCGGTCAAATACATTACCGACTGCACCACCAATGATGATTGCATAAGCGATGTTATTCCACTTTTCTGTCGCCGGCAGTTTGCTCATCCAATAGGTCAACATACCTGTGACTACAAACGCAATTCCGGTAAACAACCAGCGCTGCCAACCACCTTGATCACTTAAGAAACTGAAAGCTGCACCGTAGTTATGAACATACAAGAAGTTAAAGAAAGGCAGAACTTCTATACGATTCGCCCAGCCATAACCCATGTTGTCCATCACAAACAACTTGATGCCAATGTCCGCAAGAAAGACCAATAAAGCCAGCCATAACCAACGTACGCCTGACTGCTTTAGTGAAAAATCACTCATGCTTATTCCTATAAATCTATGAACTTCTTTATTCTATACAGCGAGATGCAGACATGAAAGACCAAGATGAAAGCTTAACTGCCATCCGCTTTGATGTTGCGCGCCACTGCATAAAAATGACCAGCCATATTGCTAGGCATTTTATCCCAGCTAAAAATAACCCCAGTAGATACTGGGGCTATAAAAACTAAGCAAAGTTCAATTAATCACTGCTTTAGATTATGCGAACTTACGCACTTCACCTTCACCAGCAACGTTAGTCACACAGCGGCCACACACTTTCTCGTGACCTTCAATTGTGCCAACGTCTGGCGTGTGGTGCCAACAACGGTCACACTTCTCAGCTTCAGTTGCCGCTACTTCAACGAATAGACCTTCAAGGTCTGTCGCTTGTGCTGTATCACTCTTCTCGCTTAGAGGCTTAACAACAGCTGCTGAAGTTAGAAGAACAAAGCGTAGCTCGTCTTCCAGCTTATTGATTTTCGCTGCTAGTGCATCGTCTGCGTATAGAGTTACTTCAGCTTGCAGTGCACCACCGATTGTTTTCTCTTTACGAGCATCTTCAAGAAGCTTGTTCACTGCGCCACGAACAGACTGGATTTCAGCCCAGAATTCGTTGCTTAGCTCTTCGCCTTCTGCAAGACCGAATAGGCCTTCGAACCACTCGCCAGTGAATACGAACTTGTCGCGTTGACCTGGCATTTCGTTCCAGATTTCATCTGCAGTGAACGACATGATAGGCGCCATCCAACGAACTAGAGCTTCTACGATGTAGTAAAGCGCAGTCTGACAGCTACGTTGAGCGTGGCCGCCCTTCTTCGCTGTGTACTGACGGTCTTTGATTACGTCTAGGTAGAAAGAACCCATTTCGATAGAACAGAACTGCATTAGACGTTGAGTTACAGCGTGAGTGTTGTACTCGCCGTATGCTTTCACGATCTCTTCTTGTGCAGCTTGTGCTCGGCCTACAGCCCAGCGATCCAGTGCAACCATCTCTTCAGCAGGAACTAGGTCTGTTTCTGGGTTGAAACCGTTCAGGTTCGCTAGGAAGAAACGCGCGGTGTTACGAATACGACGGTAAGCATCAGCTGAACGCTTCAGGATCTCGTCAGAAACCGCAACTTCGCCAGTGTAGTCTGTAGAAGCTACCCATAGACGCAGGATATCTGCACCTAGCTTGTTAGTTACATCTTTAGGCGCAACCACGTTACCGATAGATTTAGACATCTTACGGCCGTTACCGTCTACTACGAAGCCGTGTGTTAGCACTTGCTTGTATGGCGCTTCGCCTTTCATCGCGATAGATGAAATTAGAGAAGACTGGAACCAACCACGGTGTTGGTCAGAACCTTCTAGGTAAAGGTCTGCAGAGTTACCGTTGTACTCTTCACGTGAGTCAACTACTGAGTAGTGTGTTACACCTGAATCGAACCATACGTCTAGCGTATCCAGTACTTTCTCGTACTTATCAGCATCTTCGCCAAGTAGGTCTGCAATTTCTACATCCCACCAAGCTTGAATGCCTTTTTGTTCAACAAGTTGAGCAACTTTTTCTACCAGCTCAATTGTGTTCGGGTGCAGCTCTGATGTCTCTTTGTGAACGAATAGAGCGATTGGCACGCCCCAAGTACGTTGACGAGAAATACACCATTCAGGGCGACCTTCAACCATACCTTCGATACGGCTTTGACCCCACTCAGGCATCCACTCAACACCTTTGATCGCTTCTAGTGCGTTTGCACGTAGACCTGCTTGGTCCATAGATACGAACCACTGTGGTGTTGCACGGAAGATGATTGGAGTTTTGTGTCTCCAACAGTGTGGGTAGCTGTGCTCGTATGCGTGATGGTGTAGAAGTGCACCTTTCTCTTTCAGTACTTCTAATACTGAATCGTTCGCTTTGAATACGTGCTGACCAGCGAATAGCTCTGTATCTGGCAGGTAAACGCCGTTTGAACCGACTGGGTTTGCTACTTCTAGGTCGTACTTTTTACCAACCGCGAAGTCTTCTTGACCGTGGCCTGGCGCTGTGTGAACCACACCAGTACCAGAATCAGTTGTAACGTGATCACCAAGGATCGCAGGAACAGTAAAATCGTAGAACGGGTGGTTGAACTGAGTTAGCTCAAGATCAGCACCGCTTGCAAAACCTAGGTTGTGGAAGTGCTCGATACCAGCACGATCCATTACGTCTTTAGCAAGCTCAGAAGCAACGATGATACGTTGAGCAGGCTGCTCGCCATGCGCTTCAACTTGGATAAGTACGTACTCTAGATCATCACGTAGACATACTGCGCGGTTTGCAGGCAGTGTCCATGGAGTTGTAGTCCAGATAACGATAGAGATATCGCCTTGGCCTTCGTGACCTTCTGCTAGAGAGAATTTCTCTAGAAGCGCTGCTTCATCTGCCGCTGTGAATTTCACATCGATAGATGGAGATACTTTATCTTTGTACTCAACTTCCGCTTCCGCTAGAGCCGAACCACAGTCTGTACACCAGTGAACAGGTTTGAAACCTTTCAGTAGGTGGCCATTGTCTGCGATTTTACCTAGAGCGCGGATGATGTTTGCTTCAGTACCGAAGTCCATAGTGCGGTATGGTTTGTCCCACTCGCCCATGATACCAAGACGCTTAAAGCTCTCTTTTTGACCTTCAACTTGGCCAGCCGCGTACTTACGACACTCTTCACGGAATTCAGCCGCAGAGATTTTCTGACCTGGTTTGCCTTTCTTCTTCTCAACCATTAGCTCGATTGGAAGACCGTGACAGTCCCAGCCTGGGATGTACGGAGCATCAAAACCAGACAGAGTCTTAGATTTAATAATAATGTCTTTAAGAATCTTGTTTAGCGCGTGACCAATATGAATATCGCCGTTCGCGTATGGAGGGCCATCATGCAGTACGAAAGATTTTTTACCTTTCTTCGCTTTACGGATTTCGCCGTAAAGATCTTCTTTGTACCAACGCTTAAGCATTTCTGGCTCACGATTTGCCAGATTGCCGCGCATTGGAAACCCTGTTTCAGGTAAGTTCAGGGTATCTTTATAATCACTCATCGATTCTTAATTCCGTTATATTGGGCGAAGTTAGACATTATGTTAATCGGTGGAATCAACCGATTAATTCTTTAGCTGACGCAGCCACACCCTTGCTGCTTCAGCATCCAATTCTATTTGATTCTTTAATGCGTCGAACGATTCAAACTTTTTCTCGTCGCGCAATTTATGCAAAAGACGTACTTCTAACTGTTTACCATATAAATTGGCTTTAAAGTCAAAAAAATGCACTTCTAGTTGCTGGCGTACCCCATTTACTGTTGGTCGTTGTCCGATATTTGCAACGCCACCGACGGGTGAACCATCGATGTCGACTGCTTCAACAACATACACCCCAGAGACTGGAGAAACACAACGTTTAAGTGGAATATTCGCCGTTGGGAAGCCTATGGTTCTCCCCAATTTACGCCCATGGGATACACGACCACTAATACTGTAATCACGCCCTAACATGGCTGCGCTAGAGGTTAAATCGTCAACCGCCAGAGCATTGCGTATTTCAGTGCTACTTACGCGCAGCTGGTTTAAGCAAAAGCTTTGGGTGCTCACCACCTCAAAACCATACTTTTCACCCGCTTCTTTAAGCATAGCGAAATTGCCGGTGCGACCTTTACCGAAGCAGAAGTCATCACCCACCACCAAAAACTTCACACCAAGTTTATCCACCAGCAGATCTTTAATAAAAGCATCTGCAGATAGGTTGGCAAAGTAGTGGTTAAAATTGACACACAATAAACGGCTAATATCCAGCTTACTCAGCTGCACGAACTTATCTCTTAAACGAGTTAATCGTGCAGGGGCTTTGTCACGAGCAAACAGTTCCATGGGCTGAGGTTCAAACGTCATAACGACAGAGGGTAAACCCAATGCCGTAGCTTGCTTGGATACCTGGCTCAACACTTCTTGATGTCCTAGATGTACACCATCAAAGTTGCCTATGGTTAATACACAGCCGTGATGCTGCGCTTTAATATTGTGAATGCCTCGGATTAGTTCCATTACGACCAGCTAAAATCTGTTATTTGCATCATTCATTGTGTGAAACCGACGGATTATATACTAATCAGTATTACTCTGTCGCTGCTTTTAAATGTTTTACTCGGATACCCAAAGCGAGCACAGAGACAATATAAGCAAAGCCGCCAAGTGCAATCAAGCCAGTTAGCATAAGCGCTCGGTAACTGAAGCTCCACTCAAGCCATTGTTGCATACTCTCTAGTTGCCATAAAATCACAGCAACCATTGCGCCACCCGCAAGTAAAAGCTTTCCGCTAAAGACCAAGGTTGTTTTGGTTAGGTGGTAAACGCCAGCTAAATGTAGGCCTCTATATAGCAGAGCCATATTGACAAAGGCCGACAGCGCAGTCGCTATCGCCAAACCAACATATCCATAGAAATAAGCAAAGATGGCATTAAACACCATATTGCTGACCATTGCGATAATGCCATACTTAACTGGCGTTTTCGTATCTTGGCGAGAGTAATAACCCGGCGCTAGCACCTTGATCAGCATAAAGTTAAGTAGGCCCGAAGCATAAGCGACCAGTGACATCGACGCTTGCTCTACATCATGAGGGCTAAACTCACCACGCATGAACAGCACCATTAGCATAGGTTTCGCCAGCACAATCAAACCGAACATAGCAGGAATACCGAGCAATAGAACCATACGCACACCCCAGTCCATCGTATGGGCGAAGCCCTCACCTTGTGCGTCAACATGTTTACGAGATAGCGCTGGTAGAATCACGGTCGCAATCGCAATACCGAACAAACCTAATGGGAACTCTAATAAACGGTCAGAATAATAGAGCCAACTGATGGAACCTGTGGCTAGGAAACTGGCAATAAAGGTATCGAACAGCAGGTTGATCTGGCTGACTGAGACGCCAAACAGAGCTGGAATCATCAAAGTACGTATCTTAACAACGCCAGGATCGCGCCAGCCCCACTTAGGCTTAACCAGAACACCCTCTTTAATTAAGAAAGGTAACTGGAATAAAAACTGAACCAAACCGCCCAAAAAGACACCGATTGCCAATCCAATTTCAGGTTGCTCTAGATTCGGAGCAATAAAAAGCGCAGAACCTATGATCATGACATTTAAGAACACCGGTGTAAAAGAGGACACCGCAAACTTTCCTAAGGTATTAAGGATCGCCCCAGATAAAGCGACAAAGGTAATGAACCATAAATAAGGAAAGGTGATTTTGAGCATCAGACTGGCTAACTCAAATTTATGCGCAGACGGACCACCATTGAGCCAGTCGATAAACCACCCCGCACCAAATAGCGCCGTAATCGCGCCAGAGCCGATCACACCAACTAAAGTAACAATAGAGACCAACACCCCAAGCGTACCCGAAACACGGGCTATTAATTCGCGAGTTTTGTCTTTATCTCCCGCGGCATGATACTCGGTTAGAACAGGAACAAAGGCTTGTGAGAAGGCGCCTTCAGCAAACAGGCGACGCAAGAAATTAGGGATCTTATTAGCGAAGAAAAAGACGTCGGCACTGGCTCCTGCCCCCATTAAATTGGCAACAACAACGTCGCGCACAAGTCCCAATACACGGGAAACAAAAGTCATCGCACTTACTATCATGCCTGACTTTAATAGTCGTTTACTCACAAAAACCTCTGACACTGATTGATTAGTTCTAAGCGAGGATAAATACTATCCGATCGTTAGAAGCATATTTATTAGCATTGGTCTAAAAATGCTGTTAGAATCCCCGCCATCTTAACCGCGATAACCTTTCCATTCCAAAATTTGTTTGGCTACGATTGGTTTTTGCACAAATCATTTGACAATTAAGCGCAAATGAGGGATAGTCCTCGCCCTTAAATTGTCACCGAACTAAGTTTTTGGGAGTTAGACCCTTGGCAAACAGTAAATCTGCTAAGAAGCGCGCTATCCAAGCTGAGAAACGTCGCCAGCACAACGCTAGCCGTCGTTCTATGATGCGCACTTACATGAAAAAAACTATCGCAGCTATCGCAGCTGGCGATAAAGAAGCTGCAACTGCTGCTTTCGTAGAAGTTACACCACTTCTAGACCGCATGGCGACTAAAGGCCTTATTCACAAGAATAAAGCTGCTCGTCATAAGTCTCGTTTCGCTGCTGCAATCAAAGCTCTTTAATAGATACTTGATTTCAAAGCAAAACGAAAAAAACCGGCCTTGGCCGGTTTTTTTATATCTGCGATTTGCCGTTTGGCTTTATTTGGCGTAATGACACACATCCATGTGCTCTGAAACTTACGCTCTACACACTACTACTTACAGTAAATTCCATGCAGTAACGTAATCATCGCTTTCACCTCTTCACTACTCAATGTGTAGTAAACCGTTTGAGCTTCTTTACGCGTTTCAACTAAACCATCTCGTCTTAACCATGCTAAGTGTTGAGACAAAGCCGACTGACTAAGCTCTAACTTATTGCATAACTCCCCTACCGATAACTCTGTACCATGCAACAAGCACAAAATCTGTAGACGGCGTTCATTAGCCATCGCTTTTAACAACACAACGGCTTGGGCCGAGTTTTTCTCCATCTCTTGCAAGTTCATAGTTTGGCTCCCTACTACCTTCAACGCCAACTACGGGCTATCAGTACTACTTACGGCATATTGTAGAGTTATGATAATCGATATCAATTCATTAACAAACTAACTCACTCGAACAAATTACTAAAATCTGCGTCACATACATTTTTTACTGCCGGATGTTGGATCATCCTCTCAGCAAAAATAACGTAATACTCTTCTTTTAGCTCCTCAATCCCGCCCAGCATCTGTAATGATGTATCTTCTTCAACTTCTGAAAGGTATAGAGTCGGAGCCAGGAAGATCGCATCATGGTGATAACGAGCAAAAGCCTTCATTAATGCGGCATCATCGAACTCGCCCAAAATATCGGGTTTTAGACCTTGCCTATCAAACCACTGTAATACCTTTCGCCCCATTGAGGTTCGGCTTCCGGGTATTAACAACTTTCTTTGCTCTAGCACCGCAGGGAAACTGACATTGTCGACTTTGCCAGTACAGAAGAAACTCATACCACTCTCACCTAACTTCTTACTGAATAACCCCGGGCTTTGGCTTGAATCCACAGGGCAATCCGACAGAATCATATCAAGCTTATGTTGCGACAGCTGTTCTAACAGCATTTCGTGAGTCGATTCAAAACAGCGCAAATGGATACTGTTATCTTCAGGGATAGTAGACATTAAGATCTTACTAACGAGCCTTTTTGACAGTGCATCTGCCACACCGACATCAAATAGAATATTGGAGTGCTGGCTGTAATTAACGATATCAAGCATCTCATAGCTCAGACCAAACATGCGATCGGCGTATTTAAATACCAATTGACCGAGCTCTGTTGGCTCTACACTTCGCCCATTGCGTTTAGTGAGTTTGCCATCCATCCGCTCTTCAAGAGCTTTAATTTGCCCCGTTACTGTTTGAGGGGTCAAAAATAGCGCTTCAGCCGCTTTCGTGATTGAGCCTTGCTTGCACACCATCCAGAAATAATAGAGGTGGTTGTAATTAAGATGCGACATGATTCAAGCCGTATAGAGTTATATGACATTCTTTTATAGCAAATATGACACCCCACCTCAATAACATCGGTTTTTGTATAAGTTAAACACCAAAACCAATACATTTACCGAAACATTCAGATTCACACTGTCATATTCAATGATAGAAAATCGATTTTTTTTCAATTTTCTTGATCATACCCGCAATAAACAAGAGGTCATTAATTACTTAAAATACAATCACTTACATCGATACAATCAGCTGTCAAAATATTTAAACAGCAAATCATCACAAAAAAAAGCCGCACCAATAAAAATGTAATATTACTGAAATATTTCCCCTCTAACATCACGCTCAGATTAACTAACAGACCAAACACAGACTTAAACGGTCCATGGAGATAACATTATGAACCAAGCTACTACTGCAGCAGCGCCAATCTCGAGCACTACTCGCTGGCTACGCTGGGCTAACTTGGCATTCATGCTTTACCTACTACTTCTTTCTGTATCAATGGTAGGTACTGGCTTTAAATGGGCAACAGGCGAACAAGCAAAAGTTCTTTTTGAATTTGCTTCACACCCAGTTGCAGGCTTAATGATCGGCTTGGTTGCAACAGCACTTATCCAATCATCAAGCACCGTGACATCTATTATCGTTGGCTTAGTTGCGGGTGGTTTACCTGTTGAAGTTGCTATCCCTATGATCATGGGTGCAAACATCGGTACAACCGTAACCAATACGCTTGTAAGTCTTGGCCACGTTCGTTGTAAAGATGAGTTTAAGCGTGCGTTTGCAAGTGCAACGATTCACGACTTCTTCAACCTACTCGCTGTAATGATCTTCCTACCGCTAGAGATGATGTTTGGTATTCTTGAGAAAGTCTCTCACTGGTTGGTATCGCCAATGCTTGCAACTGGCGACATGAGCATGAAAGGCCTGAACTTCATCAAACCAATCACTAAGCCTGTAGTAAGTGCAATCAAAGAGCCACTGTCTACATTCGGTGACACAGTAGGTGGTGTACTACTTATCGTTCTTGGTATCGCAACTATCTTCGTTGCTATCACAGTGATGGGTAAACTAATGAAGAGCCTAATGGTAGGCCGTGCTCGTGAAATTCTAAAGAACGCTATCGGTCGTGGTCCTCTGCACGGTATCGCTTCTGGCTCTATCGTTACTATCCTTGTTCAGTCATCTTCTACGACAACAAGCTTGATGGTTCCACTAGTAGGTTCAGGTGTTCTTAAAGTACGCGACGTTTACCCATTCACCCTAGGTGCAAACATCGGTACATGTATTACAGCACTACTAGCAGCAACAGCGGTATCAGGTGAGTTCGCAGTATTCGCTCTACAAATCGCTCTTGTACACCTAGTGTTCAACATCATGGCAACAGTATTCATCTTTGGTATTCCGTTCCTACGTGAACTACCAGTTAAAGCAGCAGACATGATTTCAGACATGGCTGTGAAGAACAAAGCAGTAGTAGCTGGTTACCTAATCGCTATCTTCCTAGTGCTACCAGGTTCTATCCTAGCGCTAACTGCTTAAGTAAAAAGTCCATCGCATAACCAAAGCCCGCAACGAAAGTTGCGGGCTTTTTCTTTTTTAAGAGCAGATGAGAGATTCGAGTAAACGAGTAGCGAAGAACAAAAAGCAGATTCGGGATACGAGTAAGCGAGTGGCGAAGAGCAAAAAGCAGATTCGGGATACGAGTAAGCGAGTGGCGAAGAACAAAAAGCAGATTCGGGATACGGGTAAACGAGTAACGAAAAGTACGAACTGTGGTTATCGTTTTTAGTCTCTAACGTATCTATCTGATTAAGCACGCTCTTTGTATCCCTAATCTTGTCTACTCGTATCCGCTCTTAGCTCTTCGCATCTCGAATCCCGTTTACTCTCATCTAAAACTCCGTCATTCCCTACAGCGAGGAACGAGCGTGATAGGGAATCTCGCAGACGTGCAACGAAAGAGATTCCCTACTCCTTCCTTCGTCAGTCTAGGGAATGACGGGTAAAAGCAGATTCGAGATACGGGTAAACGAGTAGCGAAAGGCACGAACTGTGGTTATCGTTCTTAGTCTCTAACGTATCTATCTGATTGAGCACGCTCTTCGTATCTCGAATCCCGCATCTCGCTTACTCGAATCTAATTACTACTCTTCAGATACAAAAAAGGCTGCACCATGGCAGCCTTTCAAATCAATGTGTGAGCATGTTATACCGAGAATGGGTATTTAATCGCTTCGTGGCACTCGTAGCCTTCTACCCAGAAGTCATCCAGTGTTACCCATGTCTCCAAGTCTTCTAGAGACTTAATCTCTGGGTTAATGTGGAAGGTTGCAGGCGCTAGAGGCTCACGCTTCAACTGAATGTCGCGCATTGGTGCCAGTTGGTCTTCGTAGATATGTGCATTCACGAGCTTATGATAAGCAACACCAGGCTTCTTGCCTGTGATTTGCGCCATAATCGCTAGGAATACGTAAACCTGAACCATATTAAAGTTAAGGCCTAGAGGGACATCACAAGAGCGCTGAGTGCTGTTCAAATACAGAGTATCACCCAGTAGAGAGAAGTGGTGACTGTACATGCACGGACGCAGACACCCCATGTGAAATTCACCTGGGTTGTAGAAGTTTAAGATCTCACCACGGTCATCAACACCACGTTTTAAGTCATCAACAATCTTCTTTAGCTGATCAATGTGGCCGCCATCCGGCTTTGCCCATGCACGCCCTTGAACACCATAAACACGGCCCATGTCATCTTCACCTTTACGATGAGGATTGTTCAGCCATGCTTCATTTAGGTTCGCATTCGCATCCCATGTTTTGGTACCCAACTTGCGGAAATCTTCAGCGTTGTCGTAGCCACGAATGTAACCGAGTAGCTCAGCGACTGCTGCTTTCCAGAAGCTCTTGCGCGTCGTAACTAGTGGGAATTGGTTGTTGCCAACATCGTAGGTAAGGTCTGCATTGATCACCGTTAGGCAACGTTTGCCTGTACGCTCGTTTTCAATCCACGTGCCTTCATCAACGATTCGCTGACAGAGTTCTAAATACTGCTTCACACCAATTCCTTACTTCGTTTGTTGTGGGACTTCATCTTTGTAGTGGCCGCGCTTGTAAGCCCAAACCACCATAAGAACACCGATGATAACCATAGGTAGAGATAGGATTTGACCCATTGAAATGAATCCACCAAACAGACCTAAGTGTGCATCAGGTTCGCGTACGTATTCTACTAGGAAACGGAAGCTTCCGTAACCCGCCAGGAACAAACCAGATACAGAACCCAGTGGACGAGGTTTCTTAATAAACCAATTCAAGATGAAGAACAGCACAATACCTTCAAGCGCCATCTCATACAGTTGAGACGGGTGTCGCGGCAGAGGGCCGCCATTCGGGAATACTACCGCCCATGGCACATCGGTCACTCGGCCCCACAATTCGCTGTTCATGAAGTTACCTAGACGCCCCATACCTAAACCAAATGGCACTAGTGGTGCGATCATGTCGGCTACGCCAAAGAAGGTTCGACCGTTCTTTTTCGCATACCAGAACATCGCTGTAATCACACCTAGCAGACCACCGTGGAATGACATTCCACCCGTCCACACTTTAAAGAGATACAGAGGATCGGCTAAGAAAAGGTCGAAGTTGTAGAACAGTACATAACCAACACGGCCACCAACAACCACACCCAAGAAACCGGCAAACAATAAATCTGAGACTTGCTCACGAGTCCAGCCGCTGTTTGGTTGATCTGCACGACGATTAGCCAGCCACATCGCAAAGACAAAACCGACAAGGTACATCAAGCCATACCAACGAACAGAAATAGGCCCTAGTTCAATCAGAACAGGATCGATATTTGGGAATTCGATAAAACCCTGAGACATATTTAGCTCTCTATCTAATATAAAAGAATTAGCCAACGGCTAAGAGGAATACACTACAGCAGCATGGTTGCAGCTATAAACATTAAAAAGACGGCGAACACTTTCTTTAACACTGGCGTTGGCAGTTGTGTCGCTAACTTAGCACCAATGCGAGTGGTTAACACCGAAGTACAAGAGATAGCCACCAGCGCAGGCACATAAACATAACCTAAGCTGTACGCAGGCAGGGATTCAACCGACGAACCGTGCCAAATAAAACCCATCATACCGGAAATAGCAATCACACAACCACAGACCGACGAAGAGCCGACCGCCTTGCGCATCTCTACGCCATGGTGATTCAGGAAAGGCACAGACAATGAACCGCCACCAATCCCAGCCAAACTGGAGATCACACCAATACCACCACCACACGCTACCGTTTTTGCAGGTGTTGGCATGGTCTTCTGACTGCGCGAACGTATCGACAGCAACATTTGTAGAGCCAATAACAACACGATAATGCCAAAGACTTTAGGTAGATATTGAGACGGAATAGAATCGGCAATGAAAGAGCCCATAAAGCCTCCAACAACCACGCCTGGCATCAACCATTTCACGACGAACATCTCGACATTACCTAGCTTTAAGTGGTTCAACGCCGAAGATCCAGAAGTCACGATGATAGTCGACAACGAGGTTGCTAGTGCCATTTGCATCGCAAACTCTTGTGCTATACCTGCTTTAGGCAATAAGAACAACAATGCAGGGACCACCAATAAGCCACCGCCAATGCCCAATAAGCCAGCCAATACACCAACGACGGCGCCGAGGCCCGCTAGCAAACCAATGAGTTCGTATGACACGTTTAATCCTATTTTTTGCCCGCTCTGATAAAGCCGGTAAATTCACGCTGTTCGAAATAGGACAGCATCATACTATAGATGTCACTGCCATACGGTTGTACAAGTGCATTATTTGCTAAATCTTGTAAATCACTCAATGAGGACTGACGTATCAAGTATTTGGTTCTTGCCACGTTTGACGTGTTCATACTCAAGGTTTGGTATCCAAGACCAATCAATAACAGCGCCCCCATCGGATCACCCGCTAGCTCACCACAAATACACACCGGCAGCTGATACTGCTTACAAGTATCGTGGATCTGCTTAAGCGCCATGATCACTGCAGGGTGCATGGATTCATAGACATCAGAGACGCGAGAATTGTTCCGGTCAACCGCCAATAAATATTGGGTCAGGTCATTGGTACCGACAGAAACGAAGTCGACACGGTCGGCGATCAATGGCAACAAGTAGAGCATTGAAGGCACTTCAAGCATGATCCCGATACGTGGCATACGAACACGGTCATCAAGTTCATGCACCTCTTCGTAAGCTTGTTCGATGAGCTGCAAGGCATCATCAAGCTCACGAGCACCAGAGATCATAGGCAGAAGAATACTGAGGTTTTGACTGCCACAGCTGGCTCTCAGCATGGCTCGAAGCTGAATAATGAAGATATCTGGGTGATCGAGCGTGAATCGAATACCGCGCCAGCCCAAGAATGGATTGTCCTCTTCAATCGGAAAGTAAGGCAGGGCCTTGTCACCACCGATATCCAGAGTACGCATGACCACTTGCTTGTCAGGATAACTCTCAAGAACAGATTGATACTGCTTAACTTGTTCATCTTCTGAAGGGAAACGTTGTTGCAGCAAGAAAGAGATCTCGGTTCGGTAAAGACCAACACCATCGACCCCTTGATTAAGCGCGATATTGGTATCGGCACTCAAACCCGCATTAAGTAGAATCTCAACTTGATGATCATCTTGCGTTTTGGCCGGTAGGTGGATATCACGATTCACCATTGAAGAGAGTTCTGTCTCTTCAAGAATCAACTCTCGATACTCTTTCAGTAGATTCAGGGTAGGCTCAATGAAGATCTCGCCACTGTAGCCATCCACAATCACCTGCTTGCCATTCACATTAGCAAGATTAAGCGTCACCCCCATCACCGATGGAATGCCTAACGCGCGTGACAAAATTGCAGCGTGAGAGTTAGCTGCACCTTCCAGCGAGATCACCG
This sequence comes from Vibrio sp. Isolate30, assembly GCF_022397975.1. NCBI lineage: Bacteria > Pseudomonadati > Pseudomonadota > Gammaproteobacteria > Vibrionales > Vibrionaceae > Vibrio > Vibrio sp. Isolate30. Next base: position 46,461 of record NZ_JAKEUS010000005.1, read on the forward strand.
CCAGTAGTTTCTCTTTCGGGATCGAAGCCAAGACAGAGGCAGTCAACTCACGAACCACTAATACGATTGGCTTCTCAAGAGAGCGCTGCTCTTGTTCTGAATTGTGTAGGAAATAGAGCAGTCGTTGTCCAAGCTCTCGAATATCTTGCGCTCTTTCGCGCAGATACACGTCAGACATCCGAGCGAAACGATTCGAGTAGCTCTCCACCACTTGTCTCAGCGCCCAGTCTGCTTTGTCCCCTTTTTGCACCTGCGCCTTAAGATCTTTGCGCAGCATTGGATCATTTAAAAGGTGAGTAAATAGATCGAAGATTGCCAGAGCGTCTTTATTGATATCGCTGTCCAAACGCTTACGCATGCGCTTGAAATCATTCAGTGCATTCTCAACAGCAACGGCTAACAGCTCATGCTCGCGTTCTATATCAAGCGTAGAAGCAGGATAAACATCTGTTAATTCAGGTTGAGTGTTGTCCCACCACAGCTCACCAATAGCAACACCCGATGAGGCCGCGATGCCTTTGGTTGACGGTTGATCTTGATGCTCAAGCAGCCACAACCCTTGCGTTTGAGCATGGGCGACAATCACCGCTAACTGTGCAGACAAAGTAACGAGAAACGACTCTTCCATCTCGCTGAATAAGCGGGGTGATTTTTGCTGTATGACCAGTACCCCAAGCACTTGCTTGCGGTGAATAATAGGAGTACCTAGAAAAGAGTGATAAATGTCTTCCCCAAGTTCAGGAAAAAATTTATAGGCGGGGTGCGCAGAAGCTTGCGCTAGGTTAATAGGTTCAGCACTGCGTTTAACTAAGCCCACTAAGCCCTCGTTAAACCCTATATGAATGCTATTCCCTTCAAAAATGAGGCCTTGAGTTGCCATCAACTCAAGGCGCTGCATATCATTATTGGCTAAGTACACTGTGCAGCACTCGGTCTGCATCGCGCTGCACGTCTCTTTAACTAAAATATCCAATGCAGTTGAGACATCTTCAACTCTAGATACGTGTTCAACTATTTCCCTTAGTTGACTGAGCATGCTTAACCTCTACGCTGTTTGCGTTTTCCTTTTGTTTTTCGCTCTTTAAATGGCATAGCTAAAGAGGCGAACTCTTTCATCGCACGACGATAAACGTCTCGCTTGAAAGAAACAACTTGTCGAACTGGGTACCAGTAACTTACCCAACGCCAACCATCAAATTCAGGTGTACTTCCGCGCTGCATATTGATGCGTGACTCATCGCAGTCTAAACGCAGAAGAAACCACTTCTGTTTTTGTCCAATACAGACAGGTTTTGAATCCCATCGAACCAGTCGTTTGGGTAGCTTATAGCGTAACCAATGACGGCTAGTTGCGACGATCTTTACATCCTTTTTGGTAAGGCCAACCTCTTCATATAACTCGCGGTACATTGCCTGTTCCGGAGTTTCACCTTCATCGATTCCCCCTTGAGGGAATTGCCATGAATGTTGCCCGTATCGTTTAGCCCAGAAGACCTGACCATGGTTGTTACAGATTACAATACCAACATTTAATCGGTAACCATCGCCATCTATCACTGGCCAACCTCTATTTAAATTTTTAATTACACTGATTTTTCCACATATCCCCAAGCGGAGCAAACTTCGTGACGTGATTAGGGCGATATTTATGAATAATTTCTTAAAACTGGATAACTTTTGCTCATAAAATAGTTACCCACATAATAGTGAGACATAGACCACATTTATTCACCTTTTCTGTGAATAACTATGTGTAGAATTCACCGCAAACGTTTTTTTTAATCCATACTTTCATCAACAGCTAAAACAAACCCAAATCAACAAACAAAAATAAAACATCAAAATCAAAAACTTAAACAAAATCCAATGCTAAACAAAAATTATATTTTTCAAATGATCTTTTAAAAACTTAACATGGTCAAAGATCAACCACCCTTAGCTTTATCCACACTCATCATTAAAAGATTCATTTTGTACGCCATTTAGCAAGCATTTTATCCCCTTAAAACCCCTGTTTATTTATCCATTAGTTTGTTTTTATTGGATTTTGGCTCCTCAGCCTGTGGATAACCGTAGGATTGATCCACAAATCACCACTATGATCATTTATTAACCACACTGCATTTTCATTCCAATCTGATAAAATCGACGTTTTACCAACTCGAAGCCTTATGAAACCTGAACCACAAACTGAAGCTGAACTGCTAGAGCGAGCCTACGCGATTGCCGGAATGACCTTTCAAGAACTGGCAGACGAAGCAGAAATGACGATGCCTAAAGATCTTAAACGAGATAAAGGGTGGGTTGGGCAATTGCTAGAGTGGCACCTAGGTGCGCCTGCTGGAAGTAAACCAGAACAGGACTTCGCGCATTTAGGCATTGAACTCAAGAGTATCCCGATCAGTTATAGTGGCAAACCATTAGAGACCACCTTCGTGTGTGTCGCGCCTTTAATGGGCGTTCAAGGTCTCACTTGGGAAACCAGTCACGTCCGCAATAAACTGTCCAAAGTTTTATGGATCCCGGTTGAAGGAGAGCGCGAGATCCCTTTAGCAGATCGCCATGTAGGATCACCACTATTATGGACACCGAGTAAGGAAGAAGAAGAGATACTTCAAACAGATTGGGAAGAGCTGATGGAGCTGATCGTGTTAGGTAATGTCGAACAGATCACTGCACGCCATGGCGAAGCTCTGCACCTTCGCCCTAAAGCAGCAAACAGCCGTGTTCTAACAGAAGCGTACGGCGCGAGTGGCAAGCCAATTAAAACCAAACCGCGCGGCTTCTATCTAAGAACTCAATTTACTCATCAGTTACTGACAAAACATTACGCTTAATAACAAACAAGTCCCTTGTAATAACACCTTAATGCGGATTAAGTGCTAACTCTATGTCGCAATAACGCTGGCTTGGTTCACTACCAAACTCATCATAAGTGTTGTGGAGGCGTAAATAGGCCTTATCGAAACCAAGCCGAAGAAGCTCCTCTTTGACTTGATCAAGTGACCCAAAATGCACGGGCTCACCACCTTGTTTCACTGGCTCTAATTTATGCTTATATTCCACTGCTAATAGATACTCTGGGATATCTGAACACCCGATAACATAGACTTTGGGTGTTCGATAAGAGTCTTTGTGATCGCCATGCAACCACATATCTAGTTGATGCTTTTGCATACCTCACCTCCATCGATATCTTTAGCTTAGTAGAACTGCTTTTGTTTGCTAAATAACCTCTTAAAAAATATGAAAAGAGGAGCGTATAGCTCCTCATTTCAACGGTACTGATTCAGAAGATTTCCCTCCGACGCCATAACCAGCACCTATTTTATTATCCTAGGGAGTGACAGGTGCCATCACTCCCTCGGATTACGTCAGTATTCGCGCACTAAGGACACGACGGAGGTGACGGACTCGACGTTCAATAGTGACAGCTTCTGGCTCTGAGAATCCGATTGGTCGTCCATCTGCCTCTAGACCGATATCTTTCAGCAAGTGTGCATTTTCCCATGGAAGATCGTAAGCACTACGACGAACTTTCCGTTTCCAAACTCGTTCCTCATGACGAAGGTCGGCTCGAATAAGAACTGTGGCTAATTTTAGGTAAACTGAGTGACGCATAATGTATTCTCCAGTGGTGGAATTAAACTGGGGAAAAATAGCGTGAAATAAGAGATAGAGATGTCTTAGCTGCTATTTTTCCGCAGCCAAGTAAGGATACGGATTAATTAGTTACATTTATCTTGGGTGTTACGATCGGCCATCACTGATAGTCGTGGCATAGCAGCCACCAAGTCAGTGCTAGGATCAAACGACGCGCAAATGTGCTGAATAAAATCGAAATGTTTCATTTGCGCCTCCAAGCTAATTAATTAATCCAAAAAGATATGATTTGAATGCTTCCGGTCTGATACCAAACCATTGCTTTCACGGTTAAATTCTATCCAACTGAGAACATTATTCAACCACTAATCTGTTAACAATCTGAAAACAAAGCATTCACCCAAAATATTAGTTGCATATGACATTTAGCATAAGATATTCACTATGATTATATAAATTTATAGAGCTTATCTCTAATCTCGCTTTCTAATCAGATACAAAGGTCCCCCTCAAACAAAAAGCCACGCAGTGCGTGGCTTTTCAATAGTGATGGGTTATTTAAATTAACCCTTCAGATATCAGGCTGTGCTTATTGAGCAGGCGATACATCGTGGCTCGAGAGACACCCAACTCTTTCGCGGCTAATGATACCTGACCCGCATGCGACTCTAACACAACGATCAAAGCATCACGCTCTGAGCGTTCTCGTATGCTCTTCAAGCTGCGCTTCTCATCTTGTTGTTTTGGCAAATCAAGATGTTCTTCGTCAATGATGATCGAATCAGACATTAGCACCACGCGCTTAATTTGATTCATCAGTTCGCGCACATTCCCAGGCCAGTGGTAACGAGACAGTGCAGTGACCGCCGATTCTGAGAAGTTCTTAGCCTGCGCGTTGAATTCTTTAGAGTAATCATGCAGAAAGTGATTTGCTAAGATCGGGATATCGCTAACACGCTCCTTCAAACTAGGAACATGAATTCGCAATACATTAATATAGTGATAAAGCTCTTCATTAAAGTCCCCTTCAATCAAAGCTTTCTCGATATCCGAAGAGTTCGAGGCAAGAATACGCACATCAACAGAGCGTAAGCCTTTTGAAGTCTCAACCTTCCCGTCTTGCAAAAACTTAAGCAGGTTCATCTGCTGGGTTCTAGGCATTGCTAAGATATCATTAAACAGAATCGTTCCGCCGTCTGCTTCTTCGAGCATACAAGAGGTTTCTTCCGCTTTTCCTGCCAAGCCAAACAGTTCACGCTCGATTCGTGATTCTGAAAGCGCACGACAGTTCACAGTTAGAAAAGGGTGTTTTGCACGAGAAGAGTGCCTGTGAATTGAACGAGCTACAGTCTCTTTACCTGCCCCACTGTCTCCCGAGATCAAGATACTAACGTCCGTCGGACCAATACGCTTGACTTGGTCTCTCAGTCGTTTGACTGCTACAGAGTCCCCTAGCAGCCCCATATCACTGTTCAAACCGTAATTGGGCCACACCTTCTTCTCTAGCTTTAACATGCCTAGCTGGTGCCCTATCGTGCTAAGTAGCTGAGCATCCGGAATCGGAGTCGTGAAGAAGTCGATACAGAAATTCACGATAAACTGGCAGATAGTGTCTGAACTTAATTGTGATTCACGAATCAGCGCTAACCATCTTACCTGTTTGTTATTACTCACTAAATTAGCCACACCATTGAGACTAAACTCATCATGGCTGAGATCAACAATCCCGATACAAGGACCTGTTTCCGTAAACAGTGCATCTGCCTTTCGCAAGTCTGCACACTGAGTGCATTGCCAACCAACTTGTTCTAATACAGATAACCAAGGCTCGTACGCACCACCAACGACGATAAGAGAGCCTGGTAAGGAATCCATCTTAAATTGAGTTCCCATCCTTCTTCCTTATTCAATTTTCTATTTATTTGGCCGAGTACTAACTATTGCTCTTCCCTATATATGGGAAATTTACTGCGCAAGCAAGTTCATATTCACGCCAAAGACGTCTAGTAGTGAGACTATCTAAGATTCTTCGTCTCAATAGTAAGACTATGTCACAAATAATGATTTTTCGAACTCAGAGTGCGGTATGGGTAAGGTTTTGATACTCCTAAGAATAAAAAAGCCACCCGAAGGTGGCTTTTAGAATTCACGCTAAATGCGAAAGCGATAGATTACGCTTGAGGACGCATCGCTGGGAATAGAATCACGTCACGGATTGTGTGCGTGTTGGTAAATAGCATTGCTAGACGGTCGATACCGATACCTTGACCCGCTGTTGGCGGTAGGCCGTGCTCAAGTGCTGTGATGTAGTCTGCATCGTAGTACATTGCTTCGTCATCACCAGCATCTTTAGCATTAACTTGCGCTTTAAAACGCTCGTCTTGGTCTTGTGCATCGTTAAGCTCAGAGAAGCCGTTTGCTACTTCACGGCCACCGATGAAGAACTCAAAACGGTCTGTGAAGAACGGGTTGTCATCGCTACGACGAGCTAGAGGAGAGATGTCCGCTGGGTAGCCAGTGATGAAGGTTGGTTGAATCAGCTGAGGCTCAGCCGTTTCACCAAAGATCTCTTCTAGAAGCTGACCACATGTCCAGAATGTCTCTACTTCAACGTGTACAGATTTCGCGATTGCTACCATCTTCTCACGGTCTTGTAGATCGGCTTCTGTTAGCGCTTGAATCTCAGCGTGCTCAGGGTTGTAGTGTTTGATCGCGTCGAACATGCTCATGCGCGCGTACTTACCACCAAACTCAACAGTCTCATCACCGTAAGGCATTGAAGTTGAACCAAGAACGTCCATAGCCGCAGTGCTTAGCATCTCTTCTGTCAGATCCATCAGATCTTTGTAGTCAGAGTACGCTTGGTAGAATTCCATCATTGTGAATTCTGGGTTGTGACGTGGAGAAAGACCTTCGTTACGGAAGTTACGGTTGATCTCGAATACACGGTCAAAACCACCGACTACTAGACGCTTCAGGTAAAGCTCAGGTGCAACACGTAGGTACATGTCGATGTCTAGTGCGTTGTGATGCGTGATGAATGGACGAGCCGTCGCACCACCAGGAATAACGTGCATCATTGGCGTTTCAACTTCTAGGTAGCCTTTTGAGCTCATGAAGTTACGGATTGAAGATACTAGCTTAGAACGCACGATGAATGCGTTGCGAGAGTCTTCGTTCACGATTAGGTCAACGTAACGCTGACGGTAACGCATCTCTTGGTCAGTTAGACCGTGGAACTTCTCTGGAAGTGGACGAAGTGCCTTAGTTAGCAGCTCGTAAGACTCCATGTTCACGTAAAGGTCGCCTTTACCTGACTTGTGAAGCGCACCTTTCACACCGATGATGTCACCGATATCTAGGCCTTGGTACTTCTCTTTAAGCTCTTTTTGAACATCTTTTGCAGCGTATGCTTGGATACGGCCAGATGTTTCTTGAATTGCTAGGAATGGACCACGCTTAGCCATTACACGACCAGCGATTGCAACAACGTGGTTTAACTCTTCTAGCTCTTCTTTAGTCTTTTCACCGAATTCCGCTTGAAGATCGCCAGCTAGGTGCTCACGGCGGAAATCATTTGGGTGACCGTTTGCTTTGCAGCTCTTGCGGATGTGATCCAGCTTGCTACGGCGCTCAGCAATCAATTTGTTCTCTTCTTGTGCGTTTTCGTTTTGAACAGCATCAGTCATTTTCGATGTATCCTGTTTTTCGTTATTAACGAGTATTTTTCGGTGAAAAGCTTACAGACCTGATTTCAGGCTAGCTTCGATAAATTTGTCTAGGTCGCCATCAAGAACCGCTTGAGTATTGCGGTTTTCAACGCCAGTACGTAGGTCTTTGATGCGCGAGTCATCCAGTACGTAAGAGCGGATTTGGCTACCCCAACCGATGTCAGATTTTGCATCTTCGTTCGCTTGCTTCTCTGCGTTCTGTTTTTGAATCTCTAATTCAAACAGTTTTGCACGAAGCTGCTTCATCGCTTGGTCTTTGTTCTTATGCTGAGAACGGTCATTCTGACATTGAACCACAGTGTTGGTTGGCACGTGCGTAATACGAACCGCCGATTCCGTGGTGTTTACGTGCTGACCACCCGCGCCAGATGCACGGTATACGTCAATACGTAGATCAGAAGGGTTAATGTCGATATCAATGTTGTCATCAATCTCTGGGTAGATAAACGCAGAAGCAAATGAAGTATGACGACGACCACTTGAGTCAAACGGAGACTTACGAACCAGACGGTGAACACCAGTCTCTGTACGTAACCAACCGTAAGCGTACTCACCTGAGATACGAACCGTTGCCCCTTTCAGGCCAGCAACTTCACCCTCAGAAACTTCAATAACTTCGGTCTTAAAGCCTTTCGCTTCAGCCCAACGCAAGTACATGCGTAGCATCATTGAGGTCCAGTCTTGCGCTTCTGTACCGCCCGAACCTGATTGTAGGTCGATGTAGCAGTCTGATGCGTCGTGATCGCCCGCGAACATACGACGGAACTCTAGCTTCGCTAGCTTAGCTTCTAGCTCAGCCAGTTCAGGTTCGATCTCGTCAAATGTCTCTTGGTCTTCTTCTTCAACCGCCAGCTCCAGTAGACCTTCAACATCCTCAACACCTTGGTCAAGTTGGTCGATAGTTTCTACCACAGCTTCCAGTGATGCACGCTCTTTACCTAACGCTTGTGCGCGTTCAGGTTCGTTCCATACATCCGGCTGTTCTAGTTCTGCGTTTACTTCTTCTAGACGCTCTTGTTTAGCGTCATAGTCAAAGGTACCCCCTCAGGATATTTGTGCGCTCAGACACATCCTGCAGACGGTTTTTGATTGGATTGATTTCAAACATTTTAGCTCATCATTTATGAGTAGAATTTAACCGAAGAATTGTACTCAAAAGTGTGACGGAGATACAGGAATTTTTAGATAAGAAAGCCGAACTATCACTTGTGAATGCTCAAAAGGAAATCAACGATGATGGAATGGCGTTAACAGGAGGTTAAAATCAGCATTAACGCGCCCCAAAATAGACGGGGCACGTGCGAATTTCTGACGTTAAGGTAAACGAATCGTCACTACTTAGCCTCGATATTATCGATCATTAATTGCAGTGACTGATTACCGCGAAACTCGTTGATATCGAGCTTGTAGGCAAGGTGGACGGTTTTAACTGACGCATCCGGCCAGCGACGCAGATCAACGTTAAAAGCGATACCGTCGATCATCACATTGGTTGGGTGACCCTTGTAGAGTGGCTCTAGCATCAATTTCAGGTGCTTTTCGCCCACCAGCTTCTGATGAAGGACTTTAAATTCACCATCAAAGATAGGTTCTGGGAAGGCTTGTCCCCAAGGACCACCAGCACGCAAAAACTCAGCGGTGTGCATTGAGAACTCTTCTGGCAGAAGTTCACCATCCGACAAGATGATGCCTTTCAGCGCCGTTTCACCAAGATCTTGTTTTACCGCTTCATCAAACAGTTTGCTAAAGCGTTCAAAATCTTTTTCCATGATGGTTAAGCCTGCCGCCATTGCGTGGCCGCCAAACTTCACAATCAGACCTGGATTCTGCGTATCAATGCGATCCAGAGTATCACGCATGTGTAATCCAGGAATCGAGCGACAAGAACCTTTAATACTGCCCTCTCCGCCGTCAGCAAACGCAATAACGGGACGGTGATATTTATCTTTAATACGAGAAGCAAGGATACCAATCACCCCTTGATGCCAATCGCGCTGGAACAGTGCCAAACCACACGGCAAGTCTGCTTCACCGAATTCTAGGCGTTCACAGAAGGCGATTGCCTCTTGCTTCATGCCCTCTTCAATCTCTTTACGAGTTTGGTTGAGACCATCTAGCTCACTGGCCATACGGCGCGCTGCGTGGATGTTATTGCTCATTAGCAGCTCAACACCAAACGACATGTCATCAAGGCGACCTGCCGCATTGATGCGGGGGCCAAGAGCAAAACCAAAATCAGAAGCAACCAGACGGCGTGCATCGCGTTTGGCAACTTCAATCAGAGCCTGAATTCCCGGACGCGCTTTACCTGCGCGAATACGCTGCAAACCTTGGTGTACTAAGATCCGGTTATTCTCATCAAGCGGCACCACGTCAGCCACAGTCCCCAAAGCTACTAAGTCAATCAGCTCCATAAGCTTCGGCTCAGCCATACCTTGCTGGGCAAACCATCCCAGTTTTCGCATATGAACACACAATGCCATCATCAGATAGAAGGCAACGCCAACACCCGCTAGCGCCTTTGAGGGAAACGCACAACTCTCAAGGTTTGGGTTTACCATCGCATCCACCATCGGTAGCTCATGCCCCGGTAAGTGGTGGTCGGTAACAAGTACATCTAAGCCTTTCTCTTTTGCAAAGCGTACCCCTTCAATCGACGAGACACCGTTATCCACGGTCATGATCACTTCTGCGCCAATCTCGATTGCTTGCTCTACCACTTCAGGGCTCAAGCCATAACCATCTTCAAAACGGTTTGGTACCAAGTAGTCAACGTTATTGCTGCCAAGCATACGTAGGGCCAACACTGAAAGCGCAGAACTGGTCGCGCCATCAGCATCAAAATCGCCAACAACAATAATGCGTTTCTGTTGTTGAATAGCTTTGAATAGCAACTCAACCGCTGCATCGATCCCGCCGAGCTTTTGGTATGAGTGCAAGCCTTTGGCTGCTGTCTCTAGTTGAGCTGGGCTATTAATACCACGGCTTACGTAGATACGCTTGAGTAGCTCTGGTAAGTCTGCTGGAAGAACGGAGGTATCGACTTCGGGGCGGCGTTGTATCTCTATCATGACCTATTAGGCCCAAACTAAGTTGGGCCGTTCCTTATGTGTAAATTTGGAAATGCTTGTTGCTGAACTGCAGATTACTGCTCTAAGCGCTGGATAAGTTGTGCTGGAGGCAGGTAACCACTCACAAGCTCACCACTTGGTAAGAAGATAGCTGGCGTACCAGTAATGCCAAGCTCTCGGCCTAATTGATACTGCTTAGCAACCACAGATTTGGTCTCAGATGTTGCCTTCGCCGAGTCAGGCATTTGACGATTCACTTTCGCGTCATGCATCGCTGCTTTTGGATCATCTGAACCCCAGATTGCCGCCATCTGATTTGCTACTTGACCGGTCGCACCCTGACGAGGGTAAGCCATGTAACGAACCGTAATACCTAGGTCGTTATAACCTTGCATTTGACTGTGTAGGCGCACACAGTAACCACAGGTGATATCGGTAAAGACAGTGATCGCGTATTTCTCGTTGTCCGCTTTGTATTCAATCGCAGAATCCGCCATCTCTGCAATTTTAGCTGCATTGATTGGCGCCTGACGCTCCGCTAATACATCGCTAAATTTGCCATTCTCATCGAGTGAGTAAAGCGTACCTGCGATGAAGTGATCACCTGATGGCGACGAGAAAATGATACCGCTGTTGGTTTGAACCTCTAGCAGACCATCGATATCTGACGGCACAACGTCCGTCACTTTGACACCAATCTTTTCAAAACGCTGGGTCAGAGCTTTAACATCGTAAGCTTGAGTGGGTGCAGCCTCTACTGCAGTCTTAACCTGCTCAACATTGTCTTCAGATGCGTTACAAGCAGTAATGACAAACGGTAATGCTAGTAGAGGAAGACGGCGTAATACGCTCATTAAGTTCACCTTAAAATTATTTGAATCTAAGCTCGTGGATGGTGCTGAGCATGGATCTGCTTCAGTCTTTCCGTTGCCACGTGAGTATAAATTTGGGTTGTCGATAAGTCACTATGTCCCAATAACATCTGTACGACTCTGAGATCGGCACCATAGTTCAGTAAATGTGTTGCAAACGCATGCCTCAATACGTGTGGAGACAGCAGTTCTGTGTCTATTCCAGCAATAACCGCGTAGTGCTTTATACGGTACCAAAAGGTTTGTCGGGTCATTTGCTTGGCACGTTTACTTGGGAAAACCACATCCGAGCTATTTTCTCCAAGCAGCTGTGGGCGACCTTGTTCAATAAAGGTTTCTATCCAGTCTACGGCATTTTCGCCCATTGGTACTAAGCGCTCCTTGCCCCCCTTACCAATCACACGCACCACACCTTGTCTTAGGCTAATGTTCTCCATCGTCAGACTGACCAACTCCGTCACACGAAGGCCGGTTGCGTAGAGCAGTTCTAGCATCGCTTTATCTCTTAGCTCGATCGGATCATTTGGATCCGGCGCATCCAGTAAGGCATCTACCTGCTCTTCGCTGAGGTCTTTTGGTAAGCGCTGAGGCAGTTTTGGACTCACCAATAAAGCACTCGGGTCATCTGCCCTTACCTTTTCACGATGCAAGTATTGAAACAGTCGACGAATCGCCGACAACATACGTGCACGCGAAGTCTGTTTAAAGTTCGCATCCACCAGCCAACTCTGATAATCCTGCAAACCGGATAAGCTAATGAAGTCCAAGCGATAATTATTCTTTTCCATCCAATCAAGTAACTTGGCAAGATCCGTACGATAAGAGGTGAGCGTATTTTCAGAAAGCCCTCTCTCCATCCACATCGCATCTAAAAATTGTTCAACAAGACCATGATCGGCGTTCTGCCCTTGCGGCGACTGCATAGCTATTCTCATCATATTGGAAACTGTTTTGAGATTAAGCTACAGACCTGATGAAAGCTATAAAAATTACGACTTGGGCGGATAATCGCTGCAATCGAATTCAATTTATGGTTAGAATTCGCCATCTCAAAATAAAAATCGAACACATGCTATGAAAATTGGACTGTTTTACGGCTCAACCACCTGCTATACAGAAATGGCTGCAGAAAAGATTCGCGGCATCATCGGCGAAGACTTAGTCGACATTCACAATGTAAAAGAAACGCCACTTTCATTGATGGCCGACTACGACCTACTGTTACTGGGTATCTCAACTTGGGACTTTGGTGAAATCCAAGAAGATTGGAATGAAATCTGGGATGACCTAGCAACCACACCAGTAAAAGGTAAAGTCGTGGCACTGTTCGGACTGGGCGACCAAGAAGGCTATGGCGAGTGGTTCCTTGATGCGATGGGTCTATTGCACGACGAACTCAAAACCGTAGGCGCTGAGTTTGTTGGATACTGGCCAAACGACGACAGTTATGAATTTGAAGCATCAAAAGCCCTAACAGAAGACCAATCACAGTTTGTTGGCCTTGCTCTTGATGAAGACTCACAATATGAGCTGAGTGATGACCGAATCGCAGCTTGGGTTGAGCAAGTTCTGGTTGAGTACAGCGAGAAAATCTAGCCCAGCTTAAACCCAAGATAACATTGGTGATAAGCATTAGAACCTACGAATACAAAAAGGCCCCGCTACTCATTGGTAGCGGGGCCTTTCTATCTTAGTTCGAATACAAGTTAGTTCGAAAACAAATTAGCTCGAAAACAGATTAATTCAAAAGGATTAAACCGTCTCTTCAGCCATCTCTGGCGCTGTCGATTTACCCACAAAGAACATGCAGATGATCGCTGCAGCTGTTGGTAGCAACCAACCCATACCGATTTCAAACAGTGGTAGCATCTTCAGTGCAGATACATCTACACCCGCTACCTTCGCCGCATCGATCAGAGCGAATAGCAGAGATACTAGAATAACCACGCGGTAAGCCATTTGAGGGTTTGGTAGTTTCTTACGTAGGAAAGTCAGTGCTACCAAAGCAATCGCTACTGGGTATAGCGCAAATAGAACCGGTACTGACAACGAGATAAGCTGAGCCAGGCCAACATTAGCAACTGTCGCACATGCTACACCATTGATGATTACCCAAGTTTTGTAAGACATCGGCGTTAGAGAGCTAAAGTACTCAGAACACGCAGAGATAAGACCGATAGCCGTTGTCAAACACGCAAGCAGTACAATCACAGATAGAACGATTTGACCTGAAGGACCAAATAGAGATTGAACGTACTGGCTTAGAACCACGCCACCGTTATCTGCACCTGAAGCTACTGCAGCACTTGTTGCGCCTAGGTAGAACAGAGAGATGTAAACAAACGCTAGACCAGCCGCAGCAATGCAGCCTGCACTGATCAGATACTTAGTTGTCGCAGCGCGATCAGTAATACCTTTGCTGCGAATCGCATCCACAATCAGCATACCGAACATCAGAGAACCGAAAGTATCCATGGTGTTGTAACCTTCAAGGAAACCTTTGGTTAGCGGTTGAGTTAGGTACTCACCGTGAGCCGCAACGATCTCGCCTTGCGGGTTAACGAAAACCGCAATCGCTAGAATCACTAGGCCAATGAATAGTGCTGGAGTCAGTACCTTGCCGATCACATCAATCAGCTTGCCCTGTGACCATGCAAAGAACATCGCAATCGCAAAGAATGCAATAGAGAAGATAGTCAGGTGCGCTTGAGAAGCATCGATGAAGAACGGTTTCACCGCCATTTCATAAGCCACTAGACCAGTACGTGGAGCTGCAAAAGCAGGGCCGATGATGATGAAGATCAGCACCGCCATGATCGTTGCAGCTTGTTTTGGAAGATCTTTCGTTAGATGGCCCCAAGAACCACCAGCAACTGCGATAGCAACAATCGTAATTAAAGGGAGACCTACCGCTGTTAAAAGAAAACCAGACATCGCTGGGATGACATTTTCGCCCGCTAATTGACCGGCGAGAGGTGGGAAAATGATGTTACCCGCACCTAAGAAAAACGCAAAAAGCATAAAGCCCAATGCCATAATATCTGTTAGTTTTAGACTCTGTTTCACAGATAATCCTTAATTATATTTTTGAAATGATGTTGTACTTGCGTGAATGTTACAGCTAAAAACTGCCATTCAATCTATAAAATAGTCGCGCATAATGACGAAACACTCAGTCAGCTGCAAGCTACCGCAGAAAAACACCATATTAATTTGCAATTTCACGCAAAAAGCAGTTTATTTCACTAGTTTTGAAAAACTAACCACAATTATAAACTACTCACAAGTTGCAACAATTAAAACCAAATCAGAACAAAAGCCTGTACAAAAGATCAACAACAAAGCTAAGTAGTTAAAAATTCCGGTACCTGCAGATTTATGAAAGAAAAAACGCTCGAGACAAAAAGCTTTAATTTTAAACAGTTTTCTATTTATGGCGGACAGAGTGGAATGCCTGTTAGCACCGATGGCGTATTACTGGGGGCATGGACAGAACTTAATCAGCAACAAAACGTTCTGGATATTGGTACAGGTACCGGCTTATTAACACTGATGCTGGCGCAGCGTTATCCTTCAGTGACTCTTTCGGCGATTGATATCGACCCCGACGCGATCCACGCAGCCAAGATTAACTTCGACCACTCGCCTTGGAGCAATCGCCTACAGCTCTATTTTGGTAGTGTGTTGGAGGTTGAATTACCAGAACGTTTTGAGACGATCATCTGTAACCCACCCTACTTTAACTCCGGAGAGCAAGCTACACATAGTCAACGTGCTACTGCTCGTCATACTGCTAGTCTTGATCACAAAGCACTGGCTGCTCGCTGTTATGAGCTAACGACAGAGTCTGCTACTGCGAGCTTTATTCTGCCGATGGTTGAAGGAGAACAGTTTATCGAGCTCGCCAAACAGAGCGGATGGCACCTATCGCGCCGACTGGATGTAAGCACCACCGCCAGAAAGCAGCCAACGCGTCTTTTGTTTGAGCTATCTAAAGATCCTGATGTGCAACTCGACCACCAGCAGCTACTAATTCATGATCAAAATGGTTACAGCGACGCTTTTACCGCGCTAACCCAAGATTTTTATCTCAAGATGTAGCAAATACCATGTGATCCTAATCACTAATGCTTCTATAATGTCCGACTACTCTTTTTTATCGTCTGCCAACGACGTGCAGACACATTTATTGCTTGTGGAGAAACAACAGTGATCAGAACCTTTGCAGAACTCGATCTAGAACAAGAGCTGCTTAAAGCAATCGACGAGATGGGTTACGAACGCCCAACACAGATACAAGCTGAAGCAATCCCACAAGCGTTAGATGGACGAGACGTTTTAGCTTCTGCACCTACAGGTACTGGTAAAACGGCTTCTTTTGTTCTGCCAGCACTGCAGTACCTGCTCGACTTCCCACGTAAGAAAGCTGGCCCAGCTCGTATGCTGATCCTAACGCCAACACGTGAACTAGCGATGCAGATCGCCGACCAAGCTCGTGATCTTGCTAAATACACTAGCCTTAACATCTTCACGATCACGGGCGGTGTGATGTACCAAGAGCACGCGGATATTCTTGGTACAACCCAAGACATCGTTGTTGCGACTCCAGGTCGTCTAATGGAATACATCGAAGCTGAGCGCTTTGATTGTCGCGCTATCGAGTGGTTGATCCTAGACGAAGCAGACCGCATGCTAGACATGGGCTTTGGTCCAGTTGTTGACCGTCTATCAGCAGAGTGTCGCTGGCGTAAACAGACACTACTATTCTCGGCAACACTAGAGGGTAAAGGCGTTGAAGGCTTCACTGAAGACCTGCTAAACAACCCAGCGGAGATCGATGCTAAATCATCTCTGCGTGAACGTAAAAAGATCACTCAGTGGTACCACCGTGCAGACACCGCAGAGCACAAGCTGGATCTTCTAAAGCACATCATTACTGAGCAAGCAGAGCGTACCATCGTGTTCCTTAAAACACGTGAGCGCCTAGCTGATCTACGAGCTCAACTAGAAAGTGCGCAAATCCCATGTGCTTGGATTCAAGGTGAAATGCCACAAGATCGCCGTAACAATGCGATTGCTCGCTTCCGTGATGGTTCTGTGAATGTGTTACTTGCGACAGACGTAGCAGCTCGTGGTATCGACCTTCCAGACGTGAGCCACGTAATTAACTACGACATGCCACGTACCGCTGACGTTTACCTGCACCGTATTGGCCGTACGGCTCGTGCTGGTAAAAAAGGTAATGCGATCTCGCTAATCGAAGCACACGATCAGCCAATGATTGAGCGTGTTGCACGTTACACTAAAGAGAGCATCAAAGAGCGCTTCATCGAAGGTATGCGTCCTACACACAAAAAGCCTGTCTTCAAGAAGAAGAAAAAGGTGAAGAAGGACGATAAGAAAGGCGCAGCTAAAAAAACCGCTAAGAAAAAGAAGAAGTAGTTTTATCGAGTCACTCAGTGACTTAAAACACTCTCCAGAATAACAAAAGCCCCTGATAGCAATGCTGTCAGGGGCTTTTTAATGATTAAGATAAAGTGATAACTAGTTCTGTTCTTCGCGTTTGAATACTAGCTCTTTTGCGTTCGACTCTTCTTCAACAAAGTAGTAGCCCGCAGTATCAAACTGAGTCAGCTTTTCAATCGAATCAACACGGTTTTCAATGATGTAACGCGCCATCATACCGCGCGCTTTTTTCGCATAGAAACTGATCACCTTGTATTGACCATTCTTACAATCTTTGAATACAGGGGTGATCACCTGACCATCCAGGTTCTGTGGCTTCACCGCTTTGAAGTACTCATTCGATGCAAGGTTGATCAAAACATTATCGCCCTGTGCATTTAACGTTTCATTAAGCTTGTCAGTGATCAGATTGCCCCAGAACTGATAAAGGTTGGTGCCACGTGCATTCGCTAGGCGTGTACCCATCTCTAAGCGGTAAGGCTGCATCAAGTCCAACGGCTTTAGTAAACCATATAGGCCTGACAACATGCGTAGGTGCTTTTGTGCGTATTCGAAATCCGCGTCCGTCAGAGTTTCCGCTTCAAGGCCAGTGTAAACATCGCCCTTAAACGCCAGAATCGCTTGGCGAGCATTCTCTTGTGTGAAGGTCTCACTCCACTGTTCAAAACGTGCCACGTTAAGGCCGGCAATCTTATCGCTCACCTTCATTAGCGCCGATACATCTGCAGGCGTTAGTTTACGGCACTCTTCAATCAGCTCGGCAGAGTGTTCAATAAACTCTGGTTGAGTAAACTGCTCGGTAGCCAATGGCGATTCATAATCTAATGTCTTTGCTGGTGATACGACAACTAACATAACTTTACCCTAATCGGTTATCTGACTTTATGCTGGATAGAGTATAGAAAAAACATCAATTTGTCTTTATGACTCTTCCTATTACTTCAATAGATAAACACCTATTTCAGTAATATCCACACAATAAAAAAGGCTAAGGTATCACTACCTTAGCCTTTCAATCTGTAAACGGTGAGCGCTCGGTTTAACTTAACGCTCCATGCACAAGATTACTTCTTGTTGCCGTCCCAGATACCATCTTCTAGTTGAGACTTAAGCTCAGGGAAATCGTTCGCATCAAACGTTGGAACCTTACCCGCGTCTAGTTGACGGTTGTAGTCTTTTGCCAGCTTAATCACGATGCCCGATAGCAGGATAATCGCTACCAAGTTAACAATCGCCATTAGGCCCATAGATACGTCAGCCAATGCCCATACTGTTGGCAGCGTTGCCATTGAACCGAACATTACCATGCCTAGAACGATGATACGGAAAAGTACTAGACCCTTCTTGTTGTTATGCTCAAGGAAGATTAGGTTCGTTTCAGCGTACGAGTAGTTCGCGATGATTGAAGTGAAAGCGAAGAAGAAAATCGCTACTGCTACAAAGATACCACCCCATGAGCCAACTTGTGCTGTTAGTGCACGTTGAGTCAGTTCGATACCCGTTACTTCACCGTGAGGAACGTATTCGCCCGACATTAGGATAATTGCAACTGTTGCTGAACAGATAACGATAGTATCCATGAACACGCCTAGCATCTGAACGTAACCTTGAGATGCTGGGTGCGGTGGATAAGGCGTCGCTGATGCCGCTGCGTTTGGCGCAGAACCCATACCTGCTTCGTTCGAGAACAGACCACGTTTAATACCGTTGATCATTGCTTGAGCGATTGCGTAACCTAGGCCACCCGCTGCTGCTTCTTGCAGACCGAATGCGCTCTTGAAGATAAGAGCCAATACTTCAGGCACTTTCTCGATGTTTGCAAACATGATGAACAGTGCGATAGCAAGGTAAGCCAGCGCCATGATTGGTACGATGATTTCAGCAGTACGTGCGATCTTACGGATACCACCGAAGATAACGAATGCAGAGATAACCACAATCGCGACACCTGTGTAGCTGCGCTCAAAGTCAAACGCTGTATTCATTGCGCTTGCGATCGCGTTTGCTTGTACCGCGTTGAAAACCAGACCAAATGCGATGATTAGGAAGATAGAGAATAGAACCCCCATCCAACGCATGCCTAGGCCTTTCTCCATGTAGTATGCAGGGCCACCACGGTAGTTACCGTCGTTATCACGCGTTTTGTATAGCTGAGCCAGTGTGCTCTCTGCAAACGACGTTGCCATACCCAGCATTGCAATTAGCCACATCCAGAAGATAGCACCAGGGCCCCCCGCAGTTAGAGCTACAGCAACACCAGCCATGTTACCAGTACCAACACGTGCAGCAAGACTAGTACAAAGAGCTTGGAAAGATGAGATACCAGCGCTGTCTGCTTTACGGCTGTTCTTCAGAACAGAGAACATGTGGCCAAAATGGCGGAATTGAATGAAGCCTAGTCGTACGGTGAAGTAGATACCCACACCAACGAGTAAGTAAACTAAGATTGATCCCCAAAGAAGATCGTTCATTAAATTGATTAAATCTGTCACGTGAACCTCGTATTGAGTTTAAGCACTGATCATGCTTCCTAGCCTTCCTCTTAATCGCCTATGCCTCTGTCAATGTTGTGTCGGCATTCATTGTTATGTTCTTGCAGCGATTGAGACTGTAAATGTCGCTTCATGCATCCATTTTACGTATCAGTGTATTTTTGACGGGCGGATAATGCAGTGAGATTTAGCAAAAATCAATATGCAAACAAATTTATATCAAAGTGACATTTCACTAAAAAATCACCTTTTATTAACACAAACCGCAACAACAACACCTCATAAAAGTCACATTATCGGGACATAAGCTCAACAATGGACAGTATCTCACTTCAACCTGCACAGCATCCTATAAAATAGCCGTCAGGCTAGGCTTTACAAGGTATAGTGAACAATCACCGTTTTTGGAAGTATCAAGTAAAACTCCTACCCATTTCCTTGATAGGTAATTGGTTGCATTGTAACGAAAGGAGCATAAGCTTCGCACAATGAATTAACATTCGCAGAGAGTGAATTTAATCGTTTTCCTAAGTTTGTTTGCCTAATTTTTAAACACAAATATCGACCGTATGTGTGAGGGTAAGTCAAAAAACCACACGAAACCTTCATGAATATGAAACAAATGAGAAACAAATCAAAGTTATGGTGGCATTAATTATGGTATTTAATGGGTCCGAAAGGACTATTCCCACGGAAGGAGATATAGCTTATGGATAACTTTCAATACGATGAAATCACTGAACTTGATCTACCTCGTGCAACGCAAAAAGCGCGTTCAAAACCTCTAAAACGTAAGTGGCGAGAGATTGAAGAGATTAACGATCGTCGACGCCTTCAAAAAGAACTCATGGACATGAATCTTGGTTTAGATTTCGACCTCGACGATATTAAGCTTTAATAGACACGATAAACAAAACAAAGGCACCCACGTTGGGTGCCTTTACTTTTTCTGTCGTAACATAGATAGCAGATTACTGATACGGGTCTTCTTTTGATTCACTACCGACTTCGCTGGCTATACACACTCTTTTTCACTTTGGCGAACGCGAGTCGCTAACTGACGGTATTGGTCTGCAATCGTGTCACCAAACACAGGGTCGTCTTCCGGCTGTTGCCAAAGCTCTTCAACACTGCGCCAATCTTGCACCGAGAAAGCACCGACGATAATCGGCAAAATCACTTTCTCTTCATACTCCATGTGTTTTCTTTGCGCTTCTATAAACGCCGCGAGCTGATCGATAAACACCTGCTGCGGAACAACCGCATCTTGAAGAATCATCTCAACGACATCTAAAAAGTCAGCAGTCTTTTCAGCGAGTATCTGATGTTCAAGCTCTAGGTCTTCAATTGCCTGTTGTTTACCATAGTGCTTTAAGTAGTGACGGTAGATTATGTCTTCTTTAGGGTGATGCACACTATCTGAGTGATTCATTAAATAATGCACCACTTCCGCCACTAAGCTGTAGTTTATCGCTCGCTCTTTCTTTAGAAGCTCAAGCTTGGTATTCAAGATCGTGAGCAGACGAGCCATGTAACCATGCTCTCTTCTTATCCTTTCTATCATCATAGTATTGCACTCCATTACACCTACTCTTTGTAAGTGTATATGAAGATGCGAAAATAGGGTTTGATACTGCTCAGAAAACCATCAAACTAGACATCAAATGGTAAACACCAGTCAATTGCAGGCAAATTTTGTGACTTTAATAGCTCATTAGTTTGAGAGAAGTGCTTACAGCCAAAAAAGCCGCGTCTTGCAGATAGTGGCGATGGATGTGGCGCACTCAATACAAAATGCTTTTTCTCATCAATGGCTTGGCCTTTCTTCTGAGCATGTGCGCCCCACAATAAAAAGACAATCGGTTCAGCGCGTTCATTAAGTTGCGCGATGATATGGTCAGTAAAGGTTTCCCAACCACATTTAGCGTGTGAGTGTGCCTTGCCCTCTTCTACTGTTAATACAGTATTGAGCATCAATACACCTTGTTGTGCCCAAGATTCTAGATAACCGTGTGTTGGCGCTTCAAAGCCCTCTATGTCATCAGCAAGTTCTTTATACATATTACGCAGGGAGGGTGGGATCTTAACGCCAGGTAGCACAGAAAAAGCCAAACCATGTGCCTGCTGAGCACCATGATAAGGATCTTGTCCTAGAATCACGACACGTACGTCCTCGAATGGCGTCATATCAAAGGCGCTGAACACTTGATTTTCTGGTGGGTATACGACCTTTCCATCACGTCTTTGCTGCTCTACAAAGTCGTTAATTTGCTGAAAGTAAGGTTGGCTCTGTTGCTGACGAATAATATCTTGCCAAGTCTGCGACGAACTCATTGAATTGCTCCCAAACGGTGTCACTCGAGTAGAGCTAGCTCTTTGGATGAAACTAGTTCTCTGCATAAAAATAACGGTATGAGTGATAACTGTGACTGTAAAGCCTAGTTATACCTCATACCGCTATTAATAGACATCGTTGTCCAAGTTCGCAGATAGAGATTCATTGATACTCACCGCTGAGTAAAAAGAGGGAGAATCATGATTGGCCTTTCTGAGGCGTTCGATGATGACCATGGCTGTGAATGTGACGATTCGGAGTTGGCAATCTAGGGGTCGCATGAATCGTTGAAACATGAAGATTAGCTTTAGGTGTGTAAGTGGTCGAATACATAATGGCACCCTCCTCTATTACATAGTGAAATACATATTCATTAAACACTATGAAAGAAAGGTGCCAACAATCCTATTTAGCCACAGTTTTTTATGGCTTAGTATGTTCAACCGTCACTCTGCATTAACAGACGTATGGTGATACATTCTAAGTTGTTGAATTTCCTCTTTCCAAATCGAAGAATCGATCGTTTCCAAGATCAACGGCATGTTATCAAAGCGCGAATCTGACGCTATATATTCAAAACACGCCCAACCGATCTCACCCTGACCAAGCGAATGGTGTCGATCGACGCGGCTTGCGAACTCAGCTTTTGAATCATTGATGTGCATTGCTCTGAGATAGTGCATTCCAACAATGCGATCAAACTCAGCGAAAGTGGCTTCACACGCATCTTTAGTACGCAAGTCATAGCCTGCAGTAAAGGTATGGCAGGTATCTAAACAAACACCAACACGAGTTTTATCTTCAACCTGATCAATAATTTCAGCAAGGTGTTCGAATTTCCAGCCTAAATTAGTGCCTTGCCCAGAGGTATTCTCAATCACAGCGATCACATCTGGCACTGCACGATGAGCAATATTGATAGATTCGGCGATTCTCGCCAAACAGTCACTTTCGGAAATCTTCTTTAAATGACTCCCAGGATGAAAATTCAGTAACGTCAAGCCGAGTTGGTTACAACGCTCCATTTCATCAATAAAAGCAGCGCGCGACTTTTCTAACTTCTCTTCTTCTGGTGCACCTAAGTTAATCAGATAGGAGTCATGGGGAAGAATGTGCTCTGAGCTAAAACCTAACATCTTACAGTTGGCTTTAAACGCACTGATGGTTTTTGACTCTAATGGCTTCGCTGCCCACTGTCTCTGATTCTTAGTAAATAGCGCAAAAGCATTCGCGCCAATTTCACGCGCTCGCATAGGCGCTTGATCGACACCGCCAGCTGCCGACACATGCGCGCCAATAAACTTTTGGCGAGAATCTGAGTCTTTTTTTTCCAGAGAATTGCTGTTTGTCATTAAATCACTTCACACTTACAGAATGGTGGATAAAAGCTAGTTTATATCCGCGTCAGTTCAATAAAAGCACAAATTTTGTAGTAAAATTACAACAAAATTGACCGTTAAATATTTTTTATAGTTTAAAATATTTTGTAACTATATTGTTTTCAAAGGTTTTATTGATTTAACTCAAAGTAATTACCATTAAAAAATTAAGGTTTTTGGTTGTTTTTTGACTTAAATCAATATTACACTAGCACAAAATGGGTATATATAACCCAGCTCAACAAAATTCGAAAGTTAACACCATAAATCAAACCACATTCAGTGGACTAGGAGATAGTGATGATCCAAGGTATTCAAATTACTAAAGCAGCAAACGACGAACTACTTAACTCAATCTGGCTACTAGATAGCGAAAAGAACGAAGCGCGTTGTGTTGCAGCAACAGCTGGTTTCGAAGCTGACCAAGTTATCCCAGCTGCTGATCTAGGTGAGTACGAGAGCCGTGAAGTTGCAATCGAAACTGCACCTCGCATCGAAGGTGGTCAACACCTAAACGTAAACGTTCTTAAGCGCGAAACGCTAGAAGACGCAGTTGCTCACCCAGAGAACTACCCACAGCTAACTATCCGTGTATCGGGTTACGCTGTACGTTTCAACTCTCTAACTACTGAACAGCAACGTGATGTTATCGCACGTACGTTCACTGAGTCTCTATAATTTAGAACTCTAGAGTTACCGAATTTGAAAAAGCTTGGTCATCGCGACCAAGCTTTTTTTTCGTCTCAATATCAGCGGCGTTAAGGTGCATTACGCTGCGACGGATCTTTACGAAACGCTTTAGCCAATACGGTAGGGTCTTGTTTTTCTCTTTGGAGTGCAGCTCCCTCAGCCCACCAAACTAATTGATGTAGAGTACGGTTCATGTACTCATCCCATTGCTCTTGCTCAGTGGTCTCTGCTATATCCCCCTCCTCATCAAAGACTTGTTGTGCTTTTGGTAGATGAACCATCGCCGACACCGGCAAACAACCAAGCTCAGATAAAAAAGTTCGCATTGAGACCGAAGCGCGTGCACCGCCCCACTGACCTGCTGAGTACGTTACGATCGCACTCGGCTTGTAAGAAAATAGAGAACTACCAAAGTGGTTGAGAATATTAGCCAACGCAGGACTCATCGAATGATTGTATTCAGGGCTTACCATCACGTAACCATCCGCTTGTTGGATTTTTTCTGCTAACTCACTCAGAGAAGCCGGCACCTGAGAACGTCGATAAGAGAACTCCGGTTTGAAAATCGGTCCAAGTTCATAGTTCAGAGGGTCGATGATCTCAACCGTATGCTCAGGATAGGTCTTGTTGAGTAGTTTCATACAGGCTCGACTTACTCGCTCGCCCACTCTGGCAGGTTTCGGTGGTGTGCTTTCTCGCACGGATCCTAAAAAGACCAAAAAGTGCATACCTTCTCCTCATATCAATATCCAATAAAAAAGGTGAATACCAATGGTACTCACCTTTTCATTCAATCTAACAAAACCGCAATGAGTTTGTCGTTGTTATTCTCTTATCAGAACTGGCGTATTCAGAACTATGGCTGAACTCGGCGCAGTACTTCCTTCAGAGCATCAAAGTCATTCGCAAGGTCTTCAGACAGCAGCTCCATCGCCGCGTGCTTCGCTAGAGGACCTGGCAGATCGATATCTGAACCTAGAATATCATCAACCACTTCTTTGAATTTAGCAGGGTGAGCCGTACATAAGAACAGACCGGTTTCACCGTCTTGTAGTTGTTCGTCCAGTAGACGGTAAGCAATCGCACCGTGCGGTTCGCATAGGTAACCTTGTGCTTTTAGGTCACGAACTGATTCTGCACTCTGCTCATCAGATACTTTACCTTTACCCAGAGTATCCAAGCCCCAGCCTTTCAGTTGGCAAAGCTCTTCGATACGAGGCCAGTTGTTTGGTTGGCTCACATCCATTGCGTTCGATGTGGTTGCAACCGTCGGCTTTGGATCCCACTCACCTGTTTCTAGGTAACGTGGCACCGTGTCATTTTCGTTGGTTGCGGCGATGAAACGCTTCACTGGTAAGCCTAGTGCTTTCGCCAGCAGACCCGCTGTCAGGTTACCGAAGTTACCACTTGGTACCGAGATAACCAGCTCTTCACGCTGCTCTTTCGTTAGCTGAGAAGCGGCTTCAAAGTAGTAACAGATCTGAGCCATTAGGCGACTGATGTTGATAGAGTTCGCCGAGTTAAGACCGATCTCTTCACGCAGTGCTGCGTCATCAAACGCTTGCTTAACCAGTGCCTGACACGCATCGAAGTCACCGTCGATAGCAACAGTGTGGATGTTTTTACCTAGTGTACAGAACAGCTTCTCTTGCAGTGGGCTGAT
Organism: Vibrio sp. Isolate30; assembly: GCF_022397975.1. NCBI lineage: Bacteria > Pseudomonadati > Pseudomonadota > Gammaproteobacteria > Vibrionales > Vibrionaceae > Vibrio > Vibrio sp. Isolate30. Next base: position 71,763 of record NZ_JAKEUS010000005.1, read on the forward strand.
CTTGCCTTTCGGGTACAGAATCACAACGTTGATGTCTTCCATACCATAGAACGCATGCGCAACCGCCGCACCCGTATCACCTGATGTTGCTGTAAGAATGGTAATCTTGCCACCATCGGAAACCGCCGCTAAAGATTGCGCCATAAAACGGCCACCAAAATCTTTAAATGCAAGCGTTGGACCATGGAACAGTTCAAGCGCATAAACGCCATCTTTCACTTGGTTGATAGGTGCAGGGAATTGGAACGCTGCATCTACCATTTGATCGATCTGCTCTTTTGGTAGTTCGTCACCAATCAGTGCAGAGAGAATCTTTGCGCTACGAGGGACAAAGTCCTCTGCTAGCAGTGCATCGATATCATCAAACTTTGGTAGCTCTGATGGGAAAAATAGACCTTGATTACGGCCTAGACCTTGGCGAACGGCTTGGCCAAAAGAGACTTGCTCATCATTTTCTTTGATGTTGTACAGCTTCATAACTCACTTCCTGTAACGATCGAGCCTTGCTTGTCCAAACGACAAACATGGACGAATCCTTCTTCATTTTGTACGTAATTTTGTTCTAACCAGCGTGCAACACGCTCAGCGACATCTTTTTCTTTGCAAATGCTAAATAAGGTTGGCCCGCTACCGGAGATTCCCGTGGCAAGCGCTCCCGCTGACAACGCGTATTTACGAGCGTCAGCAAAACCTGGTAGCAGTTTCTCACGATATGGTTCTGCGATCACGTCTTTGATCATCTTTGCAGCAAGCTCAGGCTGACCAGAGTGGCAAGCGTGAATAAAGCCTGCAAGGTGGCGACCATGAGCAATGATATCTTGACGACGGTATTGAGATGGTAGGATCTCTCGCGCTTCTGCGGTTGATACCTTAATGCCCGGATACGCCATTACCCAGAACCAGTCATCAAAGCAAGGCACTTCTTGGCTGATAATGCCCAGCTCCTCCAGCATAAGTTGTACGCCACCAAGGTAACACGGAGCTACGTTATCATAGTGAACGCCGCCTGAAATCTTACCTTCCATCTCACCCATAAGTGCGAGCAGTTCAGTCTCGTCTAATGGCTGACCATGAAAACGGTTTAGAGCATCCAGCGCCGCCACAATTGAACATGCGCTTGAGCCCAAACCTGAACCAATCGGCATATTCTTTTCAAGCGTCATCTCTAGTGGTTTAAGAGCGACACCCTTTTTATCGATTTCACGAGCAAATACGGTCCAGCAATCGTAAACGATGTTCTCTTTTGCTTCCGTTGGTAACTTAGAAACAAAGCTACCTGCTGTTTTTAGGGAGAATGGTTCATCACCCGCTTTGACCATCACTCGGTCACCAAGCAGTGTGCCATCGATAGGCGACACGGCTGCACCAAGTACATCAAAACCAACGCTGACATTACCGATTGAAGCTGGAGCGTAAACTACAACATCCATATCACTTGAACTCATTCTTAAACTCCTAATTTCCAGCCAAGGGTACGCATTACATCAGAGAATACGCCCGCTGCCGTTACCTCAGTACCTGCACCGTAACCACGCAGTACTAGTGGAATTGGTTGGTAGTAACGGCTGTAGAATGCGAGTGCGTTCTCGCCATCTTTAATCTTGAACATTGGGTCATCGCCATCGACTGCTGCGATGCGAACCTTACATTTACCATCGGCGATTTCGCCAACATAACGTAGCACTTTGCCCTCTTCAGCCGCTTTCGCAGACTGCTCTTGGAAGTAGGCATCCGCTTCTGGTAGACGCGCCATGAACTCTTCCACGCTACCTGAATCATCAAAACCTGGTGGCAGTGCTTGATCAACTTCTACATCTTCAAGCTCTAGCGCCATTCCCGCCTCACGAGCCAAGATTAGTAGCTTACGTGCGACATCCATGCCTGAAAGGTCGTCACGTGGGTCTGGTTCAGTAAAGCCATTATCTTTAGCAATGTTGGTTGCTTGGCTTAGTGTCATACCTTCATCAAGCTTACCGAAGATGTAAGATAGAGAACCCGATAGAATGCCGTTAAATTTCTCAAGTTCATCACCAGCAGAGATAAGGTTCTGCAAGTTCTCGATAACCGGAAGGCCTGCACCTACGGTTGTCTCGTACATCAACTTACGACGTGAGTTACGTGCAACTTCACGAAGCTGATGGTAGTAAGCCATGCTTGCTGTGTTTGCTTTCTTGTTCGGCGTAACAACGTGGAAGCCAGCCGCTAGGAAGTCAGCATACTGGTTTGCAATCGCTTCGCTTGAAGTACAATCCACCAACACTGGGTTGATGATGTGGTTACGCTGAACCAAAGCAGCAAGACGTGGCAAGCTAAACTCTTCAGTTGCGCTGTTCATGCGATCACGCCAGTGATCCAGTGGTAGTCCTTCGCTATCAAGCAGTAGGCCTTTACTGTTTGCTAGGCCACATACGCGGATAACAATGCCTTTCTCTGCCAATTTACCTTGTTGGCGCTTGATTTGATCCACCAGCTCACCACCAACGCCGCCAACACCGACAACGAAGACATCAAGGAAGTGCTTAGAGTTAAATAGGTTTTCGTGACACGCTTTGATCGCTTCAGATATTTTATCTTCAGGAATCACTGCAGAGATTGCTCGCTCAGAAGAGCCTTGTGCAATCGCGACAATGTTTACGTTCACTTCTGCTAATGACGAGAAGAACTGAGAAGCAACACCGCGTGAAGTACGCATGCCGTCACCAACCAGTGTAACGATAGCTACGTCATCCATGAACTCAACTGGCTCTAGCAGGCCATCTTTCAGTTCAAGTTCAAACGCTTCAGACAATACTTGTTGCGCTTTTTGCTTATCTGCAGATTCGATACAGAAGCTGATGCTGTACTCAGAGGATGATTGAGTAATAAGAACGATGGAAACGCCAGCTGAAGACATTGCACCGAAGACACGACTTGCCATACCAACCATGCCCTTCATACCCGGACCAGACACGTTAACCATTGTCAGGTCACTTAGCGTAGTGATGCCTTTGATTGCAAGGTTGTCTTCGCCAGTGTCTTGACCGATAAGAGTGCCAGCACCTTGAGGGTTAAAGCTATTTTTGATCAAACATGGGATATGGAACTGCGCAATTGGCGCGATTGTTTTAGGGTGAAGAACTGAAGCACCGAAATAAGAAAGCTCCATTGCTTCTTGATAGCTCAATGACTTAAGAAGACGAGCATCATCAACAAGGCGAGGGTCACAGTTGTAAACGCCGTCTACGTCAGTCCAAATTTCACAACAATCGGCACGCAAACACGCTGCTAACACTGCGGCTGAGTAGTCCGAGCCATTTCGGCCTAGTGTTACTAGCTCACCCTTGTCATTACCGGCTGTAAAGCCAGGCATGATGTTTACGTGTCCTTGAGGAAGAGGGTTTTGGCGGAAGTTTTGCGTTGATACATCAACATCGACCATCGCTTCTAGGTGATCACCCTTCGCGTACAAGTACTGAACAGGGTCGATAAGGTTAGCTGGCTGACCTTTTGCCTCTAATACCGCTTTCATTAGCTGGATAGAGATACGCTCACCTTTACTGATGATGCGCGCGTTAACGTGGTTAGGGCACATGCCTAACAGGTCGATACCATTAACAAACTGACGTAGTTGAGTCAGTGACGTATCCACTTGCTCTTGGAAAGCCGTACCATCTACACCTGGAACCAGTGCTTTGATGTCAGAAAACAGTGCAATAAAAGAAGACTCAATCTCTTTGATTTGAGATTCCGCTTCACCATGTTTGAGTGCTGATTCAATCACCGCAACCAGTTTATTGGTTGTTTTACCAGGTGCTGATAGCACGACCGCTAGCTCTTCTTGCTGGGCATTATTAGCAATGATATCCGCCGCTCTCAAAAAACGATCGGCGTCCGCTAATGATGAACCTCCAAACTTTAAAACTCGCATCCCTTCCTCTCCATAAGTCGTAAAAATGGTATAAAAAAAGGCCTGTATCTTGTGGGATACAGGCCTTTATTTGTAAATCCGTTAGTTAGCAGCCTGCCCCAACAATTGTAATGTCGGTAATAATAATGGTTGTGGTCATTACTAGGTGGCTTGAGTGCTGCATATTCAATTCTCTGCGTTTGCTTATCTCTACGTGTATCAAGTTTTGCTACATCTCGTCAATGAAAAGTTACTTTTTTTTCGCATTCACGACATTTTTCATAGTAAGACGTTATTTAGAGCAGAATGTAGCCATGAAATGCAAGGCATAAAAAATGAACAGAGTTTGCCCCAGATCGCAAAAGCAATCAGTTGCCTATATAGATCGAACAAAAAGGTATCTAGGTCGTACAGCCAACCATCAAAATCTGTGCTTTAATTAGACAACAAGCGTATATAACAAATAATAACGACATCAGGAGTGGGAAGTGAAAAGATTACTATTTCTTTTAGCCTTTGCTATGCCTGTTATTTGTAGCGCTAACTCATTACCTCTCTTGCCGAGCCAACTCGACACCTCTGCACACAAATTTTTTATCTCTAGCCAAAGCTCAACCAATGAGTCTTTCGATGTATGGAAAGTCGACAGCGGCTACTCCTATTCCGTGTTCAAGAACGTTGATCTATTCGTGGGAGCTAGGATCAATAGCGATGCCCTAAGACATGAAAATGGATTTCTCAGTGGTGTGAGCTATCAATTGAGTGATCGCATCTCTTTCAACAGTACTCTGCACACCTATAGCAGTGACGATGATGTCGAACATGGGAAAGAAAAATTAATTGCGGCTGAGGTGACCAGCCGAGTACAACTGACTGATAACCTAGATCTGCATGCCACTCTCGATTATGAAGAGTGGCAACAAGGTGTTGAAGTCGGAATTGGTTTCCGCTTCTAAGCAAAGCGACTCTACGAATTAATGAGAAGCTCTGAAGAGAGTAGTACTCCGTTCCAGTCAGCGTAAATGTAATCGCCGGGCTGGATGAGTTGGTTATGGATTGTCAGTGTTACATTAACCTGACCACTACCGCGCTTTTCGGTTTTGAATGGTGAAGATCCGAGTGCTTGAACGCCAAGCTCCATCTGCGACATCATACCGACATCACGAATTGCTCCATTGACGATTACCCCTTCCCAACCATTCTCAATCGCTAAAATGGCAAGTTGATCACCCAGCAAGGCTTTTTGGCAAGAGCCATTGCCATCGACCACCAGTACTTTACCTTTGCCATCACCTTCTAACACATCACGAACCTTAGAGTTATCGTGATAGCAACGCACTGTTACAATTTCGCCCCAGAACGCAGCACGTTGGCCGTAATTCTGTAAAGGGAGTCTGAGTAGCGTCACTTTGCTTTCGAACTCATCACATAAGTCCGGTGTTATATCGTGCATATATCCTCCATGAGCGAGACAGGCAGCCCATGCTGCTAGCCCCATGCTTAAAGTAAAAATAAATCCTTTGTTTTCAATCCGTCTATAATAAAAAGACAGCTTATCGCTTCCGAGGTTCCACAGCCTACCTCTGATATGGTTAAGTGTGACTATGGAAGCAAAATATACGAGCCAGTTCGAATAGCCATTCCATATTTATGGCTATTTAATCATTTATAGTGTTGATTAAGCAGTAGCTCATACTAATCAAGTTTGATACCAGACAGCAATTGATATAAATCAACAAAGTGAATGGAATTAACATTATCGCGTTGTTAGCATGCTGTTAACATTATAGAATTCTCAGCAATCACTAACAGAATGATTAAAAGGCGTACTGGATTTACGTTATTGGCAATACTTCAAGGAAGGCAGACAGCTGGAAGTAAGTGTATTTTTGAAAACTTTGAGTTATCATCAAAATTACATTACCTGTATGTTATGTTTTTGCCTAGAATTTATTCTATTAGCACAGTTTCGTCACAAATTTAGGTACCGCCAAAATGCAAACCCCGCAGATTCTTATCGTAGAAGATGAGCAAGTAACTCGTAACACTCTTAAGAGTATTTTTGAAGCAGAGGGATATGCTGTTTTTGAGGCTAGCGACGGTGAAGAGATGCACCAAGTGCTGTCTGACAACCAAGTGAACCTTGTTATCATGGACATCAACCTACCTGGTAAGAACGGCCTTCTACTTGCTCGTGAACTACGTGAGCAAGCAAATGTTGCGCTAATGTTCTTGACTGGTCGTGATAATGAAGTAGACAAAATCCTTGGTCTAGAAATTGGTGCAGATGATTACATCACTAAGCCTTTCAACCCTCGTGAGCTGACTATCCGTGCACGCAACCTTCTGAACCGTTCAATGAGCACAAGCTCTGTTCAAGAAGAGAAGCGCAGCGTTGAGAAGTACGAATTCAACGGTTGGGTTTTGGATATCAACAGCCGCTCTCTAGTAAGCCCAGATGGCGAAGGCTACAAGCTACCTCGCTCTGAGTTCCGTGCACTTCTGCACTTCTGTGAGAACCCAGGCAAGATCCAAACACGTGCAGACCTTCTTAAGAAGATGACTGGCCGTGAGCTTAAGCCACATGACCGTACAGTAGACGTAACTATTCGTCGTATTCGTAAGCACTTTGAATCAGTATCTGGTACTCCAGAAATCATTGCTACGATTCACGGTGAAGGCTACCGCTTCTGTGGTGATCTAGAAGACTAATTCATGTGATGGTTACGCCATCATAGTGAATCGAAAAAGGGAGAATGCTCAGCATCCTCCCTTTTTTAATGTCCGTTTCATTCGGCATGAATAACATGCCTAAACATGCTATTCCTATACAAACGTTTCTTTAGTAAACCGTATCAACCTTAACGTCTTTCTCAACTAGCCACTTCACAGTCTCACCATCTTTCAACTCCACGGCAACATCAACTGGCTGTTCACTGTCGATCTCTAACTGCCACACAAACGCCACTTCCCATTGAGTTTCATTATGCGTTCTTAGGTCTAGGTCATCTGCTGTAATGAGCAGTGTATCCGCACCCTGCTTAACCGTAACACTCTCCACCGCTAGTGATGCCGGAAGCTGTGAGTCAGACTCAAGATAAATAGCACCATGTAGCGTCTTATCTTGCGCTTCACCTATGGTTGGCATTTTATTCAGCCACAGGTTGCTTTTCATTGTGATGGTCGTAGTAGAGACTTCGACTTGGTTATCTTGTTGCCATTCTACTTGTGGTGCAGAACAACCCGCTAATGCCACTACACAGGCGGCGAATGCTAATTTTTTCATTATTCTTCTACCTTTGATTTAACCAACTCTTTAAGACTTCAATGTCGTTCTGATATTCGTTGTTAATTTCATCAACCCAATCTGAGATGTTCTCCCACCATGCTGGAAGATCCGGTGATTGCGCTTTTTGCGCCACTTGTTGAATGCGCTTCAAACCAATCGAACCAGCAGCGCCTTTGATCTTATGCGCTTCTGAAACGATATTGGCTTGATCTTTTGCCACCATGTTCGAGTTCAAGATATCCATGTAGTCAGGCATCATCTCTTCAAACATCGCGATGCTGTCGAGCACAGGCTTAGGGCCAACAATATCAACATATGACTCTAGCATCTCAATATCAAGTAAGCTGGTGTCTATCGATGTGGTTTTCGGTTCAACCACTTGCGCTTCCTCAATCACCTGCGGCTTATCGGAGTGCTCCTTTTCTATCAGCTTCGCAATCACATCTTGAATCGCTTTGACTGATAGCGGCTTGCTGATCGCATCGTCCATGCCTTTGTTTAGATACTCTTTCTTGTTGTTGAGTACATTGGCAGTCAGCGCCACTAGCGGCGGTAGCTCAGAGTATTTCTCACGGTAGTACTTAGCGATATCAAAGCCCGTCATATCTGGAAGCTGAATATCCAGTAACACCAGATCGAACTCTTGTGGGTTAAAGGCGATCTGTGCCTCTTTACCTGTCATCACCACCGTGACTTGATGCCCCAAACTTTCTAGCAGTGAGCGAGCAACGGTAACGTTGAGTTCAATGTCTTCAACCATGAAGATGTTCAATTGCGACTGCTTTCTTGGCGTCTTCACCAAAGCTTGGGTATCGTGATTGACTGGTACGCGAATCGACACTGTGAAGGTACTGCCAAAGCCCTCTTCACTGCTTACGGTGATATCCCCATCCATCATGTTGATCAGCTGTTTAGAAACGGCCAAGCCAATCCCTGTCCCTACTGCATGTAGGTTATCGGAGCCCGACTTCACTTGGTAATACATCGCAAAAATTTTATCGATTTCACTTTCTGGGATGCCGATACCAGTATCTTCCACTTCCATCGTGATGTGTGCGAAATCGTCTTCAATGTCCGCGCTCACCGTCATCACCACACCACCATCTTTGGTGAACTTCATCGCATTGCTAACGAGATTCCATAGCACTTGGCGTAAGCGAGTCCCATCCACTTCGACTGCGGTTGGCAGGTCAGATAATCTCTCCAGATCAAACCTCAATCCTTTTTGTTCCGCCATCAATGCAGAGATACTCTCCATCTCAGAAACAAAATCTTCGAAGTTAATTGGCGTTGGGAACAGCTCAAGCTTGCTTCGATCAAACTTATCCATATCGATAATATCGTTAAAGATATTACCAAGCGTAACCGCACTGACTTTAATGGTCTGCATGTGCTTGCGTTGCTCTGTAGTCAATTGACTATCGAGCAGCATACGACTTAAGCCGACAATGCCATTTAGCGGTGTGCGTAGTTCATGGCTGATGGTTGAAATAAACGTGGTCTTATCGCGGCTGGCTTTCTCAAGCGACTCTTGATGCTCTTTGCGTTCGGTAATATCACGTCCAAAACCAACCAAACCAAGATGGCGACCATCCTTGCTGTAGAAAGGTACTTTACGCAGCTCGAAGTAGTTCTTGCGTCCGTCTGGATACTCAAGCCACTGCTCGTAAGTGACGGCTTGGTTATCTGCAAAGACCTTTTCATCGGTTTCAACAACTTGTTGAGCTACCTCTTTGCTGTAGACATCCCAAGGGGTTAGGCCCACTAGGTCTTTCTCTGTTTTACCAGTTAGCTCTTCAACCGCTCGGTTACAACCAGAGAAAACGCCATCTTCGTTTCGGTAATAGATAAGGTCAGGAGATGCATCAATGAATGAGCGAAGCAGCGCAGTGCGTTCTGCGAGTTCGAGTTGAGTGCGCTCGCGCTGAAAGACTTCGTTTTCAAGGTCATGCATTGCCTCAGCACGTGCCTCTTCAGCCTTTTCACGCTCTTCAATTTCTTGATTCAGTTTCTCGATATTAAGCTGCAGTTTGCTGTTTAGCTCTTGGTCACGTTCACGCATGTCGCCGAGCTTAGAAACCAGTTTTGCTAAACGTTGACGAGACTCTTCGAGCTGATCGACAACCACAGAAAGGAAATAGACGGCCCAAGGCGTGATAACGAGACCAAAGAAGACAGAACGGACAATATCGATATCATCGACATTACCTTTGAGAGCCAGTGTGATACCAACTTGAACCACGACCGCAAGCGCGACCAGTGCTAATGCGAGGAGAATAGAGAATCGGACGATACCCAGCTTTACGAGAAGATCAACGTAATACTGGGCGAGATTTTTCATGGGTTTCATTTAGCGCTCCATGCGATAAGACTAGCAATATTCTACCCTGTTTAGACAAGGGAGGTAAGCTAGCCACATCACATGCAACACCCATCTCACCATTTAATTGAGCTTATCTAGTGCCAGTGAATGACTCATGAGTCCAAGGTATGAAGACGCCCCGTTGAGTTAGGGTGGACACTGGTCTGGTTACGACCGTTTGCTTTAGCCTGATAGAGCGCGCTATCTGCTAACGCAACCGCCGATTCCATCTCATCATCCAGCGTTGGGATATAAGAAACCACACCGATACTGACTGTCACCCACTCAGAAATCTGTGACTTTTCGTGAACAATCCCTAAGCTTTGGATCTCATCATGAATACGTTGCGCCACCAGCTGAGCACCTTCCGTCGCCGTATTCGGCAGTATGAAGGCAAACTCTTCGCCACCATAACGTGCAACACAGTCAGAAGAGCGGTTCAGAACACGCTTGAAGGCTTTCGATACTTGGACCAGGGCATCATCACCCTGTTGGTGACCATAGAAATCGTTGTAGCCTTTGAAGTAATCAATATCACATAGCATGATGGTCAGAGGCTGCCTTTCTCGAACATGGAAGTGCCACAAGGTAGAAAGCTGCTCATCAAAACGACGGCGGTTAGATACCTGAGTCAGGCTATCCAAGAAGCTCAAACGCTCTAGCTCAAGATTGGCCTCTTCCAGTTTCTGCTCAGCAAGGTAGCGCTCAGAGATATCACGCGCCATGATCAAGACACCACTGGTACTCGATGCCGGATCTTTAAATGGCGATTTCACCACGTCATACCACGTTTGCTCACCATCACTTGAGACAACTTTATCGATATAGCGCAGGGATTTCCCTTGATGCAGAACTTGATGATCAGAGTCAGAGAGACGCAAGTACATACTGTTTGGTACCACGTCTTGTAGGCGCTTACCCACCAAATCACTGACTTCAGAGATCCCCAAAGCGGCGACAAACGGTTTATTACACGCTTGATAGACCATGTTTTCATTGAAGATGCCGATCGAGTCCGGACTTGCCTCTAAAATGTTTTGAAGAATGGTATCTCTCTGAGCCAGAGCCACCTCGGTGTCTTTACGCTTCTCCATCTCATCACGCAGTTGTTGTTGCATGTCGTGCCAATCCGTCACGTCATGACTAATAGAGAGCGTTCCAATCTTCTCGCCATTTCCATCAATCAACACACTTTGATAGGTTTCAAGCAGGCAACTCTTTCCTTCTTGATCCGTCGTCCAGCTACGTTGACTGACACGTCCTTTGAGCACGCCACTCGACACACTCAGCGTGCCCTCTTCTAATCGACCATGCCAAAACTTCTTGAACGAGCGATTACTGGCAACAAGTTCACCCTTTTGATCTTTTACATGAATCAATTCTGATAGTGAATCCAAGGCAGTGCGAGCAATATTTAGCTCTCGCAACTCTTGAGATTGTTCTTCACTAGAGTATTTGTGCGGCGTTGGGTAGATCATCCATACGCGTTTACCACGAAAGATCATCTTGCGCCCTAGCATGTGGATCTTACAGGATTCAAACTCGGATAACGCCCACATCAAACGTTGTTCGAAGGAGTGGCTACTTTGGTGATTAGACAGACTTTCAGTAAAGGCAGTTTTGCAGTCATTGGTTGGATAGCGGAAGTGAGTCCCCATCTGACGGATACCCAATAACTGCATGGCTTGGCGATTTGTATATACGATTTCACCACTCTTTAAATCGACCATACACAAGGGTGTAGGTGTAGCGAGCAGCAAGTGTTCGATATGCGCTTGATAACGGGAATAGAGATACCAGCCGAACAAGGTAAACAGTAGAAGGGTAACAATAAACGATCCATAGCAAATCGCGTTGTCCCACAACCAAGTCATCAACGGTTCCATCTACCCTCTATCTATACACATCTCTAATAAGGGCAGATCTTATCATCAATTGATCTTTTTATCTCTAAAAGCCGCAAAGGGTTACTTCAGAGTGGAATTGAGCAGTGGCAGCGTGTACTCAAAGGCATCACCATTCTTACAACCTTGCGCGCCGCTTCTATCTAACGAACGACCAATCTCTGTCATCGCCAGCCAACGGTTTTCACACCACAATGGCGATAACAAGGTGGGTCTGCGTGCTGCGGAAGAGACACGATGATAAATGACCTCAGCTGGAGTGCGCTGAATCATCTCAGTGGCGATATCAACATACTCTTCTAGGGATGGCGCCTCTAACTTACCGGCTTTCCACGCCTTTGCCATAGTGCTGCCTTCAACAATATGTAAACCATGCAGTTTGATTCCGTCAGTACCGACGTTTAAAACACGCTCCAAGGTTTCAAGGTTGTCGGCTTTGGTCTCTTTCGATAGGCCGACAATTAAATGCGTACATACCTTGATTCCAAGAGCTCTAGCGCGCTTGGTAATGCTCTCGTAGATAGCAAAGTCATGACCACGATTGATGCGCTTCAACGTTTGATCATTTGCCGTTTGCAGTCCCAACTCCAACCAGATCTCGTAACCTTGCTTAACGTAGCCCGAGAGCAACTCTAGTACGGAATCTGGCACGCAGTCAGGGCGTGTGCCAACACATAGACCAACGATATCGGCACCCGGTGCTTTTAGCGCTTCTTCATACATGTTTTTGAGCACCTGAACCTCTGCATAGGTGCTGGTATAAGCCTGAAAATACGCCAAATATTTCTTGGCACGTGCAATCTCACCGGCTCTATCTGTCAGTTGAGCAGCAATACTTTGAACCTGAGTCTCTTCGTCGGCAAAAGAAGCAACATTACAAAAAGTGCAGCCACCTCGGCCTATCGTTCCATCACGATTAGGGCAACTGAAACCACCATGTAAAGTCAGTTTATGAACCTTTTCGCCGTAGCGACGTTGGAGATCTTGACCAATCGTATTGACCAATTCGTGTAATTGCATGAGAGATGCACCAAGCTAAATAAGAATGAATATCAATTTCATCTATGAAAGTTAATTACAGGATTTCATAAATGAAGCCAGGCAGCTTACTGAAAAGCATTTGCGAGACACCTAACAAATATCAATAAAAATGCAAAAAAACGGCTCTATTTGCCTAATGTTGCACAAATGTTATGCAAAAAATTCAATTCAAAACGAAAAAAATGGTCTACATCGTTCAACTTTCATTGCAATTATCCTTAACAAAATTGTAGGATACTTACACATATTGGCCTTTTTTGAGTATTTTATTACAACTCAAACTTGCTAATAAATCGGTGTTATCCAAATCCCACCTATATAAACCACTAGTTTGTGGTCAAAAAAAAACGGATATCACTAAGGATTGTTTTTCTCGCAAAATTTTTCCTGCGAGAGACAGAAAGGACTCAAACCGCCAACACAGGGCAGGTTTAGACTCATAAATATAAAAGGACAAGGCTGACGAAGTGCAAACTAGTTACGCCTAGATTTAACTGGAAGGATGTATCTATGGTAGATCAAGAGCAGAACTCACAGGGTCTGTATACTCCTGAATTGGAGCATGACGCTTGTGGTATCGGTTTTGTAGCTCACCTCAAAAACCGTAAGTCTCATGAAGTAGTGACCCAAGCACTAGATATGCTAGCTCGAATGGAACACCGTGGCGGCCAAGGCTGCGATCCGTGTTCAGGTGATGGCGCAGGTATCTTGCTGCAGAAACCACACGAGTTTCTACTTGAAGAGACGGTAAAGCTGGGTATTAAGCTGCCATCTTTTGAAAAATACGGTGTTGGTGTTGTACTTTTCCCTAAAGATGAACACAAACGTGCACAGTGTCGCGACATTCTGGAGCGCAATGCACAACGCCTAGAGTTAGAAGTGATTGGTTACCGTGTGTTGCCAACTGACAACTCAATGATCGGCGCAGATCCACTGAGCACTGAGCCTCAATTTGAACATGTATTTATCTCTGGTGGTCCAGGTATCACACCTGAAGAGCTAGAGCGTAAACTGTACGTTCTACGTAACTACACGGTTCGCGTATGCCTTGAAAGTGTGTCTAACATTGGTGACGACTTCTACATCAACTCTATGTCTTACAAGACGGTTGTGTACAAAGGTCAGCTCACCACAGAACAAGTACCTCAGTACTTCCTAGACCTACAAAACCCAACGATGGTGAGTGCTCTAGCGCTGGTTCACTCTCGTTTCTCTACCAATACATTCCCTCGCTGGCGTCTAGCACAGCCTTTCCGTTACATCGCTCACAACGGTGAAATCAACACAGTTCGCGGTAACCTGAACTGGATGAAAGCCCGTGAAGCGATCATCGAATCAGACCTGTTCACTCAGGCTGAGATCGACATGCTACTTCCTATCTGTCAGGAAGGTAGCTCAGATTCATCTAACTTCGATATGGCACTTGAGCTCCTAGTTCTATCTGGTCGCAGCCTGCCACATGCGTTGATGATGATGATCCCTGAAGCATGGCAAGAAAACAAAAACATGGACCCAACTCGTCGCGCGTTCTACCAATACCACGCGAACGTGATGGAACCGTGGGATGGCCCAGCATCAGTTTGTTTCACCGATGGTGTTCAAGTAGGTGCAACGCTTGACCGTAACGGTCTGCGTCCTTCTCGCTACACAGTGACTAAAGATGACTTCCTAGTAATGGCTTCTGAGTCTGGTGTTGTTGAGATTGAGCCTGAGAACGTTGAGTTCCGTGGTCGTCTACAACCAGGTCGTATCTTCGTTGCTGACCTAGAGCAAGGTCGTATCATTTCTGATGAAGAAGTGAAAGATGGCATTGCATCAGCACAACCATACGAGAAATGGGTTGAAGAGAACCTGCTGAGCCTGAAGAAGCTGCCGGATGCGAGCAACGAATTCAGTCAACCTTCACCAGAGAAGCTACTGCACAAGCAGCAAGCGTTTGGTGTCAGCTCAGAAGAAGTAAACGAAATCATTGTACCGATGGCGAAAGATGGTAAAGAACCACTTTCGGCAATGGGTGCCGACTGGCCACTAGCGATTCTATCGCACCAGTCACAACATCTATCAAACTACTTTAAGCAGCTGTTTGCTCAGGTAACTAACCCGCCGATCGACCCGATCCGTGAGCGTATGGTTATGTCTTTGAACACTTACCTAGGTAAAGATCAGAACCTACTTGCTGAGTCTCCAGAACACTGTCAAAAAGTAGAGCTTGAATCTCCAGTTCTATCTAACTCTGAGCTAGAAAAACTGCGTGCTATCGATAACGAGCACCTTCAAGCTAAAACGCTAGACATCGTATTCCAAGCAAGCGAAGACGAAGGCAAACTTGAGCGTGCACTTAAACGTATCTGCCAGTACGCAGAAGACGCAGTTATCGATGGTTACTCAATCATCCTACTAACTGACCGTGCGGTTAACTCTAACCACGCGGCTATCCCAGCAATGCTGGCAGTTGGCGCTGTTCACCATCACCTAATCCGTAAGGGTCTACGTGCGAAGTGTGACATCGTGGTTGAAACAGGTGACGCACGTGAGACGCACCACTTTGCCACTTTGATCGGTTACGGTGCAAACGCAGTGAACCCATACCTAGTTATCGAAACTATGGTTGACCTGCAACGTACGAAGAAACTGGATCCAGAAACAGACATTCGCGAACTGTTCGAGAACTACCGTAAGTCAATCAACGGCGGTCTTCTGAAGATCTTCTCGAAGATGGGTATCTCAACGCTACAGTCTTACCACGGTGCACAGATCTTTGAAGCATTGGGTATCAGTAAGCCTGTGGTTGATAAGTACTTCACAGGTACAGTTTCACGTATCCAAGGTCTAACGATCGATGATATCGCTAAGGAAGTTCTAGTACGTCACCGTATCGGCTTCCCGACTCGTGAAATCCCAGTACAAGTTCTAGATGTAGGTGGTGTTTACCAGTGGAAACAGCGTGGCGAAAAACACCTGTTCAACCCTGAAACTATCTCACTACTGCAAGAGTCAACGCGTAACAAAGACTACGCCCAGTTCAAGAAATACGCGAAAGCGGTTGATGACCAAGGCGATAACGCGGCAACACTACGTAGCCAGCTAGACTTTGTTAAGAACCCAGCAGGTTCAATCCCACTAGAAGAAGTTGAGCCAATCGAAAACATCCTGAAGCGTTTCGCAACAGGTGCAATGTCATTCGGTTCGATCTCTTACGAAGCGCACTCAACGCTAGCCGTTGCGATGAACCGTATCGGCGCGAAGTCGAACTCTGGTGAGGGTGGTGAAGACCCAATGCGTTTCGAACGCAAAGAGAACGGCGACTGGGAACGCTCTGCAATCAAACAGGTTGCTTCAGGTCGTTTCGGTGTGACGTCTTACTACCTAACTAACGCAGATGAGCTACAAATCAAGATGGCTCAAGGCGCGAAACCAGGTGAAGGTGGTCAACTACCAGGTGACAAGGTTGATGACTGGATCGGTGCAACACGTCACTCGACTCCGGGCGTAGGTCTAATCTCGCCACCACCACACCACGATATCTACTCAATCGAAGATTTGGCTCAGCTTATCTACGACTTGAAGAACGCAAACCGTGCTGGCCGCGTAAACGTGAAGCTAGTATCGGAAGCAGGTGTAGGTACCATCGCATCAGGTGTTGCGAAAGCAAAAGCTGACGTTGTCCTTATCGCTGGTTTCGATGGCGGTACAGGTGCATCACCGATGTCGTCTATCCGTCACACAGGTCTACCATGGGAGCTTGGTCTAGCAGAAACGCACCAAACGCTTCTGAAGAACGGCCTACGTAACCGTATTGTGGTTCAGTCTGATGGTCAGATGAAGACGCCGCGCGACCTTGCAGTCGCAACACTACTGGGTGCAGAGGAATGGGGTGTAGCAACAGCAGCGCTAGTTGTTGAAGGCTGTATCATGATGCGTAAGTGTCATAAGAACACCTGTCCTGTGGGTATCGCAACTCAGAACAAGACGCTACGTGAGCGCTTCGATGGCCGCGTAGAAGACGTAGTGACTTTCTTCCAGTACATGGCTGAAGGTCTACGTGAAGTGATGGCTGAGCTTGGCTACCGCACTATCGATGAGATGGTTGGTCAGTCGCACAAACTAAAAGTTCGTGAAGACATCCAACACTGGAAATACAAGAACCTAGATCTGTCTCCTGTTCTGCACATTGAGCAAGCTCGTGACGAAGATGGTGTTTACAACCAAACACAGCAAAACCACAACCTAGAAGAAGTTCTTGACCGTAAGTTGATTCAAGCTGCGATCCCAGCACTTGAGAAGGGCGAAGCTGTCGATGCAGAATTCCCTATCATCAACACGGACCGTTCTGCGGGTACTATGCTGTCGAACGAAATCTCGAAGGTTTACAAAGACGCAGGTCTACCTCAACCAATGAACGTTAAGTTTAACGGTTCTGCTGGCCAATCATTCGGTGCTTTCCTTGCTAAGGGCGTGAAGTTCGAAGTGGAAGGTGATGCGAACGATTACTGGGGTAAAGGTCTATCTGGCGGTACGCTAGTACTTTACCCAGACGCGAAATCAACCATCGTTGCTGAAGATAACATCGTTGTAGGTAACGTATGTTTCTACGGTGCGACCTCTGGTGAATCATACATCCGCGGTATGGCGGGTGAGCGTTTCTGTGTACGTAACTCAGGCGCGAAAGTGGTTGTAGAGGGTGTTGGTGACCACGGTTGTGAATACATGACTGGTGGTGTCGCGGTTATCCTTGGCTCAACGGGTCGTAACTTTGCGGCAGGTATGAGTGGCGGTGTGGCTTATGTTTGGGATAAGTCTGGCGACTTTGAAACTAAGCTAAACCCTGAACTAGTAGACCTAGATCCAATCGAAGAAGAAGATCGTGAACTACTGAAAGAGATGCTAACTAAGCAGGTTCAATTCACAGGAAGTGAAGTTGCTCAGTCTTTCCTAGACAACTTTGAAGCAAGCCTAACCTCAATGGTTAAGGTGATGCCGCGCGACTACAAAGCGGTACTTCAAAAGCGTAAGGCTGAAGCAGAGCAAGCACAAACGGAACAAGTGGAGGCAGTATAATGGGTAAGCCTACTGGATTTTTAGAACACGGTCGTGAGCTTCCTAAGAAGCTCGACCCATCAGTTCGTATCGAAGACAACAAAGAGTTCGTACTCAACGAAGAGTTTGGTGACAAGATCAATACTCAGGCTTCTCGTTGTATGGACTGTGGTGTCCCTTTCTGTCACAGCGGTTGTCCGATTGGTAACATCATCCCAGAATTTAACGATGCGGTTTACCGTGATAGCTGGGAAGAAGCTTGGAACATTCTAAGCTCAACCAACAACTTCCCTGAATTCACAGGTCGTGTGTGCCCTTCTCCTTGTGAGAGCGCATGTGTACTTGGTATCAACCAAGACCCAATCACTATCTGTAACATCGAGAAAACGATTGTAGAAACTGCGTACCGTGAAGGGTACGCAAAACCTAAAACACCACGTTCACGCACCGGCAAGACAATCGCAATCATCGGTTCTGGCCCTGCAGGTCTTGCAGCGGCAGAGCAGCTCAACAGTGCTGGTCACTCAGTAACCGTATTTGAGCGTGATGAGAAAGTTGGCGGTCTACTGCGTTTTGGTATCCCTGATTTCAAACTGGGTATGGACGTGATTGATCGTAAGATCAACCTAATGGCTGAAGCGGGTGTTGAGTTCAAAGTAAACCAACACATCGGTGTTGATGTGAATGCTCAACAACTTCGTCAAGAGTTCGATGTTGTGCTACTAACCGGTGGCTCAACAGTGCCACGTGATCTTCCAGTTCCAGGTCGTGAACTGAAAGGTGTTCACTTCGCAATGGAATTCCTAGGTCAAAACAACCGCCGTGCAAACGGTATGGATCTGAAGACTGAAGAGATTCACGCAAAAGATAAGCACGTTGTGGTTATCGGTGGTGGTGATACGGGCTCTGACTGTGTGGGTACTTCTAACCGTCATAAAGCAGCAAGCGTTACTCAAGTTGAGATCATGCCGATCCCGCCAGAGAAGCGCCCAGCGAATATGCCTTGGCCTCAGTATCCAATGATCATGAAGACAACCACTTCTCATGAAGAAGGTTGTGAGCGTCACTGGAATATCCTGACTAAAGAATTTATCGGTAACGATAAAGGCGAAGTCACTGGTCTACGTATTGCTGACATCGTTTGGCAAGATGCTAAGCCAGGTGAGCGCCCAGGATTTGAAGAAGTAGCAAACTCAGAACGTGTGATTCCATGTGACATGGCATTCCTAGCGATGGGCTTCCTACATCCAGAACCAACCGGCGTACTTGCTCAACTTGATATCAAACTGGATGATCGCGGTAACGTTGCGACTGACGGCTTTGCAACTAACCAAAAAGGTGTGTTTGCAGCGGGTGATATGCGTACTGGTCAATCTCTGGTTGTACGCTGTATCAACGAAGGTCGTGAATGTGCGATTGCTATCGATGATTTCCTAATGGGCAACTCTAACCTAGAAGCGAAAGCCAACTCTTTGATGCTTTCAGCATAGAATTTTAATAACAATTCCTTCCAAACTTTTGGCCAACACTCTGTGTTGGCCTTTTTTGTTTCGGCAATACTGTCCCCTTCTCATTTATCTATTTATCCATTTTTTATGAATTAAGACGAAAAAATGACATGTAACAAAAATGATTAATAATCATTATCAACTGGGTTAATAAGTCTAGAAAACACAACAAAATAATAGAAAAAATCATAACTTGGTCATTTTTAGTGCGCATTTTTAGATTAATTAACTATTCAAAATACTCCTAGCTAGAAAACCAACTACTTGCTATCAATTTTTTAACATGATAAGTATGGAGATCGCTTTAATAGAACAAGAATCGTTCAAATAAGAAAACCAACACTTTCTGCAGGAGCAGTCTAGTTGGTTTCCCCACTCGATGTTGTGAAAGGCTTCACTCGCGATTGGGACATAAGCTGAGGCTTCGGCACTGTAGTGATACATGCCAAAGGAACCCGCAGTCTCAACTGCAAGCAATCAAGGAAATGATCGAATGAATCAGGAATCTCGCTCGCTTTATGACCGCGAGCATGAACACTCCAGCTGTGGGGTGGGCTTCATCACCGATAAAACTGGTGAACAGACCCATCAATTGCTGTCTCTGGCCCACCAAGCTCTGTGTACTATTCCACACCGTGGAGGTATGAATGCAGAAGGTATTGGTGATGGCGCAGGGGTCAACATTGACCTGTCGATTAACTTTTACCGTCATCTACTCAAGACCTCAAACCTTGAGTCTGGAGACTTTGGTGTAGCGAACTTCTTCTTTCCTTTCAATCGCGAACACCACGCTCAAGCAAAACAACTCATAGAAGAAAACCTATCTAAATATCAATTAGATATTGCCCTATGGCGCGAAGTACCTATCGATCCATCTGCCGTCAATGATGCATCACGTCAAGTACAGCAATCGATCCAGCAAGTGGTCTTTTTGAATGGTGATTTGTCTCGCAATGCTGATCTTTTCGAACACCAAATCAACCTAGCGTTAGGTGAGATTGAATCTGTCGGCTTCACCGATGATGCTTTATCCGGTTTTTATCCACTATCAATGAGCTCAAAAACTCAGGTTTACAAAGGACGCCTAAATTCATGGGAAGTTGTGCCCTACTTTAGTGACCTCAGCCATCCTGAGCATCACATCACAACCCTATTCTTCCATACACGTTTTTCGACTAATACTGCACCAGCTACCATGATGGCTCAGCCTTTCCGTCGCATGGCACACAACGGTGAATTGAACACCGATAAGAAAAACCGACTCAGTGAAGATGCCATCGCTCGTCAACAAAAGAAACGAGTAATCTTTCCAAAAGGTCAGTCAGATTCTGCTCGACTCGACCAAACATTGGCACGTCGCGTGGTGGAAGATGAGCTAGACATCGTTACCGCTGTATTGGCAATGATGCCACCTGCTTGGGAAAACGATGAACGACTCTCGTCTGAAGTAAAAGCGATGCTTGAGTACTTCAGCCTTTCGGAAGAGAAAAACGATGGTCCCGCTGCGCTGATATTTTCTGACGGCCAAAAAGTCGGAGCTCGATTAGACCGATTGGGTCTGCGTCCACTGCGTAGTGTTGAAACAGACCGTTACCTTGCAGTGATGAGTGAAGCAGGTCAGATCGACTTTCCAGCAGAAGAGATTGTGCGCTTTGGCCGAATCCAAGCCGGTGGCATGATCTACTTTGATCATGCGACAGGACGTAGCTACGAGACCAACGAAATCCTAGAAACCTTGGCTAAAGAGCGTAACTATAGTGCGCTACTTGAGTCTGCTCGTATTACCCTTGGCGATCTTGAGACCGCATCTTTAGATAGCGTGACTGAGAATGAAAACTTCAGCGCCTACAGCCGTCATGTCGCCTACTCGCTGAACCAAGAGAGCTTTAAGTTCTTCCTTGATCCCATGATCGAGCATGGTGCCGAGAAGATCACCGCAATGGGCTTTGGCCTTGCGCCAAACGTGCTGACCGATGAAGAAGGTGGCATGTCCAAGTACTTCAGCCAACGTTTTGCACAAGTCACCAACCCACCTCTCGACTCTCTGCGTGAATCGGATGGCATGACGCTGCGTGTTGCGCTGGGCGCCAAACCTAACTTCAGCCCTAGCGAAACCGTACAACTGGTTCTTAACTCTCCAATTCTACAGCCTCAACAACTTGAACAGATTTTCTCGCAAGATCGAATCAAAGTTGAAACATTTGATGCCCTTTTCAATCCAACATTGAACAGCCGAGAAGATAACGCCGCACGCGTTGATGAGGCGCTCAAGGAACTCTGTGACCAGGTTCAGGCTTCGGTAGAAAGCGGCACCAATATTGTCGTATTGAGCGACAAACAGATAGGCAATGGCAAGGCTGCACTGCCAGCTATTCTTGTTGCAACAGCCGTCAACCAAAGACTTATTAAGCGTGGTCTGCGTTTCGATGCCAGCGTGATTTATCAAACGGGCCAGGCAGCAAGTAGTCATGACATCGCCTGCCTATTAGGTTTTGGTATCTCAGCCGTCTGCCCTATCTCTGTCTACCACCGAGCTAAAACGCTGTGTAACAACCAATCGATTGAGCAAGGCTTAAAGAACTTCCAAAAAGCCTGCGAAAAGTCGCTGATGAAGACTATGGGTAAATTTGGTCTTTGTACGGTAGAGAGTTATATCGGTGGTGAGTTCTTCGAGTCTAACTTCCTGGATACCGATTCAGAACAACTCAACAGTTTCTTCCCGAATATCAGCTCGCCAGTTGGCGGTGCACAGTTTGATGATCTCGCGTGGAGCTCAGCAAAGTGGCACTTTAAAGCCCTAGCGATCAACGAAGAGAATCAAATTCCACTACTGGGACTATTTAAAGAGCGTCAAGATGGTGCGGGCCACAGCTTCGGTAATACTGCGGTTCGTGAGTACATCAACATGACGCAGGAAGAAGTGCGCTACGTTGACCCAGTTGCTGAGCAAGCCCTCGAATCCACCGTCGCCACCAGCGAAGACATCGCATACAAGCAGACCGGTTATGAGAAACTCAGCCCTGAAGAGATCGATAAGTTCCAAGTAACGCCTGCTTATCGAGCATTTGCTGACAACTTATACCGTGAACGTGAAACTCGCCCGGCAACACTGCGTGATATCTTGCTGTTACCCCTAAACTTCAATCAGCCTAAAAGTGCTGATGAGTTCTCTCACTTGCTGGATCGTTTCCATTTTGAAGGGAATGTGAACTACCTGTGGTCAGGTTTAGAGGTTCAAGCCTCTTCTAATGAGTCGAATCAATTCGTTCTCACGCTGAACAACCGCGAACTCACTAACTCACTTAGAATTGCGATTGAAACAACTTGGTCAGAAAAAATTGAACATGTCGCTGTGGTTGGAGACTCGATAGAGCTCACCGCGAAACCGGTTCTTGAAAGCTTTTTGTCTCGCGTGAAATCGACCAAGCCGCCAATTGCGCTTGAACAAGTCGAGCCTGCTCACCTTATTACACCAGCCTTTGCTTCTGGCGCAATGAGTCACGGCGCCCTGAATGCCAATGCTCACCAAGCCGTAGCGCAAGGTACTAATATTGCGGGAGCGATGAGTAACTCAGGTGAAGGTGGCGAACACTCTTCTCGCTTCAATTCGATCAAATCGAGCAAGATTAAGCAGTTTGCTTCAGGTCGTTTCGGCGTTTGGGTTGGCTACCTAGCAGACCCACAGCTTGAAGAGATAGAAATCAAGATTGCCCAAGGGGCGAAGCCGGGTGAAGGTGGTCAGTTGCCGTCACCAAAAGTAACGGTCGAAATCGCTGCTGCGCGTGGTGGTACTCCGGGTGTGGAACTTGTCAGCCCGCCGCCACATCACGATACCTACTCGATTGAGGATTTAGGCCAGCTGATTCATGACGCCAAAGCCGCACGTGTACGTGTGATTGTTAAGCTGGTGTCGTCTGAAGGCATCGGGACTATTGCTGTTGGTGTCGCTAAAGCCGGTGCAGATATTATCAACGTGGCTGGTAACACCGGTGGGACGGGTGCTGCTGCCGTAACCAGTTTGAAGAATACTGGCCGTGCCGCTGAGATTGGTATTGCCGAAGTGCATCAAGCTCTAAGTGAAAATGGCCTGCGTGATAAAGTCACTCTGCGCTGTTCGAACGCACACCAAACCGGTATCGATGTGATTAAATCCGCCATCATGGGTGGAGACTCGTTCGAGTTCGGTACCACAGCATTGATGATGCTTAAGTGTGTAATGGCTAAGAACTGTAACGTGAAATGTCCTGCCGGCCTGACAACTAACCCAGAGCTATATCAAGGCGACCCGCGAGCCCTTGCTCAATACTTCTTAAACGTTGCCCACGAGGTTCGTGAGATCTTGGCTCGCTTGGGTTACAGCAGCTTGCAAGCGATCCGTGGTAAGAGTGAACTGCTTCACCTTGCTAACCACCACAGCATTGTGGGTAAACTCAATGTCACAGGTCTACTGCGCGAAGTCGACCTTGTTAAGGTGGCGAAGCCGGTTTACCTAGAAGCCGATTTCACGCCAGATGACAACCTTATCGAGCAGCTACTCGCTAACTACTTTGAGCAAGAAGAACGCAACATTGTTCTGGATGTAGGTAAGCTCAACAACCGCAACAAATCGACGGGGGGCCAGCTCTCCATCGACATCGAACGAGCATTGAACTACCAAAGCAAGGCACAACAACACCCAGCAACACTTACAGCTGCCAATGGTCGTCGCTTCTTTGATGCCGAGTCCATTGTTGTGAAAAGCCACGGCAGTGCAGGTCAAAGTTACGCTGCCTTCAATAACAGTGGTCTTGTCATGGAGCATACAGGTACCTGTAACGATGGTGTCGGTAAAGGCTCAAGCGGCGGTCACATTGTGGTTCGTTCACCAAGCCAACGTAAACTAAAAGCAGGCAATAACGTCCTTATCGGCAACTTCGCACTGTTTGGCGCAACGGGTGGCCAAGCCTTTGTTCAAGGCGAAGCTGGCGACCGTTTTGCGGTGCGTAACTCAGGTGCAGTTGCGGTTGTAGAAGGCGTTGGTGACTTCTGTTGTGAATACATGACTAACGGCTCAGTGATCAACCTTGGCGGCTTTGGTAAAGGCTTCGGCAATGGTATGTCAGGCGGTAT
Organism: Vibrio sp. Isolate30; assembly: GCF_022397975.1. Classification (NCBI taxonomy): domain Bacteria; kingdom Pseudomonadati; phylum Pseudomonadota; class Gammaproteobacteria; order Vibrionales; family Vibrionaceae; genus Vibrio; species Vibrio sp. Isolate30. The sequence goes on from NZ_JAKEUS010000005.1 coordinate 95,899, forward strand.
TGCTTACCAATACGATATCGACGGTCAGTTTGTAAATAGCTGTAGCGCCGACTCAGTGCTAACCGTGCCATTGATTGAGCAAAACCCAGGTTACGAAGAAGCGCTTAAATGGCACCTAGAGCAACATGTTCGTTTTACTGGTTCACTCAAAGCGCAGCGTATCCTCAACGATTGGCCAACCAGCCGTACCCTGTTCACGCTTGTGGTTCCATTCGCGCTGCTCCACAGTCAACACCCAGAGAGTATTCTAACCTCTCACACCCGTAAGCAGATGCTCGAAGAGCTCATTCAGGGGCAAGCGAATAATCTGATCGAAGCGGTGCATTTTGCCTACCGTGATCAAAAAGCTCTAGCCAATGGATTGAGCCCACAATATGGCGACATGGATACACCACTCATCTGTGATTTGTTAACTCACAGTGGCGTGCTGCATCGAGCTCACCAACTCGCTAAAAACAGTGCAAGTGATGCGCAGGCTATCCAGCGTATGTTTGAGCTTAAAGATAAAAAGCTCTATGACCAGTTACTGAAAGACGTCAAAGAAGCCGTCTCTAACTACAGTGATGATGAGCTATCAGTACTGCTCGCCAACAAGCGTATTCAAGACTACAAAGCTTCGTTAGAGAGACGCGATGTATGGGATACCCACAGCCGCGGTACAACCGTATGGATCATGGCAAGAGAGCAAGACATCAGCAAAGAGATGAAAGCGATTGAACCACTCAACCAACGCTTAGCAACACTCTATTGCTATACCTTCGCCGATGTGATCCGCGAGCAGATCGAACAAGCAGAACAAGAAGCCCATACTCAAAATAATTGGGTCTATAGCTAGGCAACAAGCACGTTCAGCCCTATGAGCATAGTTTTGTTATGTGATTAGGGTGAGCGTGAGCAGTTAACAACGCTGTAGATTCAAATATGACGAGTATTATCGCCTAAGGGATAGGCGAAGTATTAGATAGGAAGAAAAATGAAAGTACCTCATTTGCCACAAGATATACCATTTAATGAAGACCAAAAGACTTGGTTGGCGGGCTTCTTTTCAGGCCTTCATTCACGCCTTTTGGTTAAAGAAGAGTCCGTTGTGCATGCGGAATCTAAGCCTCAAGTGAAAGGACTAACCATCCTCTATGGTTCACAAACAGGTAACGCAGAGAGCGTTGCCTACGACACAGCGGAAAAAGCCAAAGAATACGGCTTAACTGCAACCGTTCAAGATATGGATGACGTCGATGCTCAGGTCTTTGTTAAGTCATCACGTATTTTGATTGTCACCAGTACTTATGGTGAAGGTGAGCACCCAGATAACGCAGAGACACTTTGGGAAACCATGAGTGGTGATAACGCACCACAGCTCGCTAATACCTACTTCTCGGTTCTGGCTCTAGGCGATACCAGCTATGACGATTTCTGTCTTGCGGGTAAAGAGTGGGATGAACGACTGGTTGAGCTTGGAGCAACGCGTATTACTGACCGCGTCGATTGTGATATTGACTTTGAGCAGCCTGCAGAAGAGTGGATGATTGCCACCTTACCTGCGATCGCTGCAAAAGGCTCAGATAGTGAAACGGCATCAGGTACCTCACCTGCTGCGAAACAGAAATCTAAGTACGGTCGTAAAAATCCTCTTCAGGCGACACTCAAGCACAAGCGTGTGCTGACCAAACAAGGATCAAGTAAAGAGATTGTGCATTATGAGCTTTCATTGGAAGGGTCTGGTGAATTCTACAAGCCGGGTGATGCTTTGAATGTCGTCCCAGAAAACCAACCAGACTTAGTCACGGCCCTACTCGACCACTTCCAATTCAGCGGTGATGAGAAACCGTCATGGAATGGAGAAAACCACAGCCTACGTGAGTTATTCACTCGCTACCTAGATATTCGAACGCCTTCGAAAGAGCTGGTTAAAGCACTTGCTGAAGCGGCCAGCGATCACCGCGTGATCCAGATGCTAGGCAATGAGGATACCAGCGCTCTGAATGACTTCCTATGGGGTAAAGATATCCTCGATCTTGTGAAAGCTAACCCTACCGTGTCATTGTCATTGGCTGAGATTTTATCGCTGTTAAGACCTATCGCGCCACGCGCTTACTCGATCTCATCAAGCTTAAACAAACATAACGATGAAGTTCACCTCACCATTGGCAGTGTGCGCTACAACAATGGTGAGCGAGATTATAACGGCACATGTTCAACGTGGCTTGCAGACCTTGTCGAAGAAGGTCAGAAAGTCCCTTGTTACTTTGCACCGAACAAGAACTTCGCTGTTCCGGAGGATGATAAAGCTCCAATGATCATGGTGGGTCCGGGGACAGGTATCGCTCCATTCCGCGCCTTCCTTGAGGAGCGTGAAGTACAAGCCTCCCCCGGTGACAACTGGTTGATCTTCGGCGACCGTAATAGCGCTACCGATTACATCTATCAAGAAGAGATCGAAGCCCTGCAGAAAAAAGAGGTGCTTACTCGACTGGATTTGGCGTTCTCACGTGACCAAGAACAGAAAGTGTATGTACAAGATAAGATGCGCGACAACGGTGCGGAACTATTCGCTTGGTTAGAGCGTGGCGGTTACTTCTTTGTCTGTGGCGATGCCTATTATATGGCAAAAGATGTTGATAAGGCGCTGCATGAGATTGTTGTAGAACATGGCGGGTTAGATGAAGACAGCGCCAAAGCGTACATCAATCAACTCAAGAAACAAAAACGCTACGTGCGTGATGTCTACTAGGTCATTTATCTCTAGGTCTTTGAGTTCTAGATAACACATTAAAAATAAAAGGATCTCGTTAGGGATCCTTTTTGATTTTTAGGTCATATAATTAACCTTTACTACCATGACGATCATGAATGGGTAAGCCGTGCTGTCCCATCAAAATCAAAGGAAAAAACAATGAAAAAAATCGTCTTGCTCTCTACCCTTCTTATCGGCCTTGCTGGCTGTAGCCAAGGAAATCAAACAATGGAAGATAGAACGAACAATCCGTGTGGCGACAAACCTAATTGTGTCTCAACTCAAGACACTCGTGAACAACACAATATTGCCCCATTTACCCTTGCTGATGGCGTTAGCCTTTCTCAGATAGAAGCCGTGATCTTGCAGCAGCCAAGAACCAAAACGGCGGTTAAAAATGATGACTACTTACGTGTTGAATTTACCAGTAAGATCATGCGCTTTGTCGATGATTTAGAACTCAAAATCGAAGGCGATAACCTTTTGGTTCGTTCCGAGTCGCGCACTGGTCACTCGGACTTTGGCGTGAATCGCAAGCGCGTGGATACTCTACGAGCAGAACTGGCAAAGGCAGGGCTGATTGAGTAATCGCACCGACCATTTTGATACGAAAGAGAAGTGTGCAAGTGCTGTCGCTTGATTCTTCTCTTCCATGCTACAATTTCACTCTATTGTTAAAACAACCTTATTAAGAGACTACACATGAAAATCGGCATCATTGGCGCAATGGAGCAAGAAGTTGCGATCCTAAAATCAGCAATCACAGAGATGACAGAAGTGAAAAAAGGCGGCTGTACCTTTTTCTCTGGTCAGTTAAATGGTGTTGATGTTGTGTTACTGCAATCTGGCATTGGTAAGGTAGCTGCAGCAGTCGGTACTTCTATCCTGCTAAGCGAATACCAACCAGATGTTGTTTTAAACACTGGCTCTGCGGGCGGCTTTGATTCAACGCTGAACCTAGGCGATGTAGTTATCTCTACTGAAGTTCGTCACCACGATGCAGACGTTACAGCATTTGGTTACGAGATCGGTCAAATGGCAGGTCAACCAGCAGCATTCCAAGCAGATGCAAAGCTAATGGACGTTGCAGAGAAAGCACTAGCACAAATGGAAGATACACACGCAGTACGCGGTCTAATCTGTACTGGTGATGCTTTCGTTTGCACGGCTGAGCGCCAAGAGTTCATCCGTAAGCACTTCCCTTCTGTGGTAGCGGTTGAGATGGAAGCATCTGCAATTGCTCAAGCTTGTCACCAATTCCAAGTACCATTTGTTGTTGTACGTGCAATCTCTGACGTAGCAGACAAAGAGTCACCAATGAGCTTTGAAGAGTTCCTACCGCTTGCAGCGAAGAGCTCTTCTGAGATGGTGATTAAAATGGTAGACCTACTAAAATAAGTCACTCAAGATGCAAACACTGTTTGATCAGGTATTTGCAAATGGCGTGCTCCTCGTAATGTGGGGGGCACTGCTCTTTCATTTAATTTTACCGATTCCTCACGCTGCTCACCCAGTTACTCTATGGCATAAGTTCGCTGAACTGCTCGCCGACAAAGTAAACAACAATCGCAACTACTCACAGAGCTTAATCTCTGGAACCTTAGCTTGGTTGCTGATGTGTTTTCCCGCTCTCATCCTGCTTATCGCCCTCAAGCCTTTGATGTGGCAGCCACAACTATTTGAACTTGCCCTGTTGTTACTGGCTATTGATTGGCGCAACAACGAGAAGCTAGCCAGCCAACTGATTCGAGCGCTAAGCAAAGACGATAAACCACAAGCTCGCAAACTGCTCGCGCCTGTCGTTAATCGACAAACCGATACCTTGTCTACGTTAGGACTCGGAAAAGCCTCTGCTGAAACTCTGATTATGGGTTACGGTCGCAACGTCATCTGTGTGCTCTTTTGGTATGCCATTGGCGGCGGTATTGCGGCACTCATGTATCGCTTAACTGTAGAACTAGCACGTGTCTGGTCGCCAAGCCGACAACGTTTTGCTCCATTTGGTTCGAGTGTCGTTAAAGTGGTCGCCGTTTTAGAGTTTATTCCACTACGACTGTTTGCCTTAATGATTGTGGTAGGACATAACGCAAGTAATACCTTTTCGATGATGCTGACTCAAAGCCGCTCTTGGCCACTACCGGGCCCGGCATGGCTTATCACATCCGCAGGCAACAAACTTGAACTGTCACTAGGCGGCCCAGCCATCTATGATGACGTAAAAGCAGTACGAGCAAAACTAGGTGGCCGCATTGCACCCTCTGCACTGCATCTAGCCCAACTGCAAAAAATGCTCGCTTGGCGAATATTGGCGTGGTTACTGATTCAAAGCGCTCTACTATTGATTATTCACCAAGGGATTTAATGTGAAGTTTTCCACCTCTTTTTCAGCTGTCTCTGCACTTTCATTCTGTTTATGGCACCCCAATGCACTGGCAGAACCTCATGGCGAAGCGAAGCGTGTCATCAGCCTTGCTCCTCACGCCACAGAGTTGGCTTACAGTGCAGGGCTGGGGAACAACTTGATTGCTGTGAGCGAAAGAAGCGATTATCCGCCTGAGGCTGATAAGTTACCTAAAGTCGCTAACTATCAAGGAATTAAGGTTGAGAAGATCATCGCACTTCAACCCGACTTGATACTGGCTTGGCCAGCGGGCAACCCACCAAGAGAGCTTGCGAAACTCAAACAGTTTGGCTTAGAAATCTACTACTCACAAACCAAGAGCTTAGACAGTATCGCCAGCAATATTGAACACCTTAGCCAATACTCAAGCGATCCAAAGGTTGGGCTTAACAATGCCAAAGCGTATCGAGATCAGCTTGAGCAACTCAAAGCTAAGTACCAAGACGCCGAGCCAGTGCAATACTTCTACCAACTGAGTGAGAAGCCTATTATCACTGTCGCGCAAGGTCACTGGCCAAGTGAGGTGTTTGAGTTCTGTGGTGGTCAAAACATCTTCGAAGGTGCCGCGACCTCTTATCCACAAGTTAGCATTGAGCAAGTGGTTCTTAAAAAGCCAGAAGTTATCTTCACCTCTCGCCATGCCATTGAGAACGGCACCATGTGGAGTCATTGGGGTGAGGAGATTCCTGCAGTTGAAAAAGAGCAGATTTGGTCGCTCAATTCTGACTGGATAAATCGCCCTACAACACGAACATTGCAAGCAATCCAACAGGTGTGCGATTACTTTGATAAAGCCCGTCAAAATCGCTAACTATTTGATGCGATTTTTCGTACAATTCGCCGTATACCTGTCCCTACAATTTCAACTTTAAGAGCATCAGTATCATGGACTCCATGCTGCTTTATTTTATCGATTTATTCGGTACGGCTATTTTTGCCATCTCTGGCGTATTTGTCGCTGGCCGCTTGAAAATGGACCCATTTGGTGTCGCCGTTCTAGGCAGTGTGACTGCAATTGGTGGTGGTACTATTCGCGATATGGCGTTGGGTGCCACTCCGGTATTCTGGATCACCGATACCACTTACCTGTGGGTTATCCTTATTACCTGCCTACTGACTATGATCATCGTAAGACGCCCAAAGCGTCTCCCATGGTGGATTCTGCCTGTGTGTGATGCAATCGGTTTGGCAGTGTTTGTTGGCATTGGTGTCGAGAAATCGTTGAGCTATCAAGACTCGGCACTGGTCGCGATCATCATGGGTGTGATTACTGGCTGTGGCGGCGGTATTATCCGCGATGTATTGGCGCGTGAAGTACCGATGATCCTACGAAGCGAAGTGTACGCGACAGCGTGTATCATCGGTGGTGTATTCCATACAACGGCTTTAAGTATGGGGCAAGACTCCGAAACAGCTTTCCTAGCCGGTGTCTTCTCTACCCTGTTGATTCGCCTAGGCGCGATTCGTTGGCACCTCTCTCTGCCAACATTTGCACTCAACAAATAGTGCTACCATAGCTTGAATCCCATAGCGAAAAATAAAGGCTCTCCGGAGCCTTTTTTTGTACCTGTCGTTCCGCTCCCCTCACTCAACCTTGCTCTGTATGAAACAAAACCAAACTAAATAAAGTTTTTTGTTTACTTAGTCATTTTTTGAACTATATTAGTAAACAAATAGCTTTATAAAGTTATTTATTTACTAATTAGAGAACACTGGAGGTTCCCATGCAGGCTTATGTTGAACACGCAAATATCACCGTCAGTAACATTGATGACGCCGTCCAATTTATCCAAACCGCGATCCCTGAATTTAAAGAGCGCCATCGTGGACAAACCAATTATCGCTGGTGCCATATCGGTACTGACGACAGCTACATAGCACTTCAAGAGGTGGTTGCAAGAGAGCAAACCGATCGCTCCCCTTATCTAGATGTAGGTATCAATCACATTGGCATCGTTGTTGATGACGTTGATCGTGTTGAGAAGCGCTTATTAGATGCTGGTTATGAACAGAACGATATCGGAGAGGACAACCCGTTTCGCAAGCGCATCTATTTTTACGATGCAAGCGGTGTTGAGTGGGAGTTCATTGAATACCTCACACAAGATGCAGAAAACAAAAATCGCTACGAGGATTAACCCATGCGTCAGATCGGTATTGTTTTCTTCTCTAAATGCGGTGCAACCAAAGCTGTCGCCCATGCCCTCGCCGAAGGTGTCGGGGCTCTATCTCAATCTGTCATCATGATTGAGGTGTTACCCAGTGAGATTGTAGAGGGTCGCTACATCAACGAACAGAAGCTCAAGCAACTTAGCGAGTGTGATGCGATTGTATTTGGCTCTCCAACTTACATGGGAAGCCCAGCGGCGCAATTTAAGGCATTTATGGACGCCAGCAGTGAGCCTTACTGCGCTAAAGCTTGGCGTAATAAATTCGCCGCAGGCTTTACCACAGGCGGCAGTCTTAATGGAGAGCAACAACAGACACTACTGAGCTTTTTTACACTGGCGTGTCAGCATGGAATGTTATGGATTGGACTTGATGCCTCTAAGCATACTGATGATTTAGGCCTAAATCGTACTGGCTCGAACATCGGCTTGGTATCGAGTATCGATGATGGGCAGGAGAGTGTAAATGCCAATGACCTACTCACTGCGCACTACTACGGCTCCAGAATCGCAACGCTAGTTCAAGAACTGACAAGTAAAGAGTAGAGCCCAAGGTTTGATTGAGATAAGTTGGGGTTATTATTCCCAACTTTCATCAATAACCCTATGCTACTTGAAGGTATTGAAACACTGCTGGTACTCAGTAAAGCAAAAACCATGAGCCGTACTGGTAGCTTGTTGTACATCAGTCAGTCTGCAGTCAGCAAACGCATTGCTAACTTAGAAAAAAAACTCGGTAAGAAGCTCATTGAACCCAATGGGCGACAGATTAAGCTCTCTCCAGACGGCATTGCTCTTATCGAGAGTATCGGTCCTGCATTCAATGAATTGCGTGGACTTATTTATGAACAGCAAGAGCTCGAAGATACTACGCTGATCACCTTAGATAGCTCCAAATCGTTGATTGCTGGCTACCTAGGTAAGATGATGGGCGACTTTATCCAGCATGACAAATACATCACCATCACCACCAATCACACTCCAAGGATTATCGAACGAGTGCAATCAGGAAAAGCGACTCTGGGGTTGTGTGCAGGGGTGCTTCCTCCTCATCACGGGTTGATGACCTTTCATCTATTCGACGAGCCATTCTACATTGTGAGTTCAACGCATTTAGAGTGTCTACCAGAGCGTGTGATTACGAATGATATGACTAACCCGGCTAACAGTTATCAGTTATCACTGCTTGAGAAGTTTGGAGTTAAGCCACTAATGGAAATGGATGCATATACCGCAGCGGCGCAACTGGCACTAGGTGGGACAGGGCCAGCGTTAATTCCACTCTCGATTGTCAAAACCCTTAATATTGCTCCTCAATATCTGTTTAGTTTTGAGGAGCTCAAAAATTTGATTCGCCCGATTCACATCTGTGTACGACCAAATAGCTATCAATCACCACGCGTTAAAGCACTGATAGAATCCATTGTTGATGCTGTTCCCAAAGCAGTTTAGAAGCCATCAACATTGACATCACGATCACCAAAGGGCGGATCCACTTTTGTCCTTTGGTGACCACCACCTTGGCACCCAGTTGCGCACCAATAAAGCCACCGACAGCCATGACTAAGCCAAGCTCCCAGATTGGCAGGCCAGCAATAATAAAGAAGATCAGTGCAGCGATATTCGATGTGAAATTTAGAACCTTGGTACGCGCGGTCGCATCGACTAAAGAGAAGTGACCAATTGCGACAAAACAGACGGTGAAGATAGAACCGGTGCCCGGCCCAAAGAAGCCATCATAGAACCCCACACCACCACCGACACATAACGCAAACATCGCTTCTGAGATACGTTGCTTGCCTTCGCTGGTCTTAGTTTGTGGGGCTAACAGGAAATAGAGTGAGATCGCAATCAGTAGCAGCGGGATCACGCTAGTTAACAAACTCGCATCGATATACTGTACCAGTTCGGCACCAATCGCAGAGCCGCTAAAGGTACATAAGATGGCGAAACGCATCTCTTTGATACTCACAATACCGTTACGCACAAAGTACCAGCTTGCTGAAAAGCTACCAAAAGAGCTCTGCAGTTTATTGGTCGCCAATGCTTGAGTCGGCGGAACGCCTGCGGCCAAAAGTGCAGGGAGAGTTAACAGTCCACCACCACCAGCCATCGCATCAATAAAGCCAGCAGCTGTCGCGACAAAAAACAGTATCGCTAGAATCTCAATGGTAATGTCCATGCATATCACTCCTTTACGTTGAGAGCACAAATTACCATTGATACAAAAATGAAAACAACGAAACACGAGACAGTGACCTATTCCTTATTTTCATCAGTCAGCATCCCTCATATGTTCGCAACTACAAAAAAAGGCCGCTCAGTTGAGCGGCCTTTACGACATTTATATCCGTTTAACAGCGATTATGCTTCAGAAGCTTTAACTTGAGCGTGAAGCTCTTGTACTGAAGTTACTGTTGTTTTCGCGTCAGCTGTGTGAGCCATACACGTTGCGAACGCAGCGTTTAGCGTTGTTGTGTAGTTCACTTTCTCAGCTAGAGCGCCACGACGAAGAACTTTAGAATCTTCAATCGCTTGACGACCTGCAGCCGTGTTCACGATGTAGGTGTACTCATTGTTCTTGATACGGTCAAGAATGTGAGGACGACCTTCGTGTACCTTGTTCACTAGACGTGGGTTGATACCTGCTTCGCCAAGAATAACCGCAGTGCCGTGTGTCGCGTCTAGTTGGTAACCAAGCTTAGAAAGCTTAGATGCTAGGTCAACCACACGCTCTTTATCACCAGCGCGAACAGAAAGCAGTGCACGACCACCTTCAGGGTAAACATTGCCACAACCCAGTTCCGCTTTTGCGTATGCTTCTGCGAACGTTGCACCAACACCCATAACCTCACCTGTAGAGCGCATTTCTGGGCCTAACAGTGGGTCAACACCTGGGAATTTGTTGAACGGTAGTACTACTTCTTTAACAGAGTAGTATGGTGGGATGATCTCTTTAGTGAAGCCTTGAGCCTCTAAAGATTGACCCGCCATAACACGTGCAGCAATCTTAGCGATTGGAGCACCTGTTGCTTTCGATACGAACGGTACTGTACGCGCTGCACGAGGGTTCACCTCGATTAGGTATACTTTGTTGTTCTTCACAGCAAACTGCGTGTTCATTAGACCGCGAACACCTAGCTCGAATGCTAGCTTTTCAACTTGCTCACGCATTACGTCTTGGATTTCTTGGCTTAGCGTGTATGCAGGAAGAGAACATGCTGAGTCACCAGAGTGAACACCCGCTTGCTCGATGTGCTCCATGATACCGCCGATAACCACGCGCTCACCGTCACAGATAGCATCGATATCGACTTCAACTGCGTCGTCTAGGAAGCTATCTAGTAGTACTGGAGATTCGTTTGATACGCTCACAGCTTCGTTGAAGTAGCGACGTAGGTCTTGCTCGTCGTATACGATTTCCATCGCACGACCACCCAGTACGTAAGAAGGACGTACAACCAGTGGGTAACCGATTTCACGAGATTTCTCTACCGCTTGCTCCATCGTCGTTACTGTCGCGTTTTCTGGCTGTAGAAGACCTAGGCGGTCAACAGCGACTTGGAAACGCTCACGGTCTTCTGCACGGTCAATTGCGTCAGGGCTAGTACCGATGATTGGCACGCCAGCCGCTTCAAGTGCGCGAGCCAGTTTAAGTGGTGTTTGACCACCGTACTGAACGATAACGCCTTTTGGCTTCTCAACGCGAGCGATTGCTAGTACGTCTTCCAGTGTTACTGGTTCGAAGTACAGACGGTCAGACGTGTCGTAGTCAGTAGAAACTGTCTCAGGGTTACAGTTAACCATGATAGTTTCGTAGCCATCTTCACGTAGTGCTAGTGATGCGTGTACACAACAGTAGTCAAATTCGATACCTTGGCCGATACGGTTTGGACCGCCGCCTAGAATCATAATCTTATCTTTTTCTGTTGGGTTCGCTTCACACTCTTCATCGTAAGATGAGTACATGTAAGCTGTATCAGAAGAGAACTCAGCCGCACACGTATCAACACGCTTGTACACAGGGTGAATATCGTATTGGTCGCGCAGACGACGGATTTCGCTCTCAGCAACACCTAGAATCTTAGATAGGCGAGCATCAGCAAAACCTTTACGCTTCAGTTTGTTAAGCTCTTCTTTGTTCAGACCAGCAAAGCCTTTCGCTTTAAGATCTTGCTCAAGCTTAACGATGTCTTCGATTTGAACTAGGAACCAACGGTCGATTTGCGTTAGGTTGAATACGCCATCTACTGACATACCTGCACGGAACGCATCCGCGATGTACCAAATACGCTCTGCGCCTGCTTCTTTTAGTTCGTGACGGATAGTCGTTAGTGCGTCTGGCGCATCTAGGTCAACCATTTCGTCAAAGCCAGTCGCGCCAACTTCTAGACCGCGAAGTGCTTTTTGTAGAGATTCTTGTTGGTTACGGCCGATAGCCATAACTTCACCAACTGACTTCATTTGCGTCGTTAGACGGTCGTTAGCACCTGCAAATTTCTCGAAGTTAAAACGAGGAATCTTAGTTACTACGTAGTCGATAGTTGGTTCGAATGATGCTGGAGTTGCGCCACCCGTGATGTCGTTCATTAGCTCATCTAGCGTGAAGCCAACAGCCAGTTTCGCTGCAATTTTAGCGATTGGGAAACCTGTTGCTTTAGAAGCTAGGGCAGAAGAACGAGATACACGTGGGTTCATCTCGATGATAACCATGCGGCCATCTTTCGGGTTGATACCAAACTGTACGTTAGAACCACCAGTCTCAACACCAATCTCACGCAGTACCGCTAGAGAAGCGTTACGCATCAGTTGGTACTCTTTGTCTGTTAGAGTCTGTGCTGGTGCAACCGTGATTGAGTCACCGGTGTGGATACCCATTGGGTCGAAGTTTTCAATCGCACATACGATGATGCAGTTGTCGTTCTTATCACGAACTACTTCCATCTCGTACTCTTTCCAACCGATAAGAGATTCATCGATTAGAAGTTCGTTTGTTGGAGAAAGGTCTAAACCGCGACGACAGATCTCTTCGAACTCTTCTTTATTGTATGCGATACCACCACCAGTACCACCCATAGTGAATGATGGACGGATGATACATGGGAAGCCAACCATATCTAGAACGCCGTAAGCTTCTTCCATGGTTTTAGCAGTGTCAGCACGTGGACACTCAAGGCCGATAGACTTCATCGCCTTATCGAAACGAGAACGGTCTTCTGCTTTATCGATAGCGTCAGCCGTTGCACCGATCATCTCTACACCAAACTCTTCAAGAACACCGTATTTCTCTAGGTCTAGTGCACAGTTAAGTGCTGTTTGGCCACCCATTGTAGGTAGAACTGCATCCGGCTTCTCTTTCGCAATGATGTTGCGAACAACTTCCCATTGGATTGGCTCGATGTAAGTTGCATCAGCCATGTCTGGGTCAGTCATGATGGTCGCTGGGTTCGAGTTAACTAGAATAACTCGGTAACCTTCTTCGCGAAGCGCTTTACAAGCTTGAGCACCAGAGTAATCGAACTCACATGCTTGGCCGATAACGATCGGGCCAGCACCTAGAATTAGAATACTTTTAATGTCAGTACGTTTTGGCATTGTCTACTACTCCGAATTACGCTGTGTGCTGTTTAATTAGTTCAATGAAGTGGTCGAAAAGCGGTGCCGCATCTTCTGGACCTGGGCTCGCTTCTGGGTGACCTTGGAAGCTGAATGCTGGCTTATCTGTGCGGTGGATACCTTGCAGAGAACCATCAAATAGCGACTTGTGCGTTGCACGTAGGTTTTCAGGCAGCGTCTCTTCATCTGCAGCAAAACCGTGGTTTTGTGAAGTGATCATCACAACATCACGATCTAAATCTTTAACTGGGTGGTTTGCACCGTGGTGACCAAACTTCATCTTCACCGTCTTCGCACCAGAAGCTAGCGCTAGGATTTGGTGGCCAAGACAGATACCGAAGATTGGTAGGCCTTTCTCTAGGAATACTTTTGTCGCTTCAATCGCGTAAGTACATGGTTCTGGGTCACCAGGGCCATTTGAAAGGAAAACACCGTCTGGGTTCAGTGCTAGAACTTCTTCCGCTGATGTTTCAGCAGGAACAACCGTTAGGCGGCAGCCGCGGTCAACAAGCATGCGCAGGATGTTGCGTTTTGCACCGAAGTCATAGGCAACAACGTGATATGGCAATTCTGAGTCTGCTTTCGCTTCAGGAAGTCCACCCGTAAGCGTCCACGAACCCTGTTTCCATTGATACGCTTCTTTTGTTGTAACTTCTTTCGCAAGGTCCATACCTTTTAGGCCAGGGAATTCTTTAGCCTTAGCCAGCGCTAGAGCCTCGTCGATGTTGTTACCCGCTACGATACAACCGTTTTGAGCACCCTTCTCGCGAAGAATACGCGTCAGCTTACGAGTATCGATATCAGCGATACCAACAACGTTTTGCGACTTTAGGTAATCAGAAAGGGATTGTTCATTACGGAAGTTAGAAGCGATAAGAGGGAGATCGCGAATCACAAGGCCTTGAGCGTGGATTGAAGAGGATTCTTCATCTTCGGAATTGGTTCCGGTATTGCCAATGTGAGGGTAAGTAAGCGTTACAATTTGTTGAGAATAGGAAGGATCAGTGAGGATTTCTTGGTACCCCGTCATCGAGGTATTAAAAACGACTTCACCAACAGCAGAACCGTCTGCGCCAATGGATTCACCGTGGAATACTGTCCCATCTTCTAGGACTAGCAATGCTGACTTTTTCAAGACAACCTCCAGAAATAAAAATGCATTAAAATTGATTTAATTTGCAAATCTACCTTCCTGCAACACCCAAAACTGCGTGTTTATGGAAATTAGACAAATTGGCGGTATTTTAGTGACGCCCGTGATATGTGTCAACATTTAACGCAAAAGAAATTAAACATTTGTAGCCACTTATCCAACTTTCTCTTTTAAAGCTTCAAAAGTACTAGTTTTATAGGGGTAAGACGGGGAAATTAAGATTTTTTCAACTATCGGTGTCATTTCACTTTAAGTTAGAGTGATAGAAATATTAATAAGAAAGCGCAAACGTTAAATAAGAATAGGAAACAACAAATAAAGGAAGACTCAAACAAAAAACAACCAAAACACGATAAAAAACACAAGAAACCAAGCGTATTTCCACTAGCTTAGTTAAGTTTAATTATCATTAGAGTTGGCTAAATAAACAAAGCGCCGGCAATCGCCAGCGCATAATTATCTATTTACAGCTCATTCAAACCAAGCACATCTGTCATGGTATAAAAGCCTGCAGGCTTGCTATCTAACCAAACCGCAGCCTTGATAGCACCGTTAGCAAAGGTCATGCGATCCGTTGCCTTGTGGGTAATTTCGACACGTTCACCGATATCGGCAAACATCGCCGTGTGCTCACCAATAATGTCGCCGGCACGAATCGTCGCAAAGCCGATCTCATCTTTAGTTCGCTCACCAGTAATACCTTCACGAGCCCATACTGCAACATCGTTCAGTTCATTACCCATCGCCCCAGCAATCGCTTCACCCATTCCAATCGCAGTACCTGATGGTGCATCGACTTTGTGACGATGGTGCGCTTCAACAATTTCAACATCACAATAGTCGCCCATCACCTTGGCCGCTTTTTCAAGAAGCTTAAACACAAGGTTAACGCCGACACTGTAATTAGGCGCCATAACAATTGGCATCTCTTTTGATGCAGCAGCGATAACTTGTTTCTCTTCTTCCGAGAAACCGGTTGTACCAATCACAAGTTTTTTGCCATGCGTTTTACACAGCTCGATGTTCGCGAGAGTGCTTACTGGGGCAGTAAAGTCGACAATCACATCAAACTCTTCCACCACTTTTGCTAGATCATCGACCAGAGCAACCTCAAAACGACCTTCACCACACAGCTCACCGATATCGACACCGACCAGCGATGACTCCGGGCGCTCTGAACCAGCACCAACCGTCGCATCTTTGTTGTGGTGAGTAGCTTTCACCAAGTTACGGCCCATGCGACCTGCTGCTCCTGCAATTGCAATTCTTACCACTGCATCTATCTCCATTGTTTGGTTTGCCCCCTGCGCATACTCGCAGAGCGACTCAAGTTCACTATCTCTTTAAACTAACAACAATCTCAGACTCAGGCTAGCCCTTACGAGTACTCTTTTACTACACGCTGTAAAATCGGCACGTTTGCTTCTGGGAATTCGTAGTTTGGCAAAGCTTCAATGGCAACCCACTGCCCTTGTTGTCCTTCTTTGCCATAAGGCTCCTGCTCGAAAGCAGTAACACAAATGAAATCAAACTTGAGAGACTTTTCTGGATAATCAAACTCTAGGTGTTCAAACAAGCTCTGCTCTGTCACCATAATTCCGATCTCTTCATCTAGCTCACGAACCATGGCTTGTTCAATGGTTTCGCCCTCTTCAACCTTACCGCCTGGAAACTCCCAAAAGCCGCCTTTGTGTTTATCACTCGGACGCTTAGTAATAAAGATTTCCGATTTATCCTGATTGAAGATAATGCCCGCTACAATATGGATTCTTTTCATTGATGGTGTTCCTTCTATGTCTCTACCGTCATTCCCTAAAATGAGGAACGAATTAGATAGGGAATCTGCTATTTTGTTAGTTCGAAAGATCCCCGACTCGCTCGTCCCTCACTCTCGAGGATGACGCTATCGAAACCTTATTATTTTCACATACAAAAAGAGCCGCCTAAGCGACTCTTTATATTCTATTTGTCAGTTTTATGAAACTAAGCTGTAGTGCTTGAGAGCAAGGTGGTGGCACGGAGCTTACGACTGTAAGTGAGTACCACCAACGCAGCTATCATGCGCTACAGCGACGATTCATTAAACTTACGCAATTTTACCGTGACACTGCTTGTACTTCTTGCCACTACCACATGGGCAAGGCTCGTTACGGCCAACTTTACGCTCGTCGCGCACCACTGGCTGATGCCCCTCTTCTGACTCTTCGCCATCAGATAGTTGGTTTTCAGCTGAAGCGTGTTGAGCTTGTGCACGGCGTGCAGCTTCTTCTGCTTGAGCTTGACGCTGCGCTTCCATCTTCTCTACTTCTTCTTGTTGTTGAACTCGAACTTTCGAAAGGATAGTAATCACGTCTGACTTAAGCACTTCTAATAAGCCTTCAAACAGTTCAAACGACTCGCGCTTGTACTCTTGTTTCGGGTTCTTCTGTGCGTAACCACGTAGATGGATACCTTGACGCAGATGATCCATTGCCGCCAAATGCTCTTTCCACAAACCATCAAGAGTTTGTAGCATCACAGATTTCTCGAAGTTACGTAGCACTTGTGCACCAACCACTTCTTCTTTCTGTTTGTAAACATCAACAGCCATGCCTAGGATACGTTCACGTAGGGCTTCTTCGTAAAGCTTGTCGTCTTCGTCCAACCAACCTTGAATATCAAAGTCTAGATCGAAGTCGTTCTTCAGGCGATCTTGAAGACCTGAAATGTCCCACATGTCTTCTAGTGATTGTGGCGGAATGTATTCATCAATAACCGATGTAAACACGTCTTCACGGTTGTGTTCGATCATCTCGCTGATGTCTTCAGAGCTCATTAGCTCATCACGCAGTTCGTAAACCACTTTACGCTGATCGTTTGCTACGTCATCGTATTCTAGAAGCTGTTTACGGATATCGAAGTTGCGACCTTCAACTTTACGTTGTGCTTTTTCGATAGAGCGAGATAGCATCTTAGATTCAATTGCTTCACCCTCTTCCATACCACTCTGGATAAGACCAGCCATACGGTCAGATGTGAAGATACGCAGTAGCGAGTCTTCCATTGATAAGTAGAAACGAGAAGAACCTGCATCACCTTGACGACCAGAACGACCACGTAGCTGGTTATCGATACGGCGAGATTCATGACGCTCAGTACCGATGATGTGTAGACCACCAGATTCTAGTACTTTGTCGTGAACCACTTTCCAATCTGCTTTGATCTTGTCGATCTGCTCTTGAGTTGGATTTTGTAGTTTTTCAACTTCAGCTTGCCAGCTACCACCTAGCACGATATCGGTACCACGACCGGCCATGTTCGTTGCAATAGTAACCGCACCTGGCGTACCTGCTTGAGCTACGATTTCCGCTTCTTTTTCGTGGAATTTCGCGTTCAGTACGTTGTGCTTAATTTTTGCTTTTTTCAGTGCGTTCGACAGTAGTTCAGACTTCTCGATAGAAACTGTACCAACCAGCGATGGCTGACCTGCTGCTACGCGCTCTTTGATGTCTTCAATGATTGCGTTGAACTTGTCCGCTTCTGTACGATAAACCACATCTGGCATATCGTTACGAACCATCGGCTTGTTAGTTGGGATAACAACGGTTTCAAGGCCGTAGATAGACTGGAATTCGAATGCTTCTGTATCGGCAGTACCTGTCATACCTGACAGTTTTTCGTATAGACGGAAGAAGTTCTGGAAAGTGATCGAAGCCAGTGTTTGGTTTTCGTTCTGAATCTTAACGCCTTCTTTCGCTTCAACCGCTTGGTGCAGACCTTCTGACCAACGACGACCTGGCATAG
Source organism: Vibrio sp. Isolate30 (assembly GCF_022397975.1). Classification (NCBI taxonomy): domain Bacteria; kingdom Pseudomonadati; phylum Pseudomonadota; class Gammaproteobacteria; order Vibrionales; family Vibrionaceae; genus Vibrio; species Vibrio sp. Isolate30. The sequence goes on from NZ_JAKEUS010000005.1 coordinate 113,754, forward strand.
TACGACCAGTGTGTTCATCAACGATAACCACTTCGCCTTCTTCAGTTACGATGTAGTCAACGTTCTTCTCGAACAATACGTGTGCACGAAGTGCAGCATTAACGTGGTGCAGTAGGCTGATATTCGTTGGAGAGTAAAGCGTGTCGCCCTCTTCCATCAAACCATTTTTCACCATCAACTCTTCTACAAATTCTTGACCATTTTCAGTCAGGTGAACCTGTTTAGACTTCTCGTCCATGGTGTAGTGACCTTCACCACGGTACTCTTCTGAATCTTCTTTATCTTGAAGCTCTAGGTGAGGAATCAGAGTGTTGATTCGGGTGTATAGGTCTGAGCTATCTTCAGCTGGGCCAGAGATAATTAGAGGGGTACGAGCTTCATCGATTAAGATTGAGTCCACCTCATCGACAACAGCGAAAAAGCGTTCGCGTTGCACACGATCTTCCGCACGGAAAGCCATGTTGTCACGTAGGTAATCAAAACCGAATTCGTTGTTTGTTCCGTATAGGATATCCGCTTGGTAAGCTGCTTTTTTCTCAGGTGGAGCCATGTTTGGTACGTTAACACCAACAGTCATACCTAAGAATTCAAATAGGGGGCGGTTTGTCTCAGCATCACGCTTAGCTAGGTAATCGTTCACGGTAACAACGTGAACACCCTTGCTTGGAAGTGCGTTTAAGTAAGCAGGTAGAGTCGCTGTCAGTGTTTTACCTTCACCAGTACGCATCTCTGCGATTTGACCAGCGTTAAGAACCATACCACCAATCAGCTGTACATCGAAGTGACGCATGCCGTAAACACGCTTCGATGCTTCACGTACTGTCGCGAAGGCTTCTGGTAGAAGTTGGTCTAGTGTTTCACCTTTATCTAAGCGCTCACGGAACTCAACCGTTTTTGCTTTTAGCTCTTCATCAGACAGAGCCTCAAACGTTGGTTCGTAGTTATTAATTTCTTTTACAATCTTTCTAAGGCGGCGCAGTGTTCTGTCATTGCGACTGCCAATTACCTTTGTCAGCAGCTTAGTAATCATGTGCTTGGAATCTCTTCGTTCTCAGATCGTCCGCGATCTATTTTAAATGCCGTCAGTCTCTACCAGTTGTGAACTAGTCTTAGTTACGAACCAAGGATACTGAGATAAATCTAGTACCTCTGATATTGTGTTGGAGAGTAGAGTTTTCAAGGCTTGAGTTAAAATTATTGGCATCTAGTGTAAGTAATTTTCACCTCAACGACCATTTATGAGGTCATTTGTTTGATGTGGTTTGAACTTTTATTACCAATTGCCGATGGAATAAACAACCTCAAGGCAAGTCGAGCGAGTATTCCAATGCTTTATCGCACTTTAGCTTTATTACAGATACAAAAAAACCAGGCGTATTGCCTGGTTTTTAAAATCTTTGATTGCAGTTTTACGCCAGAACCATTCCTGGCTCTGCAAATGCAACTGGAGAACCTGCTTCTTCTTCGAAGGTTGCCCACTCCCAAGCTTCTGCATCAGCAAGAACTGCACGTAGAAGTTGGTTATTAAGGCCGTGACCTGATTTGTATGCACGGAACTCACCAATGATAGCGTGTCCACACATGTAAAGGTCACCAATCGCATCCAGCACTTTGTGAGTAACAAATTCATTATCAAAACGAAGACCTTCTTCGTTAAGAATACGGTACTCATCAAGCACGATAGCGTTATCAAAACTACCACCTAGAACTAGGTTCTGAGATTGTAGGTATTCGATGTCACGCATAAAACCAAAGGTACGAGCGCGAGAAATCTCTTTAACAAAACCTTGTGAAGAGAAGTCAAACAGAAGGCGCTGCTCATCTGCTTCAATCGCTGGGTGGTTGAAGTCGATCTCGAAGTCCATACGGAAGCCGTTAAATGGTACAAATTCTGCCCATTTATCACCGTCTTCAAAACGTACTGGCTTTTTGATACGAATAAAACGCTTCGCTGCATTTTGAGTTTCCACACCGGCTTGTTGCAGTAGATATACAAACGGGCTTGCGCTACCGTCCATAATTGGAATCTCAGGAGCATCTACTTCAACAATGATGTTGTCGATGCCCATACCTGCTAATGCTGCATTCAAGTGCTCAACTGTTGAGATACGCACGCCTGCATCGTTTACAAGCGCTGTACACAACATAGTGTCACGAACTGATGCTGGATCAGCTGGAAAATCTACAGGAGGGCTTACATCTGTACGACGATATACAATGCCTGTATTTGCAGCTGCCGGGCGAAGAGTAAGTGTGACTTTACGACCGGAGTGGAGGCCCACACCAGTTGTTTTCACAATTTCTTTCAGAGTACGTTGTCTGATCATCTGCCTGCCTCTTATCAGTGCTACAAATCACGGCCAGTATTTACCGACCGCAAATTTTACCACTAAATTGACTATAGTCAAATATTGGTTGTTTGTTAATCAGCCTGACGTCGTAAGAATGCTGGAATATCTAAGTACCCACTCTCTTTCTCTGGCTTAGGTGCTGCACTTTGGCTAGCGCCTGTACCTGAAGAAACAGGTGACGTTGTTGGCTGTGGTTTCACTTGAGGTTTAACCTCAGTTTTTTCTTGCAATGGCTGTGCCACTTTCTCTTCCACTTTTGGTGCCGCTTGCGGCGCTACTTGTGGTTGAGGAGTTGGTGCAACCTTAGCTTTACCACCAGCAACTAGTGTAATGTCTGGCTTTCTCTCTGTACCGATACCTGTTGCAACAACAGTTACACGGATTTCGTCCGTCATATCTGGGTCTAGAGAAGTACCAATCACGACTGTTGCGTTATCAGAAGCAAATGCCTTAACTGTGTTACCTACGGTTTCGAACTCGTCTAGACGCATGTCTAGGCCAGCTGTGATGTTAACAAGCACACCACGCGCACCCGCTAGGTCGATGTCTTCTAGTAATGGGCTAGAAATTGCCGTTTCCGCCGCTTCCTCTGCACGGTCTTCGCCTTTCGCGATGCCGCTACCCATCATTGCATGACCCATTTCCGACATTACAGTGCGTACGTCCGCAAAGTCGACGTTAATCATACCAGGGCGAGTAATTAGCTCAGCAATACCTTGAACCGCGTTCTTTAGAACATCGTTCGCGCTTGCGAATGCTTCTAGTAGTGTTACACCACGACCAAGTACTTTAAGTAGCTTCTCATTTGGAATCGTAATCAGTGAATCCACATGTTTAGATAGCTCTTCAATACCTTGCTCAGCAAACGCTAAACGCTTTTTACCTTCGAAGCTAAATGGTTTAGTTACAACAGCGACTGTTAGTACGCCCAGCTCTTTTGCTACTTCAGCAATCACCGGAGCAGCACCAGTACCTGTACCACCACCCATACCAGCTGCGATAAATACCATATCGGCGCCAGTCAGAACTTCTTTAATTCTTTCTCGGTCTTCGAGAGCTGCATCACGGCCAACTTGTGGGTTTGCACCAGCGCCTAGACCCTTAGTGATGTCACCACCAATTTGGATCACGCTGCTCACGCTCGTTTTGCGAAGTGCTTGAGCATCAGTGTTTACGCTAATGAACTCAACACCTTCAATTGACTCACGTACCATGTGCTCAACAGCGTTACCGCCACCGCCACCAACTCCAACGACTTTAATTACTGCATCGTCAGACATTTCCATCATCGGTTCAAACATGTGTTATCTCCGTTTTTCCTGCAACTCAGGTTAAAACTCTTTTTGTATCCAATTACGCAATTTACCAAATAAACCTGTCATCGAAGGTGCGCTACGCTTTGGTTCGCTGTAATCACCTTCATCGCTTATTTGGCAGTCTCTTGCGTAATGAAGTAAACCAACCGCCGTAGAATGATACGGCTCTTTAACATAATCGGTTAAGCCACTAACTTCTAACGGCTTACCCACTCGAACTTGATTGCGGAAAACACGTTCCGCACACTCTACTAATCCTTCAATCTGTGCAGCACCACCGGTCAAAACCACCCCGGCAGCAAGATGATGTTTAATACCTTCATCTCTTAACTGTAGTTGAACAGTATCAATAGTTTGGTTAACAAGCCCCATTAATTCTGTGTAACGTGGTTCAATCACCTCTGAGAGTGTTTGTCTTTGCAAACTACGAGATGGTCGACCACCCACACTTGGGACGTTAACTGAGTCATCCTTGCTTACGAGTTCACTCAGAGCGCAACCATGATTTACTTTGATCTCTTCGGCATCACTCACTGGTGTACCGAATGCGAAGGCAATGTCACTGGTTACCGCATTTCCTGCATAGGAAAAGACTTCTGTGTGTCGTAGGGCACCACCGGTCCAAATGGAAATATCCATCGTCCCTGCACCAATATCGACCACACATACTCCAAGCTCTCTCTCGTCTTCAGTGATTACCGCATTACTTGAGGCAAGCCCTGAAAACACGATCTGCTCTACAGTAAGACCACATCGTTCAACAGCTTTAATAATGTTTCTCGCCATATCACTGTGGCAAGAAATCAGGTGAACGCTCACTTCCATTCGAACCCCAGATAGACCAAGCGGGTTCTTAATGCCCTCTTGATAATCGATGGTAAATTCTTGTGGAATCACGTGCAGAATTCTCTGCTCATCACCTATTTTAATTGATTTCGCGGTATGGATTGCTCGGTCCATATCGTCTTGTGACACTTCCTCGTCTGAGATTGTGCCCATGCCTTTTTCAATTCGGCTTGCGATGTGCTTACCCGATAGTGAGATAAATACATTGCTGATTTGGCATTCAGCCATCAGTTCCGCTTGATCAATGGCACGCTGAACCGATTTCACTACCGACTCTAGGTCGTTAACACCGCCTTTATCCATACCTCTGGATGGGCTCTGCCCAGATCCAATGATATTGATTTGACCATCAGGCAGTACCTCACCTACTAGAGCTGATATGGTTGCAGTGCCTATATCAAGACCAACAATTATGTTGTCATCTGCGGCCTTAGTCATCTGTACTCTCTTCTAACTCTTGCTTTGGAAACCAACCTACAGCGGCTCCCGTATCATACCTGAGGTCGATGTAGCTCACTCGATTCGCTTTATCACCTAACTCGTTATAAAGCGAAATAAAGCGCTCAACACGCTCGTCTAAAGAATCTTTTCCTAGCTCTAGGCGAATGCCGTTGTCTAGGATGATTTGCCACGCTCTGCGTTCATTCAGAACCAATGAAGTGACACTCAATCCCACACTATTAATAAGCGGGGTGATCTGACGCCATTTGGCGATCACTTCTTGACTCGAATCTTGAGGGCCATAGAGTTTAACTCTGTCACCTTCAAGTTGGCCTATATCTCCATTAAACACATCGCCGTTTTCGTTTAGCAGCATGTTGCCGTTCCAAATCGCGGCAGCTTGGTGCTCAGTCAAAAAAACTTTAATCGTGTCAGGCCATTGCTTACGAATAGAGACAACAGATACCCAAGGAAGTGCCTCTAAACTGTCTTGTAACACATCAATGTCTTGTGACATGAAGGTTCCAATGTGTTCAAGCTGGCTAAAAGCATGCTGAACATCACTGGCGGAGACATATGTTAAGTCGCCTTGAAGTACAATTTTAGAGAGGGGCAATCGCTGATCGTCCCACATCCAACTCAGAGTGGTATAGAAAAGAAACCCAATGAAAAGCACTACCAAAATCAGAAAAGAACCACCAAGGGCGTGTTTCTTTAGTGATGGTAAGCTGAATAGGTGGCGGTTTTCGCTGAAAGTACTTTCTACCAAAACCCGCAGTCCCTGTCGTTGGTTCGCAATTCTATTCCCTATCTTTTCGTAATAGAGGTAAAAGCACTTACTTTAACCTATGAATTATACTGAGCAAAATCAAACTATCAAACGTTGATAATCAGATTTTTGGTTAAATTTGGGTCAAGCGCAAGAAGTGAGCGCTCGACCACAGTATGTGAGAACTTATTCTATTAAGCGCTCTGCATTTTATTAATGTCTAACTGCAGCGCTTCTAACTGTTTCGCTACGCGGCCAACATCGCCCGCACCTTGCGTTAACACTAAATCACCGCCTTGAATAACATTGGCTAATGTCGAAGGAAGTGCAGTAATGTCTGGCACGAAAATAGGGTCAATTTTACCACGCCCGCGAATCGTTCGGCTTAGAGCACGACCATCAGCACCAGCAATTGGTTTCTCACCCGCTGAGTACACATCAAGCAAGATTAAAACATCAACCTGCTCAAGTACGTTAGCAAAGTCATCGAACAGATCGCGCGTGCGGCTATAACGGTGCGGTTGGAATATCATCACTAGACGCTTATCTTCCCAACCACTGCGTGCAGCTTGAATTGTCACGTCCACCTCTGTTGGGTGATGACCGTAATCATCCACCAACATCGCGACACCTTTACCCGTTTCGTACTCACCTAAATGATCAAAACGGCGACCAGTACCTTGAGTACCCGCCATCGCTTTTAAGATCGCTTCATCACTGATGTCATCTTCTGTTGCCACGGCAATTGCAGCCGATGCATTCAATGCGTTGTGACGACCCGGGATGTTCAGCGTGATATCGAGGTTAGCTTTGCCTTCACGTACCACAGTGAATTTGCCTTGTTGGCCTTCTTGGCGATAGTTCTCGATGCGCACATCGGCATCTTCAGAGAAGCCATATGTGATCACTTGGCGGCTAACTTGAGGAATCAGCTCACGCACGACTGGATCATCAACACACATCACAGCCTGACCGTAGAACGGTAGGTTATGTAGGAAATCAATAAAGGTCTGTTTAAGGGTCTCGAAATCACCACCGTAAGTATCCATGTGGTCGGCTTCGATGTTGGTCACAATGCTGACCATAGGTTGCAGGTGCAAGAATGAAGCGTCGCTCTCATCAGCCTCTGCAATCAAAATACGACTAGAACCTAATCGCGCATTCGTGCCTGCGCTCTTCACCAAGCCGCCGTTAACGAACGTTGGATCAAGACCTGCTTCAGAGTAAATCTGTGTAACCAGTGCCGTTGTGGTTGTTTTGCCGTGCGTACCTGCCACAGCAATACCGTGGCGGAAGCGCATTAGCTCTGCGAGCATTTCAGCGCGGCGAACAATAGGTGTGCGCGCTTCACGAGCAGCAACAATTTCTGGGTTCTCTTCGTTAATCGCAGTTGAAACCACAACTACGCTTGCATTGGCAACATTGCTTTCTTGATGGCCAATGTAGACTGTTGCGCCCTTGCTAACCAAACGCTCTGTTACTGGGTTTTGAGCAATGTCAGAACCTGTAATCTGATAGCCTTCATTTAGCAAGACTTCAGCAATCCCGCTCATACCTGCTCCACCAATACCGATGAAGTGGATAGATTTCACTCGGCGCATCTCTGGCACCATTGCTCGGATCTGCGCTAAGTCTTGCGTATGTTCAATCGTCATCAAATTTATCTCGTTATTTTGCTAAAGCTTGAATGGCTTTAGCGACGGTCACATCAGCGTCCAGCTTAGCTGCTTGGCGTGCCTTTGTTGCCATCGTTTTTAATTCATTTCTATCTAGCTGAGCAATGGTGTTTGCCAGCTTTTCTGCCGTCAACTCTGGCTGTTCAATCATCAACGCAGCACCGCAATCAACCAAGTGATCGGCATTCAGAGCCTGTTGGCGATCTTTATGCATAAAAGGCACGAAGATCGAGCCCACACCTGCCGCAGAGACTTCTGACACTGTTAGCGCACCTGAACGACACACTAATAGATCTGCCCATGCGTAAGCTTGCGCTACATCATCAATAAATTCAGTCACTTGAACATTGCTCACAGAATGAGAATTATACTGTTCAATAACTTGCTGCTGATTGTTCTTGCCTGCTTGGTGCATCACGGTGAAGCCTTCACCAAGCTGACCCATTGCTACAGGCAGTGTATCGTTGAGGATCTTAGCGCCTTGGCTACCGCCCATCACAAGGATACGAATATCGCCTTTGCGTTCCGCCATACGCTCACTTGGCTCTGGCAGAGCAACGACATCTTCACGTACTGGGTTGCCAACCACGTCTGCCGTCGGGAATGCTCCCGGAAACGCTTGAAATACCTTTTTTGCGATCTTAGACAGCCATTGGTTAGTCAAACCCGCTACTGCATTCTGCTCATGCAGCACCACAGGAATGCCTGATAACCAAGCCGCGATGCCACCCGGACCACTCACGTAGCCGCCCATACCCAGCACCACATCTGGCTGCCATGCCTTAATGTGTTGCTTTGCTTGAAGTATGGCATTAATAATTTGGAAAGGCGCTTTAATTAACTTAGCAATACCTTGCCCGCGCAGCCCTTTCACCTTAATGAAATCAATCTCAATACCGTGCTTCGGTACCAGATCCGCTTCCATACGATCAGCTGTACCTAGCCAGCGAATTTCCCACCCTTGTTGTTGAAGCTTTTTCGCCACAGCCAAACCAGGGAAGACGTGACCGCCGGTACCACCTGCCATCACTAATAATCTTTTGTTCTTTTTCATGCTGTTACTATTCATTCAATTCGTTTTGATGCTCAGCATCTTGTTGTTCTATTAGGCGACATTCATGGTCAATCCGCAGCAACATAGACACAGCGACTGACATGATGATCAAACTGGAGCCACCGTAACTGATCAGTGGCAGCGTCAGACCTTTAGTCGGCACGATTCCCGATGCAGCACCAACGTTAACCAGAGTTTGGAACGCAAACCAGATACCGATACCAAAAGCGAGATACCCGCTAAACACCTGATCGTTTTCAAAGGCTTTCTTGCCAATAAAAATAGCTTTGAGAACCAGACTGAAGATCAACATCAATACCAAGGTCACGCCTACAAAACCGAGCTCTTCTGCCAGTACAGCAAATACAAAGTCGGTGTGAGCCTCTGGCAGGTATTCTAGTTTCTGAATCGAGTTACCTAAACCTTGCCCCATCCAATCACCACGGCCAAATGCCATGAGAGATTGTGTTAACTGGTAACCACTACCGAACGGGTCATTCCACGGTTCCCAGAATGAGGTGACACGCCTGACACGATAAGGCTCTATCACAATCAAACCGACGACAGCGGCAATACCCGCGACCATCAAGGCAATAAACTGTGACAGCTTGGCACCGGCAATAAACAGCATACCAAACAGAGTGACCAGCATTACAACGACGGTACCGAGATCGGGTTGACCAAGTAATAAAACAGCGAAAGCGCCAAACACCATGATGGGTTTTGCAAAACCACCGAAGAAGGTTTTTCTCACTTCGTCTTGTTTACGAACCAAGTAACCAGCCATAAAGATAAACAGCGACAGTTTAGCCACCTCGGCAGGCTGGAGGTTGAATAGCCCCAAAGGGATCCAGCGGGATGCACCGTTAACCGACTTACCCACAGCCAGTACGACTATGAGTAAGAAAAAGGATAAGCCCAGTAAGTACATACTGTATTGAAACCAACGCTTCATCGGGATTTGCAATATCACGCTGGATACACCCAATGCGAGCAACAAGAACACCGCATGACGAAACATGAAGTGAAAAGGCTGATCGGTTAAGCGGGCACTGATTGGGAACGAAGCGGACGTTACCATCACCAACCCAGTAAGCATAAGACCCAGAGCGATCCAAACCAATTGACGATCGTAAAGCGCCTCTGGCGTCGAGCGGTTAAGCCATTGCCAAATTGAGTGGTTGAGCTGTCTCACTTTCTGCACTGGGTACCAGTCCTTTAACGATTAAGCGTACTGTTGAGCAAGTTCGGTAAATACATCACCCCTTGCCATGAAATTACTAAACTGATCGAAGCTTGCACACGCAGGAGACAGCATCACCATATCCCCAGCCACCAGTTGTGATGAGATGGTTTCGATAATCTGCTGCATAGTGTCAAACTTTTGTGCCGATGAATGAAGCGGCATAAACTGATCTGCATCTTCGCCAAAACAGCACAATTGGATACGAGCAACACTGTTAAGTACAGGTGCCAGCTCACTAAAGTCAGCCCCTTTACCAACACCACCAACAAGTAGATAAAGAGTTCCTTCACACTCTAGGCCAGACAAAGCCGCTAAAGTGCTGGCAACGTTGGTTGCTTTAGAATCGTTCACCCACTTCACGTCGCGCTTATCTGCGACGACTTGGCAACGATGCGTCAGGCCATTATATGCTTTCAATGCATCAAGACTGTTTGTGTAGTCGATGTTGGCTAGCTTAAGCAGAGCTAGAGAAACTAAGGCATTCGATACATTGTGGCGACCAACCAAAGTAAGCTCTTGGCTGCGGATGATTGGCGCACCATGATCAATGAGCCACTCCTCACCATCAATCACATCAACACCGAACTCTTGGTTATCAAAGCCAAAGGTCACGACTTGTTGTGGTTCATCCGGATAGGTTTCGCGATCATCACGGTTTATGAGTGCATACTGAGCATGTTTGAAGATTCGACGCTTGGCATCGCGATAATCCGCCATCCCTTGATAGCGATCCATATGATCTTCAGATAGGTTTAAGAACGCTGCAGCGGCCAATTTAAGGCTCGATGTCGTCTCTAATTGGAAGCTCGATAGCTCTAAGACATAGAAATCAGCATCTTGTTCAAGTAGATCCAGCGCCGGTACACCAATGTTGCCACCAACGCCCACCTTAAGACCAGCAGCTTTGGCAAGGACACCCGTAAGATCTGTTACAGTGCTCTTGCCGTTAGAGCCCGTGATTGCCACGACAGGTTTCTCAACCGCCCAAGCAAACAGCTCAATATCGCCAACAACAGCACCGCCGCGCGCTAACACCGTCTGAATCTCAGGTGTTGCTAATGCGATGCCTGGGTTTGCCACAACAAGGTCAGCTTGTGCTAACCACTCGTTTTGCCAGCCACCAGCGTGCAGAGCAACATCATCCGGCAGTGACTCATTACCCGGTGGATTATCACGAGTGTCGATCACTCTCACTGTGCAGTGAGGCTGATATTTTGCAAGATGTTTAACGACAGAGAGCCCGGTAATACCGAGCCCTACAACCACTACATTTTGAATATTTTGCCAAGGTTCCATTTAAACAAGACGCTCTTAATGTGGATAAAGCCCCGTATTAACGAGGCTTACAGTGGAATTAACGAACTTTCAATGTCGCTAGACCAATCAAAACAAGAACCATTGAGATGATCCAAAAGCGCACGATAACGCGCGGCTCTGGCCAGCCTTTAAGCTCGTAGTGGTGGTGAATTGGCGCCATGCGGAAAATACGCTGACCACGCAGTTTGTAAGAGCCTACCTGTAAGATTACTGATAGCGTCTCCATAACAAACACACCACCCATGATAACCAGTACCAGCTCTTGGCGAACCAATACCGCGATCGTACCCAGAGCACCACCGAGTGCTAGAGAGCCCACATCGCCCATGAATACTTGTGCTGGGTAAGTGTTAAACCATAGAAAACCAAGACCAGCTCCGACAATCGCTGTACATACAACAACAAGTTCAGAGGTGAACGGGATATATGGAATATGCAGATATTCAGCAAAGTTAACGTTACCCGTTGCCCATGCAATAACCGCAAAGCCAGCTGCCACCATGACTGTTGGCATGATTGCTAGGCCATCTAGGCCATCTGTTAGGTTAACCGCATTACTGGTACCCACGATAACAAAGTACGTTAACACAATGTAGAGCAAGCCAAGCTGTGGCATCACATCTTTGAAGAAAGGTACAACAAGCTGAGTCGCTGCTGTGTCTTGACCGTGCGCATACAGTGCAAATGCCACAACCAACGCAATTGCTGACTGCCAAAAGTACTTCCAGCGAGCAATCAGGCCATCGGTGTTCTTGCGTACAACTTTACGATAGTCATCAACAAAACCGACCGCACCATAGCCACCTAATACTGCCATCACAGCCCATACATAAGGGTTAGAGAGATCAGCCCACAACAGAACAGTAATAATGATCGCAGCAAGGATCATCACACCACCCATGGTTGGTGTACCACGCTTGCTAAAGTGAGATTCAGGGCCGTCATTACGAACCACTTGACCAATTTGCAGCAGTTGCAGACGCTCAATAAGGCGAGGTCCCATCCATAGTGACAAGCATAGAGCCGTTAAAATACTCGCGATTGCTCGAAACGACAGGTATTCAAACAAGCGAAAAAACGAAAAGTGTGGCTGTAGCAGCTCTGCAAGCCAAATAATCATGAAAAGTTCTCCTTTAAAGCAGCGGCAATTTTACTCATTCCTGCACTGTTTGCGCCTTTAACTAACAGTGTGTGCGACGCATTATTTGGCAAGCTTAACTGCTGCTCTATATGTGCGATCATCGCTTGATGCGTGGCGAAGTGAATGCCGTTGCAGACCTCACTGATCACCTTTGTATCATCACCGTAAGTGAGTACATGCTCAAAAGCGAATGGGGCAGCATATTCACCGACTTGACGGTGAAGTGCAAGGCTTTCATCACCTAATTCAGCCATATTGCCTAAAATCAGCCAACGCTGCCCTTTAAAGCTAGATAACAGTTTTGCCGCAGCCTTCATCGCAGGTACGCTGGCGTTATAGCTGTCATCAATTAGCTTAATTTGTTCACTCAGTTGTTGAACCTCAACACGGCCCTTTACTGAGTTTAAGTTTTTCAATCCTGTTTGGATGTCGCTCAGGCTTGCACCAAACTGAATGCTTAATGCGGCGGCAGAAAGTGCATTTGCCACATTGTGTTGGCCGATAATACCCAGCTCAACAGCAATATCACCTTGCGGTGTGTGCATCATGAAACAGGCTTCGCCTTGCTCATTAAGCTCAACGTTGTCGGCAAAGTAATCAGCTTGAGGGTTAACGTCCGAGAAAGTCAGCACGGACTTATCCGCCAAGACCTCTTCCCAATACTCGCCACCATTACTCTCTAAATTGACGATCGCCGTATCACCCGCAGCGAGGCCTTGGTAGATTTCACCTTTGGCTTGCTTCACACCATCCATCGAGCCAAAGCCTTCGAGGTGTGCTGCAGCAACGTTGTTCACCACGGCCACTTTAGGCTTAACCAACTGCGTTGTGTAAGCAATTTCACCGATGTGGTTAGCACCAAGCTCAATCACAGCGAAGTCATCACTTGGCTCACTGCGCAGTAATGTCAGCGGTACCCCAATGTCATTATTGAAGTTACCTGCAGTAAATAAAACCTTACCGCGTTGTTGTAGGATGCTTGCCACCATCTCTTTGACGGTGGTTTTGCCACAACTGCCAGTAATCGCCATCGTTGGCACTTCACATTGTGCATGAATCCATGCACTCAGCTGACCCAAAGCAAGTTTAGTATCCTCAACAACGACTTGAGTAATATTTAGGTCAAGTTTTCGTTCGACTAATAGCGCGCTCGCTTGTGCTTCTACTGCTTGATGACAAAAATCGTGCGCATCAAATCGCTCACCGACCAGAGCGACAAACAACGCCCCACTTTGAACGGTACGCGTATCTGTAGATACAGTACGAATCATGGAGGCCTTTCCAGCTCCCGCTGATTCAATTAGCTCACCATTAACGGCCTGACTGACCTGTTCTAGTGATACATCAATCATTGTGAATACCTAATAATTGCAGTGCGGACTCTCGATCAGAATAGTGCACAGTTTTATCTTTTAATACTTGGTAATCCTCATGGCCTTTGCCAGCCAGTAGGATAATGTCATTGTTGCCAGCTTGCTCTAGTGCAAACTTCACCGCTTGATAACGGTCGTGCTCAACGTAGGCAGCCTGAGGCTTTTTGAGACCCACTAGCATGTCTTTAACGATTTCAGCCGGATCTTCGCTGCGAGGGTTATCATCAGAGATAATAATCTTGTCGGCGAATTGTTCCGCCGTCTCGGCCATCATTGGACGCTTGCCTTTATCTCGATCGCCACCGCAGCCAAAAATCGCCCATAAGTTTCCTGAGCAGTGTACGCGCAATGCTGCTAATGCTTTTTCAAGTGCATCAGGCGTATGTGCATAATCGACCACAACCTTAGCTTTTTGGGGCGCTTGGAATAACTCCATGCGGCCAATTACAGGTTGTAATCTTGGCGCGCTCTCAACCAGTTGTTGTTTATTAATACCCAAAGCAAGCAGTGTCGCGAACGCCACTAACACATTTGAGGCATTAAATTGACCAATCAGTGGTACCTGCAGTGAACCCGTGCCCCACACACCATCGAAATCCATGCGGATGCCAGTTTCGGCATAAGCCACGTCTGAGGCCCACACTGCGTTGGCGCGATCAGTCATAGGATTTAGCGACACTGCAACTGCATCGGGTAATTCAGATAACCACGCCAACCCCACTGGATCATCGGCATTAATGATGGCGTGCTGACAGTGATGTTTGGTAAACAGACTCTGCTTGGCTAACGCGTACTCTTCCATCGTGCCATGGTAGTCAAGGTGGTCTCGACTAAGGTTGGTAAACACACCCGCGGCAAACTTAAGGGCTTTAACACGCCCCTGAACCAGACCATGAGATGAAATTTCCATTGCGGTATACGCTGCACCTTGAGTTGCCAATTCACTCAACGTACGTTGAATCTCTATCGCGCTACCCGTTGTATTTTTTGCGGCTTGCAGGTCGTCAAGAAAGCCATTACCTGTCGTGCCCATAACACCAGAACGATGACCAACTAATTCAAGCCATTGAGCGATGAGCTGAGTAATCGTGGTTTTGCCATTGGTGCCTGTCACGCCAATCAGCTGAGTAGTGTCAGACTGATAAACACGACCAGCCAGAGCAGAGAGCTCTTGATTCAGATCTTGGACATAAGCGATAGCGACGCCATTACGTAACTCAACACTGCCATGAACATGCTCTTCGCACGCTTGAGCAATGACCGCGCTGGCACCTAACTCGATGGCTTTATCGATAAAACGGCGTCCATCAACGGCATGGCCAATAACAGCAACGAAAATGTCTCCCGAACTTACAGCTCGGCTATCTAACTCTAAGTGCGTGACTTCCACTTCCGCCAACTCGGCGCAGTCAAATGCCCCCCAAGGGCTCAGTAAGCTAGATAGTGTTAGGCTATTACTCATATCGAATCCTGATTCGCTCTATTCTTGAAACTTGTTTTCGTCAGCAGGCACGTTAAGGATTTGCAACGCACCTTTCATGATTTCCGAAAATACGGGTGCAGCTACTGAACCGCCGTAGTAGAGATCGCCCTGAGGTTCATTCACCACTACAACCAGTGAGACTCGAGGATCGCTCACGGGTGCTACGCCTGCGGTGATCGCAATATATTCATCACTATAACCACCCGCTTCGGCTTTACGTGAAGTACCCGTTTTAGCCGCTACACGATAACCGGGTACTGCCGCTCGGGTGGCGGTACCGCCTTTCTGGGTTACGCCCTCAAGCATCTCTAAAACAAGCTGTGCGTTATCTCTATCAATGATCTGCTTAGAAAAATCTTGCTCATTGTTTTCAATAATATGGATTGGCTCATACACACCTTTGTTTGCCAGTGTTGCGTAAGCGTGAGCCAATTGAATAGGAGTGACGGATAGGCCGTAACCAAAAGAAAGGGTGGCGATTTCAAACTTTGACCAACGGCGTCGATTCGGGAAGATACCTGTTGTTTCACCAACCAGATTCAAGCCGGACATCTCACCTAGACCCACTGAACTATAAAGCCCTAACAAGGCCTCCAGCGGCATATCCAGAGCGAGCTTCGCCACACCGATGTTACTCGACTTTTTAAGGATCATCGCTAGGTCAGCCTTGCCGACTTTGGAGGTATCACGAACGCGACTACCACCGATTTGCATGATGCCATTCCCGGTATTGATCACCGTGTCGGGTGTCGCTGCGCCATTTTCTAGGGCAGCGAGTACCACAAATGGCTTAACGGTAGAGCCGGGCTCCATTGCGTCCGTTAGTACACGGTTACGCATCTTAAAACTTTGCAGGTCGGCACGGTTGTTTGGGTTATAAGATGGCGCATTCACCATCGCCAATACCGCACCGGTTTTAACATCAAGCAGAATCGCCGAGCCCGAGGTGGCACGGTGATCGGCGACAGCCTGTTTGATTTCACGGTAGGCAATCGCTTGTAAACGTTGGTCTATGGTCAAGGTGAGCGGCTTACCTTGCTCACGCTCTTCTAGCGCAATGTTCTCTACCACGCGACCATAGCGGTCTTTACGAATGGTACGCTTACCCGCCTCGCCGGTTAACCATTGATCGTAACTGCGTTCAACGCCTTCTAAACCATGGCCATCAATACCCGTTACACCGATAAGGTGTGCGCTGATTTCACCCGCAGGATAGTAGCGACGAGATTCCGCTTTAAGGCCAACGCCCACCAACTTAAGGTCGCGAATATACTTCGCCATTGCTGGGCTAACTTGCCTCTGAAGGTAGATAAAACGACGCGTTTTATTGGCTGAGATCTTGTCGATCATCGACTGACGCTCTAGCCCTAATACATCAGCCAAAGCATACCAACGGTCAATCTGTGCTAAACCATCTTTATCAAAAATAGTTTTGGGGTCAGCCCATACCGCTTCAACTGGGACACTGACTGCCAAAGGTTCATTGTTTCTATCGGAAATAATGCCGCGTGCGGAAGGGATCTCTTTGACACGAACCGAACGCAAGTCACCTTGGCGAATCAGGTTATCGGGTTCAATGATTTGAATGTAGGCAACACGAGAGACAAGTGCTGCAAATGCCAGGAAGACAAACGCAATAACTAAATTAAAGCGCCATTTGATCAAGATAGGATCTGAGTCCTTTCCATTCACTGCGTTTGCTTTGCCAGAAGTTGCTTTAGATGAGCTTGCTTCGGCTTTCTTCGCAGATGCTTTTTCCTTTTTAGCGGTCATTTCAGTGAGATCACAACTTCTTTGTCTGAATCTGGGCGCTTCATATCAAGCTCTTTAATTGCAGAAGCTTGTACTCGGCTGTGTTCGGCAAGCGCAGTCTCTTCGAGCATGAGGTTTCGCCACTCGTCATCAAGCTGCTCACGCGCCACCAAAGCCATATCTTTCTGAGTAATGGCTTGGCGGGACATGTGTGTAGTAAGAACGACCCCCATCGCACTCGCGAAGATAGCAATGAGCAACAACAGTGGGACACGACCCACTGATATTAGATCAAAGAAGATAATCTTAGCTAAGTTTGGCTTGGCGGTCTTCATCTCTTACAGCTTTTCTGCAATGCGTAATACTGAGCTACGAGAACGAGTGTTTTCATCAACCTCATGTTTAGAAGGTTTGATCGCTTTACCAACGGGCTTCAGATCAGCACTGCCTAGCGCCTTGATCTGCTCTTCTGTCAGTGGCAAACCATGAGGAACCTGTGGGCCTTGGCTCTCTTTACGGATAAAACGTTTCACCATGCGGTCTTCGAGTGAGTGGAAACTGATAACAGACAGACGACCTTGTGGAGCAAGAATGCTTGCTGCGCCTTTCAGTGCAGTATCAATCTCTTCCAGTTCACTGTTGATATAGATACGAAAAGCTTGGAATGCGCGAGTGGCTGGGTGCTTTTTCTCTTTGAAGCTCTTTGGTGCAACATCCGAGATAAGCTTGGCTAACTGACCCGTGCGAGTTAGTGGCTCGTTCTCTTCATTTTCACGGTAAGCCACGATGCCTTTAGCGATGCGGCGCGCGTGCTTATCTTCACCAAACTCGCGGATAACCCAAGTGATGTCATCTAGGTCAGCATCCATCAACCACTGAGAAACTGGAATACCTGATGTTGGATCCATACGCATATCCAACGGGCCATCTTTCATGAAGCTGAAACCGCGCTCTGCGTCATCCAGTTGCGGAGAAGACACGCCTAAATCGAGAAGCACGCCATCAACTTGGCCTACTAAGTCGTAACGCTCTGCGTATTCAGCCATGCCAGAGAATGGACCATGGATGATAGTAAAACGAGGATCATCAATTTTTTGAGCTTCAGCGATCGCTTGTGGATCGCGGTCGATACTAAATAGTCGTCCATTCTCGCCCAATTTAGACAGGATTGTACGGCTGTGACCACCACGGCCAAAAGTACCGTCAATGTAGGTACCATCAGGTTTGATCGCCAGTCCGTCAATTGATTCGTTAAGCAATACTGAAATATGTTTGAACGCTTCTGTCATAGTCTTCTCAGTGAGTGGATTAAGCCTTTAGTTCGGCTACAAATGATTCTGTTAACGTTTTAGTGTACTGATTTCGCACGTTATCTCCACTACATTGTGTGTAGCGAGTTGGGATTTTTAACCCAAGTCTTTACAAGAAAAGTGGATTTTAAGGAAATCTAAATAATTTACGTCAATATAAAGCAAAAAACCCATCACTACTGTTAAGTAATGATGGGTTCTTGGAATAGGTGGAGTCGACATATAAGCCGGGTTCTGTTCCGCTTGCGCGGTAGTAGCCATTCGTCTAGGCCAGCAATCGCTCACTGGCTCAAGCAACCTACCCGCCTCCTTACGCGAGCAACGCAATGTGGAGGCCTATTTGGTCTTGCTCCGGGTGGAGTTTACCCTGCAACGGACTATTGCTAGCCGTCCGGTGCGCTCTTACCGCACCCTTTCACCCTTACCTGTGCCCTAGGGCCATCGGCGGTCTTCTCTCTGCTGCACTTGTCGTGGGCTTGCGCCCCCCAGGCGTTACCTGGCACCCTGCTCTATGGAGCCCGGACTTTCCTCCCCTTTGTCAGTCTCCCGAAGGACGTCAACGCCAGTCTCCCAAAGGACTTCAGCGTCAGTCTCCCGAAGGACATCAACAAAGCAGCGACTACCCAGTCAACTCCGAGGGCGGATTGTATAGAGATTAAAGAGAAGTGTCTAGCGAGATCACAAATATGATGCAATCGAGGTGTTAACTGGTGGGGAATTGAACGATAGAGCAGATATGAGTGACGAGAGTAGAGATTCGAAGAGATACAAAGAAAGATGCGGGTAGCGGGATGCGAGATTCGAGATGAGAAAAGAACGAAGAGCGGATCAGAGATACAGATAAAAAGATGGTTGGGTTTCTTGTTTATCTGTATCTGAATACATCAACTAAAGAAGCATTAGTTGTCTAGATGCTCTAGACCCCACTTGTACAGCGCGTTCTTCTTCAGATTGTAGATCTCTGCAGCCATCGCAGCAGCTTTCTTAAGTGGCAACTCTTTGGTTAGAATCGCCAATGTACGCGTTGCTTCGTCAGGTAAGTCGGTTGTTGCCTCTTCACGGTGGCCGTGAATCAATAGCACCATTTCACCACGTTTGCGGTTAGCATCCTCTTCAATCCACTCAATCAGCTCACCCAATGGCATGCCTTGAATGGTTTCGAAGGTCTTAGTCAGCTCACGCGCCAGTACGACTTCACGTTCAGGGCCCAAGATATCTAGCATATCCTGCAGAGAGTCTGAGATGCGGTGTGGTGACTCGTAAAAAATACACGTACGTTCCGCTTTTGCGATCTCTAGGAACTTATCTTTACGACCTTTACTCTTAGGAGGTAAGAAGCCTTCAAAACTGAAGCGGTCTGACGGCAAGCCTGATGCACTTAACGCAGTGATGACAGCACATGCACCAGGAAGTGGTACAACTCTCACACCAGCCTGACGACATTGTGATACAAGATGGTAACCTGGATCACTGATTAAAGGGGTTCCAGCATCTGAGACTAATGCGATAGACTGACCCTCTAATAATTTTTCTACTAGAACTTGCGCCTTAGTTTGCTCATTATGGTCATGTAAGGCGAACGTTCTGGTGGATATATTGAAGTGAGCAAGCAGCTTACCCGTGTGACGTGTGTCTTCCGCTGCAATAACATCGACGCTTGATAATACTTCGATTGCTCTTTGAGTGATGTCTCCCAAATTTCCGATAGGAGTCGGCACAATATAGAGAGTTGGGCTCTCTGTGAGCAAGGTTTTGTTATCTGTCATTTGTTTACCATCACTTCAACGATTAATATAGATACAAATTTATACGGAATTAAAAAGAACTCATGGCAACAATGAACCATAAGAGACTCAGTGTACCACGCTTACTAACTCCAATTGCATTAGCAATTTCATTGGCGGCTTGTTCTTCTGCGCCACAAGCCCCGACGCGTGTTGATATTACACTTGATCCAACACAATCGACAGAAAGTTATATGATGCAAGCCGACAGCAGCCAAGGTAGTCTGCAAAATGATTGGCTGATCATGGCGCTTAAGTCGTCGGTGCAAGCAGGCAAAACCGATCAAGCGACTCTGCTGATCAAACGCTTAGCGAAGCAGCCACTTACTGAAACTCAGCAAGCTGAGTGGCAATTGGCACGTGCACAACTGCTGTTCAACAATCAGCAGACTGAGCAAGCGTATCAACAACTGAACTTCCAGCCTTGGTGGAAGCTGCCAAATGAGCAGTGGAAAGACTACCACACCCTACGTGCTGATATTCTTGAGGTATTGAATCAATATTTCGAAGCGAGCCGTGAGCTGACCAAGCTTGAAGAATTTGATGACAACCAAGACCAACAGTTGATCGCAGATCGCATCTGGCAAAACCTGAGCAGCTATTCTCAATATGAGGTGCTTGCTCTTAAAACGGCTCCAGACGAAGACGTCTTGGCAGGCTGGCTACAACTGTCTATCTATTTGAAAACTTTGAATGGCAATCTACCTGAGCTACAAAGCACACTGCAAGATTGGTTGGCTGAAAACCCATATCACCCAGCCGCGAAATACACGCCGCAGGCGATCACAGACATTCTTAGTTTAGAAATCAGCAAGCCAACCAGCACAGCGCTGTTACTGCCTTTAACCGGTAAGTACAGCAAACAAGCGCAGTTGGTACGCGATGGCTTTATCTTTGCAATGATGAACGACAAAGAGCGTGAACAAGATGCAACACTAACGGTCTTGGATACCAACACGCAAAGCGCTGAAGAGATCAAACAGACGCTGGTTGATAACAAAGTCGACTTTATCGTTGGTCCATTGATCAAGAGTAACATCACCAAGTTACAAGAAGCTCAAAAAGGCCATGACGATGCCATTCCAGCACTGGCACTGAACATTCCAGATCAGTTAGAAGCGGATACTAAGCTTTGCTACCTTGCACTATCACCAGAGCAAGAAGTAGCGCAAGCCGCAAAGCATCTGTTTACGCAAGGCTATAAATACCCATTAATCTTGGCACCTAAGGGCCGATTAGGCGATCGTGTGCAAGAAGCCTTTAAAGAAGAGTGGTCGAAATACAGCAGCAATGATGTGGCGACCTCTTTCTTCTCTGACAAACGCCAACTTCAGCGCAATGTAAACCAGATCTTTGGCCTCCAAGAGAGCCAGCAACGCATTGCTCAGATGGACAATCTGATCGACTTGCCATTAGAGACAGAGCCACGCAGCCGTCGTGACGTTGATGCGGTATATATCGTTGCTAAAAACTCTGAGTTAACGCTGATCAAACCTTTCATTGAGGTCGCCATTAACCCAGACGCGAAGCAGCCTGCGTTGTTCTCTAACTCTCGTAGCAACAGTGGCGACAAACAGTATGAAGACCTAACCGGGGTTTTCTACAGTGATATTCCACTGCTTGTAGAGAGCAAGGGTGAGCTAAATAAACAACTAAATGAGCTATGGCCTTCGCACTCTAATGGTCAAAAGCGTCTACAAGCATTAGGTATGGATGCATACTACTTAATGGACGCACTGCCACAGATGAAAGCCGTTGAAGGACATAGTATTTCTGGTGAAACAGGCGTACTAACCATCGACAATAACTGTGTGGTACAACGCCAAATCAGTTGGGCTGAGCATGGGGCTATTTAGCCGAACCAAGCTGATACAAAAACTGAACGCCCACAGACAAGTGGGCGATAAATACGAACGCGTGGCCAAAGAGCACCTCGAAGGCCACGGACTCTCTTTAATAGAGCAAAACTTCGTAGCAAAATGTGGTGAAATTGATCTTATAATGCACCACAACCAGACAATTGTGTTTGTTGAGGTCAAATACCGAAAACAGACACGTTATGGGCATGCAGCAGAAATGGTCACCGCCAGTAAGGCGAAAAAACTGATCAACACCGCCAATCTATGGCTGATGAAGCAAGGCATGTCGGTACACTCGACTAACTTCCGGTTTGATGTTGTGGCTATTGAAGGGCCAAGCGAACAGATCAACTGGATAGAAAATGCAATTACCCAAGGATAAACATGCTAGATAGCATCAAAGAAAGTTTTACAGAAAGTATTCAAATTCAAATTGCAGCAGCAGAAGCTCTGCCAGATGCTATTACCCATGCTGCGCAAGCCATGGTCGCAACCTTGCTTAATGGTAATAAGATTTTATGTTGTGGTAACGGTGGCTCTGCTTCAAACGCACAACAGTTTGTCTCTTGCTTGCTTAACCGCTTTGAAACCGAGCGCCCTAGCCTTCCTGCAATGGCGCTAACCGCCGACAACACTACACTAACGGCGGTTGCGAACGACTACCACTACGAAGAGATCTTCTCTAAACAGGTACGCGCTTTTGGTCAAACAGGCGATATCCTTTTAGCCATTTCTACCAGCGGTAACAGCAAAAACATCATCAAAGCGATGGAAGCTGCGGTAACTCGTGATATGACCATCATCGCTTTTACTGGTAAAGATGGTGGTGAAATGGCTGGCCTTCTAGGTGAGCACGATGTAGAGATTCGCATCCCATCACACCGCACCGCTCGTATCCATGAAGTTCATATGGTCACGCTGCATTGCCTATGTGATCTGATTGACCAAGTTCTATTCCCAGCTCATGAGGAGTAACATGAAGTTTTCTATTGTTAAGTTGCTCAGCGTTTCACTGCTGACACTGTCATTATCAGGTTGTGCTGGGCTGTTCATTGCAGGCGCTGCAACGACAGCTAACCTAGTGACTGACACCCGTACCACCAAAGAGATTTGGAACGACAATAACATTGAGTTCGAAGTCGCTGCTATTACCAACAAAGCACCTTACCGAGGTAACGTTCGAGTAACGGCTAGCTCTTACCGTGGCACCGTGGTTTTGATGGGCCAAGCATCAACTGACGCAGAGCGTCGCTCATTTGAAAGTGAAGCCAGAAAAGTGGCTGGTGTGAACAATGTTCATAACCAAGTACGCGTCAAAGCACCTTTAAGCGTAAGCGAGATAAGTAAAGACAGCTGGATCACGACAAAAGTGAAATCAGCGCTATTGGCAAATGCTGAACTAAACGGCATCAAGGTTAAAGTGATTACCGAAGATAGCGAGGTATTCCTGCTTGGCCTTGTGACTCGTGAGCATGCCGATATTGCAACCGATGTCGCTCGTAACATCTCAGGAGTGAAGCAAGTTATTCGAGCATTTGAATATGGTGACGAAGCCACAGTGAAAGCTGAAGCAGCGGCGGAAACTGAAGCAGAAACTGTCGTTAACTAGTCATCCTAGCGGCAACGTTCAGCTAAAAAGTTGAGTTATAAAAAAAGCAGCGAATCATCGCTGCTTTTTTAATGTCGTTTGGTTACTTGATAACACGAAGGCTCGGGCGACCTTTAGTTGGGCGTGGAGGTTCAGGCTCAGGGTCTGAATCTTCTGCATCAACTTCAACTTCCGCCGTAGCAACACTTAATGAAGGACCTTTTTCCGGAGCCTCAAATGACCCCTCTTCAATACCTTCCTCAAGCACGTCCATGTAAGCCTCTTCAGGCTCAAACATAGTACCGGCACCATTCTCACGCGCGTAGATCGCTTGAACAGCATAAAGTGGCACGATCACTGAGTGTGGACGTCCACTAAAGCGTGCACTGAATGTTACCGCTTCATTGCCAAGTTCAAGATTACCGACAGCACGAGGAGCAATATTCAAGATGATTTGACCATCTTGAATAAACTCTTCTGGTACACGAACACCCGGTAGTGTTGCTTCAACAACTAGGTGTGGTGTGAGTTCGTTATCAACCAGCCAATCATAAAATGCGCGTAGCATATATGGACGGCGTGGCGTCATCGTTGAAATATCCATAACGATTAACGAGCCAGACGCATCTCGCGCTCAGCTTCTGTTAGAGAAGCTAGGAATGAATCACGCTCGAATACACGGTTCATGTAAACTTTCAGTTCTTTAGAACCTGGGCCAATTAGCTCGATACCTAGCTCAGGAAGACGCCATAGTAGCGGAGCAAGGTAACAATCGATTAGGCTGAATTCTTCGCTCATGAAGTATTCGTACTCTGCGAAGATAGGAGCTAGAGTCAGTAGGTCATTGCGCAGTTTAGTACGTGCCGCTTCAGATTCTTCTGCGTTGCCTTTTACAATCTTCTCAGCAACTGAGTACCAGTTGCGTTCAATACGGTACATCATTAGACGGCTGTTACCACGAGCAACAGGGTAAACAGGCATCAATGGTGGATGAGGGAAACGCTCATCAAGGTATTCCATGATGATTTTTGAGTCGTATAGAGCCAACTCGCGATCAACTAGAGTGGGTACTGATTTGTACGGGTTCAGTTCAACAAGCTCTGCTGGAAGATTATTTTCATCAACCAACTCAACTTCAACACTTACGCCTTTTTCAGCAAGAACAATGCGCACCTGATGGCTATACATATCAGAAGCACTTGAGAAAAGAGTCATCACAGAACGTTTATTGGCAGCTACAGCCATGGAGCCCTCCAGTACACTTTAAATAAAAACAATGGAGGCCTAAGCCTCCATTGTACATTAACATAATTTGGGAATTAGCACGGTATTATAGCACAATTAGTGCACATCACGCCAATACTCTTTCTTCAGTAGAATCACAACGATAGTGAACAATACTAAGAAGGCCATTACCCACCAACCTAGAGCGTGACGCTCAAGTTGAACAGGGTCGCCAGAGTAAACTAGGAAGTTAACCAAATCACGTACAGCTTCGTCGTACTCACCTGCACTTAGCTCACCAGAACCGTCAGTTTCAGTACCTACAACCACTTCTACCTCTTCACCATCTACGATATGAGTTTCGTAGATTGGCGTTGGGATACCTTGTAGCTCTTCAAGCACATGTGGCATACCAACACTTGGGAAAACAATGTTGTTTACGCCAAATGGACGAGATGGGTCTTCGTAGAAAGTACGAAGGTAAGTGTATAGCCAGTCTGCGCCACGAACACGAGCAACTAGCGTTAGATCCGGTGGCGGAGCACCGAACCAGTTCGCCGCTTGCTTCGCAGGCATTGCGTTAACCATTAGGTCACCAATCTTCGCTTCAGGGTCGAAGACTAGGTTCTCTTTCATTAGATCCACTGGGATCTCTAGGTCGTTAGCAACTCGCTCATAACGCTGGTACTGCGTAGAGTGACAGCCAAAACAGTAGTTCATGAACAGCTTAGCACCGTTTTGCAGTGAAGCTTGGTCCGTTAAGTCATTGTTCGCTTTGTCTAGCGGAACATTTGCGCCCGCTGCCATAGCTAATGACGGCAACATAGCAAATAAAATTACAATCCATTTTTTCATTTGAATGTCACCCTTTCTGGTAATGGTTTCGTCGCTTCATTCTTACTGTAGAACCACAGAAGTACGAAGAACATGAAGTAACCTAAGCTAAAGATCTGTGCTAGTACTGTGTACGTTGGTGTTGCTGGAAGCGCACCAAGAATACCAAGCGCAATAAAGCTTATTGTGAATTGGATGATGTTAATCAAATGCAGTTTGCTACGGTAACGGTACGAACGTACTTTACAACGGTCGAACCATGGTAGTAGGAATAGCACAACAATAGATGCGCCCATTGCTACAACACCTAGCAGCTTATCAGGAACCGCACGTAGGATTGCGTAGAACGGCGTGAAGTACCATACAGGAGCGATGTGCTCTGGTGTCTTCAGTGGGTTCGCAGCTTCAAAGTTTGGCGGCTCAAGGAAGAATCCACCCATCTCTGGGTTAAAGAACAGCACATAACAGAAGAAGAATAGGAAACCAGCTACACCAACCATATCTTTCACAGTCCCGTATGGGTGGAAAGGAATAGAGTCAATGATGTCGTATTTCTTAGTGTAATCCTTGTGGAATGGGAACTGAGTTTTGTAGTCATCGCCCATTGTGCCTTTAGGAAGCTTCGTCTCGATACCGTCTGGGTTGTTCGAACCTACTTCGTGCAGTGCTAGTACGTGAAGTACGATAAGCAGCAGAAGTACGATTGGTAGAGCGATAACGTGCAGTGCGAAGAAACGGTTTAGCGTTGCACCAGAGATGATGTAGTCACCACGGATCCAAAGCGTTAGGTCATCACCGATAACAGGGATCGCACCAAACAGAGAAATGATTACCTGAGCACCCCAGTATGACATTTGACCCCATGGTAGTAGGTAACCCATGAAAGCTTCAGCCATTAGCACTAGGAAGATCAACATACCGAAAATCCATAGTAGCTCACGAGGCTTTTGGTAAGAGCCGTAAATCAGACCACGGAACATATGCAGGTAAACAACAACGAAGAACGCAGATGCGCCCGTTGAGTGCATATAACGCAGTAACCAGCCGTATTCCACATCACGCATGATGTATTCAACAGAAGCGAACGCACCTTCACCAGATGGTACGTAGTTCATTGTTAGCCAAATACCTGTAAGGATCTGGTTAACTAAAACTAACATTGCTAAAGAACCAAAAAGGTACCAAAAGTTAAAGTTCTTAGGCATTGGGTATTCAGACAAGTGCTTTTTATAAGCATTCATCGCGGGTATACGTTTCTCTACCCAATCTAGTAGTCCTTGCATTATGCATCTCCCTCGTCAATACCGATCAGGATCTTGGTGTCACTTAAATACATATGCTTTGGCACAACAAGGTTTAGCGGTGCAGGTACGCCTTGGAATACTCGACCAGCCATATCAAATTTTGAACCATGACATGGACAGAAGAAACCAGACTTAACACCTTGTACTTGTTCTGCAAAAGAATCAGGTAGGTAAGTTGGAGAACAACCTAGGTGAGTACAGAAACCAACCGCAACAAAGAATTCCGGCTTAATTGAACGGAACTCATTTTGAGCGTATTCAGGTTGTTGTTCAGCTTCCGATTGAGGATCTCGAAGTTGACCACCAATGGTTTTCAAGTTTTCTAGTACCGACTCAGCACGGCGTACAACCCATACAGGCTTACCTTGCCATTCGACACGAACCATTTGGCCAGCTTCTAATTTACTGACTTCCACTTCCACCGGCGCACCAGCAGCTTTCGCTTTGGCACTCGGATTCCATGATTTAATAAAAGGCACGGCTACAGCAGCAGCCCCTAAACCACCAACAACGGCTGTTGTTGCGGTTAGGAAACGCCTGCGACCGTTATTTAAAGGCGCGTTGCTCATCCAAACATTCTCCCATTTGCTCCTTTTGGATTGAAATTATTCCGCTTAAAGAGCATGGCTAACAAAATACGTATTTAGTTCTATTTATTGACGGCAAATGATAAATAAAACCCTACTTTTTGACAAGATAAAGCTACCTTTTTGTAACAATCATGAGGCAAAGCGCACATTGGGTTACAAAAGCTATCAAAATATAAGAAATTGGAAATAAAACGAGGAGGGAAAAGCATTTAGCGGGGAGTAGAAAAACAAAAAGCCCGGCATATAGCCGAGCTTTGAACCACAATTCCAGTAATAAAACTGGGAGCGTGTATTTTTCGGTAAAGAAAAATTAACGCTTAGAGAATTGAGGTTTACGACGTGCTTTACGTAGACCAACTTTCTTACGTTCAACGCAACGAGCGTCACGAGTAACGTAGCCAGCTGCACGTAGAGCAGGACGTAGAGTTTCATCGTACTCCATAAGAGCGCGAGTGATACCGTGGCGGATTGCGCCAGCTTGACCAGAAATACCACCACCAGAAACAGTGATGTATAGGTCAAGTTTCTCAGTTAGTTCAACTAGCTCAAGAGGTTGCTTAACAACCATGCGAGAAGTTGGACGACCGAAGTAAACATCAAGGCTACGCTTGTTGATTACGATCTCACCAGAACCTGGTTTGATGAAAACACGAGCTGCTGAGCTTTTGCGACGACCAGTGCCGTAGTATTGATTCTCTGCCATTTTCATAATCCCCAATTAGATGTCTAGTACTTGTGGTTGTTGAGCAACATGGTTGTGCTCAGCACCAGCGTATACTTTTAGCTTACGGTACATAGCGCGGCCTAGAGGACCACGTGGAAGCATACCTTTAACAGCTAGTTCAAGAGCCATCTCTGGCTTACGGTCGATCAGCTTTTCAAAAGTGATAGACTTAAGACCACCAGGGAACTCAGAGTGACGGTAGTAAACCTTACCCTTAGCCTTGTTACCAGTTACAGTAACTTTCTCAGCGTTAACAACGATGATGTAATCACCAGTGTCTACGTGAGGAGTGTATTCAGCTTTGTGCTTACCGCGTAGGCGAGAAGCGATTTCACTTGCAAGACGACCTAGAGTTTTACCTTCAGCGTCTACAACGTACCAGTCGCGTTTTACAGTTTCTGGTTTAGCAACGAAAGTTTTCATGCTAATAATTACCTATTAAAAAAATTTACACTTAAGGAATACTGAGTATTCCAACTGTCTAAGAGTCCCCATTCATCACCCCTTCGAGTGTTGGAAAACTCTTGGCATAACGTGATTTAACTCATCGTTAGAGGCCCGCAGTAACGGTAGGTCGCAGGATTATAGAGAAGAGCGAAGAAAAAATCACCTCTTTTTGAACAAAATCACGATTTTTTTCTTCCATTTTCTTAATAACGAATTCCCCGCCTAACTTAGGTGCTCTTTTGCTAGATAATCATGGCTCTGCATTTCAATTAAACGTGACTGACAGCGTTTAAATTCGAACTCTAATTGACCATGAGTATAGAGTTCTTCTAGCGCAACCTCGGCAGAAATAATCAGTTTTACATTACGCTCGTAGAACTCATCCACAAGAGCAATAAAGCGTCTTGCGGCGTCATCAGAGGTGGCATTCATCTGCTTAACTTCAGCCAGCAGTACCGTGTGATAAATCCTAGACAACTCAATATAGTCATTTTGGCTGCGCGCAGATTGGCAAAGCTGAGCAAAGGTACCATGCAAAACGCCATCACTCGCTTCAACCACATCCAGTTGACGATGGTTAACCTCAATCCGAGTTAGCACCTCTTTACCCTCACCAACCAACTGTTGGTAATAAGTTCGCAGATTCACATCCGCTTGTGCGTCTAGTGGATAGTGATAGATCTCTGCTTGTTCCAAGGTCCGCAGTCGGTAATCGACACCGCTGTCTACATTGAGAATTCGACAGTTGTCTTGAATGAGCTTAATCGCAGGAAGAAAGCGCGCACGTTGCAGGCCGTTTCGATACAGGTCTTCAGGTGGAATGTTCGAAGTCGCGACCAAAATAACGTTACGAGCGAACAGCTCTTGGAACAGAGTCCCTAGAATCATCGCATCGGTAATATCGGAAACAAAAAACTCATCAAAACAGATGATATCCGCTTCTTGCTTAAACTTATCTGCCACTAACGGCAAAGGATCGCTCACTTCGCCCAGTGCTTTCAGTTCATCATGAACGCGATACATAAAGCGGTGAAAGTGGACACGCATTTTTCTTGATGTAGGCAATGCATCACAGAAAGTATCCATTAGGTAAGTTTTACCTCGCCCTACCCCTCCCCAAAAATAGAGCCCTTTTGGTGGCGTCGGCAGTTGTGGCTTCTTACCCATTAACTTTTGAAAACGCGTCAGCTGTGGCACTGGCGCATTTTGGTATTCTTGAAATTGGTGGAACAATTGATCTAGTGACTGTACGGCTTGCTCTTGGGCTGGATCTCTTTGAAATCCATGTTCTTTTATATCTTGTTCGTATTTTTTAACGGGATTCATGACGACATTTCCACAATGAAATCGATATCAACCAGCGAAGGAAAAAGGACTTCAACAGTACAATAGGCGGGGGCTCATCGCTGTATGTGCAGCTTCAAACTGATAGCTAGCGCACACGCATTTTTCTTTATACTGTCGCCTTGTCATAGTACCATGAAGCTGCATTATGTGTAACTAAGCAGTAACAAACATGTTAAAAAACAACAATAAGGAGCTGTTATGCCTTGGATGTATGCCGTTGGCGGTTTACTAATCGGACTTATCTTAGGAGTTGCTATTTCTCGCCTCACGACTCCTGAGTACAAGAAGCAAAAGAATGTTCAAAAAGAATTAGACACAGCAAAGTTTGCACTAGAACAGCAACGCCAAGAGCTTGCCGATCACTTTGCTAAAACAGCTGAAATGTTAGATACCTTAGGTAAGGACTACACCAAGCTTTACCAACACATGGAAAAGACCAGCGCTGAGTTAATCCCTAACTTGCCAGAGCAGGACAACCCATTTGTGAAAACGGCTGCAGCACACTCAGATAAGTCATCTGATAAAGCAGACAACAAAGTATCAGCCATTGATGAACAACCAAAAGATTACGCCAATGGCGCGACCGGTTTGTTCAACGATGAGAAGAAAGAGGTCATTGAAGCACCAGAGGTTGTAACGGCGAAAGCGTCTTAAACAATTAAATTCAATGAACTTTACAAAGGTTTTTGAGTCATAATCTTCACTTGGGTCGTACAACACTTGGCAATAGTCCAACTTGATATGTGTTACAAGGCCTTAACTAACGAGGAGTTTATGATGAAAAAACCTTTGCTTGCTTTATCGGTACTGACTTTAAGCTTAAGTTCCATCATCGCACCGATTCAGGCAACTGCGGCGCTTCCCCTAAGTGTCGACAACCAACAACTACCTAGCCTTGCGCCAATGCTTGAAAAAGTCACCCCAGCGGTGGTCAGCATTGCAGTGGAAGGTAAGCAAGTCCAACGTCAACGTATCCCTGAACAATTCCAATTCTTCTTTGGCCCAGAACAAGCACAAGAGCGCCCATTCAGAGGTTTAGGCTCTGGTGTTATTATCGATGCCAAGAAAGGACATATCGTTACAAACTATCACGTCATCAATAACGCTGATGAGATCCGCGTAAAACTGCATGATGGACGTGAATACGATGCCGAGCTTATTGGTGGCGACGAAATGTCTGATATCGCCCTGCTCAAACTCGAAAAAGCCAAAGACCTGACAGAGATTCGTTTTGCTGACTCAGACAAACTGCGTGTCGGTGATTTCAGTGTTGCCATTGGTAACCCATTTGGTCTCGGTCAAACGGTGACATCGGGTATCGTTTCGGCATTAGGTCGAAGCGGTCTCAACCTAGAAAACTTTGAGAACTTCATTCAAACCGATGCTGCAATCAACAGCGGCAACTCAGGTGGTGCCTTAGTTAACCTCAATGGTGAGCTGATCGGTATTAACACTGCAATCCTGGGCCCAAATGGTGGTAATGTGGGTATCGGCTTTGCGATCCCATCGAATATGATGCGCAACCTAACCGACCAAATCTTAGAGTTTGGCGAAGTTAAACGTGGCATGCTTGGCGTTCAGGGTGGTGAAATTACCTCGGAATTGGCTGAAGCACTCGGTTACGAATCCAGCAAAGGTGCATTTGTGAGCCAAGTCGTGCCAGACAGTGCTGCCGACAAAGCAGGTTTACAAGCAGGCGACATCATCGTTGCAATCAATGGTAAGAAGATCGATACCTTTAGCGAATTGCGAGCTAAAGTCGCGACTCTTGGTGCAGGAAAAGAGATTGAACTGGGCGTGGTTCGTGACGGTAAGAACAAAACCTTCGACGTGACGCTTGGGGAATCAACCAACAGCAAGACTCAAGCAGAAAAACTGCATGAAGGCTTGGCTGGTGCGGAGCTTACCAATACCAACGATAGCGACCCAGTAAAAGGGGTTAAGGTTTCAAGTGTCGCTAAAGGCTCTCCAGCTGAGGCCTATCAGCTTCAAGCAGACGACATCATCATTGGTGTGAACCGTAAAACGGTGAAGAACCTAGCACAGTTCAGAGCAATTGTTGAAAAGAACCCTGGTGTATTAGCGCTCAATATCCAACGTGGCCCAAGAACCATCTATCTTGTGATTCGCTAACTATTAATCACCATTATTGAGGGCAGGTTGACTAAGTCCGTATAGAACTTAATCAACCTGCCCTTTTATTTAGATGAATCAAAATGCTATGCTTCACTGGTAACTCAAACTGGTCACCCATGCGCGGAGGCTCAATACCTTACCTGTCGAAGAGGGAAACATGCTGTCCTTTCTATTTCGTTCTATTTCCCTTGGATTAGTATCAGCGCTGATTATATTGGTGGCTTTCCCGCAGCTAAGGCCTGATTTCGTCTCTGAAGTGGCGAGCAAGCAAGTGAGCAACATAGGCTCATTGCAACTCTCATTCAACGATGCCGTTCGACGCGCGGCACCAGCAGTTGTGAACATCTACAGTCGTAAATACGATGAGTCCGACCGTAACAAGCTACTTACTCAAGGCTTAGGTTCTGGTGTTATTGTTAGCGAGAAAGGCTACATCATCACTAACTACCACGTCGTTGCTCAAGCGGATCAAGTGGTGGTTGCCTTGCAAGACGGTCGTGCAGCTGCCGCTCAATTAGTTGGCTCAGACAAACGAACTGACATCGCCATATTGCAAGTCAGCGGTGATAACCTTCCGGTTATTCCACTGAACCCAAATTATGAAGCCAACGTCGGCGACATCGTACTTGCTATCGGCAACCCATATAACCTAGGTCAAACGACAACTTTCGGTATTATCTCAGCAACTGGACGTTCTTCGATAAGCGCCGATCGCCACCAAGCCTTTATTCAAACTGACGCGGCGATCAATGAAGGTAACTCGGGCGGTGCACTTGTTAACTCACAAGGCGAACTGGTTGGCATAAATACGGCATCCTTCCAGCAAGCAACTGACATGGAAACCTACGGTATCTCTTTTGCCATCCCTTATGGATTGGCCAATAAAATCATGCAGAAGATCATTGCTGACGGTCGTGTGATTCGCGGCTATATCGGCATTGATGGACAAGACATTAATTCAGTTACCTCACGTTTATTAGGTAACAAAAACATTGGTGGCATTGTGGTGTTAGGTATCGATCCTGTTGGCCCTGCTGCTGATGCTGGATTTGAGGTTCAAGACATCATCATCAGTATCGACAACACCAAGATCAATGGACGCCAGAGCGTTATGGATATCGTTACCGACCTAAGACCTGGCACAGTGGTCGATGTGGGTAT
Organism: Vibrio sp. Isolate30; assembly: GCF_022397975.1. Lineage (NCBI taxonomy): Bacteria > Pseudomonadati > Pseudomonadota > Gammaproteobacteria > Vibrionales > Vibrionaceae > Vibrio > Vibrio sp. Isolate30. The sequence goes on from NZ_JAKEUS010000005.1 coordinate 146,827, forward strand.
ACTCCGTCAGGGTGAAAGTAAAACCCTTAAGGTTACCATTGCGGAAGACAAGCGCTAGTTAAATTAGACGGATCTACGACTAACATTAAGTAGATTGCGAACAACAAAAAACCCAGCTCTCGGCTGGGTTTTTTATTATCTATACAACAAGTTATCTAAAACGAAGATTACTCGTCACTCTCGATGTCAATACGAGTTACTCGTTGCAGGCCTCTTGGCAGTAGACCGCCACGACGACCACGCTCACCACGGAAGTTATCAAGGTCAGCAGGCTTCAAACCAAGCTTACGCTTACCCGCATACAGCGTCAGCGTTGTCCCTTGAGGAATGGCCATTAGGTGTGAGACAAACTCTTCACGCTCTTTCGCCTTCGCCGACGGGATATTGATGATCTTGTTACCCTTACCTTTGCTCAATTGAGGCAGATCTTTAATTGGGAACAACAGCATACGGCCCTGGTTAGTAATCGCCAGAATCTCGTTGGTCTCCAGATCTTCAATCGGGCTTGGCAGCATCACTTCCGATGCTTGAGGTAGATTCACCAATGCCTTACCGCTCTTATTCTTCGACAAGAGATCGCTGCCTTTACATACGAAACCGTAGCCTGCATCAGAACCCACCAGCCATAGCTGATCATCCTCGCCCATCACAACTTGGCGAATCGAACTGCCAGCACTGATATTCAAGCGACCAGTAATCGGCTCACCTTGGCTACGCGCCGAAGGCAGAGAATGAGACTCAAGCGAGTAGCTTCGACCGTCACTACCGAGGAATACCGCTTGTTGGTTACTCTTACCACGCGTACTCGCAAGGTATTTATCACCCGACTTGTAGTTCAACCCCTCTGGATCCACGTCATGCCCTTTCGCATGACGAATCCAACCTTTCTCAGAAAGTACCACTGTGATTGGTTCACTTGGTACAAGGTCGCGCTCAGTCAGTGCTTTCGCTTCTGCACGCTCAACCAGTGGAGAACGACGATCATCACCGTACTTATCTGCGTCCGCTTGGATCTCTTTCTTAATCAGAGTATTCAGGCGACGCTCAGAGCCCAGTAGCTTCTCTAGCTTCTCACGCTCTTTCTCTAGCTCATCTTGCTCGCCGCGGATCTTCATCTCTTCCAGCTTAGCAAGGTGGCGAAGTTTGGTATCTAGGATTGCGTCCGCTTGAATCTCAGTAATACCAAAGCGCTCCATAAGCACCGCTTTAGGATCGTCTTCAGTTCGGATAATCTCAATCACTTCATCAAGATTGAGATAAGCAACCAAAAGACCTTCTAAAATGTGTAAGCGCGCTAGCACTTTATCAAGACGGTGCTGTAGACGACGACGTACTGTAGTTCGACGGAACTCAATCCACTCTTTAAGGATCTGCACTAGGCCTTTAACTTGAGGACGATTGTCTAGACCAATCATGTTCAAGTTAACACGGAAGTTCTTCTCAAGATCCGTTGAAGCGAATAGGTGACTCATCAACTGATCACAGTCGATGCGGTTCGAGCGAGGAACAACAACGATACGCGTTGGGTTCTCGTGATCGGATTCATCGCGAAGATCGTCAACCATCGGCAGCTTCTTAGCACGCATCTGGTTTGCGATTTGCTCTAGAAGCTTGGCGCCGGATACTTGGTGAGGCAGAGCCGTGATAACAATATCAGACCCCTCTTTATGCCAAACCGCACGCATCTTAATGCTGCCGCGACCCGTTTTGTAGATCTTCTCAATATCTGACTTCGGAGAGATGATCTCAGCTTCAGTCGGGTAATCAGGGCCTTTGACATGCTCCATCACTTCCGACAGTTCCGCTTTCGGGCTATCAATCAGTTTGATGGTTGCATCAGCAATCTCACGCACGTTATGTGGTGGGATATCTGTTGCCATACCTACCGCGATACCAGTGATACCGTTAAGTAGAATGTGAGGCAGACGCGCTGGCAACATTTGCGGCTCTTTCATGGTGCCGTCAAAGTTAGGCTGCCATTCAACTGTGCCTTGGCCTAGTTCACCAAGAAGCACCTCAGCAAACTTAGACAGTTTCGCTTCGGTATAACGCATCGCAGCGAATGATTTCGGGTCATCCGGAGCACCCCAGTTACCTTGACCATCTACTAGTGGGTAGCGGTATGAGAACGGTTGCGCCATCAATACCATAGCTTCGTAACACGCTGAGTCACCGTGTGGGTGATACTTACCCAGTACATCACCAACGGTACGTGCAGATTTCTTGTATTTTGATGCTGCTGATAAGCCAAGTTCAGACATCGCGTAGATAATACGACGCTGTACTGGTTTAAGACCGTCACCAATGTATGGCAATGCACGATCCATGATTACGTACATTGAGTAATTTAAATAGGCATCTTCGGTGAACTTGCGCATTGGCAATTGTTCAACGCCATCAAAAGTAATTTCGTTAGACATTCATTATACCTCGGCCAAATCACCGTTGTTTTGTAGCCATGAACGGCGATCATCAGCACGCTTCTTACCTAGTAGCATGTCCATCATTTCATTGGTCGCTTCACTGTCATCAATGGTTAGTTGAACCAGACGACGAGTGTTTGGATCCATAGTGGTTTCGCGTAGCTGAAGTGGGTTCATCTCACCCAGACCTTTGAATCGTTGTACGTTGATCTTGGCTTTCTTCTTCGATAGACGCTCAAGCACACCATCTTTCTCATCGTCATCAAGGGCATAGAAGACTTCTTTGCCACAGTCGATACGATACAGAGGCGGCATAGCCACATAGATATGACCTGCTTCAACTAAAGAGCGGAAGTGACGAGTAAACAGCGCACACAGCAGCGTCGCAATGTGTAGACCATCCGAGTCCGCATCGGCAAGGATACAGATCTTACCGTAACGTAGGCCAGATAGGTCATCGTTGTCAGGGTCAATACCCAAAGCCACCGAGATATCGTGTACTTCTTGAGAAGCGAGAACTTGGTCTGCAGATACTTCCCAAGTATTTAGGATCTTACCACGCAGTGGCATCACGGCTTGGAACTCACGGTCACGAGCTTGTTTTGCTGAGCCACCCGCCGAGTCCCCTTCCACGAAGAAGATTTCAGTGCGGTTTAGGTCTTGAACAGAACAGTCAGTCAATTTGCCCGGAAGTGCTGGACCTGATGCCACCTTCTTACGTACTACCTTCTTGCTAGCACGCATACGACGGTGAGCATTGGCAATACAGGTTTCCGCCAGTTGTTCTGCAAGTTGTGGTTTTTCGTTCAGCCACAGACTAAATGCATCTTTTACAACGCCAGAAACAAATGCAGCCGTTTGACGAGAAGAGAGACGCTCTTTCGTTTGACCTGCAAATTGAGGATCCTGCATCTTCACCGATAGAACGTATGAACAACGGTCGAAGATATCATCACCCGTTAGCTTAACGCCGCGCGGCAACAAGTTGCGGAATTCACAGAACTCACGCATTGCATCAAGCAAGCCTTGGCGCAGACCGTTTACGTGAGTACCACCTTGTTTAGTTGGTACTAAGTTCACGTAACTCTCAGTGATCATCTCACCGCCTTCTGGCTGCCAGATTACCGCCCAGTTTGCCATTTCAGTTTCAGCTGTGAACTCACCGATGTACGGCTCTTCTGGTAGCAGGGTGTAACCCTTTACGCCCTCAGCAAGATAATCTTTTAGGCCATCTTCATAGAACCATTTATGCTCTTCGTTGTTGACCTTATCGCTGAAGGTGATCTCTAGGCCTGGACATAGAACGGCTTTCGCACGCAGGTTGTTAACCAAACGCAGCACAGAAAATTTAGAGCTATCGAAGTACTTCGCATCAGGCCAGAAATGTACAGATGTGCCGCTATTACGCAGGCCACATGAACCCGTTACCGTTAAATCGGTTACCGCTACGCCGTTTTCAAATGCAATTTCATGGATTTGGCCATCACGACGAACCGTCACTTCAACGCGCTTAGAGAGTGCGTTTACTACTGAGATACCTACACCGTGTAGGCCGCCTGAGAACTTGTAGTTATTGTTTGAGAACTTACCACCTGAGTGGAGCTTAGTTAAAATCAGCTCAACACCTGAGATGCCTTTCTCTGGGTGAATATCGACAGGCATACCACGACCATCATCCACCACTTCTAAAGATTGGTCAGCGTGCAAGACCACTTTGATCTTCTTCGCGTGGCCAGCCAATGCTTCATCTACAGAGTTATCGATAACTTCTTGGGCTAAGTGGTTTGGCCTTTCAGTCTCTGTATACATCCCCGGACGGTGTCGAACCGGGTCGAGACCTTCAAGAACCTCGAGGTCTTTTGCATTATATTGTTCAGTCATAATACGGAGTTTACTCAAAAAATTTACGTCTGTTCGCTGGGCTCTAATTCGATATAACCGTGTTAGTTGCCGTGAACCCTCACAGCAGAGCGAACGAGCGAAAGTATTGGGGAATATAGTCTGGAAGCAGGGGTTTGATGTCAAGCACGTTCAAAAACTATGACACCAAACTATGATATTTCACCACTGACAGATGAAATAACAGGCAAAAAAGATAAGATACTGCGGCTGAAGTTAGACCTTACAAGGCTAGAAATTCAATTATCTTTTGAGGATAGCGCTCAAAATCGACAAAGCTGTGGTCGCCGCCCTCTTCTACAGTCTGCTTCGCTCCTTGAAACTTTGCCACCGCTTGACGGTAATCTAAAACTTCATCTTCGGTTTGCTGCAACAGCCAAAAATCACTTGGCTCAGAAATAGAGGCAACATCAAGCTGTTTAAGCTCGTCAATGTGCTTTTCCTCTAAAACATAATGTTCATGGGTGTATGGGTTAACCTGCTCACCTAAGTAGTCGGTCAACAATTCATAAGGTTTCACTGCTGGGTTAACTACTGCCGCTTTAAACCCATAATGCGCATTCAACCACGTCGACAAGTAGCCTCCCAATGAACTACCCACCAGCGCAATTTGATACTGCTCTTTGTGCTCTTCCACTATGCTTTTAAGAAGCGCTGCGGCCAGAGCGGGAAAACTTGGCAATTGTGGTGTCACAACTTTGATATCAGGGCGATGCTCGGCACAATAGTCAGCCATCACATTGGCCTTATGCGAACGAGATGAGCTATTAAACCCATGAATATACAGCAGCATCGAAGGTTTAGTTTGTGGCGCGGTAGCTGACATTAGTAACCCTCAGCGTTAAAGTCTGGGGCAAACGCACCATGGGCAAGTCGACGTACCTCTGTCGCAATCTCACCGTTAGGTTTGAGTTCGAGCTCTCGCCAACCAGGGCTTAGAGTATCAAGCGCAAAATCGTCTGAGTTTGGCTTGAACTGAACACAAGTTGATGGAGTAGCCATCACCTGTACTCCTAAGTGCTCGCGATTCATATCTTGATGCACGTGACCACACAGCACGCCACGAACATTGTTATGTTGTGATACCACATCCCAGAACTGGTCTGAATCTTTTAAACTGTGCTGATCAAGCCATGCACTACCTACCAACAGTGGGTGGTGGTGAAGTAAAACCAACGTATGTTTCTCAGGAAACTCCGCCAGTTTCTGCTCTAATAGATCAAGCTGTTGATCGCTCAAACGACCATGTGGTACACCGACAACCTGTGAGTCGAGCATGATCATCTGCCAATGCTCACCCAGCAGCACATGCTCAACACACTGTATTTGAGCGGATGGGATAACACTGCCCATATTAGGTTTGTAATCGTGGTTACCTGGCAACCAATAACAAGGCTTTTCTAAAGGCTGAATACCAGCCTCAAATTTTTGGTAAGACTCTGCGCTGTGATCTTGAGAGATATCACCAGTCGCAAGAATCGCTTCATATTCATAACCTTGGTTCACAATGCCATCGACAACAGCACGAAAGCTATCTTCTGTGTTGATGCTCAGCAGGCTGCCATTACTTGGCGCAAAGAGGTGCGTGTCGGTCAGTTGCACTAACTTAATGCTGCTCTCATCTAATTTTGAAGTATGTGATAATTCCAAAATAACAAATCCAGATACGTTACTGTTAGATCTTCAAAGTATTCAAACGTACGCTAACTCAGCGTAATGGGTGTGCGACTGATTCCATTTTTTAAACAAAACGTTAACCATTCGCCAAGAAACTTATTGAGTTGAAATTTCTCGTCTTTTTGCAAAAGCTTAGTGTTCGGGTAGTCGTATTTCGCTTTGACTCTTGAGAAGTCCCCACTGGCACACACTTCTGCAACGCGAGCGTCGTGATATAGCCTGACAGACATTTTTGGCAAAGGGAATACTGGCATCGCATCACTCTGACATATATCTATTAATGTGGTGTATTTTGTGACCTCATTCACTGTCAATTGATACACCATATTAACCGCTTGATAACAACGCACGTCGCCAACTTGGTGCCCAACAGGCAATAATGCGTTTAATTTCGCGTAATTGGTCTCGTAGACTCGCATCAATTCAGCAAGATCAACATGATACGGCTTTTTCACCGCTATATTCGGCATAGCGTCACTCTTTCCACTTTGACTGTAGATCCTGGTAGTTCAGTTGCAACCATTGCAAAGCAATAATAGTAGCACCATTTTCGAACACACCTTGCTGTACCAGTTGATAAGCCTGTTCACGACTCATTACTTGAACGCGAATGTCCTCTCCTTCGTACTCAAGACCGTGGACACCTTGCGCCGTGGTTGCATCAACGCAGCCAACCATTACATCCAGCTTCTCAGAGCAACCACCCGATGAAGGGTAGTATGAGGTGATAGGCAGTACATGAGTCACTTCAACTCCTGCTTCTTCCATTGCCTCTCTGCGCGCGACTTGTTCTGCTGATTCATCGGTATCGATGATCCCAGCGACAATTTCATATTGCCAAGGGTTTTCATGCTCAAGTGCGCCCACTCGAATCTGCTCGACGATCACCACTTCATCTCGAATAGGATCGTATGGCAGCAATGCAGCAGCATGCCCACGCTCGAACATTTCGCGTTCTATTGGCTTACTCCACCCGCCTTCAAACAACTTGTGTCGAAAGGTGTATTTAACCATTTTGAAAAAACCACGAAACAGCGTTTCTTTTGAGACAATTTCCACATCTTGTGGAGTAAACTCATGTTGTTGATTGTCATACTGTTGCATTTAGCACCTCACTAAGTGATCTTTATAGTTTACTCATTGTACGAGTTAACTACCAAGGTCTAGGTTCAACTTTTTATACAAAATTTATAATTAAATTTAAGTATCCGAAAATAAATATTGCACAAGTGGACAGTTAAATGTAAAAAAGTGCAAAGTTTCGAGTAAATTACCACCAAACTGAGTTAAACTCTGTTAAGAAAAAATCTATTAAGGCAGGAATAGGAAAATGAGAAAACTGCTTCCACTATTTATCAGTGCAGCAATTGGTAGCCTGAGTTCATCAGCTTTCGCTGATACGCTAGCCGAAGTTTATGACCAAGCAAAACAAAATGACCCAACACTTCTTAGTTCAGCAGCACAGCGTGATGCCGCTTTTGAAGCAGTTACCTCTAGCCGTAGTACCCTACTACCGCAAATCAACCTAACTGCGAACTATGACATCAACCGTGGCGAGCGTAACAGCGCAAATAATGACAGTAATGTTTGGGGCGCAGGTATTGGCTTCACACAAGAACTTTACCAACGCTCTTCATGGATCACGCTAGACACAGCTGAGAAAACAGCACGTCAAGCTGATTCAGCATACGCGGCGCAGCAACAGGGGCTGATCCTGCGCGTGGCAACGGCTTACTTCGAAGTACTTCGTGCTCAAGATAACCTTGAGTTCGTTCGTGCAGAAAAAGCAGCGGTTGCTCGCCAACTAGAGCAAACTAAACAGCGTTTCGAGGTTGGCCTATCAGCAATCACTGACGTACACGACGCGCAAGCGCAGTACGATTTAGTGTTGGCTGACGAAGTTCTGGCTGAAAACACTCTGACTAACAACTACGAAGGTCTGCGTGAAATCACTGGTCAAGAGCACTCTAATCTAAGCATCCTGGACACTGACCGTTTCTCTGCAAGCAAGTCTTCTGAATCAGCAGTGGCACTCGTTGAACAAGCGCAAGAGAAGAACCTCAGCCTACTGGCTGCACGTATCTCTCAAGACATCGCGAAAGATAACATCTCGCTAGCAAACTCTGGTCACCTTCCAAGCCTAACGCTTGACGGTAGCTACTCACTGGCTGATCAATCAAACAGCCCAAGTGACTACGACCAAGACAACCTAAACCTTGGCCTAAACCTAGTTGTGCCTCTATACACAGGTGGTAACACGACCTCGCTAACTAAGCAGGCTGAATACAACTATGTTGCAGCTAGTGAAGATCTTGAAGCGACTTACCGTAGTGTTGTTAAGGACGTTCGCGCGTTCAACAACAACATTAGTGCATCGATTGGCGCGCTACGTGCTTACGAGCAATCGGTAGTTTCAGCTCAATCAGCACTAGAAGCGACAGAAGCAGGTTTTGATGTTGGTACTCGTACTATCGTTGACGTACTTGACTCAACTCGCCGTCTATACGATGCGAACAAAAACCTATCTGACGCTCGTTACAACTACATCCTAAGCGTACTGCAACTGCGCCAAGCGGTGGGTACACTGAGCGAGCAAGACATTGTTGACGTAAACGCAGGTCTAAAACCAGCGAGCTAATCACTCAACAAGCCGTCTAATGAGGAGAGCGAACTATCGCTCTCTGCAGATAGAAAAATGCCGCTCATTGAGCGGCATTTTTATTTATCGGATATCAAATCAATTGAGGCGTTTATCCACGACCGCCTTTGATCGCTTCAATGATCTCAGTGGTTGAGCAGCCATCTTCAAAGTTCAGTACTTTCACTTCACCACCTGCAGCAATCACTTCAGCGCCACCAGCAATCTCTTCAGGTTTGTAATCGCCGCCCTTAACCAAGATGCTCGGTAGCACCTCAGAGATTAGGCGCTGTGGCGTATCTTCAGAGAAAGGCACAACCCAGTCTACGGCACCCAAGCCAGCAAGAACCGCCATACGACGATCAGTTGGGTTCACAGGACGGCCTGGGCCTTTCAAGCGCTTAACAGACTCATCAGTGTTCACCGCAACAATCAGGCGGTCACCTAACTCAGCTGCATGGTTCATGTAAGAAACATGACCTGCATGAAGGATATCGAAACAGCCGTTAGTCATAACCACTTTCTCGCCTTTTGCACGTGCACGTTTCACCGCTTCAATCAGAGCCGCCTCTGAAATCACACCGTAATCTGTATCTTGGCTACCGTGTACCGCTTCTGCTAGCTCAATCATAGAAAGCGTCGACGTACCCAGTTTACCAACAACAACACCTGCCGCTGCATTTGCCAATGCACACGCTTCATCAAGTGGCTTGCCAGCAGCAACAGAAGCCGCAAGCACAGAGATTACCGTATCGCCGGCACCCGTCACGTCGTACACTTCTTTTGCTTGAGTTGGTAGGTGGAAAGGTTCTTGGCCCTTACGCAGTAAAGTCATACCGTGTTCACTACGAGTAACAAGCAGCGCGTCAAAGTCGAACTCTTCGATAAGAGCTAAGCCTTTTGCCACTAGCTCCTCTTCTGATTTCACTTTACCCGCTACGAGCTCGAATTCCGCCATATTTGGCGTCAGTAGTGTTGCGCCACGGTAGCGTTCAAAATCCGCGCCTTTAGGGTCAATAAACACCGGGACATTCGCTGAACGTGCTTTCTGAATAAAGCTCTGTACGTGCTCAAGTGCACCTTTCGCATAATCAGACAGGATAACAGAGCGTACATTAGGTAGCGCTTGCTCCATGCGAGATAGAACCAACTCAGGGTCAGTGTTCTCAAATTTGTCTTCAAAGTCTAGACGAATCAGCTGTTGGCCGCGGCTCATCACACGTAGCTTAGTGATGGTTGGGTAATCTTCTAGCTCAACAAAATCACAGTTAACTTTAAGTGCACTCAGTGTGTTCTTAAGTACTTGTGCAGGCTCATCTTTACCCGTTAAACCAACGATATGCGCATGGCCGCCTAGCGATGCAATGTTCATTGCCACGTTAGCTGCACCACCTGGACGCTCTTCGTTATTCTCTACTTTTACTACAGGTACTGGCGCTTCTGGTGAAATACGACCGGTAGGGCCATACCAGTAACGGTCTAGCATCACATCACCGACAATCAACACGCCCGATTGGCTGTAGTCAGGTAGAATAGGTTTCATTAGGGATCTCCAAAAATCGAATCTGGATAGAGTCTAGCACACTGATAGTAGTGGCTAAACCATAGAAAAAAACAATGAAGCGGTTTGAGTCACCTCTTCACATTCTAGACAGTCACGCTGATACAAGGTTCCTGCTACTCGGCCAGCATCCACTGCTGCCAAGCCTGAGTTACAAGCGCTCTCTCTTGCTCAAACTTATCTATCGCAACGTCAGCATCAAGGTTGAGCAAATTACGGTGATGAATCTCATCACGCAACGTGGTGTAAGCATGCGTAAGTGCCATTGCTTGTGGTTCATCCATAATGCCCTGTGACATTAGGCTCTCAAAGATACGAACATTGTCACACCAACGCGTCAGCTTAGGTTTCTCATGGCTGTATCTTAGTACTAAGTACTGAGCCAGAAACTCAACGTCGGTAATACCGCCATTGTCTTGTTTCAACATGAAGCGATCGCTTTTCTTGCCACCTAAATGGTCGCGCATTTTTTCGCGCATTTTAACTACTTCTTGTTTGAGGCTGTCGCCGTCACGCTCAAGACACAAAACCTCGTGACGGGTCTTGTTAAACGCCAATGCTAAAGGCTCATCGCCGTAAATCATACGCGCACGAGTAAGGGCTTGGTGCTCCCATGTCCATGCTTCATTGTGCTGGTACTCGTCAAAGGCATCGGTTGGGCTTACTAACAACCCAGAAGCCCCTGAAGGTCGTAAGCGAGTATCGACTTCATAAAGAATGCCGGAGGCTGTGCGAGTCGAGAAAATATGAATAATACGCTGTGCCAGTCGCAGATAGAATTGACGACCATCAATCTCTTTTTTGCCATCAGTGTACACATGCACTGGGCAGTCATGCATGAAGACAATATCCAAGTCTGAGTTATACCCAAGCTCCCAACCACCAACTTTTCCGTAACCAACAACCGCAAAGCCGCGTCCCTCACGGTCTTTAAGGTGAGTCGGCTCACCAAACTTCGCCGACACTTGCAGCCAAGCTTGGTTAACCCCAGCTTCAACAATCGCTTCGGCTAAGTAGGTTAAGTGATCACTTACCTTCATCACAGGCAACACGCCAGCAATATCTGCGGCAGCGATTCTCAAGATACAGGTCTGCTTAAATTGACGCAGGCCTTCCATCTGCTGTTCCATGTCATCTTCTGGAATGCGAGCAAGGTAATCACGAAGCTCCGTTTTGTAAGACTCTAATGGCACCGGATTATAAAGCTGCTGAGGGTCAATCAATTCATCAAGTAGGATTGGGTAGCGCCCTAACTGCTCTGAAATCATCGGACTCGCGGTACACAGGCGTACCAATTGAGTCAGTGCCGCTGGATGCTCATCAAGCAGCTCTAGGTAAGTGGTTCGCGTAACGATTTTATGTAGCAGGTGCAGCACACGTGATAAACCAAACTCCGCATCTTTATTGGTGTACAGAGCTTGGAACACTTTAGGCATCAGTCGATTAAGCACCTCACGTCCTCTAGGGCCTAACGTTTTCTTCGCGAGATCAGCCTTGAACTGAATAATGGTATTGGCGGCTTTCTGTGGGTCAACCGCATCTATGTCGGTCTCCAATACATGCTCAATCACATCTTGCTTATGTGCCATATCCCACAGCTCGCTAAAGTGACTCGCGATTGGGTTCGCTTCCTCTTCTTCTACACCGATAAGCTCTTCAAACACCACGTGAACATTAGCCATGTGCTGGCGAGTCTCATCTATCAGTTCTTGCCAGCTTTCGAACTGCATTGCGATTGCCAGTTGTAGCTGTTCCTGCTCATTATCCGGCAGAGTTTGGGTTTGTTTGTCTGCCATCGCCTGCAACAGGTTTTCTAGACGGCGCAAGAACAGGTAAGCGTCTCTCAAGTGTGCAACTTCGCCAGACTCTAAAAGTTTCAAGCTATCGATGGCTTCAAGGGTGTGCAATAGACCACGGTCTCGTAAGCTTGGCTCTCGACCACCGCGAATCAGTTGGAAAACTTGCGCAATAAACTCCACCTCACGGATCCCGCCAGGGCCGAGTTTAATGTTGTTTGATAGACCGCGACGACGCACTTCACTGCTGATCATCGACTTCATTCTACGTAGTGACTGAATCGCGCTGAAATCGATGTAGCGGCGGAAAACAAATGGGCGCAACATTTGGCGTAGCTCTTGATATTCAGGGTACATCTCCCGTCCCATGACACGAGCTTTAACCATCGCGTAGCGCTCCCAGTCTCGCCCTTGCTCTTGATAATAATCCTCAAGCGCTGCGTAACTCATGACCAATGGACCACTTTCACCAAATGGACGCAATCGCATGTCGACGCGGTAACAGAAGCCATCAAAGGTTTGCTGGTCGAGCGCTTTGATGATGCGTTGCCCAAGACGCGTGAAAAACTGCGCATTGGCGATGCTGCGACGAGCACCTTGTGTCTCACCGTTTTCTGGGTAGGTAAAAATCAGATCGATATCCGAGGAGAAGTTCAACTCACCGCCCCCTAGCTTACCCATACCAATGATCAACATAGGCTGCGCTTCTCCTTGCGCATTACAAGGCGTGCCCCACTCTTTGCAACAGATGTTGTATTGCCACTGATAGGTTTCAAAAATCATCGCTTCAGCAAGCATTGAAAGGTGAGCCAGGCTCTGCTCTAGCGGCCAAGACGCAGTAAAATCGCGCCAAGCGATGTAGGACATTTCTCGATTGCGAAACTGACGCAATACGCGTTGACCGCTCATCTCGTCTTGGCATTCAGATAACAGGGCCGCTAGCCTATCTCGATAGCCTTCAGCGCGCTCTTCACACTCAAGCATTGTAGGTAAGACGCGAGCTAATTCGCTATCACGTTGCAAACAGTCGCCGACAAAACTGCTCAGCCCTAGGACATATTTCAGTTGTTCTTGATATTGGGGAGACCAAGCCGAAATCGCGTCCCCTTGATGTTCAAGCAGGTTTTCTAAAGCCGATTGAGAGTGCTGAGTAAGTGAAGCAGGCAATTGCATTTTTCTTCCTTGTTTGGCTAAGCGCATACTGTCTCTATTTATATCAAACTTAGGCCAATAAAAAACGCCCACATGGGGAATGTGGGCGTTTTATCGGATTAGAAATAGTACCTAACAGGTAAAATCAGCTTAGACCTTGAATTGCTTAATCTTACCATCAAGCTCTTCGGCGTTGGTTTGCATGATTTGTGAGGTTTCCAGAAGCTCACCAACCACGGTTACTGACGCTTCGACTAGCTCTCGAACATTGGTTAGGTTGACATTCATCTCTTCCGCAACACTGCTCTGTTGACCCGCTGCTGTCGCAATTTGGAAGTTCATGTCATTAATCTGATTTACTTGGCTCACAATGCCATCAAGTTCAGAGCCAGCGTTGGTGACCAAATCAACGCCTTCAGCCGCTTCTACAACACTCTTCTCCATCAGCTCAACCGCTGAGTTGGCACTGGTTTGCAGATGGGTGATCATGTCTTGAATCTCAACCGTTGCTTGTTGAGTGCGTTGCGCTAGATTACGAACTTCATCGGCGACCACCGCAAAGCCGCGACCTGCCTCACCTGCACGCGCAGCCTCGATTGCCGCGTTCAATGCAAGAAGGTTGGTCTGCTCTGAGATACCTTGGATAGTGCCCACTACGCTACCAATTGAGTCTACACGCTCTTCAACTTGGTTTACCGCTGCTGCTGATGCTGCGATGTCCGTTGATAGTTCGCTCATCTTAGACACAGAGCCTTGTACAAATTTTTGACCGGTTAATGCTTGGCCTGATGCTTGCTCTGTTAGAGAAGAGGCATTCTGAGCATGCTCAGCGACCGTTTGAACCGTCGATGTCATCTCGCTCATTGCTGTCGCTAGCTGATCGATCTCGTTGAACTCTTCCTGCGCAGACTCTTTCGTCTCTGACATACTAATCGTCATTACTTCAGTCAGTGCAAACAGTTCATCCGAAGAAGCCACTTGAGTTTTGATCATGTCATTCAGTTGAACGCGAGTTTTCTCAAGCTCACGCGCAACATCACCGTACTCATCTTTACAGTCCATATGGATTGGCACAGAGAGGTTTTTGTCCGCCATGGTTTTAATAGCGTCGCTTAAGTATTGCGTCTGACGCAGCATCACACGCGCAGCCGTCAGAAGAAGAACGACAAAGGCCACGATCATCAAGCCAGTTTGCCAAGCCACTTGTACTAGGTACGTTTCGTAGTGTTCTTGTGCTACTTGTGCGCTGTTCGTTACCGCAAGCAGTGAATCATAGAATGTGCTCGCATCCCACAACTGCTTAGCAATGATCAAAATGGTACTGAATACCATCAGCATGATCATTTTTGGAACGAGACGAACGTCAGAGATTACCCTTTCCCACGGCTTGAATGACAGTTTGGTCATTGTCAGTTCTCCATTAAGTCTTATATATTGAACGCTTCCATATCCGCGCAATAGCAAAGATTTGCTAAAGATTGCGATTTATTTCGAGCTTCGTATGAATGTTAAATAGTACCAAAGACACACCCAAGCCAATGAGCTTATTATCACTGATTCTCTCTTTCTTAGCGTTATTTGTGATCTCTGGCTTGTTGTTTGCGCCAATTGATAATGAATCTAAACAAGTTCTTATCGGCCTCGATTTTATAATCTGTAGTGTTTTTCTTCTGCAGCTCACAATTGATCTGTTTCGTTCGGAAAACAAAACGTCATACTTAAAAGTTCACTGGATCGATTTTCTAGCCAGTATTCCGATGGTAGAACCGTTACGCTTTGCGCGTATCTTTCAGATACTACGGGTTATTTTGGTTCTGCGCTCAAGCAAACGGATATTTAGAGAGCTGTTTCGCAATCGCAAAGAAACCACGCTCGCTTCCATCATTTTATTGTTAGTCCTGTTACTAACGATTGGCGCTGGAACCATTCTTTTGCTTGAACATAAAGAGCCGGGAGCGAACATCACAACTGGGCATGACGCATTGTGGTGGGCGTTTGTGACTATTAGTACTGTGGGTTATGGTGACCACTACCCCGTGACGGCTTCAGGTAAGTTGGTTGCATCGCTGGTGATCGTTTGTGGTGTTGGTGTATTCGGTATGATCTCAGGTTTAATAACCTCATTAATCACCGAGCCAACCGATTCGCAGAATCAAAGAATCGAGAGTAAAGACAAGAAGCTCGACCTTATCCTCGAGCAGCAGCAACAGATACTCAATCGATTAGACAAGCTGGAACAGCAGATAAAAAAATAGGGCGATATGCCCTATTTTTCAGTCTCAATATTGCCTAATTAGTCTTGCCAATATGGCTCAACTTCAACGCTTATCTGACGCGTCTGCTCCATCGCATGCAGGATAGACACCTCTTGGCGAGCCAGCCAACGCTCCAACTGATCTTTCTCATCGCCCTCTAACTTATCTGTTAGCGGGGCAAGCGTTCTCAGCATCAGCAAGTCATCAATACCTTGGATCATATCCGCCCAAGGTAAACGGAAACTGTTGCGCTCATCAGCATCATATAGACTTGCAAAGCCCACGCCTGAATAGAGGTTACGCATTAAGCGATATTGCTGATCAATATAAGCTTGGCTTGTCATTACACGCTCTGGCGGGAAGGCTTCCATCAGCTCAGCCCAAGTGCGATCCAGCTGTTTTACTGAGAACCACTCAATGCCACGTGCCATTTGCTCACGCGCTTTCTCATCAAGAAACGGCTGCCAACCGCGCGATAAAATCCAGCGGCTCAAATCCAAAAGCAAACCGGTATAACGAGCCGAACTTAACAACGTTAATAGTTCTTCACGATCCGGCAGTTGTTCTTGCATCTCTTTAAGCTCAGCAACCAAGAACTTACGCGCATCCAGCTTGCGTAGAACATGTCCTTTGTCTTCAAGCAAGTCTTCAAAATGATCGTAACTCTTTAGCCACTCTAACTCTTGCTCTAACCACTTAAGCTCTTGGCGAAGAATCGCACTTGCGCGACGCGGGACAATGCCGCCGTAAATAGTGAAGGTTTGACGAATAAAGCTCAGAGAGTGACTGATTTCATGCAGCGCTTCAATCGACTGACGCTCAGTGAAGATCTGCTCATGATAATGCCAATGCGATAATGCATGCTCTAGTGACTGAATAAAGCAAGATTCAACCGTATCGTTTTTATCGGTATCAACTAGCGCTAGAGGCTTAACTTCATCACCTTGGTAACCCTGTGCTAGGCGATAGCCTTTTGCTGCCTTGCTCAGATTGCCCAAACGCATACCGCCCTGCTCACAGAACTGACGCGACAAAGTAAATAGTGCATCGGCCTGCCCAGATTTAAGCTCTAACTCAACCTCACAGATAGGCTCTTGCATATCACCAGACTCCACGAAGCCTTGGTCAAACGCCACTTCAATCTGACTGCCATCAGGCATCCCCACCAGCCATTGTTCGCGAGTGAAGTTAGTCGAAAATAGAGGGACCAATTCAGATTGCAGTGTCTCGATATCCTTACCGGCTGGCCAAATATCGCCAGGGTGAAGAGATAGATTCGGTTGATTGCTATCATGCTCCGCATTGTACTCAGGTCTTTGGTGCAACCCTGCAACCACACGACCCGCTGTCTTTACGGTCTGTACAAATACGTCATCAAAGCGTCGAATGCGCAAGCCCGTATCGTGCTCACGTAGCCAGTTGTCCGGTGTATCAAAATAGATGTTACCTAGCTCGCGACAACTGTGCTGAAGTACCTTCGTTTCAGCAATTTTATTGCGTAAAGTCTCTGAAAATTCAGGAGAAACAAAAAACTTCAGTTCTATCTCGGTTTCCATAGTTATACCTTTCTGGGAAGATAGGGACAGGATATTGCCAATTTTAGAAGTCGGCAAGTCAGAAATATCGCCCATATGATGATCTAAAACAGTTTTAATGAGAGATTGATTAGGTTAACATGCGCGACTTTATAGCCATCGTTTAACATTTCACCACGAACATGGTGTATGTTTTTTTTAAGGTTATTATTTATTAGGTTGGACAACCATGCCAGTAAATACAATTATGGGGTTATTTGCAAAGTCCCCAATTAAACCTTTGCAACGTCACGTTGTGTGTGTGAACGAATGTTGTTCTCACCTAGTTAACTTCTTTGAAGTATCTTCAAAGGGCGACTGGGAGAAGGCTGCTGAAATTCGTGCGCAGATTTCTCATCTTGAAAAAGAAGCAGACGTACTAAAACGTGAAATCCGCCTGAAACTTCCTCGCGGTTTGTTTATGCCTGTTGATCGCACCGATATGTTGGAGCTATTAACTCAGCAAGACAAACTTGCAAACCTAGCGAAAGACATCGCTGGCCGCGTTTACGGTCGTCAGCTTGTCATTCCTGCTCCTCTACAAGAGAATTTCATCGCTTACGTTAAACGTTGTCTAGATGCAGCGAACCAAGCACAAAACGTAATCAATGAACTTGATGAATTGCTTGAGACTGGCTTTAAAGGCCGTGAAGTAACACTTGTTGCTGAGATGATTCATCAGTTAGATGTAATCGAAGATGATACTGACGCGATGCAGATCGAACTACGCCAACAACTAATGGCAATTGAAGGCGATCTAAACCCTGTCGACATCATGTTCTTATACAAGATTCTTGAATGGGTCGGTGGTATTGCAGACCAAGCGCAGCGTGTTGGCGCTCGTCTTGAAGTAATGCTTTCTCGATCTTAAATCAAACGTTAACTATATAACGAAGAGCACTTTTTAACCAAAACCACTTATGCGTTGAGTATTTCTCTCGCTGAGCGGTTTTTTGCGTCTAAATTTGCTCCGCTTGTTATCAAACAACTAGGTATTACGATGGATATCCTTGCTAACTACGGCACTGTCCTGATTCTTATTGCAGCAGCTTTCGGTTTCTTGATGGCTATTGGTATTGGTGCGAATGACGTTGCGAACGCAATGGGCACCTCAGTAGGCTCAAAAGCTCTAACCGTTAAACAAGCGATCATTATCGCAATGATCTTTGAATTTGCTGGTGCTTATCTTGCTGGCGGTGAAGTTACCGATACTATCCGTAAAGGTGTTATCGAGACATCTCTATTCGCACACCAACCAGACGTACTTGTATTCGGCATGATGTCAGCACTTCTTGCGGCTGGTACATGGCTTCTACTTGCTTCTTACATGGGTTGGCCGGTTTCAACAACACACTCAATCATCGGTGCTATCATCGGTTTCGCATGTGTGTCTGTTGGTACTGAAGCGGTAGACTGGGGCAGTGTTCAAGGTATTGTTGGTAGCTGGATCATTACTCCTGTTATCTCAGGTTTCTTTGCTTACGTTATCTTCGTAAGTGCTCAGCGCCTGATCTTTGATACTGAGAACCCACTGTTCAACGCTAAGCGTTTTGTTCCTGTGTACATGTTCATCACAACAATGGTGATCGCGCTAGTAACAATCAAGAAAGGTCTAAAGCACGTTGGTCTTCACCTAAGCAACACTGAAGCTTGGGTTTGGGCTGCTGGTGTTTCTGCGATTGTTATGGTTGGTGGCTACCTATACATCCAGAAGAAATTCGCTAACCGCGAAGAAGACCACAGCTTTGCTGGCGTAGAAGGTATCTTCTCTGTTCTTATGGTTATCACAGCGTGTGCGATGGCATTTGCTCACGGTTCAAACGACGTAGCTAACGCGATTGGTCCACTGTCTGCTGTTGTATCAACAGTTGAACACATGGGTGAAATCACAGGTAAGAGCACCATCGCATGGTGGATTCTACCTCTAGGTGGTTTCGGTATCGTGGTTGGTCTTGCAACACTGGGTCATAAAGTTATGGCAACGGTTGGTACTGGTATTACAGAACTAACACCAAGCCGTGGTTTTGCAGCACAGCTTGCAACAGCGTGTACCGTAGTTCTTGCTTCTGGTACTGGTCTACCAATCTCAACAACACAAACACTTGTTGGTGCTGTATTGGGTGTTGGTTTCGCTCGCGGTATCGCAGCTCTAAACCTTGGCGTAGTACGTAACATCGTTGCTTCTTGGATTGTAACACTGCCAGCAGGTGCACTGCTTGCGGTTGTATTCTTCTACGCAATTCAAGGTATGTTCATCGGCTAATCCCTTTTCAGGGGGCTGAATGCACGTCAGAAAATTGTGAGTTTCAGTAACGATATGTAAATCTCATGTCATTATTGACTCAAATACACAGAAAGGGAGGCTCAGCCTCCCTTCTTTGTTGCACCCTACCGAGAAACTAAATACTATCTGCTAACTGAGGCTGACTTATTGCCCACCCCAATTGAAATCGTTAAGGGATTTACTGTGAAAAAACTGATTAGCTTCGTTTTGTTCGCAATGCTTGCAGCCCCAGCTGCGTTTGCACAAGACCGTTATATTGCTGATAAACTATTTACTTATATGCACTCTGGCCCAAACAACACCTACCGTATTATTGGTAGTGTCGATGCCGGTCAAAAAATCACATTCCTACAAGCAAATAAGCAAACTGGTTACACCCAAATTCAAGACAATCGTGGCCGCAAAGGCTGGGTTGAGAGCAAATTCGTTACTTCTCAAGAAAGCATGGCACTGCGCATGCCTAAGCTAGAAAAAGAGCTAGCAGAAGTGAAAGCGAAACTGGCTAACGCACGTCAAAGCGCTGATAGCGAAAAAGCGGGCCTAATCAGCTCTCTTGATTCTCGCAACACTCAAATTTCTGAGCTAGAGCAGAACTACAGCGAAATCAGCCAACAGCTGACAAGCGTTCAAACTGAAAACCGTGAGCTACGCGCTAAGCTAGACACGCAGAAAGATGACCTACTATTGAAGTACTTCATGTACGGCGGCGGTGTCGCTGGCCTAGGTCTGTTGTTTGGTCTGATTCTTCCGCACCTAATCCCGCGTAAGAGAAAATCACCAAACGGTTGGGCGTAATCGCAACGAATCAAAAAAAGGAGCACTCATGTGCTCCTTTTTGTTTTTCTAAATTTCAATCATCTAGCGATTAGCCTTGCCACTCATAAAGTGCGGGAATTTCGATAGCCTGCTCTTCAAACTCCACCACAATAGATTGCGGCTTCACTTCAATCAGCTGCACTTCAGGAGTTATCCAATCCCCCTGTGCCACCTCTTTGTCATTGATTTTGACCCAACGCCTTTCTGCACTGCTGGAGTACATATGCGTTTGTAGGTTCAGACTTGGTAATCGACCACTCAAGCTGTGAGTATGAGACTCCAACTGTACTGTCGGCTGAGGGCGATATTGATCAATGTCCACTTTAGATGGAGCCCCACCATCGTCTAGAATCGACTCAATCTTAAGGGCCAACTCGGGAGATAACTCCGTCAGGTCTAACCCCTGCAACAGATCGCCTTCCATCTCTCCATTGTTGGCTGTGCTATTTTTCTGGTTCGGTTGTGGGTTGTTAGAGCCAGCCGTCACTTGCAGCGGTTCGCTTTCGGAATCACCTTGGCTCAATGCTGAGTCGTTTGGTTGTTCTGAGAGCTGAGTCTGCTGCTCATCAACCTCAGCCGTTTCAGCGTTAACCGATGCAAAGCTCATCTGGCGAGGCAAAGTTTTCAGTTCTGTCATCTGAGGTGCGGGGCGAATACTAAACAGCGCAGATTCAGGTTCAATATTATCCGTTATCTCCTCATCGTCTTTTTGAACAGCGACAGTCTCTGACACAATAGCCTCCGCTGTAACTGCCGATTCGCTCAGTTCTACTGCGCTCTCTTGTTGCTTGGAAACTCGCTCTTGATAAAGCAGCCCCCCAGCAACAAGCAGTGATGGCACCAATAAGATCAATAGGCTCAACGCGATTGATGCACCGCGATGCGAACGCAACTTAGGCGTTTGAGTCGACAGAAGATGCTGCTGAAACCCAGGCATTTCTGATTGCTGTAAGCGGCTCATTGTTCGAGACATTAGCCTCTCTCCTCATTAATGCTCATCAGGGTAGGTGAATCTAACTGAGCGATTCGCTGCAGGCGTGCAAGCGTTCGTTTGCCCGCAATACCATCAACAGACATCCCTTGCCAAACCTGAAACGCCTCTACCTTACGCTTCAACTCGTTATCAAACTGTTCTTGCCCGGTGACATTCTCTCCCAATACTTCAGACAGCAACAGATCAAGCAGTGCGACCGCTTCTCCGGAGTCTCCCTCTCTGAGTGTTTCTCTGAGCGGTTGTTTCCATATTGCGACATAATCCCCCTGCCACAGAGCCTCTAATGCTGAGACCGGAATTTGAACCAGCGACTGATTGACCAACAGCTCAACCGATTTATCGGAAAGGCCATACAACACAGCATGGTAGGACTCTTCTTCAAAGCTCAGGTTTAACACTACAGGTGAATTGAGCTGAATCAACTCACGCAAGGTCGCTTGCCCTTCAACACACACAAACACACTCTGTGGTTCACTCAAACACAACCCATCTCGGAGTGAAGATTGGTAACCCCATAACTGATACAGGTCCTGAATAGCCGAAGCTCGGCTTGTGCCTTGCGTAAGCTGTAGAGCGATGTCATCCGGCAGAAGAGGTGCTTCTGGTTCAGCTTGCATCTCTACTGGCATCTGAATCGCCGTTTTAACCTGAGGTTCCAGAGCTACATTCGTCTGTTCAGTAACCAGCCATTTGTCGATGTTCTGTGGCAGATAAGTCAACGTCCCCCACGCGAGCCCCAAACCCAACGCACTCAGAGCGCTGTATTGAACAAGCTTCGGCCAAACTGCTGACTGCTGTTTCGCTGGAGCTTGATAAACCTCAGCTTGAAAAGACATGATCTGCTGGCACGCTTGCTCAACAGTCGCTTGAGATGGCGTTTTCTCACCTTGATGGAAACTCAGCTGCAGTGCTTTATCACACACAAGGTTAATTAGCCTCGGTATGCCATGAGTGTATTGAGCGATGGATTTGACCGCGCGATTAGAGAACAGCATCTGTTGAGCACCTGCCGTTTCCAATCTAAAAGCAATGTACTTACCCGCCTCTTGGGCATTGAGAGGCAATAAGTGATAACGACCTGTGATGCGCTGGGCGAGTTGTCGCAATTGATTGGTTTGTAGATGCTGCTGTAGCTCGGGTTGCCCCACCAGCAGCACTTTCAGGAGTTTGCGACTGTCTGTCTCTAAGTTAGTCAAAAGTCGCAACTGCTCTAGCACATCAGCCGCAAGGTGCTGCGCTTCATCAATCACTAATAGAGTTTGAACACCCTGCTCATGGCTATCTAATAAGAAACTATGAATGGCCTGACTCAGCTGCTTGAGTGACGCTTGTTCTGGGTAATCGATCTCGAACTCATCACACACCGCTTCAAGCAACTCAATGTTAGAAAAGGTCGGATTCAGTATAAGGCCAGCTTGAGTCTGGTCATCAAGAGATGCCAGCATCGCTTTGGCAACTGTCGTTTTACCGGTTCCCACTTCACCTGTCAGCATGGCAAAGCCACCACCGTCACCCAATCCAGCTTGCAGGTTCTGCATCGCCTCCTGATGACGCTGACTTAAAAATAAGTAGCGAGAATTTGGTACAATCGAGAATGGCATCTCTACGAAGCCAAAATATTCCTTATACATGGGCTGCCCTATAATTACGATAAATGGAAATTACCATTGCTCGCCATAAAGTCCAGCAGTGATAAAAGATTTCGAGGTGATAAGTTGCAAAACTACGATGGCTTACCAATAGATCAAAGCCTAAACAGATATTTAGTGGGTGGTGCAGTTCGCGACCAATTACTAGAAATTGCGAGCTACGACAAAGATTGGGTTGTCGTCGGCAGTACACCACAGCAGATGGAAGCGCTTGGATTTACTGCCGTCGGTAAAGAGTTTCCAGTGTTTCTTCATCCAAAGACCAAAGAAGAACATGCCCTCGCACGAACCGAGAAGAAATCTGGCTCTGGCTATACTGGCTTTGAGTGTTATTTTGCGCCCGACGTTACCCTTGAAGAAGATTTGATGCGCCGTGACTTGACCATCAATGCTATCGCGCAAGATGAACAAGGCAGGCTATACGACCCCTATCATGGCCAACAAGATCTAGAGAATCGTATATTAAGACACGTCTCTGACGCCTTTGTTGAAGATCCATTGCGTGTGCTACGCGTGGCTCGTTTTGCCGCTAAACTCCATCACTTAGGCTTTACTGTTGCGCCTGAGACAATGAAGATGATGCAACGCATCGTTGAGTCAGGTGAACTGGAACATCTGACCGCTGAACGCGTATGGCAAGAGTGGCACAAGTCGCTCAGCACTCCTCATCCTGAGGTTTTCCTATCCACTCTGAAAGAGTGCGGCGCACTAGCTGTGGTGCTGCCTGAACTAGATGCATTGTTTGGTGTCCCGCAGCCAGAAAAGTGGCACCCAGAGATCGACACCGGCATCCATACATTAATGGTGGCTCAGCAAGCAGCGTTATTAAGTACATCACTGCCGGTACGCTTTGCGGCGCAGGTGCATGATCTTGGCAAAGGTATTACGCCAGAAAGCGAATGGCCGAGCCATAAGATGCACTGCCATACTGGCCTTAAGCTAATCAAAGCCCTGTGTGAACGAGTGCGTGTTCCAAATGAGTTTCGCGACTTGGCGCTACTTGTCTGTGAGCAGCACTCCAACATCCATCGCGCTGGTGAGCTCAAGCCTGCAACATTCCTTAAAATCCTCAACAAGTTTGATGTATGGCGTAAACCAGAAAGACTCAACGACATCTTACTGTGTTGCCAAGCAGACCACGCAGGAAGAAAAGGATTGGAGTCTGAGCCTTATCCACAAAAGCCGCGCTTTGAAGCCGCGTACCAAGCAGCACTTGGGGTGGATGTGAAAGGAGTGATAGCAGACGGTTTTAAAGGCAAAGATATCCGAGATGAACAAGAGAAGCGCCGTGTTCAAGCTATTGAGAGCGCTTTAGGCTCTTGCTAAAGTCACTCGCTGACACCTCTGATACGAGCGTACCCGAAAACAACAAAGCCCGCTGAAGTCAGCGGGCTTTGTCATAACTGATAGTCGTGAATCTTCAGACTTATTGCATCATCAAGAAAGCAAACAGACCACAACCTAGAATCAGACGATAGATAACAAATGGCGTCATACCCATACGAGAGATCAGCTTCAAGAAGAAGTGAATACAGATATAAGCACTGATGAAAGAGACCACGATACCCGTCAACAATGTGCCAACGTGGATTGGGTCACCGCTCGTCACAAGCTTAAGGCCTAAGTAACCACCCGCTAGGGTAATAATTGGAATCGACATTAAGAAAGAGAAACGCGCGGCAGCCTCACGGGTAAAACCAAGGTAAAGCGCTGCGGTAATGGTTGCACCGGAACGAGACGTACCTGGAATCATCGCCATCGCTTGTGCAATACCAATGAACAACGCCTTCTTCCAACCCGCTTGATACTCATCATCACGTAGGGCTGAGTTCTTATCTACCCACCACAATAACAAGCCAAATACGATTGTCGTGGTCGCGATAACCCAAGCACTACGCAGATACAATTCAATGATGTCTTTCATCAACAAACCGAACACACAAGCAGGAATGGTCGCTAAGATGATCATCCAAGCCAGTTTCGCTTCTTTGCTTCGGTCGCCTTTAAATACTGAGCCGAAGAACGCACTCAATAGCGAGATCACCTCTTTACGGAAATAGATAACAACCGCAGCCAATGTACCTACGTGTACCGCCACATCAAATGCCAAACCTTGGTCTTCCCAGCCAAGTACCGCTGAAGGAAGGATCAAGTGTGCAGAGCTTGAGATCGGCAAAAATTCGGTAAAGCCTTGCACTAACGCCAAAATAAACGCTTCAAAATAACTCATTTCTAACCTTATAAATTTATAGTTCTATATCTACAACAGAGAGGGAGTCTAACTGCTCCATTTTCTGCCATATTTCGCTGACGGTTCGTCCATCCTGAGGGATTACCCGAGTAGGACAGAGATCATATAGTGGTTGTGTGACAAAAGGATATTTAAAGATATCGCTGCGAGGGAGTTGAGGTTTTTGAGAAGAAACAACCTCACCAAACAACACGATATCGAGGTCTAAATTACGGTCTTGCAACTTATGGGCATCCTTCGCGCGCCCGTATTTAAACTCAATTTTACGCAACTGTTGTGAAAATTCCGTCAAAGACAACAGAGTATCCAGCTCAATCACGAAGTTATAGAACGGATGGCTATCAAAACCCACCGGTTCACAATGATAAATCGAGGAGCAACGCAAATTGCTCCCTAAAGATTGCAGCTCTAACCAAGCGGCCTTGGCGTGTTTGTCACGGTCGATATTGGTACCGACCCCGACATAGGCGATGGTCATGCTTGGCCTCGTTCGATGACCACACCCACCGCTTTCGCTTGAGGCACCGCTCCCGGCTTCGCCAGACGGATCTTGATCCACGGCACAGAGAATTGAGTCATGATCAGCTCAGCAATCTCTTCAGCAACACGCTCTACTAATAGGAAGCGACCATTTTCAATGTGATCAAGCACTGCAGTGCTCACCTTCGAGTAATCTAAGGCGTCGACCACATCATCACTTTTACCAGCAGGACGGTTGTCGTGAGCCATTTCTATATCAAGCACCAGCTTTTGCTTAATTTCTTGTTCCCAGTCATACACACCAATCGTTGTGATTACTTCTAACTGTTCGATGAAAACTTTATCCAGTGCCATTAGTTGTCCTTTTAGAGGTCGGATACCCAAAAATGGGAAAAAAACGTATTATTTGCCTAATTCAGGATATGATATCAATTACTCTTGGATTGAGCATTATTTTCGCACCATTAAGGACAGACATGACTCCATTGGCACTCATTATGATCATTGCAGCCTATCTACTGGGTTCAATCTCAAGTGCGGTCTTGATATGCCGAGTCGCGCGTCTGCCCGATCCTAGAACCGTCGGCTCAAACAACCCTGGCGCCACCAATGTCTTGCGTATCGGTGGCAAAGCCGCTGCTGCTTCAGTGCTACTGTGCGACATGCTGAAAGGCACCATTCCAGTCTGGCTTGGCTATTTTCTCGATATCGACCCTATCATTCTGGGTGTTGTCGCGATTGCCGCTTGTTTAGGCCATATGTACCCAATCTTCTTCCACTTTAAGGGTGGTAAAGGCGTAGCGACCGCCTTGGGTGCAATCGCTCCAATTGGTCTTGATCTTACCGGTATGATCATGGGCACCTGGTTACTGGTCGCCTTTCTCTTCCGTTACTCCTCCTTGGCAGCGATTGTGACCGTGTTAGTCACTCCATTTTATGCATGGATGGTAAAGCCGCAATACACACTGCCCGTAGCCATGTTGTGCTGCTTGATTGTGCTTCGTCACCATCAAAACATCCGCCGCTTACTTGATGGCAGCGAGCCCAAATTAGGTCAAAAAAAATCGGCGTAACCTATTTAGATTACGCCGATTTTCCATCATTTCGTTGCTAATTCGATTACACCAATAGATGTTTATCTAAGAAGAGCGCAAGCATCTCGTTGACAAAATCCGGTTGCTCTAAGCTGCTAATATGACCGGCATTTGGAATGACAGCCAACTCACTACCGGCAATGCAATCGTGCATTAAGTAAGATTCCAATACTGGACGAGGTTTGTCTTCTTGCCCCACAGCAACCAGTACCGGCAGAGCGAACTTCTCAATCGATTCGATCATATCGCGGCGTCCGAAGACGATACGCCCAATGCGCGCCACCTGCTCGGCGTGCTCACCGTTTAGCTGAGATAGAAACTCAGTAAAGCCTTTCACTAGCTCAGGGCTATTTTGTTCTGCTTGATTAGCAAAGAACAGTGGAACAACCGCTTCAACAATCGGTGGTGGAACCATTTTTGTTTGTGCGATGGTATCTAGCATAGCGAAGTACTTAGCGTGTGCCACTTCCGGCTCTAGACCAACAAAGGTATCCATCAGCACCAGTGTTTTCACGCGAGATGGCGCCAACTCAACCAATTCTGTACCCCACATGCCACCTACTGATAGGCCGACAATCGAGAACTCCTCTACACCTAAATGATCCAACAGAGCCAAAACATGTTGAGCATAATCCTTTAGCGTGCGCATTGAGCTTGGCGCCGCATCAGATTGGCCGTGTGACCAAAGTTCCGGAACAATACAACGGTACTTAGATTTCAGTGCTTCTAGCTGAGGCTGCCACATTGCACTATCCCAGAGGTAGCTGTGACCAAACACGAGCACAGGCCCCTGCCCTTCATCTAGGTACGCCATGTTTTGGTTTTCAATCGTGAAATTGTTCATTTTCTTCCCTAAGTCATATAAAAACGGCCGCTACTGCAGCGGTCGTTCATTTATTCAGATTCGATTACTCAGCAATTGGCTCAAGCTGATCGATAGGCCAGCGTGGTGTCGCTTGAACAGAAAGATCAGCCACTTCACCGTTTTTAAGACGCTGCATACCTGCATAAGCGATCATTGCACCGTTATCAGTACAAAATTCAGTGCGAGGGTAGTAAACCTCACCGCCAATCTTCTTCGCTAGCGCTTCAAGTTCTGCTCGTAACTGCTTGTTTGCACTTACGCCACCAGCAATTACTATACGTTTCATACCCGTTTCCGCCAAGGCACGCTTACACTTGATTACCAAGGTGCCACAAACCGCTTCTTGGAACGCGTATGCGATATCTGCACGAGTCTGTTCGCTATCGTCATTGTCGCGAATGGTGTTAGCAGCAAAAGTTTTTAGACCTGAGAAGCTCATATCTAAGCCTGGACGATCTGTCATAGGACGCGGGAACTTAAAGCGACCCGGCGTGCCCTTTTCTGCTAAACGAGACAGCAGTGGGCCACCAGGGTAGTCTAAGCCCATCAGCTTAGCGGTTTTATCAAACGCTTCGCCGGCTGCATCATCAATCGATTCACCCAGAATGCGGTATTCGCCAATGCCTTTTACTTCAACCATCATAGTGTGACCACCCGATACCAACAGTGCCACAAATGGGAATGGTGGTGGATTGTCTTCTAACATCGGAGCAAGCAGGTGGCCTTCCATGTGGTGTACAGGAACAGCAGGAACACCCCAAGCGTAAGCAATACTGCGACCAATCGTCGCACCAACAAGCAGAGCACCAACCAAACCTGGACCTGCCGTATAAGCAACACCATCAATGTCTTTAGAGGTTAAGTTTGCCTCTTTAAGAGCCGCTTTAATCAGTGGAATAGTTTTCTTCACGTGGTCACGTGATGCAAGCTCAGGAACAACACCACCATAATCGGCGTGCAGTTTTACTTGGCTGTAGAGTTGATGAGAAAGCAGACCTTGCTCATCATCATAAATTGCGATTCCTGTTTCATCACAAGAGGTTTCAATACCAATAATGCGCATAATTTTCTCGGCACGCTTTCATCTTTAATGGGAAATTAGCGCAATATTACCCTGCCTAAGCTCAGCAAACAAATATTGTACAGACTATAATCGACAAAGTGCTTTACAAAGCCACTGTGATCGGATTAAAATTCCGCACCATTTTTGATCAAGCTGGTTAAGACTGAATATTTAAGTTCAGTTCACTAAGTTACCAGCGTTAACGAATAACCCCTGAGGTGAAAGGCATATGCCAGTAGTTAAAGTACGTGAAAACGAACCGTTCGACGTTGCACTACGTCGTTTCAAGCGCTCTTGCGAAAAAGCAGGTATCCTTTCTGAAGTGCGTCGTCGTGAGCACTATGAAAAACCAACTACAGTTCGCAAACGCGCTAAAGCAGCAGCTCAAAAGCGTCACGCTAAGAAGCTAGCTCGCGAAAACGCACGTCGCGTTCGCCTGTACTAATAACTTAATCCATAAGGACTGAGTTATGGCTCTTATTGAACAACTCAAAGAAGAGCAAAAATTAGCGATGAAAGCCAAGGACAAACCGCGCCTTGGCACTATCCGTTTAGCTCTTTCAGCTATTAAGCAACGTGAAGTTGACGAACAGATTACTCTGGGCGATGACGACATCCTTGCTGTTCTAGTTAAAATGGTTAAACAGCGTCGCGATTCTGTTGCTCAATATGAATCGGCAGGTCGTCAAGATCTTGCTGACGTGGAACAAGCAGAAATTGCTGTACTTGAAGGCTTTATGCCTCAACCGCTAACAGAAGAAGAAGTAATCGCACTACTTGATAGCGCAATTGCTGAAGCTCAGCCAGCGGGCATGCAAGACATGGGTAAAGTAATGGCTATCTTGAAACCACAAATTCAAGGGCGTGCAGATATGGGTAAAGTTAGTGGTTTAGTTCGTTCTAAACTCGCTTAATCCCAAATCAAATTGCAACAAGCCGTGCAATCCTATGGAACGCACGGCTTGTTTGTATCTGCTACCTATTCAAACTATTATCATCACTCTCTGTTAGTGCATTTTTCTAAGGTTTTATGGCTGGAATTATCCCACGTAGTTTCATTGATGACCTCCTCGCGCGTCTCGATATCGTCGACATCATTGACGCACGCGTAAAACTTAAGAAAAAGGGCAAAAACTATGGTGCTTGTTGTCCATTTCACAACGAAAAAACCCCCTCTTTTAGCGTAAGCCAAGAAAAGCAGTTCTATCACTGTTTTGGTTGTGGCGTGCACGGTAACGCGATCGACTTCATTATGGAGTTTGAGCGCCTCGAATTTGTTGAAGCCATTGAAGAGCTTGCGAGTTTCCTTGGTCTAGAAGTGCCTCGTGAACAGCGCAGCGGTGCTATTTCAACTCAACCGCGAGCCAACACAGAGCAAAAGCGTAACCTATATGACCTAATGGGTGGTATCAGCCAATTTTACCGCTCACAGCTCAAACTCTCGGCGAGTAAGCCTGCGATTGATTACCTCAAGAATCGAGGTCTGTCGGGCGAAATCGTACAGAAGTTTGGGATTGGTTACGTTGCCGATGAGTGGGATTTAGTTCGTAAGAATTTCGGCCAACAAAAAGAAGCGCAGGACATGCTGGTCACGGGCGGCATGTTAATCGAAAACGACAAGGGTAACCGATACGACCGTTTTCGTGGACGCATCATGTTCCCGATTCGCGATCGTCGTGGTCGAGTGATTGGTTTTGGTGGCCGTGTTCTTGAAGATGGAACACCAAAGTACCTCAACTCCCCTGAGACTCCGATCTTCCATAAAGGCAAAGAGCTATACGGTCTTTACGAAGTCTTACAGGCTTACCGTGAGCCACCTCAAGTCTTGGTGGTTGAAGGTTACATGGATGTTGTCGCACTAGCGCAATATGGCGTAGATTATTCCGTCGCCTCGCTGGGCACTTCGACAACGGGTGATCATATCCAGATGCTGTTCCGTCAAACCCACACGGTTGTGTGTTGTTATGATGGTGACAGAGCGGGTAAAGAAGCCGCTTGGCGCGCACTGGAAAATGCACTTGAGTATTTAAAGACCGGGAATACCCTGAAGTTTCTGTTCTTGCCAGATGGCGAGGACCCAGACAGCTATATTAGACAGCACGGCAAAGAGGCCTTTGAACAACTGGTTCAAAACGCAACGCCACTTTCTACCTACTTGTTCGACAACCTGATTGAAATTCATCAATTAAACCTTGGAACAACCGAAGGTAAATCGGCGTTGAGAGCCCATGCCAGTGCACTGATCAATAAAATTCCTGATAGCTACTTCCAAGAACTGCTCGAAAAGTTACTGGATGAGCGCACTGGGTTTGATAATCAGCTAAGACGAGCTAGAGTTCATAACAAGAGCTCTAGCCCTCAACCGCATAAAGAGCTTAAACGCACCCCTATGCGAGAAGTGATCGCTTTGCTTCTACAAAATCCGAGCTATGCTGATATGGTACCGGATTTATCGAGTGTTCGAGACTTACCATTACCTGGTTTAAGTTTATTCGTTGAGGTACTTGATAAATGCCATACTAACCCCCATATCAACACCGGCCAGTTATTAGAGCACTGGCGACACAGTAAACATGAGGCACTTCTGTCTCGTCTCGCGAGCTGGGAAATCCCCCTCGATGATGACAATCAAGAAGATATATTCTTAGACTCATTGGACAATATTCTTGCCCAGTGCGTAGAAAAGCAAATTGAAAACCTGCAGGCCAAAGCAAGAAGTGTCGGTTTATCAGCCGAAGAAAAAAGGGAGCTGCTAGCCTTGATGCTAGATTTAAAAGCGTAACCCTGATTGATTAGTCAGCATTGATAAAATTTGTTAACATTTATGGTTTGCATTTAAAAATGCAACGTCCTTCACCAGACCTGAAGTTGGATATCATCTATGGATCAAAATCCGCAGTCACAGCTAAAATTACTTGTTATTAAAGGCAAGGAACAAGGCTATCTGACCTACGCCGAAGTAAACGACCACCTACCTGCAGAAATTGTTGATTCTGAACAGGTAGAAGACATCATTCAGATGATTAACGACATGGGTATCAAGGTTGTAGAAACCGCACCTGATGCCGATGATCTAGCCCTAAATGATGACGATACCATCACAGATGAAGATGCAGCCGAAGCGGCAGCAGCTGCGCTTTCAAGCGTAGAAAACGAGATCGGCCGTACAACTGACCCAGTACGTATGTACATGCGTGAGATGGGTACTGTTGAGCTACTGACTCGTGAAGGCGAAATCGATATTGCTAAGCGTATCGAAGATGGTATCAACCAAGTTCAGCTTTCTGTTGCTGAATACCCTGGCACTATCCCATACATCTTAGAGCAGTTTGACAAAGTTCAAGCTGAAGAGCTGCGCCTTACCGATCTGATTAGCGGTTTCGTTGACCCAGATGACGATGGTACTGCAGCACCAACAGCGACGCATATCGGTTCTGAGCTGGCAGAATCTGATCTTGACGATGAAGATGCTGAAGACGTAGACGAAGAAGACGATTCTGAAGAGGAAGAAGAAGATACAGGTATCGACCCTGAGCTTGCTCTTGAGAAATTCACTGCACTTCGCACAAGCTTCCAAAATCGTCAGCTAGCGATCAACGAATACGGCGCAGAAAGCCCGAAAGCTGTTCTTGCAACAACCATGATGCAAGACGTGTTCAAAGAGTTCCGCCTAACGCCAAAACAGTTCGATTATCTAGTTAATGAACTTCGCACTTCAATGGATCGTGTACGTACTCAAGAGCGCCTAATCATGCGCCAAACAGTTGAGTACGGCAAAATGCCGAAGAAATCTTTCATTGCCCTATTCACAGGCAACGAATCTAGCGAAGCATGGTTGGATGAAGTTCTAGCTTCAGACAAGCCATATGCAGAGAAGATCAAACGTAACGAAAGTGATATCCGCCGCTCTATCCAGAAACTGGATATGATTGAGAAAGAGACATCACTAACAGTACAAAGCATTAAAGACATCAGCCGTCGTATGTCTATTGGTGAAGCAAAAGCTCGCCGTGCGAAGAAAGAGATGGTTGAAGCGAACTTACGTCTAGTAATCTCGATTGCTAAGAAGTACACCAACCGTGGTCTACAATTCCTGGATCTAATCCAAGAAGGTAACATCGGTCTGATGAAAGCGGTAGATAAGTTCGAATACCGTCGTGGTTACAAGTTCTCGACTTACGCGACATGGTGGATCCGTCAAGCAATCACTCGTTCGATTGCCGACCAAGCTCGTACTATCCGTATTCCGGTTCACATGATCGAAACGATCAACAAACTAAACCGTATCTCTCGTCAAATGCTACAAGAGATGGGCCGTGAACCACTACCGGAAGAGTTGGCTGAGCGCATGCAAATGCCTGAAGACAAGATCCGTAAAGTACTGAAGATCGCTAAAGAGCCTATCTCTATGGAGACACCAATCGGTGACGACGAAGATTCGCATCTAGGTGACTTCATCGAGGATACAACACTAGAACTGCCTCTAGACTCTGCGACGGCAACTAGCCTACGCGGTGCAACTAAAGACGTTCTAGCTGGCCTAACTCCTCGTGAGGCTAAAGTACTGCGTATGCGTTTCGGTATCGACATGAACACTGACCACACTCTAGAAGAGGTTGGTAAGCAGTTCGACGTAACTCGTGAACGTATCCGTCAAATCGAAGCAAAAGCGCTACGTAAGCTACGTCACCCAAGCCGCTCTGAAACTCTACGTAGTTTCCTAGACGAGTAATCTCACGCGAGATTGGCTAGCTTTTAAGCATATAAGAAGAAAGGTGAGCGTTGGCTCACCTTTTTTGTATCTATATGATTTAAGTGGCTAAGAACTAAGCGCAATTGCCCCATTTAGTGGCTAGACACCACCCATTGCATCCCCTATAATCATTGCCCTACGGCCCCTTAGCTCAGTGGTTAGAGCGCACGACTCATAATCGTTCGGTCCCCAGTTCAAATCTGGGAGGGGCCACCAAATTAGAAAAGCCAGAACAGTTCACGCTGCTCTGGCTTTTTGCTTTTGTGGGCTGAATAATTTTTCAGTCCCCGTCTTTCCAATTGCCAACCAACTTGCAACATCTCTGATGTCAGTTTCCTCAATGCTTCTTCACAGCACGCTGTATTCAATCACTTACCTGTGACTCAATTTGCGTTTTTTCTATAAAAAAGTCGGCAATATAAGAGGTCATAATTCAATCAATCGTTCAGGGAAGACACATGAAAGACGAAACACTCTCGATCCACTTTGGTTACGAGACCGACCCTACAACCAAATCTGTTGCCACTCCGATCTATCAAACTGTGGCTTATGAGTTCGATGATGCTCAACACGGCGCCGACCTCTTCAACCTCGAAGTCCCAGGTAACATCTATACCCGTATCATGAACCCAACCAATGACGTGTTAGAGAAACGAATGGCGGCACTAGAGGGTGGCATTGCAGGACTGGTTGTGAGCGCGGGCAGTGCAGCGATCAACTATGCGATTCAAACGCTGGCACAGATAGGCGATAACATTGTTTCTACCCCTCAGCTATACGGTGGTACTTACACCCTATTTGCACACATGCTGCCAAATCAAGGTATTGAAGTGCGCTTTGCTAAAGATGACAAACCTGAAAGCTTAGCCGAACTCATCGATGAGAACACCAAAGCAGTGTACTGCGAAAGTATTGGCAACCCAGCTGGTAATATCATCGACCTAGAGCGTGTTGCCGAGCTTGCTCACGCTCAAGGCGTACCCGTGATCGTTGATAACACAGTCGCGACACCAGTGCTGTGTAAACCTATAGAATTTGGTGCCGACATTGTGGTGCACTCTCTTACAAAATATGTCGGTGGACATGGCACAACGCTCGGTGGCGTAATCGTGGATTCGGGTAAGTTCCCGTGGGCTGAACATAAAGATCGATTCCCAGTATTCAACCAACCTGAACCGTCTTACCATGGCGTGGTGTATACCGAAGCCTTTGGTGAGGCTGCGTTTATCGGCAGAGCGCGCACTGTACCTCTGCGCAACACCGGCTCAGCACTCTCACCAATGAACTCCTTTATGCTGATGCAGGGTTTAGAGACACTATCACTGCGCATGGAGCGTCACACTGAAAACGCTCTTAAGGTGGCTGAGTACCTCAAGCAACATGACAAAGTAAGCTGGGTAAGTTATGCCGGCTTGCCGGACTCCGAGTTCTACCCGCTGGCTGAGAAATACATGCAGGGTAAACCTTCTGCTATCTTATCTTTCGGTCTCAAAGATGGCTATGAAGCTGGTGTTCGCTTCTATGACGCACTACAAATCTTTAAGCGCTTGGTGAATATCGGCGATGCGAAGTCGCTAGCGTGTCACCCAGCTTCAACAACTCACCGTCAGTTAAGTGAGCAAGAACAGAAGCAAGCAGGCGTGTCTCCGGAAATGATTCGCCTATCTGTAGGTATCGAGCATATTGACGATATTCTTGCCGACTTGGAGCAAGCACTGAACGCTTAACGTTAAGCTTCTATAACAATCAACGCTATAGACCAGCCACCATGTGCTGGTCTATTTACTTTAATCACTCGATTTACGATGGGCTATCAGTCCCATCGTTCTGTGATTGGCATATCAATTAGACAATAACGATATCTTCCCTACTTCCCCCTTTCTATCAGAATATCTTTCTACATAAGAAGGTTATCTCTTCCCAAATGAATTTATAGCTTGCTCAAACTTGAACAAAACAACTATCGCTACTCACTTCTTGCCTCATCAGCTCGATTGACCTTGTCGATGGAACTCGGGAATCTAAGTCAAACCTATAATAATGACAGCCGATAACGGGAATCTCATGACGACTCGAAATAAAATCATCCCTCTAATCAAAGCAGCCTCAGTGGCGCTGCTCGCAACAGTTTCACTCTCCGCTCACGCCGCAGAAAAAGTGTATCGTTTAAAGCTTGCTGAAACATGGGGACCGAATACCCCAATCCTCGGTGACGCCAGCAAGAACATGGCTAAGTTAGCTAATGAAATGTCTAACGGCCGCCTGCAAATCCGCATTGACTCAGCCAATAAACACAAAGCACCACTTGGGGTGTTCGATATGGTGAAATCGGGTCAATACGATTTAGGACACTCAAGCTCTTACTACTGGAAAGGTAAGGTGCCGAATACGCTCTACTTCTCTTCTATGCCATTTGGCATGATGACCACCGAGCAATACGCATGGTTTTACCAAGGCGGTGGCATGGAGCTGATGCAAGAGGTGTATGCGCCACATAACCTGCTCTCCTTCCCTGGTGGTAACTCGGATATTCAAATGGGTGGCTGGTTTAAGAAAGAGATCAACTCAATCGAAGACCTTAGAGGCTTGAAGATGCGCATCCCAGGTTTTGCTGGTGAGGTATTTGCAAAGGTTGGAGCCAAGCCAACCAATATTGCACCGGGCGAACTTTATACTTCTCTAGAGCGTGGCACAATTGACGCACTTGAATGGGTTGGACCTGCCTTTGACCTGCGTATGGGCTTTCAAAAGATTGCACCTTACTACTATACCGCTTGGCATGAGCCGGGATCAGAGACTCAGTTCTTAGTGAACAAAAAGACTTGGGATAAGCTACCAAAAGACCTTCAGCTGATCCTAGAGACTTCTTTCCGAGTGGCAGCCTTTGACATGTACACCCAAGCGCTGGATGCCAACGCCAACAGCTGGGCCACCATGCTGTCGGACTACCCAGACATCAAGGTTCGTGACTTCCCGCCAGAAGTACTGCAAACCATGCGCTCTGCAACCGATGAACTCCTTGCCGAACAAGCAGCAAAAGATCCTCTAGCGAAGAAAATCATCGACTCTCAAGCCGAATACACCAAGAAAGTACGCGCGTGGACCAATATCTCAACCAAGGCCTACCTCAACCACGAATAATCAAGGCTCAATACTGAAAAACAAAAAAGCCCATCATGATGATGGGCTTTCGTATATTTACAGAAGCAAGTGAACTTACTCTACCGTTACCGCTTTCGCTAGGTTACGTGGTTGGTCAACGTCAGTACCTTTGATTAGCGCTACGTGGTAAGACAGCAGCTGCATTGGAACTGTGTAGTAGATAGGTGCTGTTACTTCACTTACGTGAGGCATCTTAATGATCTTCATGTTCTCATCGCTTTCAAAGCCAGCATCTTCGTCTGCGAATACGTAAAGTAGACCACCACGCGCACGAACTTCTTCAACGTTTGATTTCAGCTTCTCTAGCAGATCGTTACTTGGTGCAATAACCACTACTGGCATATCTGCATCAATCAGAGCCAATGGACCGTGCTTAAGCTCACCCGCAGCGTATGCTTCTGCGTGGATGTAAGAGATCTCTTTTAGTTTAAGAGACGCTTCCATCGCGATTGGGTAGTACTCGCCACGACCTAGGAACAGTGTGTGGTGCTTGTCTGCGAAGTCTGTTGCTAGTGCTTCGATCTCTTTGTCAAATGCCAGAGCTTTTTCGATGTCTGTTGGCAGTTGGTGTAGCGCTTGAACGATTTCCGTCTCTTTCGCTTCATCGATACGACCTTGTAGGCGACCAATCGACGTTACCATCATCAGCATTGCTGCAAGTTGAGTGGTAAACGCTTTTGTTGAAGCAACACCGATCTCTGTACCAGCGCGAGTCATAAACGCAAAGTCAGATTCACGTACCAGTGAAGAACCCGCTACGTTACAGATAGTCATCGCTGACATGTAGCCTTTCTCTTTCGCAAGACGAAGTGCTGCTAACGTATCTGCTGTCTCACCAGATTGAGAAAGCGTCACAAGTAGGCTGTTTGGACGAACTACGAAGTCACGGTAACGGAACTCAGAAGCGATCTCTACGTCACAGCTAACGCCCGCTAGAGATTCAAACCAGTAACGTGCCGCCATACCCGAGTTGTAAGACGTACCACATGCGATGATTTGAACGTGTTCAACTTTACTTAGGATCTCTTCAGCTTTCACGCCAATCGCGTTAGTAATAACAGAAGTGTCTGAGATACGACCTTCCATTGTGTTGATCAGAGCTGTTGGTTGCTCGAAGATCTCTTTTTGCATGAAGTGACGGTATTGGCCTTTATCACCAGCATCGTGCTCTGCGTTAGATTCAACGATTTCACGCTCTACAGGCTCACCACTTGCGTCAAACACGTTAACGTCACGACGAGTCACTTCAGCAACATCACCCTCTTCTAGGTACATGAAACGGCGTGTTACGCTAAGTAGTGCTAGTTGGTCAGATGCTAGGAAGTTCTCGCCAACACCAAAACCGATTACGATTGGGCTACCAGAACGAGCAACAACAATGCGTGAAGGATCTTTACGATCAACGGCTACTGTGCCATATGCACCGTCTAGTTGTTTCGCAGTTTTTTGCAATGCTTCAACTAGCGTCTCAGAAGTACGCAGTTCCCACTCAACTAGGTGAGCAATAACTTCAGTATCCGTTTGAGACGTGAACTCATAGCCACGACCTTGAAGAAGTGTACGCAGCTCTTCGTGGTTTTCGATGATGCCGTTGTGAACAACTGCAATGTCACCAGACATGTGTGGGTGTGCGTTCGCTTCAGAAGGCTCACCGTGTGTTGCCCAACGTGTATGAGCGATACCTGTACCGCCAATAACTTGTTGCGCTTCAACTGCGTCAGCCAGCTCTTGTACCTTACCTAAGCGACGTACACGAGTTAGGTTGGATTCGCTATCCACAACCGCGACACCCGCAGAGTCGTAACCACGGTACTCAAGACGGCGTAGACCCTCTACTAAGATTTCAGCTACGTCACGTTGTGCTACAGCACCAACAATTCCACACATAATGTTACTCCATCAATTTTTGGTTATTCCTATCTGGCAGCAAGCAAAGGCCATGTCTCATAGAGATCTAATTATAGGAAGTTAAATGCATATATTTTAAATTTAGTTTCTATACTGGCTCGGTGAGGATCACACGCACCCCTTGAGACTCAATACTCTGTTTGGCTTCTTCGGCCAGTTCGGTATCAGTAATCAAGACATCAATGTGCTCCCAAGACAGCTCAAGATTTGGGATTTTTCGACCTACTTTCTCTGATTCAACCATCACTACAACTTCACGTGATACTTCTGCCATGACCTTACTCAGCCCGACTAGCTCATTAAATGTTGTAGTACCTCTTTCAAGATCGATGCCATCAGCACCGATAAACAATTGGTCAAAGTCATAAGCGCGCAAAACTGATTCTGCGACCTGACCTTGGAACGAATCTGAGTGTGTATCCCAGGTTCCGCCCGTCATTAGCAGAGTAGGTTCGCTTTCTAGTTCATTTAGGGCGTTAGCAACGTGCAACGAGTTGGTCATTACAACCAAACCACGCTTACTATTTAGCTGTTCGATCAGAGCACCTGTCGTGCTACCGCTGTCGATCACGATGCGGTTATGGTCACGAATCAGGTCGGCTGCAGCTTTTGCCAACGAAAGCTTTCGAGTCGAAACTTTTTTGCCTATCTCATCATTCACAACTTCTTTCGGCAATGAAACAGCACCGCCATATCGGCGTAAAAGCTGACCATTTTTCTCTAAAGACGCCAAATCCTTTCTAATTGTGACTTCCGAGGTTTCGAACTTAGCGGACAATTCATCAACACTAACCTCGCCTTTCTCGTTAACTAGATTAGAAATTGCGTGTCTTCTGAGCTGAGTGTTTCGTTTCGACATTTAAAAATGAACCATAAGTTTCGATATGAAAGATATTATAGTTACAACGAAACCATTTAGTCCATTTATTTCGATCCAAAAAATTAATAAATAGCGCTAAAACCTTGTCCTAAGACAATTGTTAAGCAGTGATATTGAATTCATTCGGTGGTAGAATCCGCACCCGAAAAGAAAAAAAATTACAAAAATGACCGTTATTTTTCTGCAACTTTCACCTGATATATTGGGGTAAGTCACAGAAAACCGATGTTGAATCAAAATCATTTGGTCATAAAATGACTAAAATTGATGAAAGACTTACAACTCTGAAGGGCAATTGATAAGTCCCTCTATTATCGCAGCAGGCACAAAATGCTGACGAAATGGGTAGGCCGCTTCAGAAAACAGATAAATTTCAATTTGTAACAAAACTTACCGGAGAGTACCTTCCATGAAAAAGACCAAAATCGTATGTACGATTGGCCCTAAAACTGAATCTGTAGAGAAGCTAACTGAACTAGTAAACGCAGGCATGAACGTTATGCGTCTTAATTTCTCTCACGGTGACTACGAAGAGCACGGCACTCGTATTGCGAACTTCCGCGAAGTAATGGACAAAGTAGGTAAGCAACTGGCTATCCTTCTTGATACTAAAGGCCCAGAAATCCGTACTATCAAGCTAGAAGGCGGCAACGACGTAGATCTAGTAGCTGGTCAAGAATTCACTTTCACAACTGACACTTCAGTTGTAGGTAACAAAGAGACTGTAGCGGTAACTTACGCTGGTTTCGCAGCAGACCTAAACGTTGGTAACACTATCCTTGTAGATGACGGCCTAATCGAAATGGAAGTTATCTCTACTACTGAAACTGAAGTTAAGTGTAAAGTTCTTAACAACGGTGCACTAGGCGAAAACAAAGGTGTTAACCTTCCTGGTGTTTCTGTTCAACTTCCAGCTCTATCTGAAAAAGATAAGAACGACCTTAAGTTTGGTTGTGAGCAAGGCGTTGACTTCGTTGCAGCTTCTTTCATCCGTAAAGCTTCTGACGTTAAAGAGATCCGTGAGATCCTAGACGCGAACGGCGGCAGCGACATCCACATCATCTCTAAGATTGAGAACCAAGAAGGTGTTGATAACTTCGACGAAATTCTTGAGCTTTCTGACGGTATCATGGTTGCTCGTGGTGACCTAGGTGTTGAAATCCCAGCTGAAGAAGTAATCTTCGCTCAGAAGATGATGATCGAGAAGTGTAACCGTGCACGTAAGATGGTTATCACAGCAACTCAAATGCTTGATTCTATGATCAACAACCCACGTCCAACTCGTGCAGAAGCGGGTGACGTTGCGAACGCAATCATGGACGGTACTGATGCTGTAATGCTTTCTGGTGAAACTGCTAAAGGTAAATACCCAGTTGAAGCTGTAACTATCATGGCTCAAATCGCTAACCGTACTGACGGCGCACTAAAAGCTGAGCTAGGTTCTCGTCTAGACAGCCCACGCCTACGTATCACTGAAGCGGTATGTAAAGGTGCAGTAGACACAGCTGAGAAACTAGCTGCTCCACTTATCATTGTTGCTACTGAAGGTGGTAAGTCTGCACGTTCTGTACGTAAGTACTTCCCAACTGCAAACATCATTGCACTAACGACGAACCAAAAGACAGCTGCTCAGCTTGTTCTTACTAAGGGTGTTCGTCCAGTTCTTGTTGATTCTATCGACAGCACTGACGCATTCTACAAAATGGGTAAAGAGTACGCTCTTAACGCTGAGTTCGGTAGCAAAGGCGACATCGTAGTAATGGTTTCTGGTGCTCTAGTAGCTTCAGGTACTACGAACACTGCTTCTGTACACGTTCTATAAGACTGACGAACTTAATCATCAGTTAAATAAAAAAGAGGGCTTAGGCCCTCTTTTTTTATATATTACACCTTGCTCTAATAATCAGTACGCTGTATTATCAAACCAACAATAGAACTGCGTACTGTTAATTCCATCCTTAGGTAATTCGAATTAACAGACTAAGAATTCAAATTACATGAGGTTGCACAATGTCTAGCCCTACTCTCACCGACAAAGTATCCAAGATGATTCGCCAAGATATTCTTAATGGTGAATTGCGCCCAGG
The DNA here is from genome assembly GCF_022397975.1 of Vibrio sp. Isolate30. Classification (NCBI taxonomy): domain Bacteria; kingdom Pseudomonadati; phylum Pseudomonadota; class Gammaproteobacteria; order Vibrionales; family Vibrionaceae; genus Vibrio; species Vibrio sp. Isolate30. The sequence continues at coordinate 188,088 of NZ_JAKEUS010000005.1, forward strand.
CCAGAAACTGGTTGTGGCTGATCTAAAGCAGAAATACAACGTCGGCGCATCACCGATTCGCGAAGCTCTCGTTCAGCTATCCTGGAGCAAGTATGTAAAGCTTGAGCCTCAAAAAGGGTGCTGGGTTGCTCCTGTCTCTAAGAAAGAACTTAACGACCTATACGAAAGCCTACGTGTTGTTTCTTCGGTGCTACTGAAAAAAGCAATCGCTACCGGAGACGAAAGTTGGGAACTAGAGGTTCTTACTTCATATCACAAGCTTTCTCGTGTAAACAACGTAGCAGAAGAGTTTAATGGGGCAGAATGGGAAGAGCGTCATCAGCAATTCCATGTAGCACTTTTAGAGGGTGCGGATTCAAAGAACATGTTTGAATTCTTCAGTGACTTAATCAATCAAGTGAAGCGTTACCGTTTCCTAGCATTAGCCGATGACCAAGAGTCAGAAGAGCTGTTCAATATCGATGAGCATGAGATGATCATGAAACTGGTACTTGCGAAGAACGCTGAGCAAGCAACAGAGCTACTCGATCAACATCTAATGGGCTCAATGAAGCGTATTGAAAAAGTGATTGAAGCGGCGTAATTCTGCGCAGTTCGAATATCGCAATGCATAAAAAACGGAGCTCTAGGCTCCGTTTTTTTGGTTTACCACCCAAAGAACTCTTTATGATGAGTATTGAGCAGTAGCACCATAGGCAAAAAATACAGTGCACTGAGTTTAAAACCAAGAATCACTAATGTGCCAATGGTCAATCTCACTAAAAAATCGACAAACATACCACGCCTCATTTCACCAGACAGTATGAATCCCTAACTCTTGCTCCTGCTAACCTAATTCTGCTGATAAAAGTCGATGAAACTGAGCAGTTGAATTAAGTTAACTTTGTCATCCCTTTTTGAGATCTGGCTTCTCAAAAAGAGTCAGTGCAACACTAACTCTACGAAGCAAGGTAGTTTACTTATTGTTCAGTTTAGTTCAATTTTGAACACAAATTAGACTTTAGTCTAATCGTACAAATATTGTGACGGGCATCTCTCAAAGATAAGACAGGTTGGTTCTAATTTTCTAAAGGGGACACTCAGGCAGCAAACAAAACACTCTTCAGCGCTAAGCAACATCCGCCTGACTTGAGCAAATAGTGATGGTGTTTCGGCCCGAGGACTTCGACTCATAGAGACCAATATCCGCACACTTGTAAGAGTGTGTACTATTGGCTGTGAGGTCGGTATAACCAATACTGACGGTGACTTTCGTCCCACCAGAAAGTTGTATTTCTATTCGAACACGATCCAGTACTCGCCCAGCTTCTGATGTGGAAGTGTGCGGCATTAAGATAGCAAATTCTTCACCACCAACACGTGCGACAAAGTCTGTCGTTCTCAAACTTTCTTGAAGGATCGCGGCAACGCCCGCAATCACACGATCCCCTTCGTCATGACCAAGTTCATCGTTAATACGTTTAAAATTGTCGATGTCGATTAATGCCAGGCACACTTGAGTTTCATTAGGGTAAAGCTCTACCATTCGAGAGTAGTGCGCTAATTGTTCCTCAAACTTACGACGATTCCACAACTTGCTCAGTGAATCTCTTTCACTAAGAATACGAAGCCTGACTTCCAGCTCTTTACGTACCGTAATGTCCACCAGCGACGTAATGTAGTAGCTCACCTTACCCGAATTACTCTTCACCGCTTGTACTCGCATGATTGCAGTGAAAGGGATACGAAGCTTGCTCTTACAGCTCACCTCACCTTCCCACAAATCATTCTTTTCAAGATGTGTCCATATGGTATCGGCAGTATGAAACTGTTCGCTATTTTCCAGCAGCAGTCGAAGCGCATTTTTACCATCGACTTGCGATTGGCTATAGCCGGTCATGTTTTCAAATTCATTATTAGTCATGATGGTGCGATGCTGCCTATCAGAGATCATCACCGCTGACATACCATTCAATGCAGCACGTGCCAATTTACTCTCCAGGTTACGTCTTCGGTAATGGGTTACCAAATAGGCCAAAGGGAAAGCAAACACCATCACGGTAAAGAATACGATCAATTGCTCGTGCGCTAAGTCATTGAGATCGCGCTCTGCTCTCTCTAATAACTGCTGTGAGCTCAACTGAATCACTAAGTGCATCTTTTGTTTCTGCGCAAGATCAACGGTGTTGAAGGCAAATAGATTGCCGTCTTCAAACATGTAACCCATGCGCTCAGAAGAGATCGCCTGCCAAGTTTTTGGGGCGATTTGTGAAAGGTTGAACCCTTTACGCTCAGGGATCGAATCACCAAACAGCTTGCTCTTGTTTTGGCTCGCAATGTAGTAACCATATTGGTTCACCACTTCAGCACGAAAATCAAAATCAGGAGAGAAGTTTAAGCGCGACGCCAGCCCCCAAACATCGAGGTTTATCACCAAATACCCAACTCGGCGCTCAGGTGTTTGTACTGGAGTGATCACTCGTAATACAGGTGTGTATGGATAAGAGAGCTCACCATATTCCGTTTCAAGTTCAATTCCCCACCCGCCAATCTCCTCAGCATCCAGAGTTTGTGCGTAATGGAAATAGCCGTAATCCGACTTGTCTTGTAGGTCGGTTGGAAGAGTAACAACGCCGGTTCTCGATGAGTAGTTGACTCTTACCTTCTCATGGCCGTCGATATCCAGTAGGTGAATCTGGGTATACCATCTTTGATTGACTAATACCGACTGCCAAACCTCTTCCAGCAGGTTCTTGTTTTCAAGGGAGGGAGACGTCGCAAAATCCACCAAGCTTTGACTGTGGCTGAGCAGCTGCATCATAGAGACCAGTTGGTCTTTCAATACATTGTAATCGCGTTCAGCATACACAAGCTGATGAAGGGCTTGCTTAGCGGTGCTTTGATAGCTTTGCTTTTTGACATCTTGATAGCGCTGCTGATAGTACAACCCAATAGCCGCACAAAAGGTGACGCAAATAACGAGAAGCGTAGCGATTGTTTTTTTATTTCTCATTAATTGCTCAAAATAGGGTAAATATGGCGAGAATTATATCATTGTTATAAATTAACAAAATAAAAAAGCCGCACTTAATGCGGCTTTCTATCATACAATTTTGTTAGGCTTTGAGAGAGCGCTCTCCACGAGCAATTCCAACCACGCCACTGCGTGCAACTTCAAGCACTTCCGTCACTTCTGACAACGCTTGAATAAACGCATCCAACTTCTCACTAGTACCCGCCATCTGAACGGTATATTGAGAAGCCGTCACATCAACGATCTGACCACGGAAAATATCTGCGGTACGCTTCACTTCTGCACGAGCAAAACCACTCGCACGCACCTTAACCATCAATAGCTCACGCTCAATATGATCCAGCTCCGAAACTTCTTGTACTTTAAGTACGTCAATCAGCTTATGCAGTTGCTTCTGGATCTGCTCTAGCTGCATCTCATCAGAGTTAGTGGTGACGTTCAAACGTGAAAGCGTTGGGTCGTCCGTCGGTGATACGTTGAGCGATTCAATGTTGTAACCACGTTGAGAAAACAAGCCAACCACTCGAGACAGTGCACCCGGTTGGTTTTCCATTAACAGCGAAATAATGTGTCTCATACTATGTTCTCTCCGTTTTGCTTAGCCACATGTTATCCATACCCTCGCCTTTGATCTGCATTGGGTATACGTGCTCTGTATCATCAACACTGATGTCGACAAATACTAAGCGATCTTTCATTGCCAGTGCTTTCTCTAAACCTGATTCAAGTTCGTCAGGAGAAGAGATACGCATACCTACGTGACCATACGCTTCCGCAATAGCCGCAAAGTCTGGCACAGAGTCCATGTATGAGTTTGAGTGACGGCCTTGATAAACAATGTCTTGCCACTGTTTCACCATGCCTAAAAAACGGTTATTCAAGTTAATGATTTTCACCGGAATATTGTATTGCAATGCTGTTGATAGCTCTTGAATATTCATTTGAATACTGCCATCACCCGTTACGACGACAACTTCTTCGTCCGGCTTAGCAAACTTAACGCCCATACCAGCAGGTAGACCAAAGCCCATAGTGCCAAGACCACCTGAGTTGATCCAACGACGCGGCTTATTAAATGGATAGTAAAGCGCGGCGAACATCTGGTGCTGACCTACGTCAGAAGCGACATACGCATCACCATTGGTCACTTTATGCAGGGTTTCGATAACCTGTTGAGGTTTAATGCGCTCAGGCGATTTTTCATAGGCGAGACATTTACGATCTTGCCATACTTTGATTTCAGCCCACCATGCATCCAACGCTTCTGCATCGTTAGTTCCACCTTGCTCAATCAGCAGATTCACCATGCTTTCAAGTACGCGCTCAGCAGAGCCTACGATAGGCAGATCCACTTTCACGTTTTTAGAGATCGACGATGGATCGATATCGATGTGCATGATCTTCGCGTTTGGACAGTACTTCTCAAGATTATTGGTTGTACGGTCATCAAAACGAACACCAACACCAAAGATAAGATCTGCGTTATGCATAGCCATATTAGCTTCGTAAAGGCCATGCATACCAAGCATGCCTAACGAGTTTTTATGTGTACCTGGGAAGGCACCTAATCCCATTAGCGTACTAACAACAGGCAGGTTTAATGCCTCAGCAAGTTTAAGTAACTGCTTATCCGCTTCAGAGATAACGGCACCACCACCGACATAAAGAACGGGTTTCTTCGCTTCAAGAAGCGCTTTCAATGCTTTCTTAATCTGTCCTTTATGACCAGTTACGGTCGGGTTGTACGAACGCATTTTAATCGTTTCTGGATATTCGTACGGCAGCTTAATTTGTGGATTAAGTACATCTTTAGGAAGGTCAATCACAACTGGGCCAGGTCGACCAGTGGTCGAGATATAGAAGGCCTTTTTTACGATCTCTGGGATATCTTCAGCTTTCTTCACTAAGAAGCTGTGTTTTACGATTGGACGAGATACACCGACGATATCACACTCTTGGAAGGCGTCATTACCAATTAAGTTATTTGGCACGTTACCTGAAATAACGATCATTGGAATAGAGTCCATGTACGCTGTCGCAATACCCGTTACGGTATTGGTCGCGCCCGGGCCTGAACATACTAGTACAACCCCTGGCTTGCCAGTTGAACGCGTGTAGCCGTCAGCCATATGCGTTGCAGCTTGCTCGTGGCGCACTAATACGTGTTTAATCTTGTCTGTTTTTGCGTGCAGGGCATCGTAGATATCCAAAACGGAACCGCCTGGATAACCAAAGATCTGCTCAACCCCTTCTTCAATTAGGGACTGAACTACCATTTCCGCGCCGGATAATTGGGCGCACTCTGGCTTAGTTGTCATATTGCTCTCCTTTACCAGTTTCCTTCAGTTGGGTAAGCCGAAGGGGCTGGTTTTTACATAGTCTAGGTCTTATTCGTAGCCTAATTCGAAATACTTCCACTTTTTCGGCTATGACTGCTCGTCGTGATAACAATAAGCAGTGGTACGAAACAACTGTAACGTTTTATTATCATCGGGTCTAACACCCTTCTACAGTCAATAATTCGATATAACTATGTTTTAGAAAGAAAACCTCATCTAACACCACTCATGACTCCCAAGTCAGAACAAATCACCACCACCACTCAATAAAAAAACTCTAAATATTTCACAATCCCTCTTTTTTCAGTGTGAACACCCCGTTCTAGATGTGCTCTCTCGCACATTTACCTGATGTCGTGACGTAAAAAATCCCCCTAACCGTCACCATGTACGACTAGGGGGATTTTTAAACAACTAAAAAGTTAACTTAGATAAACTTACTTATCTTTCGGCTTTTCAGTGTACATTTCTTCGATTTCGTCTTGATACTTATCGTTAATCACTTTACGACGCAATTTCTGAGTTGGTGTTAGTTCACCATCGTCCATAGAGAAAGCCTTTGGTAACAGTTTGAATTTCTTCACTTGCTCAAACTTAGCCAATTCTTGCTGTAGATCGTTAACGCGCTTTTCTAGCATCTCGACAATCTGGTGGTGCTTAATCAGCTCAACACGATCGTGGTACTTGATGTTCAGTTCTTTTGCATACTCTTCCAGAGAGTCATAACAAGGAACAATCAACGCAGAAACAAATTTACGTGTATCAGCAATCACGGCAATTTGTTCGATAAAGTGGTCTTTACCAATCGCACCCTCAACCACTTGTGGCGCAATGTATTTACCGCCAGAGGTCTTCATCAACTCTTTAATACGATCAGTGATGAACAAGTTACCGTTCTCATCGAAGTGACCCGCATCACCAGTCTTTAAGAAGCCGTGTTCATCAAAGGTCTTAGCTGTCTCTTCTGGCATTTTGTAGTAACCGCGCATCACCATTGGGCCACGAACTAAGATTTCGTTCTGCTCGCCAATTTTCACCTCAGCACCCGGCATAGACATACCGATTGAATCCGGGTTAAAGCAGCGATCATCCCAACATGAAACCGTTGCTGTGGTTTCTGTCATGCCGTAACCAAGCTTCACGTTGATGCCAATTGCGTGGAAGAAGCGACCAATAGTTTCGTCAAGCTTCGCACCACCACAAGGCATGAAATTGATGTTACCACCTAGCAGAGCACGCAATTTAGACAGCACAAGCTTATCTGCTAATGCATGGCTCTTTTTCAACATTAGAGACGGTGTGCGACCTTCTTGATGACATGCCGCCAATTTAGCGCCCATGTTCACAGCCCAGGTAAAGAGCACCTTACGAATCAGTGGTGCTTTCGATACTTTCTCATGAATCGCTGAGAAGATCTTCTCGTAAAAGCGTGGAACCGCACACATTACCGTTGGCTTCACATCGCTCAGTGCATCACGCACCTGCATTGTGTCTTGTAGGTAACAGTTAGTAGCGCCTTTATAAAGGACGTAGAAAGTCCAGGCACGCTCAAACACGTGAGATAGCGGTAGGAAACAGAGCGAAACATCTTCTTTGCTTAGGCTTAAGCGCTCATCGTGACCTTCTAACTGAGAGCCAATGTTAGCGTAGTCCAGCATTACACCTTTCGGTTGGCCAGTCGTACCAGAGGTATAGATAAGAGTCAGCAGATCATCCATATTCGCATCGGCAAGGCGCGCGTCTAACTCAACTTGCTGAGCCTGTTGACCTCGCTCGATGAACTCTTGCCAAGAGATAGCAAAGTCATAAGCTTGAGTATCAATGTCATCTGACATTGCAACGATGATTTCTAGCTGTTCACACTCGTCAAATAGGCTGATTGCTGCATCAAACTGTGGCTGCTCGCCAACAAAAAGCACTTTAACGTCTGCGTTTTGAATAATGTAGGAAGACTGCGCTGCAGTGTTCGTTGGGTAAATCGGCACAGTTACAAGACGAGCTTGTAGCGCTGCAAAATCTGCCACAGTCCATTGAGGCATGTTGTTTGAGTAGATACCGATTTTGTCTTGGATTCTCAGTCCTTGAGCCAATAGTGCGAGTGACAGCTTATCGATCTGTTCACCAAATTGCTGCCAGCTAATGCCTTGCCAAACATCATTAACTTTATGCTTTAAAGCCGTGCGGTTGCCGCCCTGAGCAATCTGCTCGCGAAGTCGTTTTACGATATGAAAATCTAAATTGGCCATCTCTTTACCTTTGGCTTACACCTGTAAGCTTTTTTGAGCGCACAAGTGTACCTCTGATCATGGAAAAGGCAACTGATGGAGCTCAAAGTTATCAGTAATAGTACATCTAACTTTAAAAAATGAACGGCGCTCGTCACTCTGGTACAAAAAAGCCCCGAACCAGCAAGCTAGTTCAGGGCTTATAAATCAAGGTTTTCAGCGATTAGTTAAGTGCTACAACTTCGCCACAGATCATCATCAGTTGATCTCGTAACCAAATGTGTCCTTTGTCTTTCTCGCTTGATTCGTGCCAGCTTAGGAAGCCTGAGATTGCCGCATTATCGAATGGGAAATCTAGAATCTGTAGCTGCTCTTTATTTGCTGCGTGCTCAACCATCCAACGAGGTGCAATCGTTACGAGTTCAGATTGGCCAACTACGTATAGTACGTTGCTTAGGCTAGTACCTTCATAGTAAGGCGTGCAGTCTAGGTCGCGGTATGCTTGCTCAGAGAAGCTGCGCTGACCATGAATGCGAGACAGTTTCGCGTGCTTCTCTTCTAGAAGCTCAGAAGCCGTTACCGAACCGTTGATACGAGGGTGTGAAGCTGAAGCAACAACCACTAGCTCATCTTGGAAGATTTCTGTGCTTGAGAAACCTTGCTCATCAAAGCGAGCGTAATCGATAACAAAGTCGATTTCTTGGTAACGCATGCGCTCTGAAAGTTGGCGGTCAAACTCAGCGTCCATGTGCAGTTGAACACTTGGTGCAAGTTCGTTGATAGTCGACATAATCTTCGGAGCAAAACGCATGTCACATGGGCTGCAGATAGCCAGCTTAAACAGACGAGAAGACGACTCTGGAGAGAACACAGAACTTGGTAGTTCATTGCGTACTAGTTGCAGTGCTTGGCGGATTGGGCCAAACAGTTGACGAGCACGTTGAGTCGGTTGAATACCACGACCCTGACGCATAAATAGTTCGTCGTTAAACATCACTTTCAGACGTGCTACAGCATTACTTACTGCAGGCTGAGACATACCCAAATTGTGCGCTGCACGGGTAATATTTTGCTCTTGCATTACAGCATCAAAAACAGTCAATAGGTTTAGGTCTACTCCACGAAGTGTGCTTTCCATTCGGTAGCTTGCAATAGCACTCATTGCGTCTTTTTTCTCTAACATTCAAGTTGCCTCTTGTCGGTATGACAGCGTTAAATTTGTAATAGTGTGGGAATAGATAACCACTAGTTCTTATATTTATCTGGCCGATGTGTTTCGGATAACATCTACTATTAACCAATCAATCGAACGCTACCAACAAGATTGATAAAGAATAATTTTATTTTACCTCACTGAATAATTATTAATTTAATATCATGCACTTATGGTTTTATAAAAAAACATAAAAAGGCGGATTTTGGGATTTTCTTACGACTTATTTGACGGCTCAATCATTCAGTTACATTTGTTACAAATGATTGAGCCTATGAATTGATAGAGCAAGGCATTCAAAAACCCCACCTATGAATCAAGTAATAGAAGCGTAACTCGGGAAATCAACCTTCTCCCATAACTGCCTTCTTAATTGCTCCTGACAGTGCCAATCTTTCGCTAAAATCCACTCCACAATCGCACTTGCCACGTCGGGATAGGAGACCATTTCCGCCTGTTTTTCGCCTAACCAAGTACGCGTGGTTGCAGGGTCCAAAAAAGTCATGGTTTGAGCCAAACCTAAGGCCTCTAGAGTGGCCACATTACTCTGTTGTTCGAACTGACCCGCAAGTGGTTTAAGCAGTAACTTCTTCCCCAAAGTCATCGCTTCAGAGGGGAGTTCAAAACCTCCATTTGCAATCACGCCAGAACACGCTTGCAGGTCGACTTGAAAACCATCATGGCTGAGCGGCTTAAATACGATATTCTCAACCGTGCGCTGCTCAATAATATCTGGGTGATAGCAGACAAATTGATGAGAGATGAATTTAATCAAAAGGTCGGTCACATCATCTATGTCTTCAAATGGCAGATACACTAGGCTGAAATCCACGGCGCCTTCTGCAGGGGATACCTTTTCGCGGCTCGACAAGGTATGAACAATCGGAGGTAGGATTGGCTGTTCAAAGTGATACCAATGCAATCCAATATAGTGCTCAGTTGGAGCAAAGTGCTGTATCACTGAATGCTCTATCCAGTTTCCTCCTTTTTTGGGCACATCAAACCTAAAGGCATTTTGATGACTAATACCAATACAAGGTACTTTTTGCTTCTTGGCTGCCCACGCCGATACCGGTTCAAAGTCATTCAAGACCAAATCGTAATGTGAGAGATCCAATTCGGCGATTTCACGACGAAAGCGCCACAGACTATTTTTGAAGAATGTTTTGCCGTACTTCACTTGTCCCTGTTCACTAAAGAAGGTTAAACCATGGCGAGTCTGGTAATCACCAAATGCTTCCATTGAAAAGTACTTATCCCCCTCTCGACCAGAGAATAAGAAATCGACATCCACATTCTTCGCTTTCAATGCATTTGCCATCGCACGCGCACGTGCAATATGACCATTGCCTGTCCCTTGTACACCATAGAGTATTTTCATTTTCGGTCCTTTATAGACTCTCGAATTAGAGAAATTATCTGTAAACTTAAAGCAGTCCATTGAGCGCAAGACTCGCGCAAGCAACACCAAGTGCCGCCCCAATCAGAACATCAGTAAGGAAATGGACGCCAAGCAAGATACGCGAACCCGCAATCAGACTTGCCCAAACAAGACTCAGTAAATAAACCTGCGGGTAAAAGTGGCCAATAACCGTGGCCATAACAAAAGCCGCGGCCGAATGCCCCGATGGCAGGCTGTATTTATCTGAAGGCACGATGTAGGAGTGTAGGAATGAGGAGAACTCGGCAGGGCGACGTCGCTTAATGGTATTTTTTGCAAGCCAGTAGATAGGCAACTCAATGGCGAATGCCGCTAAGCCAACCATAAGAAACGCCTTGCCACTTTGCTCATCTAAAAACAGTGCTGCAATAGCAAACAAAAGGTATAAGTGCCCGTCCCCAGTATGGGATATCGCTTTACTGATCTGCGCCGTTTGCTTGCTATAACGACTCTTCAAGCAAAACATAGAAAATGCCACATCCCAGCGGACAATTGGTTCTATCGTTCTCATGTGTTCCCTCAGCTCTTATCATTGCTTTGGGATTAAGTTAGAAGTTAGAAATGACAATATGGTGACGATTTTGCGGATAAAAAATGAACATTTCATCTGTTGCAACAACCGCCCGTTTTGATGAATTGTAGATAAAAGGAAAGCGGCTAAAACGCCGCTTTTGATGTTTACACCCGACCGACTAGATAGTGAGAGGTTCGTGTTTCTTGACCAAGCCAAAATCAGCCAAAATCGCATAGGCAGCAGGGATCATAAACAGCACCAGTAGCGTCGAAGCGAAGATACCAAACACAATCGAAATCACCAGTGGTTGTATAACCTGAGCCTGCAAACTGGTTTCCGTAAGCAGAGGCAACAGACCTGCCGCAGTAGTCATCGAGGTTAAGAACACAGCACGGAAACGCTCACGACTCGCCTTCACTACTGAGTCATGCACGCTATCGCCCTCATCCACATGGTGCCGGATATATTGCACCAAGAGTATCGAGTCGTTGACCACGATCCCAGCTAATGAAACGAAGCCCATCATACTTGGCATACTCAAAGAATGCCCAAGCAGCCAGTGTCCAACGACAACACCGATAAAGGCTAAAGGTATCGCTAGCATCACCACGAAAGGTTCTAAGTAGCTGCGGAATTGGTAACTCAGTATGGTAAACACACCAAACAAGCCCAGTAAGAAACCTTTACCCATCGATGCCCCCGTTTTAGCCGCATCTTTTGCCTCACCTTCAAAGTCGAAACGAAGACCTGGGTATTTCTTCAATAGCTTAGGAGCCTCATCACGCTGGAACTGTGCCAAGATAGCCGATGAGCTGGCTTTCTTATTATTCACATCACCAAAGATACTAATGGTACGCAAACCATCAATACGTTGGATTCGCACGTAGTTTCGTTGAAAGTCGAGTGTCGCCAACGTGGCTAGCGGGATCTGGCTTCCGTCTGAAGTGATGATTGGGAAGTTCGCCAACTGTTGAACATCGCCCGCTTGCTGCTTATCCAAACGCACTTCAATTGAGATGTTCTCAACGCCTACCTGAATCTCATCCGCAGTTTGACCAAAGAACGCAGCACGCAACTGAGAAGCGATCATCTGCCCGTTGACGTTGTAAGTCTCCGCCCCCGGTCTTAGCTTAACTAAGATCTCCTCTTTACCCATTCGCATATCATCAAGCACGCCATGCACACCATCAAACTGATTCAAGTACGCTTGAATATCAATAGAGGCCGCTTTCAGCGATTGAAGATCATCATGCTTAGCTCGAATTTCAATGGCTCGCCCACCCGGTCCAACAGTCGGTTGTTTAAAGACGAGAGAAATCGGGTCGGCCAACTCGCCTACATCTTCACGCCAAGCGTCAATAAAGTCGTCGATGACTGTATTTCGGCTCTCAGCACCACGTAAGTCCAAACGCACCGTCGCTAAGTGTGGACCAGATTCATTGGCATCCGCATTGGCGTTAAACTGACTGGTAATGTGCTCAACCAAAGTATTCCCACCTTCAACCTCTTCACTCCATTTAAGGTTCAAGCGCTCAGCTGAGGAGACGATGTGTTCCACTACTCGCTCGGTTTGCGCTAGCGATGCACCCGGCGGCAAAATCACGCGCGCCTCTGCAATATCACCATCGAGCTCAGGAAAAGGTTGGAACTTAACGATTCCGCCAGCAATCAAGGCAATAGCCAGTAGCAGCAAGCTCACTACCCCTCCCATGAAGGCATATCGAAAAGCGACCACTCGCTCCACCATGCTCATGAGAGTGGTATTGCGGAAGTTTTCAAACTTGTCTAATAAGACAACTTTAAAGCGCAGCGCAGGTTTCTCTTTTTTCTCTTTATGTAGCGAATGTGATAAATGGTTTGGCAGTATCAAAAAGGCTTCAATCAAGCTTAACGAAAGCACCAATATCAAAACCTGTGGCACCGCTTTGAGAACCGCACCCATCTCACCATCTAAGAACAGTAGGCTGCCAAAAATACACACCGTGGTTAAGAACGAAGAAAGTACGCCTGGCAGAACTTTCTTCACCCCGTTGTAGACCGCGTCATCGACCTTTTGCCCTCGGTCGAGGTGCGAGGCTATCGATTCGGCGATCACAATGGCGTCATCCATCATAATACCGATGGCCATTAACAAGCCGACCAGTGACATGATGTTGATGGATAACCCAAGATTCGCCATCAAGAACAGACCACCTAAGAACGCAACGGGTAGACCCGCGGCAACCCAAAACGAGTAGCGTAAGCTGAAGAACAACCACATGGTGGCAAACACCAGTACAATCCCTTGCCAACCGTTCCGTACCATCATTGTTAGACGGTCCCAAAGTACAGAGGAGAGGTCATTGGTCATTTGCAGTGTCACGCCATCAGGGGCGATAGCGCTCTGATCTTCGACAAATTGAGTTACGCGCTCTTTGATGCGCAGTGCGTCGTCTTCTTTATTCTTGCTCACCTTTAGCAGAGCCGACGGTTTACCATCAAATAGGACCTTTTGCTCATCCAATTCAAATCGGTCTGTGATTACAGCAATGTCTCGCAGACGAATTACAGAGCCATTTGGCGCAGAGCCAACCACGATACTCTCGAGCTCAAGTGGTGTTACGCGACGCTCATCAAAACGAATCAGAAAGTTTTTATCTGGTGTTTCAACATTACCGCTTGGTAGCTTAACGTTCTGACGCCCGATCTGCTCTGCGATGTCATTCACTGTCAGTCCCAATTGACGTATTGCTTGGGTATCCAGTTCGACACGATATTGATGATCAGAAAAGCCGCTCACTTCAACCAAAGAGACATCATAATCTAGCTTCATGGTGCGCTTTAGCTGCTCAGCATAAGCTTTAAGCTCAGGCCAAGTGGTGTCTGCAGTAATTGCTACATCAACCACGGGCTCATTCCAATCTAGCTCTTGAACTACTGGGGATTCAATCTCTGAAGGAAAGTCGTTAATTGAATCAATCTGAGTCTGTACATCCACCAACATACGACCAATATCGGCTTTCTCATTCAACTTGAGGATCAGGCGCGCACTTCCTTCGATGGCCTCACATTGGGTTTCTTCGATATTCGCTAAACCATCAACGGCGTCTTCCATTCGGATACACAGGCTCTCCTCCACCTCTTGAGGGGAAGCGCCAGGATAAGCGATCCCCGCCATGATGTATGGCGGATCGTACTCGGGAAAGGTTTCACGCTTAATGGTAGAGAGCGATGTAAAGCCGAGAACCAACAACCCGAGCATCAACAAATTCGCGGCAGTTGGGTGGCGAGAGAAAAATTTGATCATGAGGCGTTCTCCTGCATCTCCTCAATGACGATCTCATCAGTTACTGCTTCATCACCCGTTTCTCTTAACAACATTCCTTCAATTGCCGGAAGAATATCGTTAAGAATCAGCTTATCGCCGTTATTGAGAGCGCCAATAACCACGACTTGATTGTCTCGGCGGTACAACACCTCAACTTTGACCATCTTCAGACGCTGCTCACTATTCATTAGATAAACAGTATCTCCATGCAATGCTCGCTCTGGCACGACCCAGCTTAAATTAGATGCCCCTTCAATTTGCGCCTTAACGAACATCCCATTAACCAGAGGCGGTAAACTACTCGGCTCAAGTTGTGCGTAATCTTGTTGGATTTCTAAAATCACTCCTGCCGTCGCTTGGTTTTCGTCAACGGTTTCACTGATGCGAGCAACACGTGCAGGCCAAGCAGCATTCAAATTGCCGCTATTAAGTTCGATGGTTGCGGTGATCTCAGAGGTATCGGTGTTAGGAATACCGGACTCATCACGGGTGAACTCGCCTAAGCTCGACGCCAAGGTCTGCATATCATGAATCGAAAGCTGCGCCTCTACCTCCATCACATCGATCCCATGAGCAATGAACATGGTTTGTTGGAGATTAACCACCTGATTAGTCTCTATATCTACCTGCGCGATACGCATTGCTTTGGGTAACGTAATGGTGGTTTTTTCCAAAGAACGCTCAGCTTCTCTTACCTTAGAAACATTAACCTTGATCACCGCCTCAGCGACTCTCTTCTCATCCGGCATAAGCGCGATTTGATTCTCGATATCGAGCACTAACTTTCGCTGCGACAGCGCACTCTGCTCTTGCAGATCAACATCAGACTGGGAAGTGAGACCTTTTTTGCGAAGATCTTGTTTGCGCTTTAGCTCTTTGTTACTGATCACCAAGCGATTTTTCTCGATTTTCAATGTCTGGTTTAAGTTCTGTTCTTCTTGATTCAGCTTAGCCAAAGAGGTTTGAGAAGATTTAAGGTCGGCCTGAGCTTGAGTCAATTTGAGTTCATAATCGAGAGGATCAATCTTGAGCACCTCTGTACCAGCCGGGATCACTTTACCCTTCTCTAACTCAGGATGACGAAAAACGATCTTACCCGTAACTTCAGCAATGGCTTTCCACTCAACCTTTGGAACCACCTTACCAAAGCCAATTGCCAAGGGAGCCATGAGTTTTGGCTCAAGTGTTTGTACGTCAACTAAACGAGCACGATCATCGGCAGGTTTAGTAGGTAAGTCAGGTTTAAGGTTTATCGCAATCACTAAACCAACAATACCAACGGCCAACGCTGGGAAAAACAGCAGTTTCTTACCAATCTTCATTATTCTTATCCTGCAAAATAGCGGTGTTTTCTGGATTCAAAAAGCCTTCGCTCATTAATTTTATATTGTGCTCAATCAAGCTATTAAGGAACTCTTCATTCAATTCAATACCGTGGAGAGCCAGCAATGGTGGCGGTGCAATAAATGGAAACACCATTAAACTGATGTACGACACTCGACATAATTTAGGATCTCTGTCTTTGCGCAGAACACCTTGCTCAACCAACTTTTCGAAAATAATGTCTTGCGCTGGCTTCGCGACATCTAGAAACACTTTTTCAAGCAATTCCCGTTGAGTTTCTGAAGGTGGCATATTCATCACTTGAGCAATCAAACGCGGAAATCGGGGAACCTTGACCATTTCTCGGTAGTAAGTACGCATTAGATCTAAAAAATTATCGTGACTACTTTCATCAATCAGCTTTTGCATCTGCACTTGCATTGGGCGGAGTGTTTCACGGAGCATCGCTTCAAATAATCCCGCTTTATTCCCAAAATAGTAGCGAATCATTGCGATATTAACGCCAGCACGCTCGGCGACAAGGCGTGTCGATACCTTGTCATATGGCTGTACTACAAACAGATCCCTTGCATGCTCAATCAAGAGTTGCCGAACCTCTCGATTCTTTTGCGGTCGTCCAGCTTTTCGTCCCACTCTCTGCTCACCCTATAATTAATCAGACGATTAATTATAGGGTGCTTTTTAAGCGGGCGGTGAAGAATAATTACACGCTATTTAATCAATTGATTAATTAAAGCTAAGCCAGAATTATTTTCCCGTCATTCACTCTGTAAAAAAGATTTAGTACAAAGTTATAACCTAAACATCATGCAAACGATAAACTAACCGCACGACCAAATAGCACATTAATAGATTTAAACACCAAAAACACATACAAAATCAGCACAAACAAAATGAAAAAGCTCACAATGCACACCGATATTGGATTTTCACGTTTGACGCTCAGAATAAATTACGGTAAATATGGTGTTAACAGTTTATTTACGGATATTTGTGCAATGACGTTTTCTTTTTCTCGACTGCTGAAACTTCTCCTTATCGTGAACCAATCGCGTGGGTAAGTTGTGGGTCAAGAACTGCACAAATATTAAAACCCGCGCTAAGCGGGTTTTTTTGTAACTAATCTCATTAAAAGAACATCATTCTCAATAATATTTTGGATAGCAATCGATACGATATCGATATAAGGAAGCACCCATGAACGATCAAGTGATAATTTTTGATACGACTTTACGAGATGGCGAGCAGGCTCTAGCTGCTAGTCTGACGGTAAAAGAGAAGTTACAAATTGCTTATGCACTTGAAAGACTCGGTGTGGACGTTATCGAAGCTGGCTTCCCAGTATCCTCTCCGGGTGACTTTGAGTCGGTGCAAACTATCGCAAAGAACATCAAAAACAGCCGTATTTGTGCCCTTTCTCGTGCCGTTGCTAAAGATATTGATGCAGCTGCGGAGGCTTTGAAAGTTGCTGAAGCATTTCGTATTCATACCTTTATCTCAACTTCTACGGTTCACGTACAAGACAAGCTTCGCCGTAGCTACGACGACGTGGTTGAGATGGGTGTTAAAGCGGTAAAACATGCACGTAACTACACTGATGATGTTGAATTCTCTTGTGAAGATGCTGGTCGTACACCCATTGACAACCTATGTCGTATGGTGGAAGCCGCGATTGATGCTGGCGCTAAGACCATCAACATTCCAGACACTGTAGGCTACACGGTGCCAAACGAATTCGGTGGCATTATTCAAACACTATTCAACCGTGTACCAAACATCGACAAAGCGATCATCTCTGTTCACTGTCATGATGACCTTGGTATGTCTGTCGCAAACTCCATTGCAGCGGTTCAAGCCGGTGCTCGTCAGGTCGAAGGTACTATCAACGGTATTGGTGAGCGTGCAGGTAACTGTTCTCTTGAAGAGATCGCAATGATCATCAAGACGCGCCAAGAGTTGTTGGGTGTTCATACTGGCCTTAAACATGAAGAGATTCACCGCACCAGTAAGCTAGTGAGCCAGCTATGCCACATGCCAATCCAAGACAACAAAGCGATTGTCGGTGCTAACGCCTTTAGTCACTCTTCAGGTATCCACCAAGATGGCATGCTTAAGAACAAAAACACCTACGAGATCATGACACCAGAGTCGATTGGTCTTAAGAACAAAGCATTGAACCTAACTAGTCGTAGTGGCCGTGCTGCAGTTAAGAGCCACATGGATGCAATGGGTTACCAAGAAAACGAATATAACCTAGATTCATTGTATGAAGATTTCTTGAAGCTAGCTGACCGCAAGGGTCAAGTATTCGATTACGACTTAGAAGCCTTGATGCACTTCGCTAACCTTCGTGACGAAGACGACTTCTACAAATTGAACTACCTAAGCGTTCAATCGGGTAGTGTAATGTCGACCACCAGCATCAAGCTGCAGTGTGGTGATGAAGAGAAGTGTGAAGCGGCAGTCGGTAATGGCCCTGTTGATGCGCTATACCAATGTATCTACCGTTTGACTGGCTACGAAATTGTACTAGACAAGTTCGACCTTACTGCAAAAGGTGAAGGTGAAGATGGCCTAGGTCAAGCAGACATTATCGCCAACTACAAAGGTCGCAAATATCACGGTACCGGCGTTTCAACCGATATCGTAGAAGCATCTGGCCAAGCGCTATTGCATGTAATCAATAGCATCCAACGTGCAGACACGATTGCTGAAATGAAACAGCAACGAATCGAAACCGTATAAATCGAATGACTCTCTGGTTCTCTTATAAGGGAGAGCCAGAAAACAAATTAACGCTCCTCCAAGCTCGAAGAAATTAAAGGATTAACATGACTGACAAATCATACAAAATTGCCGTACTACCTGGCGATGGCATCGGCCCAGAAGTAATGCAACAAGCACATAAAGTGTTAGACGCTATCGAAAAGAAACATGCAATTAGCTTTGCACGTGAAGAGTATGATGTTGGCGGTATCGCGATCGATAACCACGGTTGTCCACTACCAGAATCGACAGTGAAAGGATGTGAAGAGTCTGACGCGGTATTGTTTGGCTCTGTTGGTGGCCCTAAGTGGGAACACCTTCCACCAAACGACCAACCAGAGCGTGGTGCCCTACTTCCTCTACGTAAGCACTTCCAACTGTTCTGTAACCTACGTCCAGCACAGATCCATAAAGGTCTAGAGTCATTCTCACCACTTCGTGCAGACATCTCTGACCGCGGTTTCGACATCGTTGTTGTTCGTGAATTAACGGGCGGTATCTACTTTGGTCAGCCAAAGGGTCGTGAAGGTGAAGGCGCAAATGAAAAAGCGTTTGATACTGAGGTTTACCACCGCTACGAGATCGAGCGCATCGCAAAAATCGCTTTTGAATCGGCACGTCTACGTAATAAAAACGTTTACTCAATTGATAAGGCGAACGTTCTACAGAGCTCTATCCTATGGCGTGAAGTTGTAGAAGAAGTGGCAAAAGATTACCCAGATGTAACGCTAAACCACATGTACATTGATAACGCGACGATGCAGCTTATCAAAGATCCGTCTCAGTTTGACGTGATGCTTTGTTCAAACATCTTTGGTGACATCATTTCAGATGAGTGTGCAATGATCACAGGCTCAATGGGCATGCTACCTTCTGCTAGCTTGAACGAAAGCAACTTTGGTCTATACGAACCAGCAGGCGGCAGTGCACCAGACATCGCAGGCAAAAACATCGCTAACCCAGTTGCTCAAATCCTATCTGCAGCATTAATGCTGCGCTACAGCCTAGGTGAAGAAGAGGCAGCACAAGCGATTGAGACTGCCGTATCAAAAGCGCTATCTGCAGGTGAATTAACTGCTGATCTTGCTGGCGACAAACCAGCACTAACCACTTCAGAGATGGGCGATAAGATCGCACAGTACATTCTAGAAGCTTAAGATCACGTAACACTCTATAAGAACAATATCGGCTCACTGACTGCAAAGTGGTGAGCTGAAATAAGCACTGGGATTAATGCTCCCAAGGAAGAACAAGCTATGTCTACAAACCAGCAAGCCAAAACCTTATACGAAAAAGTCTACGACGCACACGTTGCCGTTGCAGCTGAGGGTGAAAACCCAATCCTATACATCGACCGCCACCTAGTACACGAAGTAACCTCACCACAAGCCTTCGATGGCCTTCGTGAAAAGGGACGTAAAGTTCGCCAAGTCAGTAAGACTTTCGCGACAATGGATCACAACGTTTCAACTCAAACCAAAGACATCAATGCATCAGGTGAGATGGCTCGTATCCAGATGGAAACGCTATCGAAAAACTGTGAAGAATTTGGCGTGACGCTTTACGATTTGAACCACAAATACCAAGGTATTGTGCACGTAATGGGCCCAGAGCTAGGTATTACCCTACCGGGCATGACTATCGTTTGTGGTGACTCACACACAGCAACACACGGCGCATTTGGTTCACTAGCCTTTGGTATCGGTACTTCAGAAGTAGAGCACGTTCTAGCAACTCAAACGCTAAAGCAAGCTCGTGCTAAAACCATGAAGATCGAAGTAAAAGGCAAAGTCGCTCCAGGCATTACTGCGAAAGATATCGTATTGGCGATCATCGGTGAAACAACGGCTGCTGGCGGTACAGGCTATGTTGTTGAGTTCTGCGGTGAAGCAATTACCGATCTTACGATGGAAGGTCGTATGACGGTATGTAACATGGCGATTGAGCTAGGTGCAAAAGCAGGTCTTATCGCGCCAGACGAAACCACATACGAATACATCAAAGGCCGTAAATTCTCGCCACAGGGTGATGATTTTGACGCAGCTGTTGAGTACTGGAACACACTGAAAACCGATGACGATGCAGAGTTTGATGCGGTTGTTACGCTAAATGCTGCGGACATCAAACCACAAGTGACTTGGGGTACTAACCCAGGCCAAGTTATCTCGGTTGATACCCCTATCCCATCGCCAGACAGCTTCTCTGATCCTGTTGAAAAAGCATCTGCAGAAAAAGCTTTGGCTTACATGGGATTGGAAGCGGGTAAGTCTCTATCTGACTACAACGTTGATAAAGTATTCGTTGGCTCTTGTACTAACTCTCGAATTGAAGACATGCGTGCAGCGGCCGCTGTCGCAAAGGGCCGTAAAGTCGCATCTCATGTACAAGCTCTGATCGTTCCTGGCTCTGAACAAGTTAAAGCACAAGCTGAAGCTGAAGGGTTGGATGTTATCTTTAAAGAAGCTGGTTTTGAATGGCGTCTACCTGGTTGTTCTATGTGTCTTGCAATGAACAATGACCGCTTAGGTCCTCAAGAACGTTGTGCTTCAACGTCTAACCGTAACTTCGAAGGTCGCCAAGGCCGTGATGGTCGTACGCATCTAGTTAGCCCGGCAATGGCCGCGGCGGCTGCAATCGCGGGCCACTTCGTCGATATTCGTGAACTTTAATTTAGAGGATTTAACATGTCAGGTTTCAAACAACACACTGGTTTAGTCGTTCCTCTAGATGCTGCGAACGTTGATACCGATGCCATCATTCCAAAGCAGTTCCTACAAAAAGTATCGCGCTTAGGCTTTGGTAAACACCTTTTCCATGATTGGCGTTTCCTAGATGACGCGGGCCAGCAACCAAACCCAGAGTTTGTAATGAACGCACCACGCTACCAAGGCGCTTCTATTTTATTGGCTCGTGAAAACTTCGGTTGTGGCTCTTCACGTGAACACGCACCTTGGGCACTAGCGGATTACGGTATTAAAGCGATGATTGCACCGAGCTTCGCCGATATTTTCTATGGTAACTCCATCAACAACCAGATGGTGCCAGTACGTCTAACTGAGCAAGAGGTCGATGAGATCTTCCAGTACGTTGAAGCGAATGAGGGTGCTGAAGTTGAGGTAGACTTAGAAGCAAATGTTGTTCGCGCTAACGGCAAAGAGTACGGCTTCGAAATCGACGAATTCCGTCGTCACTGTCTACTAAACGGCCTAGATAACATTGGTTTAACTCTGCAACACGAAGAGAAAATCTCTGCTTATGAATCCAAGATTCCAAGCTTCTTGAAATAGAAGATTGCGATTGAAACAAACTCAAAGGTTGGCTAATGCCAACCTTTTTTATTTCTATATTTTGTAGCCCTATATTGAAAGAAAATCAGCACGACCGAGGTCTTATAGATGTCATTGGGGAGAACATTTATGAAAAACCTACTTCTAATTATCAGCCTACTCTTTTCTACACTCGCTTTCTCAGCACCAAAGTCAGAACTCTGGCCATATTGGAATCAAAGCAACGAGTCTAACAGCAGCACGATTTCTCACGCTACTTGGCAACAATTTCTTGATAACTATCTTGTTGTAGAAGGGGAAAATCATCTCATTCGCTACCAAGCCGTTACCTCCAATGACAACTCCCAGCTGAAACAATATATTGGTCAACTCGCGAAAGTCGACCCACGACAATTCTCTCAAGCCGAGCAATATGCTTATTGGGTCAACCTATACAATGCGATCACGATAGATCTGATTCTAGACGCCTATCCAATAAAATCGATCACAAAACTGGGTGGTCTATTTAGCTTTGGACCATGGGGAGATGAAGTCATTACCATCAACGGAAAAGATCTGACACTGAATGATATCGAACACCGCATCTTGCGCCCTATCTGGCAAGATCCAAGAACACATTACGCAGTCAACTGCGCAAGCTTAGGTTGCCCCAACCTACAAGCCAAGGCTTTTACTGCTGAAAATACCGAGGCACTACTGGAACAGGCTGCACGCGAGTTTGTGAACAGTGACAAAGGGGTGTTGGCGCAAAAGAATAAATTACAACTCTCTTCTATTTATGACTGGTTTATCGCTGACTTTGGAACTCAAGCGCAGCTCATTGAGCATCTCAATCAGTATCGTACTCAACCGCTATCAAACGTGAACAACATCGATTACGAGTATGATTGGGCACTCAACCAAGCCAAGTAAATAGACACTATTTGTGTACGAGCTCAAGAGTAAGCATTTTACAACTTACTCTTGAGCCTATAGCTAACAAGCAAGGCTAAAAGCTAGAGCCCGGCTGTTGCAGAAACACGAGCTCTTCTTCCGTTGAAACGCGCCCAAGTATTTGATTACGGTGTGGGTAGCGACCAAACTTCTCTATGATCACCTTATGTTTAAACTCAAAATCAAGGTTATGTTCCAAACCCGTTTGGCTAAATAGCTCAACAGCTTGTTCATGAATCACCAACGACTCACTGTGCATATATGGCATGTATAAGAAGCTTTTTTGTTGGTCGTTAAGTTGGTGATCGTAACCACCTGCTACAGCTTCTTGTGCAAGCACTAATGCCATCGGATCCGCAGCGAATGCCTGTGATGTATCGCGAGCAATGTTTCTTGAAAATTGGTCTAATACTATGATCTCTGCCAAACGCCCTAACGCACTATCACGCCATGTATAAAGCTCGCCTTGTGCCGCAGCTGAATGGACCTGAGCAAAGCGCTCTTTTATTAACTGATCAATATCGTCACCGCCATTAAACCAATCTTGAGGCGTTAATTCGTCAAACCAGAATACTAAAACGTCTTGATAACCAACTGTCATATTCAATCCTTTAAATAAAAAGAGCCGCTAACCTTAGCGACTCTATCAATATTACTTGAAGCCTTTGACCTTCTTAATCAGATCGTAAGCATTTTGAATTTCCTGAGATTTTTCTTTGGCGACATTCATCATTTCAGGCGGTAAGCCCTTAGCCATTAATTTATCTGGGTGGTGTTCATTCATTAGTTTACGGTAAGCTTTCTTCACCGCTTTACCATCCGCCGACTCGCTCACACCAAGCACTTTAAAGGCATCGGCCAGCTGATCTTGTTGAGTAGCCTGCTGCCAGCCCGAAGACTGACCTTGATAATGACCACCACCAAAGCTGCCACCTTGCTGTTGAAAACGAAAGGCCGCTTCTTGCATTTGTAGACGACGCTCTAACTGCTCCGATGAAAACCCAAGGCCCTGCGCAATCTTATGTAGAACTTGACGTTCACTTGGGTGCAAACTTCCATCAGCAAACGCCGCTGATACTTGTAACTCAAGGAAGAATTGGAGCAAATCAAAGCGACCACCAGAGGAAATCTTAACTCTCTCGAGTGTCTCTTTAAGTGGGAAGTCACTCTCTTTACCCTCTCGGAAGGCATTCTGAGCCGCAATACGCTGCTCACCATGAAGGTTCATGCGCTCCATCATCGTCGATGCGAGTTGAATCTCTTCACGTGTTACTTGACCTTTCGCCTTAGCAACGTGCCCCATCACAGCGAATGCCGCTTTAAAGAACTCTTGCTGCTTCTCAGCCTGACTCGGCCCACTGCCAAACCCTGATGTATTAAAGCCCGACTGATTTAAACGACGTGCTTTATCGAATTGATGACCAAGAAATAGGCCAAAAATTAGGCCTAAGGGTCCGCCAAACAAGAAACCAAAAAAAGCGCCCAAAATTTTGCCAAATATTTGCATTATGTGTTCTCTATCTATGAATTTTATTCGAGTACTGCTGTCTTATGGTGCTGAATGCTAAGATTTCCTTTATCATAAGGACATAGCTTTATTAATTGGATTGATACTAGATCAACCCTCCTTCTAGTGACACAGGATAGTTCAACTTCATGCAATGTTTCTCCCGCACCTTGTTAGCCGCATCGATCAGCTCTGCGTTATTTGTGCCGACAACTCAAGCTGAAACAACAATTGATGATAGTGTGCAGGAAATGCCCTCTACAGATCAATGTTTGATCGCATCATCTGAAGATTCAGACCTTAATGCACCCGCATACGTCGAGGCCGATCGCCTAGAAGCCGTCAATGGTGAAAAAGCAAGTTACTCAGGGTCTGTAAAAGTAACTCAAGGTATCAAGACCATTGAAGCCGAGACGGTGACATTACACCAGCAAGAGAACATTGTTGTCGCAGAAGGAAACGTGACTTTTAATGACGGGCAGTTCAAAGCCACATCAGATAAAGTGACCAACAACCTCACCACCAATGAGTTTGAACTTGAAAATACTCAGTATCAGATGCTATGTGAATCCGGTCGCGGTGATGCAAGGTACATTGCTCGTACAGGTAAAGCTGTTTATGAGTTGGAAGATGGCACGATTACATCCTGTCCTCCTGGTGACAAATCGTGGCGCCTAAAAGCTTCGAATATCGAGCTTGATCAAGACGAAGAGAGTGCAACCTTCATTAATCCTCGCTTCGAAGTATTAGACGTTCCTGTCTTCTACCTACCATACCTAACAGTTCCAGTCGGAGAGAGTCGTAAAACCGGTTTCCTTTACCCAACATTTTCTTACGGCTCAAGCGATGGTTTCGAAACTGAAATACCGTTTTACTGGAATATTGCACCAAATTACGACCTTCAAACCACTGCGAAATACATGTCTGAGCGTGGCACTCAGTTAAACAACGAATTTCGTCATTTAAGTCAGTTTGGTCAGAGTGCACTTACATTCGAATATTTAGATAGTGATAGTAAATTCAAAGAAAAAGGCAGCCGCTGGGGCGGTCAATTTGAGTTTAACGGTATCTATAAAGAAGCTTGGAAATTTGACGTTGATTACTCAAAGGTAAGTGATGTTGACTACTTTACCGACGTCGACTCTAGCATCGGTAATCGCGAAGATGGTCAATTGATGCAATCAGGGGAAGTTGCTTATCGTGCCCTCAATTGGGATGCATCTCTAGCAGTGCGTGACTTTCAAGTCTTAACTGATAGTGAAAACCAACCTTACCGCTTAATGCCACAGCTTAAGTTCAATTATTATGCCCCACTACTTTGGGATACGGTTGAGATGGATGTCATCAGTCATATCTCACGTTTTGATACAGATGCGAACAATAAACCGTCTGCAACGCGCGTTCACGTGGAGCCAGGCATAAAAGTACCACTAAGCACAACGTGGGGCTCTTGGACAACAGAAGCTAGACTACTCGGTACTTATTACGATCAGGACTTAGATAGCAATATCTTAGCCGCTAACCCTGATTTAACGGATACAGCGAGTAGAGTTATTCCTGAATTTCGAAGCCATGCAGGCATCGTTCTTGAGCGTGATACCACTTACCTGACAGGGTATACACAAACCCTTGAGCCACAAATTCAGTACTTGTACGTGCCAAAACAAGATCAAAGTGAGATCGGTCTGTACGATACTACACTCTTGCAAACTGACTACTATGGACTATTCCGTAGTCGCAAATACAGTGGTGTTGACCGTATCGCTGCTGCAAACCAGTTAAGTTATGGCGCTTCTTCGCGTTTCTTTGACGACGAGTACAAAGAGCGCCTAAACATCTCTTTTGGTCAAATATTCTTCATTGATAAAAAGACTAAAAATCCAGGCGCTTCGACCACTGAAGAAGGGCAAACAAACTACTCATCATGGGCGGTCGAAATCGACTTCAACTATGATGATTACCTCTTCTATCACGGTGGTGTTCAATACGACATTGACGACGGCGACATGCAATTGGCCAACAGTACTGTCGAATACCGAATTGATGAAAACGGCTTTGTACAGGCTAACTACCGCTACGTTACTAGAGAATATATCGAAGATAATGTCAGCGATACGATTACCAATATCGATGAAATTACCCGTGATGGCATCTCACAAGCTGGCTTAGTTACTGGTTATCAATTTTCTCCAAAGTGGTACGCCAGTGCCCAGTACTATCATGATATGAATGAGAATATCGCCATCGAATGGCTAGCAAACCTTCGCTACAAAGATGACTGTTGGTACGTAGGTGTCACCTACAGCAACGAGCTGAGAAGCTGGACGACCGATCAAGGGTATGCAAATCCGAATGCAGACCCGGTATATGAGAACAACTTTAGTATTAACTTCGGTATTGTTGGTTTCGGCACAGCAGCAGGCACAGGCTCGAACACGACTGATTTTGACAGCTCAGGAAACTCACTTGAGTACGGCCGACCATTCTTCTTAAACAATTAATTTAGATTTTATTGGCTCAAGCCAGTAAATAGAAAGGACAACACATGACACTGTGGAAACACACATTAATCGCGCTTGCTACTGCTTGTACTGTTTCAGTTAGCCATGCAGCGCCAGTAGAACTGGACAAAGTAAAAGTCATTGTAAATGAGGGCGTTATCCTACAAAGCGATATCGATACCTCGATGAAAACACTGCGAGCTAATGCTAAGAAAAGCGGACAAACTCTGCCTTCTCAAGAGGTGCTAAAGGATCAGGTATTAGAGAAGCTGATCATTGACACCATTCAAACTCAAGAAGCAGAACGCATTGGTGTACGTATCGATGATAGCCGCCTTGATCAAGCCATCGCAGGTATCGCTAAAGATAACAACCAGACCGTTGAGCAACTTACCGCTTCAGTCGCTGAAGAAGGCCTAAGTTACAACGCGTTCCGCGAACAAGTAAGAAAAGAGATTGCCGCGAGCGAAGCACGAAACGCTCTGGTACGTCGTCGAATCAATATCCTACCTGCGGAAGTCGACAACTTAGCAGACATCCTAGCGCAAGAAACCAATGCAACAGTTCAATACAAAATTGGTCACATCCAGCTTCGCTTTAACGATGACCAGACCAAAGAAGAGCTAGAAGCACAAGCCAATGAGCTTGTTGAAGAACTGAACTCAGGTAAAGATTTCAGCACCATGGCCTACACTTACTCAAAAGGTCCTAAAGCACTGCAAGGCGGTGATTGGGGTTGGATGCGTAAAGAAGAGATGCCTACAATCTTTGCAGACCAAATCAAACTTCAGAATAAAGGCAGCATCATAGGTCCATTCCGAAGTGGTGTCGGTTTCCATATTCTAAAAATTGAAGATGTGAAAGGCCTAGAAACCGTTGCTGTCACCGAAGTAAATGCGCGACACATCCTAGTGAAGCCAACGGTTATCTTGAGCGACGAAGGTGCGCAAGAACTATTGCTAGACATTACGCGCCGCGTTCAAGCTGGTGAAGCGACCTTTGGTGAACTAGCACAACAATACAGCCAAGATCCTGGCTCAGCAGTTCAAAACGGTGAACTGGGTTACCAAACTCCAGATCTCTACGTGCCTGAGTTCAAACACCAAGTTGAGACTCTTCCAGAAGGCGATATCAGTGCTCCATTTAAAACCGTTCACGGTTGGCATATCGTTGAAGTTCTTGACCGCCGTGAAGTAGACCGTACCGACTCAGCACTTAAAAATAAGGCATACCAAATTCTATTCAATCGTAAGTTCAACGAAGAAGCTGGTGCTTGGCTACAAGAGATTCGCGCGAGCGCTTTTGTAGAGATGATTGAGGAAGAGCAAGATGACAACTAGAAGAATTGCGGTCACGGCGGGGGAACCTGCCGGTATCGGACCAGATTTAGTGCTGGCTCTCTCCCAAGAGAGTTGGCCACATCAGTTGGTGGTGTGTGCTGATAAACAGATGCTGGCAGAGCGTGCGAAGCTGCTCAATTTAGATGTTGTGTTACTCGACTACAATAGCGATGAAGCACCTCAACCTCAGCAAGCTGGCACCTTGGTAGTTAATCACATTCCTATGACAGAACCTACGATTGCTGGTACGCTTAACGAAGCTAACGGTCATTATGTATTAAATACATTAGAAACTGCCGCAATGGGCTGTATGAATAATGAATTTGATGCTATTGTCACCGGCCCTGTTCACAAGGGAGTAATTAACCGTGCTGGCGTCGCATTTAGTGGCCACACTGAGTTTTTTGCTGAAAAGTCCAACACTCCACTTGTAGTAATGATGTTGGCAACTGAAGGTTTACGAGTTGCGCTTGTCACAACCCATATCCCTTTGGCTTATGTTTCCCAAGCCGTCACAGAAGACAGGCTTGCGCAAATCATCGCGATTTTAAATAAAGATCTTGTTGAGAAATTTGCGATTGAGAAACCTAACATTTATGTGTGTGGCCTAAACCCACATGCTGGTGAAGATGGCTGTTTAGGGCGTGAAGAGATTGAAACCATCACCCCAACACTCGAAAAAATTCGCCAGGAAGATGGCATAAACCTGATTGGTCCATTACCAGCAGACACCATTTTCAATGAAAAATATTTGCAAGATGCAGATGCTGTTTTAGGTATGTATCACGACCAAGTTCTGCCTGTACTAAAATACAAAGGCTTTGGTCGCTCAGTGAATATCACGCTTGGCTTGCCATTTATTCGTACATCTGTCGATCATGGTACCGCCTTAGATTTGGCAGGGAAAGGCCAAGCTGATACAGGGAGCTTTAGAACAGCGCTCACGCACGCCATTGAATTAGTAGAGAAAAAACAATGAGAAATGATGTCCACTTAGGGCACAAAGCGCGTAAACGTTTTGGTCAAAACTTCCTAAACGATCCGTACATTATTGACGGAATCGTATCGAGCATCAATCCACTACCAGGTCAAAACCTAGTAGAGATTGGTCCGGGTCTCGGTGCGATCACAGAGCCAGTTGGCAAACTTGTCGACAAGTTCACCGTGATTGAGCTCGATAGAGATCTAGCAGAACGCCTACGCACTCATCCAGACCTAGCAGATAAACTGACTATCCACGAAGGCGATGCGATGAAATTCGACTTCGATCAGCTAGTTAAGCCAAACAATAAACTGCGTATCTTCGGTAACCTGCCGTACAATATTTCTACGCCGTTAATGTTCCACCTTTTTGAATTCCATAAAGACATTAAAGACATGCACTTTATGCTTCAAAAAGAGGTGGTGAACCGTCTAGCCGCTGGACCAGGCAGCAAAGCTTACGGCCGTTTAACAGTTATGGCTCAGTACTACTGTAAGGTTACGCCAGTACTTGAAGTGCCGCCAACAGCATTCGTTCCGCCACCGAAAGTAGATTCGGCAGTGGTTCGTCTTCAACCATACGAAGAGCTTCCATACCCAGCGAAAGACCTGAAATGGCTAGACCGCGTATGCCGTGAAGGCTTTAACCAGCGTCGTAAAACGGTACGTAACTGCTACAAGTCGCTGATCAGCAAAGAAGTTCTTGAAGAGCTGGATATCAACCCGAGCATGCGACCAGAGAACCTCACTCTGGTACAGTTCGTGGATATGGCGAACTGGTTATACGACAACCACAACGCGACAAAATAAACAAAAAGGCTCCTAGCTGCGGTTAGGAGCCTCTTTTTTATGTAATACTCTAGATTGAACAATAACAAAAAGGTGCGAATATGGATGTATCAACGCCTTGTATTAAGTGCCAAGTCCACTCTAAATACATAGAAGACCAATCAGAGCCGACTAAAAACCGCTATGTCTTCGCCTATATCATCACTATCAAGAACCTCAGCCAAGAGACAGTTCAGTTACTCTCTCGGCGCTGGTTGATCACTGACTCTAACGGCAAGCAGCTCTCTATTGAGGGAGACGGTGTGGTTGGTCAGCAGCCCGTTATTGAATCCAGCGACGAATATACGTATACCAGTGGTACCGTCATCGAAACCCCTGTCGGAGTAATGCAAGGACATTACGTCATGACGGACAGTAAAGGGGCTGAATTTATTACTGAGATCGAACCGTTTCGCTTAGCTATCCCCAATATTCTTAACTAACCCTCCCCCTTCGATTGAACAGGAAACAACGTGCCGAATTATATTGTCGGAGACATTCAAGGCTGCTTTGATGAGTTAGAGCAGCTTCTTAAACAGATCCAATTCAACCCGAGCACAGACACCTTATGGGTGGCAGGAGACTTGATCGCTCGTGGCCCCAAGTCATTAGAAACACTGAGATATATCCGCGATCTTGGCAGCTCTGCGAAGGTAGTGTTAGGTAATCATGACTTACACCTGCTCGCCGTATCTCAAGGTTTATTCCCTGCTAAAGCAAAAGACAAGACTCAACCGATTCTTGATGCCTCAGACAAAGAAGAGCTACTAAGTTGGCTGCGACAACAGCCACTCATGCAAGAGCACGACGAATTTGTGATAGCGCATGCTGGCATTTCTCCTCAATGGAGTCTCAAGCGAGCTCGTAAAGAGAGCGACAAAATAAGCAAACTACTCCAGTCTGACAAATGGTCGTGGCTGATTGAAAATATGTACAGCAACACCCCAGATCTCTGGAGCAAAGATTTAGAAAAAATCGAGCGCTACCGCTATGCGATCAACAGCTTTACCCGCATGCGTTTTTGCTTCCCGGATGGGCGTTTGGATATGGGATGCAAACTCCCACCAAAAGAGGTATCTGATGACCAGTTTATTCCTTGGTTTAGTCTACCTCAACGTAAGAAGCTCGATAAAATCGTATTGTTCGGTCATTGGGCAGCACTGGAAGGTTATCAAGGCAAAGATGTCATTGGTCTAGACACTGGGTGTGTATGGGGAGGAGAGCTCACGATTTTGCGCTGGGAAGATAAGAAGTTCTTCACTCAGAAAGCGCTATAAAAAACGAGATACAAGAAGCTTGCGCTACGAGTGAGATAGCGCAAGCATTTACAAACTTTAGACCTTAGCGCTCGAGAATCACAAACTCCATATTGTGTTTGTTTTTCTCATCAGCTGTAAACTGCTCAGAATAACTTTGAGTCCAACCTTCTCCCCAATCAGGGAACTGAGTATCCCCTTCAACAGCAAGATCAATATAGGTTAGGTACAGCTTATGCGCTTTCGGTAAACAATGAGCGTAAATAGAACCGCCGCCAATAATCATCACCTCTTCCACATCGCCGACCAACTCTAACGCTTGTTCAACCGAAGTCGCCATAGTGACGCCATCAATTTTCAAGTTTTCATCTCGGCTCACCACGACATTCAAGCGTCCTGGTAGCGGGCGGCCAATTGAGTCATAAGTTTTGCGTCCCATAACAATAGGTTTGCCCATTGTCGAACGTTTAAACCACGCAAAATCAGCGGGAAGGTGCCAAGGCATTTGATTGTCTTTTCCAATGACACGATTGTCTGCCATTGCCGCTATCATACTGATGATCATATCTACTGAGGTCCTGCTCTGAATTGGATTAATATCGGCTAAACGATAGGTCTACGGCGGTAGAATAACAGCCCTGGCACTGCTAAGCCAATCGCTAACCCCGCGATAATGAACATCGCTTTGAGGAAGTTCTCCATCAACATGGCTACTAGCTCAGGCGTGTAGCCTATATTGTTTATCTCTACCATGGCGATCATCGCCTTGAAGGCAAAGACCCCCGGCACCATTGGGATAAGAGCGGCTACCGTAAACACCTTAGGGTGAGCCAACAGTTTGTGCGACCAATGCACACCAATCATGCCGACAAGCGTTGCAGCAAAAAACGTTGCCCACTCAATAGGAACACCAAAATGCATCATCAGATAGCGGCTTCCGTGGCCAATGGCTCCCCCCAGAGCACAATAAACGAGCGCTCGTTGTGGAACATTAAAAACAAGTGCAAAGCCAACAGCGGGAATGGCAGCAAAAAACATATCATTTGCTAGCCCTAATAATAACTCTAACATTATCCAGCCCACCCCCATACTCCAGACAAGCTCATTGCAGCCACAATGCCAAGGCTAGTCGCGAGCGTCAGTAAACTCGCCATCGTGAATCGAGCAAGCCCCATATTAATGTGACCTTTCAGCATGTCTGCGACGGAGTTGATCAACGGAAAACCGGGCACCAGCATCAACACCGAAGAAGCCATTACAATAGTGGGTTGGCCGCCAATATCGAACAGAACGGCTTGAGCGGAGATTGCCGTGGTGACAAAGGCCGTGACAGCAAAATTAAGAAGAGGGTTAAAGTGTCGATGACCGATCTCTTGACGAACAATCATGCCGCAAGCAGAGGCGATAAAGGTCATCATAAACACATGCCAATCGCCCCCAGCTAAACGACTGAAAGAAGCACAAGATAGGCCTATCATCACTACAACTAACCAACGGTTGTAGCGCTCAGGGCTGATATCGTTAATCTTCTTCTGTGCGAGATCAGAATCAAGTATCCCTTTTTCCATCATGATGCAGATTCGTTGGATATCGGTAATCACCTGCATGTTGATACCACGATCAGCACAGCTTCGAGTCGTAGTAATACAGTGATCACCCATGACTGTAGTGACCACTAGAGCGTTAGCAGACAGAGCAACCTCCACCTCATTGACACCACATGCAATGCCTATGCGGCGCATGATGTCGCCAACCAGCGTACTCTCAGCGCCGTGCGCCAGTAACATTTGTCCAGATTGAGCGACCAGTCGAGATATCGCTCGTTGTTTTGATGCCATGATTTCCTTCCCATTGGCGTTAATACTTAAGAGGTAAATTTTGCCTGATTCATCATCACCGATTCATGATTTAGATACAAAAAAACCGCAATATTAATTGCGGTTTTTATCTAATTGGCTCAATTAGTCACGAACGTAGATAACGTGACCGTCATCTTCTTCGTCGTCCCAATCATCCCAATCGTCGTCAGTCACTACATCTTTGCCGCTCATCGCGTCTTTATGGTAATCATCCCACATGAAGTCGACTTTCTCTTCTTCAGTCACTTCTTCCTCTTCGCGAGGTAGATTTTCCATGAAGTCAGCCAGCTTGTAACAAAGATCTTTAGTACCGAGTTTGTTCACAGCAGAGATTTGGAAGTATTCGCCTTCCCAACCTAGAGCATCAATAATCTCTTGGATCTTCTCTTGTGCTTCTTCCTCAGGCATTAGATCAACTTTGTTGAATACCAACCAGCGAGGCTTCTGAGCCACTTTTTCACTGTACTGTTCAAGCTCGTCGATGATCGTCAGTGCATTCTGAATTGGATCCGATTGATCAATTGGCATGATATCGATCATGTGCAGTAGCACACGACAACGCTCAAGGTGCTTCAAGAAGCGAATACCTAGGCCTGCACCATCCGCTGCACCTTCAATTAGGCCAGGGATATCGGCAACCACGAAGCTCTTCTCAGGAACCACACTTACTACACCCAGGCTTGGGATAAGTGTCGTAAACGGATAGTCTGCTACTTTTGGCTTCGCTGCAGAAACAGAACGAATGAAGGTAGACTTACCAGCGTTTGGAAGGCCTAGCATACCTACATCAGCAAGCAGTAGTAGCTCTAGACGAAGTTCACGAACCTCACCCTTAGTACCCATGGTCTTTTGACGAGGAGCGCGGTTAACAGACGATTTAAAACGCGTGTTACCAAGACCGTGCCAACCACCTTTCGCTACCATAACCTTTTTGCCGTGCTCAGCAACTTCAGCCACGATTTCATTGGTGTGGATATCAACGGCGCGAGTACCTACTGGTACTTTCAATGTGATGTCTTTACCACGCTTACCAGTACAGTTACCACCGCGGCCATTCTCACCACGCTCTGCATTGTAAAAACGTTGGAAACGGTAATCGATCAGTGTGTTCAGGTTTTCATCCGCTTGGATATAAACATCACCACCATCACCGCCATCACCGCCGTCAGGGCCGCCTTTCGCTACGAATTTCTCGCGCCAAAAACTTACTGTACCATTACCACCATCACCGGCTTCTACTTTTACTACCGCTTCATCAACGAATTTCATTTTTAACTCCGCACTTTGCGTTGCGTACCACTCATTAAAGAATGATATAAATTCTAGCAGATCCGTATTTAGATCGATCACCTAAGATCTAGGGTCTATCTGCAACTAAGGAACAAATAAGGAGGGGTTCTTTGCTGTACACGTAGCAAGAGCGCCTGCTTTTTTATTCTCGCTTTCATTTTTAATCTCACTATAAATAAAAAACCCCGCCTAATCGGCAGGGCTTTTAAATTCATCTTGAGACTGAGAAATTACTCAGAATCGATGCTAACGAATTTACGGTTTTTAGGACCTTTCACTTCGAATTTCACTTTACCTTCAGTAAGAGCGAAAAGAGTGTGGTCTTTACCGATACCTACGTTAGTACCAGCGTGGAACTTAGTACCACGTTGACGAACGATGATGTTACCTGCAAGAACAGATTCACCACCGAAACGCTTTACACCAAGACGTTTGCTTTCTGAATCGCGGCCGTTACGAGTAGAACCGCCAGCTTTTTTGTGTGCCATTGTTAAACTCTCCTATAACTTAAGCGTTAATGCCAGTGATTTTCACTTCAGTGAACCACTGACGGTGGCCAGCTTGCTTACGAGAGTGCTTACGACGACGGAACTTAACGATTTTAACTTTATCGCCACGACCGTGTTGTACTACTTCCGCAGTAACCTTACCACCTTCAACAAGAGGTGCACCAACAGTGATTTCCTCACCGTTAGCAACAAGAAGAACTTTATCAAATTCAACAGTTGCACCAGTTTCAACGTCTAATTTCTCTAAACGAAGAGTTTGACCTTCGCTTACACGGTGTTGTTTACCACCAGATTGGAAAACAGCGTACATATTTTACTCCGCTTTTTCCGCACAGCCTCATTTGGGTGTGCGCTAAACTAATCATCAATAGGGCGCAGATTCTACAGAGAAGATACGCCTTTGACAAGCCATATTTTTAAAAAATTGGCGAAAACCTGTTCGCCAAAGAAAAGTGCGGCAATCATGCCCTTAAGCGATGTATTAATCAACGTTTTTTAGTGTATTATTCAACAATTAATACAACGTATAAGCCTTACAGGGTCTAACTTTAGCCGGATGAACAATGGATTTTAAAGCTATCCAAGCGCTTACTGCCAATGATATGGCAAAAGTGAATGAAACAATTCAAGCCCAACTTAATTCTGACGTAAGTTTAATCAACCAACTTGGTTTTTATATCGTGAGCGGTGGCGGCAAGCGCCTTCGCCCTTTGCTTGCTCTTTTATCAGCTCGTGCTCTTGGCTATCAAGGTGAAGCTCACACCACCTCAGCAGCCTTTATCGAATTCATCCATACAGCGACTTTGTTGCATGACGATGTGGTTGATGAGTCAGACATGCGTCGCGGTAAAGCAACAGCGAATGCAGCCTTTGGTAACGCTGCTAGCGTTTTGGTTGGTGACTTTATCTATACTCGCTCATTCCAAATGATGACAAAGCTAGGATCACTAAGGATCCTTGAGTTGATGAGTGAAGCGGTAAATGTGATCGCAGAGGGTGAAGTTCAGCAGCTAATGAACTGCAACGATCCAAATACCACTGAAGAAAGCTACATGCAGGTGATCTACTCGAAAACAGCACGTCTGTTTGAAGCTGCGACACAAATTGGCGCTATCCTGACTGAATCGTCACCTGAAGTCGAAACGGCAATGCAGAACTACGGTAAATACCTTGGTACTGCTTTCCAGTTGATTGACGATGTTATGGACTACACCGCTGACGGCAAAGAGATGGGTAAGAACGTAGGTGATGACCTTGCAGAAGGGAAGCCGACTCTGCCACTACTTTACGCCATGCATAATGGTACTCCAGAACAAGCAAGCATGATCCGTGAAGCAATTGAACATTCTAACGGTATGGAGAAGCTTGACGATATCCTTGCCGCGATGAAAGCAACAGGCTCACTAGAGTACACCACACAGAAGGCGTACGAAGAAGCTGACAAAGCGATTGCAGAGCTGTCTGTACTTCCAGACTCAGAATACAAACAAGCGTTAACAACACTGGCTCACCTAGCGGTAAAACGCAGTAAGTAGTTGTAATTTGCAATGACGGTTAGTCAGATAAATAAAAAGAGCCCTAGCGGCTCTTTTTTAGTATTTGGAGAGTTAGTAACGACTAGACTCCAATGAGAGTGGAAGTTGTGCGTCAATCGCTTCTAACTCTTCTAGAGGCACTGCATATTGCTCGTGAGTTTGATAAGACTCAACCAATGCAGTTTGCTCTTGCTCATCAATCACTAATACCTTGCCCAAGTTCCCCAGATACTCAACATGCATCCCTTTCTGTACTCGACTCATACCCTACCCTCGGTTTTCTTTTTCAACGGGGAATACGGACTTCTAGCAAGCAAAGATCAAAAGCCGAGATCAAAAAAGCCGCTCAACATGAGCGGCTTTTGAAACAAAACAATCTAAATACGCTTATTTAGCGAATTCAACACCGATTTCGATGTCGCCGTTTAGAGTTTCTAGCATGCTGTCTAGTGCGTTACGCTCAAAGTCGCTCAGCTCACCGTAGCTTAGGATTGCTTCTGCGCCTTCTTTACCTAGTTTCACAGGTTGTGCGAAGAATGGTGCGTGCTCGCCTTCACCTTCAACGTACGCACACTCAATCACGCCTTCTTCACCTTGAAGCGCTTTAACAAGAGCTAGACCAAAGCGACACGCTGCTTGACCCATAGATAGTGTTGCACTACCACCGCCCGCTTTAGCTTCTACTACTTCAGTACCCGCGTTTTGGATACGTGTAGTCAGTGCTGCGATCTCTTCGTCAGTAAACTCTACACCTTCTACTTGTGAAAGTAGAGGAAGAATCGTCACACCAGAGTGACCACCGATAACAGGTACACGGATGTCGCCTGGATCTTTGTCTTTTAGTTCAGCAACAAATGTTTCAGAACGAATAACGTCTAGCGTAGTCACACCGAATAGACGACGCTTGTCGTAAACGCCTGCTTTCTTTAGAACTTCAGCAGCGATTGGCACAGTTGTGTTTACTGGGTTAGTGATGATACCAACACAAGCTTTTGGACATACAACCGCAATTTTTTCAGCTAGAGACTTAACAATACCCGCGTTTACATTGAAAAGATCCGCACGATCCATACCAGGCTTACGTGCAACACCAGCAGAGATAAGAACCACATCAGCACCTTCTAGCGCTGGAGTTGGATCTTCACCCGCGTATCCTTTGATCGAAACTGGCGTTGGGATATGGCTAAGATCCGCAGCAACACCCGGTGTTACTGGAGCGATATCGTAAAGAGCAAGATCAGAACCTGCAGGCAGGCGGTTCTTAAGTAATAGGGCTAGGGCTTGACCGATGCCACCAGCGGCACCAATAACAGCTACTTTCATTGTTATTCTCCTTGAGAGATTTTCTCTTATAAGTTCTTAGTAGGGTGATTTGTGAGCTAATTTAAGTTCAAAAACTATAATAATCACAAAGTGATTACAATCAATTAACGCCAGCTTTGCGACCTCGCGCAAGTCAATAAAACCGTGCTACACAGCGAGTTTGTATTATGTGAATAATTCCCTGAAATAACAAAGCAAATCGTCATTAATGGCATATTATTCCATTTAATATTTACAGTGATATGACTAACAAATTGTCTGGATATTTTGGCTAAAAATGAATATGTATGCGAGAATATGCAAATAGATTTGTTAAATAAGTAAGAAGACATATGCGCAATACCGAAAAACAAGACAACTTAGTTCGCGCTTTTAAAGCTTTACTAAAAGAAGAGCGTTTTGGCTCTCAAGGTGAGATTGTAGATGCACTCAAGCACGAGGGCTTTGAGAGTATCAACCAGTCAAAAGTCTCGCGTATGTTAACCAAGTTTGGTGCCGTTCGAACTCGCAATGCGAAAATGGAGATGGTTTACTGTCTGCCCGCAGAATTAGGTGTACCAACCGTTTCTAGCTCACTGAGAGAGTTAGTACTAGATATTGACCACAACAATGCATTGGTTGTTATCCACACCGGCCCTGGCGCGGCACAGCTCATTGCTCGCCTACTCGACTCGCTAGGTAAGTCGGAAGGTATCCTTGGCGTGGTTGCGGGCGATGACACCATCTTTATTACTCCTACATTAGCAGTGACGACCAAGCAGTTGTTTGAATCTGTGTGCGAACTGTTTGAATACGCTGGATAATGTCTTAAGTTTCATAAACATTAACTATACGAATGGATCATGACCAGTTATTAAGTTCGTGATCCATCTCACATCCTAGAATATCCATCTTCCTCCCTAAAAAACCACATAACTATTTGATTTTAAAAAATCTAGTTGCAAATAAAACGTTATATCTGTGCATCAATGTTTAGACTTTTTCGCTATAAGTTTTAACATTCGAGTAATTTACTGCCAATTTTTTGATATTATTCAGCCACTTTTTCATCACATGGATTGAAAAAGGTGCCGTTTCCAAAGAGGAAACTCCAGAAGCAACTACACTTGTTTCAGGGTTAATAATGAATAAAGGAAGGGAAATTCATGGCATTTACCAAACTTCTTAAAGTTGGTGCGATTGCAGCTGCTGTAATGGGCGCTGGCGCAGCTAACGCTCAAGAGTTCATCACAATCGGTACTGGTTCTGTAACGGGTGTTTACTACCCTACAGGTGGTGCGATTTGTAAACTAGTGAACAAAGGCCGCAAAGACCACAACATCCGTTGTTCAGTAGAATCCACTGGTGGTTCAATCTACAACGTTAACACTATCCGTGCTGGTGAACTGGATTTCGGTGTTGTTCAATCGGACTGGCAATACCACGGTTACAACGGTACAAGTAAGTTCAAAGATCAAGGCGAGTACAAAAAACTACGCGCTATGTTCTCTCTACACACAGAACCGTTCAACATCATTGCTCGTACAGACGCAGGCATCAATGGCGTAGCTGACCTAGCAGGTAAGCGCGTAAACATTGGTAACCCTGGTTCTGGTGACCGTGCAACTATGGGTGTTGTAATGGACGCTATGGGTTGGACTAACGACAGCTTCAAGCTAGCGTCTGAGCTAAAAGGTTCTGAGCGTTCTCAAGCACTTTGTGATAACAAGATTGATGCATTCATCTACATGGTTGGTCACCCGAACGGTTCAATCAAAGAAGCAACAACATCTTGTGACGCTAAGCTAGTATCTGCAACTGGTCCTCAAATCGACAAGATCGTTGCTGAGAACCCATACTACGCATACAGCACAGTTCCTGCTGGTATGTACCGCGGCACAGATGCTGACGTAAACAGCTTCGGTGTAGCAGCGACGATGGTAACAACGTCTGACGTATCAGACGATGTTGCTTACAACGTTGCAAAAGCAGTATTTGAAAACTTTGACACGTTCAAGCGTCTTCACCCTGCATTTGCAAACCTGAAGAAAGAGGACATGGTACAAGCTGGTCTTTCTATCCCTCTACACCCAGGTGCTGAAAAATACTACAAAGAAGTGGGTCTTCTGAAGTAATCCATCTTCAAACCTACTCTATCCAATAAGGAGGCGAGCCCTCCTTATTGGCTTTTCACGCTTTATAAAAAGAACCTAAGTGAAAAGAGACAAACTTTTAAGTCTCTCCAATTTGGAGAACTTACCTTCGTATCAAGCCTAAGACACTGTCGATCAAAAACACATTTTCTTGTCAGTTCACTACACTAGATAGGAAGAAAAATTACGTATCGCTGTGACATGCGAAAAGGCTAGACCATCAATAATAAGGATAAAGTACATGACGCAGACAACATCACCGTCTTCTGATGTGCAAGAAATGGTGGCACAATCAGACACTGGAGCACGTAGCCCGAGCGGCATGCAAGGTCGTATTCTGTGGTTTGTGCCGCTATGTTGGTCATTGTTCCAACTTTGGTATGCATCTCCGCTACCGTTTATTTTTGACTTCGCTGTATTGAATGATACTCAAGCGCGTGCCATTCACCTCACGTTTGCTATCTTTCTTGCATTTACTGCTTACCCAGCACTAAAGAACTCTCCGCGCGACTACATACCAGCATTTGACTGGGTATTAGCGCTTGCTGGTAGTTTCTCTGCTGCTTATATCTACATTTTCTATACGGAGCTGGCTGGCCGTTCAGGTGCTCCAACGACCTTTGATATTGTGGCAGCAGTAACCGGTATGGTACTGCTACTGGAAGCAACTCGACGTGCACTTGGTCCACCGCTGATGGTGGTTGCGGCCGTATTCCTGCTGTACACGTTCGGCGGTCCATACATGCCCGACGTGATTGCGCACAAAGGTGCCAGTCTAAACAAAGCGATGTCACACCTATGGTTAACGACTGAAGGTGTATTTGGTGTTGCTCTAGGTGTTTCTACTTCATTCGTATTCTTGTTCGTACTCTTTGGTGCGATGCTAGAACGTGCGGGTGCAGGTGCTTACTTCATCAAAGTTGCATTCTCGCTGCTTGGCCACATGAAAGGCGGCCCTGCAAAGGCGGCTGTTGTTGCTTCAGGTCTATCAGGTCTAGTTTCAGGCTCTTCAATTGCTAACGTAGTAACCACAGGTACCTTCACGATTCCATTGATGAAACGTGTTGGCTTCCCAGGTACGAAAGCGGGTGCAGTTGAGGTAGCGGCTTCAACCAACGGACAACTCACACCGCCAATCATGGGTGCAGCAGCATTCTTGATGGTGGAATACGTGGGTATCTCTTACGTTGAAGTTATCAAAGCGGCACTACTGCCTGCTCTTATCTCCTACATCGCTCTGATTTACATTGTTCACTTAGAAGCGTGTAAAGCGGGCATGACTGGTCTTCCTCGCCGTCACACACCAACTGTGGTTCAAAGCCTACTGTCGTTCACTGGCACGATTTTAGGTCTATGTATTATCAGTGCTGTGGTT
This sequence comes from Vibrio sp. Isolate30, assembly GCF_022397975.1. Taxonomy (NCBI): domain Bacteria; kingdom Pseudomonadati; phylum Pseudomonadota; class Gammaproteobacteria; order Vibrionales; family Vibrionaceae; genus Vibrio; species Vibrio sp. Isolate30. Next base: position 228,906 of record NZ_JAKEUS010000005.1, read on the forward strand.
TACTACGGTGTTGGTTGGACGAAAGATGTGTTTGGCGCAGCTGCGACGCCTATCGTGACAGTAGCTCTGCTTCTCTCTTACCTTGGTCTCGTTCGTATCTCAGCAAAATACGCTGAAGAGGGTGGAATTGAAATCGATGAAAACCTAACTGAGGTTCCAGATCCAGGTCCAACCATCAAGTCAGGTCTACACTACCTACTGCCTATTGTGGTTCTTGTATGGTGTCTAACTGTTGAGCGTTTCTCTCCAGGTCTATCGGCATTTTGGGCAACCGTGTTTATGATCTTCATCCTGATCACTCAGCGTCCATTGATGGCGATGATGAACAAGTCTGACGATCTTGTAGCTCAAACCAAAGAAGGCTTTGTTGACCTAGCAGAAGCATTGGTTTCAGGTGCTCGTAACATGATCGGTATCGGTGTTGCGACTGCTGCGGCTGGTACTGTGGTAGGTGTGGTAACACTTACCGGTATCGGTCTAGTTATGACTGATTTCGTTGAGTTTATCTCAGGTGGTAGCATCCTACTCATGCTGCTGTTTACTGCGGTAATTAGCTTGATTTTAGGTATGGGTCTACCGACAACAGCAAACTACATTGTTGTTTCAACCCTGATGGCTCCGGTAATCGTAACCCTAGGTGCAGCACACGGTCTGATCATTCCACTGATTGCGGTTCACCTGTTCGTGTTCTACTTCGGTATCTTAGCGGATGATACACCGCCTGTAGGTCTTGCTGCCTTTGCAGCCGCAGCGATTGCTAAATCGGACCCAATCCGTACCGGTATTCAAGGCTTTACCTACGATATCCGTACTGCAATCTTGCCGTTCATGTTCATCTTCAACACCCAACTACTGTTAATGGGCATTGATTCATGGTGGCACTTAGCACTGACGATCTTCTCATCGGTAGCAGCGATGTTGATCTTCTCTGCCGCAACACAAGGTTGGTGGTTCACTAAGAATAAATGGTGGGAAACGGTACTCTTACTTGTACTTACTTTCTCGTTCTTCCGTCCAGGCTTCTGGTGGGACATGATCTACCCAGCGAAAGTTCTTTCACCTGGTGTTGAGATTGCGCAAGTTACTGAGCAGCTAAATGTAGGACAATCTATCGAACTAAGAGTCGGTGGTGAGAATCTAGAAGGCGACTACTCAGAGAAGACGGTTCGTCTGCCATTCGATGACAACGCAGCAACGGCTGACGAACGAATTTCATCAATGGGTCTAATGCTAACCGAGGCTGACGGCAAGATGATTGTCGACATGGTTGAGTTTGGCAGCCCTGCTGAAGCGGCAGGCATCGATTTTGATTGGGAAATTAAATCAATCATTCAAGATGCTGACCGACCAATGAAAGAGTGGGTATTTGTTCCAACTCTACTCATTCTCATTGGCTTAGGTATGAACCAAAGAAGACGTGCTCGTAAGGATGAGATTAGCGCGTAACGATGGGAAGTGAAGGTGTTCAGAACACTTTCACTTCTGTATTACACGGAAAGGATAGTACGGCGCTAGACTCGCTCAGCGCCGCTAAACGAAAGAGACAAAAACATGTACAGACAAATCCTTGTTCCAGTTGATCTTAACGACAAAGGCTTCTCAGACAAAGCCGTTGAACTTGCAGTATGGCACGCTAAAAACAGCAACGCAGAAATTCACCTTTTGAACGTTCTGCCTGGCATTCACATGTCTATGGTAGCGTCTTACTTCCCGAAAGATGCAGCAAACCAAATGAAGCAAGACGTAAAGCGTCAGCTTAAAGAGTTTGCAGACAAGTACATTGACGACGAAGTGATCTACAAAGTACATGTGGCGGAAGGCAAGACCTACTCGACCATCCTAGACCATGCTGAAAAGCTAGGCGCAGACCTTATCGTTATGCCAAGCCACAAGCGCTCTAAGATTGATAAAGTGGTTCTAGGCTCGGTTGCTAGCAAAGTTGTACAGAACTCTCCAATCAACGTGTTGGTTGTGAAGCCACAAGGCTAAATTTCTTCAGTACAGAAACACAAAAGGTTGGCTTTTATGCCAACCTTTTTTATTGCTTTGATTTCAACAAACAGAGCCTAAACAACTCGATTTTGAGTGTTTCCTGCCACATATGCATCGATATTATCGATTAGAATATCCGACAACTTTTGTATCGCGCTATCACTGCCCCACGCTACATGAGGTGTCAGAATCAGATTAGGTAACTCACTGTTTGCGAGCAAAGGATTAGACTTATCTGCAGGCTCAGCGGTAAATACATCAACGCCCGCACCAGCAATCTCTCCTCTGCGTAATGCTTCAACCAGCGCCAGTTCATCCACTAACCCACCACGACCTGCATTGATCAACACACAGTTTGGCTTCATCATCTGAAACTCTTCACTCGAGATGAGGTTCTCTGTCTGAGCCGTCAACGGACAGTGTAGGCTGATGGCATCCACAGTTCTCAGAACGTCCTCAAACGGCATGTACCCCTCTCGGCATGTACTCGCTCCCTTACGCTCAGCAAATACCACCTGCATGCCTATCGCTTTAGCCAACAGTGCGGTCGCTTGACCCAGACTACCGCTACCCAAAATACCTAACCTGCTACCCGCAATATCTTGGATTGGATGAGTGAAAAAGCAAAACTGTTTATCTCGCTGCCAAACATCATCTTCGATGTCTTGATGGTAACCTTTAAGATTACGTTTTAAGGCAAACAGCATAGCGATGACATGTTCAGGTACAGACTGAGTCGCATAGCCCTGAATGTTACTGACTGAAATCGCATTACTTTGGCAATACTCTAAATCAATGTTGTTTACACCCGTGGCAGAGACTGCGATAAAGCGCAATTTAGAGGCGGATGATAGGTTAGATGCATTCAGCACTACTTTATTGGTGATAACAACCTCAGCATCTTCAATTCGCTCGGCGACTTGATCTGGCTGCGTGAAATCATACTCAATCCATTCATGCTCAAAACTCAGCGGTTTTAGTACGATCTGAGATGGGATGGTAGCCCTATCGAGAAACACCACCTTAGGTTTACTCATTGCTCTTCCTTGTTTCAATATTCGTCTATTAATCCATTCTAACCCTTAAGCCTTTTGTAGTCTGGTAGCTCTGGCTCAATATCAAAATGTTGAGTGATCTGTGGTTTCGCGTCTGGGTAAAAGTCACAAGGGACAAAGGCGGTGAACAGTTGGTCATTAGCAGGATGATAAAAACTAAGCTCACATGCATGAAGCTCTAATCGCTGAGAGTAACTAAGTGCCGGCTCCGTTGCATAAAACTCGTCTCCGACAATCGGATGACCCAGTGCCATAGTATGAACACGCAACTGATGAGAGCGGCCAGTGATCGGTAACAAACGTAACAAGGTCGTATGTTCCTCACGCTGCGCCACTTGATAGCGAGTTTGAGAAGGCTTTCCGTGCTCATAGCAGACTTTCTGACGAGGCCTATTTGGCCAATCGCAAATCAAAGGCAGGTCGACTTCTCCCTCTGTTAACTCTACTTTCCCCCATACTCGAGCGTAATAAAGCTTGTGAGTTAATCGATACTGAAACTGCTTCTTTAAATGACGCTCAGCCTCTTTATGCTTAGCAAACAGCATTAGGCCCGAGGTCGACATATCTAGGCGATGCACCGCTTGAGCCTGAGGATACTTATCAATAACTCGACTCCACATACTGTCGTAGTACTGCGGCTCTCGACCAGGGACAGACAGCAACCCTGATGGTTTGTTTACCACTAAGATATCTTCGTCTTCCACCACAACCTCAATCCAAGGTTCTGTCGGAGGGTTGTACTCAATTAAAACCATAGTGTGCCTTCTGTTGTGTCGTCATCATTTGATTTGTCTATTCAAAATAGAGACATATAGTCATTCGGATAAAAAAAGGCCTTCATAAAGAAGGCCCTAATCGATACGCTTTAGCTCACGAATTAGTTATGAGAAACCACAATCAAGCGCAGCGAATCAAGCTGAACCTGAGCTTTGGCAATGTAGCCTGTTAGCTCTTCGATTTGTGTCTCAATCACTTGTAGCTCTTCATCGCGAATGTTTGGATTCACCGCTTTCAATGCTTGCAGACGCTCTAGCTCGCCATTAAGGTTCGCCTGCATCTCTTTCTGAGCTTGCTCACGAACTTCTTCAACTTTAGGTAGCACTTGCGCTTCACCCGCTTCAATCAGCTTATGAATATCCGCTTGAACCGAGTTCACCAACTTGCTTGCTAAATGACGGTTCACAGGGCTTAATTGACGGTTAAACCCTTCAAACTCAACCTGTGAAGAGAGATCATTGCCGCGGCCGTCCATCATCAGACGAATCGGTGTCTTAGGTAAGAACTGGCTGATGCCGCTGCGCTTAGGTGCTTGTGCATCAACAAGGTAAACCAACTCTAGAAGAATCGTACCGACAGGTAGTGCTTTGTTCTTCAACAGTGACACAGCAGACGTACCCACACCTTCACTCAGAAGTAAGTCGATACCGCCTTGAATCATTGGGTGTTCCCAACTGATGAAGTTCATGTCTTCACGAGAAAGTGCCGTATCACGGTCAAAGGTGATCGTTGCACCTTCGTATGGCAGACCTGGGTAGCTTGGTACCATCATGTGCTCAGATGGTGTGACTACCAGAGCGTTTTCACCCTTATCGTCTTGGTTAAGACCGATGGTGTCGAACAGGCTAAGTGCAAAGGTCACTAAGTTAGTATCGCCATCAGTAGAGGCAATCTTGTCAGCGATTTCCGCTGCTTTCTCACCACCGTTTGAGTGCATCTCTAGCAGTCGGTCACGACCTTTCTCAAGGTCAGCTTTAAGACTCTGGTTGAGCTTCGCTGACTCTTCAATCACTTCGTCTAGCTGCTCAGTGTTGCCCGATGCCAGCATCTCAATCAGGCTTTCAGCGTACTTGTCGTAAACCGTGCGACCCGTTGGGCATGTCTCGCCAAACGCATTCAGACCTTCATCAAACCAACGAGCGAGAATCGCTTGAGAGGTACCTTTAAGATAAGGAACATGGATATCGATATCACGCTGCTGACCGATACGATCAAGACGACCAATACGCTGCTCTAGCAGATCTGGGTTAAATGGCAGATCAAACATGACGAGTTGGTTAGCAAACTGGAAGTTACGACCTTCAGAGCCAATCTCACTACAGATCAGAACCTGAGCACCGCCCTCTTCTTGAGCAAAGTAAGCCGCTGCTTTGTCACGCTCTAAGATCGACATCCCTTCGTGGAACACCGTTGCACGGATCCCCTCACGCTCACGTAGCGCCTGTTCAAGTTGCAATGCTGTGCTCGCACGCGAAGCGATCACTAGGATCTTCTCGCTACGCTTGTCTTGAATCTTGTCTAGCAACCAGTTTACGCGTGAATCGAACTGCCACCAGCTTGACTCTTCCCCTTCAAACTCTTGGAAGATCTCTTCTGGGTAAAGCATCTTCATTGCGCGTGCTTCTGGTGTCATCTTGCCACCGATCATGCCTGATACACGCATTGATGTGGTGTACTGGCTTGGGATCTCCATTGGCAGTAGATGAACGTTACGCTTAGGGAAACCTTTAATCGCTGCACGAGTATTTCTAAATAGAACGCGACCTGTACCGTGGCGATCCATTAAATTATCAATCAGCTCTTGGCGAGCAATTGCCTGCTCTTCTTCTGGGCTATCGCCTTCGATAACACGGAATAGCGGCTCAACGTCCTGCTCAGAAAGCAGTTCAGTGATTTGATTTTTCTGACTATCTTCTAGCTTGATACCAGAGAACAATGCCGTTACCGCATCTGCAACAGGCGCGTATTGCTCTTCTTCTTCAACAAATGCGTCGTAATCATAAAAGCGATCAGGGTCCAGCAGGCGCAGACGAGCAAAGTGGCTCTCACGACCCAGTTGCTCAGGTGTCGCGGTCAGTAGCAGCACGCCCGGAGTGTTTTCAGCTAAACCTTCCACCACTTGGTATTGGCGGCTCGGCTTATCTTGGCTCCACTCAAGGTGGTGAGCTTCGTCGACAACCAATAGATCCCACTCGCCTTCCAAAGCTTGCTCGTAACGTTTACGGCTCTTGCGCAGGAAGTCGAGTGAACACAATACATATTGCTGAGTATCAAATGGGTTGTCTGATTCAGCAAAGGCTTCAATACAGCGCTCTTCATCGAAGATAGAGAAATGTAGATTGAAACGGCGCATCATCTCTACCAACCACTGATGCTGCAGAGTTTCTGGTACCACAATCAGGATACGCTCAGCACGACCAGAAAGGACCTGCTGATGAATAATCATACCTGCTTCGATGGTTTTACCTAGACCTACTTCATCGGCAAGTAGAACGCGAGGTGCGTGACGACGACCAACTTCATGAGCAATGTAAAGCTGATGAGGAATAAGACCTGCACGCATGCCACATAGGCCACGCATAGGGCTCTTATGTTGCTGGTATTGATTGCTCAATGCACGGTAGCGCAGAACAAAGTTGTCCATGCGATCAATTTGACCGGCATAGAGCTTGTCTTGAGGTTTGTTAAAGCGGATCTGGTTACTTAGGAAGATCTCACGCAGAGAAACACCGCTCTCATCGCTATCTTGACGAGTACCTAGGTAGGTAAATAAGCCTTTCTCTTCAATCACCTCTTCAACCGACAGTGACCAGCCTTCTTGACATTCAATAACATCGCCAACATTAAACGTTACTCGGGTTACGGGAGCGTCAGTGCGTGCGTAAACACGATTCTCTTCTGACGCGGCAAACATTAGTGTCACTGTGCGAGCATCCATTGCTACAACGGTACCTAAACCTAAATCGCTCTCCGTATCGCTTATCCAGCGCTGCCCCAAAGCAAATGTCATGAATCGACTACCTCAATCTTATCTATGGAATTTGGTCATTTAAGCCATCAATTTCTTATCGGAACTTTGCAATTCCTAGAATAAAAATATAGCTAAAAATGCTTCATTTGCAGCCACATTTCAGTCAAGCGAATCAGATTCTATTGATTGAGAATATGGTGCAGAAAAAGGTCGCTAATCTTACTTGATGCTGTGATTTAGGTCACGCCAAAAGGTGATGATTTCATGCTTTTTTTCCGATTTCGTCTGTGCAATCAAACTGTCAAAAAAGCATGGCTATTCTAGAGAGCAAAGATTGCTGTTTTTGCATGAATGAACCATATTTAGAGTATCGGCAATATGGTGACATTCCTCTGGCTAAAGTTGGGCTAGGTTGTGAACTAACATGCTCATTAGGCTGTGATCCTAGCTGGCTTTATCCACGTTTATCTGTGATACAAGAAGCCGTATCTGGCAAGGAGATGCTATGGGCGAGACCAATCGGAAGCTATTTGTTCTAGACACCAACATTCTACTTCATGAACCCTTCGCAATTTTTTCATTTCAAGAGCACGACGTTGTTATCCCGATGACAGTTCTTGAAGAGCTCGACCGAATCAAAGACAGCAAAAGAGATGTCGCGCGCGACGCAAGAATCGCAATTCGCGCGCTAGAAGACCTATTCAGAGACGCAACCCCAGATCAAATCTCTGAAGGTATCCCATTTTCCAAAGACTTAAGCAGCGCCTCAGGCAGCATTTCAATTCTTGCAGATTATGAGCTGCAAGAGAGCATCAAGGCATTCGCCGACGACAAAGCCGGTGACAACCGCATTCTTAATGCCGTTCTCTATCTTCAAAATAAACGCGCGCCACGCGAAGTGGTGCTCATCACTAAAGACATCAACATGCGCCTGCGTGCCAAAGGTGCCGGAGTACGCTTTGTTGAAGACTATCAAACAGACCAACTGATTGATGATATCCAATATCTAACTAAGGGCTTTCAAACAATCGAGGGGGCGTTCTGGGATGGCATTGATAACGTTGATAGCCGAACTCTCGGTGGAAAAACCTACCACACCATAGCTCGAGCTCCCTTTGAGCCGACGTTTATCAACCAATATGTGATTGATGAAGAGAGTGACTTCGCGGCTCGTGTTGCAGAGATAGAACCGGAAACCATCACACTGCAAGACATGAGCCGTGAGCGCTTGATGAACCGCCGAGCATGGGACATCACGCCTAAGAACATCTATCAAGGGATGGCGATTGATGCGCTGCTCGACCCAGATATCGATCTGGTTATCCTCACCGGAGCCGCTGGTAGTGGTAAGACACTGCTTGCGATGGCTGCAGCCCTTGAGCAAACCATTGAGCGCAAACAGTTCGATAAGATCATCGTGACCCGAAACACGCCGGACATCGGTGAGTCGATTGGTTTCCTCCCCGGTACCGAAGAAGAGAAGATGCTGCCTTGGCTCGCGGCAGTCACCGATACCCTAGAAGCACTGCATAAGAATGATCACTGCACAGAGGGGTCGATGAAATACATCTGTGACAAGGCCAACATCCAATTCAAGTCGATAAACTTTATGCGTGGTCGCTCAATTCAGAACGCCTTCGTACTACTCGACGAGTGCCAAAACCTGACAGCCTCGCAAATCAAGACCATCATCACTCGTTGTGGCGAAGGTACCAAGATCGTCTGCTCGGGTAACCTAGCGCAGATCGACTCTTCCTACTTAACGCCAGTGACGTCTGGCTTAACCTATATGGTTGAGCGCTTCAAAGACTTTGAAGGCAGCGCCAACATTCACCTAAATGGCGTGGTGAGAAGCCGATTAGCGGAGTTTGCTGAAGAGAACATGTAATCCTGAAACTCACTAACAAATACGAAAAAGCGCCTCACAAGAAGGCGCTTTGTTTATTCATGAGGTGAGCTTAAATTACTCAGTACCACCGACAGTGAGTGAGTCTAGCTTCAACGTTGGCTGACCAACACCAACCGGAACACTTTGACCTGCTTTACCACACACACCCACGCCGCGGTCGATGCTTAGGTCATTGCCGACCATCGACACTTGCTGCATCGCTTCAATACCAGAGCCAATCAATGTTGCGCCCTTCACTGGGTGAGTGATCTTGCCGTTTTCAATCATGTACGCTTCAGAAGCCGAAAATACAAACTTACCTGAGGTGATATCAACCTGACCACCGCCAAAGTTTGGCGCGTAGATGCCTTTATCAACGGTTGCGATGATCTCTTCTGGCGTGTGTTCGCCTGGCAACATGTAAGTGTTCGTCATACGAGGCATAGGAAGATGAGCGTAAGACTCACGACGACCATTACCCGTCGGTGCCACACCCATTAGACGAGCGTTGAGCTTATCTTGCATGTAGCCTTTCAATACACCGTTTTCAATCAAGGTATTGTATTGACCATTCACACCTTCATCATCGACATTCAAAGAGCCGCGAAGGTTAGTCAATGTGCCATCATCAACGATCGTACATAGGCTAGATGTGACTTGCTCACCAATTTTACCTGAGAAAACAGAAGACTCTTTACGGTTAAAGTCGCCCTCTAAGCCGTGACCTACCGCTTCGTGCAGTAGTACACCCGGCCAGCCAGAACCGAGAACCACAGGCATAGCACCCGCAGGCGCAGCAACTGCTTCAAGGTTAACAAGAGCCTGACGAATCGCTTCATCTGCAAATTGATACGCCACTTGAGTGCCATTATCGTCGCTTAGGAAGAAGTCGTAACCAAAGCGGCCACCACCACCCGCGCTACCGCGCTCACGACGATCGCCTTTCTGTGCTAATACACTAATAGATAGACGTACCAGTGGGCGAATATCGCCTGCATAAGTACCATCGGTTGCCGCCACTAGCATCTGCTCGTGTACACCGCTCAGGCTAATCGATACTTCCGTCACCATCGGCTCTTTGGTACGAATATACGCATCTAGCGCTTTAAGCAGTTCGGTTTTTTGTTGCTTTTCCCAGCTTGCTAGCGGGTTTACCGCATCATAGTACGCTTGGTTCATGTTTCGTTTAAACGCATGTACCTTGCCGTTTTGGCCCTGCTTTGCAATACCACGAGCCGCAATCGCACTCTGCTTAAGACCTTCTAGCTGAATTTGGTCTGAATAAGCAAAACCTGTCTTTTCACCCGCAACCGCACGAACACCAACGCCGCAATCGATATTGAATGATCCATCTTTGATGATGCTGTCTTCTAGGACAAGAGACTCATGCCAGCTAGACTGAAAGTAGATATCAGCATAATCAATTTGGCGGGTAGCAATGCTCGCCAATGTATCTGCGATATTTTGCTCCGTAAGCCCCGTCGGGTTAAGTAGCGCTTCTTCAATTTGATTGATGCTCATAAATGGCTCTTATTTGTAATTAAAATTGGTTTGTAAATCGAGAGTGTTGAACGATCGGCATATTCTGTCTAATAGGCTCACAGCTGGTTGTATCGAGTTCGACAACCATACTTTTCGGCTCTTGGCCGAGTTGAGCGACCACTCTCCCCCATGGGTCTATCACCATGGAGTGTCCCCAGGTCTCTCGCTGACAAGGATGCTTACCACCTTGCCCAACTGCGACGACCCAAGATTGTGTTTCTATAGCTCGGCAGCGCAATAAAGCTTCCCAGTGCGCTTCACCAGTTACCGCTGTAAAAGCAGCAGGGACTAAAATAATTTGAGCGCCCTGATTTCTTAATTCAGAGTAAAGATGCGGAAAGCGCACATCATAACAAATACTCAAGCCCAAGTGACCGAAAGGCGTTTCCGCCGTGACAACACGCTCACCGGGAGTAAAAATATCGGACTCTCGATAACATTTGTGCGCATCCGCAACATCAACATCGAACATGTGCAGCTTGTCGTAATGGGCTACGACTGAACCAAAATCATCAATCACAAGTGAGGTGGTCGTCACCCCTTTGGCAGCCTTAATAGGCATGCTACCAATCACAATCCAGATTCGGTGTTGTTTGGCGAGTTCGCACACCTGCGCTTGTAAGGGCCCATCACCTAATGGCTCTGCGTGTTGATGGTAATCTTGCTTGCTACCGAACACCAATGCATTTTCTGGGCAAACCACCCATTTGGCACCATGTGCTTTGCACTTGATAATCTCTTGAGCGAGGAAACGTAAGTTCTCGCTCGGATTCGGCCCTGAAGTCATCTGAATCAAGCCAACACTGTCCATGTGTTTTACTCCTATTTCATCCTTTATTCAGTCAAAACAACTCATCGTTATCAGGACTTTACTTAGCCATATCTCTCAGCTTTTCTGGCAGCTTGAATTCACCTTTACTGCGCGACAACTCGCTCACGGTTGGTGAGTCCAGCGGCCCTTTGACTGAGTAATTCACCTGGGTAAATACCTCGACAACAGGTGAAATTACTGTAGTAATCGCCAGCACATAGAGCGCAGTTTGTGGCGTGACAGCAAATGCGGTCAGGACCGGAATACCCGATGTAATATCTGGGGTGAAGTTCACTTCTGCATCAACCAAACGACTATTGAGGTTAGCGATGCCTTTGATCTTCATCTCACCCGCTACCGCGTCCATTCTCAAATCGTTGGTCAGGAAGATACCGTTTTGGAACTCACCCGTACCGGTAATACTGTTAAACGCCATGCCCTTATCGAAGACATCGGAAAAGTCGAGCTGCATTTTACGAATGATCGAATCCAAACTAAACAAGCCAAGCAATCGTGCAGCACCGCTAACATCAGAGATGATCCCTTTACCTAACTCTGTCTCTACCTTGCCATCAAGCGTATCAATCTTGATACCCCACGGGGAACCGTCCCATTCAAGCTGTGCCTGCATCGCAAACGGTGCTTTTTGAATGCCTGATGTAATACCAAAGCGCTCCATCAGTTCACTGTTGTTTTCACCTTCGACATCAATATTTAGAGCTGAATGACTCTTTGTATCACTCAGAGCCCACCAGCCATTAAGATCCGCTTTATTATTACCGCTGCGTACTTGGATCTTATTCCATTCAATACGATCATCTTTGCGCTGTAGCTCAACATCAACCTTGCCAACCTTATAGCCCTGCAACCAAAAGTCTTTGATCATCAACGTCAGATTTGGCATCGCATCATGGACTTTCCTGTCCAACTCAGAGATCAATGGAGAGTCTTCCTCCATGCGTTGCAATAGCTGGTCTTCACTCTTCTTCTCGCTCCACCCCGGAACGAATAGGTGTAAACGATCTAAAGACACGGTTAGGTCATAAGGTGCTAAATAATTGATATCACCTTCAACTTCCTGACTTGAAACCTGCATCTGCCACGCTAACTTGTTTTTACGTGCGCTAAAGTCCACATCATTCCAAGCGATACCACCAAGAGTGAGCTCTTTACTCTCTAACGTAATTCTAGTTGGTGCTGGAATCGTCGGTGTGTTCATCTGACTAAGCACTGCGGTAGATGGCTTGACCGGCTCCATGACCACTTCCAACCAATCATCGAGATTAAACTCATCAGTACGGATGAGCGCGTGATGCCCCACCACAGGACTTATCTTAAAGCCACCACGCCCAAGGACTAAGTTAGTCGCCTTAAGTACAGGAACGTCACCAGTAATGTCGATTTCTGTTTGATACTTAGTATTTGGAAGCTGAAGACGAGCAGTAATCGACTCTTGATTACCCGACGCTTGCAGCCTTGCCGTACCTTTTTCAAGGGTGCGCTTTGAGAGCGGATATGGATAATCGCTTGCCAGGTACGTTAAGTCTGACTTTAAGTCTAGCTGATAAGTGAAGCCTATGTCGTTGAGTTGTATATCGATATTCGATTGCCAAGGAGCATGCCCAGACAAACGGCTCAGCCACTGCTCACCGATGTAGGGCTCGAGAGGTTTCACATCCCAGTCACCTAACACATCAATACCTACCGCATAGCCAGGACCATCATTCTGACCAGCAAAATCAACGGAAATACCCTGAGTTAATAGTTCTGCAGATAAGCCCGTTGCCGTCACTACATCGTTATCAAATTCAATACGACCGGTGGTGTTTTCCAACACTATCGGCGGCGCTTCAATCTGAACATGGTTACCTTTTAGCTCTGCATAACCCCAAGCTCGCGCTTCCCGACTGCTATCAAACGGAATATCAAGTTGGAATTCAGAGTACACATCACCATTAACCTGAAGCGCCGTTAACGCGGCGCCGACTGAGTCCACCAGCGGAGACGATGTCATATAGTCACGAACCGCATTGCCCGTCGCCGTTGCTTTGGCTTCGATTTCGATGTGACCGCCTTCACCTAGGTAAGGAATACGCCCGGTAATACGCTCACCAGTGACATCCATTAACTGTGCGGAGCGAGAGTCAAGGTGCATCGCTTCGTTTTCAAACAACAAATCAAGCTGCAGGTTAGTGATCAATGGCCACGCCGTATCGAAACTGAACTTCACATCCTCAAGGCCAACCCAGATCTGAAAGATACCGTCGTGGTTCGAATAAGGAAATTGCGCCAATTCACCGTGCCATAGCAATTTGACCGAGTTGGAGCGGCCAGCCTGAATCGCGGTTGACAGGTAATCCGTAAGATCTTGCCCTAACGCCAAAGTAGGCAGATAGCGCCAAGTTTCACCGACGTTGTAAGCGTCAGCTTCGCCATAAAACGAAAGGAAAGGGCTCGCATCATTAGGGAAATCGAGACGAAACGCGCCTAGTACCTGCAGGTCTGGAGTCGCTGCTGTTACTTTATCTGACCACAGTCGCCAGCCATTCTCATCCTGCTGCCAAACAATATCTACCTGACCTTGTTTGATGTTCAATGGAGCCTGAAAAACTTCTCCATATGGAAAGACATCGTCAATCACATTGATGCTGGCTTTGGCTTCGGTTGTGGAACCAAACACAGAGCCTGAAACTTGGCTAAAACCAGGCAACAAATCCCACTGTTCCATAGCCAACTCAGAAAAACGTGCAGAGTAACGTAAGCTCTCAATATCGGTCCCCATCGAGACTCGAATGTCTTCAACAAGACCGCCTGGCGATAATTTTTCGACTAACTCGTTAGAACTCTCCGAATCTGGAAGAAGTTTAATTAGCGGGGTAAGAGCAGCAATATCTAACTCAGAGACATTCAGTTGCCATGGGCCTTTCTGCCAATTGAATGCAACATCCAATTCAGGCCAAGCATGGTCATCGGTACGCAGATTAAGTGAGTGCCCATTCACTTGCCAGCCTAAATCAGTAGGCGTGAGCTTAAAGGTTCCCGACTCAATCATCAGCTCGTGATAACCATCTTCATTCCAAGCCAGTTCAGATGGAAGTACCTCGACATAAGCGTCAACAGGTTTGCTGTTTTTCAGTGTTAACCAGCTGTTTAGACTGACATTACCGGACTCAATCCCTGATTCTGCTTGCATGTAGCGTGTAAGCCAAGGTTTGACGGAGATGTTTTCAGCGCTCACATAAAACTGTCCGGTCACATCCGTCAGTGAGCCACCATCGATAAAGTTAGCACTTACTGACAAAGAGTTGAGATTGGCGTCTTTAATGCTGACGACACCTTCTGCAAGGTGTTGCTTTCCAGAGTTCTGCCACTTAAGCGTTTCAATATCGAGTTGCCGCTCTTCATCAGAAATAGTGCGATAAAGTAGTGAGGAGTTCTTAGCCGTAACATCGACTAAGGTTTTTAACAGGAGATTGTCGAGCTCTTTAATCACTCGCCCTGATGAGTCTGTACTTGGTTTCTCGGTATCGTCGCTGTTACGAGCAGCAAACAGATCGATAGAGCGGATGTCGAGATACATCCCGTTCATAACCAAATCCGCAACCACTGGGCGCATTTCAACGACAGACTGAATCAGGTCGAATTCAACCTCGACCGTTTCAACGGAGAAAGTGACCTCTTCAGCTTGCGCGAGGCTAGCATGAACACCTTTCAAGGCAATCGATGGATGAGTATTACGCCAAAAGCCACTCACATCTTGAATAGAGAATTCAAAACCTGAATGCTGATTTACCCACAACTCAATCTCAGATTGGTATTTATTCAGGTTGGGTAGCGCGACACGTAAAGTGGTTACTGCAATGGCAAGTGCCACAAGCAAAGTAACCACTAACCATAAACATGCACGCAGTAGCTGAGTAACACTAGAGCTCACAAAGTATCCATTACATCATAACAACGTCAAACTGCTCTTGAATATACAAAGGCTCAGCTTGAATTTTAACTTGTTTACCAATGAAGACCTCAAGCTCAGCCAGTGCATGAGACTCTTCACCCTCAAGGGCTTCGGCTACCGCAGGGGCAGCATAAACCACGAATTTATCCGCATCGTACGCGCGATTCACTCGAGTAATTTCACGGAGAATCTCGTAACACACCGTCTCCACTGTTTTCACGCTACCACGCCCTTCACAAGCCGGGCAGCTTGAACAAAGGATGTGCTCGATACTTTCACGAGTGCGCTTACGCGTCATTTCAACTAAACCTAGTTGCGTAAAGCCGTTGATATTGGTTTTAACGCGATCTTTATCTAATGCCGACTCTAAAGAAGTAAGTACACGCTTACGATGCTCTTCAGACAGCATATCAATAAAGTCGATGATGATAATGCCACCTAGGTTGCGCAGTCGCAGCTGACGCGCAATCGCCTGTGTCGCTTCAACGTTGGTGTTAAAGATGGTCTCTTCGAGGTTACGACGACCAACAAAAGCTCCAGTATTAATATCCACTGTGGTCATGGCTTCTGTCTGGTCGATAATCAGGTAACCACCAGATTTGAGCTCAACTTTACGATCGAGTGAACGCTGAATCTCATTCTCGGTATCGTACATATCGAAAATGGGCTTATCGCCTTCGTACAGCTCCAACTTACTAGTCAGTTCCGGTACGTATTCAGAGGTAAACTCTTTAAGATTTTCAAATTCTTGGCGAGAGTCGACTTGAATCTTGCTTAGCTCAGTTCCGACAAAATCACGCAGAATACGTTGGCTCAGGCACAACTCACCGTAAAGGCGCGTGCGTGCTTTATGCTTGCCACGACGCTCTAAGACTTTTAACCACAAGCGCTTAAGGAATGCTGCGTCTTGCTCAAGCTCATGAGCATCTGCACCTTCCGCAGCCGTACGGATGATAAAGCCGCCGTGTTCATCACAGTAGCGAGAAACGACTTTCTTTAGGCGGTTGCGCTCTGACTCGCTATCGATACGCTGAGACACGCCAACGTGGCTAGCACCAGGCATAAAAACAAGATAGCGAGAAGGAAGTGTAATATCGGTCGTTAGACGTGCACCCTTAGTGCCGAGCGGGTCTTTAACGACCTGCACAACAATGTCTTGTCCTTGGCGAACAAGCTCTGAAATATCACGAACCTGAAACTGCTTTTTCTCATTTTCCGCAACACACTCGGTGTGAGGAACGATGTCTGAAGCGTGCAAAAACGCGGCTTTCTCTAGACCAATATCGACAAATGCCGCCTGCATCCCCGGAAGAACGCGGCTGACACGTCCTTTGTAGATGTTTCCTACAATGCCTCGGCGAGCATCTCTTTCAATATGGATCTCTTGAAGAGCTCCCCCTTCAATCATAGCCACACGAGTTTCACTCGGGGTCACGTTCAGCAACAATTCAGCACTCATGGTGCACCTCAGATTAGTAAATTATAAGAATTCTTGCAGTAGCTGGTCCGTTTCAAATAAAGGTAAGCCGACAACGGCGTAATAACTACCTTCGATTCGAGTGACAAAGCGTCCACCCAAACCTTGGATCCCATAGCTACCTGCTTTATCGCACGGCTCCCCTGTTTGCCAGTATTTTTCTATTTCTTCTTCACTGAGGGGTTTAAACCATACGTCGGTAATTACGATTTCTGTTTTTTGCTTGTCTGCGGAAACCACAGACACAGCGGTCATCACTTGATGGCGTTGATCAGACAACTGAGTAAGCATGCGCTTACAGTCGGCCAAGTCGCTCGGTTTTTCTAGCACTTGACCTTGGCTGACGACCACAGTATCTGATCCTAAAACCACGATACTGTCTGAATTAGGCTCTCGTTCAGCTATCAAGTTCAAGGCAGCTTTGGCTTTATCAAGCGACAGCCTTTGAACATACGCTTGCGCATCTTCATCTGGCTGTTGCTGCTCTTCAATATCGGTAACAAGAACAGAAAACTCGTAACCTAATTGCGTCAGCAGCTCTTTTCGGCGTGGTGAACCCGATGCCAAAACTAATGATGACTTATCCATATTCCTTTACCTCACATGCCAATGGCGACGTACACGGCGCATTAGCAAGAACATCCAAGGCCAAAGTATACAGTTAATCAATGCACTCCATAGCGATAATGGATTAAAAACAACGTCTTGAATCAAATATTCACCAAAGAAGATCAAAACTTCAAATAAAACTGTCAATGCCGCGATGATCATCGCCTGTTGCCAGAGTGCCATGTTTCGAATCACGAGGAAGTTCATCGCAATGATGTACATCACTATTGAAAGCATCATGCCACGAATACCAAGCGTGGAACCGATCAACAAGTCCCAAAGCAGACCGAGGATCAGAGCGCTCCCCACGTTAACGCGATGTGGAAGAGCCAACACCCAATAGCAGGTTACAAGCAGCAACCAAGATGGGCGAAACAGATCTAGGCTACCGGGCCATGGAATGGTTTGAAGTATCAGGGCAATCAGAAGCGAGCAAGCGATGACTAACTTACTTCTTAATACGCTATTGGCCATTATCACCCTCTAACATGGTTTGTTCTATATTAGTCTGATCTGCTTGCATACGCTTATTTTCGTCAGGCCAAATCAATAACAGGTAACGAAGTTTATCAAACTCAACCACAGGTTCTGCTTTGATTACTGCAAACTCACGTTTCGGATCGTAGTCAACCGACGAGACGTAAGCCACTGGATAACCTTCTGGATATACGCCACCCAAGCCAGATGTCACGAGCATGTCTTCTTGCTGGATATCAGTACTGGTTGGAATATGCTGCAGTTCGATCTCATCGATCTTGCCGTTACCTGATGCAATCACTCGAATGTCATTTCGAATCACCTGAACTGGGATTGCATTATTAGCATCAGTCAGTAGCAATACACGACTATTGTGCGCCGCGACAAAGGTGACCTGACCAACAATACCCTTTTCATTGATAACCGGTTGACCTTCATAAACACCATCGATCTGACCTTTATCGATCACCACTTGATGGCGATACGGAGAAGTATCAACGGCCATTACTTCGGTTACCACCTTCTTCTCATCACGAATAAAAGGCGAACCAAGCAGTTTGCGCAGGCGTTTATTTTCTTCTTGATACTGGTCTAGCAGGATTAGTTCACTCTTAAGGCGAAGCACTTCGCGCTTAAGGGAATGGCTTGATTCGATCAGACCTTTACGCGTATTAAAACGCTCATAAACACCATCAAACATGGTTCGAGGCAGGTTAGCAGCGTATTGAATTGGCGCTACCATGCTGTTCAATAGATAGCGAACATTTGAGAAAGCATCTAAACGACTATCAGCCAGCATAAGGCTGGCTGATATAATTACAGCAAAAAATAGGCGCAATTGTAGAGAGGGACCTCTACCAAAAATTGGCTTCATTCTATATTGGTCCTAGGGCTACATTTGATCCTTTAGACAAAGTCCTAGGCTCTCAGCTGGCATAAGAGACGAAAGAGCCTAAAACTCAATGATTACTCTTCGCTGAACAGGTCGCCGCCGTGCATGTCGATCATCTCTAGGGCTTTACCGCCACCTAGAGCAACACACGTTAGTGGCTCTTCTGCAACAACAACAGGAATACCTGTTTCTTCAGTTAGCAGACGGTCTAGATCTTTAAGCAGTGCACCACCACCAGTTAGAACCATACCGTTTTCAGAGATGTCTGAAGCAAGCTCTGGTGGACACTGTTCAAGTGCAACCATTACCGCTGAAACAATACCAGATAGTGGCTCTTGTAGTGCTTCAAGGATCTCGTTTGAGTTCAGGCTAAAGCTACGTGGCACACCTTCAGCAAGGTTACGACCGCGTACTTCGATCTCTTCTACTTCATCGCCAGGGTACGCTGAACCGATCTCATGTTTGATCTTTTCTGCCGTTGCTTCACCAATCAAGCTGCCGTAGTTGCGACGAACATAGTTGATGATCGCTTCATCAAAGCGGTCGCCACCGATGCGTACTGAAGATGAGTAAACCACACCATTTAGTGAGATAACCGCAACTTCTGTTGTACCACCACCGATATCAACAACCATTGAACCTGTTGGCTCTGAAACGCGTAGACCTGCACCGATCGCTGCCGCCATCGGCTCATCGATTAGGTAAACCTCACGTGCACCCGCACCTAGTGCAGATTCACGGATTGCACGACGCTCAACTTGGGTAGAACCACAAGGAACACAAACAAGAACGCGAGGGCTTGGCTTAAGAACGCTGTTGTCATGCACTTGCTTGATGAAGTGCTGAAGCATTTTCTCTGTAACGTAGAAATCTGCAATTACGCCATCTTTCATTGGGCGAATCGCTGAAATATTACCAGGTGTACGACCTAGCATCTGTTTTGCTGCGTGACCAACAGCAGCAACACTCTTTGCAGAACCCACACGATCTTGGCGAATAGCTACAACTGAAGGCTCATCAAGAACGATGCCTTGGCCTTTTACATAAATAAGGGTATTGGCAGTACCTAAGTCAATCGATAGGTCGTTTGAAAACATGCCACGAAGTTTTTTAAACATATTCTTCGCTCATCCTGCAAGAATTAGAAGACAAAAATTGCACTAAATGTACCAATGCCTTGCTGTAACAGCAAGGCATTGAACTATAAACATGGGCTGAAACCCGCATTTTCTTACAGATTCCTAACTTAGCGCGTGAAAATTATATTATCGCTGACCTGTAAGACCACTTTCTCCTCGGTAGATCACACGATCATTGCCGCGATAGATGCCGAATGTGACGACAGTGGATGGATCTTCATCGCCAAGTTGTCGCCAGTTATAGCGTAACCAAGATTGTCCTTCGTTACTGCCTAGACACGAAATGTCATTCTCACCTGTCTTCTTCGAAGGGTTATCATCTTCCATTCTTAACCATAAACGCGCTTGCTCACGAGGTGAATCAGCACCACTTGGAGTGTTTTGACTAGCATTAATATCATCTTCACCATCTGAGACTGTGCCACTACCGTTGAATAAAGCATTAGTTGTTGTCTTACTCTCGCTGTGCCAAATCACCTGCTTACAGTAATTGGCACCATTAAAAGTACTCTTGTCGTCATCTGTATTAACCACAAAATCACTGCCGTTCCAAAACTCAGCTCGAAGTGGAATGATTAGCGTCGCCCCTGAATTACCACCAATATCGTCGAGAGCCATACGGCCATAGCGAGCTGGAGGTTGGACTGGGAAAGCAGCAGAATTTGTCACAGGGTCCGAATCAGTGAATGAAACCGGATCAGTACCAGTTACCGTCAAACCAAAATTAGTTACGGTAGAACTCCCATCTGATGTATTAAACGGACGGTCTTTACGACTTACATTACCTGTCGTATGGCGCTTCAACATAGCGTTGTCGTCGTCCAATAACCAATTCACTCGGCTAGGATCCCACGTACCTGATGTGGTATCTAATAGGAAGTCATTATCTACGTTGCTGTCATCCAAAACACCAAACTTCGCTTGGAGTGTAGAACTAAAGAAGCGGTAGTTATTAAGTGCCTTAGCAGTATCACTTTGGCCTGAAGCCATAGGGTAGACTTTATGTATCGCAGAATCATAAGGCTGACTTAAGTATGCGACGTTGTTTTGGTCTGCAACGATCCATTCGTTGATGTCTTGGATAAAGTACTTAGGGTAGAAGCGTCCGATTGCTTTGCTACCTGAGAAACCACCCAAGATACTTCCATAGAAGCTACCCGTTTCCGTTGCTATGAAGTTGAAACTACCGACTTCTGAGTACTTCAGATTCTCGAATTTGTAGCCTTTATTTGCTTTGTCACCTGTAGAGATCTGCTTCGCTAGCTGTTCTGGTGGAGTCAAACCTCCTAACACTGCGCCAGGGTAATCACTCACTCTTGGGGTATCTAATGTGGTAGTGACTTTAGCGCTAGCAGTCGACTCGAAATAGTTATCAGTTAATAAGTCATCATCACTACACACTGCGTTTGAAGAGGTATATTTTATTGGCCTAGCATAGACATTAAATTGTTCTCCGGCGGCAGAAAAAGCACTTCCAGTCGAGCTTGTACCGTTTGAATCACTATCAGTACAAATCGCAAACTTCCACGGACGAGAGTAGACCGAAAAACCTCCCTCAAGCTCATACGTTCCACCCTCAGGACAACCGCTAAAACCAGTACAATCAAAAGTGCTATCTTTCAAAGCCACATTAAAAAGCCCAGACTCTGAAATTGTTAATTGTGGAGATGCACTACCCTTCTTAAATTCCGGCTTATACGTTAACTGACCATCATCACCAGTCCAAGAACCATCAAGTTCATGAGCTATCTGAACTTCATCACCAGCTTCACCAGTGTAGTTCTTCGCTACAACGATCGAATTATTAGAGTCACAAGCAAGAACCCGCGTTTCGGCCAAAGTTTCTTGTCCGGCTATAACATCTAGTCGATTAGTCGCTTTATTACCATCAACCAATGAAAATCTGAATGGCACAAACTTAAACTGACTCTCTGTAGTCTCGTTAACGTCATCAACTAAAGTAGCTGTAAGTTTATACGATTCGTCAAAATCAATATTTGCAGTGTCTTTCGCCGTGATTTTTAGGGTCAATTCACCATCTATATTTGATGAATAGTTTGGATAGCTCCCCGATCCAGTAATGACTGAAACATCAAAATAGCTAGGGTTAGGAGTAATGACAGCAGTGACACTTAAACTTTCAGCAATACCATTATTAGATGTTGTTATCGTAAATTGAGGCGAGTCATCCCCACACATCAAGGCTAAATCAGTAGTTGGTGACATCTCAATTTCGTAATCATCCACAGGAACAATACAGCTCGTTTCTGCATGTACTAACGCACTTGATGACATGTTAACTTCTCTCGCAGAAACAGCACCATAAACTCTTGCTGTACCGCTCATATCAACCCTTTGCTCACTGTATATTAAACCGACAAAAGTCGTTTTATTGCTCGAACCGCTGCTGTTTAAACTAACCTGTTTTGAACCATTTTGAAGAACATTGACCCTAAAGTGAGTATCTCCCGCCAGTACGGGTTTATCACCAATCCAATTAACGATAGGAACCCCGGCAAAGCTCCCATTATTGACTGATAGGTCTTTTGTGAAAATTGTTACTGTATCACCACTCTTGACTCTAAGTTCACCAGTTCCATTGATATCTAGCCTGCCAATTTTATACTTACCAGCCTCAATCTCTACAACTCCGCCAGTGCCGATAGAAATACTATCGTATTCATAAATTTTCTTACCGTTAATAGTTATTGGTAGCGAGGTAATCTGATCTACATAAGGAATATTTAAAGCATTACCAAGGTTATCAGGAACATCTTCTAAAGCCTCTTTGTTGATCAGAAGGTCATCTAAACCAAGGCATTTCTGACCTTCACACGCACCACTCGTTCGGTCATTAGTATTAGCATCTAAAAAGCCGACATAGCGCTTACCATCTTCACGCAATGCCCCAACGATCTGTGGAGAGCCATTTAATTCAAGCGTACCACCGGAACCTAACCAAGTTTGAACAGGACTCTTGTTGTTAAAGCCTTCACAGATACCAAGTTCATTAGGACGATCAAACATAAAGAAGCCGACATCTTCAGCAATGTGAGAGCGTTCACTGTCCTTGTCCATGTCCTCTTCGACAATAAAGTAAACTTTATCTTTCGTGATATCACAGCGACGAATCCAACCGCCATTATTACCACCGCGAGAGTTTTTATTAGCAACTAATATTGGTGGCCCATCAAAGCCAGCACTTGCTATCGAGGTATATTCTTGACAACCAACTTCTACCGGAGATATCACCCGCTCATTCAATGTAGTGGTAACCCTGGTTTCACCATTACCAAGGAAAAAACGAGCACCTTGAATAAACCCCGAGCCTTCGCCAGCTACGAAGGCAACATTTTCCTTCGATGAGATTGAATTGTTTTTCGTAACTTCAGATTTCTCTAATGCCAGTGAAAATTTTTCAACACCTACATTACGAGCCATCCCCGTAAACCACGCAGATGTATTGTTTTTCGTTTGAGGCTGAACAAGAATACCCGGCTTAGAATTAAACGAATCTAAACCATAATCCTCATAACGAATAACATCCGCATTATTTCTCTCACTAGATATTTGGGATGCAGCAGTTTTTGTGTCTACAAGCCCTGCAACAATTTGACTTTCACCATTATTTAAAGAGATGACACCTTCTTCGATAACAAAGTAATCGATATAGTTGCTACTTTTTTGAGGGTTCCCTTGCCCGCTCATAGGTGCATCTAGGTACTGAATGTTGTTTGTTTTTTTCTTAGCACTCGGCGCTATTTCTTGAACTATTGTTGCCGTTTGCCAAGTTGTACTAATAACAGATGCGGTAGACGGGAGCTCTGTTGTCCCATCTTTCTTAACTGATAAGCTCGCATCAATAGTCGGCATAACAAACACCAAAGGCTTAGGTTTGGCTGCGTCATACGTATTATTAAAATTCAACGTACAAGTAACGATTTGCTTGTTATCTGGACCTGGCGATGAAATCGTACAATCACTATCAGTCAAAGTACCAAACTCAAATTGCGGATTTCGATTGATTGGCGGCTTTGTCGCTTCACAACTCAGGTCATCACCATGATGAAGCCAAAAAGTCACATCACCATTATTGTTTTCGTAAAGTGAACTTGAAGCGGTTGATGTATGAGAACCATTTCTCCATGCGGTTAAGGTTTTATTGGTTTTCGAATATACAAGCCTAATATCATCATCATCTCTAGCATTAGGATCTCTGATGATAGGGGACTGCCCTGCAGATTTATTGCTCCATAAAAGGTTGCTCGACTCAGACAATTCTGTATTAGAGTTATGGTCAACCTCATAGGTAATCTCAAACCCATCCTTACCCGATAGATTGATAGTGCAATGATCCCATGAGTTACCCAACGCGAAGTTCGCGACAAAGAATTGAGATATAAAAAATATATATTTCCACATAACTACTCCCTCACCCAAACTTCTTGAATACGCTGCACTTGGTTAATACCTGAGCCACAGGTTGTTGTTGATTCTATTTTGAAAAAGCCGACACCATCTAGTATTCCAATCTCATCACAGGTAAGTGAGTCCACATTGCAGATCGTCGACATGCCATGGCTAACTTGATTGGCATTTAAGTTGGTACAAATCGTTCTTACACTTGACGATACTGCAGGTGAAACGGTGAGCGGATACACCTGGGTCAAAGCCCACTCATTGGCTGAGTGTGCCAACAACCACGCTTGTGTGCCGAGCTGCTTACGAGTCAAAGTGTCGTGGTTACTCCATTGAACTTGGACAAGTGATGTTGCAAGAAAGCCCATCACCACAATCACAAATACGGCGATAACTAGAACACTGCCTTGCTGATTTGATTTTCTATGGCGCATTGAGTACCTGCACATCTTGTTGGTAAACACTAACCTCACTATTTTGCTCGAGGACGAGATCTATATGGATGACGCCCCCACGCTGCAAACTCGGCTCTTCATATCGAAAGCTACTTTCTGTGTAATTGATACTATCCGCAACTCTTATGCCATTACGCTCGATCACACCCTGATTTTCTGTCGTATTATTCACTAAACAGTAACTAACAGACTCGCTGCTGTCATATATGTAGTGGCGTAGCGCGACCGATTGACTGCTTAAATTCACCGAAGTCGCAGTAAATACATTATTTGTAGATACCAGTCCTGATACATCTATTCGTTTTGTCGAACCTGCACCCAAATCAGCATAGGTGGTTGGGTTTATGATCAAATAATCATCGTTGTCGAGGATGGGAGTATCTTGCCCGATAATGAAATCTAGATTGTTGCTGTTCTCATCATAATGATAAAAGCCAGAATACTTGATGGCGTAAAACGTCAAACACTTCTGAGCAAACGCCGAGGCAGGGGTAATACTTGTATCAAAACTGTTGGGCACTGCGTGACTGATCTCGCGAGACATCTTCTCAACCACAAACTGCCCTTTTACTTGAACTTTTTGGCGGTCAATAGTCTCAGCGTAGCCTTTCATTCCGTACTCAACAAAACCAGCGATGGCTAATCCAATCACACCGACGACTACGATGGTCACAATCATCTCAATCAGGGTAAAACCACGATTCTTCATCAGTAGTTCCCCTTATACGCAGCCAAAGTATATTGGTTATTGCCACCGAATATATTGAGCTCTACTCGCTTAAGAGTACCGATGACATCGTCGTCAACACCATCCATGTTTTGATCGTAAAAAACGGATATTTCCACACGGAAATTCGCGTAGCTTCCGGCAATATTTTCATCGAGGATATTTGCCAGTTGATAAGTTGGCGTAGACTGACAAGCAGATTGAGTTGAGGCTGTGTACCAGCAACCAATATAGTCATCGATATCATTGAAAGAGGCAGGCATCGACTCTGTACCATCCACACCTAGATCGTCAGGCCCTGTACATGGCGTCGCACCCGCATCACCACATCGTACAGAACCACCGTCAAAATCACTGTGCTCATCAAAGCCACGAGCTAGGATTTGATTCATTAAGCTCTGACCCAGTGCAACGGAGCGGTTTTGATATTGTGGGTCAGCCGAACTTGCAACTTGCGGGGCAAGGAAGCTAGTAATCGTCACCATAGCGATACCCAGAACGACAATCACTACGATACTTTCTATTAGCGTAAAGCCACGTAAGCGCCTCATAAACAAGCTCCTTCACTTACATAACCTTGTGAGTTAATGCAGATTTGAGCGCTATTAGTCGTAGATGTGGAATTAATAGTAATGTCGACACCGGAGCTGACAGACGGGTTACCTAATAAATCAAAATCAACCACAGTGTTGGCTGGAGTAAATGTGATCCCGTCTTCGCGAACATGGTCACTACGTGCTTCTGCTTGTTGTCTTTGGTTTGAGTTCGCGAGATTCAGATTGCAAGCCGTAACAGAACCCAAACAGTCGCTGTTGATGGCCAATCGGAAGCTGTCGTTGGCCGCAGACACATTAGATTGCATTCGATTGACTTGAATTTGGCGGATGACCGAAATAGCCTGCTCTTGCGCAGAGAAGGTAGAAAAGCTCGAGGTTCCAGAAAAGCGCGTTGCAGCAAACGTAGCAACAATGCCAAGTATGATGATGACGATGATTAGCTCTACTAAGGTAAAGCCTTGGCTGGGGAGACTTTTCTTCATCACAAACCTCTCACTACGGTGTGACTTCGAGTATACAAGATATTGATAAGTAAAACGGTATCACTACCAATTGTTTTAACATTAATGCGGAATAGATAGAAAAAAGGCCAGCAGGAGCTGGCCTTCGATAGTCTCTATCCCAATTAGTTTGGAGTACAGATGTTTGAACTACCGCCTGACACAACGTTAGCTGTTGCTTCTGTTGTTTCTGTTGCTTCTGTATAAAGAACACAGTTGTCTACATAGTTAGCAATACCAAATGTAGCTGTAGTTGCGTTAACGTCTTTAATAGCAATAAAGTCTGTTCCGATACCTTGAACAATAGCTGAAATAGCAGTAGAAGTAGCTTCTGGATAGCCAAATACAGTGTTGATGCTTTGCGTGCCAACACCAGTGCTAACAGCACCAGAAGTAGACTCAATACCCGCAATTGCAGCTTTACCATAAATAATGCCAGATGCACCTTGGATAGCGCCTGCTAGACCTTCAAGCGTTGCGTTCTTCGCATCATCTTGCAGGTTTAGGAAACGTGGAGCTGCAGTTACAGCAAGAATACCTAGGATAACAATTACTACCACTAATTCGATTAGGGTGAAACCGCCTTGTTTTTTCATAGTTTAGCTCTCTCTATGTTTAATGCAGAGTTACTGCAAAGTTACGGTCACACGACCAGTTTTGACTTCATAAACAAACTGATGTCCAGTATTACCTTCCAATTGAACGTAAGTACAGGTCGCATCACTTGTATTCGCTTCCGCTGAGTACTTGTAGTTGCTGTCGTTAGCGACTACATCCACATCCCCTACTTTTGGCGGGTTTTGCAGAAGATTGTCCATCAGCTCAGAACAAATTTCGTTAGTCAGGCTTTGTGGAAATGAGTTTGAATCCTCATTAATTGCCCAAGGGTATCCATCACGAAAATCAGTATCGACATTGTTACTGTCTTTCGATCTCGTTAACCAAAAATCAACACCATCATAATTTACAGTATTGTATGTTTCAACCCCAATTGTTGTTGTTGGGCGAGCTTCTGCTTCCCATTGCGCGCGAGCCGATAAAACTGCCGTCGCAAAGCCACCAGCGACACCTTCAATGCTCGATTTTTTCGCTTCGTCAGTCACATCCAAAAATTTAGGAAGCGCTGCTACAGCCAATAAACCGACAACTACAATCACAATAACTAATTCGACAAGGGAGAAACCCTTTTGATTTTTAAGCATTTTCTACCTTCTCATCTAATTACTAATGCGCATTATACATATGCACGCCTATAAAACCATAGGAAAACTGTCAATATTTTTACTAAGCCAAAATATTGGCCTTGACGCGAAAACGTTCACCTTTGAGTAAAATCTCTATTTGGTGTTTTTCGGTATATTGGTAACGACAGTGATATTCAAATTGATCGCTCAAGTCTTCCACTTCAGGGTTATCTAAACCTAAAACTCGCCCGTCAGGATATAACTGCTTCAACCAATAATCACAACTTACATCGCCCTGATCAATAGGTAATAACCAACCTGTTCGGCTATATCCTAATGGTTCCCCCGCATCGTTAAATTGCTGACGGCCATTTAGGAGATACTGCTGCTTATAAAGGTTCGCACGGTCTAATATACGCTTGCTCGCCACAATCAAAGCGGTGTTCGTCGCCTCAGTTTCTACTGTTCGCCACGCGGCTAAAAGCCCAGTAATAATAGACAGAATAACCACACTCCAAATGACAAAACGTGAGCGTCGTAGGTTATTTATCATTCACTACCCTTTGATTGCATCGAGCATGCCCCACATCGGCAAGAAAATACCCAGAGCCAATATCAAAACCATTCCAGCTACGATCACGAGCAAAATAGGCTCAATACGCGCGGTCAGAGTTTTCAAGTCGTAGTCCACTTCTCGATCATAAAAGTCAGAAACTTCCAGCAACAGCTCATCAATGCGACCCGTCTCCTCACCCACCGAGATCATTTGTATCACCAGTGGCGTGAAAATTTCGCTATTGATTGCGGTGGAAGAGACTGTGCTACCTGCCTCAATCGCCGATTTCATCTCTTGAACACGCAGCTCTAAGAATCGATTATCCAGAGCTTCCGCCGACAGAGCCAAAGATTGGTTCAATGGCACGCCCGCTTTAAGCATTAGAGCAAAGGTTCGTGAAAAACGTGATAGCAGTGCTCGATTGATCACTCCACCAATCACAGGCATTTTGAGACGGAACCTATCCCACTTCTCTAAGCCTTTATCGGTTTTTACCCAAGCCTTAAATGCGAATATCAAACCGACTATCACCCCAACCATCAACATCCAGTAGTTGACGAAGAAATCCGACATACCAATCAAGATTCGGGTGGGCAGCGGAAGATCGACACCAAAGCGCGCAAACATTGTAGTGAATTGAGGAATCACCTTGATGTTCAACACAAACATCGCGACCAAGATAAAGCTGATCACAAAGGTTGGGTAACGCATAGCGGTTTTAATGCGCTTGCGAGTCTCAACTTCTTGTTCGTAATAACCGGCGAGTTGAAGCAAAGCCTGATCCAATCGACCAGTGTTCTCACCCACGCCAATCATCGAAACAAACAACGGACTAAATACCTTAGGGTGCATTTGCATCGATGCTGAAAGACCACGGCCGTTAGTGAGCTCGTTACTCACCTCTTCAAGAGCGGCTTTAAGTTGCTTGTTCTCACAGTTCAGGGTAAGGCCTTTCATTGAGCGCAGCAAAGGAACACCCGCTTTGGTCAAGCTGTATAACTGTCGACAAAAAAGAACGAGAACCTCTAAAGGAACGTTAGGCGAAAATAGACTGGAGACGTCCATATCCAATACCGACTCGCCACTTTTACCTAGTTTAATTGAGGTTGGGATGATTCCTTTACCCATCAAACTCTCAGCAGCAAGCTCTTCACTATTCGCTTCTAATTGCCCGGAAACCTGACGCCCGTCGGAACCGCGACCAACATAACGATAAGTTGGCATACTCTACACCTCTACAACAAGATTGGGTCTGTCGAGCCAGAAGCATCACCTTCACCAAGGTGCATGATCTCATCTAGGCTCACTACCCCTTGCAACGCCAGTTCCATTGCCGATGCGAGCAGTGGTTTATAGTTTTTAGAGCGTCTTGCTGTTTGAGCAAAGCCCACCGCATCATTAGCACGCAGGGCATCCATCATATTTTGCTCAAGCTCTAACATCTCAAAGACACCAATTCGGCCACGATAACCGGTTAGGTTACAGTTTTGACAGCCGCGACCTTTTACAAATGATGCAGAAACCTGATTCGGGAATCGTTCGCTAAGCCACTGTTTACGTGCATCATCTAATTCATCTTCAACCTTACAATCACTGCACACCTTACGAACCAGTCGTTGCGCGACAACCGCACGAACCGCACTAGCAACCAGATAGCCCGGAGCGCCCATATCCATCATACGCAGCGCACTATCGACGGCATCATTAGTGTGAAGCGTACTCAATACCAAGTGACCCGTTAATGCTGCACGCAAGCCAATCTCGACCGTTTCATGGTCACGCATCTCACCAATTAGAATAATGTCGGGATCCTGACGCAAGAAAGTTCTCAAAATAGTTGAGAAGTCAAGGTCAATTTTTGGGTTAACCTGTACTTGGTTAATACGCGGTAGGCGGTATTCCACAGGATCTTCTGCAGTAATGATCTTTTTACCCGGCTCATTAAGCTCACTCAGAGCACCGTACAACGTAGTCGTTTTACCAGAACCTGTCGGGCCTGTTACCAAGATCATACCGTGTGGTCGACGCAGCTGCTTACGTAGGCGTACTAATAGATCAGCAGGGATACCCGACGATTCGAGTTTACGCAGCCCAGCAGACTGGTTAAGCAGACGCATAACCACAGATTCGCCATGCTGTACTGGCATCGTCGACATACGGATATCAACAGACTGCCCTTTAGCACGAATATTAAAACGACCATCTTGAGGAAGACGCTTCTCTGAGATGTCCAAGTTCGCCATCAACTTTAAACGCAAAACTAGAGCAGACGCGATGTTCACTTCGTTAAGCAAGGTTTCGTGCAACACCCCATCAATACGTTGACGCAAACGTAGTACATTAGCATCAGGCTCAATATGAATATCAGAAGCGCCGACTTGAATCGCATCTTCAAACAGCGAGTTGATGAGCTTAACAACCGTAACTTCATCACTGTCTTCATCAGCGATATCAAAGTCAAAAGCCTCATTCACTTGGTGTTCTGCTTCTAGCTGCTCAGCAAAAGAAGCGATCTCTTTCGTACGACGGTAATAACGGTCAAAGCCATCAACCAGTTGACGTTCTGGCGCAACCACGAACTCCAATGCGTAGTCACCCAATTGGCCAAGCAGTGCTTCTTGGGCGAACAAGTCAGCAGGATCACTCATCGCGACACGTAAAGTATCGCCTTGGCGACCAATAACCAGAGCACGAAGACGTCGTGCATGCACCTCAGGAAGCAGTTGAACCGCTTCAACATCGACGGCCGCACGGCTCAAGTCAATAAGAGGGATATCCAATTGCTGAGACAAGAAGCTCAGCATCTGTTGCTCAGATAGAAACCCGAGCTCAATCAGCGCATCACCTAACTTACGGCCTGAACTTTTTTGGGCAGCAAGCGCTTGTTCAACCTGTGCCTCAGTAATAATGCCTTCTTCTACTAATAGGTCACCGAGTCTTTTTCTTAATCTAATCTGCATTCTGGGTGCCCTCTAGGTCTGAGATTACTTTTAGCCTATCGCGGATAAAACTTTGAGATTGTGATGAGATACCCACACGAACCAGTGCGTTTTGATACGACTGTTTCGCCTGTTCAAACATCAATTGGCGCTCTTGTTGAATGGCTAAACCTAACCACCAACGCGCGTTGTCTTGTTCTAATTCGGTTAGTTTTTGATAGCTCTCTAGCGCAATAGTTTCTTGTTGAGATTTTTGGCTCAGAGCAGCACGCATCGCAAGGTACTCTTTCGATGCATTATTAGGTAAATGCAGTAATGGGCTAAGTGCAGCTTCAGCTTGATCGGCTTTCACCAATAACTTCGAAAGCCCCAATCGTAGTGCTTCACTGTCATTGTTCAAACGGATCCCGGCTTGCAGCAACTCATAAGCTCTTCGAGTATCGCCTTTACCAAAGTAGAGTATCGCGAGCTTCTGTCTTACCTCTTCATCACGAGGCGTGTAGCGGAGCGCTTCTGTAAAACCTTGCAGTGCACCGTTAAGGTTATTGGCATCAAGTGCTTTCTTAGCTCGACCAATGGCATTAGCTGCCAGTTGTTCGGGTGTAAGCTCTACTTGCTTGATAACGATATCGCTCGAGGTATTTTCAACCGTTGATGAAGTGTTTGGAGCGGGCGTTGTTGATTGAGTAACTTGCAGGCTGGATTCTGGTTTCGCCGTTTGCGTACTTGCTAATAGCACAGGTTTCTGTGGCGCTTTTTCTGCTTGAGTATTAACCGTTTTTATAGGAGTCGGTTTATTGGTTGCGACAGCGGGTTTAGCACTTAATGTTAATGTTTTAGCAGTATTCTGAACTTGCGCAGGCGTCGACTGTGTCTCAGTGACTACCAACCTTTTCGTTGGTGAATCCGAGATCACGGCTGACGAAGCTGAGCCTTTTGAAGCTACTTCATCATTAACGGAATGACTTAACGCAACACTGTCTGACTCAATACTTGGCCCTTGCGATACCGCCCATCCGCCCATAGCTAAACTTAATGAGAAGCCAGCGGCCACCCAAATCCATGGGGAGCGAGTTTTCACCTTTGGAACCTCAGCAGCTTCGATCGCTACTTTAGGTTCTTTCTTAGCCAACTCTGATAAGGCGTTATTTATGGTACTCATGATTCGCTCCAACCCCACAAAATTGGCTTTTTAAACTTAGGTTTCGATACATCATAGGTTTCATGCATCGCTGAAAAAAGGTGCTGATTTTCCACTGCTTGCTTGTGCTCACTAAACGCCATTAATAGCGCTTTGTGACACAATTGATTGATTAGCCTTGGCACCCCTCTACTCGAACGCCAAATTGCTTTCTTGTGATTCAAACTAAATATGCTTGATGAACCACCTGACTTGTTGATTCGATTATCGATATAGGCCACAGTCTCCTCGAGATTGAGAGTTCGTAAACAAGAACTAAAGGAGATTCGTTGACGAAATTGCCTTAAATGATGTGCACTCAGGCGGGTCTCCAGCTCTGGCTGACCGAGCAATACTATCTGTAGTAACTTAGTCGATTCCGTCTCTAAGTTGCCGAACAAACGTAGCGTCTCGAGTGCTTCATCCGACAAAGCCTGAGCTTCATCTAAAATAGCGACTACCCTTTGACCAGAGCGATTCAAATCAATCAGCTTGTGTTGGATCTCATCCACCAGCATCGCTCTATCTTGAACATCAACCCCCAACTCTTTGGCGACGGTGTATCGCAAATCATCGCCAGAGAGCACAGGGTTCGGCAGATAAATCAATGCCGTGTTGTTATCTAGATGGTTTATCAACATACGACAAACCATAGTTTTGCCTGTCCCGACTTCACCGGTAATTTTAATGACCCCTTCTCCCATATCGAGAGCCGAAATCACCGTCTGAATCGCTTCAAAATGCGGCGCTAAGCCATAAAAGAGATCAGTATTTGGCGTTAGAGAGAATGGCGGTTGTTCAAAACCGAAGTGAGCTTGATACATAGGTGCTCACCTCTAAGATGCCGCCATAGCGCAAAACTGCCAATTACTCTTCATCCGGGAACCACTGCTGCAGAAGATCGCGAGAACGCTCAAGCTCACTCTGCCACGTGTTCACACCAACAATTGTCGGTTTGAGCAAGATCACCAGCTCGGTTTTTTGTGTCAGTTGGCTGGTATTACGGAACAGATGCCCAAGCGCCGGAATATCACCAAAGAATGGGACTTTTGAGGTCACATCACTGACATTCGACTTCATCAAGCCACCGATCACAACAACATCGCCATTACGAGCACGAATCACCGAGTCTGACTCACGGATTGAGCTTCTTGCCAATGGTAATTCCACTGTACCGGTTGTTGAACCAAGGTTTAGAGATTTGGTCTCCTCGCTCACATCAATCACCGCAGGGTGAACGTGAAGGAACACATTACCTTTATCATCAATCTGAGGCGTGACATCGAGAGAGATACCCGAGAAGAAAGGCGTTAGCTCTACTTCTGGTGCAACATTGGCGTTATCACCGCTGCCAACTGCACTTGATAGATCCGTCACGTAGTACTCATCAGTACCGACTTTGATCACCGCTTTTTGGTTGTTTGATGCCGTCACTCGTGGGCTAGAAAGTACGTTCAGATCACCCTGGGTACCCATAAAGCTCAACACCGCTTCAAAGCTACCGCCAGAAACAACAATGTTTGATTGACCACCTAGCAGCGACCCAACAGGGTCAAGCCCCGGTAGCGTCACTGGAGTAATCGCACCCGCCGCGTCTTTAACAATGTTGCCAGTACCAATGGTGTAGTTAGTACCGTTAGACGAGAACATTTTGGTCCAGTTAATGCCTTGTTGGTAACCATCACTCAACGTCACTTCAAGGATCTTCGCTTCCAAGATAACCTGACGCTGTAATCGCTCTTGAGAAATCCCCAAGAACTGACGTACTTCGCGGATCTCATCAGGGTAAGCTCGTACGGTAATGACACTCGCTTGAGGTGTCACGACCACACTTTGACCATTACCACTGCCGATCAAATGCGTAACCGCCGCTTCTAACTGAGGCCAGAAGTCACTCTCTGAAGTGGTTTCGATCTCAGTACCGCCGGTTGATGAAGAGGAACTTGAAGACGTAGACGAGCTATTCGAACTAGAACTTGAACTAGAAGAGCTCGATGAGTTGGAATCGGAATTAGTAATCGTACCCGTTGTAATGGTCGTCAATGAGCGACCTGCTCGCTTAAGCTGTAAGTAATCGACAGGAATTGTCACGGTACGAAGGCCAGCAGGGAAAATTTGAATAACCTTACCACGCTTTTCGATATCGTAGCCGTAAAGATCTTGTACAACTGACAGCACCTCATCTAACGTGACGTCAGTTAGATTAACGGTAATGTTACCTGTGACACTTGGATGAATCGCTGCGCTAAATTCGGTGCCTTTTACTAAGCTCGCGAAGAAAGCTCGAGCATCAACTCGATTGGCTTGAATACGAAAACGCTTGACCGTTTCCATACTTGGCGACATTGGATCATCGTCAAACTGCGGCATAAGATCGTCTTGAACCGATGAAGGTAACTCACTCAGTGCTCGACTATTGGCTTCATTAATGGACTCATTTAAAGATTCTTTGATCTCTACTGGGTCGCGGTGGCCCATTGAACAACCAACTAAAGATGAAACTAAAATTGCTACTACAAGTTTACGCATGTCTTCACTCAAACCTTAATTCTTCTTAATATCCAAAGAGAACAGCTCCAACTTCCACTGCTGAGTACTTCTCTGAAGAGTGACGTATTCTGAATCTATATTTTTTACCTTGTACCCACGAATTACCTCACCTTGCGAGACAACCTGACCATTTAAAATGGCATAACATGAGCTTTCACCTTTACAAACGATGCTCTGCAACTCAGGCAAGCGATAACGAGTTGGGGCTTTTTTTACAGGTGCTGCTTTCTGCTCTTTGGGTACTAACCACCCCAACGGAGCCGTTGGATCCTGCTCAGCCAAGACCGAAGAGCTGCAAAACAGCAGAGACAGTAAAAGAACTCTAACCACCAATGAACTCCTGTCTTGTCCCTAATGTGTAAACCTCAAACACCAAACGAGCTTGTGGGTACTCTTCTACTTTGTATTGAAAGGTTCGCCAGTAATAACGAACTGGAAGAGATTCCAATGCTTGTAAATAAGCTGAGATATCAAAGTAGGAGCCCGTTAACTCCATGCGAACAGGGTGTACGTAATACCCCGAGTACTCACTGGTGCTTTTCTTATTCGAAATAGGCTCTGGTTTTAGCGACTCTAATGACGCAAGTTTCAACCCTTTGCCTGAGCTCAAAACACTCTCTAAAAGTTGTGTCATCTGCGATGGTGAAATCAGACCATCGATAATCTGAGACAGCTCAACAGAAAGCTCTTGGCTTTGAACCATTAATGATTTGAACTCAACATCGATTTCTTTATCTGGGTTTTTGTTGAGTTTGGCTTGCAGCACTAACAACTCACCTTCAAGCCTTTGGTTTGATTGAGTTAAGCTCATGCTTTTTGCACGCTTTGCCTGCAAGTCATTGTATGCTGGCTCAACCAACACACTGAATAGGAGCATAAACAGACCGACGAAACCACATAGTAAAACCAGCCATTTTTCTCTCGAGCTTAGCGCTAGGAATTTATCGCTATACTGCTCCCACCTTTGCATTCTTAATTCTCCCTACGGGTGCTTAATTCAAACGTCACAACATCTTGGTCATTACGACCAATCTTCAGTTTTTCAAACGCGCGCCCCACGAGATTGAGCTCATTTTTGAATTGCCCAACCCAATTAGGAATCACCTCGGCACTGCGAGCGAAACCTGATAGATCAAGCGAATCATGAGTCATATAAATGCGAGAAAGCGAGATATCATTACGCCCTAATTTGGCCAGAGCGTTCATGACGCCAGAATACCCGATCTGCTGGCTCTCGTCGTATTGACCTACTGCCAGTAAGGCATCTTTTTTAGCCTGAATCTCACGTTTGAGACGCTCAACGGCAGCCACTTTCTCTGGTGAAGGCTTATGTTGCGCCAATTTGGCATTAAGCTGCTTAACCTGACTATTTAATTGATTAGATTTTTGTTGAAGAACAATCAGTTTGTCATCGATATTAGTCGTCTGGTAGTGCATAAAACCGTAAGCGGCAAACATCACAGCAGAAACCAAAACCCAAGATGCCGCCACATTCGTTAGAGTAAAGTACTCTTTTTTCGGCTTTAAATGCTCTGGATAGAGATTAACTTTGAATTCGGAATGCACTTTCGCCAATTCGACAAGCAAAGATTCGGAGCTTTCGCGTCCATTTTCACTGATCAAAGAAACACTCGAACTTAAAGTATTCGATAAGGCTTCTTTTAATTCAGCTTCGTCCTCTTCATCACAGCATATTTTTAGCTGTCGTAGCTGAACACCCTTAATTTGTGAAGAGAGGTAGTCGATTGATCGTTGCAGTTCAAGCGCCAGACCATCCATTTGAAGAGCGCTCGAAGCGACTCCAGTCAGTGGCGGTACTACGCTACGAATAGAACGTTGGAAACACACCGTATGTTCAACAAAAGCGCCCAGCTTAAAGTGAGCATTTTTGCTGCGTTGCAGCAGTATAAAGTTCGACAACTCACCAGCACTGTAACCCCATAGCTCATCTTCAGGAGCCACACCGCAGAGTTCCACTTGAGCTTGGTTGACGACGTTTAAGAGTTTATCGAGTAGTTTTTTCGCAAGAACATAAACTTGAAGTTTATTCGATGTTGGCAGAGCAACCGCACTGGCTGTGATCTCAGTGACGCGCTCTGAAACCAGATCTTTGAGTAGGAAAGGGAGTGCAACCGGCCATTCACTTTCAGGAATTTCCGGTTTATCAATCTGATAGGTCTGGTAGTAATTCGCACTAACAATCAATTGTAGGCGGGCACTATTGAAAGCATCACTTGCCAGTGATTTTTTCAAAGCACTCTCCCAGTCGCCATTCATGATTGGCGTAGCAATAACGCTATTGTCCGCAGCAGGGACATAAACAGCGTCACTGCTTAACAGGATCACCTGTGCTTGCGTGCCGTTTTGGGCTGGCTTTATTTTATTTAAAATCGCTTTTAACTTCATGCTTAACTACTACTCTTACGCCATCGATTTCTTCGGCCAACTTTAACTACCGACTCTGTTTTTACCCTAGGCTTATTCGGCTGTGGTACCGGAATAATTTGCCTCTCTTCATCAAACAATCGTCCTTGATAGCCATGGATTCCCAACTCAAGCAGAGCATTTTTCTCTGATTTAGTCTCTACACCAACCGCGATTACCTGGGTTGGCGCGTCTCCACAAGCTCCAATCAAACTGCGTACAAACAGTTGATTCTCATGCCTTTGATCGATCTTTTTAACCAAGCTTCTGTGTAGCTTAATAAAGTCGACTTTTAAATCCTTAATATAGTGAGTGCTAACAATCGTTCGACCCGCTTGACCAACCGTTACTTTACATCCGAGTCCTTTCAGCATTTTGGCGACAGGTCTCATGTAATCTAAATGTGCAATCACGTGCCCTTCTGAAAATTCGAAACCTAAATGCGCACGCTGTTGAGTTGAAAGCTGTAACAACTCACTTCTAAACCACTTAAAGTGCTGTTTATTCGCAAAAGGAGTGACATTTAGGTTAATAGAGTAATTCATCAGTTCTGAAGATTCTTTTACCGACTTCAATAAAACCCGCAAAACTGATTGATCCATTTGGGCTTGATATCCAATCTGCTCTACCGCAGGCAGGAATCGAGAAGACTTAAGCAGGCCTTTCTCTGGATCTTGAATCCTTACAAAAATTTCTCTATGTAATTCATAAGGTTGCCCTTTATTGGACATAAGATAACACTGCTGTGCGAAGATTACTAAGTTTTCCGGCTGCAATGCCTTATCCAGTAATGTTCGCCAACGAACGCTACCACGCTCCAACTCATTCTTATTAAGTTTAGGGTAACGACTCCAGTTATTACTTCGTTCTAACTGAGCGCTTTTCAGTGCTGTCTCCGCTTCATCCATGATCTGGCTATGACGCTCACCTTCCGCATACATGGTCACACCAATGTGGCACCAATTATCCACATCTAGCGGCTCCGGTGGGGTCAATTTATCAAGTTGTCTCAAACATTGGGCAGCCAGTGTCGCAATATCTTTACTACTTTGATGAGGAATAAATACAGCAAAGTCGGCATCATAGTATCGGGAGAAGATAACGTCAGGGTAACGCTGGACGATATTCGACAACACTTCACCTACTTCAACGATAAAAGCGTCGGTCACTTGCTTGTCGTTATTGTCTCGAACTTGCTCCCACTCTTCGATACGGATAAGAAGTACGCCACCACGCGCACCACTTTCATGCAGAGCCGATTCAAGTTTATTGTCGAACAGGACTCGATTAGCAGTACCTGTGAGCTTATCTAAAAAGGTATGTGTACGAATAAAGGTATCAAAACGGCTACGTTCCTGTCGGGCGTCTTGCAACTCCTCAATCAATACATCAAGCGCTTCACTTGCGGTGTATGGCCACTCTCGCTCATCACCTTTAGCATGAGACTCAACTTGCCCAGCAAGGATCATTCTGCCACGCTCTTCAAGCATTTCGGAGCCCATTAACTGCTCTTTGAGCCACTGCACTCCCCTAGCTAAACAGAAAATGATCAGAGCAACTGCTAACGTTATCGACCACATCGCTTCCATTGAGTAGCTGTAACCAATATAAGGAGGCAAAGCCTTAAACTCGATTTGGTAGCCGGTGTTACGCTCTAATAGAAAGGTGCGTTCATAGAGACGATTGGGATCAATTTGTGGAGAAGTATCTTTGAAACGATAAACAATACCGGTGGAGTTCGAGAGTTTCATCTCTACGATATTGCTGGCTTGGAGCATCTTAGGCATCCAGCGCTGCATAGAATAAGCAGCATCAGGATCTTCCATTTCTTTATCCACGACATCGACAATCCCGACCAAATAGTGATCGAGATACTCTTGCCCAATACGCTTGAAAGAGAGTGTGCCCCCGATGAATAGAATAAACATCGCACTGATAACAATAACAGTAACGAATGCCACCAAACGGGTGCTCAACTTAAGGGTTGGGGTATATCTCATGAATAACGAAATCCTTTTCAACTCACATTATACCGTACTGCTACGTTATACTATATTTTGCGGTTGTAAATAAAGCGTTAAGAGTTTCGGGTAGCAAAAAGCCGCGACAAACGCGGCTTTTCCATTGTAATACTTTGTTTTCTGATTTACGAAAAACAGAGTTTAGAACGGGATGTCATCATCAAAATCCATCGGTGGCTCATTGTATTGAGGTTGAGCCTGTTGTGGAGCTTGTTGTTGAGGTGCTTGCTGCTGAGCAGGTGCACTGTATTGCTGCTGTTGTGGTTGTTGAGGCTGACCCCAACCACCTTGCTGCTGTTGACCGCCCATGCCGCCTTGAGCTGGTGCGCCACCTTGAGCACGACCGCCTAGCATTTGCATTACGCCATTAAAGCCTTGAACAACAACTTCCGTTGTGTAGCGATCTTGACCGCTTTGATCTTGCCATTTACGTGTCTGTAGTTGGCCTTCAATGTAAACTTGAGAACCTTTACGTAGGTATTCACCTGCAACTTCTGCCAGCTTGCCAAACAGAGCCACACGGTGCCATTCTGTTTTCTCGCGCTGCTCGCCAGTTGCTTTATCACGCCATGATTCTGACGTTGCAATGGTAATGTTCGCTACTGCACCGCCATTTGGCATGTAACGAATTTCAGGGTCATTACCTAGGTTACCCACTAATATAACTTTGTTAACTCCACGGCTAGCCATGATTTGCTCCGTCTAAACTCATAGTCTTGAAAATTTTAGCGCATAAGAATAACACGCTTTTTAACAGTGATAAATCGCAATCCGATTCTCTATTGAATCGAAAGAATAAAAACGTAACAAATCATGATATTCAGACGAGTGTTGTTTTTTTCGCCACTTACAAACCACTCATTTACTTGGTCAATTGATATTCAACGCAAGTCATAACTAAGCAGCTAGTGATGAAATTCGCATCATGACAGTGTGAACGCTTTCTAATAAACAATAGAGGAGCTTTCACATGAAAGTATCAAGGTATACACGCACACTGCACTTCTTATGCTTAGATCCAGAACAAAGCCATCTTTATATCAATGAAATAGAGAAGTTACTTTCTATTCCAATGTATAAGATGCCTCCGGGAGAGTTAATGTGCGTCAACAAAAAGCAGAGCAATCGAATCATCTTGGTCGATTACAAACAGCTGCCAGAGCTATTTGAAGCCTTCCCTAACCTCGCGGTTTTATGGAAGAACTTTGAAATCATTCTGTTCAATGTAGAAAAGCCTTTGCAAACTCAAGAGATCATCCGCTTTGGGCACCTAAAAGGTTTGTTCTACTGCAGCGATACCAAACCGAAAATAGCTGAAGGCATCACGAGGATCATTAATGGTGAGAATTGGTTACCTAGAAAGATTACCAGCCAATTGCTTTTCTACTATCGCAATATCGTCAACATCAGCACTTGTCCAATCACAGTCGATTTAACCATCCGTGAGTTGCAAGTGATACGCTGCTTACAAACTGGTGCATCGAATACCCAAATTGCGGAGGATCTATTCATCAGTGAATTCACAGTCAAATCCCATCTTTATCAAATCTTTCGTAAATTGGCTGTAAAGAATCGAGTGCAAGCTATCGCGTGGGCAAACCAGAACCTAATTTCATAACTTGCCAATATCAATATTTTTGAGGGTAGCTCCAATAAAGCATATGGATTGTTGCTGAATTTTCGACATTATCTGTGCTAGAGTTGCCCTCAGAAATGTTCAGCACACAGAGCTGATTCGATAATTATTAAAGATATAGGGTTTTTACCATGATTAAAAAGTGCCTTTTCCCGGCAGCTGGCTACGGTACACGTTTCTTACCTGCAACTAAATCGATGCCAAAAGAGATGATGCCTGTTGTGAGCAAACCGCTCATCGAATATGGCGTTGAAGAAGCAATTGAAGCAGGTATGGACGGCATGTGTATCGTAACAGGCCGTGGTAAGCACTCGATCATGGATCACTTCGACAAGAACTACGAACTTGAACACCAAATCAGCGGCACTAATAAAGAAGAACTGCTGTACAACATTCGTGAAACGATTGAAGCAGCAAACTTCACGTACATTCGTCAACGTGAAATGAAAGGCTTAGGTCATGCTATCTTAACTGGCCGTGAGCTAGTTGGTGACGAACCATTTGCGGTTGTACTGGCTGATGACTTGTGTGTAAACGAGCAGCAAGGCGTACTTGCTCAAATGGTTGCACTTTACAAGCAGTTCCGCTGCTCAATCGTTGCTGTACAAGAAGTGCCAGAGGACGAAACACACAAGTACGGTGTGATCTCAGGTGAGATGATTAAAGACGATCTTTACCGTGTTGATGACATGGTAGAGAAACCAGAACAAGGAACAGCCCCAAGCAACCTAGCAATCATTGGTCGCTACATTCTAACTCCAGATATCTTCGAACTAATTGAGAACACAGAACCAGGCAAAGGCGGCGAGATTCAAATCACCGATGCGCTACTAAAGCAGGCTCAAGCTGGCTGTGTACTTGCGTACAAATTTAAAGGTAAACGCTTCGACTGTGGTAGTGTTGAAGGCTATATCGAAGCAACGAACTTCTGCTACGAGAATCTATACAAAAAAGACGCACAGAAAGTTGAACTAGATAAACACTCAACTAAAAAAGAAGCTTAATCACCTCCGGCTTCAGCATCTTTTAAAAGGCAGCTCAATTGAGCTGCCTTTTTTGTACTGTTTTTTTATCCAGTAAAACTTTGCACAAAACTCACACTATGTAATACTTTAGCCACTGAAAATTACATGGTTGCCTGAAATGGATAAAATTGAAGTAAGGGGTGCTCGCACGCACAACCTCAAAGATATAAACCTAACAATTCCAAGAGATAAACTCATTGTGATTACGGGTTTGTCTGGGTCTGGTAAGTCTTCACTGGCTTTCGACACCCTGTATGCAGAAGGTCAACGTCGCTACGTTGAATCACTCTCTGCCTACGCACGTCAATTTTTGTCTCTTATGGAAAAGCCCGATGTTGACCATATCGAGGGCTTGTCTCCGGCGATCTCTATCGAGCAAAAGTCGACATCTCATAACCCGCGTTCAACCGTAGGTACAATAACAGAGGTCTATGATTATCTTAGACTTTTGTATGCTCGTGTAGGTGAACCTCGCTGTCCAGATCATCATGTACCGCTTGCAGCTCAAACCATCAGCCAAATGGTGGATAAAGTACTAGAGCTGCCTGAAGGCTCGAAAATGATGCTGCTGGCACCTATCGTTAAAGAGCGTAAGGGTGAGCATGTAAAGACACTGCAAAACCTTGCGGCTCAAGGCTTTATTCGAGCTAGGATCGACGGAGAGACTTGTGATCTTTCCGATCCACCAACATTGGAACTACATAAAAAGCATACCATCGAAGTTGTGGTCGATCGTTTTAAGGTGCGTCCTGATCTTCAGCAACGCCTAGCAGAATCTTTTGAGACCACACTAGAATTATCGGGTGGTATCGCTGTCGTCGATTGGATGGACGATAACGATCAAGAAGAGATCGTATTTTCGGCTAACTTCGCCTGTCCGAAATGTGGCTACAGCATGCAAGAGCTTGAGCCTCGACTGCTCTCTTTCAACAATCCAGCTGGGGCTTGTGGTACCTGTGATGGCCTTGGTGTACAACAGTACTTCGACCCAAGCCGAATTATCCTTGACGACAACCTAAGCATTGCAGACGGTGCCATCAAAGGCTGGGATCAAAAGAACTACTACTACTTCCAAATGCTTACCTCACTTGCTGAGCATTACGGATTTGATTTGTTTGCACCATTCAACGCTTTACCAAAGAAAACTCAAGATATCATCTTGAAAGGCTCAGGCCGCACAGAGGTAGAGTTCAAGTACATCAATGACCGTGGTGATATTCGTGTTAAGCGTCATCCGTTTGAAGGTATTTTGAATACGTTAGAGAGGCGCTACCGTGACACCGAATCGAACTCGGTTCGTGAAGATCTTGCCAAGTACATTTCAACTAAGTCTTGCTCTAGCTGTGGCGGAACCCGACTGAGACTTGAAGCACGTAATGTCTTTATTGGCGATACTACCCTGCCGCAGATTGTTGAACTCAGTATCGCTGACGCATTGGAATTTTTCCAAAATCTGCAGTTAAGTGGTCAGCGTGCCCAAATTGCCGAAAAGGTCATGAAAGAGATCAACGACCGTCTACACTTCTTGGTCAATGTTGGCTTAAATTACCTCAACCTCTCTCGTAGCGCAGAAACACTTTCAGGTGGTGAAGCGCAACGTATTCGCCTCGCGAGTCAGATTGGCGCAGGCTTGGTTGGTGTCATGTATGTACTAGATGAGCCTTCAATCGGCCTCCACCAGCGTGATAATGAACGACTATTGCAGACCTTGGTTCACTTACGCGATCTTGGCAACACCGTTCTCGTTGTAGAACATGATGAAGACGCGATTCGTTGTGCCGATCATGTGATCGATATCGGCCCTGGTGCAGGTGTTCACGGTGGTAACGTCGTAGCCGAAGGTACCATGCAAGAGATCATCGACAATCCAAACTCTCTGACCGGCCAGTACCTAAGTGGCGTTAAAGAAATTGCGGTACCAAAAGAGCGAACTCCTATCGATAAAAAGAAAGTGGTTGAGCTGATTGGTGCAACAGGCAACAACCTTAAAGAGGTGACAGCAACAATCCCTGTTGGTCTGTTCAGCTGTATTACTGGTGTTTCCGGTTCAGGCAAATCGACCTTGATTAACGATACCTTCTTTAAGATCGCTCACACGCAGCTTAACGGCGCCACTACCGCTGTGCCAGCACCGTATAAGAAGATAAAAGGCTTAGAGCATTTCGACAAAGTGATCGATATCGACCAAAGCCCAATAGGACGAACTCCGCGTTCTAACCCAGCCACTTATACCGGTATCTTCACGCCAATTCGTGAACTATTTTCTGGTACACAAGAAGCACGTTCACGTGGCTACAAGCCTGGTCGCTTTAGCTTTAACGTTCGAGGTGGTCGCTGTGAAGCTTGTCAGGGTGATGGTGTAATTAAGGTAGAAATGCACTTCTTACCGGATGTATACGTCCCTTGTGATGTATGTAAGGGGAAACGCTATAACCGTGAAACATTAGAAGTGCGCTACAAAGGCAAAACCATCGATGAAGTGTTAGAGATGACGGTCGAAGACGCTCGTGAGTTCTTTAATCCAGTTCCGGTCATCGCACGTAAGCTCCAAACATTA
The DNA here is from genome assembly GCF_022397975.1 of Vibrio sp. Isolate30. NCBI lineage: Bacteria > Pseudomonadati > Pseudomonadota > Gammaproteobacteria > Vibrionales > Vibrionaceae > Vibrio > Vibrio sp. Isolate30. The sequence goes on from NZ_JAKEUS010000005.1 coordinate 273,221, forward strand.
ATGGATGTTGGTTTATCTTACATTCGCCTTGGACAAGCAGCCACAACACTTTCTGGCGGTGAAGCGCAGCGTGTTAAACTGGCTCGTGAGCTATCTAAGCGTGATACGGGTAAAACTCTCTATATCCTAGACGAGCCGACTACAGGTCTGCACTTCCACGATATTCAACAACTACTGACTGTTCTGCATCGCCTGCGTGATCACGGAAACACAGTCGTGGTGATCGAGCATAACTTGGATGTAATTAAAACCGCAGACTGGATCATTGACTTGGGCCCAGAAGGTGGCCAAGGTGGTGGTGAAATTATTGCTGCTGGTACACCAGAAGATGTGGCACTGGTCGAAGGTTCTCACACCGCTCGCTTCCTTAAGCCTATGTTAACTATTAAATAGGCCTACAATAGCGCTCAGCGAATAGGACGAAAAGTGTTACAGTATCGGGGCTTGTTCTAATTGAACAGGCCCCGTTTTTATAAGGTTAAGGATCTATGGCGACAATACACACCAGTGGTACACAGCTTGAGGGTCAAGTGACTCAACTTCCGCTCAATAAGCCCTTTTTGGTTTCTTTGGCCGTTGTCTTTCTCATTGCTATGCACTTTTTTATGCCCAACCCTGGTGGTTCAGGCTTAGCGCTCTCTTTCAACCCAGCCACTTGGCTAGCTTTGAGCTTTACTCTGGCGATCGGCTTTTACCAAATGGCCAATAATCGCGTCATCAAGTACTCAAAGCTCACCATTGGCCTGCTGATTAGCTGCATTATTCTTACGCTGCCAGTCCTATATAGTAACGCTGCTCCTTCCGGTGCTTCAGGTCGCTTACTCGGGCTATGGACTGGTTTCGCTTTTTTCGTTCTTCTTCAACAGTTCAAGTTTAGTAACAAACATAAACAGCGTTTACTGTGGTTCATTGTACTCGCCGTTATGATCCAAGCTCTGTTTGGTTACTTCCAATACTTTTTCTTGGAAGCGGGCAACATGTTTGGCTACAACACCAAAGCCAACCGCCCTTATGGTATTTTCCAGCAGCCGAATGTGATGGCGAGTTTTCTCGCTACAGGTTTCGTTCTTTCTGCATATCTACTGGCGAGACAGCCAACCAAGTACAACCTCAAGCTGAGCGAATCGTTTCTACTCTACCTGATGCCAGCAATCACCGTACCACTGCTGATCATCATCGCATCCAGAACAGGTTGGCTAGCTAGTGTATTAAGCTTTGTTCTTATCCTGCCATACCTTTACAAGTTTTCGACCAAGAAGCGTTTTTACGGCTGGTGCGGTTCTGTATTGATCGGACTGATTGCTGGTTTTGCTATCATCAACCTACAAACTGCCGATAGCCTAGCCAGCAAGCGTACACACTTGGAAAGCCCTCGTGCCTATACTTTTCCACAAGCCTTAGACATGATGGTAGAGAAGCCATTCTCTGGTTATGGCTACGGTAAATTTGAGTCGGAATACACGCTGTACACAGCACGTCAACATCAACTCAACTCCAATTATCACCCTGGACTTCCAGCGATGGACCATCCGCACAATGAGTTATTATTTTGGGGTGTTGAGGGCGGTATCGTACCGATAATAGGTATTCTACTTGCATCAGCTTTGGTCGCGGGCAGGATAACTACCGCAACAAAGGGAACCCAATTAGCTCTGTTCGCGCTGTTTATTCCGATCGTTTTACACTCGCAGCTTGAGTACCCGTTTTACCATTCAGCCATTCATTGGATTACATTCATCGTATTACTTTACTGGGTTGACCAACGCACCTCTTATCACTACCAAAAGGGATTCAGCGTTATCAGTAAGACTTTGTTTAGAGTAACAAGCTTAGTCGTGCCTATTCTTGTGAGCTTCTATATGTTGAGCGCCTTGCACACCAACTATGTGCTGACCAAGTTTGAGAAATCACAGCCTAAGAATCCGGATATTCTAAAAGAGGTTTCGAACCCTGTGGTTTGGAAAGATCGCTACGATTGGGATATCTACAGTACTTATCTCAATATCGGACTCTATCAAGAAGATCCAAAACTGATTCAACCGTATATTGATTGGTCGCTAAATATCATCAAGTCGAAACCACGTCCTGCCTTTTACAACAACCTGATCTTGGCTTACCAAGGCTTAGGTGACGAAAGTAAAGCGGAACAGATTCGCAGCGAAGCGCAATTTCTGTTCCCGAATCGAGACTTTTCGACAGTGCAATACCTACGTCCATCACAGGTAAAATCATCGACGTCATTAGCACAAAGTAGCGCTCAATAGCTCTGCGATAAACTTAATAGCACAAAAAAAGGCGAACGAGATAACTCGTTCGCCTTTCAATTCAATGAATCGCTTAGCTTATTTCAAAACATCCGCCAGGGCTTTCAAACATAGAGCCACATTCTCTTTTCGAGCGCCATAACCCATTAAGCCAATTCTCCACGCTTTTCCTGCTAGTGCACCTAGTCCTGCACCAATCTCTAGGTTGTACTCTTCAAGCAGACGCGTTCGAACAGTCGCTTCATCAATCCCTTCAGGGAAATACACCGCGTTCAGTTGCGGTAGTCGACTTCCTTCTTCAACCACAAAGCTTAGTCCAAGAGATTCAAGGCCTGCTTTTAGCTCACGATGCGCGGATTGGTGACGCTCCCAGGCATTTTCTAAGCCTTCATTGCGCAGAATCACTAACGATTCATGCAGAGCGTACAGGCTATTTACTGGTGCAGTATGGTGGTAGCTACGCTTTCCTTCACCACTCCAGTATCCCAATACCAAGCTCTGATCCAAGAACCAACTCTGCACTGGTGATTGGCGTGCTTTCATCTTCTCGACCGCTTTTTGAGAAAAAGTAACAGGCGAAAGGCCCGGTACACAAGACAAACACTTCTGGCTACCCGAGTACACAGCATCTAACTGCCATTCGTCCACCAGCAAAGGCACACCACCCAATGACGTAACTGCATCCACGATAGTAAGAGCATTAAAACGACGAGCAACTTGAGAAATCGCGTCAGCATCCGTGAGAGCGCCTGTCGATGTTTCTGCGTGAACAAACGCAACTGCAACCGCATCTGGGTGTTCAGTAAGTGCTTGTTCTACTTTATCAATCGATACCGGTTTTCCCCATTCGTCATCAACCAGAATCGCTTCGCCGCCACAACGAACCACGTTCTCACGCATTCGCTCGCCAAAAACACCATTGCGACACACAATCACTTTTTCGCCCGGCTCAATCAGATTAACGAAACAGGTTTCCATACCTGCACTACCCGGCGCTGAAACAGCAATCGTAAACTCATTCTCCGTTTGGAAGGCATATTTTAATAGCTGCTTAACCTCATCCATCATATTGATAAACAAAGGGTCTAAGTGGCCGATAGTGGGACGACTTAGCGCTTGTAAAACTCGAGGAGAAATATCAGAAGGCCCAGGCCCCATGAGTGTACGATGAGGAGGAAAAAAGCTTTCAGCGATGGAAGTAGTGTGCAAGTTAGACATAATTATCCCTTATGTTTATGACATGAACCTTCCACACTAAAGCAAATCCACTACCTCAGCAATTAACCGAAAGTCTCGAGGTCAAACCAGTGTCACAGAATTGTTAAATTTATTTTCACTTTATCTTGAGTTACCGATTGACATTCGTACCGCAAACACGTTCAATAAAACAGCTATCAAGCAGAAGAGGAGCACTGCCCAGGTAGATGTTTTGTGGAGCCACATTTCCAATACAGAACATTCAGGGGGAGCAGTGCCGAGGTAACTGAAACATGTCGGGTTTCTGTTATCGGTTAATTGGGCTGAATCCCATTAACTGTCATCATTCCAATATGATGAGGAGCTTCTGAGGTTTACAATTCAAATACACACCTCTCTTTTTGCTCTAAACCCTCTCTTCAAAACATTGGACGTTGGATTACCAACAGTAATTTTTATTTTAGGAAGTCGGGAGATTTATCGTGAGCGCATCTAATGTAGCTGGTTCTTTTAATGTCGCCAAATTCGGTGGGACAAGTGTTGCTAACTTTGAAGCAATGAGTCGCTGTGCAGCCATTATTGAGAATAACCCAAATACCAAGCTTGTTGTCAGCAGTGCGTGTTCAGGCGTCACCAACCTTTTAGTTGAACTGGCTAACGGCGTACAAGACCAAGCTCGCCGCCAAGAGTTAATGAGCCAACTAATGGAAATTCACCACGCGATTTTGGATCAGCTTGCAGAGCCAATGAGCGTGGAAAAAGAGATCCATCTTATTCTGGATAATATTGCAAGTGCTGCAGAGGCTGCATCTTTTCAGTCAAGCTCTAAACTGACCGACCATTTAGTGGCGTGTGGTGAGCTAATGTCGACTCACCTTTTTGCTCAAATCCTTAGAGAGCGTGGTGTATCTGCGATCCGATTTGATATCAGAGAAGTGCTGCGCACCAATGACGCTTACGGCAAAGCTGAACCTCAGCTAGAGCAGATCTCTCAGCTTGCTCAGGAGAAACTGGTTCCATTGTGCCAAGAGCATGTAGTGATCACTCAGGGCTTTATTGGTGCAGATGATGAAGGTAATACAACCACTCTTGGTCGTGGCGGAAGCGACTACTCAGCAGCACTGATTGCAGAATCGGTATTAGCTTCTGGTCTAGAGATTTGGACAGATGTTCCGGGGATCTATACAACTGACCCTCGTATCGCCCCCAAAGCATCACCTATCCCAGAGATTAGCTTCAGTGAAGCCTCAGAGATGGCCAACTTTGGCGCTAAAATCCTGCACCCTTCCACGCTGGTACCAGCGCTACGTCATCAGATTCCAGTTTTTGTTGGTTCATCTAAAGAGCCTGAAAAAGGCGGTACTTGGATTCGCCAACAAGTGGAAAGCTCGCCACTGTTCAGAGCACTCGCCCTGCGCTGCAACCAAACTATGGTTACTCTGCGCAGTGCTAACATGTTCCACGCATATGGATTCCTAGCAAAAGTATTTGAGATCCTCGCTAAGCATAAGATCTCTGTCGATCTTATTACCACTTCAGAGATCAGTGTCTCTCTAACCCTAGATCAAACAGATACCTCTGGTGGTGCCCCGGAACTGCCTGAAGTTGTACGCAAAGAACTTGAAGAGCTATGTACGGTAGAAGTTGAGCATAATCTATGTCTTGTGGCGTTGATTGGTAACAATATGAGTGAAAGCAAGGGTTACGCTAAGCAAGTATTCAGTACACTTGAAGACTTCAACCTGCGTATGATCTGTTACGGTGCGAGCCCACACAATCTATGTTTCTTAGTGCATGAGTCAGTCTCTCGTTCGGCAATTCAAAAACTTCACCAAGAGTTATTTGAGCAAGAGTAAAAATTCAAACAGACACAAAAAAGGGTTGCTCAACAGCAACCCTTTCTCTTTCTAGTCGGCCCTAGTTAATATTTGGACCTAACCATTTCTCTGCTTCAAGCGTATCCCAACCCTTGCGATCTGCGTAGCTATCTACTTGATCTTGCTGAATCTGAGCAATCGCGAAATAGCGTGAATCAGGGTGAGAGAAATACCAACCCGATACTGATGCACCCGGCCACATTGCGTAGCTGCTGGTCAAAGACATATCGATTGTTTCTTCCACTTTCAATAGCTCCCACAATGCGCCTTTTTCAGTATGCTCAGGACATGCCGGATAACCAGGCGCAGGACGAATCCCTTGGTATTTCTCACGAATCAACTCATCATTCGATAGGTTTTCATCGGCGGAGTAACCCCAGATATCTTTACGTACTTGCTCATGTAAGTACTCAGCAAATGCTTCCGCAAGTCGGTCAGCTACCGCTTGAATCATGATCGCGTTGTAGTCATCGCCCGCAGCTTTGTATTCATCGGCCAGCTCACGCTCTCCAATACCACCCGTTACCGCAAAAGCACCAATCCAATCTTTCTTGCCTGACTCTTTTGGCGCAATGTAGTCAGACAGGCAGTAGTTAAAGCCTTTTGGTTTCTCTGTTTGCTGACGTAAGTTGTGAAGAACCTTAGCCACCTCAGTGCGTGACTCATCAGTATAAACCTCAATATCATCACCCACACTTGCCGCAGGGAACAGCGCACACATACCCCGAGCTTTAAGTAAGCCTTCACGCTCAATCCTATCAAGTAGGTCATTCGCGTCTTTAAAGAGACGTTTTGCCTCTTCGCCCACTTCTTCGTGTTCAAGAATCGCAGGGTATTTACCCACTAGCGACCAAGTCATGAAGAACGGTGTCCAGTCGATATAACGACGTAGAGTCGCAACATCAAAATCATCATAAACATGTACACCTGGCTTAGCTGGAGCTGGCGGCGTATAGCTTTCCCAATCAATAGCCACTTTATTCGCGCGAGCTTGCTCTAACGTCACAGGCTTAGTACGAGGCTTCTTACGATTGTGCTGATCACGAACACGCTCATAATCCAAATCTATCTTCTCAACAAACGCCGGACGAAGCTCATCAGATAACAAAGAAGTACATACCCCAACTGCACGTGAAGCGTTGTTTACATACACCACAGGGTTCTTGTAGTTCTGCTCAATCTTAACTGCAGTATGCGCCTTCGAAGTGGTCGCTCCACCAATCAACAGTGGTAAATCAAAATCCAAACGCTCCATCTCTTTCGCCACATGTACCATCTCATCCAGTGACGGAGTGATCAGGCCAGATAGACCGATAATATCGACATTCTCTTCCTTAGCGACTTTTAGGATCTGTTCACAAGGAACCATCACCCCCAGGTCAATAATCTCGTAGTTATTACACTGCAGTACCACGCCCACAATGTTCTTACCGATATCGTGAACATCGCCTTTTACGGTCGCGAGCAAAATCTTACCGTTTGAAGAACCTGCTTGCTTAGAAGCGTTAATGAAAGGCTCCAAGTGCGCAACGGCTTGCTTCATTACACGCGCTGATTTAACTACCTGAGGAAGGAACATCTTGCCTTCACCAAATAGGTCACCAACCACGTTCATACCATCCATAAGAGGACCTTCAATTACCTCTAGTGGTTTACTGGCACTTAATCGAGCTTCTTCAGTATCTTCGACGATAAATTCAGTAATACCTTTAACAAGTGCATGCTCTAAACGCTTCTCAACCGCCCAAGTACGCCACTCGAGAGCAGAAGCATCTTCCTCTTTGCCCACACCCTTGCCTGCATATTCAGCCGCAATATCAAGTAGTCGCTCAGTCGAGTCATCACGACGGTTAAGAACAACATCTTCTACAGCTTCACGCAATTTATCAGGTACGTTATCGTAAATTTCAAGTTGACCGGCATTAACGATACCCATATCCATACCGTTCTTAAAACAGTGATACAGGAACACCGCGTGAATCGCTTCGCGAACGTAGTTATTACCACGGAAAGAGAATGAAACGTTAGATACACCACCAGAAATCATCGCATATGGAAGATCACGCTTGATGTCTGCTACCGCTTCAATGAAATCAACCGCATAGTTGTTATGTTCTTCAATACCTGTCGCAACCGCGAAGATATTCGGGTCAAAGATAATATCTTCTGGAGGGAAGCCAACTTCATCAACCAAAATGTTGTAGGCGTTGGTACAAATTTCTAACTTGCGCTGACGCGTTTCTGCTTGGCCAACTTCATCAAATGCCATCACGATCACTGCGGCACCATAACGACGAATCAGCTTTGCTTGCTCAACAAACTTCTCTTTACCCTCTTTCAAGGAAATTGAGTTAACGATGCCCTTACCTTGAATACATTTAAGGCCGGCTTCGATGACTTCCCACTTAGAAGAGTCAACCATGATCGGCACTTTAGAGATCTCAGGTTCAGACGCACACAGATTTAAGAAGCGCACCATACACGCCTCAGCGTCTAGCATCCCTTCATCCATGTTAATATCAATAATTTGCGCGCCGTTTTCTACTTGTTGGCGAGCAACTTCTAGAGCCTCATCATAAAGCTCTTCTTTAATTAGACGCTTAAATCGAGCAGAACCAGTAACGTTAGTACGCTCACCAACGTTGACGAATAACGTGTCTTTCTCGATAGTAAGTGGCTCTAGTCCAGACAAGCGACAAGAGACCGTTAGCTCAGGTAATGCACGCGGCTTAATCTTATCCACCACATTAGCCATCTGACGAATATGCTCGGGAGTCGTACCACAACAACCACCAATAAGGTTTAGGAATCCACTTTCCGCCCACTCTTTAACGTGAGTGGCCATATCTTCAGGAGAGAGGTCATATTCACCAAATGCGTTAGGGAGACCCGCATTAGGGTGAACTGAAACAAATGTTTCTGAAATGCGAGAAAGCTCATCGACATATGGGCGCAACTCGTCCGGTCCGAGCGCACAGTTCAAGCCAAAAGAGAGAGGGCGAACGTGGCGCAGTGAATTGTAAAAGGCTTCAGTAGTTTGACCTGAAAGCGTTCGACCTGATGCGTCAGTGATGGTACCTGAGATCATAACAGGAAGAGTAATACCTAACTCCTCAAATACGGTATCAACTGCGAAAGCACAAGCCTTAGCGTTCAAAGTATCAAAGATGGTCTCAATAAGGATCAGATCAGAACCACCCTTGATCAGCGCACGAGTTGATTCGGAGTAAGCCTCTACTAACTCATCAAAACTGACATTTCGGTAGCCCGGATCATTTACATCAGGGGAGATAGAACAAGTACGGTTAGTTGGACCAAGAACACCGGCCACATAACGAGGCTTATCAGGAGTCTTCGCTGTCCACTCATCAGCGGCTTCTCGCGCTAGCTTGGCTGCAGCGAAGTTAATCTCTTCGCTGAGGCTCTCCATATCATAGTCAGCCATTGCAATGGTGGTTGCGTTAAAGGTATTGGTTTCAAGGATGTCTGCGCCAGCGTCTAAATAAGCTGAATGTATGTCCTTAATAAGCTGAGGTTGAGTAAGCACCAAAAGGTCGTTATTGCCCTTGAGATCACTATGCCAATCAGCAAAGCGCTCTCCTCGATAGTCTTGCTCTTCCAGTTTGTAGTTCTGGATCATGGTGCCCATACCACCATCGATCAATAGAATTCGTTGCTTTAATTGAGCTTCGATCTGTTGCTTTACATTACTTCCCACAGTACAGCCTCATTCCTTTAGTTATCACTCCATCCTATCACACATTAAAAAGGAGTCTAGACGTCTAAAACGGGAAATTGATAACTTATCTATGACAAAAAAGCGTTTGCTATTTGAGCTATAGAGGACGAAAATTCATATTCATATTTTGTTACATATCGGAAATCCAATGTCGGTCTACTATACCCTCTGCTTTTTATCTGCAGCAGCTATGTTGATAGCGTTTGTAAACAGCAAGATAGGAAAGATGCAAACCACAATCGCCATTACTGCTGGCTCGATGATGCTCTCACTTATTATCTTGATTGCCGGTCAAAACGATTGGTTTCAGCTGTCTGAAATCGCGTCAGACACAGTAGCGAGTATCAACTTTGAAGATTTTCTACTCAAAGGGATTCTAGGCTTCTTATTATTCGCAGGTGGACTAGGGATTAAATTGCCCAACTTAAAAGATCAGAAGTGGGAAATCACAGTGCTCGCATTGGGAGCGACTCTGTTCTCGACTTTCTTCATTGGATTTGTGCTATACGGATTCTGCCAAGTAATCGGTATTCAGTTTGATCTTATCTACTGCTTACTGTTTGGTTCTCTTATCTCTCCAACCGACCCAATTGCTGTATTGGCGATCGTTAAGAAACTCGACGCTCCAAAACGTATCTCGACCCAGATTGAGGGTGAATCACTCTTCAATGATGGCTTCGGTCTGGTTATCTTTGTCACTCTATTTACCATCGCGTTTGGTACCGAAGCTCCGACGGTAGGCAGTGTGACGATGCTCTTTATCCAAGAAGCAATTGGCGGGATTGTTTATGGCTTTGCATTGGGTCTTCTATTCCATTACTTAATCAGTAACACCGACGACCACTCAATGGAGCTATTACTGACCATTGGCATCCCAACTGCGGGTTACGCATTCGCAGAAGTTCTTCATGTATCAGGTCCATTAGCTATGGTGGTATCAGGTATCATGATTGGTAACTGGACCCGCTTTATCGGTTTCTCGAAAGAGAGTGAAGATCATTTAGACCACTTCTGGGAGCTAGTCGATGAGTTTCTAAATGGCGTGCTATTCCTACTGATCGGTATGTCGATGCTACTTTTCGAATTCCACGAAGAAGACTGGATCTTAATGGCTTTCTCTATTCCATTAGTACTCGGAGCACGCTATCTCAGTGTATTCTTGTCATACATTGGCTTTAAACGTTTTAGAAGCTATAACCCATGGTCAGTTAAAATCCTTACATGGGGAGGATTACGTGGTGGTCTAGCGCTAGCAATGGCTCTATCTATTCCTTCAGGTATCTGGGTAATTGAAGATAAGCTAATCGATGTGAAAGAGATCATCCTAGTTATGACCTACTCTGTCGTTGTATTCTCAATCTTAATCCAAGGCTCAACAATCACACCTATGATTGAGAAAGCCAAGCTAGCAGAAAAAGAGCTAAACGAATAAACCACTTCCCTAGACAGAGGCTACCTCCTAAGTAGCCTCTATCCTATCTCTCCCAAGCCATCTACTAACCATCATTACTATTCGCTTACTCTTCGCATTAACACATCTTAGCACCTACCGAAAGCCTCACTTTTTTGAGATACACTGCCTTATCTCAACAGATCAGGTACCAACGAATTAGAACCAATCTAGGATTGAGTAGTATTTGTCCTCAATAACACCAGAGCCCACCATTCCACAGAATTCTAGAACTGGAGAGCCAAGTCATCTAGCTATCTCAACACTGCTTCGTAGAAACAACACCTAGCATACCTACCGAGGCTTCAGTGCATAGCAGAGTTGAGAATATCTAACTCCCAACACAAGCTTTAGAAAGTACAAATACGTTGGCGTTTCAACTAGAGCCTTCAATATGGCGATGCTAGATTGCGCCGACACTGACCAGCGTGCGAAGGATGTACCTAGCTCTTTCAACACTGTTCTAGCTTTAGTATTGGCAGGAAGATTAGGCTAGTGTCTCAGATGTTCGACTGTGTTGGCGCAGTTGCGCTCAGCACATGCTATTTTTGTAATCGAAGAATCAGCCATTCTGTGAATGGTATGGCTGCAATGTCAGAAAGCTAAAAGGCTCTGACGTAAGTCAGAGACTATATATGTGGCAGGGGGTGAAGGATTCGACCAGGCTGGCGTTCCAGGGGGTCGCCTAGTTATCCCAACATTGCTTCGCAGAAACAACAGACGTAAAAAAGCCCCAGCATTTCTGCTGAGGCTTAATATATGGCAGGGGTGGAGAGATTCGAACTCCCAACACGCGGATTTGGAATCCGCTGCTCTGCCAATTGGAGCTACACCCCTAAATTTCAATACTGTAGATCCGAAAAAACCTCGCACTAGGCGAGGCTCTCGAATAAATGGCGGAGTGGACGGGACTCGAACCCGCGACCCCCGGCGTGACAGGCCGGTATTCTAACCAACTGAACTACCACTCCGCAGTGGYAARCACGTCTTTAGACGTGGTTCCAAAATTAAAGCCTGGCGATGTCCTACTCTCACATGGGGAAGCCCCACACTACCATCGGCGCTATTGCGTTTCACTTCTGAGTTCGGCATGGAATCAGGTGGGTCCACAACGCTATGGTCGCCAAGCAANAAAGCCTGGCGATGTCCTACTCTCACATGGGGAAGCCCCACACTACCATCGGCGCTATTGCGTTTCACTTCTGAGTTCGGCATGGAATCAGGTGGGTCCACAACGCTATGGTCGCCAAGCAAATTCTTAAAATCTGGAAAGCTGTTTATTCTCTAAACTCATTCAAGTGCTTATATCTTATGAGTCCATCAAAACCCCTTGGGTGTTGTATGGTTAAGCCTCACGGGCAATTAGTACAGGTTAGCTCAACGCCTCACAGCGCTTACACACCCTGCCTATCAACGTTCTAGTCTTGAACAACCCTTTAGGACGCTTAAAGCGCCAGGGAAGACTCATCTCAGGGCTCGCTTCCCGCTTAGATGCTTTCAGCGGTTATCGATTCCGAACTTAGCTACCGGGCAATGCCATTGGCATGACAACCCGAACACCAGAGGTTCGTCCACTCCGGTCCTCTCGTACTAGGAGCAGCCC
>NZ_JAKEUS010000006.1:0-245848 GCF_022397975.1 Vibrio sp. Isolate30
AAATTATCGATTGGTCACTCAGTTCATTGAAATCATTTTGATACCGAAGTATCTGTTTGCCTTTGCTTATAAAAGCGAAAACAAACTTAGTGATATTCATCAACGAGTGCCCACACAGATTGATAGGTTTAAATTGTTAAAGAGCTTTTCTTCGTTGTGACTTACATCACTTCGGAAGAGGCGGCCATTCTAGCGACTTAATTCTCAGTGTCAAACACTTTTTGAAAATTAATTTCTACTTTCTAAAAGTAGAAGCGAAATATCGCTTTAAGCTAGTTGCCGAACTAACATTCTTCGCTGAAGCCTTGTGGCGTCTGCCGTGTCAGTGAGGCGGCATTATAGAGATGCTCCTCACATTGGCAAGCTTTAATTGAAAATAAATAGAGAAATAAGTGTTAAGCGAGCAAATATCGCCCAAAGCCTTATTTGTACAAAAATATACGCATTTTTATACAAAATACCCACAAGCACCTGTGGATAAATCAGCTAGTGCTATCAAAAAAGTAAGTAATCCTAGCCCTTGGGTTTAAGTATTCTTGCACCTGCTGTGGCAACTTACTTGGATGAACTGCGCTCTCAATCTTTATCCCCTTACTTGCTAGGTCGATGATCGGGGCTTGAGTGCTAGGCACGCTCGGGTCATAGATCAAAACATTTGGGTAAAGGATATGTTCCGCATTCACTGAGATAACAATGCCAATAGATTCATTGGACAACTGAACCACCGTTCCTGGCGGATACACTCCCATAAGCTTCACCAAGTGATTCAAATTTTCATGACTATAAAGATGTTTGCAGCTCTTATATAGATGAGACAGTGCTAGATAAGGGATTTTCTGCTCAGCAGCCACTCTATTATGACATAGGGAATCAAAAGCATTCGCGACCGCAACCACTTTGGCAAACTCATCTATTTCATGTTCTTTCAGGCCTTCTGGATACCCTGAGCCATCATTCATTTCATGATGCTGAGCAATAACTTTATGAACACTCTCAGGCATTCCCTCTATCGCACCTACTATATCTACACCATATTTAGTATGTAGCTTGAGGTAATTCGCTTCTGGGACTGTTAATGGTGTCTGCTTGCGAAGAATAGCCACCGGAATTTTCACTTTTCCGATGTCATGGAAAAGAGCACCCAATGCCAACTCTTTTAGTTGATCGCTATCGTAACCTTTCGCTTTACCGATCAATAGAGCAATAACCGAAACATTGAGTGAATGAAAATAGAGATCTTCAAACTCACCTTGGCCCGTCATTAAATGCAGTGAGACATTATCATCACTTAAAAACTTGTCGACGATGTCATCAACTAAAGACTTCACTTCTTCTGCTGCGTCTAAAGGACGGTTTCTTATCTTAGTCATGATGGCGCGCATGCGTGCAAGAGAGCGTTCAAACTCTTTTTCACAATGACTAACTTTTCGGCGGTATGAGCTCAGCGTTTCGATTCGCTCACGTTTATGCTTCCACATAGCCTCTGTTTCTAATGAAACATCTGACGCTTCATCTAGAGGTTCTAACGCTGCTTGCTCAACGGGTAGAGGTGCTGTATCGCTTTGACTAGGGTTTATATAGACGTGCTTGATACCGAGATGACGGATAACTCGAACTTGTTCTTCATCTTTGATTTTAAAGCTATTAAATAAAAATGGGTGTTCATTCCACTTAACCGGTAATCGTATATGTAGGCCCGGTTGAATACGGTCCACTGTAATTTTTATGCTGCCCATTTTATATATAACTTTGATTATAAAACTCTATTTATAATTCTAATCAAATGAGGCAGCAATTTCATTATGCAACTTTGCGCATCAGTTCATTGAGTCGCAATGTATCATCCAGCGCATACCAAACTTATCTTCGACTTTACCAAAGCGAGCTCCCCAGAATGTATCAGCCAGGGGCATCATCACTCTTCCACCCTGTTCTAACCTTTCGAATATTTGCTCTTGCGTTGCTATATCTTCTGTAACCAATGATAAAGCGAGATTGTTGCCTTGAAGCTCTTTTGCGTGAACACCATCTGACATCATAAGTTTCATACCAAAGGCTTCAAATTCAGCGTGCATAACCCAATCAGGCTCTGCCCCTTCAACCACTTGTGGTGCGTCTTTAAAATGTTGTTTAGAAAGAATGACGCCACCAAAACATTTTCTATAAAACTCTAAAGCTTCGTCGCAACGTCCATCAAAAAAAAGGTAAGGGGTCAGTTTCAGCATAGATATCTCCTTGTTGTCTATATAAAACATAGACAACAGAAGATAAATTGAAAGGTAATCTTATGATTTATTTGAGATAAAATTTCTATAGCTTAAAACACTAGTCAAATGGAAACAGTGACGTTTGATTACGCCCTGATTGTTTCGACTGGTAAAGTGCTTTGTCTGCAGATTCCAGCCACTCCAAATGACTCGCGATACAAGATGATAATTCACATACTCCTAAGCTAATCGTAAAATTAATAGGGCCTGAGGAGGTATCAACGCCGTACTCTTCCACTCTTTTACGTAACCGTTCAGCAAAGTAATGCGCTTGATCTGCTGTTGTTCCAGGTAACAATACCGTGAACTCTTCACCTCCGTAACGACCACAGAGATCAGAGTTCCTTGCTGTTTTCTTAAGTAGGCGAGCAGTTTGTCGGATGACTTCGTCACCAGCTCCATGACCATAGGTATCATTCACTTTCTTGAAATGGTCAATATCAAAGATCACTAACGTCGATGGCTGGGTTAATAGCTTTGCACTTTCGTATTCTTTAGATAAGCACGATTCCCAATACGCTCGATTGAATAACCCCGTTAATCCATCTGTGCGGCTCATCGTCGAGAGTCGTTCATTTGAATCACGCAATTGCAGTTTACTGCTCGCGACATCCGACACATCTTGCACCATCACGCACACATGTGAAACGCGCCCATTTAACGATGTTAAAGGTGTCATCACTAAATTCTGGTACATGTTGATACGTTGATGTGACAACGGTGAATAGTTCTTAAAGTCGAAGATATGAGGTCTATCTTCCCAATTTGAAAAGATCCGGCTTTTAAGTTCACTACAAGCGGCAATTTGAGCTTTAAGCCACTCTTCAGGAAGATTGGGGACGACATCAAATAGATTTTGATGCAGGATTTTATCGCCATTGATGCCACTGTAGCTCTGCATAAAGCTATTCCACAGGCATACATTATGCTCTATATCTAACACCACTAGCCCAACATCAATGGTATCCATGACTTGTAAAGCCCAGTGCAATTCATCCATTTCGAAGGTGATTTGGCTCATTACAACACCTCCATCAAACGGTATAGAGTCTCAACTGACTCACCATCTAGAAGCAATAACACTTCACACTCGAAATCCAGATTTTCAGCAAGGTAGGTGAATTCTACAGTAAATGCGCTTTGCTCTACATGGTGGATGGATAAGAACTCATCTTGCTCATTTTTCGCCACTGTCACGGGTTGACGCAGCGAAAAATCAACGACTAACTGACTGGCTAGAGAGTTCAAGTAGGTAGAAACCAACAAGTTGGCAATATTAAGTATCATCTCATTATGGTTCGACTCAGTAGTCGGAAAACCTAGAGCATGCCCTAATCCACCTATATCTTGTCCTCTCATGCAGACTAAGGACTCGCCATGAATACCATTACCCACAAACCGCTGAGTCACGGCGTGTACTGAGTCTCTGTGCAAGGCATCAGCAATGATCATGTTCAACTCACTCGCTTCAACGATCCCTACATTCGGCACAGGTAGATCAATAAACTTACCAATACGGTCAGAAATCACCGCTGCGCCTCGCCCAAGAGCAATATTGGTGATCTCTCTAAATTTACTGATCGGATCGATATCGGGCTCTTGTTGAACAAAGTGCTGAGGTTGAACAGCGGAGGGATTTTTAAAAACGTAGCTTTGTATAAGGTGAGCGACTTCGTCTTGATTAAACGGCTTAGCAATAAACGCAGATGCGCCAAGCTCCATGCATCGTCTTTTGGCCTCTTGCTGAACATCACCAGAGATCACTACTACATCAGTGCTTATTGCGTAGTCTTGCAAATATTGAAGCACTTCGTAGCCATCCATCTCAGGCATAGTGAGATCGAGAAACATCAAGTCGATCTTGTTTTCAATAACTGTCGCAATTGCTTCACGCCCATTCGAACACAAAAAGGTTACAATGCCTAAAGCTGCAGGAGATATACAACGCTGAAGAGACTTTCTTGCTAGAGAGGAGTCGTCACAAATGACTATGTTCATACCAATACTCGATTTACGCGTAACATTGAGAGCCTTCAGCTGTACAAGACTCGCGATTAAATCTAACTGTTGTTCAAGACAATGCTAAAGTCGAATTCAAAAGTTGTTGTTTAAACAAACACTAAGACCTCGAGTATTATTTAAAACAATTATGACAGCACCATTATGATACAAAGGTGGAATGATACCAGTTTCACCCTCCCCCTTCTAAAGCGGACCTCTTAGTTTTCCCTCTTATTAATTACAAAACTATCACTAATAAGTAAGATCTTGCTTCCATTTATCAAATGAGGCAAAAATCCACTGAGTCGCTCTTTCTTGCAACAGAATTCAAGCTCAGCGGAATTCCACTTTTCATTTTATGCTCAGCTTAAAAAGCATATTTTTGTTTGATGGGTTCACAAACTAATTGGTATCTCGCATTGGCGGCTTCCACTCCAGCAAATTCAACCATTGCTTCTGAATACCCCATAGCGGTACCAAACTCTTCCATGATATACGGGTCTTCTTTGACGCTCTTTGTTCGCCCCTTTGATAGTTCAACAATGAACTTGGCATAATCTTGATTCTTATCTAACCCTGCAGCCCAGCCAAAACAATGCGCTGCATCTTGCTTAGGAAATTCATTGAAATCTTCTCCCTTCACCTCTGCCATAGCTGTACCTGCGACCAATGCTGTAAGTAATGAAATTCCGGTAATTAATGTTCTCATTCTGTTCGCCTCAATATTTGAATATGAAGCTATAGTAGCGCCCAAGATGTGAATTAAATCTGAACACATTTGTCATGTTTATACTTTTGGGAATTTAAAATTCACAAACACCCAAAACGACGAAAGGCCGCTATAAAGCGACCTTTCTATATATGGTACCGGTTAGGCGGACTGATTGGACAGGCATTCCTGCCGCTACCGCGAAGGCAACGTTTTCGAGACTCCAGATACAACAAAGCCTCAACTTTCGTTGAGGTTCTGTCTTTAAATATGGTACCGGTAGGCGACTTGGCTGGGCTTGCATCCAAGCCGACACGCTGGATTTCAAATTCACAAACACCCAAAACGACGAAAGGCCGCTATAAAAGCGACCTTTCTATATATGGTACCGGTTAGGTGGACTGATTGGACAGGCATTCCTGCCGCTACCGCGAAGGCAACGTTTTCTAGACTCCAGATACAACAAAGCCCCAACTTTCGTTGAGGCTCTGTCATTTAAATATGGTACCGGTAGGCGACTTGGCTGGGCTTGCATCCAAGCCGACACGCTGGATTTCAAATTCACAAACGCCCAAAACGACGAAAGGCCGCTATAAAAGCGACCTTTCTATATATGGTACCGGTAGGCGGACTTGAACCGCCACGCCCGAAGGCAACGGATTTTGAATCCGTCGTGTATACCAATTTCACCATACCGGCATTATCTGGGGGCTATTGCCCTTTCGATGCTTGGCATTATACGTATGCTTATGAATGTCGCAAGTATAAAAACTTGAAATTCCGTGTGTTTGCCGATAATTTCGCCACTAAGTTATAAGCTGTGCGCAATGTCTCTTTCCACTTTTGGGCTTAGCCTATATTCTGACGCCAAATTTTTAAAAGAAGTATAGTCATGACCTCTACTAACACACTGCCACCAGCGGGCATGTTTCGCCGCTTAGGTGCTCTATTCTATGATGCGCTGATTGTCCTTGCTATTGAGATGATGGCCGGAGGCGTCGTTGTTGCTCTGCTCCACGCTCTTATGGCAACGGGACTGTTTAGCCATGCGGGTTATGCCGATGTGAGCGACTTCCTAACCAATCACCCAATTTGGAGCCCAGCTTACACTTTCTACCTTATCGTAGTGTGGTGCTACTTCTTTGTATTCTTCTGGACTCGCGCAGGACAAACTCTTGGAATGCGAGCTTGGAAGTTGCGTGTACAAAACAGTGACGGTTCTGCGATTAGCGTGACTCAAGCACTTATTCGATTAGGCACTTCTGGCTTTGGTTTGGCGAACTTATGTGTTCCGTTTGATCCTAAAAAACGTGGCTTCCATGATATCTGGGCGAAAACACAAGTTGTAGTATTGCCAAAGGCACAGTAGCAATTACACAAACTCATTTCAGAGACAAAAAAGGGAAGGCACTCGCCTTCCCTTTTTTCATCTATAACTTTCGCCTTAGTAGCATCACAGCAATACCAAAGAATACGATGCTTGGCGCCACCGCTCCAAACACAGGAGGTATCTGATAAACCAAGCTGACGGGTCCAAAGAACTCACTGGATATATAGAAGGTAAAGCCCGCAATTACACCCGACAAAATTCTCGCACCCATGGTTACACTTCGTAGTGGTCCAAAGATAAACGAGAGTGCCATCAACATCATAACGGCAATAGATAAAGGCTGTGTTACCTTACGCCAGAAAGCGAGCTCATAACGAGACGCATCTTGTTCAGAAGCTTGTAAATAAGAGACATAATCATATAAGCCACTTAACGAAAGCTCTTCTGGCTTCACAGTAACAATCGCCAGTTTGTCGGGAGCAAGTGAGGTTTGCCAAGAATAACTCGGTAAGCTCTCTTTGGTGATTTGAACATCGTCCTCGAATGATGTGATCTGCACATCTGACATCGTCCACGTATTGTTACCGTCGTAATCAACCTGCTCAGCGAAGATAGTCGACTGTAGCTGTTTGTCTTGGTCAAAGCGCCACATGTTCATACCATACAACCTTTCATCATCTACCTTGGCGATAAAGATAAAATCGTTGGCATCTCGAGCCCATACACCACTGCGTGTCGAGACAATACTACCACCTGAGATAGAGATAGCTCTTAAGTCACGAGCCATTTTCTGCGCTTGTGGTGCTCCCCATTGACCAAGCAAGGTTACGATGATCATCAGCGGTACTGCTGTTTTAAGTACCGATAAACCGATATCTAACTTAGAAAAGCCTGCAGCTTGCATAACCACCAGCTCAGAACTCGCTGCTAGCATGCCTAAACCTATCAACGCTCCTAACAGCGCCGCCATAGGGAAGAACATTTCGATATCACGAGGGATACTTAAAAGAACAAAGTATAAAGCCTGAAGTAAATCGTATGTACCGCGCCCTACTTTTCTTAACTGCTCTACGTATTTGATGATTCCAGAGAGACCAACAAACGTGACAAGCACCAAAGCAGTGGTAGAGATAATGGTTCTGCCAATATATAAATCGAGAATCTTAAACACGGCTTAGGCCAACCTTTTCTTCTTGAATTTTTCTTTCATGCGCCTTACTGGCACGCTATCCATAAAGTTTGCAGAGACCGCTACAATCAACAATAAGGCGTTGATTGGCCACATACCAATCGTGGCGGGGATACTGCCCTCTTCTATTGATGACTTAGTCGCACTGATCGCTAAGAAGTACGTTAGGTAGATCAGAATCGCAGGCCCCATTTTGGCGAAGCGACCTTGTCTTGGGTTAACTGCAGACAACGGCACAACCAACATGGTGAGTAGTGGAATACAGATCACCAAGGAGATACGCCACTGTAGCTCTGCCTTAGCATTATTATCTGGATGATTAATAAGTTCCAAAGTTGGGATCGCTTCCCAATCACGGCCTTTCTTCTTCACATCTCGCTGACCAATCAGACCTTCGTACTCATCAAAGTGCGTCATCATATAATCAACACGAGTTGGAACGCCCTCATAGCGAGTACCGTCATACATCGCGATCACTTGTCGTCCGTCACTCAACTCTTTTACATCTCCTGACGACGAGAACATCACACTTGGTAAGATTGAATCGCGAGGCGTGAGCTGTGCAACGAAGACATTTTCAAGTTTATTGCCTTTTATGTCATCGATAAAGACAACCGAAGAACCGTCAGGTGTACTTTCAAATTTACCTTTAGGTAATAAGTCGACACTATTTTCAGCGGCCACTTGCTCATACAACTGTTCAACCTTGTCTTGCGACCATGGTGATAACCAAAGCGAGTTAAAAGCTGCAACACTGGCGGTAATCAAAGCTAAATAAAGAGCCGCCTGAATCAAAAATTTATTACCAATACCGGTGGCATTCATCACCACGATTTCACTTTCAGCATACAAACGGCCAAACGTCAGCAAAATACCGATATAAATACTCAGCGGTAACATCAATAGTCCCATCGCTGGCATGTTCAGGCCAACAATCGATAAAATGAGACTTGCGGGAATATCACCGTCCGAGGCGTCAGCCAAAACACTGATAAATTTTTGGCTAAGAAATACAAGAAAAAGGACAAAAAAGATCGCAAATTGGCTCTTGATTGTCTCGCGGATCAAATATCTAACAATAATCACGCTGAAATTACCTATACAAAACTTGTTTTTTTGATTGAATCACTATAATTTCCCGTTGAACCTTTTATTTTTTAAATTTTTAGCTAAGTGTTAGCGCTCTTCTATAAGGTTAGTTCCATTGTAGGATCCAACAAGTAAGATCGCATTATCTAACATTTAGTTCTATTTGTCTTCAGGATGTAGGAGTACGCATGGAGTTCAGTGTAAAAAGTGGCAGTCCAGAGAAACAACGCAGCGCATGTATCGTTGTCGGTGTATTCGAACCACGCCGCCTTTCTCCTGTAGCCGAACAGCTAGATAAGATTAGCGATGGCTACATCAGTTCACTACTTCGCCGTGGTGACCTAGAAGGTAAACCAGGCCAGATGCTGCTACTGCATCAAGTACCAGGTGTACTTTCAGAACGAGTTCTATTAGTAGGCTGTGGTAAAGAGCGTGAACTTGGTGAGCGCCAATACAAAGAAATTATCCAAAAGACCATCAGCACGCTTAACGAAACCGGCTCTATGGAAGCCGTATGTTTCCTTACTGAGCTGCACGTTAAAGGTCGTGACACTTACTGGAAAGTTCGACAAGCAGTTGAAGCGACTAAAGATGGCCTTTACACGTTCGATCAGTTCAAGAGCAATAAGCCAGAAACTCGCCGCCCACTGCGTAAGCTAGTATTCAACGTACCAACGCGTCGTGAGCTAAGCCTAGGTGAGAAAGCGATCTCTCACGGTCTAGCAATTGCTTCTGGTGTAAAAGCATCGAAAGACCTTGGCAACATGCCACCAAACATTGCTAACCCTGCTTACCTTGCATCTCAAGCTCGTCGCCTTGCTGACGACTTCGACACCGTGACAACTAAAATCATTGGTGAAGAAGAGATGGAAAAACTGGGCATGACTTCTTACCTAGCGGTAGGTCGTGGCTCCAAAAACGAATCTATGATGTCTATCATGGAGTACAAAGGCGCACCAGATTCTGATGCAAAACCAATTGTACTTATCGGTAAAGGCCTAACGTTTGATTCAGGCGGTATCTCACTTAAACCTGGTGAAGGTATGGATGAGATGAAGTACGACATGTGTGGTGCTGCATCTGTATTCGGTACAATGAAAGCACTGGCTAAATTGAACCTGCCAATCAACGTTGTTGGTATCCTTGCTGGCTGTGAAAACATGCCGGGCAGCAATGCTTACCGTCCAGGTGACATCCTAACAACCATGTCTGGTCAAACTGTTGAGGTATTAAATACCGACGCGGAAGGCCGTTTGGTTCTTTGTGATGCACTAACTTACGTTGAGCGTTTCGAACCAGATTGTGTGGTTGACGTTGCAACGCTAACAGGCGCATGTGTTATCGCTCTAGGTCACCACATCAGTGGCGTTCTATCGAACCACAACCCACTTTCTCACGAACTAGTTAACGCTTCTGAGCAAGCAAGTGACCGTGCATGGCGTCTACCAATGGCAGACGAGTACCATGAGCAACTAAACAGCCCGTTTGCTGACATGGCAAACATTGGTGGCCGTCCAGGTGGCACAATCACTGCAGGTTGTTTCTTGTCTAAGTTCACTAAGAAATACAACTGGGCACACATCGATATCGCAGGTACTGCGTGGAAGTCTGGTGCAGCGAAAGGCTCTACTGGTCGTCCAGTCTCAATGCTAGTCCAATTCTTATTGAACCGCAGCGGCCATGAGACTGAAGAGTAATCTTCAAAATAATAAAAAGGGCCTACGGGCCCTTTTTTAGTAATGATGGGAAATTTATTCCTCGCTTTTATCGAGTTTGGATAGCGTTATGCAGACAGCCACTTTTTACATCGTGTCGCCAGACAGTCCTCAAGCAGAACCACAAGGTTTTGCCGAGTACGTGCTGTTTCTCGCTCAGCACTTTGCTAAGCAAGGCGCAAAACTCTATCTAAATTGTAACGACAAAGCGCACGCCGAGAGCCTTGCAGAGATCTTCTGGCAAGTCGAACCCGAGCAGTTTATGGCGCACAACTTGGTTGGTGAAGGTCCAAAGTATGCCACCAATATTGAAATCGGTTACGAGGGCGTGAAGCCTAATTGGAACCGTCAATTGGTAATAAATGTGGCCGATAATCATACAACCTTTGCGAACGCCTTTGCTCAGGTGATAGACTTCGTGCCTTGCGAAGAAAAAGCGAAGCAACTCGCGCGCGAAAGGTATAAAATTTACCGTCAAGCTGGGTATCAATTACAAACGATTGAGATTCAGCATCCATAGTCAAACCTCATAGTTAAAGCTATCTTTGAATTAAGGTTCAAGAAGCTTCACTTATGAAGTTTGACCAAGATTAACCATTCACAGTATCCGTAAAAGAGCACTATGGAAAAGACATATAACCCAACATCAATCGAACAAGCCCTGTATCAGGCTTGGGAAGAGAAAGGCTACTTCAAGCCACACGGTGACACATCAAAAGAAGCTTACAGCATCATGATTCCGCCACCGAACGTCACTGGTAGCCTACACATGGGTCACGCGTTCCAAGACACTATCATGGATACTCTGATCCGTGCTGAGCGTATGAAGGGTAAAAACACCCTTTGGCAAGTGGGTACTGACCACGCTGGTATCGCAACTCAAATGGTTGTTGAGCGCAAGATTGCTGCAGAAGAAGGCAAAACTAAGCACGACTACGGCCGTGACGCTTTCATCGACAAGATCTGGGAATGGAAAAACGAATCTGGCGGCACCATCACTAAGCAGCTTCGTCGCCTTGGCGCATCTGTAGACTGGGACCGTGAGCGTTTCACAATGGATGATGGCCTATCAAACGCGGTTCAAGAAGTGTTTGTTCGTCTATACGAAGAAGACCTAATCTACCGTGGCAAACGTCTAGTTAACTGGGATCCAAAACTGCACACTGCAATTTCTGATCTTGAAGTTGAAAACAAAGACAAAAAAGGTCACATGTGGCACTTCCGCTACCCGTTAGCGAACGGCGTGAAGACAGCTGAAGGTAAAGACTACATTGTTGTTGCGACCACTCGTCCTGAGACAATGCTTGGTGATACTGGTGTTGCTGTAAACCCAGAAGATCCACGTTACAAAGATCTTATCGGTAAAGAGATCCTACTTCCTATCGTTAACCGTCTGATCCCTATCGTTGGCGATGAGCACGCAGATATGGAAAAAGGCACAGGTTGTGTGAAGATCACCCCTGCGCACGACTTTAACGACTACGAAGTTGGTAAGCGCAACAACCTACCAATGATCAACATCCTAACCTTCAACGCAGACATTCGTGATGCGGCTGAAGTCTTCACAACTAACGGTGAAGCGAGCGATGTTTACTCAACAGAGCTACCTGCTAAGTACCACGGCATGGAGCGTTTTGCTGCACGTAAAGCTATCGTTGCTGAATTTGAAGAGCTTGGTCTACTAGATGAAATCAAAGATCACGATCTAACCGTACCTTACGGTGACCGTGGTGGCGTAGTTATCGAGCCAATGCTAACTGACCAATGGTACGTACGCGCTGCACCTCTTGCTGAGCCTGCTGTTAAAGCGGTTGAAGACGGTGAAATCCAGTTCGTACCTAAGCAATACGAAAACATGTACTTCTCTTGGATGCGTGACATTCAAGACTGGTGTATCTCTCGTCAACTTTGGTGGGGTCACCGCATCCCAGCATGGTACGACAACGACGGCAATGTATACGTAGGCCGTACTGAAGAAGAAGTACGTGCAAACAACAACCTTGCACCTGTAGTCGTTCTTCGCCAAGACGACGATGTACTAGATACATGGTTCTCTTCTGCACTATGGACATTCGGTACTCAAGGCTGGCCTGAGCAAACTGAAGACCTGAAGACATTCCACCCTTCAGACGTTCTAGTAACGGGCTTCGATATCATCTTCTTCTGGGTTGCGCGTATGATCATGATGACCATGCACTTCAACAAAGACGAAAATGGTAAAGCACAAGTACCATTCAAGACAGTTTACGTTACCGGCCTAATCCGTGACGAAAACGGCGACAAGATGTCTAAGTCTAAGGGTAACGTACTTGACCCTATCGACATGATCGATGGTATCGACCTTGAGTCTCTAGTAGAGAAGCGTTGTGGCAACATGATGCAGCCTCAACTAGCGAAGAAGATCGAGAAGAACACTCGTAAGACTTTCGAAAACGGTATCGAACCATACGGTACTGACGCACTGCGTTTCACTCTTGCTGCTATGGCTTCTACTGGCCGTGACATCAACTGGGACATGAAGCGTCTTGAAGGTTACCGTAACTTCTGTAACAAGCTATGGAACGCAAGCCGTTACGTACTGATGAATACAGAAGAGCACGATTGTGGCATGTCACTATCTGCTGAAGACCGTGCAAACATGGAATTCTCTCTAGCAGATAAGTGGATTGAATCTCAGTTTGAACTAGCAGCGAAAGAGTTTAACGCTCATCTAGACAACTACCGTCTAGACATGGCAGCAAACACGCTTTACGAATTCATCTGGAACCAATTCTGTGACTGGTACCTAGAGCTAACTAAACCAGTTCTATGGAAAGGTACAGAAGCTCAGCAACAAGCGACTCGCTACATGCTGATCACTGTTCTAGAGAAGACACTACGTCTTGCTCATCCAGTGCTTCCTTACATCACTGAATCTATCTGGCAAAGCGTTAAGCCGCTAGTAGACGGTGTTGAAGGCGACACTATCATGACTCAAGCGCTTCCTCAGTTTAACGAAGAGAACTTCGACGCTGAGATCGTAGAAGACATCGAATGGGTTAAGACTTTCATCACGGCTATCCGTAACCTACGTGCAGAGTACGACATTGCACCTAGCAAAGGTCTAGAAGTGATGATCAAAGTTGCTAACGAGAAAGACGCGGCGCGTATCGAAGCAAACAAGGTGGTTCTGAACTCTCTTGCTAAGCTAGATAGCCTAACTGTTCTTGCTCAAGATGCTGAAACGCCAGCATGTGCGACTAAGCTAGTGGGTCAATCTGAGCTGATGATCCCAATGGCGGGTCTGATCGACAAAGATGCAGAGCTTGCTCGTCTTGATAAAGAAGTGAAGAAAACGCACGGCGAAATCAAGCGTATCGAAGGCAAGCTAGGTAACGAAGGCTTCGTTGCTAAAGCACCTGAAGCGGTTATCGCGAAAGAGCGTGAGAAGCTAGTTGGCTACCAAGAAACACTAGCTAAGCTTGAAGAGCAGAAAGCGACTATCGCAGCACTGTAATTGGTTAATTAACTAACCAATTCAAGCATATAAAAAGGGCAGATGATTCTGCCCTTTTTTGATCCTGTCGTTTCTCTAATGACTACTTTTCAATGAATCAATACGTTCGGAGAGTTCTGGGTGAGAGCTCAACCACGCTGGTATTTCAGCCTCATGTTCAGAGCTCTCTTGTAACAATTCAAACATCTCAATCATTGGTTGATTGGTGCCATGTATCTGCCACATCGAATCCGAGGCAAACCTATCTGCTTCTCGTTCTACATGTTGCGATTGACCGTTGTTAGCAACGAAAACACCGATTCCTGCTAAGTTATCGATAACGCCAGAACTCTCTCCTGTCAGTATCGCGACAGAGAGTGAAAGCAAACTAGAACGCACAATCGTTTTCATGATATGCTGTTGTTCAATGTGCCCCAACTCATGCATCAAGATACTATCCAGCTGCTGCTGAGTTTTCGTTAGCTGAACCAAGTCATCAAGTACGATGATGGTATTGTGGCTCAACGCAAAAGCATTTGCCCCGAGTTCAGAAGAGCGAAACAACAAACGAACGTCCCCATCAATACCCAGCTCTCTCAAATGCCCTTCAAAGCGCTGACGAATCGCAGCTTGCCGCGACAGTGTTAACTCCGATGGTTCAAACAACTGCTCATCGAAAGAGACTAAGACCCGCTCCTCTACTATTTTTGAGACAGAATCTGGAAGGTAAACAACCACTTTATCTGTCAGCCAAGGAATACCATGAGTAAAGGTTCCAATGGTCAAAGCCAGTATTGCGATACAGCAAATTAAGATCGCTGAGACATTCTTTTCAAGCTTGCCCATCCAGTCATGTTGGCCATGCTGTTTAAGAAATGCCGTGAGTTCATCAGATGGTTGCGCCACAAACAACCAACCGTCAGGAAATGTAAATTTACTTGGCGTCGAACCCACACCGGCATTGAATTTCACATCAGCAATGTTAGCTGAACTACGCTGATCGCTGGCATTAATAACCAACATCCCATCGAGCGAAATATCGAGAGTGGCCTCACAGCGTTTTGAGCTGCGAGGCGGATGAGCGACACCGTTCAACATTAACCAATACCAAGGTCGACATCAAAGGCTTGCACAACCTCATCTGAAACGGCTGACTTAACGTTAGAGTCTTGATCGCTTGCAACCAACGAGTCTAAATCACCGTAAACAAAGGTATTATCAGCGAGGTAATGTGTTGTTCGAACCATAACCCAAGGTCGAGCTAAACCAATTGTTACCACCTGAAGTAAGAAGTTCGTTACCACTAAACTGACATAACCTTTAACCGTTAGCGTTGAGGAGAAGCTAAATTGCGACGCTTCCTCAGCATCCTTCCCTTCAAGAACCAACTGCGAGAAAGTGTAGTTACGCACTTTTACTTTAAGGTAAGCGCCAATTGCGAGACCGATAGCAATAAAGGCTAAGTAGTATCCGATCATAAAGGTCACCAAATCGCTGTGTCCCATGAGATCAACAAAAGACTCAGGGTTGCTAACGAGGTTCACTCCCGCAATTGCAACAAAGCTCACCACGACGAGAGCCATTAATACCATCCAAATCAGCGTCGCAATCAAATAGGTTTTAAAATAGAACGAGTTAGTGTAATTAGCTTTAAACTGGCGCTCTCCGTAACGATATCCATTAGCGAAATAGTTTGCGATACCCACTAGTGACCAAGCCTGGAGATAGACATAGGCCGGCAGTAACACCAACATCGCAACAACTCCCGCAATCACATTGAGCTGCATTGCAAACACAACCGCACCCATCGCAGCGACGAAGCCTAAGGTTGCAAGTGTACCACGCCCTAAAATCGCCCAATACGCTCCCGCGAGCGTGCCATGAAACGAGAAATGCACATTGCGGAAACTGGTCATCGCAGAATCAAAGCGCGCATTGCTGCGTGACAATAGAGGTAATAGCAGTACAAACGCCACGATTAAGCCTAAAGATAGCAGAGGTGAGATTTGTTCAGACACAGACCAAATCACCACACAAACGACTGCGATAATTCGCCCCTTTAAGATCTGCATAGGTGTTCCGTGATACTCAAAGCTATCGCCTGCAATTGACGTGTGACCATAGAAATAGCGCTTATTGCGCACTTTCGCCCACGCTGAATAAATCCCAAGCGTAATTACCGATAGCAGGATATTCACAATCCATATGCCAAAGTACTCTTTGCCTTTCCCACTAAAGTGAACTTTAGTCTCCAACTCTTTGGTTTCCATTTTTTACTCCATCTGACGTTTATCATTAATCCATGTACATCTAAGTGCACATTGGGAGAATGCACGCTATAGAAACACGCCGTGCTAATCAATCAGCTGGGTTGATAAATCAAAGGAAGTTATCATAATTTTTATAAATAATTACAAACAGTTAGATGATTTTAATTGATGCATTTATCAGTATTTCTATCGTGACTTTTTTGCGGAGTCTTCCCTGTTTGTTTCTTTGATAGCTTTTACCTATCAAAACAATATTAACTTCCCATTAGATTTAATGATAATTATTCTCAATAATAAACCTATCGAAACACATCAACGATTGAGTAATTATCATGAAAAAGACACTAACCTTTGCAGCACTTCATTTTACTATCGCGTTTAGTGTCGCTTACATTCTGACTGGCGACATTCTAATTGGTAGTTTAATTGCCATGATTGAACCTTCAGTAAATACCGTCGCCTTCTATTTTCATGAAAAGGCGTGGGCTCAGGTCCCTGCGCTAAAAGCTCGTCAATGGATGACTAAATTGAAGACTGCCAGCTTCGCTACCATTCACTTCAGCGTCGCATTTACCGTGGTTTACTTATTAACAGGTGATGCCTTTGTGGGCGGCGTAATGGCCATGTTAGAGCCAACATTGAACACAGTCGCTTACTACTTCCATGAGAAAGTTTGGCTGAAACAAACAAGTAGCCAGACAAGACAACCTCAGTTTTGTTTGCATCAACACGCTTAGTCGCAATATATTGAGTCACTTATCAGTGGCCCATTTTTATAGGCAAAGTATGGAAATTATTGCTGGCTTTAACCTCAGACCAATTCAACCACAAGACAACCCAAGCATTGCTGAGGTGATTCGCCAAGTCTCCGCAGAACACGGCCTCACCGAAGACAAAGGTTATGGGGTTGCTGACCCAACTTTGGATGATATGTACTCTGTCTATTCTCAAGATAATGCGATGTATTGGGTAATCGAGTATCAAGGAAAGGTGGTTGGTGGCGGTGGTTTTGCACCATTAGCCGGTAAGCCGGAGGTGTGTGAGCTACAAAAGATGTATTTCTTAGAGCAGACGCGCGGTCACGGGCTGGCCAAACGTATTGTTGCGCTAAGTCTTAAGCTCGCTGAGCAACAGGGCTATAAGCAGATGTACTTAGAAACGACTGCGTGTTTAGGTGCTGCAATCAAGCTCTATGAGTCGTTGGGTTTTGAACACCTAGACAGTGCTTGGGGAGAGACAGGCCACGACGCATGCGAAGTGGTCATGGCCAAAGCGCTTTAATATAGTGGAATAATAGCGATATTCTCTAA
Organism: Vibrio sp. Isolate30; assembly: GCF_022397975.1. NCBI lineage: Bacteria > Pseudomonadati > Pseudomonadota > Gammaproteobacteria > Vibrionales > Vibrionaceae > Vibrio > Vibrio sp. Isolate30. Next base: position 17,356 of record NZ_JAKEUS010000006.1, read on the forward strand.
TGATATTAGCGCAGAAAGTTGCTCACACATGAAGCTGGGTTAAGGGCAACAAAAGAGCTCTCTTTCTGTCCATCAAGCTCAATCTCTAATTCATACAAATGTTTAGGATTGGGCTTGTTAATGTCAAACACCAGCGGAGCTTCAACCTGGAAAATCACGCCAGTATGCTCGGCGCGTACATCAATCGGCATCACGAGCGTCATCCCATTGAACTTAATTGATGCTGACACCAGTCCCGATTTGAGTGTCTGATAAATCACATCGACTTTGAATTCACAACCACCACCGTGGTGCCAGATCTGCTCAGTCACTACCTGCTCTAGCTTTATATGGCGAACAAACTGTAAGTATGGTGCCTGCCAAACTCCCATACGTGAATCAGACTTAGCTACGAGTGTTGTCGGCGTTGCCTCTTCCATATCTTCTTCAAGTAGCAGCCCCTCTTCTTCCTCAAGGAACAAGATCTCAAAGCGATTACGACCCGCTTGCATGTATGGACGGATATCTTTGCGGTACTCTTCTTGGCTACCATCACAATCGAAGACGGCCACACCATTAAGACGAACCTCAGCAAAATAGTCGACGCCCGCCATAACCAACTCTACGAAAGGGCACGCTAACATTGCATCATCGACTTCAATGTCGTGCATCAAATGCCACTCTTGAGCTGCAACCTCTTCTTCACTTAGCGAGTCTGGGAGTTTTGCGCTCAGCGGTGCAGGAAACGTAATATCATCTTGGGGTATAGAGAGGTCAGTTAATGGCGATATTTGCCAAAGACCATCAAGTTGCAGCCGCATATCATTCCTTGAGCTAGATCAATTTTGACCGCATTATAATGAATACACGCACATAAAGACATTGGTTTTTATACGGACAAAAAAATACCAGCAACAATGTGCTGGTATCTTTCAATTCAGTAGCGAAGTTACTCTTCGTCTTCATCATCTTGTGGGTAGATAGCATCTTCACCTTCGTAGTAAGTGCCCCAACCGTCATAGATGATGTCAAATTTCTCAGCCAGATTAACCAGCTTCTCAACTTGCTCGTCAATCGCTTCTGCATTAAGAGCCGACTGCATAGTCGCATCACAGCAAAGTAGCTTGTTGCCGTCTTCGTCTTCTGTCTCTTCTGCTTCTAATACTTCAAAGCCCATCTTGAATGCTTCAACAACCGCTTTCTCAAGTACATCGAAATCTTCAGCAAATAGGTGGTGCTCAATTTCGTAAAGTGCATCAGGATCGCTACCGTCTTCGATCAATGCTGCAATGATATCGCGAGTCTCTTCCTTTTGAATCTCAATTAATTCTTCTACTGATAGATATTCATCTTCGTGAGACATGTTTCTGCTCCAGAGTGTTGACTATGAAAGGATCAAATTTGATTGCCACGAAATATGGCATGGATCGCGCAGAAAAGCCACCTAGATCATCGGGCAACAGCAAACTTTATCCCTTCGTAAAGCCACTCAAACAGAGCCAAAAGTAAAATCGCAATCACAGAAACAAATATTCAACATATTATTAACCAAAAGCACTTTTAGCATTTCATTTCAACGAATGTTCTGGTTGTGTTTGATTGGAAATGCCTGATTAATCACTGTGAATGCATACATACAATTTGTGTGACTTGCATAAGATCTCGCTCTATTCAATTAAAGTGCATATTAGTGAATAAAAAATCACTTTACCGCTGTTTTTAATTTCTATTTCCCAGATGAATAGCAGCATAGAAACGCAGAAATCGATGATTTGGTTCCAACCCATCAAAACAGTCAGAAAATAACAAATATGGCTCAATGGCAAAACTTTTATCCAAATTTACTCAAATAACCTGTTTTTTCTATCTTTCGCTAGGCTTGCATAATGCGATCAAGCTTGTCATAAATAGACGCTGGATTAAAAGTAAGGATGCAAAATGAGTAAGCTGTACGTTGGCTCCGAAGTCGGTCAATTAAGACGAGTTCTATTAAATCGACCAGAAAGAGCACTCACCCACCTCACCCCTTCAAACTGTCACGAACTTCTTTTTGATGATGTGCTAGCAGTAGAAGCAGCGGGTGAAGAGCACGATGCCTTCGCATCAACACTTCGCAACCAAGGCGTTGAAGTGCTATTGCTACACGACCTATTGGTCGAAACATTGGATGTTTCTGAAGCTCGTGAGTGGCTACTCAATACCCAAATTTCAGATTTTCGCTACGGCCCAACCTTTGCGCGCGATCTAAGAAACTACTTAGCGCAAATGGATAACGAACACCTCGCAACAATTTTGCTTGGCGGTTTGGCTTATTCAGAGCTACCTATCGCTTCATCGTCAATGCTGCCAAAGATGCACCGTCCATTGGACTTTGTGATTGAGCCGTTACCAAACCACCTATTTACCCGTGACACCTCTTGCTGGGTATATGGTGGGGTGTCGCTCAACCCAATGATGAAGCCTGCACGTCAGCGTGAAACTAACCACCTACGTGCTATCTACCGCTGGCACCCGGTATTTGCGGGGCAAGATTTCATTAAATACTTTGGCGATGAAGACCTACACTACGACAACGCTAACATTGAAGGCGGTGACGTATTGGTTATTGGTAAAGGCGCGGTTCTTATCGGTATCTCTGAACGAACCAAGCCACAGGGTGTAGAGAACCTTGCCGCTAGCCTATTCAAGTCAGGCCAAGCAAAAGAGGTTATCGCTATCGACCTGCCTAAGCACCGTTCATGTATGCACTTAGATACGGTGATGACACACATGGATATTGATACCTTCTCTGTATACCCAGAGATCGTACGCAAGGATCTTGATACATGGCGTCTAACACCGAAAGAGAACGGTGAGATGCGTGTTGAGAAAGCGGATAACTACTTGTCAGCGATCGAGGGTGCACTAGGTTTAGATCAGCTTAAGATCATCACAACTGGTGGGGACAACTACGAAGCAGAGCGTGAACAGTGGAACGACGCGAACAACGTTCTTACTGTAAAACCAGGCACGGTGATTGGCTACGAGCGTAATGTCTACACCAATGAGAAGTACGACAAGGCAGGCATCGAGGTTCTCACCATTCCAGGTAATGAATTAGGCCGTGGACGTGGTGGTGCTCGTTGTATGAGTTGTCCAATCGAGCGTGACGGCATCTAATTTCAACTTCCTCCCTTCCCTTCTCAAAGGTCGGCTCTAACATGCCGACCTTTTTTATCAAATTAACAAAATAAATATTCACAAATATAGCATTTTTATGTTTAACTAAAGCCTTCATTGATTCTATTTGCTCAAGGAGCGAGATATGGCTTTTAATCTTCGCAATCGTAACTTTCTAAAATTGCTCGACTTTACTCCAAAAGAGATTCAATTCTTACTGGATCTGTCAGCAGATCTAAAGAAAGCTAAGTATGCAGGTACTGAACAGAAAAAACTGGTCGGTAAAAATATCGCACTGATCTTTGAAAAAGCCTCTACTCGTACTCGATGTGCCTTTGAAGTTGCCGCGTTTGATCAAGGTGCTCAAGTCTCTTACATCGGGCCATCTGGCTCACAGATCGGTCAAAAAGAATCAATGAAAGACACCGCTCGCGTACTGGGTCGTATGTACGACGGTATTGAGTATCGTGGTTTTGGTCAGAGCATTGTTGAAGACTTAGGAGCCTATGCAGGTGTTCCTGTCTGGAATGGCCTTACCGATGAGTTCCATCCAACTCAGATCTTGGCCGATTTCCTGACCATGCTAGAACATGGCCGTGGTAAACAACTTCACCAAATCAGCTTTGCCTACCTAGGCGATGCACGTAACAACATGGGTAACTCGCTGTTAGTTGGCGCGGCAAAAATGGGCATGGACATTCGTCTCGTGGCTCCGAAAGCGTTCTGGCCTGAAGAGCAGTTGGTTGAAGAGTGCCAGACCATCGCACAAGCAACAGGCGCGAAAATCACGTTAACAGAAGACGTAGCTGAAGGCGTGAAAGGCTGTGACTATTTATACACAGATGTGTGGGTCTCTATGGGTGAATCCCCTGAAGCTTGGGATGAACGTGTCGCAGTAATGAAGCCGTACCAAGTAAATATGGATGTGATCAAGCTTACTGGAAACCCACAAGTGAAGTTCATGCACTGCTTACCTGCGTTCCACAACAATGAAACCGTAATTGGCCAGCAAGTTGCTGACAAGTATGGCATGAATGGATTGGAAGTGACCGATGAAGTCTTTGAGTCCGATTACTCAATTGTCTTCGATGAAGCAGAGAACCGTATGCACACCATCAAAGCAGTCATGGTTGCAACACTCGGATAGGCCATCAATGTCATAACAATAAAAGGTTGATGTAATCGCTTGCGCTCACAAATTGAAAGCGTATAATTCTCGGCAATTTGTCTGAGAGTAGTGAAAATGACACCTATCAATATTATGACATCGTTGAATATTGCGCGTAAGCTGGCTAGCTTACAAGGTCGTCTATTCTGCTCAGAAACCTCTTTTTAAAGCCTCCCATTATGGGGGGCTTTTTTATGGTCATTACATTATTGTGGGGAAGAAGATCATGGCGAACTCGCTCTATAAAAAGCACATCATCTCAATTCCAGAGCTTTCTCGTGAAGAGCTAGAATTGATTGTTCAAACAGCTGGTCAGCTAAAAGCGGAACCGAATCCTGAGCTGATTAAAAACAAAGTTGTCGCGAGTTGTTTCTTTGAGCCTTCAACACGTACTCGCCTCTCTTTCGAAACAGCAATTCAACGCATTGGCGGCGACGTGATTGGTTTTGATAGCGGCGGTAACACTTCTCTAGCGAAGAAAGGTGAAACCCTAGCGGACTCGGTACAAGTTATCTCTTCCTACGTCGATGCTTATGTTATGCGCCACCCTCAAGAAGGTGCAGCACGTCTGGCTTCTGAGTTTTCTAACGGCGTGCCTGTGATTAACGCCGGTGACGGTGCTAACCAACACCCAACACAAACGCTACTAGACCTGTTCTCTATCGCTGAAACACAAGGTCGCCTTGATAACCTTAACGTCGCGTTCGTGGGTGACTTAAAGTACGGCCGTACCGTTCACTCTCTGACTCAAGCACTGGCCAAGTTCAATAACATTCGTTTCTACTTTATCGCGCCTGAAGCTTTAGCAATGCCAGATTACATCTGTGAAGAGCTAGACGAAGCGGGTATTGAATACCAACTTCTGACTGATATGGATGCGGTAATTCCAGAGCTGGATGTGCTGTATATGACGCGTGTACAAAAAGAGCGTTTTGATGAGTCAGAGTACGCACACATTAAGTCTGCTTACATCCTAACAGCTGCGCTACTAGAAGGTGCAAGAGATAACCTTAAGGTTCTTCACCCGCTACCTCGCGTCGATGAAATCACTATCGACGTCGATAAAACGCCACACGCTTACTACTTCCAGCAAGCTGAGAATGGTGTTTACGCACGTGAAGCACTGTTAGCCCTTGTTCTTAACGAAACGCTGTAATAGGAGAGATATCATGTCTAAAGGAACTCAGTTAAAAGTTGAAGCGATCAAAAACGGCACGGTAATCGACCATATTCCAGCGAACGTCGGTATTAAGGTATTAAAGCTGTTTGATTTGCATAACTCTCACCAGCGCGTGACTATCGGCCTTAACCTTCCTTCTTCTGCATTAGGTGGCAAAGACCTATTAAAGATTGAGAATGTATTCGTAACAGAAGAACAAGCGAACAAACTGGCACTTTACGCACCACATGCAACCGTGAACCAGATTGAAGAATACGAGGTCGTTAAGAAACTAGCACTGGAACTTCCAGACCAAATCAACGATGTATTTGAGTGCCCTAATACCAACTGTATTACTCACAATGAGCCAGTTGAGAGCAGCTTTAAGATCTTTGAAAAGAATGAAGATATTCGCCTGAAGTGCAAATACTGTGAAAAGGTCTTCTCTCGCGAGATCGTTACTGAGAGATAAGCTTCGTGTAGCACGAGCTTAATGTAAAAACTATGAAATACCTCGCCTGTGCGGGGTATTTTATTCTTTACCTAATGCAGCTTTGAAGGCACACTGAATTTCGATTTTTATCTAATAAAATGATGGAACCTATAATGACTAAAGTACTTCACACAGAATCAGCTCCAGCAGCAATCGGCCCATACGTACAAGGTGTTGACCTAGGCAACATGGTACTGACTTCAGGTCAGATCCCAGTAAACCCAGCTACTGGTGAAGTGTCTTCTGACATCGCAGAACAAGCTCGTCAATCTCTTGAAAACGTTCAAGCTGTTGTAGAAGCTTCTGGCCTAACAGTAAAAGACATCGTAAAACTAACGGTATTCGTAAAAGATCTTAACGACTTCGGCACAGTAAACGAAGTTTACGGCAAGTTCTTCGACGAGCACGGCGTTGCAAACTACCCTGCACGTTCATGTGTTGAAGTAGCTCGTCTTCCTAAAGATGTTGGTATCGAAATCGAAGCTATCGCAGTTCGCAAATAGTCTCGACCAGATACAAAAAAGGTTGCCACGACGGCAACCTTTTTTAATATCGGATAAACGCTAAAGTGATTACTTGCTGTTGAGTGCTTTCACTTCTTCATCAAGCTCAGCAAGTTTTGCTTTCATCTGCTCACGACATTCATTCGCTAGTTCACGAACATTTGACTTATCAAAGCCTTCAACACTAACCGGTGGTAGCATCTCTACGATAACGTGACCGTTATTCCAACGGTTCAGCTTAACTCCGCCTGTTGAACTACAAACGATTGGGATAATCGGTAGACCAGCACCAATGGCTGCGTGGAATGCGCCCGTTTTAAATGGCAGTAAACCACGGCCACGCGAGCGAGTCCCCTCTGGGAACATCCATACCGATACATCACTGCCTTTTAAGTTATCAACCACTTGGTCAATTGTACCAACCGCTTTGCTACGGTTCGCACGGTCAATCAGGATATTACCTGTCAGCCAGTAAAGCTGACCAAATAATGGCATCCACGCTAGGCTTTTCTTACCAACGGTAACTACTTTTGGTGTTACAGCAGAAGAAACTGTGAATAGATCCCAGTTATTTTGGTGGTTGGCAATGTAAACGTGTTGGCCGCGTGAGTAGGCGTCTTCTGGAATACGTAGCTCCAAAGTGATACCGAAGATCTTTGACATACGGCCAAAGTAACGACCAAAAGTAAATACGTGCTTTGGATTACGTGGGCTCAACAAGCAGTAACCACAACCAAACACAAACATGAAAATCGCAAATATTGCTACAGCGAAAATACGTAATATTGCTATCATTTTGTTCCTCAACAACCGCTTAACTAGGTCTGTTTTTATTACGCATGATGGTAACAGAGTCGTAAGCGGCAAAATACAATAAAAAAGCCGAAACCAAAGTTTCGACTTTCTTTTTTATTATCTCGTCATGCTTCGTAGTATCGAGGCTTAGCTCGATTCACGAAAACGCGTGATGTTAGCGCCCAAAGCAGACAGTTTATCTTCAATCTTATCGTAGCCACGATCGATGTGATAAATACGGTCAACAATGGTTTCACCTTGTGCGATACAACCTGCAATCACTAAGCTTGCTGACGCTCGTAGATCCGTTGCCATCACTTGAGCACCGCTCAGTTTTTCAGTATCACCACAAATTGCAGTATTACCTTCAATCTCAGCTTTTGCGCCCATACGCTGCAGTTCAGGGATGTGCATGAAACGGTTTTCAAAAATCGTTTCTGTAATCACGCCACTGCCCTTCGCCATCATGTTCAACAGCGTAAATTGAGCCTGCATGTCGGTTGGGAAACCTGGGTGTGGAGCCGTTACAATCTTAACTGCTTTTAGCTCGCGATCTGTCATATCCAGACTGATCCAATTTTCACCGGTTTCAACCTTTGCGCCAGCTTCTTCAAGCTTTGCAAGAGCCGCTTCTAGTAGGTGTGCGCTCGTGTTACGACAAACCACTTTACCACCAGACACAGCAGCAGCCACTAGGAAAGTGCCTGTCTCAATACGGTCAGCAACCACAGAGTGTTTACCACCACCAAGGCGCTCAACACCTTCGATAGTAATGGTATCTGTGCCTGCACCAGAGATCTTAGCACCCAGTTTGTTTAGGAAGTCTGCAGTATCTACAATCTCAGGCTCACGCGCTGAGTTATCCAATACTGTAGTGCCTTCTGCCAGTGTTGCCGCACACATGATAGTGATGGTTGCACCAACACTCACCTTGTCCATTACGATGTGCGCGCCCTTTAGGCGACCATCAACATTGGCTTTCACATAACCGTCTTCTAGTGTAATTGTCGCACCTAGCTGCTCTAGACCGTGAATGTGTAGATCCACAGGACGAGCACCAATCGCACAACCACCTGGCAGTGAAACTTGGCCTTGACCAAAACGCGCCACTAGTGGGCCTAAAGCCCAAATCGAAGCACGCATTGTTTTTACTAAATCGTACGGTGCGCAAAATTCATTAATTTCGCTGCCATCAACATGTACGCTACCATTGCGTGATACTTTCGCACCTAGGCGCTTTAATAGCTCCATAGTCGTGTCGATATCACGTAGGTGAGGAACATTACTTACTTCAACTGGCTCTTCCGCCAAGATTGAAGCAAACAAAATAGGTAGTGCAGCGTTTTTTGCACCAGAGATCGTCACTTCGCCGTTTAACGGCTGATCGGATCCAATAACTCGAAACTTTTCCATCATAAACCTTAAAGTGACATCAGTTTCTTATCACGTTCCCACTCTTCTGGCGTGTACGCCTTAATAGAAAGAGCATGGATGTCATTACGCTGAATGTATTCCATTAGTGGGCCGTAAATCAGTTGCTGCTTCTTAACGCGGTTCATGCCGTCAAAACATGCATCCACTGCAACAACTTCGTAATGGCTGCCTTCACCCTTCACGATAATCTCTTGAAGGTTAAGTGCCTCTGCTAATAATTCTTGTACTTTTGTGCTGTCCACAAATAGCTCCTGCCTAATCTTTTAAGTGTTCTGCCATCATTGGCTGGATATTGCTCAATTGGAACAACGTTCGTAATTGTTCTGGCACGAAACTGAACATTATATGACAGTTTTGATTTTTTGCATGCTCTATTAAGTGAATTAGCATCACCATTCCTGATGAATCGATGCGCTCAACGGTGTTGAGGTTCACTTGCACGTAAGATTCTGTCGTTTTCCATGCTTGTAATGTGCGCCAAATTGCAGGCACGCTGTCGCGGTCAAGATCGCCACTTAGCTGAAATTCGACGGAGCTGAGTTCACTCCATTGCGTTTGACTCATTTTTTCGAGCTCTCAAAACGAATAGGTTGTGCTGCTAGCTGCTCTAATTCTTTGGCAACAGATAGAATACCCTGCTGGCGAATCTTGGTGTTCCATTCCGACTGCTTGCTTGAGAGTAAGCTAATACCCTCAGCTACCATATCGAAAGCTTTCCATTCGCCCGTTTTCTTGTCTTTACGTAGCTTGAATTCAAGCTTGATGTTTGGTCTTGGCGAGTCAATGATGTCGACCTTGATGCTGGTAATGCGGCTATCAGGCTTAATCTTTGGCTCAGGGCCAAACTGAATAGTTTGATCTGTGTATTGCGTCAGTACTTGAGCGTAAGAAGACACTAGATATTTACGAAACGCGCCAATGAAAACACGCACGTCCTCTTTCTTTGCGCCTTTCAGGTTAGGGCCCAAAAGTTTAAGTGCTGCATACTGTGCGTTGACGTAGGGCATCAACTCTTCTTCAACAATTACCTTCAACAGCTCAGGGTCTTGTTTGATATTCTCTTGCTCAGCCTTCAGGCGATTAAATGCCACCTCAGAAACCTGAGTCATCATTTGATAAGGTTGAGTGCGGTCGATGCTCTCTTCTGCCACAACATTGGTCGCAAAGATCATAGCCACGACCATCATAAACATTCTTTTTAACATGAATCTATTCCTCAGTTGTCGCTTCATCAGAGCCGCCAACGCTGTATAGCACTTGGCCTATCAGATCTTCTAATACTAATGCAGATTTGGTGTCTTCGATAACATCACCATCAACCAGCATCTCTTCATCTTCGAAGACAAAGCCAGGAACAAGGCTAATGTACTGCTCACCGATCAAACCTGACGTCAAAATCTGTGCGCTTGACGTCTCAGAGAACTGATCATACTTCGCATCAATCGACAGCTCGACAACAGGTAGGTAACTCTCGGCATCTAGCTGAATACTGTTCACGCGCCCAACAACAACCCCACCGACCTTCACAGGAGAGCGCACTTTCAAGCTACCGATATTATCAAACGTCGCTTTTAGGGTGTAAGTATGGTTGGAACCGAGCCCTTTCACGTCAGCGACTTGAAAGATCATGATTAAGATTGCGCAAATTCCCGCGATAACAAAGCTACCGACCCATAATTCTAATTTTCGAGTTTGTTGCATGATTAATTCCCGAACATCAATGCTGTAAGAACAAAATCTAGCCCTAACACTGCTAGAGAAGAGTGAACCACGGTACGCGTGGTCGCACGGCTAATACCTTCCGAGGTTGGTATTGCGTCATAGCCATTAAAAAGAGCAATCCAAGTTACGGTAATCGCAAATACCATACACTTAATCATGCTGTTGCCGATGTCCCGGCCAAGTTCCACCGATGATTGCATCGCCGACCAGAAGCTGCCATGGTCGATGCCCTTCCAGTCAACACCAACCAATTGACCGCCCCATATACCAATGGCCATAAAGATCATCGCCAATAGCGGCATAGAGATGAGACCGGCCCACAGTCGTGGTGCAATAACTCGTTTAAGAGGATCCACCGCCATCATTTCAAGGCTGGAGATTTGCTCGGTTGCCTTCATGAGTCCGATTTCAGCCGTCAGCGCTGAACCTGCTCGACCAGCAAATAACAGTGCCGTCACTACCGGCCCTAATTCACGTAGCAGCGACAGTGCAACCATTTGACCAAGGTTGCCTTCTGCCCCGTAGTCAATCAACACAACGTAGCCTTGCAAACTAAGCACCATGCCGATAAAGAGCCCTGAAACCACAATGATCGCAAGTGACTGTACACCTACGCTGTAGAGCTGTTTCACCAATAATGGGAAGTTTTTCAAGCGAGGAATACCAAAGAAAGCGCCCCACAACATCAAGCTTGCGCGACCAAATGCTTCGCACATAGCTAGTGTTCGGCGCCCAACCCCAGCGATATAATTTACAAACATACTAGAATAGATCCTTCTCTAAACTCTGAGCTGGGAATCGAAACGGCACTGGACCATCGGCTTCACCATTCAAGAACTGCTGCACTCTTGGATCGCTATTTTGTCGCAACTCCTCAGGTGTCCCTTTGGCAATAATTTTGCCATCGGCCAATAAGTAAACCCAATCGGCAATGCTCATCACCTCTGGAACATCGTGTGACACCACAATTGAAGTGAGACCTAACGCTTGATTGAGATTGCGGATCAACTCTACCAGGACACCCATGGTGATAGGGTCCTGACCAACAAAGGGTTCGTCGTACATAATAAGATCGGGATCGAGCGCAATTGCTCGCGCTAAGGCAGCACGTCTTGCCATACCTCCCGACAGTTCGCTTGGCATCAACTGCGCGGCACCACGAAGCCCAACGGCCTCTAACTTAAGCAGCACAATGGTACGAATCAGTGATTCATCCAGTTCAGTATGCTCGCGCAGTGGAAAGGCGACGTTATCGAAGACATTCAGGTCAGTGAAAAGTGCCCCTGACTGGAACAACATGCTCATTTTTTTACGAGCTTGGTAAAGCTTTCGGCGCGACAAACGAGGAATGTTGTCGCCATCAAACCAAATTTCACCTTGGTCTGGAGGGAGCTGACCACCGATCAAGCGCAACAAGGTTGTTTTACCAATCCCTGATGGCCCCATGATGGCTGTCACTTTTCCTTGAGGGACTTCGAGATCGATATTATCGAAGATCATTCGCTCCCCTCGAGAAAAGCTGAGGTTTTTAACTTTCACAAGCTCATTGTTTAGCATGCTTTTGTTATTTCCTTGCTCTAAAAAACGCCAATAATTGTGCTCATGATAAGTAGTCTGAATGAGAATTAAAAGCACTGTTCGATTAATTGTAGCAAATCAAAACCTCGAGCAGGGAATTGAAAGTATTAAGAAATATCCCTACAAATGCACTTTCTTTACAACTTAGTCAGAATTAATTGTATCCGTGACTTCCCTTTTATCTAGCAACACGTCAAAATTAGCGGTTAATTGTCCATTTTTTATTAATTTTTAGGAATCATCATGCTTGAAGCGATTGCGTTTCTTATTATCGGCCTAGGTTTTTTGGTGTGGAGTGCAGATAAACTGGTTTACGGTGCGGCGGCATTGGCTCGCAACTTCGGAATCTCCCCCCTAGTTATCGGTATGACGATTCTTGCAATGGGCTCTTCTGCCCCTGAAATGATGGTTTCTGCAACCGCTGCGCTTGACGGAAAAACGGACACAGCCGTAGGTAACGTGCTTGGTTCCAATATCGCCAACATCGCACTGATTTTAGGTATTACTGCACTGATTAAGCCGCTTTCTATTAGCTCTGCGGTTATCCGTCGTGAACTGCCACTAATGATTGGTGTCACACTACTAGCTGGCGCACTTCTGTGGGATAGCTACCTTGGCTTCTATGAAGGTGTTTTACTGTTCGTACTGTTTGGTGCTTTCTTGTTTGCGATGTTGCAAATCAGTCGTCGTGAAAAGAGCAAAGGCGACGCTTTTATCGAAGAACAAGAGTCAGAGATTCCTGAAGGTGTGAGCAACATCAAAGCGGCAATGTGGGTGGTTGTTGGTCTGATCATCTTGCCTATCTCTGCTGATATGTTGGTAAACAACGCCGTCGTTATCGCAAAATACTTTGGTATGAGTGACCTTGTTATCGGTCTTACCATTATTGCTGTGGGTACTAGCCTACCTGAATTGGCGGCCTCTCTTGCGGGTGTCATGAAGGGCGAAGACGACATGGCCGTGGGCAATATCATTGGTTCAAATGTATTCAACATCCTAGCCGTAATGGGTATCCCAGGTATTTTGAACCCTTCTATTCTAAGCGAATTCGCTATGGGTCGTGACTTCTGGGTCATGCTCGGCGTTTCTCTGCTGTTGGTTGTTATGGCGCTGGGTAAATCGCGCAGCGTCAACCGCATTGAGGGTGGTGCTCTTGTGATCTGCTTCTTGGCATACCAAGGCTACCTGCTGATGAACATGTCAGCGTAATCACTAACAAAGTATTCCTTTTATAAGACTCTGGAGTATCTGATGTCTCAGTCATTCGATTACCGTAGTGTTGCTAAACAAGTATTAGAGATTGAGGTTGCTGGCCTCAATCAACTTGACCAGTATTTTAATGAAGATTTCTGTCGCGCTTGTGATCTCATCCTTAACAACAAAGGCAAAGTCGTTGTGATGGGGATGGGGAAATCAGGTCATATCGGCAATAAAATTGCTGCAACACTGGCAAGTACCGGTACCTCTGCGTTTTTTGTTCACCCAGGTGAAGCAGCGCATGGCGATTTGGGCATGGTTGAGTCGGGCGATATCGTGCTTGCTATCTCCAACTCCGGTGAATCAGATGAGATCCTTAGCCTATTCCCAGTATTAAAACGCCTGAACATTAAGATCATCAGCATGACTGGTAAGCCAAAGTCAAACATGGCGACTCTGTCTGATATCCATCTTCAAATTACCGTACCTGAAGAGGCATGCCCGCTTGGCCTTGCGCCAACCAGTAGTACAACGGCCACTCTTGTTATGGGTGATGCTCTGGCTGTCGCTCTGCTACAAGCTCGTGGTTTTACCGCAGAAGATTTTGCTCTATCCCACCCTGGTGGAGCCCTCGGTCGACAACTGCTTTTGAAGCTTGAAGATATTATGCATACCGGTGATGCACTACCTATGGTATCGCCTAACGCACTGGTTCGTGACGCTCTGCTTGAGATATCACAAAAAGGCTTAGGTATGACAGCGGTTGTCGATGCACAAGGCAAAATGCTCGGCATCTTTACCGATGGGGATTTACGTCGAATTCTCGACAAGCGTGTCGATATCCACACCACTCAGATTGGTGAAGTGATGACACAAAACCCAACCGTTGCCGATCCAAACATGTTGGCAGTTGAAGGCCTTAATTTAATGCAAGAGAAAAGCATCAACGGCTTGATGCTTTGCCAAGATGGCGATCTCGTTGGTGCACTTAACATGCATGACCTATTAAAAGCGGGAGTAATGTAATGGCTGAAACAGTATCAACACTTTATGGCTCAGTCGATGCGGACGTTTTTAAGATCGCAAAAGAGATAAAGCTGCTAATCTGTGATGTAGATGGTGTGTTTTCTGATGGCCTTGTTTACATGGGAAATCAAGGCGAAGAACTCAAAACCTTCCACACTCGTGATGGATACGGTGTGAAATCTCTAATGAACGCAGGCATTGAAATCGCCATTATTACTGGACGCCAATCGCAAATCGTTGAAAACCGCATGACCGCTCTTGGTATTAAGCTGATCTATCAAGGCCAAGACGACAAAGTTAAAGCTTATCAAGATATCTGCGATAAACTGAATATTGCCCCAGAACATACTGGCTACATTGGTGATGACCTGATTGACTGGCCAGTGATGGAAAAAGTCGCATTAAAGGTGTGTGTTGCAGATGGACATCCACTGTTGGTTCAACGTGCAAACTACGTAACCAATATCAAAGGCGGTCACGGCGCAGTACGAGAAGTTTGCGACCTTATTTTACAAGCAAGGGATGAGCTAGACGTGCACAAAGGTCTAAGCATATGAGTTTAACTCGTATTATCTATTTAATTTTATTGTTTGTTGCTTCTTGGTCAGCCTATTACCTGTATGACAAAGAGCAGAACACAGCGATCCAGGTTGCCCCTAACCTGGAGTTGCCAGTATTCAGTGGAAGAAATCTAGATAATATCAGCTACGACCAAGCCGGCATTCGTAGCTATCAAATTGAATCAAGTCATCTAGAGCACTACTCCAAAAGTGGCGATACCATTTTTGAAAACCCAGTGCTCTCGGTATTTCGCGACGGCCACACGATCGAATGGCAAATGATCGCCAGACGTGCGGTACTCGACGAAGACCAAACCCTGACACTTTATGATAATGTAATAGTGAAAAACCTATTACCAGAAGCCAGCTTCGACAACATGACTATGGATAAGTTGGTTGTTGAGCTCACCAGCCGAGACTTTCATTCGGAAAGCACAGTACGTCTGATCGGCCCATTATTTGAAACAGAGGGACAAGCTATGAAGGGCAACTTCGATAGCAATACTGCAACCCTCTTTGAAACTGTTCAAGGTAGATATGAAACTCTTACACCTTAGTTTACTAGCTTTCGCGTTTGCAGCGCCAAACGCCCTTGCCCTGTCATCCGATACAGAGCAGCCTGTTTATATCGACTCTGATAGCCAGCAACTCGATATGAAGAGCAACAAGGTTACGTTTGAAGGCGATGTAAAACTTAAGCAAGGCAGCATCAATATTAACGCTGACAAAATCATCGTTACGCGTAATGCAAGCAGCGGTGAAATCGAGGCGATTCAAGGTTTTGGTAAACCAGCGCTTTTCTCACAGCTTACCGACGATGGTAAAACGCTAAACGGACAGGCGTTTGAGCTGAATTATCAGCTGAGCACAGACAAGCTCATCATGACCAAAGAGGCACAACTGTCTCAAGACGGCAACTTGATTCGTGGTTCTAAGATCACCTATCAGATCTCCTCACAAAAACTGGTTGCTGACAGCGATAAAAATGAGCGCGTTTCAACCGTTCTTCAACCTGCACAAGTGAACAAATAACTATGGCAGTCTTAAAAGCGCAAAACTTAGCTAAGACCTACAGCAAACGTAAGGTCGTGACAGACGTGAGCCTACAAGTTGAGTCTGGACAAATTGTTGGCTTGCTGGGTCCAAATGGCGCCGGTAAAACCACCTCTTTCTACATGATTGTGGGCTTGGTTGCGCGTGATGAAGGCACCATCAGTATCGACGATAACGACATCAGTATCCTACCGATGCACAGTCGTTCACGTTTAGGTATCGGCTACCTGCCACAAGAAGCTTCGATCTTCCGCAAATTGTCAGTTGAAGACAACATCATGTCCGTACTGCAAACGCGTAAAGAACTGACCCCTGAAGAGCGCCAAGATAAGCTCGAAGACCTACTTGAAGAGTTTCACATCCAGCACATTCGTACCAGTAACGGTATGGCGCTTTCGGGTGGTGAGCGACGTCGTGTTGAAATCGCTCGTGCGCTTGCTGCAAACCCTCAGTTTATTCTGCTCGATGAGCCGTTCGCGGGTGTTGACCCAATCTCAGTTATTGATATCAAGAAAATCATCGAACATCTGCGCGATCGCGGTCTAGGTGTATTAATCACAGACCACAACGTTCGCGAGACGCTAGACGTGTGTGAAAAGGCTTATATTGTGAGCCAAGGGCACTTGATTGCGGAAGGTTCACCGGAGGATGTTCTCAATAACGAACAGGTGAAACAAGTTTATCTAGGCGAACAATTCCGTCTATGATTATATAGAGCGTATCGAGAATTCTAAGAATAATAACTAGGTAAGTAATACTGAATGAAACCCTCATTACAACTTAAGCTAGGCCAGCAATTAGCAATGACCCCGCAGCTACAACAAGCGATCCGTTTGTTGCAGTTGTCTACGTTGGATTTGCAACAAGAGATTCAAGAGGCTTTAGAGTCGAACCCACTTCTCGACGTAGAAGAAGGGAATGATGACGCTCCTACGAACTCTGAAGAAAAGCCTAGCCGTGACGAGAAAGAAGCAGCAGAAGCGACTGCTGAACCAGACTTACCTGACAGCTCAGATCTAATTGAAAAATCAGAGATCGGCAACGACTTAGAAATCGATACCACCTGGGAAGACGTCTACAGTGCCAACACTGGTAATACAGGCATTGCTATCGATGATGACATGCCGGTTTACCAAGGCGAGACAACTCAAAGCCTGCAAGACTACCTGTTATGGCAATTAGACCTGACGCCGTTTTCTGAAACAGACCGCACTATTGCATTAGCGCTTATCGATGCTATCGATGACTACGGCTATCTGACCGTCTCAAGCGAAGACATCCTTGAGAGCTTCGACAACGAAGAGATTGAGCTCGACGAAATCGAAGCAGTTCGTAAACGCATCCAACAATTCGATCCCCTTGGTGTTGGTTCGCTTAACCTACAAGACTGCTTGCTATTACAGCTCGCAACTTTCCCTGAAGATACCCCATGGCTGAAAGAGGCTAAGTTAGTACTTACTAGCCATATCGACCAACTGGGTAATCGTGATTACAAGCTGATCATCAAAGAGACTAAGCTTAAAGAGGCAGAGCTACGTGAAGTTCTGCAGCTTATACAGCAGCTAGACCCACGTCCAGGCAGTAAAATCACACCGGACGAAACCGAGTATGTGGTGCCTGATGTATCGGTGTTTAAAGACCTAGGTAAGTGGTTAGTGACCATTAACCCAGATAGCGTACCAAAGCTGAAAGTGAACCAGCAGTACGCCGATTTAGGCAGTAAAGGCAACAGTGCTGACAACCAATACATTCGCTCCAACTTGCAAGAGGCAAAATGGCTAATTAAGAGCCTAGAGAGCCGAAATGAGACGCTACTCAAAGTTGCGCGATGCATTGTTGAACATCAGCACGATTTCTTCGAACATGGTGAAGAAGCCATGAAACCTATGGTGTTAAATGATGTTGCACTTGCAGTCGACATGCATGAATCAACAATATCTCGTGTTACGACACAGAAATTCATGCACACACCACGAGGCATCTTCGAACTGAAATATTTCTTCTCTAGCCATGTCAGCACAGACAATGGCGGAGAGTGTTCATCAACAGCAATTCGTGCTCTGATCAAGAAACTGGTGGCCGCTGAAAACACAGCCAAGCCGCTCAGTGATAGCAAGATTGCTGCTTTACTGGCTGACCAAGGAATTCAGGTAGCTAGAAGAACCATAGCAAAATACCGTGAATCTTTAGGCATTGCCCCTTCGAGTCAGCGTAAACGCCTGCTATAAGCTAATTTAGCTATAAATATCAGACAACTAACTGAAAAGGAAAGTCTATGCAAATCAATATTCAAGGCCATCACGTTGATCTTACCGATTCAATGCAAGACTATGTTCACACCAAATTTGAAAAGCTTGAACGCTTTTTTGAACACATTAATAACGTTCAAGTTGTATTAAAAGTTGAGAAAATTAACCAGATTGCAGAAGCTACGCTTCATGTGAATCAAGGCGATATTCATGCGACAGCTACCGATGAAAATATGTATGCTGCAATTGATTCATTAGTTGATAAACTCGTCCGCCAACTCAACAAGCACAAAGAAAAGCTAAGTAGTCACTAACATGCAATTAAGCGAAGTACTTTCATTGGACTGCACCAAAAGTGCAGTCCAATGCACAAGCAAGAAAAGAGCCCTAGAAATCATCAGCCAGATCGCAGCCGAAAGTTGTGGTCAAGACTCAACCGAATTGTTCGAGTGCATGCTGAGCCGAGAGAAGATGGGCAGTACCGGCATCGGAAATGGTATCGCTATTCCCCATGCCCGTATGAATGTCAGCGATAAAGCGATCGCAGTCCTATTGCAGTGCCAAGACCCTATCGAATTTGATGCGATTGATAACCGCCCTGTCGACCTACTATTTGCACTTTTGGTTCCTAGTGAGCAATGTAAAGAGCATCTTAAAACCCTTTCTTGTATGGCAGAGCGACTCAACGACAAACAAACATTGAAACAACTGCGTAATGCGCAAAGCGACCAAGAGCTTTACGACATTATGATTCAAGTGCCAACTTGCGAGCAATAACATGCGCCTTATCGTAGTCAGTGGTCAATCGGGAGCTGGGAAAAGTGTCGCACTGCGAGTTCTTGAAGATCTCGGTTATTACTGCGTTGATAACTTACCTGTCGACCTGCTCGGCAACTTTGTCGAATCAGTCAAAGAGAGCAACCAAAACGTAGCAGTAAGCATCGATATACGTAACCTTCCTAAAGAACCTCACCTTGTTACAGAGACGCTGGTTCAGTTAGAAGATGCCGCTAATATCGATGTCAGCGTACTGTTCTTGGATGCGAGTAAGCAAACACTGCTCAAGCGCTACAGCGAAACTCGTCGCATTCACCCACTCTCGCTGGGTAATGACAAGCTCTCTCTAGAACAAGCCATCGACCTCGAAAAACAGCTGCTTTCGCCATTGTCTGACCAAGCCGATATCTTGCTCGATAGTAGTGATTGCAACCTCTACGAATTAAGTGAGCAGGTGCGCCTTAAGATTGAAGGCAAAGAGAAGCAAGAGCTGATTATTGTTTTCCAATCCTTTGGCTTTAAATACGGTTTACCTAGCGACGCTGACTACGTATTTGATGTGCGCTTCTTACCTAACCCACATTGGGAGCCAGACCTAAGACCGCTAACAGGGCTTGACGCGCCAATTCACTCTTTCCTAGAGAAACATCAGGAAGTGCTCGAATTGAAGCAACAAATTCAAGGCTTTGTCGAACAATGGCTGCCTATGTTAGAGAAGAACAATCGCAGCTACCTCACTGTAGCGATTGGTTGTACTGGCGGTAAACATCGCTCTGTATACCTTACTCAAAAGATCGGTGAATACTTTGACCAACTCGGTCACCAAGTACAGATTCGACACGCTTCATTAGAAAAGAACCAACAGGCCTAAATCATGGAATTGACCCGCACTGTACTCATTCAAAACCGTTTGGGACTTCATGCTCGCGCAGCAGTAAAACTGGTCGAGCTTGCTCAGAGCTTTAATGCAACTCTGACAATCCATAGCGAAGACGAAAAAAGCGCAACCGCAGACAGTGTGATGGGACTGCTTATGCTTGAATCGGCACAAGGTCAACACATCCGCATTCAAGCTGAAGGCGATGATGCCCAACAAGCGCTTGATGCCGTGTGCCACCTAATCGAAGACAAGTTTGACGAAGGCGAGTAACTAAAACGAGGGTACTATGCCCTCGCTGTTATCTCCCCTTACAGCTCCTACCAATCCTAAATCTTAGTTCTCTTAAGTTAATGATTTAAATACGTCATAGAATTAAGTTACTATTCCTAGCATCCATAGAATAATGAGAAGAGGAGGAAAACATGGCCGAGCAATTAGATTTTGACCAAGCTCACCAAACCCTCCAAGAAGTCAGCGAAGCCCTTGAAAACGGCCGATTTGTTCACGTACGTCGACAACTTCAGGACATGGAACCTGAAGATATTGCACACCTTTTAGAAGCCTCCCCTCGCAAGAGTCGTGACGTACTTTGGCAACTTACCGATCCTGAAGACTACGGTGAAATTCTTGATGAGCTGAACGAAGACGTTAAGGATGCGTTGGTGTCAAAAATGGCACCCGAAACCCTCGCAGAGGCAACCGAAGGTATGGAGACCGATGATGTCGCCTACGTACTTCGAAGCCTACCTGATGATGTGTCTCGTGAAGTTCTTTCACAGATGGACTCAGCAGACCGAGCCTTGGTTGAGAATGCTCTTTCTTACCCTGAGGACTCTGCGGGTGCGTTAATGAACACCGACGTAATCACCATTCGTGGTGATGTTGACGTCGATGTTGTTCTACGTTATCTGCGCATTCGAGGCGAACTACCCGATGCGACCGATGCTCTTTATGTTATTGATGAAGAAGACCGATTAATCGGTAACCTCTCTCTAACAACGCTGATTACCACCCAACCAGATACGCTTGTTTCTGAAGTGATGGACGATGCGGATGAGGCAATCGCAGTTGAGACAAATGCGTCTGATATTGCCAGCCTGTTTGAGCGTCGTAACTGGGTATCTGCGCCGGTGGTAGATGAAAACCAACACCTTGTCGGTCGTATCACCATCGATGACGTAGTTGACGTGATTCGTGAAGACGCTGAGCACTCGATGATGAGTATGGCGGGTATGGATGACGACGAAGATACCTTCGCGCCGGTCGTAAAATCTGCGCGTCGCCGTAGTGTGTGGCTTGGTGCAAACGTGTTAGCGGCACTCGCTGCAGCTTCCGTATCGAATATGTTTGAGGCGACCTTAGATCAGATGGCCGCCATTGCGGTACTCATGACCATCGTACCGTCAATGGGTGGTGTGGCAGGTAACCAAACTGTTGCTCTAGTGATTCGTGGCTTAGCACTGGGTCACATCGGTGACAGTAACAAACGCGAATTGCTACTCAAAGAGGCCGCAATCGGCTTCCTAAACGGCATTCTATGGGCGTGTATCATTGGTGGTATTGTGGTTGCTTGGAAAGGCAATTGGATACTCGGTGGGATTATCTCAGCCGCAATGATGACTAACTTGATTGTTGCAGGTATTGCTGGGGTAACCATCCCTGTCATGCTCAAGAAGATGAACATCGACCCAGCATTGGCTGGCGGTATGGCACTGACCACCGTGACCGATGTAATCGGCCTATCGGTATTCTTGGGCTTAGCCACGATACTGATCTAATCTGAGCAATAGCTTACTTGATACTAGACACCAAATAACAAAAGGGAGCCAGCGGCTCCCTTTTTAATTGTTCAGATTTGCGAGAGTTGAATTACTCACCCGCTACTTTCATTGATTCAAGCAAGATAGAACCCGTTTGGATCTGAGAGCGAGTCTCGACATCGCTACCAACCGCTACAATCTGGTTAAACATATCTTTCAGATTGCCTGCAATGGTCACCTCAGACACAGGGTATTGGATTTCACCATTCTCTACCCAGAAGCCGGCAGCACCACGAGAGTAATCGCCCGTTACTGTGTTCACGCCTTGTCCCATTACTTCGGTCACAAGGAAGCCTGTACCTAGCTCTTTCAGCATTTGCTCGAAGCTTTGACCTGTCGACTGTACAAACCAGTTGTGAATACCACCAGCATGACCCGTTGGCGTCATATCCATCTTGCGAGCTGCGTAGCTAGTCAGTAGGTAAGTCGCAAGCACACCGTCAGTAATGATTTCACGGTCTTGGGTATAAACGCCTTCGCTATCGAATGGGCTCGATGCTAAGCCACGTAAGATATGCGGTCGCTCAGAGATATTGAACCACTCTGGTAAAACCTTCTCACCAAGGTGATCGAGTAAGAACGAAGCTTTACGGTAAAGGTTACCGCCGCTGATCGCCATAACGAGGTGCCCGATAAGACCGGTGGCCACATCGGCAGCAAACATGATTGGGTATTGGCCTGTTGGTAGCTTCTTGGCATCCAAACGGCTAATTGTCTTCTCTGCCGCTTCTTGACCAACACGCTCAGGCGTCCACAGCTCGTCACGGTGACGTGCAACGGTGTAGCTGTAATCTCGCTCCATTTCACCGTTTACGCCCTGCCCAATCACACAACAGCTGGTGCTATGGCGGCTTGATGCATAGCTCGCGAGCAAGCCGTGGCTATTACCGTAAACCTTTACGCCGTAGTGACTATCGTAGCTAGCACCATCGCTCTGCTTGATCTTATCACTGTACGCCAGTGCTTGCTTCTCAGCCGCAATCGCGATCTCAGCTGCGTAATCAGGGTTTGGTTCATCTGGGTGGAACAGATCCAAGTCTGGTATCTCTTTAACCATGAACTCTTTTGGAGCTGGACCTGCGTGAGGATCTTCAGAGGTGTATTGAGCGATATCCAAAGCTGCGGCTACCGTTTGGGCAATCGCCTTTTCGCTCAAATCAGATGTAGATGCACTGCCTTTTTGTTGGCCGCGATAAACAGTAATACCAAGGGCACCATCACTATTAAATTCAACGTTTTCAACCTCACACATGCGTGTAGAGACACTCAAACCCGTTGATTTAGTAATAGCCACCTCTGCAGCATCCGCACTGACTGAAGCCATATCTAACGCTTTTGCTACTGCTGCTTCTAACTCAACACGTTGCTGAGCGACTTGCTGTTTTACATCCATATCTATTCTATTTTTGAGGGTCAATATTACGTAGGATAACAAGAATTTCGCTTTCTCCCCAAGATTCTTGCTAAAATAGCGGATATATTCGATTGAGATAGTGATATAGGCAGAAAAGATGGCTCGCAAAAACCAAAAAGCCCCATGGGAACCAGAAGAAGAAATCATCTGGGTAAGTAAGACGGAAATGAAAGAAGACATGGAAGCGCTACAAAAGTTGGGCGAAGAGCTCGTAGAACTTAAGCCTTCTGTACTAGAGAAATTCCCTCTGTCTGAAGATTTGGCGGAAGCGATTAAAGATGCGCAACGCTTTAAAAATGAAGCGAAGCGTCGTCAGCTGCAATACATCGGTAAAGTGATGCGTAACGAAGATCCAGAGCCAATTCAGGCTGCTCTAGATAAGGTTCGTAACAAGCACTCTCAAGCAACGGCTGAACTGCATAAGCTTGAACAGTTGCGTGATCGTATTGTTGAAGACGGTGATGCTGCTATCTCTGAAGTTGTTGAAGCGCACCCGGAAGCAGACCGCCAACGTCTACGTCAATTAGCGCGTCAGGCAAACAAAGAGAAAAAAGCTGGCAAGCCAGCAAAAGCGTACCGCGAGATCTTTCAAGTTCTTAAAGAACTGAAGCAAGACGAGCTTTAAGACTTACAGTGCAATCGAAAAGGCCTAGCTTCTGCTAGGCCTTTTTCATATCTGCGTATTTTCTACTAAACCTATTTTAGAGTAAGAGATTACTCACCGGCTCGGACAAAGGCTGCCAACTCAGGTTGCGAGTGCTTTACAGTAAGCGCGTCTATCGCATCAGCCACCAGCACCTGCCCTTTAGCAACAAACGCAAATTTATTGGCGATACTGCGAGCGTCTCCCAGATGATGAGTCACCATAATCACCGTAATATTTCGCTCAGCCGCTAACTGCTTCACCAAAGCCAACATCTCTTCTCGCAACAAAGGGTCAAGAGCAGAGAACGGTTCGTCTAATAGCCAAATAGGATGCGGCTGTACAAAGCATCGAGCCAGCGCGACGCGCTGACGCTGCCCGCCAGAAAGATGCTCCGGTAATCGGTCAAGATACTCTGCCACACCCACCTGTTCTGCGGCTTGTAACACTTGCTGTTGCTGCTCTTTGGTTAGCTTAAGACCTGGGTGCAACCCTAAGCCGATATTTTCTCTAACGGTAAGGTGCGCAAACAAATTGTGTTCTTGGAATAACATTGCGAGTGGACGCTGATAGGCATCCAAACCAACAAGGGATTGGCCGGAGACCGCAATGGCTCCTGATGACGGTTCAATGAACCCAGCAATCAATGCGAGCAGTGTCGACTTACCCGCACCGCTAGGCCCCATCAAGGCAACAACATCACCTTGTTCTGCCATGAAATCAAAGTGAAATAGCTCCTGATGGTAGTGGTAATCAACATCTTGCATCACTAACATTAGGCACCTCTCTGGTTAGATGTTCGAGTAAATAAGAATTCAATGAAACTGAAGCTACCAACACTCAGTATCAGTAGACTAACAGACACCACCGCTGCCGCTTCCATCTGATAGCTGCCCAGCAGTTGAAACAGGTATAAAGGTAGAGTTCTAAAGTCGGCGCTTCCAAACAGCGCGATTGCACTCAAGTCCCCCATCGACAACATGAAGCTAATCGAGAAAGCTTGCGCCATCGGTTTACGCAGAGCACGCCACTCCACCAACTTAAATCGGTGCCACCCTTTCATACCTAAACTCGCACACAAGTACTGATATTGCTGGGCAACGTGCAGCATAGGCTGAGCTAAGTTTTTAATCACGTACGGGAGCGCCATCAAGCTATTAACGGCAATCACAACAAAGAAGGCTAAGCTAAACACATCGGTTATTGAGCGAAGCAATAGAAAGATACCAGTGCTCACCACCAAGCCGGGAGTCACCAAAATAATGGTGCCGATGAGTTCAATCTTATCAGCGCGAAAGGTTTTGTTTTGCAAGCGCCATGCTCGACTGGTCATCAAAATGGCGACCCCAACTAATAGTGCAATCACACTTGCACTAAGTGCCACTTTCAGTGAGTTCAACAGCGCTAACCAAAACGGCTCGCTGGTTAGCACCGTTATCGCTTCACTGTTTAAACCACCCACAATCACCATCAACAGTGGAGGTAAAACCAGTAATGAGGCTACGATGATCCAAAAGCTATCCCAAGCTTTTGAACTATAGGTGTCCTTAACCAAGAACTTCGCTTCAGACAATTGGCCAACGCTGACGGATACAGGCTTGGAAAGGCGTTGAATACTCACAGCCAATACACCACAGAGCAGCATCTGCCAGATTGCTAACAGAGCCCCAGCTTGAAGATCAAAATCAAATTTAATCGCTTGATAGATAGCAAGCTCGATGGTTGTCGATTTAGGGCCACCACCCAATGCCATCACAGTCGCGAAGCTAGTAAAGCAGAGCATAAATACCAAACCACACACATGCGGCAACTGCTGTTTAAGACGCGGCCATTCAACCCATTTAAATTTATCCCAGTGACTCATTCCAAGGTGGGCACACAACTTGTGTTGCTCAACCGGAACCGTGTCCAGAGCTTGAAGTAACAGTCGACTTGCATAGGGCAAATTGAAAAAGACATGCGCAAGCAAAATACCATTCAATCCATAGATGGAGAATGGCAGATCCAGTTCAACCGTTTGGAGCAGTTTAGCGAGCCAGCCACTGTTACCATAGATAGCCAAAAGACCAAAGACACCAACCAAAACAGGCAGAACCAAGGTTGATGCGAACAATCTTAGCAGCAGAGAACGCCCTGGAAATTGACGACGTGACAAGGCATGTGCGACTGGAATAGCAAAAACGACACTCAACAAAGTAGATAGCGTCGCTTGATAGAAACTGAACTTGGTAACGTGCCAGTAGTAAGGATCAGACCATACTTGGCTGATATCAAGAGAAGGGGCATTGCTTAGCAATGCCCCTACCGATGAAACCACAAAGGCGGTAATGATCATCGCGACCCAAATACCCACCTTAGGTGTATTCTTTAACATAAAGAGTGATTGTCTCGATGTTTAGCCTCTAATTTAGATATAGGCTGAGTACCCAACACCGGGCACTTAATTAAAAAGTCAGGGCGTTTTGCCACTCACGAATCCACGGCTTACGCTTCTCTGCCACTTCCTCTGAGGTAAAGCTCAGAGATTTTTTAGGCATGGTTAGCTGTTCAAATCCTTTCGGCAACTCCACACCTGTCACTGGGTACATCCAGTTACCGGTTGGCATCGCCGATTGGAATTCATCACTTAAAATGAATGCCATGAACTCATCCGCTAGCTTCTCATTATCACTGCCTTTCACTTTTGCTGCCACTTCAACTTGCGTGTAATGACCTTCAGCAAAATCTGCAGACGCGTACTTAGTGTCGCTCTCTGCAATGATGTGATAAGCCGGAGAAGTCGTGTATGAAAGCACCATATCTGATTCTCCCTCTAAAAACATAGAGTAAGCCTCAGACCAACCTTTGGTTACGGTCACGGTTTTCTTTGCTAGCTGTTTCCAAGCTTGAGTTGCATCATCGCCATAAACCGACTTCATCCAAAGCATCAAACCTTGGCCTGGAGTTGAAGTGCGAGGGTCTTGGTAGATCACTTTTAGATCATCACGCTGCTCAACCAACTCTTTCAAGCTCTTTGGTGGGTTTGATAACTTTTCAGTGTTGTAGATAAACGAGAAGTAACCGAAGTCATAAGGAACAAAGGTGCTGTCGTTCCAGCCATTAGGTAGCACAACAGAAGAGGTATCAACGCTGTGTTCAGCAAGTAGGCCTGTTTTCTTCGCTTCCGCCATCAAGTTCTGGTCAAGACCAAGCACAACATCGGCTTTGCTGTTACCGCCTTCTAGGCGCAAACGGTTAAGAATAGAAACCCCGTCCTCCAACGCAACAAAGTTGACGTCACAGCCACATTTTTCTTCAAACGCTTTTTCCACTGCTGGGCGCGGGCCCCAATCTGCAGCGAAGGAATCGTAAGTATAAACAGTTAACGTATTATCGGATGCTAATGCGGAAAAAGAAGCAGCTGTGGTTACAGCAAGAGTGGTTAATGCAAATTTCACTGGACGCTCTCCATGGTCTGAGCGGCACAGGCTTGAGGGAGGACAATGGAAAAGTACTGCCTAACTCAATTCCTACGCCAGCATTATCTGGTTCAGGTTTACGGGTCCCAAGTTGATACTTGATCTCAGCCGCCATTCATAATTTGAATGGTTAGCTCCCCGATGAGTGAGCAGAATTGTAATTGTATTTTAACCAATAAGCTACAAAGTTCGCCTTAATGGCGCTGATCGTAACCCCATCTTGGCACTAACCCCTGCTCGATACCCAAGTGGTCAAGAATGCGAGCTACCATGAAATCTATGAGGTCATCGATCGACTTTGGTTGATGATAAAAGCCAGGAGCAGCAGGCATGATAGTCACGCCCATGGTCGAGAGTTTGTGCATATTCTCTAAGTGCAGTGTTGAGAATGGCGTCTCTCGAACGACGAGAAGCAGTTGACCGCGCTCTTTCATGACCACGTCTGCAGCGCGTTCAATTAAGTTATCTGACATACCATGAGCAATCGACGCAACACTTCCTGCCGAGCAAGGGCAAACCACCATCTGCTTGGGAGCTGCGGACCCAGAAGCAACAGGAGAGAACCAATCATCTTTACCACACACTACTAAACGGTCAGGGTCGCAATCTAGATGTTTAACCAACGCTGCTTTGGCAGCATCCGGGCCTGAAGGCAGTTTGAGAGCATGTTCGGTTGCAAGCACCACTCTAGCCGCCGACGAGATCAACAGGTAAACCTGATAATCAGCGGCGAGCAAGCACTCTAATAAACGCAAACCATATGGGGCACCGGAAGCGCCAGTGAATGCGAGGGTAATCGCTTTACTCTGTTTCGTCATGATCTCTCGTACTTCTTAAATCGATTGGAACGCGTGTATTTAACCTTTGGCTGCCAATCCATCAAGCAATTTCTGATGAATACCGCCAAAACCACCATTGCTCATCACCAAAATTTGATCGCCAGGTTGTGCTTGATCAACAATGCTCTTCACGAAGGCATCGAGGTCATCACTGACTACTGCGGGTTGGTGACAAGCATCTGCGACGTCTTGAACCGACCAATCAATGTTGTCTGGTTGGAACAAGAAAGTGCTGTCGGCTTGCTTTAACGAATCGGCAAGGGTTTCTTTGTGAACCCCTCGTTTCATCGTAGCAGAGCGAGGCTCTAACACGGCGATAATTTTGTTGTTGCCGACCTTATTACGTAAACCACCCAAGGTTAGTTCAATTGCAGTTGGATGATGTGCAAAGTCGTCGTACACCGTTACCCCTGCCACTTCCCCTTTAAGCTCTAAACGGCGCTTAGTATTGATAAATTTCGCCAAAGACTCACACGCCAAGTCCGGAGTCACACCCACGTGTCTTGCGGCCGCGATCGCCATCAAGGCATTATTAACGTTATGGTCCCCGACTAGCGGCCAATCAACCTGACCAACACATTCACCTTGGAAGAACACATTAAACTTCGAGCCATCTTTGACTAGCTTTTCAGCACGCCAATCCGCTTCTTCACCAGCAAATTCAGTTTCACTCCAACAGCCGCGAGACAAGACATCTTCCAAAGCACTATCCTGCTGAGGAGCAAAAATTCGACCATTGCCCGGAACAGTACGGATCAGATGGTGGAATTGACGCTTAATCGCCTCAAGATCGTCGAAAATATCCGCATGATCAAACTCGAGATTATTCATAACCAAGGTGCGCGGATGGTAGTGAACAAACTTAGAACGCTTATCAAAAAAAGCACTGTCGTACTCGTCAGCTTCGACGACAAAAAACATGCTTTCACCCAGTCGCGCTGAGATACCAAAGTTACCCAACACCCCGCCAACTAAGAAGCCCGGCGCATAACCACAATCTTCGAGAACCCATGCCAGCATACTGGCAGTCGTGGTTTTTCCGTGTGTCCCGGAAACAGCAAGAACCCAACGGTCATGCAGTAGGAACTCTTGCAACCACTGCGGGCCTGAGGTGTATTTCAGGTTGTTATCCAGTACATATTCAACACAAGGATTACCACGGCTCATCGCATTGCCAATCACGACCAAATCAGGTCTTGGTTCTAATTGGCTTGGGTCAAAACCTTCAATAATTTCGATACCTTGAGACTCTAATAGTGTGCTCATTGGCGGGTAAACATTGGCATCACAACCTGTCACTTTGTGACCTAATTGACGGGCTAATACCGCTGCACCACCCATAAAGGTGCCGCAAATTCCTAAGATATGAATATGCATATATCGCTTCCAAAAACGGGGCAAAAAGACTGATTTCTTAATCAAGATTATGTGCATTTCTTATCATGAATCGCCCAACAAAAGCGAGTCACAATGCAAAACAAATTTAGTCGACATTCTAAGTGAGATCTGTGTCGCTTACTTCATTACCATTAAAAAGATCTAAAGCTTAGAATTTAAGTAAGCGACTAGATGAATAATGCCCACTTAAGAGGCAACCCAGTAGCGCTTGAATCCCCCAATTATTCAGAGAAGTTTAAGGAAATAACATGTCTGAGATGCGCACCCTTGGTGAGTTCATTGTTGAGAAACAAAGTGACTTTCCCCATGCAAGTGGTGATCTATCATCCCTTTTATCGTCGATCCGTCTTGCTGCGAAAATCGTTAACCGAGAAATCAATAAAGCGGGTCTTGTCGACATTACAGGTGCTGTCGGCACCGACAACGTACAAGGCGAAGCTCAACAGAAGCTTGACCTTTACGCGAATGACAAATTCAAAGCAGCTCTGGAAGCTCGTGACCAAGTATGTGGTGTAGCGAGTGAAGAGGAAGACGAAGCGGTAGCATTCAATAAAGAGTTGAATAAAAACGCTAAGTACGTGGTGCTAATGGATCCTCTAGATGGTTCATCAAACATCGATGTGAACGTTTCTGTGGGTACGATCTTCTCGATCTACCGCCGCGTATCACCGATTGGTACTCCACCGACTCAAGAAGACTTCCTACAGCCTGGTAACAAACAGGTTGCTGCAGGTTACGTAATTTACGGCTCTTCAACCATGCTGGTTTACACAACAGGTAATGGCGTAAATGGCTTCACTTACGACCCATCGTTGGGCACTTTCTGTCTTTCTCACGAAAACATGATGATTCCAGACGAAGGTAAGATCTACTCAATCAACGAAGGCAACTACATTCGTTTCCCAACGGGCGTGAAGAAGTACATCAAGTACTGCCAAGAAAATGAGCCAAGTGATAACCGTCCATACACATCACGTTACATCGGTTCTCTGGTATCAGACTTCCACCGTAACCTTCTAAAAGGCGGTATTTATCTGTACCCAAGCACGCAAAGCCACCCGAATGGTAAACTGCGCCTTCTTTATGAGTGCAACCCTATTGCCTTCATCATGGAACAAGCAGGCGGCGTAGCTTCTGATGGTGTTCAGCGTATTATGGACATCAAGCCAACTGAACTGCACCAACGAGTGCCATTCTTTGTTGGTTCCAAGAAAATGGTAAACAAGGTAGAAGAGTTCCTTGAGCTAAACCGAGATGAAGCTTAAAACTTAATTCTCCCTGAAACTAAAAAGCCAGTACTCACGTACTGGCTTTGTTGTTTTTAGAGTTTCGAAAGGTCTAGCGAAGATCAAACTTCGATTGCGCACCACCTTCAAACTTAATACGGAACCACTTGTCGATATCATCACAGATACCGTGGTATTGCTCACCTTTACGACCCAATGATCTTGGATTTTGAGAGCAATACTCAATCCGTCCCGCCTCGTACCCTTTGTCATAAGCCGCATAAAGTTCAGAATCAACAGGTGACGCAGCTGACTTAGACAGTGTCGCTTCATCTTTTTTCGTGTAACCCTTCATCGCAGTTTGTTCACCAAACAACTGCCAATCATCAACATTCGATGTAGATGGTGGGGATTGAGCACAACCGAAAAGCACTAAAGAAAACACCAATATTAGATATTTCATAATTTCCTCCTACTAGAAAGACTCATTGAGACTCTAACTACTACGTCGGAACTTTACTCCTGGCTCATACTTCAAACACTTATTTTCGTTTACACCAGTCACCAGAAAGAATCTCTCGTTGCTCAGATAAATCAAACTGATACAAATAAACCCACGCTAATCCAAATATAGTCTCAATTTGTTCACGACGGTACTCAATAGGTACATCTTCGAGCCGATCGAGCGAAGCCAAAACATCGTCGTTGACTATATAGACCTCCCCAACTACTTTTTTCTTTCCGAAAATCATGCCTGGATAGCGGCCTAAATCGTACAGTGCAAATTGAGCTGGGGTTACCCAATCGCCCAACTTCTTGCTCTGCTTTAGAAAGTGATGGTTATGCTGCCCTTTTCTAAGCGTCCCATAGACAAATACAAGGTGCGACATCATCTAGCCCAACTCATTTATCGATTACTCAAACTCGAACTGATAGAGCAGGTCTACCGCACTATCTACGCCAGACACCGCTTCTACATATAGGTCTTGCATCAAACGGTAACGCACAGTGAACTCGCCCAAAGAGTCGAAGATACCAACACCGTATTTCACTTGTAAGCCAGGTAAGATATAACCACTCACTGTCACTTGTGAGTCTTCACCAGAACCCGCGGTATCAAGCTGAAGATCTTGGACACCGAAGGCCTCACCAATCTCTCCCACCACCTTACCGCTCTTAGCTAAGCTTAAGCCAATCAAGGTTGTTGTCATCGAGCCACTACCCGCTTCACCATCGATATCTTGTCCACGAAGTAGGTACGAAAGCGCATTAGCTTGTGGCATCGAAGGTTCCGAGTAGATATCAATCGTTGGTTCCGTCGCTGGTCCTGTCACCCTAACACCCGCGGTCACATCATCTTGGGTATTGTCAGGGTTTCGAATTGCGTTGATTGCGACATAAGGCTGATCAGGTGGACCATTCATCAAGATCTTACCTTCTTCAATGATCAAATCCTGCCCAAAGGATTGGTACGTACCATCAACGATATTAACCTCACCCGTAATGAATGGACCTTGATCTTTTTGAGCCACATTCAACTTACCGACTAGGTCACCTTCAAGACCGAACGCCGACAGTTTAAAGTCATCACCAATCGAAATATTGATATTCGTTTCGACATTAAATGGGACTTTAGTTTCGCCCTCTGGCTGCAAGTCTTTATTGAGAATCACTTGATCCGAAGATATGCCAACAGCACTTGGTGGCAGCTCTTCAACCACTATCCGTCCCCAAGGCAGCGCAATATCACCCGTGATACGAGCAAGCTTTGGAGAGACGTCAATCGTCATATCAGGTACAACTTTCACTTTGACCATTGGCGGGACATCGACCATCAAGTCATCTGCAAACACTCGCACCTGAGTACTCCACGCCTCAAGATCTTGCCATTGCCCGGTACCTTCAACGTCTAGTTGCCCATCAGGGGTAACGATGTCAGCATCCAGTTTTGCACTATAGCCATCAAAATCGAGCCCTATACGCCCATCTTTAATATCAACAGGCGTAATGTCGCCCTTCATTTGCATATCATCTACCGCAAATGAGCCAAAGACTTGAGGGTGCATCAGTGAACCTTGTACCTTAAGGTCACTCGACAAATTTGCTTGTAATAAGCTGTATTCACCTAATAGCGGTGCAAGGAAATCAAGATGGAAAGTGCTGAGCTTGAGCGCGGCTTCTACTTGCTTATCTTCAACCACAACATCAGGCAATACCAGTGAGCCGGTTAGGTCTCCATTATCGGTCACATCAAATAGCCAATCTGCCTCAAGTCGATTGTCCTTCAACTCGGCATTAACGGTTATGCTCTCCCAGCCTAATGTAATGGACTCTCCTGCATCTTGAATCACTTGACCTTTCGGCAGCTCTACTTGAGCGTTCACTTGAGGTGCGAGTTTCTCGTCCCACTTCGCTTCAGCTTGAACATTGATGGAACCTGTTAGTTGAGTGGCCTTAGGGATGAACTGTTTTACCTGCTCAAAGTCGAAATCAGTGATCGCAAGTTTAGCCGCACCAGATTTACCCGCTCTAATATCTTCCGTTAGACAGACACTTGAACCGGCCTGTAGCCAACAGTGCGCGGCAACATCGGCAAACTGCTTATCAATATCCGCTGTGATAGCAACTGGCTTCTCAAGTCGCCATGGCCCCTGCTCTGTTGTGATCGTCACGCGTTCAAGTGCACCTTTCCAGATCATTGATGGCTTCTGAACCAATTCACCAGAGATAGCCAGACTGGTTGAGACAATATCGGACACCACATCGAGAGTGAGCTTATGGTTCTTCTCACCGCCATCAACTCTGAGCTCAACACTCTCTACTTTCTGTTCTTGATAGCTGATGCCATTAGCATTGAGCACAATGTCAGCTTGAGGAGCCGGTAATGGTGTCACAGAGCCGTTTAAAGCTAAGCTGTCGAGTGTTGCCTCATCTTTCCATTTAACGCTATTGATGTTCAGACCCAAATCGACATTTGGCTCTTTCATTGGACCCGATAGAACGATATCGCCAATCAAGGTACCTCTTAAATCAGGGACACTTTTCACCAACTCAGGGAAATCAATGGATACATTCATATCCCATTGCTTATCAAGCTTACCCACTACGTTGATAGCATTGATACCATGCGATAAACGTAATCCAGATGTCTGAACGCTTGGTTCTCCAGAGGCTGTTTTATCAGATGCGGAAAGCTGACCTTGAATATTGAGGGGGTACTCTCTCAAGATGCCATCGATATCTAAAGTTGGAAGCTCCACCTGCCAGCCACCTGCCTCAGTTAGACTGCCTGATGTTTTTAGGTTACCACTGATGTCCCCTTCGGCTTCTGGCCATTGCAACCCAGGCTGAATATGTTGTAAGCCAATGTCCGCTTGCCAGTTCACAAGGTCTTTCCAATTGGCTTTCACAGCACCAGTGACATGCCCGCCCAATGTTGCGATATCAAGGCTCTGCAAGTCAATGTGCTCTGTGCTACCCGCACCTTCAACATTAAGACCAATGTCCGGGATATCCTTACCCTTAGCGTCCGCATCCAGATTTAATTGGAAATCTTCCAAAGAGCCATTGGCTTTTAGTTGTTTGATAGCAACCTGATAATCGCTACTCCCTTTCAAAGGCCATTGCGCTTGCCCATCCGTCAGTTTAAGGTCAAACGGCAAGGTAGGCTCTAGAGGTTTAAGTTCGCCAGAGAGCTTTGCTTCAATCAAATCCGATAAGGTAGCATCCAGCGTTAACTCTTCCACGCTGCCTTTTGCTGATAGTTGTAGCTTTTGCCCTGCAACATCGGTCTCTTTAACCAATGCACTGAGGTCAAGTTCAAGAGGATAGCCGCCCTTTAGAGCCACTTGTGCTGCTAGGTTTGCTGTGGCTTGTGGCATGTCCAGCTCAAGTGTTTGCACATCCACATTGTGTCCACCGACTTTCGCTTCTAGCCCTAGGTGATGAACGACAATGGGTGTCTCTTGCTCAAGCGTAAAGCGATTCAAATCAAAGCGTTCTAAAGCGACGGTCAATGGAATCCAAACTTCTGGTAAAACTATTGCTTCGGCTTCTGTAGTTGCTTCAGGTTTTGCATCCTCTTCAACGGAAGGCTCAGCTTCCGCAAGCTTAACCGTTATATCATCGAACAAGGTCGGAGAGATGGTTAACACGTCCCCCTTCATATTCATCGCCGTAGAAAAACGTTTCCAATCGACCTTATTTCCCAAGATATCGAGGGAGATATCCTCAAAATTGATTCGATTCAATGTAATAGGTAACGGCGTCGAGATAGAAGTCAGTGGTGCTGTTGGCTCTGGCTCTTCTTCTGCTGGTGGTGGCAGTTCAGTAAAGGCGAAATCGAGCCCTTTTAGCGTCAGTTCATCCACGCATACCTGAGGGTCTAGTAGACATCTTGGATTGATCGCCAGCTCAACCTTTTCGAGCTGAGTATTGATATGTAGGCTGTCATCGACAAATTGGACATTATGAAGGCTAAAACGAGGGAAAAGCGCCCCTTTGGTGCTCTCAACCTTTAATTGTGGTAACGCTTTTTCGGCTCCCCAAAGCACAGCATTTAAACCTGGATTGGTAAACAGAGCGAGGCCAACTAAGGTCAAGACAAGAAGCAAAATAGAGACGATAGAGATCGAAGTCCATTTGAAAATTTTGCCGATCACTTTAATCATAACTCAGGTCCTAAAGTGAAGTGGATTTGGAATTCATCACCAGGGTCTGCATCTAGACCCCATGCGAAGTCTAGGCTAACCGGCCCCACTGGAGATGCCCAACGAATACCGACACCAGTACCTGCTTTTAAATCAGGTGTATCGTTGAAGGCATCACCAACATCATAGAACATAGCCCCCCACCAGTTGCCATAGAGACGATACTGATACTCAAAGCTTGCCGTGGTCATAAACTTTGCACCCGTTAGTGCATTACTCTCATCTCGAGGAGAGATAGACTCATACCCATAACCACGAATACTATTGTCACCACCCACGAAGAATCGCAGGGATGGCGATAGCTTTTCAAATTCATCCGCAAAGTTAGCGCCATACTCCAAGCGCGTCAGGCCGCGATGATTCTCACCAAGGCTACGAATCCAAGCTGTACTACCCTGAAAACGAATCACCTTAGTCTCAGACAACAGTGAATCATCACCGGCTTCCAACATAATAGTTTGCTTGTCACCCCACATCGGCATCGCCCCACCACGAGTTCGTGTGCGAGAGAAAGAGACACCCGGCAAAACAAACTGAGCGACATCATCTTGAAGACCCTGCTCATAGTTCTCTAATAGGTAACGAACAAACACCGTGCGCTGCCAACCATTATCTAAACGCCAATAGCGCTCAAGTTTCAGGTTTGACTCCAAGCTCTTAGTATCTCGGTTATCGACATTTTTCATACCGTAAGTGACTTGGTAGTAGTCGTTAAGCACATCATCAAGCGGTATTTTATAACTCGCCGTAATGGTCTGTTCTGGTTTTGAGATTGAGAGACTGCTATTGAAGCTGTGGCCGCTGCTATTTACCCACGGTTTTTTCCACTTCAGGCTACCTTTAACCCCTAAATCAGTAGAAACACCAATACCCGTTTCAATCTGATTTCGAGCTTGAGGCGCTAAACTCACCTTCATTGGAATCTCGCGGCCGCTGCCTAATTGACCAAGGTCGGGTTCAACGAACACTGAAGAGAACCAATCGGTATTAGAGAGGTTTTGATTATATTCCCCTACTTTAGCGATTTCGTAGGGCTGACCTTGCTCAAAAGGCTTCAATGACTGCACTTTATCGTCTTCAATCTGGCTGCCTGTCACGGTCGTTTCACCAAAGTGATAGCGAATCCCACTGTCGTAATGCAACCGAACATAAGCGCGATTCAATTCGGGAGCGACCTCTAAACGACTCAATTCGTAATTGCCATCAAAGTAGCCTTTGGCTAAACCCAGATTACGCATTGAAGACTTTAACGAGTCGTAATGGCTGTGGTTAAGAACTTTTCCCTTCTCTAGGTTGCTCTTTTCTACTAACGCTAAGAAGTCAGGATCGTTTTCCGCTTCTCCAGAGATAACAATATCAGAGGTGTAGATGACAACTGGCTCACCTGGCTTAACGTTGACCAAGAGTTCAGTGTTGTCTTCAGAGGGCGTGAAGGTAATCTTAGGGTGGTAATAGCCGAGCGCGTTAACCGCTTCTTTGATCATCGATTCTAGACGGGATTGAAAACGTAAAGATACAGAATACTCCTCTTCTGGAATGGCGCTTAGGTAAGCATCTACATTATCTTCAAGCGCACCATCTAGCCCCTCAATCTCAAGAGAGACATCGGCAAAGGCAAGGCTTGATGACAGCAAAGTGCCAATCAGAACTGGTAAAGTTTTTCTTATCATGTTTAATTGGTGAAAGTTATCAATACGTTAAGAATCAAAGGGAAATCATACCGCTAATTCAATGTCGCGTCTGTAATAATTCAAGCAATAAAACGGTCTAATTTAAAGAGTTAGTCGTATATTTAAAGACGTTTAAAGCGTAATGATACCTCTAAAAGGAACACAGACATGCTTAACAAACAACAAATGGTTTCTGAAGCAACGGCTTTGCCAGGGAACCTTCACCCCATCACAGTATCTGAACCACATTTCGTCAACCAAAGTGATCTGTCTGCTCCACCAGCCGCTGGACAACAAGAAATATTACTTGGCCTTGGGTGTTTTTGGGGGGCTGAGCGCTTGTTCTGGCAGCTTGAGGGGGTCGTTTCAACCTCTGTCGGTTATGCTGGTGGCTTCACTAAAAACCCGACATACCAACAGGTTTGTACTGGTGAAACCGGTCATACAGAAGTAGTACGCGTGATATTCGACCCGAGTATCTTACCCCTTGAAACACTGCTCAAAACGTTTTGGGAACGTCATGACCCAACTCAAGGTATGCGCCAAGGGAATGATTTAGGCACACAATATCGCTCTGCAATCTACACCTTTAGTGAGCAACAACAATCAATTGCTGAATCCTCGAAACAGAGTTACCAAAAAGCAATGCAAGCTGCGCGAGGATCAGAGATCACCACTGAGATACAACCAGCCGGTGAGTACTTTTATGCAGAAGATTATCATCAACAATATTTAGCTAAGAACCCAAACGGCTATTGTGGACTAGGCGGAACAGGAGTTTGTTTCCCACCTCAGTAACACGAGTCACTCATCGACAGAAACAAAAAAGGGCTTTGATATCTCAAGCCCTTTCATTCCAGCTATATCAGTCAAGCAATTACATCGACATACAAGCGATGGTGCCATTCACTTCTTTAAATACATCTAGCTTTTTTTGATCCGTTACTTCAGGAAGAAGAACTTTACCTTGGTCGAATCTAAATTCACCGATACCTTCGATGCTGAATTGACCTTTGAATAGGACTTTAACGAAACGCGCCACTTGACGAGGGCGGTAAGTAGAAAATTCACGTAGCATAAACAACCTCAATTCCTTTTGAGTACAACAGTTTGTGATCAGCTCTTCACTTTTGAGCAAAGCACAAATAACAGCCATATCCGTTGGCTGATAGCAAGAAAACCTGCCGATTCCCCTGATATAGTTGCATTATACCCTTTAGTAACAACTCCGCAACACCTTTCGACAACGTACGATAAAAAAGTAAGCAAGGCATTTTGTTTATTTCATATTATACTTCGAGGGCAAACCAACAAGCGGAACAAAAATATAATGAAAAACAAAACTCTACTGGCTTTATTAGCCACAGCCTCTCCACTCTTCGCCAATGCTCACAACCTAACGGTCGGCGAAACTCTACCACCTGTCAGCGTCACTGCTCATGGTGAAATCACCTTAAATGACGGTTCGACAGGCTATCAAGCTTGGGCAACCACAGACATGCTAGGTAAGGTACGCGTTGTTCAAGCGATTGCTGGACGCAGCAGCTCGAAAGAGCTCAATGCTCCTCTAATGGCAGCGATTACCGCTTCTAAATTTCCAGAAGATGCTTACCAAACCACAACCATCATTAACCAAGATGATGCCATCTGGGGTACCGGTTCTTTTGTGAAGTCATCGGCAGAAAGCAGCAAGGAAGAGTTTCCTTGGTCTTCAATGGTACTGGATGAAGAAGGTACCGCAGCATCTGCTTGGGCTCTACAAGAAGAGAGCTCTGCGATTATCGTTCAAGACAAACAAGGTAAAGTCCTATTTGTAAAAGAAGGGGCGTTAAACGAATCCGAAGTCTCTGAAGTCATTCAACTTATTAAAGCAAATCTTTAATAATAATTACTCTCTTTTACGAGATTTCTTGAAAGGACATTGTTATATTATAACAACGTCCTTTTTCTTTTTTGGTTCAACTCATCATGATCTGGCGAGCCCACTCACTCACATCTAGACGTTCTGTCCTGTGCATGCTCGGGTTAATGATCATGTTGTCGTGGTCTGTGGCCCACCACATCGTTGATGCCGATATTGAACACCACACACACCATCAATGTGAACTTTTTTCAGCCAGTCAGTTTGGTTTTGCTCACGATTTACCACAACTACCTGAATTAAGTATCGATTTCATTGTCCTAACCAGTGAACCAGCTCGTAAGCTACAAAGACTATACTTTGCTTATCTCGCGCGTTCACCACCTGTGAAGATGACTTAATCAATTAACTTGCTTTTAATTCATCTTTTTTATTTAGGAATACCCAATGAAACCTTCTATTTTAGCCGTTGTTATCGGCATGACTGTATCTGCTACCGCTATCGCTGATGATCACTTCCGTTCTCATGATGCTCACATTCACGGAGCGGTTGAAGTCAATATCGCTCAAGACGGCAACGAGCTTTTGGTTGAAGTAACCGCTCCAGGTGCTGATGTTGTTGGTTTTGAGCACGCACCTCAGACACCAGAGCAAGTCGCAGCACTAGAAAAAGCAACTGCGCTACTGAATCAACCAAGTAAGCTATTCATGTTCGAAGGTGCGGATTGTACGCTAGAGTACAAATCTGTAACTCATACCTTGGGTGAAGACGAGCATGAAGGCCATGATCACGACGACCACGCAGGTCATGACCATGACAAGCATGAGCATGATGACCACGAAGGCCACGACCATGACAAACATGATCATGATGACCACGAAGGGCACGACCATGACAAACATGATCACCATGACCACGAAGGTCACGACCATGACAAGCATGAGCACCATGGCCACGAAGGTCACGACCATGACAAGCATGAGTACCATGACCACGAAGGCCATGACCATGCTGCAGGTGGTCACGGTGAGTTCACTATTGAATACCATTACCAATGTTCAAACGTGGCTAAATTAGACACAGTTGAGACACAGTGGTTTTCTAACTTTGCCAATACAGAATCAATCACAGTTAATCTATTAACAGATCGTGTACAGACTCAACAGAAGCTAGCACCAAACAACACTAGCTTCCGTTTCTAACACTGTATTGATACAGAAGCACAACGTACAGCAGCCAAGTGAGCACTCACTTGGCTGCCTTGCTCTCAAACCAGTAGAGTTGCCCCAATGGTGATTCCTTGAGCAACTATTAAGAATATCGATTTAAGCAAAACCGCTTAGCGAGCAGGAGCTTATATGTCCTTTGACCAATCATCGCTTGTCGTTAAATTGGAAAATGTCAGTTTCCGATGGAAGCCAGACCTACCACCAACGCTCGAAATACCCTCTCTTCATATCCATGCCAAAGAGCACCTTTTTATTAAAGGGCCAAGTGGCTGTGGAAAATCAACATTACTAGGGTTATTGACGGGAATAAACCAAGCACAGCAAGGTGAGGTTTCTATCTTAGGTCAAGACCTAAACCAACTATCGCCGCGTCAACGCGACAAGTTTAGAGCCGACCACATAGGCTATATTTTCCAGCAATTTAATCTGTTGCCCTATCTATCTGTAACGGACAACGTGACACTACCTTGCCAGTTTTCCAACATCAGAAAGCAAAATGTCATTCAGGGAAATAGTGGATTAAAGGCAACCGCAGAAACCCTTCTTCAAAGGCTTAAATTGCCGGAAGCATTGATGGATAAGCCGGTAACCGAGCTCAGCATTGGCCAACAACAACGTGTTGCAGCCGCAAGAGCGTTAATGGGGCAGCCACAAATCATTATTGCCGATGAACCAACATCTGCACTAGACCATGACAACAGAGAAGCCTTCATTGAACTGCTGCTCGAGCAAGCGGACCAAGCTAACTCTACGCTTATCTTTGTGAGTCACGATCCCACACTGGAAAAGCTGTTCACACGCAGCATCGACCTTACGACCGTAAACCAAGCGAAGGCTATCGTATGAAAGTAATTACTCACTTAGCACTCAAAAGTGTGCTAAATCGTAAGGCCACCGCCATTCTTACGATTCTTACCGTAGCCGTTTCTGTCATTCTTTTGCTTGGCGTAGAGCGTGTACGTACAGAAGCCAAAAGCAGTTTCGCCAACACCATTTCAGGAACCGACCTTATTGTTGGCGGCCGTTCTGGACAGGTTAACTTGCTGCTCTATTCAGTATTTAGAATCGGCAACGCAACGAATAACATCGACTGGAAAAGCTACCAAGAGTTCAGCCAGCACAAAGCGGTAAAATGGGCGATCCCAATCTCACTCGGTGATTCGCACAAAGGTTTCCGCGTCATGGGTACTAACCACAGCTATTTTGAACACTATCGCTACGGCAGTAAGCAACTACTTACTATCGAACAAGGACGTGAGTTTAATGAGCTATTTGATGTGGTTATCGGTGCTGATGTCGCGAAAAAGCTCAACTATAAGATTGGCGATAAAATCATCTTAGCGCACGGTATTAGTGATGTGGCATTCAGTCGTCACGACAACCTGCCATTTACTGTCGTCGGTATCATTGCGCCAACAGGAACACCAGTAGACAAAACGGTACACGTCTCACTGGAAGCTATTGAAGCTATTCACGTTGGCTGGGAATCTGGGGCTAACCTTGGCCATACACCAGATGCCGAGACACTTAAAACCTACGACTTTCAACCAAAACAGATCACGGCAATGATGCTTGGCTTAAACTCCAAGATTCAGACATTCGCACTGCAACGTGAAATCAACACCTACCGTCAAGAACCATTGAGCGCAATCATGCCTGGTATTGCTTTGCATGAGTTATGGGGCATGATGGCAGTTGCGGAGCAGGCACTACTCGTTGTATCTGGTTTTGTCGTTGTGGCGGGACTACTCGGCATGCTCAGCAGTCTACTGACTAGCTTGCAAGAGCGTCGCAGAGAGATGGCTATCTTACGAGCGATGGGCGCAAGACCAAGGCATGTATTCGGTCTGCTGATCAGTGAAGCAAGTGCGCTTACTTTCCTTGGTATTACGTTAGGCGTCGGATTACTCTTTGGTTTAATTGCAGTAGTTGCTCCTATCGTGCAACAAAGTTATGGTATCAACATATCGATATCCGCAATCACCCCACATGAGTGGAAACTCATTATGATGGTTCAAGTTGCTGGAATTATCATTGGCTTTATTCCCGCATTCCGAGCGTATCGTCAATCTCTTGCTGATGGCATGACCATTCGAATCTAATATAGGAACACATTATGCAGCACAAACTCTTGCTGATCCTTGGGTTGCTTCTTTTTCCGTTTGCGACAACCGCATACGCAGAAGCACCATCAACAGAAGAATCCGTCCTTACTTTGGAATGGATTGACCTAATTCCAGAATCGGAACGTGCCCAGCTCGACCCTTTTGGCATGCCAACCGTCGATCACAGCCAGGAAAGCCCTCAACAATCTAAACTAGGTGCTGTTCGTCCAGAACTGAATGGCAGCAAAGTAAAAATTCCAGGTTTTGTTATTCCGCTGGAAGGGGATGAGAATATGATCACCGAGTTTCTACTGGTGCCATATTTCGGAGCATGTATTCACGTTCCGCCACCGCCACCAAACCAGATCATCTATGTGAAGTTTCCAAAAGGCGCACCGATTCAACAATTGTGGGATGTTATCTATTTAGTGGGAACACTGAAAACAGAAACCATTACGCACGATTTGGCGCAGACTGGCTATCTAATTGAAGGGGTAGCAATCGAAGAATACGACGATATGTAGGGATATCGACTTATCGATTATGAAAATGGTAGCTCAACTGGGCTGCCATTTTTTATAGGCAACGTTTATAAGCAACTAGTGTTATAACAATTTTCTAACGATGAAGTATCGCTAGGTTAAGCAATATATTTAGACAGATACGCTAGGATAGCGACATAACTAACGAGTAATAGTCCGATTGCCAGCTGTTTCTTCAGCTTATTATCATTCACCTGATTCATAACTCCTCCTTGGATTACACAACAAATTTAACATTTTATTATCATCAGAAAAAGTAAATTTTGTTTAATCCTTCAACTTTACTCGTAATATCTAGTCACAAGTTCAATAAAGAGTTACATTTTAACCAGTTAGATTTCTGTCTTAAGGTTTGTAGGTATCGTTATGTCTGACTCTCAACAACCCGTGGTCATTGAACACGTGAATGACACCGCTCCCAAGCAAGAAAAAAAGCCCCATATTGCTGACAGCGCCAGTCGCATGCTCAATATCGCCCAGAACTTCGGTTTAGATGCTCTGCTTAGCCCAGGAAGTAAATCGTCAGATAAAGGTGAGAAATCGCTAATAGAGCGAGCACTGCTGCGAGAAAAGAAGCGTAAAGAGCTACGTCAAAAGAACCTTGAACAGATCCTAAAATTAGCGCACATGTCTTGCAAAGATGAAGCAGCTGGCGACCCAGACCAAG
Organism: Vibrio sp. Isolate30; assembly: GCF_022397975.1. Classification (NCBI taxonomy): domain Bacteria; kingdom Pseudomonadati; phylum Pseudomonadota; class Gammaproteobacteria; order Vibrionales; family Vibrionaceae; genus Vibrio; species Vibrio sp. Isolate30. Next base: position 60,670 of record NZ_JAKEUS010000006.1, read on the forward strand.
ACTGGCTGTATCGATTTTTCGACATGGCTCAAGAGATCCATAATAGCTCGATGCAAAGATTGTGGGCTCAAGTGCTAAAGAGAGAAGTGACCAATCCAGGCTCGACCTCAATGAAGGCACTGAAGATCCTGCAAGATATGACACCTAAAGAGGCACTAACTCTACAACGTGCAGCTTCATTAGCGTGTAGCTTTGGTAGTGACCATAGCCGCAAGCTATTGCTCGGTTTCAAAACGCAGGCGGGCTTATTCAGTTTTGGTAAAAGAACTGGCGCTAGCACGATCAATTTGGGCAGCCATAACCTGCCCTATTCAAGCTTATTGCATCTCATTGAGCTCGGTATTCTGCATGGAACAGAATTAGAATCCGGTGAGATTGATTTTGACCCAGCACTCAACCTAACCTATCAAGGCAAACAGATGGCCGTTACGCCGCTCTCAAAAGGGGTGAAACTTGTCTATTATCGCTTCAGCCCAACCGGTAATGAACTGTGTGTGCTGCTCGGAAACAAGCCTAATAGTGTCTATTATGACCAGCTTATTGCGCTGTTAAGTCAGAAGTTTACGGTACAGACCGAAGCGAAACCTGGCAGCGTAAACCACACCGTATAAAACAAAATAGCCTTGGTATTGAACCAAGGCTACATAGAGTTATGTTGACGATAACTTAGTGTTAGTTAGCAATAATCTGGCGAGCTTCTAACGCTTCAATACACTGCTCCACCAGCTCATCTAATGTCTTATCACCAGCAGGAAGATCGATCTCTGGCGTTTCAGGAGCCTCATAAACGGAGCTGATGCCTGTGAAATTCGGGATCTCACCTGCTCTTGCTTTCTTATAAAGTCCTTTAGGGTCACGCTGCTCACAGACCTCGATTGGCGTGTTCACATAAACCTCTAAAAACTCACCATCGGGTAATAGATTTCGTACTAACTCACGCTCAGCTTTATGAGGAGAGATAAAGGCAGAAAGTACGATGAGACCGGCATCGGCCATCAGCTTGGCGAGCTCACCAATACGACGAATGTTCTCTCGGCGATCTTGCTCTGAAAAGCCCAGATCACTACACAATCCATGTCGAACATTATCGCCATCGAGAAGATAAGTATGGTAACCCAGCTGTGCTAAGCGAGTTTCTAACGCACCAGCCACCGTCGATTTACCTGAACCCGATAACCCTGTAAACCACAATACCGCTGGTTTTTGTGACTTGAGTTGAGAGCGAAAGGCTTTATCAACAGAGTGCTCGTGCCACACGATATTCTCGTCTTTCGGTTTCACTGCAGTGGTCATAATTAGTCCTTTAAATAAACAGCATTAAAATGGGAAAAAATAAGGGATTAGCGTGAGTACTAGCCCAGAGTAAACAATAGAGATCGGGATACCGATACGCAGATAATCTGTCAGGTGGTAGTTGCCCACGCTATACACTAATAAATTGGTTTGATAGCCATAGGGGGAGATGAAACTCGCACTGGCTCCAAACAGAACCGCCATAATAAACGGCATAGGATCAACACCATAACCAACCGCCATGCTGTAGCCGATAGGAAAAGAGAGTGCTGCTGCGGCGTTGTTGGTCACCAGTTCAGTTAACACTAAGGTCATCAGATAGGTCGCCACCAGCGCACCAAATACGCCCCAGCCATTAAACGCTTCAATAAACATCTGCCCCATCTGTTCAGATAAACCAGATGAAATCATCAATTGTGCAATCGACAGCGCAGAGCCAACGATCACCACAATATCAACCGGGAAGCGACGTCTTAGCTCACTCAGCTGTACCACTCCAAACGCAACCAGCAATAACAGAAAACCAGCTAACCCTTTGATAATCGGTAGCATGTTAGTAAGCGCTAGGCCTATCACAGCCGCAAACCCCAATAAAACCAAGGCAGACTTATCCGCGTCCAATTTGGCACTTGAATCCAAATCATTCATCAACACAAACTCTTTGCTGTGTTGCTGGCGTTGCTCTTCAAAACGTTTACCCGGTACCAACACCAGGGTATCACCCGCCGTTAATGTGATGTTTCCCAGCCCACCCTCAAGGCGTTCATGGCCACGACGAATCGCCACGACTACCGCGTCAAAGCGGTCTCTAAACTGACTGGTTTTCAATGTTTTATTACAGAAGCTTGCCGATGAGCTCACAACCACTTCAACAAAGCTCTGGCCATTGAGATGATGCTGACCAAACAGAGTTAGTCCTTGGATTTCTTGCAGCGTCGCGACACTCTCGACATCGCCACAAAACAACAATCGGTCGCGTGCTTGCAACACGAAATCAGGGTCAATTGATGCCGTTGTCTTGCCATCACGAATGACTTCCGCAAGAAACAGTTTACGCAGTGCTCTGAGGTTATTTTCGCTTACGCTACGCCCTACCAGAGGAGAGCCAGGTTCAACACGAGCTTCCAAGAAATAAGGTAACTCATCTTGCGAGCCGTCATCGTAGCTTGGTAGAAAATAACTCAGCGGAATCAAGATCAGCACACCACCGACTAGTACCGCCAAGCCGATCAACGTCGGTGTGAAGAAGTTCAAACTCGGTAAGCCCGCATCTTCCACAAAGCTATTAATGATCAAATTGGTTGAGGTGCCGATCAAGGTTAAGGTACCGCCCAAAATCGCAGCGTACGAAAGTGGGATCAGTAGCTTAGAAGGTGCATGTTGTTGATTGCGTTTGATCGCACCGATCAACGACACCACAACCGCAGTATTATTAGTAAAAGAAGAAAGTAACGCTGTGGAAACACCCAACTTTGCCACAACTGTACCAAGCCGACCTTCTGAAATGTTCCGGCTTACCCAGCTGATTAAGCGAGTTTTCTCCAACGCACTTGAAGCGAGAATTAGCAGCACTAAGGTGAGTAGTGATGAGTTTGTGAAATTGCCAGCCAGACTGGATACATCGATCATTCCAGCCATAAACGCAATGAAAGCCGCACCTGCAAAAATAAAGCTCGGCTTAATACGCGTCGTTAGAAGGCAAGTTACGATGCCAAGCAATAGCGCTAATACAAATCCTTGTTGCCACATATACCTGTCCTTGTATGGCGAGAGCCTAAGCTCTCGCCGATTGCTTTACATCGAAACTTGATACCAATCGTAGTAAATAACTGCTCGCCCTAGCTTGTTAAAATGCTCGATAACTGCGTTAGAATTTTTGATTGTAGAATAACTACTTATCGAAAATTCCGCCTTGTTCTCAAGCCTTTTTTCTGCGCTATTTCTGATCATTTACTTACTGTGATTGGTATGATTACTTAAGTAATTGACTGATATCTTTGGCATCCCAGTGTGGGAAATGCTTACGAACCAGAGCATTAAATTCGATCTCAAACGCTGAGAAGTCACCGACTTTTTGCTCAACAGAATCTAAGCGTTCACGGATTAAACCAGCACCAACCGTTACATTGGTTAGACGGTCAATCACGATGAAACCACCGGTATCTGCACTATCGCGATATTTATCCAGCGCAACGGTTTCATTCAATGACCACTCACACAGACCAATACCATTAAGCGGCAGCTCAGACGCATCATGTGTTGCAAGGTTATTGATGTCGTATTGATGACGAACAGCTGTCACCTGACCTACCGTCTTCTTGCCCGCAATTTTGATGTCGTACTCACGACCCGGTTGCAAAGCCTGCTCCGTCATCCAAACCACGTCAGCCAGGATGTGATTGGTTGATTGCACTTCCGCATTCTCAAGCACAATCAAATCACCACGACTGATATCGATCTCATCTTCCAACGTCAACGTCACAGCAAGGCCAGCCTGCGCCGATTCTAGATCACCATCAAAGGTAACAATGCGTGCTACTTTCGAGGTTTTACCTGATGGAAGCGCCTTGATTTCGTCACCCACCTTGACACTGCCAGAAGCGATCGTGCCGGCAAAACCACGAAAATCTAGGTTTGGACGGTTCACATACTGAACAGGGAAGCGGAACTCACCTGCCGAGCGTTTCTGGTCGATATCAACGCTCTCAAGTACTTCAAGTAGCGATGGACCTTCAAACCAAGCCAGCTCTTTACTCGCCGCAGCAACGTTTGCACCCTCTAGCGCTGAAACCGGTAGGATTTGAATATTCGTCTCGCCCTCTAGGTTTTCTGCAAACTCTAGGTATTCGTCACGAATCTCTTCAAAGCGACCTTGTGAGTAATCGACGAGATCCATCTTGTTAACCGCAACCACGAAATGTTTCAAACCTAGTAGGTTAGAGATGAACGAGTGACGACGAGTTTGATCCAGTACGCCCTTACGTGCATCAATCAAGATCACCGCCAGATCACAAGTCGATGCACCGGTTGCCATGTTACGTGTGTACTGCTCATGCCCTGGAGTATCAGCAATAATAAATTTACGTTTTTGAGTCGAGAAATAACGGTATGCCACATCAATGGTAATGCCTTGCTCACGCTCCGCTTGCAAACCATCAACAAGTAGCGCTAGGTCAGGTTTCTCACCCGTAGTACCTACGCGTTGGCTATCGTTATGAACCGCTGCCAGTTGATCTTCATAGATCTGTTGGGTGTCATGGAGTAAGCGACCGATCAAAGTACTCTTACCATCATCGACCGAACCACATGTTAGGAATCTAAGCATGGATTTATGTTGGTGCTGACTTAGGTAACCTTCGATCCCAAGTTCAGCCAATTCAGCTTCTACTGCACTATTCATTTTTCTTTCCTTAGATCCTTAGAAATAACCTTGACGCTTTTTCAGCTCCATGGAGCCCGATTGATCGTGGTCGATCGCTCGTCCTTGACGCTCACTGGATGTCGCCACCAGCATCTCTTCAATGATGCCTGTTAATGTATTGGCTTCAGATTCAATTGCCCCTGTCAGTGGGTAGCAACCAAGCGTACGGAAACGAACACTCTTCTCTTCAATCACCTCGCCTTCTTGCAGCTCCATACGATCGTCATCAACCATAATCAGCATGCCATCACGCTCAACAACGGGACGCTTCTCTGAAAGGTAAAGCGGTACAATCTCGATGTTTTCTAGGTAGATGTATTGCCAAATATCCAGCTCAGTCCAGTTTGAAAGCGGGAATACACGAATGCTCTCGCCTTTGTTTACCTGACCGTTGTAGGTTTTCCATAGCTCTGGACGTTGGTTTTTCGGGTCCCATGTGTGGTTCTTGTCACGGAAAGAGTAAACACGCTCTTTCGCACGCGACTTCTCTTCATCACGACGAGCACCACCAAAGGCTGCATCAAAACCGTACTTGTTTAACGCCTGCTTCAAGCCCTGAGTCTTCATGATATCGGTGTGCTTTGATGAGCCGTGGACAAACGGGCTACAACCCATTGCTAAACCTTCTGGATTCTTATGAACCAAAAGATCGAAGCCGTACTTCTCAGCAGTGCGATCACGAAACTCAATCATTTCACGGAATTTCCAGTCGGTATCCACGTGTAGAAGAGGGAAAGGGATTTTGCCCGGATAAAACGCTTTGCGAGCTAGGTGAAGCATCACAGAAGAGTCTTTACCGATGGAGTACATCATCACTGGGTTATCAAACTCAGCCGCTACTTCACGGATGATATGTATACTCTCCGCTTCAAGCTGTTTTAGGTGGGTTAAACGTTCTTGGTCCATTTCAGTGCTTCCTTTAAGGCTCGTATCACGAGCGATGCAATACTTGGTTCAACCAAGCATGGGAGTTAACTCATTCACCGTGATGTGAATTGGCGTATTCGGTAGCAACAAAAAGTCTTTGCTATGCATTCAAGCCCAATACGCCCTCAATGAAAGCATTATGACGAGCCTCTCATATTACTGGAAATTCTAAAATTTCATTTTTTATTCGAAAAGCTGATAAGGAATGGTTGTAACATTTATTCCTTATAGAAATGAATGGGCTACCTTTAATAAACGCTTGTTGCGTATGGATTGAGCGGTTTGGGATAAGGGTGGCAGAACAGCATAAAGTAATAAGATCCATGTCACGAATTAGCACATGACGTACTCATTGTTTCATTCCACTTTGTTACATTACGCAACAAATTCTTCCCCATCCAATCTTGGAGCTCCATAATGAAAGTTGCAATGAAACCTTTATCGCTAGCGGTACTGGCTGGACTAGGTTTGACTCTAGCTGGCTGTACAACCACCCCAGACACAGATGAAGTAATCAAACTGCGCGTCGTAGAAACGACTGACATTCATACTAACCTAATGGATTACGACTACTACAAAGACAAGCCATCACAAAAGATCGGTTTAGCGCGTACTGCAACTCTTGTAAAAGAAGCTCAAAGTGAAGTAACGAACAGCATTCTTGTTGATAACGGTGACTTGCTGCAAGGTAGCCCTATGGGTGACTACATGGCAGACAAAGGTATTGTTGCTGGTGAAGTTCACCCAGCATACAAAGCGATGAATCAACTAGATTACGATGCAGCAAACATCGGTAACCACGAGTTCAACTACGGTCTTGAGTTCCTAGAAGAATCTATTAACGATGCTGATTTCCCATACATCAGTGCTAACGTTTACGATGCAGAAACTAAAGAACACTACTTCACGCCTTACATCATTAAGACTCATACCTTTGCAGATACTGCAGGTGTAGAACATGAAGTAAAAGTGGGTTACATCGGTTTTGTTCCACCACAAATCATGACTTGGGATAAGAAGAACCTTGAAGGTAAAGTTATCGCTCGCGACATCCTAGAGACTGCGAATGAACTGGTTCCTCAAATGAAAGCTGAAGGCGCTGAGGTTATCGTTGCGATTCCTCACTCTGGCGTTTCTCAAGACCCATACAAAGCGGGCGAAGAAAACTCAACACTTTACCTATCTGAAGTAGAAGGCATCGATGCGATTGCATTTGGTCACTCTCACGCGGTATTCCCGGGCAAAGGCTTTGACAACATCCAAGGTGTTGACAACCAAGCGGGCACAATGAACGGCGTTGCAGCGGTTATGCCAGGTCGTTGGGGTAGCCACGTAGGTATTATGGACCTAACGCTGGTACAGAAAGACGGCAAATGGGAAGTAGTAAAAGGTCAATCTGAAGCTCGTCCTATCTACGACAAAGTAGAGAAGAAATCACTGGCTGCGGCAGACGAAGGCATTGTGACGGCACTGGAGAAAGATCACGCCGGTACTCGTGACTTTGTAAACCAACCAATCGGCCAAGCTGATGACGTAATGTACAGCTTCCTATCTCTTGTACAAGATGACCCTACGGTTCAAATCGTTAACCTTGCACAGAAAGACTACGTTGAGCGCTTTATTCAAGGCGACCCAGACCTGGACGGTACACCAGTACTTTCTGCAGCCGCTCCGTTTAAAGCAGGTGGCCGTAAGAATGACCCAGCAAACTTCACTGAAGTAGAGTCTGGTCAACTGACTTTCCGTAACGCTGCCGATCTATACCTATACCCGAACACGCTTGTTGCAATGAAGGTAAAAGGTAAAGAAGTTAAAGAGTGGCTAGAGTGCTCAGCAGGTCAATTCAACCAAATCGACGCTAACTCTACAGCTCCACAATCACTGATTGAGTGGGATAACTTCCGTACTTACAACTTCGATGTTATTGATGGTGTGAACTACCAAATCGACGTTACACAGCCAGCAAAATACGACGCGAACTGTAAAGTGGTTAACCCTGAGTCAGAGCGTATCATTGGCCTAACCTACCAAGGTAAGCCAATCGACATGAACCAAGACTTCTTGATTGCGACCAACAACTACCGTGCTTACAGTGCGAAGTTCCCAGGTACAGGTGTTGAGTACATCGCTTTTGATGCACCGGACGAGAACCGTACTGTTCTTGCAAACTACATCTCTCGCGTAAGCAAAGAGCAAGGTAAAGTAAGCCCAACAGCAGATAACAACTGGTCTTTTGCACCAATCGAGACAAGCAAAAAGCTAGACATCCGTTTTGAAACATCACCAAGCGAGAAAGCGGCACAGTTCATCAAAGAGAAGGGTCAGTACCCGATGAAACGTGTTGCGACTGACGATGTTGGCTTTGGCGTTTACCAAATCGACCTAACTAAATAAGATTTTTCAATCATCTTTAGTTAATGTTTCAAAAGGCTGAATTTAACGATTCAGCCTTTTTTCATATAGGTAAGTCACCTCTGTAAAAATCTTTATTTTTCTGGATGTTAATCGTCAAAAGCGTTTAATTTTAAGCAAGTCCCTTATCCCATAAATTCACAATTCCCTCCCCCATTTCTGCTCCTAAGAGTGCACTGTAAGCACAAAAATTCTACAACTCACTGCAAGTTTTTATCCACTGCCCGTGTCTATTTCATTTACTACACTCAATGAGTGGTCAGTAAGGCATTCATTTATACGATAGATAGGGACATTTGATGGGCACCATCGAAAGCATTCAAGCGTGGTTACATTCAGGGGAAGAGTCTCTGCTCTGGCTGATGCTCGGTATCATTGCGCTCTCTTATCTACTTGAAGACTTAGCCATTGTGTCTGCGGCAGGACTGGCGACTCAAGGCCTCTTGCCAGCACAGTATGCACTGTTGGCTATTTTCATCGGTATCGCGACCGGTGACTTGGGGCTCTATTACCTTGGTAAATCAGGGCGATATTTTAGAGGTGTCCGTTATAAAGCTCTGACTAACCGTTACTTTCGCACGCTTCGAACCAAGCTTCGTCACAACTCATTCAGTAGCCTTTTTATCATTCGCTTTATTCCAGGGCTGCGCACTGTTGGTTTTACCTTAAGTGGCTTTTTCGTCATCCCTCTTCCGATTTTCTTATTGGCCGTTATCAGTGCGACCGCGCTCTGGACTGGTGTGGTCTTCTCTACCATCTACTATTTAGGGACATCAGCGTGGCTGCAAGCCTCTGAATATCAATGGGTCGTTATCCCGTGTGCTATTGCATTGCTGTTTATCAGTAATCGATTAATGAATAAAACCTACTCTAGAGGACTGTCATGAGTTCATCGCAAGATATTCACATCATTCCAGCACATCAAATCAATGCCGGGATGCCCATACTCGAAAAAGATACCGTGCGTAGCGTTTCTCCCTATGAGTTTCTTCCTGCTTGGTTTTTCTACACGCCAGTGGTGGCTCAGAGTTTGATTCAAGGGTTACGGCATTTTGACTGGGCACTGCCTTTAGTTGCCAACCCAAGCATCAAACTCAGTGGCATGGTTGGAGAGTCAAAGCACGATATCTTGAGTCTTGCTGGATCGTATAGTCAGCGCTGGATCTCTCCCTTTATTACGTTAACCAAAACTGATCTCAACAGTGAAAAACAGGCAGAGGATGCACACCGAGCCTTGATCCAATCGAATCTTGATTTCCCCGTCGTCGCTAAGCCGGATCTTGGCTGTCGCGGTGCGGGCGTTAAATTGATCAATACTCAAAACCAGCTAGAGCAATATGTTGAGTCCTTCCCTCAGGGCGCTCGTTTTTTGCTACAAGAAAAAGCGCCTTACCAAGCGGAAGCGGGACTGTTTTACGTTCGTTATCCCAATCGTCGCCAAGGAGAGATCATTTCGATCACACTCAAATACGCGCCAATGGTGACAGGCGATGGCACATCTACAATCAAGCAGCTAATTGAAAGCAGCCCACGCGCGGGACAGCTCAGCCACCTTTACCTGCCAAGACATCAAGATAAGTTGGATCATGTGCTTGCTGATGGCAAAGAGTTTCAACTCGCTTTTGCTGGTAGCCATAGCCGCGGCTCTATTTTTAGAGATGGTAATCAGTACATCACCACAGCGCTAACCGATCGCCTAGATAAGATATTTAACGATTTTGATGGATTCCACTATGGAAGATTAGACGTCAAGTTCAAAGACATTCATAGCCTAATGAGGGGCGAAGAATTTACGATTCTTGAGGTCAACGGGGCGAGCAGTGAGGCGGCACACATCTGGGATCGAAACACCCCACTACGAGAAATATTTTCTACGCTGCTTCAGCAATATCGCATTCTTTTTGATATTGGCGCGCAACAGAAACAGCGAGGCCATCAGCCACCTTCTTTTAAAAGTCTGTTTGCTGCGTGGCAAAAAGAGCGACGCCTTGTTCAACAATACCCGACCACTGACTAACCTTATACGAGGATCATGAATGAACCCGATAGCCCAACCAAGCGCCTTCACTTCTTTCTCTCCTAGTATCCAAGGAGCCGTTGAAATATTGAATCAAGGCCAAGAGTTCTTGTTAGCCATCTCTGACAGTGACTACCTGACACGTGCTAAGCCACACGTCTCAAGCTCCATTGGTGAGCATACTCGCCACACGCTTGATCTGTTTCATGCTCTGATTTTAAAAGAGAACGCGACCATTGATTACAACACTCGTCGCCGCGGTCATCCAGTCGAGTTCGACCGCTCGATTGCCTTAAAAGAGATCCAATATGTCATCAACTGGCTTGAGCGATTAGATCATGATGATCTCAAAGCTCCTATAACGGTCCAAACCGAGGTTTCAATGGATACTCAGGTGCTTGCAAATTTGCCTTCAACGCTCGAAAGAGAGATCACTTTTGCTGCCCTACATGCGAATCATCACTACGCAATGATCAAGGTGATCACCACCTTCCTTGACGTAGAAACCTGCAACACCTTTGGCTATGCCCCAACCACCAATAGCTACCTGAGGGAGCAGTAATCATGTGTTCAGTATCTTGGCTGCTCGAAGAAAATGGCTATCAGGTCTTTTTTAATCGTGATGAGCAGAAAACACGAGCGTTAGCTATGCCGCCGAAGCAATATCAGGTTAACGGTGTCGATATCATTATGCCGCTTGACCCTGCTGGAGGTGGTAGTTGGATCAGCATTAACGAGTTTGGTCTTTCACTGTGCTTGCTCAATAACTACCAAGGTATTGTGCCAGATGGTCCATTGACTAGCCGTGGGATATTGCTTAAGAACATGTCGTCATGTCGCAATATCAATCAGCTCACAGAGGCATTTCAGCGACTAGATTTGAATGCTTTCGCGCCATTTACCCTGCTCGCTTTCGCCCCCAATTTGACCCAACACAACGGTGTCGTCGTCGCTTACAAGTGGGATGGACTTGAGCACAACATTGTTGAAACCGATTCGCCACTGTTCTCTTCAGGCATCGATTTGGCAAGAGTGCAGGCCTACCGACAAGCAAAATACGACCAGCTTATCTCTGCAGGTAAGAACCAACAAAGTTTATTGAAGTTCCACTCTCACCATCACAGTGAACAACCCCATTTGGGTACTTGTATGCACCGTACCGATGCTCATACAGTCAGCTTTACCCATTTACGTAATCAGCAGGGCCAAGCGTCGATGTTCTACGCATCAGGAGCTCCCTGTGAACCGCTACAACCTGCTCAGATAAACCAGCAACGTTTCACCTTCGACCTTGCCCCAGCAATCAACTTATAGATGGAGTCTATTATGAGAAAACTACTCACGATGATCATGCTACTTGTTAGCCCATACGTGCTTGCCGCCGATGAAATCTATACCGGCTTTTTCAGCAATAAAGCACTCGATGGCTACGATACAGTCGCCTACTTCACTTCTGGCCAGCCCATTGAAGGAAGTAAAAAGTTCAGCACCGAATACAAAGGCGCGGATTGGTACTTCTCTTCTGAAAAGAATCTGACTTTATTTGTTAATAATCCTGAAAAGTATGCGCCTCAGTATGGTGGTTATTGCGCATGGGCCGTTTCTGCCAAAAACGACTTTGCACCTGGCGATCCACAATATTGGACCATAGTTGATGACAAACTTTACCTTAACTACGACCAAGAGATTCAAGAGACGTGGGAGCAAGACCGTGCACAACACATTCAACAAGCCGATAAAGCTTGGCCGAAGCTGATCAAGTAAGGGAATCACGAGGCATATTCCTAGCTTAACAACCTCCTTTAATAAGGTAGCTATATTATGATTGATAGTCCTTTTCGTTTACCACGTTACACGCCTTTTGGCCTAGGAGAGTCTGTTGTCGAGTGGGCAACTGGGCTATCTAAGCTAGACCGACTCTATCAAGATCGACAAGACGAGTTATCTAGCTTTGAATTCATGAATTACACCCTATCGGCGCTCAATATTGACTACTCCATTGCATCGGGAGGCACGGACAACATCCCCAAAGAGGGGCCTGTGGTGATCGTGGCAAACCACCCGCTTGGCGCCATTGAAGGAGTGATCCTTGCTGATCTCGTCGGATCGGTTAGAAAGGATGTGAAGGTACTGGCCAATGAACTGCTCAAGCGACTGCCTGAGTTGGATGATCTTTTCATTGGTGTCGATGTCTTTAATAGCAAAGAATCAAAACGAACCAATGCCAAAGCGATCCGAGACGCTAATCGTCACTTAGCTGACGGCGGATTACTGATTGTATTTCCGGCTGGCGAAGTGTCTAGCTACCGTAAAGGAGCAAAAACACTCACTGATATCGAATGGAGCAAATCAGTCGCGAAATTCGTTAAACGTCATCAAGCCACAACGGTTCCTATCTTTATCAATGGCAAAAACAGTGAGCTTTTCTACCAAGCAGGGCGTGTTCACCCGCTGCTAAGGACGGCTTTACTTGGTCGTGAGCTCCTAAACAAGCAAGCGACGACCATCTCGATTTCAATTGGCGCTTCCATCCCTTATTCAGAGATCAAGTCGTTTGAACAAGAGATGGATATCGTCAACTACCTCAGGCTCAATACCTACCTAATGAGTCAACAAGAGAGTTCTGATAGCCTCATCCAAGCGCCCTCTTTTGATACTCAAGTGATCGCCCCAATTTCATCAGAGGTATTAGCGATTGAGGTTGGTTCACTTCCCAATGAAATGAAGCTCCTTGAGCAAGGCGAGTTTGAGGTCTACTGTACACCAAGCCAATCTATTCCTAATCTGATGCGTGAAATTGGCCGAGTTAGAGAAGAGAGCTTTCGAGAAGTCGGCGAAGGCAGTGGACTCGCCTGTGATTTAGATGAATACGACCTTTACTACCATCAACTGTTCGTGTGGAACAAAGCCAAGGCGGAGCTGGTTGGTGCCTATCGATTGGGTATGGTGGACAAACTGATAGCCGAACACGGACTTGATCAGCTCTACTCCCGTAGTCTGTTTAACTACAATCAAGAGTTCATTGATACCCTTGAAAACAGTATTGAGCTGGGGCGTTCAGTGGTGAGTAAGCCTTATCAAAAGAGTCTTAATTCACTGTTGCTGCTGTGGAAAGGCATCGCGACCTTTGTGTCTCGTCACCCACAATACACTCATCTTTTTGGCCCAGTCAGCATCAGCAACGATTACAGTCATAACGCACGACTGTTGATCGCCACGACCTTATCAATCCACCACTACGATGAAGAGAAAGCTAACCTAGTTTCACCGTCATCTCCTTTGAACAGCAGTAGTCATGTGTTCTGGCAAAATCACTTGCTCTCTTCTTTGGCGAGTGTCCCATTGCTCTCCAAAGTCCTTGCACGCATGGAGCAAGGAAAAGGCCTTCCAGTGTTACTTCGTCAATATCTAGGCATGAACGGCAAACTGGTGTGTTTTAATGTCGACCCATCTTTTAATGACGCCTTAGATGGTTTGATTGTCGTGAACCTTAAAAAAGTACCGCTAAAAACGCTTGGTAAATACATGGGTAGAGAGCAAGCTCAAGATTACTTGGATTCTCATACCTCCTCTCAAGCTCAGTAATTCAACATAAGCTAGCGCTATACCTAAGCCATAGAAAGTGCGATTATCTTTGCATTGAAATGGCTTAGGTAGTGACCATGCACCACGCATTAACAGAACAATTAGAAAGCTTTGGCTTTACCCCATCCCAAATCGAGTCTCTCCTTGAGATAGCTAAACCACTAGAGTTGCCTACTCGACATATCCTCACCAATCAAGGCGAGGTGCCAGACTCGTTTTACTTCATTGTTGAAGGCCTATGCCACGCGTGTTATCTAACGCAAGAAGGTAAACAGTTCAGCAAAGAGTTCTATTGGGAGCATGATTGGGTGATAGGCTTTGAAAGCCTGATTAAGCAACAACCGTCTCCATACCTGTTAGAGACATTGACGCCAATCTCATTGTTTGAGCTACCAATGCAAGCCCTGACAGAGTGGCGCGATACGAACAACCCTCTGTACCTCAAGCTGCTCGAGACTCAATTGATGCACAAAGAGAACAAAGAACGCTTTATGTTGCTCTATACCCCAGAGCAGCGTTACCAACTGTTCTGCGAGCACTACCCTGATTTGTTGCAGCGCTTGAACGACAATCAAATAGCAGCCTACCTTGGTATTACCGCAATCAGCCTGAGCAGAATCAAGAGCAGAATTAACAATGGTTAATGCACGGCATCGTCGGTGCTGCTAGATTGGCGCCAAGTACAGATTTAGGAAGATATTATGATCACTTGGTCTACCCCAACCTTTGCCGAGTTAACCACAACCGAACTTTATGAGTTACTGAAGCTGCGAGTTGACGTGTTTGTTGTCGAGCAAACTTGTCCCTACCCAGAACTGGATGGCAAAGACACTCAGCCTGGTGTGCGCCACCTCTTGGGGTATGAAGGCGGCCAACTGGTCGCTTGCGCTCGTTTGCTGCCTGCGGGTACCACCTATGACAATGTCAGTATTGGTAGAATCGCAACCAAAGCCGAAGCTCGAGGTGCCGGTTTAGGCCATAAGCTTTTAACGGAAGCCATCAAGCATAGCCGTGAGCTGTGGCCAAATAGCACCATTGATATCGGTGCTCAACAACACTTAGAAGCCTTTTACCAAAGTCACGGCTTTGTTACGATCTCAGAGATGTACCTTGAGGACGATATTCCGCATATCGATATGAGATTACAGGGCTAATGTCCAACATTACACTTGGGATTTTGCTGCTGGTGGCAGGTAATTTTTTTGCTTCGCTCTCTGATGTGGCAGTGAAATTGCTCAATGGTGAAGTGCCGCCACTGCAATACATCTTCTTTCGCCAACTATTGTCACTGCTTTTAATTACGCCATTGTGGTTAAAACAAAGCACAGTACAACGCCAACTCAAACAGGCAAAGATCACCTTTGCTCGCGGCCAACTGATATTAATTGGTAGCGGATGTATGGTCGTGGCGATTACTCACTTACCGCTGGCGACAGCCAACGCCGTATTTTACGTTGCGCCATTGTTGATGCTCCCATTATCGGTACTGTTGTTAGACGAACGCCCTGCTCTGGGGAAAGTCATCGCTACTACAATCGGTTTTATCGGTGCGCTAATCGTACTCAGACCATCGCAATTTCATTGGGCGGCGGTATTTGCGCTTGGTACGGCATGTACCCTAGCGCTGTTCAATGTTTTAGTTCGCAAACTCCCGAGTGAGCAATCGGTAGTGACGACACTTTGGTGGACTACTCTGTTCTCGCTACCCATTTCTTTAATACTTTGCGTACTATTTTGGTCACCAGTGTCTTGGGGGCACCTTGGTTATATCGCCTTAAGCGCAACGCTGATCTTGGCTTATAACGGGTTGGCAGTTTCGGCTTATCAGAAAGCACATTCGAGCCAAATTGCCCTAGCAGAATACTCGGGGTTAGTTTTCGTAGCACTCATCGGTATGATTTGGTTTAACGAAATCCCAGATATTCTCACTTTTATCGGTATTCTTTTGATTGTACTGCCTTTAGCGCCAATTCCGCGCATAAAAAAAGGAGCGAGATAAACGCTCCTTTTCGAATCTTTTAAAATACTTACTTGCTGCGCCCAAAACCACCATCAGACAGGCGGAAGAACATCACCGAGCTGCTGCCTTTCTCAAGCTGAAGAATGTCTAACTGTCCATTCTCTGCGAGCTTAAATCGAACTAATTGGCCTTTTCTGATCTGACTCAGAGGTTTATCGTCGCCCTCAATGCGTACCAGCGCATTAAGGTCAGATAAAGGCAGTTGGTTATTACGAAATACCTGCGCTAAGGTATCCCCTTGTTGTACCAAGTACTCTTTCCAATGGCTTGATTTTAGAGACTGCTGTTGCTCACTTTTCTGCTCGCTCAAACCGACAGTATTAATCTCAAGCTCGACGCGGCTAGTTGCCGGCTCGCTTTGAGTCATTTCTGATTTTGGAAAAGGGACGATTAATAGCAACAATACGACAGGCGTCAGCACCATCAAAGCGCGTTGGTGTAATTTAGGCAAGCTCTGCCATAAGCCACTAATCTTATTTTTGGCTTCGCCAAATTCGATGGCATTGAATTTATCTTTGCACAGCTGCAAATAATCTACTTGTTGTTTCTTCTTATGACGACGATTCATACGGCTGCGCCCTAACTATTGATTAACTACAGTATAAAAACCAAAACTTGAACAGTATAGATTTTTCCTTCATTACGGGAGCAATGCAATAAAAATAGTGCCATTGTGATTTGAGTACGTGAAAGCTAGGGCGAATCAGGGTGTAGCCGTTTCTTCGAGCTGTTAATACTGGTATTCTTACCTTTTTCGTACTGACACAAAAAGAGTAACTTTCATGTCTGAAGTAAAATTTGAAACTGTAGAGCAAAAAGCTAGCTACGGTATCGGTCTACAAATGGGCCAACAACTAGCTGGTTCTGGTCTTGAAGGCCTAAACGTTGACGCAATCGCTGCTGGTATCGCAACTGCACTAACTGGTGACATGCCAGCTATCGAAGTTGACGAAATCAACAAAGCTCTTCAAGAGCTTCACACTCGCGCAGAAGCAATCCGTCAAGAAGCAGCTAAAGCAGCAGCAGCTGACGGCGAAGCGTTCCTAACTGACAACGCTCTACGTCCAGAAGTAACTGTTCTTGAGTCTGGCCTACAGTACGAAGTAATCACTGAAGGTACTGGTGAAATCCCAACTGCTGATAAGCAAGTTCGCGTTCACTACCACGGTGAGCTAACAGACGGTACTGTATTTGACAGCTCTGTATCTCGCGGTCAACCAGCTGAGTTCCCAGTAACTGGTGTTATCCAAGGTTGGGTTCAAGCTCTACAAATGATGCCTGTAGGTTCTAAGTGGAAACTATACATCCCACAAGATCTTGCATACGGTGAGCGTGGCGCAGGTGCTGCTATCCCTCCATTTGCAGCTCTAGTATTCGAAGTAGAACTTCTAGCTATCCTTTAATTTTAAAAGCCCTTGGTAAACAACCTACTAAGAGCAAAATAAAGTTAAATTAATACAACGGCGATGTAACAACATCGCCGTTTTTCGTTTATAGTGAAAGTGACGATTACTTTATTACTTAAGGAAGAATAATGAAGAAAGCACTCATCACTGTATTCAGCGCATTGGCTGTTGCCTCTTGCGCAAGCACTTCAGACCAAGCTTCAACAAGCGCTGCCGCAACGACCGACTACTCTCAACTGACTCAGACAGCCCTAATGGCTGCAGTAAACCTATGGTCACAGCAAAATGAATCGACGCCTTTAGCAGATACAGTTGCTGAACAAGCATCTGTAAGTAGCGATCAAGCTCTGGGCGGTATTGGTTCAATGCTGGCGCTAGCGCAAAACTCTCTAGGTAGTGCCGATAACAAAGAACTGTCTTCACTGATTCCAGGCATGTCGACGCTTGAATCGACAGGTTTAACTTCTATCCTAAATTCACAAGGTGCTGTAGAAAGTGCATTCTCTGGTCTAGGCATGGACTCTTCAATGATCACGACTTTTGCACCAATTATCCTACAAGCGCTTCAATCTCAAGGTGCAACGACTGGGTTACTTGATTCGTTATCAGCGATTTGGGGCTAATCCTTCAACCGATATGAGTTTAGATAGTTTGTATTAAGGGCACTTCGGTGCTCTTTTTTGTGGGTGTTAGAAATTGAGATACGAGATACGAGATACGAGATACGAGATACGAGATACGAGATACGAGATACGAGATACGAGATACGAGATACGAGATACGAGATACGAGATACGAGATACGAGATATTTTGAGAAAGGAACGCCGTAAAGCAAGAGAAAGTGCCAAGTATCATGATGCAAGATTGAAAAGTACCAGATACAAAAAAGCCGAGCTAGGCTCGGCTTTTTGTATTAACAATCTAGTATAGATTACTCAGCAGCTTCTTCAGCAGCTGGGCGGTCTACAAGCTCAATGTATGCCATTGGAGCTTTATCACCAGTACGGAAACCACATTTAAGAATGCGAGTGTAACCACCTTGGCGAGCCGCGAAACGCGGGCCTAGTTCATTAAATAGTTTTGCAACAACTTCGTTATCACGAGTGCGTGCGAATGCAAGACGACGGTTAGCAACACTGTCTGTCTTAGCTAGGGTAATCAACGGCTCAATTACGCGACGTAGTTCTTTTGCTTTTGGCACGGTAGTTTTGATAACTTCGTGACGAACAAGAGAGCTAGCCATGTTGCTGAACATCGCTTTGCGATGACTGCTGTTGCGGTTGAGTTGACGACCACTCTTACGATGGCGCATGACCTAATCCTTCTAACTTTTTCGATTAATCTTCAGCGATTGACGCTGGTGGCCAGTTTTCTAGACGCATGCCTAGAGATAGACCACGTGAAGCAAGCACATCTTTAATCTCTGTAAGAGATTTCTTACCAAGGTTTGGCGTTTTAAGTAGCTCAACCTCAGTGCGCTGTACAAGATCACCGATGTAGTGAATCGCTTCTGCTTTCAAACAGTTAGCAGAGCGAACTGTTAGTTCAAGATCGTCTACAGGACGTAGTAGGATAGGATCGAATTCTGGCTTCTCTTCCTTCTCCTCAGGTACACGTACATCACGTAGATCTACGAACGCATCCAGTTGTTCAGCTAGGATAGTAGCTGCACGACGGATTGCTTCCTCAGGTTCTAGAGTACCGTTCGTTTCCATATCGATAACAAGCTTGTCTAAGTCAGTACGTTGTTCTACACGTGCCGCTTCTACAGCGTAAGCGATTTTATCAACCGGGCTGTAAGTAGCGTCAACTAGTAGACGACCGATTGGACGCTCATCTTCTTCAGTATGGATACGAGCTGAAGCTGGAACGTAACCACGACCACGTTCTACTTTGATACGCATAGCGATCTCAGCGTTGTCATCCGTTAGGTGACAAATTACGTGCTCAGGGTTAGCGATCTCTACATCACCATCGTGGGTGATGTCACCTGCAACAACAGGGCCTGAGCCTGATTTGTTCAGTGTAATAAACACTTCATCTTTGCCTTCAGCAACGCGTACAGCCAAACCTTTTAGGTTTAGAAGGATTTCAAGGATATCTTCCTGAACGCCTTCTTTAGTGCTGTATTCGTGTAGCACACCTTCAATTTCAACTTCTGTTACGGCACAACCCGGCATAGAAGATAGAAGAATGCGGCGAAGAGCATTACCTAGAGTGTGGCCGAAACCGCGCTCTAATGGCTCAAGAGTTACTTTTGCGTGTGTCGTATTGATCTGTTCAATGTCAACAAGACGCGGCTTAAGAAATTCTGTTACAGAACCCTGCATTGTGTCCTCTCTTTTTTTAACCTTACTTAGAGTAAAGTTCGACGATCAAGTGTTCGTTGATGTCAGCTGATAGGTCAGAACGCTCAGGCATACGCTTGAATGTACCTTCCATTTTGCCAGCATCTACTTCAATCCAAGTTGGTTTTTCACGTTGTTCAGCAACTTCTAAAGCCGCTTTAATACGAGATTGCTGTTTAGCTTTCTCGCGGATAGAAACAACGTCATTAGCCGCTACTTTGAAAGAAGGAACGTTTACAACTTTACCGTTAACTAGGATAGCTTTGTGGCTAACTAGTTGACGAGATTCAGCGCGAGTTGCACCAAAGCCCATGCGGTAAACTACGTTATCAAGACGACCTTCAAGAAGCTGAAGTAGGTTTTCACCTGTGTTGCCTTTAAGACGTGCAGCTTCTTTGTAGTAGTTACGGAATTGTTTTTCTAGAACGCCGTAGATACGACGAACTTTTTGCTTCTCACGAAGCTGAACGCCATACTCAGATAGACGACCGCGACGAGCGCCGTGTACACCTGGTGCGTTATCAATTTTACACTTGGTATCGATCGCGCGAACACCAGACTTAAGAAATAAGTCAGTGCCTTCACGACGGCTAAGCTTCAGCTTAGGACCCAAATATCTTGCCATGATCTTTCTCCAATTATCCTAGAAACGAATTAAACGCGACGTTTCTTAGGTGGACGACAACCGTTATGAGGGATTGGAGTCGCATCAACAATGTTTGTGATACGGAAACCAGCAGCGTTCAGTGCGCGAACAGTAGATTCACGACCTGGACCTGGACCCTTAACCATAACTTCCAAGTTCTTTAGGCCATATTCTTTAGCCATTTCACCACAACGCTCAGCTGCAACTTGTGCTGCGAACGGAGTAGATTTACGAGAACCACGGAAACCTGAACCACCTGCTGTAGCCCATGCAAGAGCGTTGCCTTGACGGTCAGTGATAGTTACGATTGTGTTGTTGAAAGAAGCATGGATGTGCGCTACGCCATCAGCTACTTGCTTGCGTACGCGCTTACGAGCGCGAGTTGGTTGTTTTGCCATTGTACTCTACCTTATCCGATTATTTCTTGATCGGCTTGCGCGGACCCTTACGGGTGCGAGCGTTGGTTTTAGTACGCTGTCCACGTAGTGGTAGACTGCGACGATGACGAAGACCGCGGTAACAGCCAAGGTCCATAAGACGCTTGATGTTCATCGATACTTCACGACGTAGATCACCTTCTACAGTGTACTTAGCTACACCATCACGCAGTTGATCGATCTGCTCTTCAGTTAGTTCACTGATCTTAGCATCTTCAGCAATACCCACTTCAGCTAGAATAGCTTGAGAGCGAGTTTTACCGATACCGTAGATTGCAGTAAGTGCAATCACAGAATGCTTGTGATCAGGAATGTTAATGCCTGCTATACGGGCCATTATTCACTCCAATGTTTCATAAAAGAATTATCCGCAGCAAAGCCCGTTATGGATACGCTGCGGCATACTACTTCTTTTGCACGCAAAAGGTAGGCCGAGAAATATACTCGACTCTACCTTGTATTTCAAGTAAAAATTTCTGCTAATTAGCCTTGGCGTTGCTTATGCTTTGGCTCACTGCAAATCACGCGAACGACACCGTTACGCTTGATAACTTTACAGTTACGGCAGATTTTTTTAACGGAAGCACGAACTTTCATTGCTAAACTCCGTAAATGGAACTGAACGTCACCGCCGGATTAACGGCCGTAACCTTTCAGATTCGCTTTCTTTAACACAGAATCATACTGTTGGGACATCAGATGAGTCTGTACCTGTGCCATGAAATCCATGATAACAACAACTACGATTAGTAGTGATGTACCGCCGAAGTAGAAACGTACGTTCCACGCGACCATCATGAATTCAGGAATCAGACAGATAAAGGTAATGTATAGAGCGCCCGCTAGGGTCAATCTTGTCATCACTTTATCGATATACTTCGCTGTCTGCTCACCTGGGCGGATACCGGGTACGAATGCACCAGACTTCTTCAAGTTATCAGCTGTTTCACGTGGGTTAAACACCAACGCTGTATAGAAGAAACAGAAGAAGATTATAGCTGCAGCATATAGCATTACATACAGAGGTTGACCTGGGCTAAGAGCCAATGACACGTCAGTTAACCAACCGAACGCGCTGCTCTCACCATTCTGACCAAACCACTGAGCCAATGTTCCTGGGAACAAGATAATGCTCGATGCAAAGATTGCTGGAATAACACCTGCCATGTTGATTTTCAACGGTAGGTGCGAGCTTTGTGCTGCAAATACTTTACGACCTTGTTGACGCTTCGCGTAGTTAACAACGATTCGGCGTTGACCACGTTCCATGAAAACAACGAAGTAAATTACAGCAAAAGACAGTACAGCAATTAACAGCAGAAGAAGCACATGCAATTCACCTTGACGCGCTTGCTCGATTGTTTGACCGATTGCAGAAGGCAATCCAGCAACAATACCTGCAAAAATCAGAATGGAAATACCATTACCGATTCCTCGCTCAGTGATTTGTTCACCTAACCACATTAAGAACATGGTACCAGTTACTAAACTCACGGTAGCAATAAGCGTAAACATGGTTTGGTTGATAACAACCAGATTATCGACCATGTTTGGTAAGCCCGTTGCAATACCAATAGCTTGGAATGTTGCAAGTACAAGCGTGCCGTAGCGTGTATATTGGCTGATCTTACGACGGCCTGCTTCACCCTCTTTCTTGAGTTCCGCTAACGCTGGATGAACTACAGTTAACAATTGGACTACGATCGATGCCGAAATATACGGCATGATACCCAATGCTAATATAGATGCACGCTCAAGAGCACCACCGGAGAACATGTTAAACATTTCAACGATGGTACCTTTTTGCTGTTCGAACAAATCGGCAAGTACAGCAGCGTCAATACCAGGGATCGGCACAAAAGAGCCTGCTCGGAATACTAAAAGTGCACCAATTACGAATAATAAGCGCGACTTTAGTTCACTTAAGCCGCTCTGAGCACTACGAAAATCTTGTCCTGGTTTCTTAGCCATCTGTACCTCGTTCCTCGAGATTATTCCTCGATTTTACCGCCTGCAGCTTCGATTGCAGCTTTAGCGCCTTTAGTCACGCGTAGACCTTTAACAGTCACAGCTTTGCTAAGTTCACCAGAAAGAACGATCTTAACGAATTCGATGTTCTTAGTGATAACGTTAGCAGCTTTTAGGCTGTTCAGATCAACTACGTCACCAGTTACTTTCGCTAGCTCAGCTAGACGAACTTCAGCAGACACTAGGCTCTTACGAGAAGTGAAACCGAATTTTGGTAGACGCTGTTTCAGAGGCATTTGACCGCCTTCGAAACCTGGACGAACTGAACCGCCAGAGCGTGATTTTTGACCTTTGTGACCACGGCCACCTGTTTTACCAAGGCCAGAACCGATACCACGACCTACACGCTTCTTAGAAGGTTTAGAGCCAGCAGCCGGTGATAGAGTATTCAAACGCATTCTGATTACTCCTCAATCTTAACCATGTAGTAAACCTTGTTGATCATACCGCGTACGCACGGAGTATCTTCAAGTTCTACTGTATGGTTGATGCGACGAAGGCCTAGACCTTTAAGACACGCTTTGTGCTTAGGTAGGCGACCAATTGAGCTTTTAGTTTGAGTTACTTTAATAGTTGCCATCGTGTGCTTACTCCGAAATAGATTCAACAGTTAGACCACGTTTAGCAGCAACCATTTCTGGTGACTTAACGTCTACTAGAGCACCAATCGTTGCACGAACGATGTTGATAGGGTTCGTAGAACCGTATGCTTTAGAAAGTACGTTGTGTACACCTGCAACTTCAAGTACAGCACGCATTGCACCACCGGCAATTACACCTGTACCTTCTGCAGCTGGCTGCATGTAAACTTTAGAGCCCGAATGACGACCTTTCACCGGGTGGTGAAGTGTGCCTTCGTTCAGCGCAACAGTAACCATGTTACGACGCGCTTTTTCCATTGCTTTTTGGATCGCTGCAGGTACTTCACGAGCTTTGCCGTAACCGAAACCTACACGACCGTTACCGTCACCAACTACTGTTAGTGCAGTGAAGCTCATGATTCGACCACCTTTAACCGTCTTAGAAACACGGTTAACTGCGATCAGCTTTTCTTGCAAATCATTAGCTTGTTGTTGTTCTTTAGCCATCTTCCAACCCTACCTTAGAATTTCAGACCAGCTTCGCGAGCAGAATCTGCTAGCGCCGCTACTCGACCGTGGTATTGGAAACCAGAACGATCAAATGCAACAGCAGTTACGCCTTTTTCAAGAGCGCGCTCAGCAACAGCTTTACCTACTGCTTTAGCTGCATCGATGTTACCAGTGTTCTTAACTTGCTCACGGATCGCTTTTTCTACAGTAGAAGCAGCTGCGATAACCTCAGAGCCGTTTGCCGCGATAACTTGTGCGTATACGTGACGAGGAGTACGGTGTACTACTAGACGCTCAACGCGAAGTTCTGCAATCTTACGACGTGCACGTGTAGCACGACGGATGCGAGATGCTTTCTTATCCATAGTGATACCTTACTTCTTCTTAGCTTCTTTAGTACGCACATTTTCATCTGCGTAACGTACACCCTTGCCTTTGTATGGCTCAGGTTCACGGTAAGAACGAATGTCAGCCGCAACTTGACCAACTAGTTGCTTGTCACAACCAGTTACAACGATCTCAGTTTGGCTAGGGCACTCAGCTTTAATACCTTCAGGTAGAGCGTGCTCTACTGGGTGAGAAAAACCAAGAGTTAGAGCTACAGAGTTGCCTTTCATAGCAGCACGGTAACCAACACCCTTTAGAGTTAGCTTCTTAGTGAAGCCCTCAGTAACACCCACAACCATGTTGTTAACTAGAGCGCGAGCTGTACCAGCTTGTGCCCATGCGTTAGCAACACCTTCTTTCGGACCGAAAGTTAGGTTGTTTTCTTCCTGTGCGATAACTACGGCGTCGTTAAGAACGCGAGTAAGCTCACCTTTACCACCTTTTACAGTGATTTCTTGGCCGTTTAGTTTCACCTCTACGCCAGCTGGAATAGCGACAGGTGCTTTAGCAACACGAGACATAATCTACTCCTTATTAAGCTACGTAACAGATGATTTCACCGCCAAGACCTGCTTTGCGAGCAGCACGGTCAGTCATAAGACCCTTGGAAGTAGAAACAACTGCAATACCAAGACCACCCATCACTGTTGGTAGCGAGTCTTTATTTTTATAAACTCGTAGACCAGGGCGTGATACGCGCTTGATTTGCTCGATTACAGGTTTAGCTTGGAAGTACTTAAGAGTAACTTCTAGCTCAGGTTTTGCTTCGCCTTCTACAGCGAAGTCAGTGATGTAACCTTCAGCTTTTAGTAGTGCAGCAATTGCAACTTTAAGCTTTGAAGAAGGCATTTTAACAGCAACTTTGTTTGCTGCCTGACCGTTACGAACGCGGGTCAGCATATCCGAAATCGGATCTTGCATGCTCATAAGATTTACTCCAAATGATTAAGTGGCAATTACCAGCTAGCCTTACGAAGTCCAGGAATCTCGCCTTTCATGCAAGCTTCACGAACTTTGATACGGCTTAGACCGAACTTACGTAGGTAACCGTGTGGACGACCAGTTTGGTTACAACGGTTGCGCTGACGTGATGCACTTGAATCACGTGGAAGAGCTTGCAGTTTAAGAACTGCGTTCCAACGATCTTCTTCAGATGCGTTTACATCGCTGATTAGAGCTTTTAGTGCTGAACGCTTTTCAGCGAATTTAGCAACTAGCTTCGCACGCTTAGCTTCACGTGCTTTCATTGATTGTTTAGCCATAACAGTAACCCTTCACCTTACTTACGGAATGGGAAGTTAAAGGCAGCCAGCAGAGCACGGCCTTCCGCATCAGTGCCAGCAGACGTCGTGATAGTAATATCAAGACCGCGCACACGATCGACTTTATCGTAGTCGATTTCCGGGAAGATGATTTGCTCGCGAACGCCCATGCTGTAGTTACCGCGACCGTCAAAAGACTTAGCGCTAACACCACGGAAATCACGTACACGTGGAAGAGCGATAGAGATAAGACGCTCTAGGAACTCCCACATACGTTCGCCACGTAAGGTTACTTTACAACCAATTGGGTAGCCTTCACGAATTTTGAAACCTGCAACAGATTTACGCGCTTTAGTGATAAGAGGCTTTTGACCAGAGATCGTTGCCATATCAGCTGCTGCGTTTTCTAGCAGTTTCTTATCGTTGATTGCTTCACCAACGCCCATGTTTAGGGTGATTTTCTCAATCCTAGGGACTTGCATGACGCTTGTGTAGCCGAACTCTTTGGTAAGCTCAGCGACTACAGACGACTTGTAGTAATCATGCAGTTTCGCCATAGTAGAACTCCAAATTACTTCTAATTAGTTAGAAACAGTTTCGCCGTTAGACTTAAAGAAACGAACTTTCTTACCATCTTCGATACGGAAACCGATGCGGTCTGCTTTACCAGTAGCCGCGTTAAAGATTGCAACGTTAGAAGCATCGATTGCTGCTTCTTGTTCAACGATGCCACCTTGTTGACCTAGAGCCGGTTGAGGCTTTTGGTGCTTCTTAACAAGGTTGATACCTTCAACGATAACTTTACCAGTTGTCAGAACCTTAGTTACTTTACCTTTCTTGCCTTTATCTTTACCAGCAAGAATGATTACTTCGTCATTACGACGGATTTTAGCTGCCATGTTGCCGCTCCTTACAGAACTTCAGGTGCTAGTGACACAATTTTCATGAATTTCGCGTTACGAAGTTCACGAGTCACAGGACCAAAGATACGTGTGCCGACTGGTTGCTCAGTAGTGTCGTTTAACAATACACAAGCATTACTGTCGAAGCGAATGACAGAACCGTCTGGGCGACGAACGCCTTTACGGGTGCGCACTACAACCGCCTTCAGAACATCACCTTTCTTTACTTTACCGCGAGGAATTGCTTCCTTAACTGTAACTTTGATGATGTCACCGATATGTGCATAACGACGGTGAGAGCCACCCAGAACCTTAATACACATTACCTTGCGCGCGCCAGAGTTATCTGCTGCGTCAAGTGTACTTTGCATCTGGATCATTGTTAGTGCTCCGCTAAATATTAAAACTAGACCCTCTCGGGTCGGGCTGCCTCTTTAAAAGGGACGCGAATTGTACCACCCTTTTTTGGAATTGGGTAGACAAAAAACAAGCGGCCCCAAAAAATATTTTGGAGCCGCTTATAAGTTATAGAATTACAAAGATTAAATCTTCGCTTTTTCTAGAACTTTAACCAATGTCCAAGACTTAGTCTTAGACAGAGGACGACACTCAGCGATTTCAACTTTGTCGCCTAGGCCACAAGTGTTGTTCTCGTCGTGTGCGTGTACTTTAGTCGTGCGCTTAACGTATTTACCGTAAATTGGGTGTTTTACAGTACGCTCGATAGCAACAACGATAGACTTGTCCATCTTGTCACTAATTACACGACCTTGCTGGATGCGGTTAGTTTCGCTCATTATGCGCCTGCCTTTTCAGTCAAAACAGTTTTCACACGTGCGATATCACGGCGTACAGCTTTTAGAGTATGAGTTTGCTGAAGCTGACCAGTAGCAGCCTGCATGCGCAGGTTGAACTGTTCGCGTAGCAAATTCAATAGCTCAGCGTTAAGCTCTTCAACGTTCTTTTCGCGTAGATCTTGTGCTTTCATTACATCACCTGCTTAGTTACAAAAGTAGTTTTAACAGGCAGTTTACGTGCCGCTAGGCGGAACGCTTCACGTGCCAACTCTTCTGGTACGCCATTCATTTCGTACATAACCTTACCAGGTTGGATTTGTGCTACCCAGTACTCAACGTTACCTTTACCTTTACCTTGACGAACTTCAAGAGGTTTTTCAGTAATCGGTTTGTCTGGGAAAATACGAATCCAGATTTGACCTTGACGCTTAATGTGACGTGTCATAGCACGACGTGCCGCTTCGATCTGACGAGCAGTGATACGGCCACGGCCAACAGCTTTAAGACCGAATTCGCCGAAGCTTACTTCTGTGCCTTTAGCTAGACCACGGTTACGACCAGTCTGAACCTTGCGGAACTTAGTACGTTTTGGTTGTAGCATCGTTCGACTCCTTACTTACGGCCTTTACGCTGCTTCTTAGGCTTATCGCCTTTAGGCTCTACTGCGTTAGCAGCTGGCATACCGCCTAGAATCTCACCTTTGAAGATCCAAACTTTAATGCCGATCACACCGTATTGAGTGTGAGCCGAAGAAGTTGCGTAATCAATGTCTGCACGTAGAGTGTGTAGAGGCACACGGCCTTCACGGTACCACTCAGAACGTGCGATTTCAGCGCCGCCTAGACGACCGCTTACTTCCACTTTGATACCTTTAGCGCCTAGACGCATAGCGTTTTGTACTGCGCGCTTCATAGCACGACGGAACATAACACGACGCTCTAGTTGAGACGCGATGCTATCAGCTACTAGCTGACCATCCAACTCAGGCTTACGTACTTCAGCGATGTTAATCTGCGCTGGTACACCTGCGATTTTAGCTACAGCTGCGCGTAGCTTCTCAACGTCTTCACCTTTCTTACCGATAACAACGCCAGGACGAGCTGTGTGAATTGTCACACGGATGCTCTTAGCTGGACGCTCGATAACGATACGAGATAGTGATGCTTTTTGTAGTTCCTTAGTAAGGAACTGACGTACCTTGAAGTCGCCGTCTAGGTTGTCAGCGAAATCTTTGGTGTTAGCAAACCATGTAGCATTCCAAGGCTTAACGATGCCAAGACGAATACCATTAGGATGTACTTTCTGACCCATTGCTTACTCTCCTAGTCTCTAGCGATCTGCTACAACAACAGTGATGTGGCTTGAACGCTTCAAGATACGATCCGCACGGCCTTTAGCACGAGGCATAATACGCTTCATGATAGGGCCCTCATCTACGAAGATTTTAGCGACATTTAGATCGTCGATATCTGCACCTTCGTTATGCTCCGCGTTTGCGATAGCTGACTCTAGAACTTTCTTAACTAGAACAGCAGCTTTTTTGTTGCTGAAAGTTAGAATTTCTAGAGCTTGGTCTACCGACTTACCGCGAATTTGGTCTGCAACTAAGCGAGCTTTCTGTGGAGAAATACGAGCAAAGTTATGTTTAGCTAAAGCTTCCATCATCTACTCCTTACTTCTTCTTAGCTTTCTTATCTGCAGCGTGACCGCGATAAGTACGAGTTGGTGCAAATTCACCCAGTTTGTGACCGATCATTTCTTCGGTAACGAAAACTGGAACGTGCTGACGACCATTATGGACAGCGATGGTCAAACCAATCATTGTTGGGATGATCATTGAGCGACGGGACCAAGTCTTAATAGGCTTTTTGTCTCCGCTTTCCACCGCTTTCTCTACCTTCTTCAGCAAGTGTAGGTCAATAAAAGGACCTTTCTTGAGAGAACGTGGCATGGCGATTCCTCTTTATATAGATTACTTGTTACGACGACGTACGATGTACTTGTCAGTGCGCTTGTTCTTACGAGTCTTGAAGCCCTTAGTAGGAACGCCCCAAGGAGAAACTGGGTGACGACCACCAGATGTGCGGCCTTCACCACCACCGTGTGGGTGATCAACCGGGTTCATTACTACACCACGTACGGTTGGACGTACGCCGCGCCAGCGTGAAGCACCAGCTTTACCAAGTTCACGTAGCATATGCTCAGAGTTACCAACTTCACCGATCGTTGCACGACCTTCAGAAAGTACTTTGCGCATTTCACCAGAACGTAGACGGATAGTTACGTATGCACCGTCGCGAGCAACGATTTGAGCATAAGCACCAGCCGAACGAGCTAGTTGAGCACCTTTACCAGGCTTAAGTTCAACACAGTGTACAGTAGAACCTACTGGGATGTTGCGCATCGGCAGAGTGTTACCTGCTTTGATTGGCGCATCTACACCAGATTGGATCTGGTCACCTGCGTTAACACCTTTTGGTGCAATGATGTAACGACGCTCACCGTCTGCGTACAGAACTAGAGCGATGTTAGCGCTACGGTTTGGATCGTATTCTAGACGCTCAACTTTCGCTGGGATACCGTCTTTAGTACGTTTGAAGTCAATTACACGGTAGTGGTGCTTGTGACCACCGCCGATGTGACGTACTGTGATACGACCGTTGTTGTTACGACCACCGTTCTTAGAGTTTTTCTCTAGAAGTGGTGCGTATGGCTTACCCTTGTGTAGGTCAGCGTTAACAACTTTAACGACGTGACGACGACCAGGGGAAGTCGGCTTACATTTAACAATAGCCATTTTTAACTACTCCTGTTATTCCGCGCCGCCAACGAAGTCAAGATCTTGACCTTCTTTCAAAGTA
The DNA here is from genome assembly GCF_022397975.1 of Vibrio sp. Isolate30. NCBI lineage: Bacteria > Pseudomonadati > Pseudomonadota > Gammaproteobacteria > Vibrionales > Vibrionaceae > Vibrio > Vibrio sp. Isolate30. Next base: position 90,511 of record NZ_JAKEUS010000006.1, read on the forward strand.
ACGTAGGCTTTCTTAACGTCTGAACGACGGCCTTCACGCATACCTTGACGTTTGGTCTTACCCTTAAGAACAAGAGTATTTACAGACTTAACTTCAACTTCAAATAGCTTTTCTACAGCTGCTTTGATCTCTTTTTTAGTCGCATCTTTAGCTACTTTGAAAACGATAGTGTTCGCTTTCTCAGCTGCCATAGTTGCTTTTTCAGAGATGTGCGGAGCACGTAGAACTTTTAAGATACGCTCTTCAGTGATCATGCTAGCGACTCCTCAACTTGCTTAACTGCGTCAGCAGTCATTAGAACCTTGTCAAACGCAATTAGAGATACTGGGTCGATACCAGCAACGTCACGCGCGTCAACTTTGTAAAGGTTACGAGCAGCTAAGAATAGATTTTCATCTACTTCGCCAGTAACAATCAGAACGTCGCTTAGCTCAAGCTCTTTAAGCTTAGCTACAAGTTCTTTTGTTTTTGGTGCTTCTACTGAGAAGTTATCAACAACGATTAGACGCTCTTGACGAACAAGCTCAGAAAGAATGCTCTTCATAGCACCACGGTACATTTTCTTGTTTACTTTTTGGCTGTGATCTTGAGGTTTCGCAGCAAAAGTAACACCACCTGTACGCCAGATTGGGCTACGAATTGTACCAGCACGTGCGCGGCCAGTACCTTTTTGACGCCATGGCTTAGCGCCACCGCCAGATACTTCAGAACGAGTCTTTTGAGCACGAGTACCTTGACGAGCACCTGCTGCGTATGCAACAACTACTTGGTGTACAAGAGCTTCGTTGAAGTCACGTCCGAAAGTAGTCTCGGAAACAGTTAGTGCATCAGCACCTTTAACCATCAATTCCATTACTTACTCCTAGACGTTATGCTTTAACAGCAGGTTTTACGATCACGTTGCCGCCTGTTGAGCCTGGTACTGCACCTTTAATAAGAAGCAGATTGCGCTCAGCGTCAACACGTACGATCTCTAGGTTTTGAGTCGTTACACGCTCAGCACCCATGTGACCTGCCATTTTCTTGCCTTTAAACACGCGACCTGGAGTTTGACATTGGCCAATTGAACCCGGTGCACGGTGAGACAAAGAGTTACCGTGAGTCATATCTTGAGTAGAGAAGTTCCAACGCTTAACTGCGCCTTGGAAGCCTTTACCTTTAGATGTACCAGTAACGTCTACTTTTTTAATTTCGTTGAAAAGTTCTACGTTTAGCTCAGCGCCAACTTCAAACTCTTCGCCGTTTTCTAAACGGAATTCCCAAAGACCGCGGCCTGCTTCAACACCCGCTTTCGCGAAGTGACCAGCTTCAGGCTTAGTTACACGGTTAGCTTTCTTAGCACCAGTAGTTACTTGGATTGCTGCGTAGCCGTCGTTCTCTAGAGTTTTAACTTGAGAAATACGGTTCGCTTCAACCTCAACAACAGTTACTGGGATAGAAACGCCTTCTTCAGTAAATACGCGGGTCATACCCACTTTACGTCCGACTAGACCAATCATTATTCTTATCTCCCTTAACCTAGGCTGATTTGAACATCAACGCCAGCAGCAAGATCAAGACGCATTAGAGCATCAACAGTTTTGTCTGTTGGCTCAACGATGTCGATCAAACGCTTGTGAGTACGGATTTCGTACTGGTCACGTGCATCTTTGTTGACGTGTGGAGAGATAAGAACAGTGAAACGCTCTTTACGAGTAGGTAGTGGGATAGGACCACGAACCTGTGCGCCAGTACGTTTTGCTGTTTCAACGATTTCCGCAGTAGAAGCGTCGATTAGCTTGTAATCGAAAGCTTTTAGGCGGATACGAATACGTTGGTTCTGCATGAGACAGAGCTCCAATTATTAAAAATTACACAAACAATATCGCCACTCAAACTCGAAAAGACGAGAGAATGCCGATTGATTTATGTGAAACCGTAGTATCCAAAATTAGGACACATTGTCAGTTAACTTTTGAAGTAAGACGAGCTTACTATTTTTATTAACCGCGAACATAAGCTGAGTATACATTACTAGGCAAAGCCTACTCCTCAGTGCTCATTGGTTCACAACCAGCTTAAGCCAGTGCGGTGCATTATACAGATCACACTTTGGTATGCAAGTGGTGTTTGAAAATTAATCGCGAAAACTTCAAACCCGACCGACTAGTCCGTCATATAACGCAAAAAGCAGAGGCAAGGTGCTCTCTACTTTTTGCGATAATCTTTCCGATTTTAACTAACTACTTTTAGCCATCGTCATCTTCATCAACATATTGAGCTTGTAGGTAGTTTTGGATTCCTGTCATTTTAACAAGACCTAGCTGTGTTTCTAACCAGTCAACGTGTTCCTCTTCATCTTCCAATATTTCAAGGAACAGATCACGTGATACATAGTCATGAATATCTTCGGCATAAGCGATGGCGTTTTTTAGATCTGGGATGGCCTCCATCTCCAAAGCTAAATCGCACTCCAACATTTCCTGGGTATCTTCACCTATTTTGAGTTTGCCTAAGTCTTGCAGATTAGGTAGTCCTTCGAGAAACAAGATTCGTTCTATCAGATGGTCGGCATGTTTCATCTCGTCAATAGATTCATGATATTCCTTATCAGCCAAATGCTTTAGACCCCAGTCTTTGTACATTCGTGCATGAAGAAAATATTGGTTAATGGCAACCAGCTCGTTACCAAGAATTTTATTGAGATGTTGAATTATGATTGGATCGCCTTTCATGAGCACACTCTCCTCTTCGGTTCTTCTAACTGTAGAACCAAATTGAGAAGTGTCAAAAAGCTTGGTTGAGTTTTAAGTAACTAACCAGCTTGCTTAAACAATGTGGCGGCGCTTTCGTTGATGATTTCTTTTGCTGAACGTACACACTTCCCGCATTGACTGCCGAGTGCCGTACATTTCTTAATTCCTTTTATATCAGTAATGCCCTCTTCGACAACGAGTTTTCGGATTTTCTTATCCGATACTCCATGGCATAAACAGACGTACATATTCAAACCTAAACTTATAACTTGAGATTAAATATAAAGAGGAATCATTCTTATTACCAGTCTTATCTTTTACTACTGTTAGACCGTTTTGTTATAGAAAAATCATGCTTTTCACAGGTGGGAACACTTAGCGAAACAGCGTTAAGACTATATTGTGCTAAGTAATTGTATTACCGGATATTAGAGGTACGCGTTAATAGCGCATTTCAAAGTTTTCTTATAACCACTCGTATTTTACTGAAAATAAAAAAGGGAAGCCGAAGCCTCCCTTTTTATGATGCGCCTCTTCTAATGAAGAGAGAGCAAAATCATTCGTTATTAAGCGAAGATTTTAGCTACAACACCAGCACCTACAGTACGGCCACCTTCACGGATAGCGAAACGTAGGCCTTCGTCCATTGCGATTGGAGCGATTAGCTCAACAGTCATTTGAACGTTATCACCTGGCATTACCATCTCTACGCCTTCTGGTAGAGTGATGTCGCCTGTTACGTCAGTTGTACGGAAGTAGAACTGTGGACGGTAACCTTTGAAGAAAGGAGTGTGACGGCCGCCTTCATCTTTAGAAAGTACGTACACYTCTGACTCAAATTTAGTGTGTGGGTTGATAGAACCTTTAGCAGATAGTACTTGACCACGTTCAACTTCGTCACGCTTAGTACCACGTAGAAGTGCACCAACGTTCTCACCTGCACGACCTTCGTCAAGAAGCTTACGGAACATCTCAACACCAGTACAAGTAGTCATTGTTGTTTCTTTGATACCAACGATTTCTACTTCGTCACCTACGCGTAGGATACCACGCTCGATACGACCAGTTACAACAGTACCACGACCTTGGATCGAGAATACGTCTTCGATTGGTAGTAGGAACGGTTGGTCTACTGCACGCTCTGGCTCTGGGATGTAAGAATCTAGTGCTTCTGCAAGCTCAACGATCTTGTCTTCCCATTGCTTCTCGCCGTTTAGTGCGCCAAGAGCTGAACCTTGGATTACTGGTAGGTCATCACCTGGGAATTCGTACTCAGAAAGAAGTTCACGAACTTCCATTTCTACTAGTTCTAGTAGCTCTTCGTCATCAACCATGTCACATTTGTTCATGAATACGATGATGTAAGGGATACCAACTTGACGACCAAGTAGGATGTGCTCACGAGTTTGAGGCATTGGGCCGTCAGTCGCAGCAACAACTAGGATACCGCCGTCCATTTGTGCAGCACCAGTGATCATGTTTTTAACATAATCCGCGTGTCCTGGACAGTCTACGTGTGCGTAGTGACGTGATGGAGTGTCGTACTCAACGTGAGAAGTTGCGATTGTGATACCGCGCTCACGCTCTTCTGGAGCGTTATCGATAGATGCGAAGTCTTTCGCTTCACCACCGTACACTTTTGCAAGTGTAGTACAGATAGCAGCAGTTAGAGTTGTTTTACCGTGGTCAACGTGGCCGATAGTACCAACGTTTACGTGCGGTTTCGTACGTTCAAATTTTTCTTTAGACANGATAGATGCGAAGTCTTTCGCTTCACCACCGTACACTTTTGCAAGTGTAGTACAGATAGCAGCAGTTAGAGTTGTTTTACCGTGGTCAACGTGGCCGATAGTACCAACGTTTACGTGCGGTTTCGTACGTTCAAATTTTTCTTTAGACACGATCGTGTTCCTTCCTAGTTATGATTCGCCACGACCATTATTGGTCGAGACGCGCCAGAAATTGCTATTTTATGCGCCAACTCTCGTTAGCGCAATATTTGGACGCATTAGATCTTTCAAAAAAATGAAAAAAATGCAGCCCTATTGTTTAACCACGCTCTGCAATGATTGCTTTTGCAACATTGTTTGGCACTTCAGCGTACTCACTAAACTCCATAGAGTAAGAAGCACGACCTTGTGTCGCAGAACGTAAATCAGTTGAATAACCGAACATGACAGACAACGGAACTTGTGCACGAATTATCTTCAGGCCAGCTGTCCCCTCGTCCATACCTTCGATGATGCCGCGACGACGGTTAATATCGCCAACAACGTCACCCATCCAGTCTTCTGGAGTAGTTACTTCAACTTTCATCATAGGCTCAAGCAGAACCGGTTGCGCTTCTAGTGCACCCGTTCTGAAAGCCATAGAGGCAGCGATTGTAAACGCCATCTCACTTGAATCTGTTTCATGGTAAGAACCATCATATAGTGTAGCTTTGATATCCAGAACTGGGTAGCCAGCAAGCACACCATTGTTCATCTGCTCTTCAACGCCTTTAGCCACTGAAGTGATAAACTCTTTTGGTACAGTACCATTGGCAATTTCATCCACGAAGACAAAGCCTTCGCCAACTTCTGATGGTTCCAGTTTCAGCCACACGTGACCGTACTGACCTTTACCACCGTGTTCACGGATAAATTTACCTTCCGCTTTCGCTGTACCACGAATTGTTTCACGGTAAGCCACTTGCGGATTACCAACGTTGCAGTTCACGCTAAATTCACGCTTCATACGGTCAACGATGATATCTAAGTGTAGTTCACCCATACCAGAAATCAGAGTCTGGCCTGTTTCGTCGTCCATATCGACGCGGAACGATGGGTCTTCTGCTGCTAGCTTAGCTAGAGCAATTGTCATTTTATCTTGATCAGCTTGTGAGCTCGGCTCTACAACGATCTGGATAACTGGATCTGGGAACTCCATGCGCTCAAGAACAATCTTATGGTTCTGGTCACATAGCGTTTCGCCGGTAGTCACTTCTTTCAAACCAATAATGGCTGCGATGTCACCAGCTCGTACTTCTTTCACTTCTTCACGCTTGTTTGAGTGCATTTGTACAATGCGCCCTAGACGTTCACGCTGTTTCTTCACTGAGTTGTAAGCCGTTTTACCACTTTCAACCACACCAGAGTAAACACGGATGAAGGTTAGAGTACCAACGAATGGGTCGGTTGCGATCTTAAATGCAAGTGCAGAGAACGGTTCGTTGTCATCTGCGTGACGCTCTGCTTCATTCTCGTCTTCGTCGATACCTTTGATTGCAGGTACATCAACTGGAGAAGGAAGGAAATCAACCACTGCATCAAGAACAGCTTGTACGCCTTTGTTTTTGAATGCACTACCACAAGTTGCCAGTACAATTTCATTGTTAAGGGTACGAGTACGAAGGCCTAGCTTAATCTCTTCTTCTGATAGTTCGCCTTCTTCAAGGTACTTATCCATCAACTCTTCAGAGGCTTCAGCCGCCGCTTCAATAAGTTCTGTACGATATTCTTCCGCCATTTCTTGCATGTCTGCAGGAATGTCTTCGTACGTAAATGTCATGCCTTGGTCAGCTTCGTTCCAGTTAATTGCCTTCATCTTGATAAGATCGACAACACCTTGGAAGTTTTCTTCAGCACCGATGTTCAATTGAATTGGAACAGGGGTCGCGCCTAGGCGATCCTTGATTTGATCAATTACACGCAGGAAGTCTGCGCCTGTACGGTCCATTTTGTTAACGAAAACCATACGAGGAACTTGGTACTTGTCAGCTTGACGCCATACTGTCTCTGATTGAGGTTCAACACCAGACGAGCCACAGAACACAACAACTGCGCCATCAAGTACACGCAGAGAACGTTCTACTTCAATCGTGAAGTCAACGTGTCCAGGAGTGTCGATGATGTTGATACGGTGATCTGGGAATTGAGCTTCCATACCACGCCAAAACGTAGTGGTTGCTGCTGAAGTGATTGTGATACCACGTTCTTGCTCTTGCTCCATCCAGTCCATGGTTGCTGCACCATCGTGAACTTCGCCGATTTTGTGAGAAAGACCGGTATAGAACAGAATACGTTCACTTGTGGTTGTTTTACCTGCATCTACGTGAGCAACAATACCGATATTACGGTAGCGCTCAATAGGAGTTTTACGAGCCACGGTTGAATCCTCTTTACTTAGAGACTTAGGGACTATTGCTATATCCAGATTAGTTGCTAAAAAGCATCCCTCTAGAAATAGCAATAGTTCCTAGCATACGCATAGGAACTAAAGAAGTGCTGCAAGGAACCTTGCAGCACTGAAAAGGTATTACCAACGGTAATGAGCGAACGCTTTGTTTGCGTCAGCCATGCGGTGAACGTCTTCACGTTTCTTAACCGCAGTACCTTTGTTCTCAGACGCGTCTAGCATTTCAGCTGCTAGGCGTTGAGCCATAGATTTTTCACCACGCTTACGCGCAGCTTCAACTACCCAACGCATAGCAAGTGCGTTACGGCGAACCGGACGTACTTCTACAGGTACTTGGTAAGTTGAACCACCTACACGGCGAGATTTAACCTCTACCGCTGGGCGAACATTTTCAAGAGCTTCTTCAAATACAGCTAAGTGATCTTTACCAGATTTCTCAGCCATTGCATCTAGTGCAGTGTAAACGATTTTTTCTGCAGTAGATTTCTTACCGTCAACCATTAGGATGTTAACGAATTTTGCCAGCAGTTCAGATTTGAACTTTGGATCTGGAAGGATCTTACGCTGACCGATGACGCGACGACGTGGCATGGATTTTCTCCGTTGTCTTCTTCAGGTTATCCAAAACTTTTCAGTTTCTTCAAAAATTAAAATTAATTTAGTGTTTGGCCTTACTTAACGGATACCATTAAGATTTAGGACGCTTAACACCGTACTTAGAACGACCTTGCTTACGGTCGTTAACGCCAGCACAGTCTAGTGCGCCGCGAACTGTGTGGTAACGTACACCCGGAAGGTCTTTTACACGACCGCCACGGATTAGAACAACACTGTGCTCTTGAAGGTTGTGACCTTCACCACCGATGTACGAAGTTACTTCGAAACCGTTAGTTAGACGTACACGACATACTTTACGTAGTGCCGAGTTAGGTTTTTTAGGTGTAGTAGTGTAAACACGAGTACATACACCACGTTTTTGTGGACACGCTTCTAGTGCAGGCACGTTGCTTTTAACAACTTGCTTTGCACGAGGCTTACGTACCAACTGGTTAATAGTTGCCATTAACTAGCTCCTGAAATTTACTTGAAAGTAAGCTTTGTGAAAAATCTATCCCTAACTACACGTGGCAATTAGGGACGCAAAATTCTATTCAGCAGTGGGATGTGTGTCAAGAAATATACAGATCTTTTTTAGCCATCTAGAGCTAAGGATGCTCTATTCGGTCGATAAAAGTGGGAAAGGACTACCAAGTGATGGATTGTTGATGCTGCTCGGTGAGCGTAACGAAGCCCAAATAGTCCACTTTTGTTAATGATTCCGACACAAGAGTTTGCAAACCACGGCTGTTGAGATCTGCCTCCAGCACAGACACTTCTTCGATATCCATTAACTGCTGCGCAAGCTCATGACTTGGCAATGCTGCGTAAACCGCCTCTTCAGTTAATAATAAGTGTTCGCCGAGCTGACGATAGGTGAGTGCGAGACTGAGCTTTTCAATCGTCTTGATGATGTGCAGCATGTTAAACCTCTAAAATGTGAGTATCTGGTCGCATTGCGCAAATTGCTGCGCCATAGCACTTGGGGCCAATACTTGAGTATCAATCACGAGCTGCTCACTCGATAGTCCAAAGCGCTGTAAACTCTGCTCACATACATAGACCTGCTCGATATCGTAAAGCTCTATCAATTTAAATGCTGCGATATAATCGCGAGATAAAGACTCTCCTGGTTGCTGCTGTTCTAGCAGTTGTGTCACCCCATTACCGACAAAAAACACTAAGATGTCTTCGGTATAAGCTGATGCCGCTAGTAGCGCATCCAGGCCTTCTCTTCCCGATGCGGTACTATGAGGAAAGCTGTTAAATACGTACCCTAACTTTTTCAAAACTGTACTACCCTATCGTGAGTCAACATTGCCTCAGCAAGGCTACCTAAACCCGCTTGCTCAAAACCTTCCGCCAAGTTATGGCTATCAAGCTGATGTTGATTCGCTTCGTCTTCGCTCACCACACCTCGACGCAATGCCGCTGCCACACAAGTTTCCAATCGAACCTCATGTTGTGACGCTAACTTTTGCCATGCTCCAGCAAGATCGAATTCGTCATTAGCCGGTACGGTCAGTGCTGAACCATTGCTCACGCCGTCTTGATAAAAGAAGACACTCTTGAGTTGGTGTCCTCTCTCTATCACTGCAAGCGCAAACTGATAGGCATTTTTCGCAGACTGGGAGCCGTAGATTGGCCCATTAACTAACAGGGTATACGTTAGGCTTGAACTCAACTCTCATCATCCTCTGTTTTACGCTGACGGATATACAGGTAAACCGTATGTTTTGAGATATTTAGGCGCTCTGCAACGCGGTTAATCGCATCTTTAATATCGAAGATCCCTTTGTCGTAGAGTTCCATGACGATTTGACGGTTCTTAGTGTTGTTCGACACCGACTTATCCGCATTGATCTCTTCGATTGTGCGCTCTACGGTTTGGTCTACCAGCTCTTCAACGTCACTTGCAAAGTTCACTGAAGACGCCGCTTCATCTGCATCTTGCGTTGGCATGAACGATTGCAACACTTGTGAGAACGGTGCATCAAGGTTTACGTTGATACAAAGCAGGCCAATAACTCGGTCGTCACCATTACGGATAGCCACCGTAATCGACTTCATTAACACACCACCTTTTGCGCGAGTAAAGTATGAACGAGAGAAATTACGCTTAGAGCCTTCGATATCTTTCAGCATTTTTAGCGCTAAATCGGTGATTGGAGATCCAACCTGACGCCCAGTATTCTCGCCGTTGGCAATCTTAATCGCAGAGGTATTGAGATCCTCTAACGAGTGCAAAACGATTTCACAAAACGGACCAATAAGACTTGCGATGCCATCAACAACGGCCTCATAAGATCTTAGAATGATTTTATCGTGTTCACTGAATGGCATGACATTGACTGATTCCATTTCAAGTAACACATCCGCATTGACTGTTTCTGTAGTAGTCACTTAATTCCTTACCTTCGTGTGAAAAATCAACAAATTTATGTAAGTTTATCAGAAATTTTTAATTGCACACCTAGCTAACATTGCAACTAGTGATTTAGAACAAGTTAAAAAACCAAATACTCAAAATGAAAGCATAAAAAAAGGCCTAACTGAGTTAGGCCTTAGAACACTTCGTGAAACGCTTATTGTGCAGCTGTTTCTTCTGCGTTATCAATCTTCAGTAGCTCAACTTCGAATACAAGCGTTGAGTTTGCTGGGATTGTTGGTGTGTCTTGCTCACCGTACGCTAGCTCTGGCGGGATAACAAACTTGTACTTAGAGCCAACTTGCATTAGCTGTACGCCTTCAGTCCAACCAGGGATTACGCGGTTTAGTGGGAATGTTGCTGGTTCGCCACGGTCGTAAGAGCTATCAAACTGAGTACCATCAGTTAGTGTACCTTTGTAGTGTACTTGTACTGTGTCAGTGTCTTTTGGAGACTCACCTTCAGCTGCAGTCATCACTTGGTATAGTAGGCCAGAGTCAGTTTTTTGAACGCCTTCTGTCTTCTCAAACTCAGCGCGGTACTCATCACCCGCTTTCTTAGTTTCTGCTGATTTCTCCGCAGCTTGAGCTTGCATTGTTTCTGCTACACGCTGATCAAGAGCTTCTAGTGCCGCGCGAGTCTCTTCTTCATTTAATGCTGTGTTGCCTGCGAACACATCTTCGATACCTTTTAGTACCATCTCTTTGTCTAGGTTAATACCTAGTTCGCTTGGCTTATCAATGCTTGTGCTTAGGTAGTTTGCGAATGAAACACCGATTGCGTAAGCCGCTTTGTCGTCTTCTGTTTTAAAGTTTACTGCTTCAACTTTCACTTCTTCGACTTGAGGAGCTTCTGCCTTTGGTTCTTCTTTCTGACAACCAACTGCTAGCATAACCGTCGCGGCAAGCAGTGATACTTTTAAAACTGATTTCATTGAATACTCCAATTAATGGCCAAGCCATTGGTTATTGTGCACAAATCTAATGATTAGATTGGTGTGAATACGTTAGTTATAACAATATACTAGTTCTATGTCTTCTGACACAAACCGGATTGTTAGACGTGATGCGAATATTTTTTCACTCATTACTATATGCAATTGTCATCACTCTGTTAAATGGATGTTTTTTCTTCCAAGAGGATGATCAACGTTGGGATATCGAACCCAGCGGTACCACCAGCTTTGCGCTAAGCAGAGACGGTCGTTTTGCTCTGCTCTATTCCCAACAGAAACACTTGTTGCTTTGGGATTTAGCTGAGAATCAAGAACTCGCGCAGCTTGGAGAGCAAGACCAAGAAAGCTCCCCTGTTACACGAATTAAAATCTCTGACAATGGTCGCTATGCGGTGACAGCCAGTCAGATGAACTTTGCCGTTTGGGACCTGACTTGGACACAAGCCGAAGGGCTTTGGTCGATCTCTGACGGATTAATCCGCGACGTCGACATCTCCAGTAACGGCGAGAAAGTCCTGCTCGGGTTATCAAACGGTAAAGCCATCTACGTGGACTTAGTCACTGGCCGTCGCTTAGAGTTCCTTGCCCATCGAGAAAAAGTCAATTCTGTTTCGCTTTCTTCCAATGGTCGTTATGCACTTTCGGGGGGGAACGACTACAAAGCCTACCTTTGGGATACTGAATCAGGGTTGGTTTTACGTACCTTCGAACACGAACAGCGCGTTGTGCGAGTAGTATTGCAGCGTGATGGTGAATTGGCGTTTACTTCTGATGGTGGAAACCAAGCGATTGTTTGGGACCTTGAAACGGGAGAATCACAAGCAGAGCTGCAAAGCCTATCGCGCCAGCTGATTTTCTCTACGGCTCGATTCTCGGATGACGGTAAGCAGCTAGTCACGGGGACACCTTCCAGTCAGGTCAGTGTATGGGATACACAAACGGGTAAACGGATAGCTCGTTACGAAGCGGAGCCGTTAAAAGATGCTCGCCCTCCTCGTGCGGTAGTGTATGATGCAGCCTTTGATAATCAGAGCCGTGTAATATCGGGAACATCAGCGGGCATAGCCCAAGCTTGGAATGTGGACTAAGAACGATGACAGAGAAGCTAGTTGAACAACTAGAGAGCCGAGTGAATGACCTTGAGTGTCAGCTGGCTTTCCAAGAGCAGACCATTGAAGAACTCAATGAAGCGCTTAGCCAGCAACAGATGTTGATCACTAAGATGCAAGACCAAATGAAATACGTAGTGGGCAAAGTAAAGAACATTGACGGTTCTAACTTGGCTGATGCATCGGAAGAGACGCCACCTCCACACTACTAATGTACGTTGACAATGAGCTGCGGCTTGTTGGGCTGGTTGAAAAACAAAAGGCGACAGAGAATATCTGTCGCCTTTTGTGTATCTGATTGGGAGCTTGAGTTACACCGATGCTTGGCTAGTCATCGGCATAGATCTTAACTTCCACTCGTCCTTCAGTATCGACGCTAGCACGATACATACCCGAGCTGTTCATTGCGAAGTGAATATCGCCTTGGTTGTCAATCGCGATCAAGCCACCTTCCCCGCCCATGGTTTTCAGTTCACCTTGGATGATCTGTTCACATGCGGTATGAACGTCTTCTTTAAGGTAACGCATACGTGCAGCCACATCACTGGCCACCATTTTTCTTAAAAAGAACTCACCCATGCCGGTTGTTGAAACCGCAACGTTTCCATTCTCAGCAATGGTACCCGCACCAATGATTGGCGAGTCTCCTACGCGACCGTATTTCTTATTGGTGACACCACCTGTGCTGGTTGCAGCCGCTAAGTTCCCTGCTTGGTCTAACGCCACTGCACCGACAGTGCCGTACTTTTTGTCATCTGGGTATTTGTCAGCTTGCTGCTCATCATATTTTGCTTCAGACAACGCAAAGAGACCTTTCTCTTTCATCGATTGAAGCTGATCGTAGCGGCGCTCAGTAAAGAAGTAGTCTTGCTCAGTAAAGATATAGTCATGCTCAAAGGCAAACTTCTCGGCACCTTCACCAATCAGTAACACATGATCGCTTTTAAGCATCACATCGCGAGCAAGTTCGATCGGGTTTTTAATGTGGCGTACGCCAGCAATGGCACCTGCATCCATTTCGCGACCATGCATCACAGACGCATCCATCTCAACAAATTCATCATGCGTCAGAACAGAGCCCTTACCTGCGTTGAAATGAGGGCTGTCTTCCATCACTTTGACCGATGCTACTACCGCATCCAAAGCATCGCCACCCGATTGCAATACGTGGTAGCCAGCCAAAACCGACTTTTCCAAAGCATCGGTAATGCCCGCTTTTAACTCATCACTCATTTGCTCTCGCAAGATGGTTCCAGCACCACCATGAATCGCAATTGAAAAAGGCTGTGACATGTAAATTCTCCACTGACATATTCTTATGAGTTGTCGCTATCAATATCATATCCAAAGTCCTATGTCTGATAGCCACAACAAATCTTTTGGTTAGCGTTATTGCTCTCGCTTTGAAACAATAACCTCAATACGAAAAAAGCCTCCGCAAGGGAGGCTTTCATATTCTAAAACTAAACCGTTAACTCGGTATTAGTGAGAACCACAGCTACCGCCGCCGCAGCAGCCGTCTTTTTTCTCTTCACCGTGGTCATGGCCTTCGCCACCACAGCAACCGCCTTCGTGATCATGGTCGTGACCGTGACCGCCACAGCCGCCTTCTTGGTGTACGTGACCGTGTTGAATTTCTTCTTCAGTCGCTTCACGAACAGCAACAACTTCAACGTCAAACGTTAGAGTTTGGCCAGCTAGCATGTGGTTGCCGTCAACAACAACTTCGTCGCCATCTACTTCAGTTACTTCTACTGGGATTGGACCTTGGTCAGTATCTGCTAGGAAACGCATACCAACTTCGATTTGCTCAACACCTTGGAATACGTCAGCAGGAACACGTTGCACTAGTGCGTCGTTGTGCTCACCGTAAGCGTCTTCTGGAGTAACGGTTGCAGAGAACTTGTCACCAGCAACTTTGCCTTCAAGCTCTTTTTCAAGACCTGTAATTAGGTTGTTGTGACCGTGAAGGTAATCTAGTGGAGCTTCTGCAGTTGATTGGTCAACTACTACGCCATCTTCAAGTTTCACTTGATATGCAACACTAACTACTACGTTCTTTTCAATTTTCATGAGAGCTCCAAGGAGGTTTGGACTAAGCTCCAACAATTGAGCTTAGGATAAATTCTGTACCCCGGTATTATGGGGATCAATTAACGAAACTCAATCATTCTGGCTTAAAAATACCGATCATTTCTTGATTCGCATGTTCAGATTTCTCTACAGTTTTCGGTTTGCGCTGCTCTGTGAAGTCACAATCAACACACTCCACCAGCTCAATATTATTCTCAACCCACCAGCGTAGTGTGTCTTGAGTGTTGCAGCTTGGGCAGCTAGCACCAGCAATAAAGCGTTTTTTCTGTTTCACGTTATCTATCCTTTACAACTTGGATTCGTGCCACTCAACGATGGCCATTATCTTTATTATTTTAGGGGCAATGTATTACTGCCAGTAGTTTCGAGATTGATGGTCATTCTCCATCTCATGTCCAAAAATCTCCTCCAACTCTTTACGCGCCTCTTTGGCTCTTTGCGCCAATTCAGCGTCTTCACTGTGCTGAGGAAGCAGATCTTTAAGCATGGCATTATCCAGCTTACGAAAGTGCGCCTCGGCACGCTTGGCTTTGTATGGGTGCATACCTAGCTCGGTGAGAGCTTGCCTTCCCAAGTCTAACGCCCCTAAGAAAGTTTCACGAGAGTAGTTGGTCACACCATGATTCAATAGTTGGTACGCTTCAACACGGCTTCGGGCACGAGCCAAGATCTTTAAGCGCGGAAAATGCTGACGACATAAGTCGACGGTTTTCATGATTTCGTCTGGAGAATCGGTACACAAAATAATCGCTTCGGCTTTATCGGCTCCTGCAGCACGCAATAGCTCCAAGTGGGTCGAGTCACCGTAAAACACCTTATATCCGAACTTACGCAAGATATGAATTTGGCTGGCGTCACTCTCTAAGATGGTAATACGAATCTTATTGGCATACATCAAGCGCCCAATGATCTGACCGAAACGACCAAAGCCAGCGATGATCACGCGAGGGCTGCGATCCACCACATCAGAAGACATCGCATTCTCACTGATTTGATTTAATTGACGCGCAAAGAACTTATCTTGCAGTTTAAGCATCAATGGCGTGGTCACCATAGATAAGCTCACCACTACCAGTAGGAAAGAGACTTGCTCCATGCTCAAGATGCCTTGGGCACTGGCCGCGGTGAAGATAACGAAAGCAAACTCACCACCTTGGCTCAAGATCATCGCCATACGACTGCGTGCTTTGGCTTGTGTACCGAAAATACGAGCGAGGGCGTACAACACCAGACCTTTCATCACCACCAATGCCAATACCGCCATCAAGATTGCAAACGGACTTTCAGCAAGTAAGCCTAAGTTTACGGCCATACCCACAGAGATAAAGAACAAGCCTAGTAACAAGCCTTTAAAAGGTTCAATCGCTATCTCTAGCTCATGACGGTATTCACTCTCGGC
This sequence comes from Vibrio sp. Isolate30, assembly GCF_022397975.1. Classification (NCBI taxonomy): domain Bacteria; kingdom Pseudomonadati; phylum Pseudomonadota; class Gammaproteobacteria; order Vibrionales; family Vibrionaceae; genus Vibrio; species Vibrio sp. Isolate30. The sequence goes on from NZ_JAKEUS010000006.1 coordinate 106,004, forward strand.
CAATAACACACCAGCTAAGAAGGTCCCGAGCGCCATCGATAACCCTATCTGCTGCATGATTACAGCAATACCAATCACCAAAAGGAGCGCTGCGACAGTAAACAGTTCACGCACACCACTTAATACGACGTAGCGAAATAGAGGGCGCAGTAGGAAGTGACCACCGACCAACAAGCCAATCACACCAGCTAACATCCACAGCATATCGGCCCAGCTACCACCTGTATTACCCGCAAGCAATGGCAGCATAGCCAGCATTGGAATTACTGCGATATCTTGAAACAGTAATACGGCAAACCCAGATTGGCCCGCCTCTTTACCACTTAGCTCACGCTCTTCAATAACACGCAGTGCAATGGCTGTTGATGAAAGAGCTAAACCCATACCAATGACCAAACTGGTCTGCCAACTCAATCCAAATAGACAAGCGACACCCGTGATCAGTAAGGTTGTGATGACAACTTGGGCGCCACCGAGCCCCAATATCGGCCCGCGCATCGTCCAGAGCTTTTTGGGATTAAGCTCAAGACCAATGAGAAACAGTAACAGCACCACCCCGAACTCGGAGAAATGGAGAATCGCTTCGACATCGCTAATTAGCCCAAGCCCCCAAGGGCCAATCGCCACACCCGCTAAAAGGTAGCCAAGAACAGACCCTAAACCTGCACGTTGCGCAATCGGCACGGCAACAACCGCAGCCGATAAGAAAATCACACTGCTTTGGAGGAATTCATTGGTTAATGCCATTACTGCGCCTCCCTGTGCTGCTCTTCAAGAAGCTGCAATGGTTCCCTTAACCAGTTTCGGTAAGACTCGGCGTGTTGATAACGTGTCATGTCTGATACATTTCGAGCCCAATGCAGAACCAAAGGCTCTAGCCAATGCATTTGACACAAGGCAGCCGTCAGCTCAAAGGGTTGCAAGATCTCTTGTAGTGGATATTTATTATAGCCCGAAGCACCAAATGCCTCCTCTTTACCACCTGTCGTTATCACGCTGCGCCAGTACTTACCTTTCAACGCACTCTGTTCACCGAACGCAAACCCTTTGCCCAGTACGCGATCAAACCACTCTTTCAATAATGCAGGACAAGAGTACATAAACAGCGGATGTTGAAAGACGATGATGTCATGCTCAAGGAGCAATTCATGTTCAAATGGGACATCAATAAAGAAGTCTGGATAGGCCGCATAAAGATCATGAATTTTAACATGACCGAGCGACTCTATTTTTTTCAGCATCACTTGATTGGCAATCGAGGTTTGGGGCTCTGGGTGAGCAAATATCACCAAGACCTTGGGTACTGTGTTATTTGTAGATAACAAATCACTCATTCCTTTGAAACATTCCTTACAGGGCAAACGGTGGCAATGCCAAGAAAATTCTAACAAAAGTTATTAATATGTTATTGGCATCATAACCCAATTTGCATTGTGATCGACTTTTATCTGGTTTCCGCCTACTATGCAGGCGTCTGTTCACCTCTTAATTCATTGCGATTTCTATGATTACTTTCTCGGATATTCAACTACTGCGCGGCGGTAAACCTCTGCTTGACCAAGCATCTGCGACTCTACACCCTGGCGACAAGGTGGGTTTAGTCGGTAAAAACGGTTGTGGTAAGTCCACACTGTTCGCTCTTATCAAAGACGAACTATCAATTGATGCCGGATCATTCAGTAAACCAGCACACTGGGAGCTGGCATGGGTTGCTCAAGAAACGCCGGCACTCGAGAGAACCGCAATAGAGTACGTAATTGATGGCGATCGTGAATATCGCGGTCTAGAAGAACAGCTGATTAAAGCAGAGCAAGCGGACAACGGTACCCTTGTTGCTGAGATTCACGGAAAAATAGAAACCATTGGTGGCTACAGCATCAAAGCAAGAGCCGCAGAACTTTTGGACGGCTTAGGCTTTAGCCAAGATCAGATGAGTTGGAATCTGACCCAGTTCTCTGGTGGTTGGCGTATGCGTCTAAACCTAGCACAAGCGCTATTGTGCCGCAGTGACTTACTATTGCTTGATGAACCGACCAACCACTTGGATTTAGACGCCGTAATGTGGCTAGAGCGTTGGCTGCAAACCTACCCTGGCACATTGATCCTAATCTCGCACGATAGGGACTTCCTAGACCCAATCGTCAATCGCATTGTTCACGTTGAGAACCAGAAGCTCAACGAGTACACAGGTAACTACTCATCATTTGAGAATCAACGTGCCCAGAAGTTAGTACTGCAACAAGCGATGTACCAGAAGCAGCAAAAGCAGATGGCGCACATGCAGAGCTACATCGACCGCTTCCGCTACAAAGCCTCTAAGGCTCGCCAAGCACAAAGCCGTATCAAAGCGCTCGAAAAGATGGAGCAAGTGTTACCAGCTCAATTCGACAACCCATTCAGCTTTGAATTTAGAGAACCTGATGCTCTGCCAAACCCTATCTTGATGATGGATGAAGTATCCGCAGGCTACGGTGATAACCTGATCCTAGAAAAGATCCGCTTGAACCTTGTTCCTGGTAGTCGCATTGGTCTACTCGGCCGTAACGGTGCGGGTAAATCGACGCTGATCAAGCTGCTTTCTGGTGAACTGAAACAACAAGCGGGTGAGCTGAGCTATTCGCAGGGTGTAAAAATCGGCTACTTTGCACAACATCAATTAGAGACACTGCACCCAGAAGAGACGCCGCTGCAACACATGATGCAGATTGCACCGAAGCATACGGAGCAACAACTGCGTGATTACTTAGGTAGCTTTGGTTTCCAAGGTGATAAAGCACTTGATAAGGTCGCACCGTTCTCTGGTGGTGAAAAGGCTCGCTTGGTACTGGCTCTGCTGGTTTGGCAAAAGCCGAACTTACTGCTACTCGATGAACCAACCAACCACTTGGATCTCGACATGCGTCAAGCGTTAACCATGGCGTTGCAAACCTTCGAGGGCGCAATGGTGATTGTATCGCACGACAGATACTTACTGCGTGCAACTACCGATGACCTATATCTAGTGCATGACCGCCAAGTTGCACCTTTTGACGGCGACCTCAACGACTATTACAAGTGGCTGACTGATCAGCAAAAACTCGAGCGTAAAGAGGCTCAAGCGCAAGCTCCTGCTAAAGATGGTGCCAATAGCGCAGCGGCAAAGAAAGAGCAGAAACGTCGTGAGGCAGAGTTTAGAAAACTAACAGCGCCACTGCGTAAAAAGCTGACTCAGTTCGAGAAGCAGATGGACAAGTTCACAGCCGATCTTGAAGACGCTGAGCAGCAATTGTCTGATACTTCTCTGTATGAAGCCGAAAACAAAGCTAAACTTAATCAAGTACTCGCGCTCCAAGCAACAAGTAAATCTCAGCTTGAAGAGGTTGAAATGGAGTGGATGTCTGTTCAAGAAGAGCTTGAGCAGATGGAACAGGATATGGAAAACTTATGAGTTCAGAGCATGCGTCAACCACACTAACACTAGAGAGACTTTGGCAATTTAGCCTCAGTTATTATAGTGCTCGTGGCGTCAAAGATGCATGCCTAGCCCTACAAAACCAATATCATGGCAATGTAAACCTACTGTTGCTCCTCAAATGGCTAGATGAGCAACAGATGGCTTTCGAAAAAACTGAATGGCATCACATTCAACAATGCTTAGGTCGTTCAGAGTCGCTGCTTCTTAGCTATCGAGAACTGCGCAAACATCTCAAACCTCATGTAGTCGACTCACTTTATAGAGAAGCATTGCAATTCGAACTTCAGCTAGAAAAGCAGCAACAATCTGACCTTGTCGACTGTATCAATGGTCTTCCTCTAACATTGAACACCGATATACCCTTGGTATTGCAGTACTGCCGCCTACTCTCCGCCGAGTCACTTTATGAGTTCTTTTCAGAGCCATTGGCACCGGAAGAACACAGAGTAATAAACTAGACATCACGCTACTGCACTTAAGTTTCAATGCATTAGCTACGTCAATTCTTGGTCAACACTCATCACTCACCACTTGCACAGCTCGCCAAGATAGACCAAGCTCAAAGAGAAACGCGAGTGATATCTCAGCCCCAGAGAATGATGGAACCTCTACTATGACAATTTTTACCGCTGCGACTGGCCTATCTAACCCCCACCTTCAAACCTTAGTCCCTAGGTTTATTCGCAAGCAGGCGTTGTTCCACCCTCATTGGCAAACATTGGAAACACCCGACCATGATTTTCTCGATCTCGCATGGAGCGAAGACCCAAGCAATGAAGGTCTAGACCGCAAGCCAATTTTCGTACTATTTCATGGTCTTGAGGGCAGCTTTGAAAGCCCTTACGCTAATGGCCTTATGAATGCCTTCGCTGAAGATGGGTGGTTATCGGTAATGATGCATTTTCGTGGCTGCAGCGGTAAGCCCAACCGTCTAGCTCGTGCTTACCACTCAGGCGAAGTGGAAGACGCACGCTTTTTCTTAAGAAACCTGCATGCTCAGTTTCCTAATAATCCTAAAGTGGCGGTCGGTATCTCTTTAGGCGGTAACATGTTAGCCAACTATCTGGCTGAATACGCCGATGATCCTCTGCTCTCTGCGGCCACTATCGTCTCAGCGCCGTTTGATCTTGCCAGTTGCTCAAGTCGAATCGAAAAAGGGTTCTCTAAGGTTTACAAGAAGTACTTGTTGAACTCACTAAAATCCAACGCACTCAAGAAAGAGAAGCTGCTTTCAGAAAAATTAGGCATCACAGCAGATACGATCAAGAAGATCGAGAAACTGTATGAGTTTGATGATTTGATCACAGCACCTCTACATGGATTTAAGAATGCTCAAGACTACTATGCGCAATGTTCTGCGTTGCCGAAGCTTAATCGCATCAAGCTGCCCACGCAGATCATTCATGCCAAAGACGATCCTTTCATGACCGATGATGTGATTCCTAAGTTCATTCTGCCAGATAACATTGATTACCGACTGTTTCAGAAAGGCGGACATGTGGGCTTTATTACAGGCAGTACCTTTAACCCTAAGTTTTGGTTAGAAGAAGCACTGCCTGCCTACTATGAAAGTATTCAGGATTCGGCATAATAGCGCCACAATAAGGTAAATTGACAGCGGCTATGCTGCACTCATTCACCTTTACAAACACATACCCATGAACATAAAAGAGAGATGTATTTATGATCATTCCATGGCAAGACATCGCGCCTGAAACTCTAGACAATCTGATCAAAGAGTTCGTGCTCAGAGAAGGCACCGACTACGGTGATGTTGAGATCTCACTGCAATCCAAAATCGACCAAGTGAAACAGCAACTGCAATCAGGGGAAGCGAGTATTGTTTTTTCTGAGCTGCATGAAACCGTCGATATCCAACTCACTAAACGCTTCTAGGCTGCCATAAAAAAATAGCCGTGTTATAGTGGAAAACGATTGCTAACAAGTAAGTTATTCTAACGACAAGGGTTGTCATGTCCGCTAAACATCCAATTATTGCGGTTACGGGTTCTTCAGGAGCCGGAACCACCACCACCTCAGAAGCCTTCCGAAAAATGTTCAACATGATGGACGTAAAGGCTGCTTGGGTTGAAGGCGATAGTTTCCACCGCTTTACTCGTCCAGAAATGGATGTCGAGATCCGTAAAGCTCGAGAGCAAGGCAAGCACATCAGTTACTTCGGCCCGCAAGCCAATGATTTTGGTGCGCTTGAAGAGTTCTTTCGTCAATATGGCAACGAAGGTACAGGGCAAGTCCGACGCTACCTGCACACCTTTGACGAAGCGGTGCCTTACAATCAAATGCCAGGTACCTTTACTCCGTGGCAAGAGATCCCTGAAAACTCGGATGTGATGTTTTACGAAGGCTTACATGGTGGTGTCGTCGATGGCGACGTCAACGTATCACAGCACGTTGACCTGCTGATTGGCATGGTACCCATCGTAAACCTAGAGTGGATTCAGAAGTTCGTCCGAGACACACGCGATCGTGGGCATTCCCGTGAAGCAGTGATGGACTCCATTGTTCGCTCTATGGATGATTACCTCAACTACATCACTCCACAGTTTTCGCGCACTCATATCAATTTTCAGCGAGTTCCGACTGTTGATACCTCTAACCCACTTAATGCAAAAGGCATCCCTAGCCTCGACGAAAGTTTTGTAGTTATTCGTTTGCGTGGTATCAAAAACGTCGATTTCCCGTATCTACTCGCTATGATTGATGGCTCATTTATGTCACGTCATAACACGCTTGTTGTGCCAGGTGGGAAAATGAGCTTTGCTATGGAGCTCATCGTGAGACCTATCTTACAACAGCTCATCGAAACGGGAAAAATTGGCTAACGGAATAGCATTCTGGTTGATTACTTTTCATACCGTGATCATGTGCACAATTTTGCGTAAAAAATCGTAGCTTGGTCACGATTAAAATCAAGAAATAGTGACTGAAAAAGGATACTATTCTTAACCGAAACACAAGATAGCTTGCAGCACAGAACAAGTGCTCTTATCCTAAGAAGTCAAATTCAGGCTTAGCTAAAATATGGAAAGCGGCAAGCATACCCTGCAGAGGAAGTGAGATATTATGGTTCTAGGTAAACCTCAAACCGATCCAACATTAGAGTGGTTCCTTTCACACTGTCATATTCATAAGTACCCTTCAAAGAGTACTCTGATTCACGCTGGTGAAAAGGCAGAGACCCTGTACTACATCGTTAAGGGTTCTGTGGCAGTTCTTATCAAAGACGAAGAAGGTAAGGAAATGATTCTTTCTTACCTAAACCAAGGCGACTTTATCGGCGAACTTGGTCTATTCGAAGAAGACCAAGAGCGAACTGCATGGGTTCGTGCAAAATCTCCTTGTGAAGTTGCAGAGATTTCTTTCAAGAAATTCCGTCAACTTATCCAAGTGAACCCAGACATCCTGATGCGCCTTTCTGCGCAAATGGCTAGCCGTCTTCAAGTAACCAGCCAAAAAGTTGGTGACTTAGCGTTCCTTGACGTTACTGGTCGTATCGCACAAACGCTACTAAACCTAGCGAAACAACCTGATGCGATGACTCACCCAGACGGCATGCAAATCAAGATCACTCGTCAAGAGATTGGTCAGATTGTTGGCTGTTCACGTGAGACTGTAGGTCGTATCTTGAAGATGCTAGAAGAGCAAAACCTAATTTCTGCTCACGGTAAAACTATTGTGGTTTACGGTACTCGTTAATCTCGATTGACCGAGCAAAAATTCAAAAGCCACCAAATGCAAATTTAGTGGCTTTTTCTTTATCTAGATACGAGATACGAGATACGAGATACGAATGAAACACATCAGGCTCTCGCCTTGTAAACTTTCTCGAAGCGAAGCGTACCCGAATCTCTAGGGCAACCCCGTGCTCGTAGCTTCAATTATCCGTTAGTGCTCTCGAAGATCTTATCCGCTGAAGCAGCAACAAATCCGGTATAAAGCTCGCCATTGGCCATTGGGTAGCGCTTAGCAAACTCATAGAAACCACCTGGAACCAACTCTACCCCTTCTGAGAACTCAACCTTAACTTTGTCAGCCATTGTTGATGATTGCTCTAGTAGAACCTCTGGAGAGCCTTTTACTTGGCCACCGACACTGTTGATTGTAAAGCCAGACGCACTCAGGTGATCATTCACAGCTTGTACTTCGGTGAACTCATTTAGCTGATTCACACTCACGGTAAAGTGGTTAGCACCGTAACCGTGCGCCGCCAACCAAGAAGCGTATTCGCTCTCTGTCGCCAGTTGTTTGTAATCTTGGAAATCCAAGTTCCATAAGCGACCACCGAATAGGAAGTCGTGACCTTCTAGCTTGCTTGCATCTACCTGCGCCACCAACTTCGCAACAATCGCTTGTAGCTCAGAAGAACACTCTTCTACTTTCAATTCACTGATGAACACTTTTGGTTGGTTTGGATCTGGATGTTCAAAGTGCTTAGCCACTAGCTTTTTGCTTTCAAACACGTAGTCACCACACGCTTTATAGCCAAGTGCCAAGAAGGGTTTAGCCAGCGTATCAATCCCCAAAGGTGCGACATTAAATGTACGCAGCGCGATGTGATCATTAATGAGGTCTTCCTCTTCTTTCAACAGCTGATGTACCTTCTCAGCGGATGGGCAGAGGCGTTCGATATAGTCTTCCCACAGGGATTTGAACAGTAGATCGGGTGTCATGGTGACTCCTTGTCGGGTTCTAGCAAGCTAGAGGATTGGATTAGAAAATGAGAGGCTGCGACAAAAAGTCAGCAGCCATCAGCTTGTGACATACTTATTTATAATTATATCTCGCGGAGTCAGACGCCCTGCGAGTAATCCAAAAGGAGGCCAAACTTCCCTGCCTCCAATTGATGGTTTACGTTGTTAGTGATGATGAATGATTACAGTTCGATACCAGGACTAAATATCGCTGGAAGCTGAGTCTCACCGCCTTCCATCGATGCCATTGGGTATGCACAGTAATCCGCTGCGTAGTAAGCGCTTGGACGTAGGTTACCTGAAGCACCTGGACCACCAAACGGTGCATCACCACTTGCGCCTGTCAGCTGACGGTTACGGTTGACGATACCGGCACGGATATGATCTACGAAGTATTCCCACTCTGAGTCATCTGTCGATACCAGACCTGCAGACAAACCAAAGCGAGTATCGTTCGCCAGTTCAACAGCTTGCTCTAATGTCTCATAGCGAACAACCTGCAGCAGTGGGCCGAAGTACTCTTCATCCGGTAGTTGTGCAATATTGGTTGCATCGATGATGCCCGGAGTAACGAATGCCGCTTCACCCGCTTTCGCTTCCACTAGGCTTACACCACCTAAAGATTGCAGGTTTGCTTGTGCATCCAGAATGAACTTAGCCGCTGCTTCTGAGATCTGTGGACCCATAAACGGTGCAGGCTCTGCGAAAGGTTGATCGACACGAATCTTCTTAGTTGCCGATACTAGGCTATCGAGCAGTTGATCGCCCTTCTCGCCCAATGGAACATACAAACGACGTGCACACGTACAGCGCTGACCCGCACTGATGAAGGCTGACTGGATGATGGTGTATACCGTTGCATCCACATCACCAAAGTGTTCACTGATCACCATAGGGTTGTTACCACCCATTTCTAGTGCCAACATCTTACCCGGTTGACCAGCAAACTGACGGTGTAGGATATGACCCGTGTTAGCACTGCCGGTGAATAGCACGCCATCTAAGCCTTTCGCATCCGCTAGAGCAATACCCGTCTCTTTAGCACCTTGAACAAGGTTAATTACACCGGCAGGTAGGCCAGCTTCTTGCCAAAGCTTCATCGCAAACTCACCTGTCCACGGAGTCTGCTCCGATGGTTTGAATACAACTGTATTACCCGATAGCAATGCAGGCACGATATGACCATTAGGCAGGTGGCCCGGGAAGTTGTAAGGCCCAAATACTGCCATAACACCTAGAGGGCGGTGACGCAGAACGATCTGGTTGCCCGCAGCTTCACGTGATGATTCACCGGTACGGTCGTGATATGCACGAATTGAGATAGCAATCTTGCCTGCCATTGCACCAGCTTCAGTGCGAGTTTCCCAGATTGGTTTACCCGTCTCTTTAGCAATGATTTGTGCGATCTCTTCGCTGTTCTCTTTCACTTTTTCCGCGAACTTAAGCACAATTGCTTCACGCTCGGCAAAGCTAAGTTTCTTCCAAGTTAAGAACGCTTCGCGCGCCGCAGCGACCGCTGATTCAACTTGAGCAGGTGTCGCACTGTCGCCCTTCCATACTACTTGGTTGTCGTATGGGCTTACTGATGTCATCGCTTCGCCTTGACCGGCTACCCATTGCCCTGCAATCCACTGAGTCATACTTCTATCCTTCTTTGACTAACCATCGAGCTCTATTGAGCCAACATACGAACAAAATCGCCTTCTTTAACTTCCAATGCCTCGGCCACGTTTGGCGCAAGAATCACTTTACCGCTCGCTTGGTCATAAGCACCTTTAGCAGCGACCGCTCGGAAGTTTTCAAATGAGGTGTTACCAATCAGGTAATCTTGAGAGCTTGCATGCTCACTAATTTCAACCTGAGCGCGAATCGAGTGGCGAACTGATTCAATATTACGCAAGTCACACTCAACCGTTGGGCCAGCGTCGAAGATGTCGACATAACCACGGTTGGTAAAGCCTTCACGCTCAAGCAGTTTCAATGCTGGACGTGTTTTTTCATGCACTTGACCAATCACGTCTTGAGCTTCTTGGCTCAAGAGGTTGATGTAAATTGGTAGTTTCGGCATAAGGTCAGCGATAAAGCCTTTCTTACCGATACCCGTTAAGTAATCCGCCAGCGTGAAGTCGATTGAGAAGAAGTGCTCTTGTAGCCACTGCCAGAACGGAGAGTTACCTTCGTCGTCCGACACGCCACGCATCTCCGCGAAAATGGTTTCAGAGAAACGCTCTGGGTGCTCAGCCATTAATAGGAAACGACACTTAGACATTAGGCGACCGTTTAAACCTTTACGGTAATCAGGGCGTAAGAAAAGTGTACAAATCTCGCTGCAACCTGTGTAGTTATTGCCAAATGTCAGTAGCTTAACGACGTTATTTACTTTAAGTCGTTGCGACGAGTGCACCACTTTACTGATGTGGTAAGAGTAAAAAGGCACGTCCCAGCCAATCGAGGCTTCAATACCAGTCGTGCCAGCAACTTCCCCAGTTTCAACGTCAAAACCTACCATTAGGTAACCTTCGTCACCCGGCTCAGTTACGTTTTCTTTGGCAAAACTGTATTCAGAGTGTGTAATTCGATTGGTTAACAGTTCTTCATTAACCGGAAGTGATGTGAATCCATGTCCTGATTCGACCGCACATGTGTGTAGCGCATCGTAATCAGATAATTTAATTGGGCGTACAACAAGCATCATTATTCCCTCCAGATGCAAAACAGGCCCAAAACATTAAGCTTGGGCCTTGAGCTGTGCGTCATGAGATCGCTCTTGTGGCGATCATTTCTATGACGCCGCTTGAGGCTTATACTAGCGAAGCAATTGCTTTATCTAGTTTTGCTAAGCCCTCTTCAATTTCTTCCTTAGTGATCACAAGTGATGGTGTGAAACGAACCACGTTTGCACCCGCAACCAACACCATTAGACCTTCTTTACCCGCAGCAACTAATACGTCACGCGCGCGGCCTTGCCATTCGTCATTCAGAGCCGCACCTAGTAGTAGGCCTTTGCCACGAACTTCACTAAAGATTTGATATTTTTCATTAATTTTCGCTAGGCCATCACGGAATAACGCTTCACGAACCTTCACACCTTCAAGTGTGTCTGGCTGGCTAACAACATCAACAACTGCTTCTGCAACCGCACATGCTAGTGGGTTACCACCGTAAGTTGAACCATGAGTACCCACTTTTAGATGTGGCGCTAATTCATTGGTCGTTAGCATTGCACCGATTGGGAAACCACCACCTAGTGATTTCGCCGTGCTCAAGATATCCGGTGTAACACCCAAACCTTGGTAAGCGTAGAAGTTACCAGTACGGCCGTTACCCGTTTGAACTTCATCGAAAATAAGCAGTGCATTGTGCTTATCACACAGCTCACGTACCGTGTTTACAAACTCAGATGTTGGAGAAATGATGCCGCCTTCGCCTTGTAGAGGTTCCATCATCACAGCACAAGTACGATCAGAGATATGCGCTTCTAGTGCTTCGATATCATTGTACGGAAGGTGCGTTACGTCTCCTGGCTTAGGACCAAAGCCATCTGAGTATGCAGCTTGACCACCAACAGTAACCGTAAAGAATGTACGACCGTGGAAACCCTGTTTAAATGCAATGATCTCAGATTTTTCTGGACCATGAACGTCTGCTGCCCAACGACGAGCAAGCTTAAGTGCTGCTTCGTTCGCTTCTGCACCTGAGTTTGCAAAGAACACTTTCTCTGCAAAACACACGTCTGTTAGTTTTTTCGCTAGACGCAGTGCTGGCTCGTTAGTCATAACGTTACTTAGGTGCCACAGCTTATTTGCTTGCTCTGTCACAGCGTCAACCATCGCTGGGTGACAGTGACCCAAACAGCTCACCGCAATACCACCAGCGAAGTCGATGTACTCACGACCTTGCTGATCCCAAACGCGTGCCCCTTCCCCTTTTACTGGGATCATTTCCATAGGGTTGTAACAAGGCACCATGACCTCATCAAATAGACTACGTTCCACTTTATTTTCCACTGTCATCACACATTCCTTCTCGATACTGCAAGCTTCGCAAAATAAGCGTAATGGTTCATATCTGAGACAAAGGTATTTTGTCTCGCCATCATCCTGCTGCAGCATTATATTTACATTTAATTAACCTTTTCAATAGTAGATTATTCTTTCGCCACGCTAAATAGCCAGGCGAACGTTACTACCTATGACTATTTATGCATCAACGTATCTATTTTATGAAGCTTTTTTTACTTAGACGTGCTTTAACAAACAAGAAATGCAGACAGATCAAGCTCTGAGAGGGGATCGAGAGGAAATAACGCGAATAACTTTGCATAGACACAAAAAACGGTATTCACATCTATAAATGTTATAAAAAGTGATCGGTGTCAGAAGGATTCAAACACTCAGCGGGCTAGAAAATTAGCCAGTAGTTGGTGCCCTTGCTCTGTTTTAATCGATTCAGGGTGAAATTGTACTGCGTCGATCGGCAAAGTCTTGTGCTGATAACCCATAATTTCGTCCATAAGGCCATCTTCAAATTCTGTCCAAGATGTCAGTTCAAAACAGTCCGGCAAGGTGCCATTCTTCACCACTAAGGAGTGATAGCGCGTAACAGTCAGTGGGTTATTCAACCCTTGAAAAACACTCTTCCCAGTGTGACGAATCGGAGAGGTTTTACCGTGCATTACCTGTCTGGCTCTCACGACTTCACCACCAAAGACTTGAGCAATCGCTTGGTGACCAAGACAGACACCTAAGATAGGTAATTTGCCCGCGAAGTGCTCGATAGCCGCAAGCGAGATACCTGCATCGTCAGGCGTACATGGGCCAGGAGAGATCACTAGGTGGTTTGGTTTAAGCGCTTCAATGCCGGCGATATCAATCTCATCATTACGCACAACCTTGACCTCTGCACCCAACTCACAAAAGTATTGGTACAGGTTGTAGGTAAAAGAGTCGTAGTTGTCGATGATAAGTAACATACGTAAATCGTAACCGTATTGAAGAGAACAATAGGATGTGTATTGTGCAGTAAGAGATTAGAAAGGCAAGTCTTTCTACTTATTTACTATTTAAACGAGCCCCATAAAGAAGAGGCGCACTAGGCGCCTCATATCGTTTTTCTTAGATTACTTACAATCTTTCTCGAAGATGGTATCAACCCAATGAGGGTTATCTACGAATGGGTTACGGTTGCCCTGAATCTTTTGAATTTTGCCATTGCGGTTAAATTCAAAGTGATCCACTGGATCTTGCTCATTCCATTCTAGAAGTACACAAACATTACCTAAAGCAGTGCCGTTATTAGTTACGCTTGGCACAAGTTCAAGGTCTGGGTTAGAGACATCGCTGGTATCTTTGCCTTCATAGCGCGTTGCCATGTAGAACATCATACGAGCAACGTCACCCTTCACCTCATCACGAGGCTCAAATGAATCGCCATCTTTTAAGTTACCCGCTTCCGGAGACTCTGAAGTTGGCGAACCACCATTATCAAACTCTAGGTTGCCGCGCTCAGAGTTGATAGACGCATCTGTTGGGCGAAGGTGGTGAATGTCGGTATATGCCGCAGCACGACTGTCATTGAACTCACCATTCGATTTAGGGTAGCTATGCTCACGGTTCCAAGCATCACCATCGTTGTTGCCGCTGCTGGTAAATGTTTTGAGCTGTGAGCGACCGGTATACATCAGAATTACGTTACTGCTGTTGTTAGGATCTTCATCAGTAGTCGCAAGTGCATCCCATACATCGCCATAAGAGAGCTGTGTAATCCCTGTTGAGATGATGTTGTTCAGTGCTTCTTTCAGCTCATCGCCTGTTTTATTCAATGCGCTGTCGTAGTACCCATCAGGGTTGTGCACTTCACCTGGTGGAACTGGTGGCTCAACAATCGTGGTTTGACAAGTTACCTTAGGTAGCGTGCCGACAACGTGTGGATCATGTGCTTGTTCATATGCCGCATTAACACTGAATGCACATGGAATAAGTAAAGTCAGTAGTGTCTTTTTCATACTTTTTATTAGGGACAACGAAGCCCCTACTCCTTAATGCAATGAGGTTACTTGTTAAAACGACGACGTAGGAAGCCAAGTCCTAATAGGCTCAATAGACCGCCTAGGCCAAATGAACCACCATCGCTGCCAGAGTCACTCATTTGAGTAATAGACACTTGCTGCGTTTCAATCACTTTACCTTCAACAGCTGTTGTTACTGTGTAGTCACCGATCTCTAAACCAGAGATAGGGACTTCCGTCCAGCCCAGCGCAATCTCGAACTGATCAAGCACGTCTTTTTGAACATTTGAAGAGGTTGCTACAAACGCTTGAGTTGCATTGTTGAAGCTCACCGACACTTCATCACCCACTTTCAAGTAAGCAGAGTCTGAGTATTTAGTCAGATCAACAAAGTGGTTAAAGGTAGCGCCACCAATCGGAGACTCAGGACGAGGCTCATTGATTGGCTCATCAGGAAGTTCTACTGGCGTACCCGGTTGTACTGGCTGATCTGGATCTGGGAACACAGGATCAACTGGATCAATTGGTTTACCCGCAAAGGCAATCGATAGTACTACTGGATCATGTCCTGAAGCGCGGAACGAGTCAGAGTAGGCTTGACCCAATTCGTGCTTAGCGTCCAGAGTTTGAGATTCGCCTGCGTTGATATTCCAATGGGTTGCGCCAATAACTTTCGATTTAAGTCCCGCAGAAGTCAGAATGTAGTCGAGGCTACCATTCTCATCCCCTTGAACTACGTTGTAGCTATTTGGATCTACAATCTCCATTACGTTCTCAAAACCGTAGCTATCAGTAACAACCACACCTTCTTCGTGTAGAGACTCGTCACCGATAAAGGTTTTTTCAGCCGTTTTGATCTCATAGCTTTCAGGTGCGCCTGAACGATCAGTCAGTACTGTGATTGCATCTTCGTTATTGAAGGCATTTAGGCTACCAAGAATGACTTTTTCGCCTTCCATCTCAGCCAGCTTCTGGCCTAGATAATCCGCAGCAGACACACGTAGGTTTTCACAACCGCCTTGGCGATCATCGTCCGATGTATCTTCTAGACAAACTTGGTCCTTATCCGCAAAGTGGTTTACTGCAACCACAAGTTTCTCTTCACGATCTTTAAATGAGAATACTGGAACAACCGCTGCGTGCTGAGTCGTAAACTCACCATTTTCAGCTTCTTGTTTCGGCATTGGAATCACTTGTAGTGAGTCTAGACCTACGGTGATCGGACGGAAAATAACAAAGTTTGCTGTCGCTAGCTCACCTACCGTTGTTAATCCTTCACTGCTAGCAATGTTGTACTGCTTAGCCTCTGGAAGATCAGCATTAAGCTGAGTCACTAGGTAAGAAATCGCCGAGCTTTCTTCAAAACCGTTGTTTTCAATGTCCATCAAGCCAACGATATCGGCATCAAGCGCAGTTAATGCAGACACAAGTTTTGCTGTTTGATGATCAAACTGCGTTGAGTCTTGTGCACCGGGCGTCGCGTCGTGAGCTAAGAAATCATTGCTCTCACCGCCACCTTGTAAACTATTGAAATACTCTTGGGCATTAAATGTTGCGATACGAACGTCACCTTCATCAACTTTAGGTGCTACGTCACGGTTGTTACCACGTGCAATGAAAGTATCGTTGTTCGCTTCTTCTGTTACGTAGAAACGGTAATCTGAGTAAGAGTACCCAAGCACACCTTGAAGGTTACTTGCTCGGTCGCCAACACGGATGAAATCTTCGGTTGAACCGTTTTGATCAATATCTGTTTTAGCAAAATCTGGATACCAAGCCGGAGCGCCAACTGTATCTTTCTTAAACGATTCAACCACTAAGCGTGCGTCATCATTACAGTCCGCAGCTTTAGCTGCTTCGTCAGTACCAGGGAAGTTCGCTTGGTTCGGATGAACATTTGCTTTACCTTGACTTAGAACTAAGTTGTAACGCTTAGGTCCTTCATCCAAGCTGTAGCTGCGTGAAACGCGCATATCAACCGTCGAAGTCAGGTTAACCAGCATGCCTTCATGACGTTCAAGTGTGAAGTCAAACTCAGAGTCTGAAGAGATTTGCTCAAGATTAACAGCCGTCACTGAACCCGTTCCAACCGCTTTGATAGCCGTTGCTGGGATTTGTGTCCAACCAAAGTTTTCTTGCACTGGGCCTGTTACTTGAACTTTGTCACCGATGCTCAGCCCGGTCACGTCACCGACAACAAAGATACCATCAGAAGTTTTCGGATCGCTGTCTGGCGTTTCATCTTGCATGTAGAAGCCGACCGCAACATCACCATCAAGCGCTTCACTTTGAATCGCAGTGATAACACCCTCTACTGTGAAGGCTTCATCCGAGATGAACTTACCGTTGGCTGGGTCTGTATATGGAGAAGCCCAAGAATCCCCCTGAAGATGACTGATCAATGTATCTGGTGATGGGTCCGGATCTGGATCAGGGTCTGGGTTAACTGAACCGTTGACTTTACCTAGGCCGTCAAATGTATCTGTGGCTAGCTCTGTCCAATCAGATTCATTGTAAGTCGCAGACGGCGATGTACCATTTCTTTGTAATGTAACATCTTTACCCCAACCACTTGCTGTTGGAACGGCGCCTACTACATCGATAAATGTGTCACCATTGAAGAGACCAACAGCATCACCACCATTGTGATATAAAGCGCCCTTAATGGAGCTTACGCCATCATCTAGAGTGATAGTTGCTGAGTCATGTAGAACTACCAATACCGATTTCGCTGGTAATATTTGTCCGTCAAAGATCACCATATCCAATGGATTCTCGTCACCATCTTTATAACGAACTAATTTATAACCGGTTAGGTCGATGTCTTCAGAACCATTGTTAAAGAGTTCGATTGCTTTGTTGTTGGAACTGCCTTCTACATATTCTGTAATAACAACTTCACCAGCACCACCACCCAACTCAACCTTGCCAAAGTCACTCCAATCATTCATATCTACAACTTCAAACTTACTTGCGTCGTAAGTTGTACTTGGAGACATATCTGTTCTTCGTAATGTAACGTCTTTATTAAAGTCCTGGCCGTCGCCAGCACCGACGATATCAACAACAGTACCATTGTTTCGCACAGCGACAGTATCGTTACCATTGAAGTAAGTTACGGTAGACTCAACGTCACCCTTACCTTTTAATTCATCCGCCGCACTTGCATTAACAATGACATAAGTTTGCCCTGAAGCCAGCGTCACGCCATCCAAAGATTGGCTGCTGTTCCAATCTCCACCATTCGGTGCAAGATCGACCGTATAGCCATCCAAAGTGGCAGAAGATGAGCCGACATTGGCGATTTCAATTGCCTTATTGCTCCCTGAGCCTTCAGTGATCTCAGAGATGATGATATTCGCGTTTGCCATAGGCGCAATAACCGCACCAACAGCAATCGCTATTAAACTTTTTTTCATGTTTGAACCTCAAAGGTAAACAAATTTATATCCATATCAGCCAAGTCAACACAGTGTTTCCTTAGCTTTACTCAAAAGAAAGGGTTAGTGAAAATTACTAACCCTTTTATCAATTACTGACGACGGCGGCGTAGGAAACCAAGACCAATCAGTGACAACAGAGCGCCGAAGCCAAAGCTACCACCTGAACCATCGTATGATTCAGTAACTGGCTTAACATTGCTTGAATCTCGTTTAACGATATCCGTAGCCATTGATTTTGACTCAATCACTTGAGATGCAGAATCCGATCGACTTACTGCATCACGCTTCAAAGTCATCGTAAAGGTGTACTCACCAGCCTCAAGACCAGCGACATCAAACATAACTGTCTGTTCGCCATCTTTGCTCAGTGTGACCTTTGGTAGACCTACGTTCGCAGGGCGAGGAGAGATAGCAATTTCCGCGATGTCACCAGATTTAGCGTCTTTGGAAACAGGGAAACCGATATCAGCACGACCACTCTTAATTGCGATCTTCACTGATGTTTCACCCGCTTCACCATAGGTGTAACCAAGCGTTACCATCGCAGGATCGTGGTCTGAAGAACGGAATGGCGACTGTTCGTAGAACGGGTTGCTCACTTCGTCTGACGCTTTCTTATAGTTGCTGTAATCATATAGAGATGATTCTGGCGCATTAATATGCCAATCCACAGCATCCACTAAACGCTTCTCAAGAGAAGGTGTGATCAGTAAGTGATCAAGAGAGCCAATCTCAGTATTGTACGAGTAACTCCATGCCGTTTTTCCTGCTGGTGTTTTCAGGTTTAGGGCATTTAAGTAGCCAAACGTTTTAGTAATTTGTTGACCATCTAGCTCAAACACTTTGCCATCTACAGAGGTGTAACTTGACGCGTAAATTTCTTTATTTGTCGGGTTGTCCGTTAGAATCAACATTGGGTCTTCAAACGCATAAGAGTTCATATCCCCTAGCACAACTTGATCGCCGCCAATCTTAGCCATTTCAGTACCTAGATGGTACGCAGCTGCAGAACGGAAGTTCTCACAAGAACCTTGGTAATCGTCATTGCGAACGTCATCATTTACTGGGTCAAAACCTTCCCAAGATTCCCAACCAACCCAGTCTTCATAACAAGTTGAACCTTTCGACTTAAGGTGGTTGATCGCGACCGTTAGTTGTTTACCTGTACTAAGCACGTTAAACGTTGCTGCCACAGTATTACGCTGGTAGTTATCTCCACTTTCACGAACAGCGCCAGTGTCGTCGACAATCGGTGCACCCGATGAATCAACAATCATTGGTGCGTGCTGTTCAGGCATTGGAATCACTTTACCTGATACTAAAGACACCTTAGATGGACGGTAAATAACGCCTGTCGTGATGACATCAGTACCAATTGTGTCTTGCTCATCTAGGACTGTGTCACCGTTCTTATCGAAACCTACAAATACATAACGGTTGTGTTGTGATGTCGAGTAATGGCGTTTGTTGTAATCTTCTTCGTCATACTTAGCGTTCACTTTGGCCAGCAATTGTTTAATTGCGCCAAAGTCACCAAAGCCATTGTTCTCAACTTCCATTAAGCCAAGTACATCAGCATTTAAGCTAAAGATTGCTTCTACAATCTTGGCTTCTTGACGCTCAAACTCTTCTTGCGATTTTGCACCACGATTATCACCGAATGAATTACTTGAACCGCCATATGGTGAGTTGAAGTAATTCAATACGTTTTGTGTTGCGACTTTAATTGTAAAGCCGTGGTCACCATAAGACTCTTCAACATCAATGTTGTGAAGCATGTAGTCAGGTGATCTCTTATCAGTATTCGCCACAGTACGAGGGGTATTAGCTGTAATGTCTGTATCTTTCATGACAAAGTCAGCTTTTGGCACCAAACGATATTCGCTAAAACTGTAGGTAATCACACCTTCTACATTTTTGATGCCATCGTTGATACGAATCGGATATTTATTTGGGTCATCGTTAAATTGTGGATAGTAAGGGATCTTACCGTTACTTGGCGCAGTCGCACTGTCTAAAAATAAAGTGGCATCTTTGTTCTGCTGGATTTTTGCCAAAGATTCAAAGCTACCTGCAACATACTTTTGGTTCGGGTGGAAGTTGGGTTCCTCATATGCAAGTGCAATGTTGTTGCGATATTGTTCTTTATGATAAAGCTCAAAGTCGAACGCAAATGCACGTGTCACGCGCATGTCTTGATTGCCTGTTTTAGTATCGTCCATATCTTCAACAAGCTTCACTAACATACCTTCGTGACGCTCTAGCGTTTTAGCGAATGAAGCACCGTCGCCTTTAAGACGTTTAAGCTCAACAGCAGGAGTTAAGACTGGAGTACTGTTTACCACATTCCATTCACCATCTTTTTCAAGAGCAAATTGAGTTTGGCCTAACTCCTCACGCACTTTACCAACAACCGTAATCTCTTGACCAAGCATCGAGCTAGTTGCTTTTTCAGAATTTACAAATAAGCCATTGGATGTCATTGGATCTTCATCATCATCGAACAAGAAGAAACCTTTCGATATTCCCTGATTAGCACTTGTTAGGACATGCGCCACACGAGCTGTCACTTTAAAATTCTTCGTTGTCTCGTATACCTTGTCATCCTTCAGATCACTGCCATACTCCTCTTCAATCAAAGGAGAAAACATTCCATTACCTTGGACTTCTGAAATCGTAACATCTACAGGCGGTGTCGGCGGCGGCGGTGGGGTCTCTAGTGTTGGAAGACCTAAATCAGTGTAAACATCCGTCCCCTTGTTTACCCAATGCAGAGCTTCATAACTAGAGTCTGGGGATTTGGCATCATTAGTGCGGCGCAGAGTGACTTCTTTCCCCCAAGAACTATTAACACCAATAATGTCATGCACGTTTGTATGATCAGACGCTGAGCCAATCCATACTGCATCGTCACCATTGAAATTCAATGCGTCATGGCCAATTGCTGTACCGCCATTTTGGTCGTTGTGACTACCAGAAAAAACAATTGTCGCGCCATTCGCTGCTACGGCATCTTTCAGATCTTTTGTTGCATTATCAGCAACAACGATGATCGACTTACCCGCAGGAATAGTTACATTTTCTAATACTGGAGTGCTGTCATCAGGCTTCAAAACCTTGTTGTTATACTTGCTGTAATACAAAGCATGATTTGTAAAAGTAAAATCTGAGGTGCCGAAGTTAGTGATTTCAATAGCGCTGTTAATTGCATAAGAATCTACACTCGATTCCACATACTCAGTGATAATTACATCATTAATATCAGCCAGTGCCGCGCCACTAAGCACACTACTAATCGCACCAGCGAGTAGAGTCATTTTTTTGTTCATTTCGATATCTCTCTGATTTAATTAGAAGTAAACGCGAGCGTAAGCGTAAGCGTCTTGAGCTGCTTCACCAGTGTTCCACTCAAATGCGATAATGCTCGAACCAGTTGGTCGGTAGTTAACACCCAATGTTCCCCATACACGCTCATCACCCCAGCTGTAGTAATCGCCTACACCTCCTGTTGCAATGTGGTCAGCGTTTTTGATGGCCCATTTTTCATACTCTTCAACGTTGTAAGATGCTGTGAATTCCCACTGTTCTGTGAGCTGGTATTTCGCAGACGCTAGATAACCCTTGTTCTCTTGAGTTTCATACTCAGAGTACAGAGTACATTCAGGGACTCCAGTGTCTGGATTCGGTGTTTCAACAATGCAGCTACCAATATCTTCTTCTTCATAGAAAGCATTAACACCAAGATGAAAAGTTTCTGTTACCGCAAGGCGAGCACCAGCACCTAGCAGACGCTGCTCGCCATATTTCGATTTTCCGTCAGAACCGCCGCGGCCTTCTGCACCAGCAACGACAGAGAAGCGATCGCCAAAGTAACCAATGTAACCATTCACTATTTCGCCAAGCTCAGAGCCAGAAGATGATTCAGCGCGGTTGGTGTACGAAGCGCCAACTTTGATTGCGCCAAAGTATTTACCTTCGTACTTAACGGTCATGTCTTGGTCGCCCGCTTCGCCGGTTTCAACCGTGGTATCAAAAGTGAAGTCACCCCACTTGTCGTAATCATCAAATGCAGTATCGGTTAGACCTACCTCTACGTAGTGTTCTTGATTCTTGCTCTTGTACAGGTCGTATCCAATAAAGACCTTGTCGATCGCCAGAACCATATCACCTGAACCGTATTCCCAGTTCTCACGCTCATAATCCAGCTCTAAGCGATAGTGCATCTTGTCTTGTTTGCCCTTCACACCCATGGTTGCGAATGAGTCATCAATGAAGGTTTGGTCTGCGTAAAACTCACCGTATTCGTAGTTAGCGCCAATATGACCACCAACGCCGACCTCACCATAAAGTTTTACGAAGTCACCATTCTCATCTTCATAAATAGTTACGGCATTTACTGCCGATGCCATAAACAAAGAAGAAATAGCTAGCGCCACTGCATTTCTTTTTAACATCACTTATTTCCTTAAATTCAACACTCGTAATGGAATATCGTTCCAAAGCCAGTTAGCGCGAAAAAATTTCAACCATTTATTTTATAAATATGATTTCGATTAAAATTTACGCGTGAAAAAGCACAGATTCACCACAGTGATTCTGGATGTAGCCAAGCCTACTTGTTTATATTAAACCTGTGTAATCTCTTACTTTTATGTAACCAGATAAAGCGATAAACACCATAAATGAGGTTCATTTCACATTTATGTCGCTGATATTACGGGGTTGATTATAAATTCAACAGAATGGGTGATGTGCAATAGAGCATTTCATCTAAATTATTAAAATATTGCTCTACATCTCAGAAAGTTATTTAAGTTGATGTTAAGTGAATTATTAATAAGGCTAAATTTTATAGTTGAGATAATTGGTATAACATAACAACTAGGGTGATTTTGATTACGCGCGCTTACAAATATATATATTAATTACCGCAGTTATATATTGAGTACGTGCATGCATTATTTGGCAAATTACATTCCACTAGATACAAAAAAGCCCCTGCATTGCAGGGGCTTCCAATCAACAATTCTTGTCCGTAAATACTATGGGCGAGTTACAAAACCTACTGCTTCATATGCTTTCTTCAGGGTTACTGCTGCGCGCTCTGAAGCTTTTTCTGCGCCCGCTTTCATTACTGCGTCCATGTAGGCACGATCTTCACGAATGCGGCGGTATTCCGCTTGGATTGGCTCTAGCATCTCTACGATCGCGGCACCGACATCTTTCTTAAATGGACCGTACATCTCTACGCCTTGGTACTGCGCTTCAATCTCTTCAAACGTTTTACCCGTTGCTGCAGAGTACAGACCCATTAGGTTAGAGATACCCGCTTTGTTTTCCCAGTCGTGAGCGATGCGCGGTGGTGTTTCCGCATCTGTTTGCGCTTTGTTGATCTTCTTAATGATCGACTTAGGCTCTTCCAGAAGAGTAATCACGTTCTTACGGTTATCATCTGATTTTGACATCTTCTTAGTTGCATCTTGCAGGCTCATTACACGTGCATTCACTGTTGGGATATACGGTTCTGGCACTTCGAAGATTGGCTGCTCAGGAGAGTAGATGTTGTTGAATCGAGTCGCGATATCACGCGCTAGCTCAAGGTGCTGCTTCTGGTCGCTACCTACTGGCACTTGGTGAGCACCGTATAACAAGATATCTGCAGCCATCAGCACTGGGTAATCAAACAGACCTACGTTTACGTCATTTGAGTGACGTGCAGACTTGTCTTTAAACTGAGTCATACGGCTCAGTTCACCCATTTGTGTGTAACAGTTAAGAAGCCAACCAAGTTGAGCATGTTCTGGTACGTGAGACTGAACAAATAGCGTGCTCTTCTTTGGATCAACACCGACAGCAAGACAGATTGCTAGTGCGTCTAGAGTCGCTTCATGCAGCGCTTTCGGATCTTGACGAACCGTAACCGCGTGAAGGTCTACAACACAGTATTGGCAATCGTAGTCATCTTGCATCTGTTGCCATTGACGTAGAGCACCCAAGTAGTTACCGATACTTAGTTCACCAGATGGTTGAACACCACTCAATACGATGGGCTTGCTCATGGTTTTAATTCCTTTGCTTACTTGCTAGCTTTTAAACTCAGTTTGTTTAACGTTGCGTCTTACAGACTAGCTTCTTAACTTAAAAATAGAAAAGCCGCACAGCTCTTCTGTGCGGCTCATCCAGTGTACTCATTGACAAGTATTTTGCCAGTAGCTTAACTAACTTTTGTACGCTTTATGCTGAAACGAGAACAACATCGAGTAATTGCGCGACACTATCGGCCACATAGTCAGGGTTTGATGCAGAGATCGGTTCACCGTGGTTATAGCCATAAGTCAGACCGAACGAGTGACAACCCGCATTCTTCGCCGCTTTGATGTCGTTACTTGAATCACCGACCATCAACATTTCGTCAGCTTCTACGTTGTGCTTTTCTAGCAACCAGTTTAGCGCTACTGGGTTCGGCTTCTTCTCTGGGAACGAATCACCACCTAACACATCAACAAAGTACTTATCGATACCGTGTTGCACTAGTACATCTGGCACAAACTTTGACGGCTTGTTAGTTACCAACGCCATAGTAAAGCCTGCTTTGTGCAGTTCTGCCAGGGTCTCTTTTACTGATGGATAAAGGTGGCTTAGCTTATGCCCACCCTGCTCGTAGAAATCATCAAACAAGATACGCGCTTTCTTTAGCAGCTCTGACTCTAGGTTTGGATCTACCGTTAGACTGCGGCTCAAGGAGCGTCCGATAAGAACATCGGCACCGTTGCCCACATAATCACGTACTTCCTCTTCGCTTACTGCAGGGAATCCCATCGCCTGACACGCTTGGTCCGCGGCAACCGCAAGATCTGGCACGCTATCTAATAAGGTTCCATCCAAATCAAAGGCAATCAGTTTTATTGAGCTTAATGACATCTTACTTTCCTATTTTTTGTATTCGCCTTATGAGTTGAGCAATAAGACGTAAAAAAGGGGCCAATCAGCCCCTTTATCTAAATTCTTTAGTTTAGGTCAACAGACCCTAGTTCTACTTTTATGCGTTAACTTTTGCAAGCTCTGCACGCATCTCATCAATCACTTCTTTGTAATCAGGCTGATTGAAAATTGCTGAACCCGCAACAAACATATCTGCGCCCGCTTCTGCGATTTCACGAATGTTATCTACTTTTACGCCGCCATCAATCTCAAGACGGATGTCACGGCCTGATTCGTCGATCATCTTACGAACCGCACGCAACTTATCTAAAGTGTGAGGAATGAAAGATTGACCACCAAAGCCTGGGTTTACCGACATCAGTAGAATCAAATCTACTTTATCCATAATGTAGTCTAGGCATGAAAGCGGTGTTGCTGGGTTTAATACAACGCCTGCTTTACAGCCGTGCTCTTTGATAAGCTGTAGTGTACGATCGATGTGCTCAGAAGCTTCAACGTGGAACGTGATCATCGATGCACCGGCTTTAGCGAAATCAGGTACGATGTTATCGACAGGTTTAACCATTAGGTGAACGTCGATCGGTGCGGTAATACCGTAGTCACGAAGCGCTTTACAGATAGGTGCGCCAAAAGTCAGGTTTGGTACGTAGTGGTTATCCATCACATCAAAGTGCACAACGTCGGCACCCGCTGCAAGAACACGTTCTACGTCTTCACCAAGACGAGCAAAATCTGCAGACAAAATAGATGGAGCGATTAGAAAATCTTTCATACCAGACCTCTTAAGAGTGAGTAAAATGCGAATATCACCGCCTTGGTGGCATCTCATACACAAATATAAGGCTCAAACCCAAGACTATCTGGTGCGCAATTCTACCTAACCGATGAAAGAGATCCTAGCAGTTCCAAGGAATTGTTTATCAAAGTGCCAAGTCCGTTGTCAGTAACACCACCTGTAGAAACAATCTGTCAATTGACTCGGTAAAGCGTTGCTACTCAGAAGCTGGTTGGTTTTTCTCTGCATGGAACAGAGCCAGCAGCTCATCCACTTTATTACGACCTGCACCGTTACGGCTGATGGTTCGCTTCACTTTTACAACGTTAAGATCGGCACCGTGATAGAGGCGACGTGTCAAAGTCGTATCGTGATTAGAGATCAATACAGGGATACCACGCTCCATTGCCGTTTTCTCAGCAACATCAGCAAGTGCAGCTTGGTCATCAAGTGAAAAGCCATTACCTGCATAAGAGGTAAAGTTTGCGGTATTTGATAGCGGTGCGTATGGAGGATCGCAATAAACGACACAGCCTTTACGAGCGCGACTAAAGGTTTCGCTGTAGCCTTCACAAACAAAGGTTGCTTTCTTGGCTTTCTCGGCAAAGAACTCAAGCTCCGCTTCAGGGAAGTAAGGTTTTTTGTAAGAACCGAACGGCACGTTAAACCCCCCCTTCTTGTTATAACGACATAAGCCATTAAAACCAAAGCGGTTCATGTATAAAAATGCCAAAGAACGGTACATCACATTGTCAGTATCGTTGAATTGAGCGCGAATATCTAAGTACGCTTCTTTGCGGTTGTTTTCAGGACAAAACCAGCGTTTTGCTTCCGCAATATAGGTCTCAGGATCGGTTTTGAGGAGATTATATAAGTTGATCAGATCAGGGTTGATGTCTGCCAGCAAGTATTGGTCATAATCCGTGTTCAAAAACACAGAACCAGCACCAACAAATGGCTCCACCAATTTACGAGCAGGCGGCAAGTGGCGTTGGATATCTTCTACTAGGCCATATTTACCACCAGCCCATTTTAGAAAGGCACGCTGCTTTTTCATTTACTGCTCTATCTATCAACTCAAAAATAAGGCTGCGGAATGTAACATATTTTGAGGCGAAGCTCAGCGTTATTTCGCACGTTCTATCTCTCGATGCACCTGATTCATCGATTTTGCCCAAGGTTCCAGTGCTTGCAAGCCTTTTGGCAAGGATTCAACCGCATCTCGCGCGACTTGAATGGTTGGATAATCTTGATAGGTGACAATAAACCACTCAACATCATTTCGAACTGTTGGGTAAATTCGAACATCATCAACAATATCGTACTGCTCAATAAAAGATTGAACATCTTCAAGCTCAGTCATTGCGCCTAACTGCAGCGTATAAGCTCGTGGTGATAACGCTTTGAGTTCATCTCTGGCAAACGAGAAAGTAATGGTTTTCGCAGGGGCTTGTGCTGCCTCTTGGGCTGCTAGCTCGGCTTGTTCACGAGCAGAGCCTTCATCATCACTGGAAGCTTCTAGTGCCGCTTGTGACGGAGCAACAGGCTCAGTGCTTGGAGAGCTGTTTGCCTCTACTGCATCATCAATGTTTTGGGTATCAACCGTCTCTGGCTTGCCTTCTAAAAGCGCATCAACGACGTCTGATGTAATAACAACGCGCTGCTGAGTATCTTGCTCTGCCCCAACGCTGACTGTCTCTTCAACCACAACGGGTGGTAAAGAAGACGTATCATCCTCTGCACCGACATAACTATCACCACCATCAGACTCTGGCGCAGTGACATCTTCCAAGTTCTCATCGCTTTTGCTCTCTTTGGTTTCAAAGGTAGGAATCGCGGTCTGCTCAATAGGAGCAATCAGAGATTCAGCTTTGTCGTCTGGCGTTGGTTGACTTAGCATCCACCAGTAACCACCACCAATCACAACCAAAAGTAAGGCAACCAAAATTGCGACGTTGGTTGGCGAGCCAATAATTGAGCGAATAATAATCCTTTTTTCCACTTTTAACTCTCCTAGAGCCATTAACTCACCCGGTAGAGGCGCGGCTTTTCGAAATGCGCTTCGTACCCGATTTTCCATATCGTCTTCAACATAACGCACCACCAGCGACTCAAAAAACTGCAGCGCCTCTTGTTCTGAAAGAGGCTCAATCTCAAGATCAATGGGTTTATGCTCTTGCCCATAACTCAAACGAGTTAACAGAGAATCTAAATGTCCCGCTTCTGAAAACAGAACAACATTAATCGTCCATTGGGGGTTGCTTTGCGCTTCGAGCACCAACAGCCACAGCTCAGACACTAACACTTCCGATAAACGGTGGGCATTATCAACCACGATAACGACATCGCACGAATCGCCATCAAGGATTCGCGTCAAGCTATCGCTTAAAGAGTCATGTTGATTAAAAAGAGGATCGGAAACAATTTGGCTCAGAATGAGCGCACGGTGTTGTTGGTCTTCTTGATTGGGGTGACAAAATAGTAGGCATTGATTTTTATCTGTAGCCCAAGCCTCAAGGTAGCGTTGTGCTAACCATGTTTTCCCTGAACCGGGTTGCCCCGCGACAGTGACTAAGTTTGAACCAAAATTGGTGAGGAGTTGTAACCGCTCTAGCAGCTCAACCTGAGACTCTAACTCCAATACTCTTAATTCATGAGCCAAACTCATTAGGCTTCCCTACTGACAAATCAACCAAACGTCGAGATTGTCACTCTGAGCCACAACAGCTCAGAGTAACGTTACTTCTTGCTTAAAGCGTACGACAGAAATCAATCGCTTGTTTGATGATGTCCTGAGGTACATCGGCAACCACCTCAGCTGTACCAATGCTAGTCGGTAGAACGAGACGGAGCTGACCAGAGAGCACTTTTTTATCGCGCATCATGTGCTTCATAAAGTCTTCAAAAGACATGCTTTCTGGAGTATGAATTGGCAACCTCGCACTCTTGAGTATAGAGATAATACGCTCAAGTTGCAGCTCGGTAATCAAGCCTTGCAGTTGCGCCGTTTTAGCAGCCATAACCGTGCCAGATGACACAGCTTCACCATGTAGCCAATTACCATAGCCTAGTTCTGCTTCAATCGCATGACCAAATGTATGACCTAGGTTCAATAACGCACGGATTCCTGACTCTTTCTCATCTTGTGCCACAACCTCAGCTTTAATCGCACAACAACGCGCAATCGCCGTAGTCAGTGCCTGCTCGTCAAGTTGATACAGCTTATCGAGGTTCTCTTCGAGCCAGCTAAAGAAGGCTTCATCGTAAATGATGCCGTACTTGATCACTTCAGCAATACCCGCCGCAAACTCACGCTCAGGCAGTGTAGACAGGCAGTTAGTGTCGATGATGACAGACTTAGGTTGATAAAAGGCGCCAATCATGTTCTTACCCATAGGGTGATTAACGGCTGTTTTACCACCTACCGATGAGTCTACCTGTGAAAGCAAAGTCGTAGGAATCTGAACAAAATCAATACCACGCTGGTAACATGCCGCAGCAAAGCCGACAAGATCACCAATCACACCACCACCTAAGGCAATCACCACCACATCGCGGCTGTAGTTACCTTCAAGCATGTAGCTCATTACGGTGTTAAAGGTTTCAAGCGTCTTGTATTGCTCACCATCAGGCAACTCTAGTAGAGATGCTTGACAGCCAACGTCACTCAAAAGCGATAAGATTTTATCCGCATACAAAGGGGCAACTGTGACATTACTGATCACAACCACTTTTTGCTTACCGGATAAAAAAGAAAGGTACGCCGGGTCTTCAAATAACCCGGCGCCAATAGAGATAGGGTAGCTACGCTCAGCTAGATTGACCGTAATCCGTTCCATGGTTTGCTCTCCGAAAAAATGAACTTAACGTTCTTCTAGCATTTTTACGATCTGGTTGGCTACCACTTTTGCACTTTGGTCGTCAGTACGAACTGTGTAGTCCGCCACTTCTTCGTACAGTGCGTTGCGAGTCATTGCTAGATCTTCTAGCACATCACGCGGGTTATCCGTTTGAAGTAGAGGGCGCTTCTTGTCGCGGTTTGTACGCGCAAGTTGCTTCTCAATTGTTGTTTCAAGGTAAACAACAATACCTCGTGCAGATAGACGGTTACGGTTTTCTTTGCTCATTACTGAACCGCCGCCTGTCGCAAGAACAATACCTTGTTCTTCTGTCAGATCGTTGATTACAGATTCTTCGCGTTTACGGAAACCTTCTTCACCTTCTACATCAAATACCCAAGCGATGTCTGCGCCAGTGCGCTCTTCGATCACAGTATCAGAGTCTAGAAACTCCATGTGCAGTTGGGAAGCTAGGTGTCTACCAATTGTACTTTTGCCGGCGCCCATTGGGCCAACAAGAAAAATATTGCGTTTCTCAGCCATGTTTAGCAGTAATTTACAACGTTAATTCAATGACATCGCCACAAGGTAGGTCAGTACTAATACTGAAATTAAAAGGCCCGTGGCACCGATTCCTCACAGATAATTCGTGATAAGACCCGAAATTATCAAGGTTAGGTGCCACTAATGCAACTTTATTTTTGATCTAATTGCCCCTTATTGAATCACAACTTTAGGTGTAACAAAGATCAACAGTTCACTTTTCCCTACATTTTCATAACTTCGGCGAAATAATGCGCCTAAAAGCGGTAAATCCCCAAGAACGGGCACCTTATCGACGGTATTGCTCACACTATGTTGAAAAATCCCTCCCAGCACTACGGTTTCTCCGTTATTAACCAGTACCTGAGTGCCAATTCTTTGAGTATCGATTGCTACCGCTTCACCTGTCCCCGTTTTCACCACTTGCCCGGGTCTATCTTGGGTTACGCTAAGGTCTAGCACCAAGCGGTTATCTGGCGTGATTTGTGGTGTCACCTTGAGGCTCAATACGGCTTTTTTGAATGACACCGATGTCGCTCCACTCGAAGACGACTCCAAGTAAGGGATTTCTGTCCCTTGCTCAATATAAGCGGGCTTCTTATTGGTCGTAATTAAACGAGGACTGGAGATAATTTCTGCTTTTGACTCTTGTTGGAGCGCCGAAAGCTCTAGATCAAGCAGAGTATCTGAGCCTAATTTCGCCACTTGAAAAGCGATACTCGATGCATTGGGAGAGGTCGCACCAAGATTGACGTTAAGGTAGTTGTCAATTGCACTAGAGTCATCACCGCCATCGTCACTGTTGTATGGCTGAATTGTTGGATAGTTACCTTCAATGGATCCCCCAACTTTAAAGCTACCATTGGTCGATGAAACACCCCAGCGGACACCAAGTTCATCCAAATTGCCCTCAGTGACTGTGACAATTCTCGCCTCGATTTGAACCTGCTTTACCGGAATATCGAGTGACTCGACTATTTCACGGATCACCGAGATATTCTCGGCTAACTCTCGAATCAATAACGAGTTGGTGCGCTCATCAATGGTGATACTGCCTCTATCTGAAAGCATACTAACGGTGCCATCACCGCCAATCATATCGGCAATATCGGTGGCTTTGGCAAAGTTGATTTTAATGATCTCCGACTTAAGCTCCCCTAATTCTTGTTCTAATCTCGATTTTTCAAGCGCTTGCTGCTCTCGTAGATCGAGCTCCGCTCTCGGTGCCACCAATATCACATTGCCATCAACACGCTTATCTAACCCCTTGACCTGAAGAATGATGTCTAACACCTGCTGCCATGGCACCCCATCAAGACGAAGTGTGAGGTTACCCGCTACAGAGTCTGAAACCACCAAGTTAAAGTCGTTATAATCAGCGATGAGCTGCAACACGTTCCTCACAGGAATATCTTGGAAGTTAATCGAGATAAGCTTGCCCTCTTTGTCGAGAATGTTCTTTTCAGGTTCGCTCTCAACGACCACGGGCTCACTTACAACCACCTCGATTTCTCGCCCGTTAATCTGATATTCATAGTCGTAGTCAGCGCTAATGCTAGCGAATAAACGAACGCTCGGCGTTTCTCTAAACACCTCAATGTCTTCCACTAAGGTTGAAAAATCCTTCACATCCAAAAGGTACAATTTGTCATCCGTCACTTGAGTATTAAGTAACTCTATACTCAAGCCATCTTGGGCTTTCTGTACATCGACGACGGTACTGCTCGATGCCAACTCTATGACAATCACCGCATCACGCGTTTGATTGACTCTAAAGTCGATACTCTTCAGTTCATTAGGTTGTGTCTGCGCTTTTACCCCAACTGTGACGCAGCATAGCAACACAACGAAAGCAGCTTGGTACACTCGGCTCAATCCCCTATTTATTCCTTTAATCATATTTACATCTCTAATCCACGGCATGTGGTTGGTTTATTTGAGAGCTAAGCGGACATTGCGTCGATGCCAACAACCTAGACCATCTGGAAGGGTTTCATTAATCATTACGTACTGACTGGTGACCTTAGTAATACGTCCATTATTTAAGCCAATGAACTGGCCTTTCTGCACTTTAACGACATTGCCTTTTGGAGTTTGAACAAGGCCAGACACCTGACTGCCACTGCCCATAACTCCCTTGAGTCGCAACTGGTCAAGCGGGTATTTTTCTAACTTCCCGGTACGACTACGTCGCGTTGGCTGCCAGCAATCCTTTTTCGCTTTAGGCTGTGTCAGTACAATCGCCTCTTTGGGCAACTCAAACGGTGGGCGGTGGGTCTTTTGCTGATATTGCACAGCGACAAACTCAGAGGTAGGTCCTAACTGCTCAACATCTTTACGTGCTCGAGCCTCTACCTGCACAACAAAATCCTCTAACGAATCTTGGTTGGCCTTACATCCGGCAACAACAGAGACAATCAACAGCACCAGCAAGGCTCTAACGAGATTCATCTTTCACCTCTGCCTTAAATTGGTAGGTGTATGCGCGAACACGAAAATGCAGAGTACTGCTCTCTTGGCTGACCCTCTGCCAAGTCACATCATCAAAGTTAATGATGCGCGGCAACTTGGCTATTGCTGCGGAAAAGTCACCAATTTCATGGTAATCACCTGTCAGCTCGATATTCAGAGGCAAGCTATATAAGAAGGCCTTGTTCTGTTTTTCACCCCAATCAATGCGTGTAAAGGTGAGTTTGTTATCTAGACCGAGCTCATTGACTGAGGCAAGCATACTCGCCAACTCTTTTTGCACTGGTAGCTGTTCAAGTAGATAGTCGTAACGACTGGTCAATTCATCGAGTTGATTCTGCAACGCAGGCAAAGTGGCCACTTTATTGGCTTTAATTCGAAGGGTGGTTTTTAGCGTCTGCTCTTGCTGTTTCATCTGCTCTAACTCGTCATTGAGTGGCATCACATAGAACCAAGCTCCGAAGCCTTGGATGATTAACATCAGTAAAACGATCACCAACAGCTGCGGTAACAGCGGCCACTCCGTAATTTCATCGACATCGAGATCTTGAAAATTAACCATGTGACGCCCCTTGAGCTGCCTTAAGTGCTTGCGTCTGCTCTACTGAGGGGGGAATAAAACCAAATGAAACCTTAAAGGTTTGAAACTCTTTATTAAAACGCTTGCGATTATGCACAATAGAGTGCATTTCAACATTATTAAGGGAAGGAGAACGCTCTAGGTTATCGAGCATGGTGGCAAGCCGTGCGGTACTGTCGCTGATCCCAGACATCTCAATCTCTTGCCCATTCATTTTAATCTTATCGACATAGACGCCCTCTGGGATAAGTTCAGGCATCAGATTCATAAAGTGAGTGGTTTTGTTGCGCCCAGACTGTAAAGATTCCACCACGTCTAAACGAGTTAGAATGGCTTTATGCTCCCGCTCTGCCACTTTCAAAGAACGAATCTGTTTATCAAGCTGACCAATATACTGTTCCAGATAATTAAGACGGGCTTGCTGACGGGCTTTTTCTTGTTGGAAATAGTGCCCAATCGCCCACTGCCCCATGACCGCCATCAAGGTGCCTAAGATCACCAACTGAATGAAGCGTTTCTTGTGTTGCGCTCGAAGCTCATCACGCCAAGGAAGGAGGTTAATTTGATGCAACATGCTTCACTCCTTGCCATTTCAAGCCACTCACGGCCATCCCTGCAGCAATACCAAAGACATGGCGATCCATATTCTTATAACGCTTAGTAGAAGCTTTATTTTCAAACAGGGCTAATGGGTTAAGAGGCTCACAAGCCAGCTGAAAGTGACGCTCTAGTTGCTCGACGAGCATCGGTGTTTCTGCCCCTTCTCCCATCAACCAAATCCCTCGTAACGCCTGCAACGAGTTAACCGACGCATAGAGCTGAAACTGCCGTTTGAGTTTTTCGATCAGATTCACGGTAAAGGCTTGGGTCTGCTCTACTGAACCAAAAGGGCTTGAAACATCTCCGAAATGCTCTGACTGATAGAGTGCTTGAGTGCCAAATGCGATGTCTTTAAAGAAAGGCACCCCGCTTTGAGGGATAAGCCCGAGCGAGGTTTGATTCACGCCAATATCGATGATGATCCAACTCTGTTTCTCTGGATAAAGTCGAGTTGCCAACTGCCAAATGTTGAGCAGTCCATGGGCTTGAGTGTCGACCACAATTGGACGAAAACCCGCTTTGGTCAGCGCTTGAGAGCGGCTTTCCACCACCTCTTTGCGCGTCGCATAAACCTGGTAACTGGTGGTTGAACCTTTACCAAATCGCTTATCATCCAATTTAATGAAATCCAAGCTAAGTTCCTCAATCGGAAAAGGCGATTGATGAGCGAAGGTTTGATAGATAGAGAACTCTTTTTCTCGGTCTTCCAGGTCACTTTCTATCTGCAAGATTTTGCTAATCACGGTATTATCTGGGACTGAGATGGCCGCATGACGACAGCCAAACGGTAAGCCTTTCCTAAGTTCTTTGAGTTTCTTTACAGTTTTCTGATACTCCAAGGTGTGGTTATCTGTGAAAATGTCGTCCGTAATAGGCAGTTCTTTGTACCCCACTAAGGCATATAACTCTCCAACGGGCTTTAAAACCACGGCTTTGATGCTGTGATTGTTTATATCTATACCTGTAACTAATGACGAACCCATACCAGCTCCTGACATGCCAAGCATTTCGTTGCTTATATAGGGGTTGTGATTATTGGTTAAATAAGCGTTAATAAACGAAAGCTAAGTTTTTAGTCTAGAGTACAAGGGTTTGCTGCTTATCAGCCTTAACTAATCAGGGATTATCCGGTGAAGTTCATAAAGCGATTATTCATATTTACATTGGTTTGCATGATTCTTGGAGTCAGTACAATTTTTGGTTTTTATTATTACGTAAAACCAGAATTGCCAGATGTCGCGACACTACGCGATGTTGAACTTCAAACGCCAATGCAAGTCTTCAGTCAAGACGGCAAATTGATCTCTCAATTTGGTGAAAAGCGACGCAACCCTGTCAGCTACGACGAAATTCCTCGTCACTTAGTTGAAGCGCTCATCGCTACCGAAGATAGCCGCTTCTACGACCACCCTGGCATCGACCCGATTGGTATTACTCGTGCTGCGATTGTTGTTGCTATGTCTGGCTCAGCAAAACAGGGCGCGAGTACGATTACCCAACAGCTTGCGCGTAACTTCTTCTTATCTAATGAGAAAAAGATCATGCGTAAGATCAAAGAGATCTTCATCGCGATCCACATCGAGCAACTGCTGAGCAAAGAAGAGATCATGGAACTCTACGTGAACAAGATTTTCTTGGGTCACCGCTCTTATGGTTTCGGTGCGGCTGCACGCGTTTACTTCGGTAAAGATCTTCCAGATCTGACCCTAAGTGAAATCGCAACACTAGCCGGTATGCCAAAAGCGCCATCTACCATGAACCCGATCTACTCACTAGAGCGTGCGACCAATCGTCGTAACGTGGTTCTAGGTCGAATGCTGGATGAGAAATACATTACTCAAGAAGAGTACGATGAAGCTCGTGCCGAAGAGTTAGTCTCAAAATACCACGGCGCGGAGATCGAACTGAGCGCACCTTATGTCGCAGAAGTTGCTCGTGCTTGGATGGTAGAGCGCTACGGTGAAGATGCTTACACATCAGGTATGAAGGTCTACACGACGGTTGATTCAACTCTGCAAGATGCCGCAAACCGCGCAGCTATCACCAACCTTCTTAACTACGATGAGCGACACGGCTATCGTGGTGCTGAAAAAGTACTTTGGCAAACCGAGCAAGCGGCTTGGGATCAAGAACAGATTGTTAAACACCTAAAATCACAACCGACCTATGGTGATTTAACACCGGCTGTCGTGACCAAAGTAGATGCTCAACGCGCTCACGTTTGGGTTAAAAACCAAGGTGAAGGCGTGATTGAATGGCAAGGCATGAACTGGGCACGTAAGTTCCTAACTGACGACCGCCAAGGCCCTGCCCCATCAAACGCACAAGAGATCTTGGCAGTAGGTGAACAGATCTGGGTTCGTAGCGAAACTATCTCTGGCAAAGAAGCAACGGCCGAAGAGAGTGAAGAGGCAACTGAAGTCGCTAATGCTGCCCCAACTCACTGGCGCCTAAGCCAAGTGCCAAATGCAAACACCGCCTTTGTCGCAATGAACCCTGATAATGGCGCTGTACTTTCTATGGTTGGTGGTTTCAACTTTGTTCACAACAAGTTTAACCGTGCAACCCAATCAATCCGTCAAGTAGGTTCAGGTATCAAGCCTTTCATCTACTCTGCGGCTATCGACAAAGGCTTAACGCTAGCATCGCTGATCAACGATGCTCCGATTAACCAATGGGATAAGAGCCAAGGGACAGCGTGGCGTCCGAAGAATTCACCACCAACGTATGTGGGTCCAACTCGTCTTCGCATTGGCTTAGCACAATCGAAAAACGTAATGGCGGTACGTGTACTACGTGAAGTGGGCTTAGATGATACTCGTAACTACCTAACACGCTTTGGTTTTGACATTGATGAAGTACCTCGCTCGGAAACCATCGCACTGGGTGCAGGTAGCTTAACGCCAATGAAAGTGGCTCAAGGTTACTCGGTATTTGCGAATGGTGGCTACTAT
Source organism: Vibrio sp. Isolate30 (assembly GCF_022397975.1). Lineage (NCBI taxonomy): Bacteria > Pseudomonadati > Pseudomonadota > Gammaproteobacteria > Vibrionales > Vibrionaceae > Vibrio > Vibrio sp. Isolate30. The sequence goes on from NZ_JAKEUS010000006.1 coordinate 142,322, forward strand.
GTGGAACCTTTCTACATCAGCCGTGTTGAAAGCCCATTTGGTGACGTAGAATTTGAAGCTTCACCAAAAGTCGTTTGTCACCAAGACTGTGAAACGAACCTAGAAGCAGATCCTGTTGCTGACGAGTTTGCTGAGCAAGACGTTGATGCCGAAACGCAATATGCGCCACAAGTCATCTCAGAGCAGACCGCGTTTCTAGTTCGTGAAATGATGTACAGCAACATCTGGGGCGGTGGTAACTGGCGCGAAGGCACAGGTTGGAACGGCACTGGTTGGCGAGCTCAACCATTGAAGCGTCGAGATATTGGTGGCAAAACCGGTACAACCAATGACTCAAAAGACACTTGGTACAGCGGTTACGGCCCTGGCATTGTAGCGACCGTGTGGGTTGGTTTTGATAACCATAACCGCAACCTAGGTCGCACTAAAAACAACAGTAATTTAGGTAAAGACCAGATTACTGGTGCGGAAGCGGGTGCTAAAACCGCACAACCAGCTTGGGTCGACTTCATGGGCTTAGCTCTGAAAGATGTACCTGCGCAGCGTAAAGAGATCCCAGAAGATATCGTACGAGTGCGAATTGATAGAGACACCGGTCTCCTGACCAACAAATCTGATGGTTCTTCGATGTTTGAATACTTCGTGAAAGGCACTGAACCTACAGAGTACATCAGCGAGCGCTTTGGTGATGATATTTACTCATCATCAGGTGACGCTGAAGAAGAGCTGTTCTAATCCAACTAAGCACCAATTAAAGAGGGCTGATACCTAAGTATCAGCCCTCTTTTTATCTGTAAACTTTAAGCTCTATAGCGTTATTTTTCTAATTGCGTACGAATCGCTTCTGCAAGCTGTTCGAATCGACCACGCAGTGGCGATCCCGGTCGGTATGCGACTACGATACGACGAGAAGGGGTTGGATTCACCGCAGGCACGTAGCATACGCCGTCTTTTTTCTTTTCAGCTGGCAGGGATAGCTCGGGAAGCAACGTGATGCCCGCACCAGCAGCTACCATATTACGCAGCGTTTCAAGGCTGGTTGCTTTAAAGCGTTCATCATCTCGTGCGCCGGCTGCAAAACAGAAACCCAATGCTTGGTCGCGGAGACAGTGACCATCACCAAGAGCCAATACGGTTTTACCATTGAGCTGAAGCATATCGACGCTATCTTGCTCGGCCCATTCATGGTCACATGGAACCGCAACACTTAGTGGCTCATCATAAACGTCGATCTCTTTAAAAACAGCGGTCTCATCTACCGCAGCTAATACTAGACAATCGAGCTTACCATCTTCTAATTGGCTCACCAGTTGGTGCGTTTGAGCTTCATGCAAAAACAGCTCGAGTTCTGGGAACTGTTCCTTCAAGTGAGGAACAATCTTAGGCAAGATATAAGGCCCCACTGTCGGAATAAAGCCAATGTGCATTGGTCCAGTCATCGCATCGCCATGACCACTCGCCATATCTTTAAAAGTCTTCACCTCATTCAAGATACGCTTAGCCTGCTCCACCAGCTGCAATCCAGACTCAGTAAAAATTACCTTCCTTGGGCTACGTTCAGTCAGTTGTAATCCGATCTCCTCTTCAAGCTTACGGATCTGGCCGCTCAAAGTAGGTTGACTGACAAAGCACGCCTCTGCGGCTTTTCGAAAATGTTTATGCTCGGCTAAAGCCACCAAGTATTCAAAGTCACGAATGTTCATGATTGGTCTCTTACCTAAGGTGTAAAGAATGCACTTCCTATAAAGGAGAACCCTTAATAGAAAATACCTATCAAAACCATAACATCAAACGATTAGAGCTATCAAAGGATTTATCTAATAATGGGCTCAACAAAACGAAACAGAGCGCAGAAAAACGCTAAGCTCTATACGAACCAAATTAAAAGTAATCTCTAAGGAAACCATTATGTTTGCATCTAAAGAAGGTCAATCAATTCCTCAAGTAACATTCCCTACTCGCCAAGGTGATGCTTGGGTTAACGTTACAACAGAAGAGCTATTCAAAGACAAGACGGTTATCGTATTTAGCTTACCGGGCGCATTCACACCAACTTGTTCTTCAAGTCACTTGCCACGTTACAACGAGCTTTACTCGGTATTTAAAGAGAACGGTGTTGATGACATTCTGTGTGTATCAGTGAATGACACATTCGTAATGAACGCTTGGAAAGCAGACCAAGAAGCTGAAAACATCACCTTCATTCCAGACGGTAACGGTGACTTCACAGACGGCATGGGCATGCTAGTTGAGAAGAACGACATTGGCTTTGGCAAACGTTCATGGCGCTACAGCATGCTGGTTAAAAACGGCGTGGTAGAGAAAATGTTCATCGAAGAAGACGTACCAGGCGACCCGTTCAAGGTTTCTGATGCAGACACTATGCTTAACTACATTGCACCTGAGCACAAAGAGCAAGAGTCAATCACAGTGTTCACTAAGCCAGGTTGCCCGTTCTGCATGAAAGCAAAACAGAACCTAATCGACAAAGGCCTAAACTACGAAGAAGTGGTACTAGGTAAAGATGCAACAACAGTAAGCCTGCGTGCTATCTCTGGCCGCTCTACAGTTCCTCAAGTTTTCATCGGTGGTAAACACATCGGTGGTAGCGAAGAGCTAGAAACTTTCCTAGGCTAATCAATGCCAAATTGCTAACCCGCTTACCAGTGGGTTGGCTAACCCTATCGGGTTGAATCTAGCTTGTGGCTCGCTTTATCCACAGCCACAGGCTAAACCTAATAAAACAAACCACAAAACGCCACTATCCTGACTCTCAATGCACCATCAGAGTTGGAGGGAGTCGCGTAAGTTTAATTTAACCATTGCGAGAAATTATTATGAAACAAGTCAATGTCGATGTCGCAGTTATCGGGGGCGGTACAGCTGGTTTAGGTTCGTACCGTGCTGCAAAAGCACACACTGACAGTGTAGTGATGATTGAAGGTGGTCCATACGGTACCACTTGTGCTCGAGTTGGGTGTATGCCTTCTAAATTGCTGATTGCTGCAGCAGAAAGTGTTCACCAAATCGAAAAAGCACCGGCATTTGGTGTTCACCCACAAGGTGAAACCACCATCAACGGCCGCGAAGTAATGGACCGAGTGAAACGCGAGCGTGACCGTTTTGTTGGTTTTGTTTTAGAAGGCGTCGATGAAATTCCTGCGCAAGACAAGATTGTTGGTTATGCAAAATTCTTAGACGACAACACACTTCAAATCGATGACCATACTGTCGTGAATGCTAAACGCATTGTGATCGCGACAGGCTCTCGCCCTGCCTACCCTGCAGTTTGGAATGAACTGGGCGATCGTCTGATCATCAATGATGACGTGTTCAACTGGGATGATTTACCGCAATCCGTTGCCGTATTTGGACCAGGCGTCATTGGTTTAGAGCTAGGCCAGTCATTACATCGTCTGGGGGTTCAAACCAAACTATTCGGTTTAGGTGGTCAAGTTGGCCCTGTGACCGACCCAGAAATTATGGCTTACGCAAACAAAGCCTTTAACGAAGAGTTTTACCTAGATGCTGATGTAAAAATCGAAAGCATGAAGCGTATTACCATTGAATCTGGTGAGCCACGTGTTGAAATTCAATTTATCAATAAGCAAGGTGAACTAGAAACCAACATCGTTGAGTACGTACTAGCTGCAACTGGCCGTCGTCCGAATACGGACAAGCTTGGTCTAGAGAACACCTCTCTAGAGTTAGATGAGCGTGGTGTACCTATTGCCGACCATTACACGCTACAAACATCGCTACCATCGATATTTATTGCCGGTGATGCAAGTAACCAACTGCCTCTGCTACACGAAGCAGCAGACCAAGCACGTATCGCGGGTGATAACGCTGGTCGCTTCCCAGAGATTCGAGCAGGGCTGCGCCGCTCTAAAATCTCAGCGGTTTTCTCTGATCCGCAAATCGCGATGGTCGGTGAAACCTACAAAGAGATCACTACCCGATTAGGCACATGTGGCTGTTTCGCTACGGGTGAAGTGTCTTTCGAGAACCAAGGTCGCTCACGAGTGATGCTACGCAACAAAGGTATTCTGCACGTTTACGGTGAGCAAGGGACAGGTCGCTTCCTGGGTGCGGAGATGATGGGACCAAACGCAGAGCACTTAGCGCACTTGCTAGCATGGGCACACCAGAACAAGATGACGGTATCAGAAATGTTAGACATGCCGTTTTACCACCCAGTGATTGAAGAAGGTGTACGAACCGCACTGCGTGACCTCAATGCGAAACTGCACTTAGGCCCAGAGATGGTGAAACACTGTCTAGACTGTGGTCCAGGTTGTTAATCTCGATAGATTGAGACAGAACACATAGATTAGATACTAAAAAGGAAAGCCATTGGCTTTCCTTTTTGTTTTTGGCAACGAGCAAATAACAGATTCCCGATTACGCTCCTTCGTCGCTTTCGGGAATGACGTTGGTTTATTTAAGACACTAAACCAAAACTTAACCCGTCATTCCAGAATCGAGGGACGAGATATCTGGAATCTCTTATGTTAGTCGAATGATTAACAGCAGCTGCTGTTCTTCTCTGCAGCAATTACCGAGATCTCAACCAATAGCGCTTCACGAGCCATGTCTGCTGTTACACAAGCGCGAGCTGGTGCGTGACCTTCTGGTACCCATGCATCCCATACTGCATTCATTTCTTGGAAATCATCCATGGTTTTCAGGTAGATAGTTGCAGAAAGCATGTGCTCTTTATCACTACCCGCTTGCTCAAGTAGCGTTTCTACCTTGTCTAGCATGGTTTGAGTCTGCTCTTTGATGCCTTGTGTCGCATCCGCACACACTTGACCACATAGGTAAATCGTACCGTTGTGCTTTACGATACGGCTCATACGTTGTTTGGTTTCTTGGCGTTCAATCATCACTTTCTCTCTCGGTGTCACCGTGATTAACCATAGGGTGACGTGTTATTATCAAAGACCATTAGGATAACGCGAATTCAACCCAAGATGACATGTAAGCATTGCAATAAAAGCGAAAAAATCCGCGACAAACTCGGACGGTGCCAACGCTGCATGAATCAGTTGATGGTGTTATCGATTCTGAGCTGGGGAGTCTGGTGGTTATTTTTCTCAGACCAACCAAAGAGCATTAATGCGATAGCACTTTTAATGGCTGCGAGCGCCTTTAGCGGACTGTTGATGATCCATTGGATCATGAAGTGGCTTATCTTACCAAGAAGAAAGAATCGAAAAAGATCGTCAACCAGTTAAACAACACTGCGACTCGTTGAGGTAAATGACCGATTAACTGGTTTGGCAGAAAAAGTAGCAGACATAAAAAAAGCCCTGAAGCCAATCGGTTTCAGGGCTTTCTTAGAAAATTCTAAGAAAAAGCAGTGGTACTTTAATAGACCGTGCTTCCCTTAATTTGTTCCCAGAAAAACGATCTTTTTTTATCTTTTTTCTAAGAACTTTAAAATCAACACTTTATGCAACGTTTGTCTTAGCAATCACTTGTTCCACAAGGTTGACCTCTAGTGCGACTTCATCACAAGCATGCTGACGAGGACACTGGTCACAATCTTTAAGCACTTTCTCTGGCAGTAGCGACTTCGACGTTGGCAAGAAATCATGCTTCATAAAGAACTCTGGTGTACGTGTTAATACAAACACCTTCTTAATTGCCATCTGACGTGCTTTCTCTACAAGATGTTGAACAATCGCAGAGCCTTGTCCTTGACCTTGCCAACCCGCTTCGACGCCTAAAGAGCGAATCTCAGCTAGGCCAGAGTCATATACGTAAAGTGATGCACAACCCGTCACTTCACCGTGATGCTCAGCGACCGCAAACGAGCCAATATCACGTACTAATTCATTGCGTGAACGTGGTAGGTTCTCGCCCATATTCGCCCAGTACGCCACCATACCTTCCAGCGCTTCAACATCGGTCAAGCGTGCAGGGCGCACCTTAACAATCGAGGTATCACGCTGCGCGAGACGCTTCTCGGCTTGATCGACCGCGTAAGCCACCTGTTTTGGTGATACACCACCCAGAGCACTACGCTTCTCAAGACACGACTCAATGGTCAGGATGTCGTAAACATCTTCTTCAATCACCTCAGAGAATTCTTTCATCTCTGCGATAGACAACTCTTCCAGAGCACAGCCTTTAGCAATCGCCGCGACAACAGTTACACCGACAATATGGTGCGCTTCACGGAAAGGAATGCCTTTCGCTACTAGGTAATCAGCGAGCTCTGTCGAGTTTGCATAACCTTGTTTCGCCGCTTCTAGCGTACGTTCGCCGTTGACCTTGATGCCGTCGAAACAAAGCGCCGCCATCTCCATACAGTCATTCCAAGTATCTAGAGCATCAAATAGACCCTCTTTGTCTTCCTGCATGTCTTTGTTGTAAGCCAAAGGTAGTGCTTTCACTGTCATCATCATGCCAGCCAGTGAACCGTAGACACGGCCGGTCTTACCACGGATAAGTTCAAGCGCATCTGGGTTTTTCTTCTGTGGCATCAGAGATGAACCTGATGTCACGGTGTCTGCTAACTCGATGAAGTTTGATTCACCAGAGTTGTAGAAAATCATATCTTCCGCAAGACGTGACAGATGAAGCATAGAGATAGAAGCAATCGACATCAGCTCCATCACATGGTCACGGTCAGAGACTGAATCTAGAGAGTTACGTGTTGCACGACGGAAACCTAAGTTATGCGCCAGCGCTTCACGGTCCATTGGGTATGCTGTACCCGCAAGAGCACCAGAACCCAGAGGACAAGTATCAAGACGCTTAATTGCATCATTCAAACGCGAGTAATCACGCTCGAACATCTCAACGTATGCCAGACACCAGTGAGCGAAGGTGACAGGCTGAGCACGTTGAAGGTGAGTATATCCCGGTAGAACGGTCCCTTGATGCTGAGCCGCCACATTCACCATTTGGCTTTGAAGGCGATCTAGCGCAATCAACAATTGCTGACCTTGCTGACGACACCAAAGTTTTAGGTCTGTCGCTACTTGGTCGTTACGAGAACGGCCGGTGTGCAGCTTCTTACCAAGATCACCAACCTTACCGATCAGTTGCTGTTCAACCCAGCTGTGAATATCTTCAGCATCCGAACGTAGGATTTGCTCAGGATCTTCCATCACCTCTAACTTCAGTTCATTCAGCGCCAGTTCAAGCCTTTGCTGTTCTTCTGCAGTTAGAACGTTAACCGACAGTAGAGCTTTTGACCAGGCAATTGAGCCCACAATGTCTTGCTCAGCCAAGCGGTAGTCAAAACGAAGTGAATCGTTAAAGTCTTTAAACCGTGTATCTGCTGCTTGGGTAAATCTCCCGCCCCATAATGCCATTGCGTATCTCCTAATTGCCCAGTGCTCACTGTGTTTTGCAAATAATAAGCCTGATTGAAATTCAGTCTTTTTCTAATGGTTTAAACTTACGGCAAATCAGATTAAAAATAAAGTATAAATTCATTATTTTTACATATTTATTCACCAATGACTGATAAAAACGATTTCTTGCAGCCGTGAGATGGGATTATATGCCATTCAGTCGTAAAAACCGATGCGTATTCACCAAACAAAAAGCCCACTCGCTAAACAAATAGCGAATGGGCTTTGAACAGTTTCCAGTATCTTAAGTAACTGTATTCGTTACTTTTGGCTGTTTAGAGCACGGATACGGCTTGATAGAGAGTAAAGGCGGATAAAGCCTTCTGCGTGGCTTTGATCGTAAACTTCATCTTCACCAAAGGTTGCAAACTCTTCTGAGTATAGGCTGTTGTCAGAACGCTTCTGAGTCACAGTTGCATGACCTTTGTATAGCTTAACAACCACTTCACCATTCACATCTTGTGCGAGCTCTTCTGTCGCCGCTAGGATTGATTTACATAGCGGAGTGAACCAACGACCATCGTATACAAGGTGAGAAGCCTTAACACCTAGCTCTTCACGGAATTCGAATGCTGCTTTGTCTAGCACTAGTTGCTCAACCGCACGCAGCGCTTCCATGATAATCGTGCCCCCTGGAGTTTCGTAACAACCACGAGATTTCATACCTACAAGACGGTTCTCTACGATATCGATACGACCAACACCGTGCTTCGCACCTTTTTCATTAAGGTAAACCAGTGCGTTGTATGGCGTCATTGCTTCGCCGTCTACTTCAACCACTTCACCTTTTTCAACCTTCAGCGTTACCGTTTCAGATTCATTTGGTGCTTGCTCTGGGTCTACAGTCCATGCCCAGCAATCTTCGTTTGGCGCATTCCATGTATCTTCTAGTACACCACCCTCTGTAGAGATGTGCCAAGCGTTTGCATCACGCGAGTAGATCTTGGTTAGAGAAGCAGTACAAGGAATGTTACGCTCTGCTAGGTAATCTAGACACTCTTCACGGCTCACAAGATCCCACTCACGCCATGGTGCAATTACGTGTAGATCCGGTGCTAGTGCAGCAAACGCACCCTCGAAACGAACTTGGTCGTTACCTTTACCAGTACAGCCGTGACATAGAGCGTCAGCACCCACTTTACGTGCGACTTCAACTTGCGCCTTAGCAATGATTGGACGAGCCATTGATGTGCCTAGAAGGTATTTGCCTTCGTAGTAAGCACCCGTTTTTAGCGTTGGGAAGATGTAGTCTGCAACCATCTCTTCTTTTAGGTCAGCGATGTAACACTCAGAAGCACCAGACGCTTTCGCTTTCTCTTCAATGCCTTCAAGCTCTTCTGCGCCTTGACCAACATCGGCCACAAACGCTACTACTTCACAATCATAGTTCTCTTTTAACCACGGAATGATTACCGAAGTATCTAGACCGCCAGAATAGGCTACAACAACTTTATTAACTTTAACCTTGCTCATTTGAGTTTCTCCTAAATTCCCGGGCCTGCACTTTGGCGGTCAGCTCCTCGGGGTTTATCCATTCGACTTAATTAATTCTTTAACTTCACTTTCTGAGTTCAGAAGCTACTGAGATAAAAACATGTTACTGAGGTAAAAACTGAGTACCGATGCTCTCACCTGAAAATAGTTGTGCCAGTTTGTCTGGGTAGCGCCAGGTCGCGACTTCAATTGGGCGGCCAAGGTCATTAGCTGCTTCAAGTGCCGCTTGTACTTTAACGATCATGCCGTCGGTGATGACTTTGCCTTCAATCAACTCGTCCGCTTGTTGCTGGTTTAAGCTTGGAATAAGATGACCTTTCCCATCCAGAACGCCGCTCACATCTGATAGCAGTACCAACTCTGCATCCAATGCACCCGCGACAGCAACAGCAGCTTGGTCTGCATTGACGTTCATCAATTGACCTTGGTCAGTCAAACCGATTGAGCTAATGATTGGCAGTGCGCCCGTATCTAGGATGGCTTGCAGAACCTGAGAATTACCCGGCGCTGCTTTGCCTACCGCACCCAATTCAGGGTCTAGCTCACTTACCTGACATAAACCGCCATCAGCAAGGCTTAGACCCACAGCATTGAGGCCGTCTTTGATCGCTTGTCCTTGAAGAAGCTTGTTTGCTGTACCAGCCAGAGCACCTGCAATTACAGGAATCTGGTCATACGGAGTGACACGTAGGCCCTGCTTTTTTACGGTCTCTAGATTGAGCTTGCCCATCAGCTCATCAACCAGGTAGCCACCGCCATGAACGATGACGATAGGTCGCTGCGCTTGCTGTTTGTACTGTGAAATTGCCCCGAAAAGCTTGCTCAACGTTTCGCTACAAGAAAGTGCAGCGCCACCTAACTTTATGATTAATGGTTGATTATTTTGGCTCATTAGAGAATTCCTTACACTAGCGCAGTTAATGGCGCAAAGCCATACCGTAAATTTAAACACTGCATCGCTTGGCTAGATGCACCCTTCAGCAAGTTATCAATCGCAGAAACCACGATGATGTGTTGACCCTGAACCTTCCATCCCAAATCACAGAATGGAGTATGTTCAACGTCTTGAATTCTTGGCAGTGTCTCTTCAAGTAGTCTCACTGCTGGCTTATCTTGATAAGCTGTAGCAAATGCTTGCTGTACCTGCTCTTTCGTCACGCCATCTGCCAACTTCATGGTGATGGTTGCCAAAATGCCACGCTTAAAGTTGCCAAGGTGTGGCGTAAAGATAACGTCGCAGCCCAAGTGCGCAGCAATTTCAGGTTGGTGACGGTGATTAAATACACCGTAAGGCTGCAAACTTACTTCGCAGAAACTGTTGACCATACTCGCCTTACGGCCCGCACCACTGACACCGCTGGTTGCGTTAATCACTGGCCATTGGTTCTCGTCTAACAGTTTGCTTTCAACCAAAGGCTTAATCGCCAATTGAGAAGCCGTTGGATAACAGCCTGCAACAGCCACCAATTGCGCTTCTTTTATCTCAGCTTCATTCCACTCAGCCAATCCATATGCAGCGCTATCAAGCCACTGCTCATGCTGATGCTCAAAGCCATAAAAATCTTGATAGAAGTTTTCACCCTTAACTCTGAACGCGCCAGACAGGTCGAAAACTTGGCAATCGTTCTCAAGAAAAATCGGGGCAAGGTCATGGCTGACCTCATGTGCTGTTGCAAGAAAAACCACATCCGCTTCTTTAGCTACGCTAACTGGGTCGACTAATGGCTCGACTGGCATATCGATTAGACCTGCTAATTTTCCATGCAGACTAGAAATCGGTTTACCCGCATCTACACTGTTGGCGGAGACAAACAAACCTGATAGCGTTAACTCAGGGTGTTTATTTACCATTAGAGCCAGTTCTGCTCCTGTGTAGCCGCTTGCGCCAATGATCGTGGTTTTCAACATTCTCACACATCCATTCTTGAGGTAAGTTACAGTTCAAATTTGACTAATCATACTTAATTTTTGGTTTTATTTGATTTTTTATTCACTAAATATGATTTAATATGTGTTTTACCGCCTTATGGTTTTTCTGTCAATAGTAGAAGTGAAGATATTATGCAATTACCCAGTTTTCTTGAGGTCTACCAGGGCCTAATTTCCACCGATTCGATCAGCTCAACCGATCCGAGCTGGGATCACGGCAATGAAAAGGTCATCGAGAAGATGGCGCAATGGTTCAAAGACTTAGGCTTTAGTGTTGAGGTCGTGGAAGTCGAGCCCGGCAAGCATAATATGGTGGCAAAGATGGGATCGGGCGAAGGCGGCTTGCTGCTTGCTGGCCACAGCGATACGGTTCCGTTTGATGAGGGGCGCTGGAACTTCAACCCTCATGCACTAACAGAGCACAATAATCGCTTCTATGGATTGGGCACCGCAGACATGAAAGGCTTTTTCGCTTTTATTTATGAAGCGGTAAAGAAGATTGACTGGAGTAAGCAGACCAAGCCGCTCTATGTACTGGCGACTTGTGACGAAGAGACCACCATGCTCGGTGCTCGTCATTTCACCGATAATGCTCCTTTCAAACCGGATTACTGCATTATTGGTGAGCCGACTAGCTTAGTGCCAATTCGTGGTCATAAAGGTCACGTGGCGAATGCAGTGCGAGTAACGGGTAAATCTGGCCACTCTTCTGATCCAGCGCTCGGCGTGAACGCCATTGAGATCATGCATGAAGTGCTGTTTGCTCTGATGCAACTTCGCGACAAACTCATCAAAGAGTATCATCACCCAGGATTCGCGATTCCAAGCCCAACACTTAACCTTGGCCACATCCACGGTGGCGACAGTGCCAACCGCATTTGTGGCTGTTGTGAACTGCACTACGATGTGCGCCCTCTTCCAGGCATTAGTTTAGATGGTTTAGACAACATGCTGCGCAGCGCGCTTAGAGAGGTCGAAGCTAAATGGCCGGGCAGAGTTGAGATCACTCCACTACACGAGCCGATTCCGGGTTATGAGTGTCAGCATGATCATCCATTTATCGGCGGCATGGAGTCGGTATGTGAAACCGAGTCACAAACCGTGAACTACTGTACTGAAGCACCTTTCTTACAACAGCTATGTCCAACATTGGTGCTAGGGCCGGGTTCTATTGACCAAGCACACCAGCCAGATGAATTCTTGAGCTTTGACTTCATCGACCCAACCATCAATATTTTGAGTAAGTCGATCTATAAATATTGTTTCTAGTTATTGCGCGATAACTCAATATCGCTCGCACTATCGAACAAAAGCGACCTCGAAAGGTCGCTTTTGTGCTGTTTTGACATCATCATCGCTAAATTGTAATTAAATTTCACCTTCGTTCTCTCAGAAAAGAAAATTTCTAACTTCGCCATTTATATAACCAATAATTGCAAACTTAGGATGCTTTATTTGACTAGATACAGCAGTTTTCGCTAGATTGTGTACTTAACAAGGAACAATGGATGTAATTTTTTTACGAGGCAGGATGACAATGAACGAGAAATACGCCGCTCTCAAGAGTAACGTGAGCATGCTAGGACGCTTGCTAGGTAACACTATTCAAGACGCGCATGGCGACGTAATCCTAGAGAAAGTGGAAACTATCCGTAAACTTTCCAAGTCAGCTCGAGCAGGTAACCAAGCTGACCGCGATAGCCTAGTTGAAGAGATCAAAAATTTACCTAACGAGCAACTGACCCCTGTCGCTCGTGCTTTCAACCAATTTCTAAACCTCACCAACATGGCAGAGCAGTACCATACGATTTCTCGCCACTGTGAAGAGCACGTTTGTGAACCAGACGTACTTCAATCTCTGTTCTCTAAGCTAAACCAAAATGACATCAGCAAGCTCGATGCGGCTCAAGCAGTACGCGACCTCAATATCGAACTTGTGCTGACAGCTCACCCAACTGAAATCACTCGTCGCACCATGATCAACAAGCTGGTTAAGATCAACGAGTGTTTATCAAAACTTGAGCTAAGCGACCTATCCAACAAAGAACGCGTGAAAACTGAGCGTCGTCTAGAGCAACTTATCGCTCAAGGTTGGCACTCAGACGTGATTCGTCAGCAACGCCCAACGCCGCTTGATGAAGCGAAATGGGGTTTTGCCGTTGTTGAAAACTCACTATGGGAAGCCGTACCAGAATTCCTACGTGAAATGGATGGTCGTTTAAAAGGCTTCCTTGGCGAAGGTCTACCTATCGACGCTCGCCCTGTACACTTCTCATCTTGGATGGGTGGTGACCGCGACGGTAACCCGTTTGTTACGCACTCAATCACTAAAGAAGTACTGCGCCTCTCTCGCTGGAAAGCGGCTGACCTTTACCTTGGTGACATCAACGAGCTAATCACTGAGCTGTCGATGACCAAGTGCAACGACACCGTTCGCGAACTGGCCGGTGATGAGCACGAAGCTTACCGTGCCATCCTTAAGAGCCTGCGTACGCTCCTTACGGATACGCTTGAAGTGCTTGATGCGAAGCTACACGACGCAGAAGTACCGAAAAAGACCACGCTACAGAACATCGACCAACTGTGGACACCGCTTTACGCATGTTACAAATCGCTGCATGAATGTGGCATGGGCGTAATCGCAGACGGTTCACTGTTGGATACACTACGCCGTATCAAGGCCTTTGGTGTACACCTAGTTCGTCTTGATATCCGCCAAGAGAGTACACGTCACTCAGACGTTCTTTCTGAACTGACTCGCTACCTAGGTATCGGTGACTACGATCAATGGAGTGAGCAAGACAAGATTGCTTTCCTAACTAACGAGCTAAGCTCTAAGCGTCCACTACTTCCGCGTGATTGGGAGCCATCTGAGCCAGTAAAAGAGGTTCTAGACACCTGTAAGGTGATTGCGGCACAACCTCGTGAAGCCTTTGGTGCTTACGTTATCTCAATGGCACGCACAGCCTCAGACGTACTAGCGGTTCACTTACTGCTACAAGAATCAGGCTGTCCGTATCGCATGGACGTATGTCCGCTGTTCGAAACCCTAGATGACTTGAACAACTCTGAAGCGGTAATGAAGCAGCTGATGGGCATCGACCTATACCGTGGCTTTATCCAGAACCACCAAATGGTGATGATCGGCTACTCTGACTCAGCAAAAGATGCGGGCGTAATGTCTGCGGGTTGGGCTCAATACGATGCAATGGATAAGCTTGTTAAAGCGTGCGAAGAGGAAGGCATTGAACTGACTCTATTCCACGGTCGTGGTGGTACCGTTGGTCGTGGTGGTGCACCTGCACACGCAGCACTCCTTTCTCAGCCACCAAAAAGCCTGAAAGGCGGCCTACGTGTAACAGAGCAAGGCGAGATGATTCGCTTTAAGCTTGGCCTGCCAGATGTCGCAGTTAACAGCTTTAATCTATACGCTAGCGCAATTCTAGAAGCGAACCTACTTCCACCACCAGAGCCTAAACAAGAGTGGCGCGATCTGATGGAAGTGCTGTCTCAAGTATCTTGTGAAGCCTACCGTAATATTGTTCGTGGTGAAGAGAAGTTTGTACCGTACTTCCGTCAGGCAACCCCTGAACTAGAGCTGGGTAAACTGCCTCTTGGCTCTCGCCCTGCCAAACGTAATCCAAACGGTGGTGTAGAAAGCCTACGTGCGATTCCATGGATCTTCTCTTGGAGTCAAAACCGCCTTGTTCTACCTGCATGGTTAGGTGCGGGTGAAGCGATTCAATACTCGGTTGACCAAGGCCATCAAGCGCTACTTGAAGAGATGTGTCGCGAATGGCCATTCTTCTCAACTCGCTTAGGTATGCTTGAGATGGTTTACTCGAAGTGTAATATGGAAATCGCTAAGTACTATGATCAGCGTTTGGTCGACGAAGAGCTATTACCTCTGGGTGAAAAACTTCGTGAACAGCTACAAAAAGACATCAAAGCGGTGCTAAATGTAGAGAACAACGAAAACCTAATGCAGAGCGACCCTTGGGGACAAGAATCTATCCGCTTACGTAATATCTACGTTGAACCATTGAACATGCTTCAAGCTGAGCTGCTTTACCGTACTCGTCAGAGTGAAACGCCACCAGCAGAGCTAGAAGAAGCGCTTATGGTGACCATTGCAGGTATTGCAGCAGGCATGCGCAACACTGGTTAAGCAGAATAATATTCTAAATAGAGTACAAAAGGTCGCCCAGTGCGACCTTTTTATTTCACCCAGCAAATACTATTGAGTCTTTTATCAGTTTTTTGGGTTATTTTGTCCATGTATTCTACTTTATGCTTATTATTTAGATATACTACTGCTCCGCTGCGAGAACACTCCAATCAAAATATTTCGTGGCATTGGACTAGGCAAGCTAGTCCGACTAGGTGATAAACGGCTTTATAAGGTGACACAACCAACAACAAAGAGTGTTGGTGCAACTTAAACATAACCCAATATATCGTGCCGCAAGAAGCACACTTGATGTTTAAGTATTTGTTTACTGTTTATTGACCATTTGGATTGAAGACATGTCATTACCACACGTAATTCTAACCGTTTTAAGTACACGCGATGCTACTGGTTACGATATCACTAAAGAATTCTCAGCAAGCATTGGATACTTCTGGAAAGCTAGCCACCAACAAGTTTACCGTGAGCTCAACAAAATGGCTCAAAATGAACAGGTAACTTGCGTGCTAGAGCCTCAAGAAGGCAAACCTGACCGTAAAGTTTACTCAATCACAGACGCTGGCCGTCGCGCTCTTGGCGAATGGTTTGAACAGCCAACAGCTCACCCAACTGTACGTGATGAGTTCTCAGCAAAACTGATGGCTTGTGCCGTTCAACCATCTGCTGCATACCAAGTACAACTGGCTGAGCTAGTTGAAGAGTCTCGCAAGCTAGTTTCTCACTACAAAGAGATTGAAGCAGCTTACTACGCAACGCCATCAACACTAGACAAGCAAGCACGTCTAGAGCGACTAACTCTGCGTCGTAACCTACTTATCCGCGAAGCTTGGATCATGTGGGCAGAAGAAGTTCTATTAGAGCTTGAAACGCTAGCATAAGTTTGACACTGGTGACTTTCACTAGATAAGCAAAAGGCTTGAATACCAAGTATTCAAGCCTTTTTTGTGTCTGCTAGATAGCGTTGAATTACAGTGCTGCAACCTGAGGACGCACACCTAGGGTATGACAAAGTGCGTAAGTCATCTCAGCACGGTTCAGAGTATAGAAGTGGAAATCTTTCACACCTTCACGGCTTAGTGTTCTTACCATATCAATCGCTTGGCTCGCACCCACAAGCTGACGCGTTGTTGGATCATCGTCTAGGCCTTCAAACTGCTTCGCCATCCAACCTGGTACTTTCACGTTGTTCATCGCCGCAAAGCGAGATGCTTGCTTGAAGTTAGAGACAGGTAGAATGCCCGGTACGATCTCGACATCAATACCTGCTGCTACACAACGG
Organism: Vibrio sp. Isolate30; assembly: GCF_022397975.1. Taxonomy (NCBI): domain Bacteria; kingdom Pseudomonadati; phylum Pseudomonadota; class Gammaproteobacteria; order Vibrionales; family Vibrionaceae; genus Vibrio; species Vibrio sp. Isolate30. The sequence goes on from NZ_JAKEUS010000006.1 coordinate 158,586, forward strand.
TCACGGAAGCGTAAGTAGCTTTCCACATCAAAGAAGAACTGAGTAATTGCACGGTTTGCGCCAGCATCCACTTTACGCTTTAGGTTAAGTAAGTCGGCTTGTGCACTCTTCGCTTCTGGGTGTACTTCAGGGAAAGCAGCAACTGAGATATCGAAGTCATGGCGAGATTTAAGCAGTTTAACAAGGTCTGAGGCATACATCTCTGGTGCACCGCCACCTGGAGGAATATCACCACGTAGAGCAACGATGCTCTGAATACCATTCGCCCAGTAGTCGTCTGCGATCTGAATCAACTCTTCACGGCTAGCATCAATACACGTTAGATGTGGTGCAGCCACAAGGCCAGTCTGATCTTTGATCTCTTTGATGATTGAGTGGGTACGGTCACGCTCACCAGAGTTAGCACCGTAAGTTACCGATACAAACTTAGGCTGCAGTGTTTTTAGACGGTGTACAGAGTTCCACAGCGTCTCTTCCATCTTCTCATTGCTTGGCGGAAAAAACTCAAATGACACATTAATGTTGTCAGAAAGCTCAGCGATATTCTGATTCAAAGCGTCTATATGACTTGCGTGTGTGTATCCCATCTTACTCTCCCTGTGGCCAACTCAACCACTAAAATCTCAAACCTTTAAACCGACGTTTAGACGTCTATATGTCCACAGAATGTATTGAATACGATTTAATGTCAACAGATCGATTATGAATTTTTCTCAAGTTGATCGTGAGGAATCTTCAAGTCGATAAGTGGGTCGCAAAGCAATAATAACGTACAAAAAAGGCTGAAAAACACATTGTGCTTTCAGCCTTATTTATCTTAGTGGATAGTATGCTATTTACGCTTTCGGACAATCGATCTGAGTTTTAGAACAAGCTCGACATTCTGTTCAAATCGGACTGAATTGCACCGGCTGTTACTTCACGTCCAGCACCTGGTCCACGAATAACGAGTGGATTATCTTTGTACCACTTACTCTCAATCGCAAAGATATTGTCACACGGCAGTAGATTCGCTAGTGCATGCTCTTTCGATAGCGCCTCAACACCGACCGTTGCCTTACCGTTCTTTTCAAGGCGAGCAACATAGCGCAACACTTTTTGCTGTGATTGAGCTTTCTCTAGACGCTCAGCCAGCACTTCACTCAATACCGACGCTTTATCAAAGAAGTCATCGACAGAAAGGTCTTGTAGCTCTTGAGGAACCAAGGATTCTACTTTGACGTTCTCTGGCTCAATATCCAAACCCGACTCGCGCGCAAGAATCACCAGTTTGCGCATCACGTCAGAGCCATCGAGATCAGAGCGAGGGTCAGGCTCTGTCAGGCCTTGTTGCCATGCTAAGTCCACCAACTCACTAAATGGTACTGAACCATCAAATTGCTGGAACAACCAAGACAATGTGCCTGAGAAAATGCCTGACAGCGCGATGATGTCATCGCCACTCTCTCGAAGGTCTCGTACAGTATGGTTAATTGGCAAACCAGCACCCACAGTTGCGTTATACAACCAGTGACGACTGATCTTCGCGAATGCATCTTGCACCTGATGGTAGTATTCACTCGATGCAGAACCCGCGACTTTGTTGGCAGAGATTAGATGAATACCCTGCTGAGCAATATCCAGATATCTGTCTGCAAGCACCTTGCTCGCAGTTACATCCAAAACAACCACTTCATCGTAGCCTTGAATTGAACCAAGCTTTGTTAGCCACTCTCCATCTTCATACGTCACCGCTTCATCGTCAAAACGATCCGCGACAGCACGAGCATCGATACCTTGTTCGTCATACCAATAAGTTTGGCTATCAACGACAGCAACCAACTCAAAATTCATACCACGACGTTTTTCTAGCTCAACCTTTTGCTCGGCGAACAGTGATAGCCAGCTTGAGCCGATGTTCCCCTTACCACACAGTGCGATCGCCACGCGCTTCTGAGCTTGAAACAGTTGAGAATGAATGCCTTTAACTAGAGTTTCGGTTTCCGATTTACGAACCACTGCCACTAAGCTTAAACGAGATTGAGATTCTGAGATAAATTCAACCGGTGCGCCCTTGAGCTGCTGATAGAAGCCGTAACAATGGTTCGGGTTCTTAGTCACCCCCGCACCTACCGCAGCAACCAGTGAGTAGCCCTCTTTGAGTTTGATCTCTGCTTCAATCGCATGGTCTTGCAGATACTCTAGTGCGCCGCCTGCGATCTCTTCTGTGTAAGCAAGGCGCAAGCAGTTTTGATCAGATTGCAGTTCATAAGCCAGCGGTTCTAGCTGAGCACGCTTTAGCCCTTCGAGCACCTCACTTTCAAGGCGTTCAAAATCATGGCCGTGACCAAAGGTGAGCTGAATCAGTAACACATCATCCAGAGAGGTGATGATCTTCGCGCCGCGCCCCGACGCCAGTACACGCTCAATCTGTGTTGAGCCCGACTCTGGCTGGTAACTGCAACGCAGGCTGAGATCCATTGCGCTTTGGGCGACAGGTTGTAGGGTGCGACTGTGTAGCACAGGTGCAGCCAAGCGTGCTAGCTCACTCGCTTCATCGAGACGCAGCAAAGGCAGTAGACAAGCATCTGAAACCAATCTTGGATCGGCACTGTAAACACCCGCAACATCACTCCAGATCGTCACACGATCGACTTCCGCCAATGCGCCAATCACGGTCGCTGAGTAATCTGAACCATTACGGCCTAACAACACCGTCTCACCGGCACTGTTCTGCGCCATAAAGCCGGTAATCACCACGCGGCAATGAGAATGTTGAGCAAGAGACTCTTTAATCAACGCATATGAGCGTGCGCGATCCACCTCAGGTTGAGCACCCGCCTCTGCGCGCAAAAAGTCTCGAGCATCTTGTGCCACAGCTTGAAGATCACTCTGGCATAAGAGCGCGGCTAGTAAACGCGACGACCACACTTCACCATGACCTAGCACTGCTGCTTTTTGTGCTTCATTCAATGGCGCGGTTAGTTCACCTAAAGCCGTAAACTCTCGCTGTAGGGTTACGGTTAACTGCTCTGCAACCTCGCCCTCTAAGAGTTCTGAAACTAACTCCAACTGGAACTGACGCAGAGATTGCAGACACTCATGCGCCAAGCGACCATCTTTATCTAATGCCTCTAAAAATTCGATCAATCGGTTTGTGGTTTTGCCTGCCGCAGACACCACCACCAAATCAGTCTCGCTAGAATACTCTTTAAGAATATTCACGACACGCTGATAGCACTCAGGGTTTGCCAAACTGCTACCACCAAATTTATGCAATTGGCGAAAGTTAGCCATTACTTACGCTCCCCGTTATCAATGAACTGCTGCGCTTTAACGAAGGCTTGCTCAAGGTCAGCAATCAGGTCTTCTGCATCTTCTAGACCTACCGACAGTCTCAGAAGTTGATGAGACACGCCTGCTTCCGCTAGGGCTTCTTCACCCATTGCACGGTGTGTCATTGAAGCAGGGTGACAAATCAAGCTCTCAACACCGCCTAGAGATTCAGCCAGTGAAAATAGTTCCAACTCACCAACAAAGTGCTTAAGCGCCTTAAAAGAGCCTGCAAATTCAAAACTCAGCATAGACCCAAAACCAGATTGCTGCTTCTTAGCAATCTCATGACCTGGGTGTTCTGGAAGGCTTGGGTGATAAATGGTATCGACCAAAGGCTGTTTCTGCAGCGCCGTTAGAATTTCACGAGAGCTCTCTTCATGAACACGCATACGTGCACCCAAGGTACGGATACCGCGCAGTGTCATATAGCTATCAAATGGTGTCCCCGTTGCACCAATACAGTTACCCCACCAAGCCAGCTCTTCGGCATGCTCTTCAGTTTTCGTAATCACCACGCCGCCAATCACATCAGAGTGACCATTGATGTATTTGGTGGTTGAGTGGATAACAAAGTCCGCACCAAGCTCTAAAGGCTTTTGGAACACTGGTGTCAAAAAGGTGTTATCCACCGCCACCAACGCACCCACCTCTTTTGCCTTGCGACAAGTCTCAGCAATATCAACTACGCGAACGAGCGGGTTTGATGGTGTTTCCAACAAGATCAACTTTGGTTTCAGTGCGATCGCAGCATCGAATGCAGCTTGATCCGATTGATCAACAAACAGCACCTTAAAATCACCCTTTTGTGAGCGCGTATTGAAAAGACGGTAAGTACCACCGTAGCAGTCGTGTGGCGCCACAATCAGATCGTCACTGCCAAGAAACGCCGAGACCCATAGGTTGAGTGCTGACGTACCACAGTTAGTCACCACTGCTCCCTTGCCAGACTCCAATTCAAACAGAGCCGTCTCTAGCAAGCCTCGGTTTGGGTTGCCTGAACGAGTGTAATCATACTTAGGAACTTCACCAAAAGCGGGAAAACCGTAGTTGGTCGACAGATAAATGGGTGGAACAACGGCATGATGTTGAGTGTCTGACTCGATACCAGTACGTACGGCGATGGTTGCTGGTTTCCGGCTGCTCATAGGTGTTTCCTTACAGGTTTTGGCGTCTGAGAATCACAGCGGCTTGTCGGGGTTTTGCGGCTGTGTTAGATATATGTTATTCACTTTACTTTCATAAGAATGAGACGTCAACACTTCTAGACGTCTATATGTCTTTGCTTATGGCGGTAAATCCCGCTAAAATCACCCCTATTAATTTAATCTAACAACTAAAGTGATGAAGGTACGCAATGGCCGACTGGAATGGTGAATACATAAGCCCATATGCTGAGCATGGAAAGAAAAGCGAACAAGTAAAGAAAATTACAGTTTCTATCCCTCTAAAAGTGTTGAAGGTTCTAACTGACGAGCGTACTCGCCGCCAGATTAACAACCTACGCCATGCAACAAACAGTGAGCTACTATGTGAAGCCTTTCTGCATGCATATACTGGCCAGCCTCTACCAACAGATGAAGACCTGCGTAAAGATCGCCCAGACGACATCCCTGCTGAAGTGAAAAAGCTGATGACAGAGATGGGCATCGAGTTCGAAGCATTTGACGAAGAATAATCATAACTCAGTCACTACCTTCAATTTTGATTCGCTTTAGCTGAGCCATATCTATTGCCTGATTCATTTAACCTGAACAATAGGCACAAAAAAACCGACTCCAATGAGTCGGTTTTTTATTATTCTCTTCGCTCAACTACACGACGATTACGCCATATAGTTTGCTGGCATCTCGATACGAGCCACACCTGATTCAACCGCTGCTTGAGCAACCGCTTTAGCAACGCGAGGCAATAGGCGTGGATCCATCGGCTTAGGAATGATGTAGCCTTTACCAAACTCAAGTGAATCAGCACCTGCTGCTTTTAGTACGTCTGCAGGTACTTCTTCTTTCGCAAGTTCACGAATCGCTTCAACCGCTGCTAACTTCATTGCGTCGTTGATTTCGCTTGCACGAACATCAAGGGCACCGCGGAAGATGAATGGGAAGCAAAGAACGTTGTTTACTTGGTTCGGGTAATCACTACGACCAGTACCCATGATAAGGTCGCTACGTACTTCGTGCGCAAGCTCTGGCTTGATCTCTGGATCTGGGTTAGAACATGCGAATACGATTGGCTTATCAGCCATTAGCTTCAGCGCTTCTGCTGGCAATAGGTTAGGACCAGATACACCTAGGAATAGGTCTGCGCCATCAATAACATCTTCTAGAGTACGCTTATCAGTGTTGTTCGCAAACAGCTGCTTGTATTCGTTCAGGTCATCACGACGAGTGTGGATAACACCTTTACGGTCTAGCATGTAGATCTTCTCGCGCTGTGCGCCACATTTGATCAACAGTTCCATACACGCAACCGCTGCTGCACCCGCACCCAAACAAACAATCTTACACTCTTCTAGCTTCTTACCTTGAAGCTCAATCGCGTTCAGCATACCCGCAGCCGTTACGATCGCAGTGCCGTGTTGGTCATCGTGGAATACTGGAACATCACAACGCTCGATTAGGCGACGTTCAATCTCAAAACAGTCAGGTGCTTTGATGTCTTCTAGGTTGATACCACCGAATGTATCAGCAATGTTCGCTACCGTATCAACGAACTCATCGATTGTGCGGTGTTTTACTTCAATATCGATAGAATCTAAACCTGCAAAACGCTTAAACAGCAGCGCTTTACCTTCCATTACAGGTTTAGAAGCAATAGGACCTAAGTTACCTAGGCCAAGAATCGCTGTACCGTTAGAGATAACTGCAACCATGTTGCCTTTACCAGTGTACTTATAAACGTTATCAACGTTCTGTGCGATTTCACGAACTGGCTCAGCCACACCTGGGCTGTAAGCAAGGGCCAGATCTTCTGCAGAATTTGCAGACTTTGTCAGTTCAACGGCAATTTTGCCAGGAATTGGGAACTCATGATAATCAAGAGCTTGCTGACGGAATTGTTCTTGAGGTGATAGTTCTTCAGATTGAGCTTGGAGAGTGTCATCAGACATGGGTGTAGGTTTCCTAGAATATTATTATTTGGGGGAATCTATTTTATATTAATGGATGTACTTCAAAGTTCCTAGGTGGTAAAGCCCCCTGTCTCATTAAAAAACGAGAATTCACTACTAATAAGACCAGTGCCCAGTTGAAATTACTAAACACCAGAAAACAAAAAAGGACACCGAAGTGTCCTTTTTCATGTCTACTAAGCGAGAATTACTTCTTGCTAGATAGAGCACCGAAACGCTTGTTGAAGCGATCAACACGGCCGCCTGTATCAACGATACGTTGCTTACCAGTGTAGAACGGGTGACATTTGTCACATACGTCTAGGTGGATAGAATCTTTGTCTAGAGTTGAGTTGAATTCGAACTCGTTGCCGCAAGAGCAAGTAGCTTTAACAGCTTTGTATTCTGGGTGGATACCAACTTTCATGGGAAAACCTCAATTAGGCCGTGTCGCCATCCGATTCTAAGCCGGACACCACACGTTGTTAAAAAATAAATTAAAGACACCGCGTCCCACAAAAATGTGATGAAGCCATACCTTTAAGGCGCCGTATAGTAATGAATCTATGAGGCAGGATCAACCAGTTTGGATGATTTTTTCGCCACTATTGCATGATTTCTTCTTTTATTACCTTTTTATGCTTTGCATACGTATCTCGATAACTGGCATCACTAAACTGCTTCTCGAATTTAACGCCCTTATCCTTTAGACTGTTTGCCCTGCACTTTCTAGAATTAACAAGCGAATCTATGCGTCCAACGATAGCCCGAGTGGCTCTGCCAGTCCCTTTAGATAGACAATTTGACTATAAGATTCCGAGTCACTTGTTTCCTATCATTGGCGGACGCGTATCCGTTCCTTTTGGTCGCCAAACTCTGACAGGTATTGTCACCGCTCTGGTCAATGAGTCCGAGTTTGAATTCGATAAGCTTAAACCCATTAAAGCCCTGCTCGACAATCAGCCTGTCTGGCCAGACTCAGTCTACTCCTTGTTAGTGTGGTGCAGTCAGTTCTATCAATATCCTTTAGGCGAAACCTTTGCTAACGCACTACCAAGCGCGCTGCGTAAAGGCAAACCCGCCGACTTCGCGACACTTGTCGAGTGGCAGATAACGCCACAAGGCAAAGACCAACTGATGCAGGGATTTGGACGCGCAGTCAAACAAGCTAAGGTTATGCACCTACTCGAAAATGGCCCAGTACCGCACCAAGAGTTTATTGACCAAGAAGTCTCAAGCTCGGTACTCAAAACCCTTGAAGAGAAAGGTTGGATAGAATCTCGAGAGAAAAAGCCGACACGTTATGCATGGCCAAGCGATCTTGAAAACGACCAAGACAAGCCAAAGCTCAACGAAGAACAAGCGATCGCGATTGCGACGGTGAATAGCCAAACCGACTTCGGCTGTTTCCTGTTAGAAGGTGTCACGGGTTCAGGTAAAACAGAAGTTTACCTAAATATGATTAAGCCAGTACTAGAGCAAGGTAGACAAGCCTTAGTTCTGGTTCCTGAAATAGGTCTGACCCCGCAAACCATCAACCGCTTTAAAAAACGCTTTAACGTGCCGATTGAAGTCGTGCACTCAGGGTTAAATGACTCTGAGCGCCTAAACGCTTGGCTATCTGCTCGCGATAAGATCGCAGGCATTGTGATCGGCACTCGCTCGGCTCTGTTTACGCCATTTGCTGACCTCGGCATCATTATTGTCGACGAGGAGCATGACGCGTCATATAAGCAGCAAGACAGCCTGCGTTACCACGCTCGTGATGTTGCTATCATGCGCGCCCACAAAGCGCAGATTCCAATTGTGCTTGGCTCAGCAACCCCTGCATTTGAAACCCTACACAACGCGCAAGTTGGCAAGTATAGCCATCTGACATTGAGCTCACGTGCGGGTGCAGCCGTACCAACCACTAACAAGGTTCTGGATGTTAAGGGGGAGTATCTTGAGAGTGGCTTATCGGCATCATTGATTGCTGAGATGCAAAGACACCTCAAATCTGGCAACCAAGTCATGCTGTTCTTAAACCGTCGTGGCTTCTCTCCAGCGTTGATGTGTCATGACTGCGGTTGGACGGCAGAGTGTAAGCGCTGTGATGCCTACTACACCTATCACCAATACAGTAATGAGATGCGCTGCCACCATTGTGGTTCTCAGCAGCACATTATTCATAACTGCCAAGGGTGTGGCTCGGCTAATCTAGTGACCGTAGGTGTTGGCACAGAGCAGCTTGAAACACAGCTTGGGCAGCTGTTCCCTGAATACAAAACCATACGAATTGACCGCGACAGTACCCGTCGCAAGGGCAGCCTAGAGAATGCCTTAGAATCGATTCGCCGCGGTGAGTACCAGATTCTGATTGGCACACAGATGCTTGCCAAGGGACACCACTTTCCGGACGTAACTCTGGTAGCACTGCTCGACGTCGATGGTTCGCTCTACAGCAGTGACTTTCGAGCCTCAGAGCGCCTAGCCCAGCTGTTTATTCAAGTTGCAGGCCGTGCTGGGCGAGCAAGCAAGCCTGGCGAAGTGATTCTGCAGACTCATCACCCAGAACACGGGTTGCTGCAGGCGTTGCTACACAAAGACTACAACCACTTTGCTCAGACTGCGCTCGCCGAGCGTAAACAGGCGATGCTACCGCCCTATACCTTTATGACGCTATTCCGCGCGGAAGCCAATGACCCACACCTTGTTGAAGAGTTCTTAAGACAGGTGCGTCACACCTTAGAGTCGCACCCACTGTTTGATCAGTTCTGTATGGCACTAGGGCCCACTCCAGCACCGCTGGCCAAGCGTGCAGGAAAGTCGCGCTGGCAGTTAATTTTACAGACCCAAACTCGCTCACTTATGCAGAAGTTACTCATGAGTGCAAAACCTGCGATAAACATGTTGCCACTCGCAAAAAAGGTACGTTGGTCGCTCGACATTGAGCCGCAAGATCTCAGCTAAACCTTACAGGCTTAAAATTACTGATAGGTTTATTCACGGAAATTTCATATTTATCGTGAGCAACTTCACACTAGTCATGTGATTTTTGTTAATCTAGCCGTAACTTTGTATCGGCTAAACACATAAAATATTGCAATAAAAAAAGTGTTAGCAACACTTTCATAATATCAATCAATTATATAATTATTCACGCCTTAGTCAGAGGCAATAAAGGAATTAGAGAGGGTTTAATTTATGGCGACAATGAAGGATGTTGCCCAGTTGGCAGGTGTCTCAACAGCGACGGTATCACGAGCGCTAATGAACCCTGAAAAAGTATCGGTGACCACTCGAAAGCGAGTTGAAACAGCGGTACTAGAAGCTGGATACTCACCCAACACTTTAGCTAGAAACTTACGTCGCAACGAATCTAAAACCATCATCACCATCGTTCCTGATATCTGTGATCCCTACTTCGCTGAAATCATTCGCGGTATTGAAGACGCTGCCGTTGAAAACGACTACTTGGTTCTTTTAGGTGATAGCGGACAACAAAAAAAACGTGAGAGCTCGTTTGTAAACTTGGTCTTCACCAAGCAAGCAGACGGCATGCTACTCCTCGGAACTGACCACCCATTCGATGTCAGTAAAGCAGAGCAGAAAAACCTGCCACCAATGGTTATGGCGTGTGAGTTCGCCCCAGAGCTTGAGCTACCAACGGTACACATCGACAACCTGACCTCGGCATTTGAAGCGGTGAACTACCTAGCTCAGTTGGGTCACAAGCGCATCGCTCAGATCTCAGGCCCAACATCAGCGACTCTCTGTCAATTCCGCCAACAAGGCTATCAGCAAGCCCTGCGCCGTGCAGGAGTTACCATGAACCCAGCCTACAGCACGGTCGGTGACTTTACCTTTGAAGCGGGTGCTCAAGCGGTTCGCCAGCTACTTGCACTGCCAGAACAACCAACTGCTATCTTCTGTCACAATGACGCGATGGCAATTGGTGCGATTCAAGAAGCGAAGAAGCTAGGTCTGCGCGTTCCGCACGATCTATCTATTGTCGGCTTCGATGATATTCAGTTCGCACAATACTGCGATCCACCGTTGACGACGATCTCTCAGCCTCGCTACGAGATTGGACGTCAGGCGATGCTGATGATGCTTGATATGCTCAAAGGCAATGATGTTCAAGCCGGTTCTCGTCTGCTCGAAGCGAAACTAGTCGTTCGTGGAAGTACGGCGCCACCACGCATTTAATCCATGAAAATAGACTCATAAATCTGCGGCACATTTTGATGTGCCGCTTCCATTTCTACACTATTATCCTCGCGCATTCTGGATTACCATGGGTGCAGAATCACCAACATTTGAAAGACTTGTGGCTAATAGAGATTATGTAAAGCGCGGTCGTGGAAATAAACGCACGGCTAAAAAACCTGCCCCTCGCCGAAAACCATGGCGTAGTGGTCTTTTGGCGATCTTACTGGCCGGTGGCTTTGGCTACGGCTTGTATCTGTTGAGCAATGATCCTGAGCCGCCACCGCCGACTGTGGTGACTAAGCCCAAGCCAAAACCTAAGCCAGCTAAGGTTATCCCGCCGCCACCTGAGGAGAAGTGGGATTACGTAGAAACCTTGCCAAGCCGCGAAGTTGAAGTGAAAGCCAAAGAACAAGAAGTCTCTAAAGTGCCATACATCATGCAATGTGGCGCTTACAAGACATCCGCTCAAGCCGAAGCGCGTAAGCTCGACATTGCCTTCCAAGGCATCTCAAGCGATATCCGCAAGAAAGAAGGCAGCAGCTGGTACCGTGTGGTACTTGGCCCTTACAAACTTAAGCGTGACGCTGAGCGAGATCGCCATAAGCTACAAAGAGCCAAAATCGAACCTTGTGCGATTTGGAAAGACCAATAGATTCCGTAATGAAAACCTCCGCTTTCGGAGGTTTTCTGCTTTTTGAGCCCGCACCGTTTTCTACTGCCCTATCGGTATAAATTGCCCTACATCTACCATGGCAACTTGAATTCTCAGCAGGCCATCCTCATATTGTTTTTATACCCAAAGATAAAAAGATAAAGAGGCCCTACTCGTGACTACCATTGTATCTGTACGTCGTAATAATAAAGTCGTCATCGCGGGTGATGGACAAGTATCTCTAGGCAACACCGTAATGAAGGGCAATGCCCGTAAAGTACGTCGCCTATACAATAATAAAGTACTGGCAGGTTTCGCTGGCGGTACGGCAGATGCTTTCACGCTATTCGAAAAATTTGAAAGCAAGCTGCAAATGCACCAAGGCCACCTAACCAAAGCTGCCGTTGAGCTGGCGAAGGATTGGCGTAGTGATCGCGCTCTGCGCAAGCTAGAAGCCCTATTGGCTGTTGCCGATGAGACGGCATCTCTGATCATCACTGGTAACGGTGACGTAGTACAGCCAGAGCACGACCTAATCGCAATTGGCTCAGGCGGCAACTTTGCACAAGCAGCGGCGACAGCCCTACTAGAAAATACCGATTTAGATGCACGTGAAATCGCAGAGAAGGCGCTAACTATTGCAGGCGACATCTGTGTGTTCACCAACCATCACCACACTGTTGAAGAACTAGAAAGCACCGTTGAGCTACCGAAGCCGGAATAAGACTCAAACCAATATTGCACCCAACAGTGATTTAAGAATTAAGGAATAGACATGTCTGAAATGACCCCTCGTGAAATTGTTCATGAACTGAACCGCCACATCATTGGCCAAGAAAACGCGAAGCGCTCTGTGGCTATCGCCCTACGTAACCGCTGGCGCCGTATGCAGCTAGAAGAGAGCCTGCGTGTCGAGGTTTCTCCTAAGAACATTCTGATGATCGGTCCAACCGGTGTGGGTAAAACTGAGATTGCTCGCCGCCTAGCGAAACTTGCAAACGCACCTTTCATCAAGGTAGAAGCGACTAAGTTCACTGAAGTTGGCTACGTGGGTAAAGAAGTAGAGACCATTATCCGTGACCTGACCGACGTTGCGATCAAGATGACTCACCAGCAAGCGATGGAAAAAGTAAAATTCCGCGCTGAAGAGCAAGCTGAAGAGCGTATCCTTGATGCCCTTCTGCCACCTGCTCGTGACGCTTGGGGTCAAAACGAGCAAGCAGATGAAGGCTCATCAAACACGCGTCAGATTTTCCGCAAAAAACTGCGTGAAGGTAAGCTAGACGACAAAGAGATCGAAATCGATGTTGCGGCACCGCAGATGGGCGTTGAAATCATGGCGCCTCCAGGCATGGAAGAGATGACCAACCAGCTACAAGGCATGTTCCAAAACCTTGCTGGTGATACCAAGAAAAAGCGCAAGCTGAAAATCAAAGACGCATTCAAGGCACTGACTGAAGAAGAAGCGGCAAAGCTTGTTAACCAAGAAGAGTTGAAAGAGAACGCAATCTACAACGTTGAGAACAACGGTATCGTGTTTATCGATGAGATCGACAAGATCTGTAAGCGTGGTGATAGCTCGGGTCCAGACGTATCTCGTGAAGGTGTTCAGCGTGATCTACTACCCCTTATTGAAGGTAGCACAGTATCGACTAAGCACGGCATGGTGAAAACAGACCATATCCTGTTTGTTACTTCGGGCGCATTCCAAGTGGCTAAGCCATCGGATCTGATCCCTGAGCTACAAGGTCGTCTACCAATCCGTGTTGAACTTGAAGCACTATCAAGCCACGACTTCAAACGTATCCTAACTGAGCCAAAAGCGTCTCTGACTGAGCAGTATATCGCTCTAATGAAGACAGAAGAGGTGGACGTTGAGTTCACTGAAGACGGCATCACTCAGATCGCAGAAGCAGCATGGCAAGTTAACGAAACCACTGAGAACATCGGTGCACGTCGTCTACACACGGTAATGGAACGTCTAATGGATGAGATTTCATTCGAAGCGACAGACAAAGCTGGCAGCAAGCTAGTGATTGATGCTGGTTACGTGAAGTCTAAGCTAGGCGAATTCGTTGAAGACGAAGACCTAAGCCGCTTCATTCTGTAGCACAAAAATATCCAACTTGTTGCTCTAACGCAAAGAAACAGCAAGCTGATAACCGATTTCAAGGCCCACTCTCGAGTGGGCTTTTTATTACCTAAAAAATGAGCGTATACTCGAAATACGGTATGACACAGTGTCCTTACAACGACAAATAGACCTACGATGAAACAATCTCTACTGATTTGGCTTGATGCCGCACGACCAAAAACTCTGCCTCTCGCACTCGTCTCTATTCTTACAGGAAGTAGTTTAGCGTTCGCTAGCGATCAGTTTTCTCTCTCCATTGCTTTGTTGGCTTTTCTCACCGCGACCTTGCTGCAGATCCTTTCCAACCTCGCCAATGACTATGGCGACGCGGTAAAAGGCACCGACAATGATAAACGTCTAGGCCCAATGCGGGCGATGCAGTCGGGTGCTGTCTCAGCCGCAACAATGAAGCAAGCCATCATCCTAAACATTGTGTTTACCATGATTGCTGGGCTTATCTTAATTTTCCACGCCCTATCCTCTATTGAGAGTATTCTCTCTTTCATCGGTCTGGGTGTGCTGGCGATTGCAGCCGCGATTGCTTACACCGTCGGTAACAAGCCTTATGGTTATATCGGCTTAGGCGACCTGTCAGTATTCATCTTCTTTGGTCTGCTTGGTGTATCCGGGACTTACTTCCTGCACACAGGGCATATCGAACCAAGCCTATTCTTACCCGCTTTGGGCTGTGGCTTGATGGCGGTAGCCGTACTTAACATCAACAACATGCGTGACATCGAAAACGACAGTGAGTGTGGTAAACGCACCATGGCAGTTAGACTAGGACAGCGTAAAGCCAAGCAGTATCATTTTGTACTCCTGAGCATGGCAGTGATTGCTTTCGCTAGCTACCTGCTTATTCAAGATAAACCCGCTTGGATTAGCCTGCCGTTTTCACTGAGCATCATCACCGTTTACAAACATGGTAAGGCGGTTTGGGATACGGACAAACCCGCACAAATCGCACCTATGATGCCAGTTATCGTCAAATGCTCTCTGGTGACTAACTTATTGTTTGCTGGTGTTGTTGTAGCTCAAACTCTATTGACATAATTCAGACTAATCATTGCAAAGGGATCGAGCACCGATATACTCAAAGTAAGCTCATTGTTCAAAAGGTACGCGAATGGAATACAACACTTCAGCACTGTGCGACATCTATCTAGACCAAGTGGATGTCGTAGAGCCGATGTTCAGCAACTTTGGTGGAAGAGCCTCCTTTGCTGGACAGATCACGACACTCAAATGTTTCGAGGACAACGCGCTGATCCGCTCTGTGCTAGAACAAGACGGCTTGGGTCGTGTGTTGTTGATTGACGGTGGTGGCTCACTGCGTAAAGCGCTGATTGATGCCGAATTGGCACTGCTAGCCGAAGACAATGAGTGGGAAGGTATCGTGGTGTATGGCTGCGTTCGCGAAGTAGACGAACTAGAAGATATGAATCTCGGTATTCAAGCCCTTGCTTCTATTCCAGTTGGCGCTGTACAAGATGGCGTCGGCGAAGTCGATGTTCCAGTCAACTTTGGCAGTGTTAGCTTCCTACCTGAAGATTACCTCTATGCCGATAACACCGGCATCATTCTGTCACCAGAGCCACTCGATGTAGAGTTCGAGCTTGATGCAGAAGACGATGAGAACGAATAGTTGATACAAAAATGCCCGCTAACAAGCAGGCATTTTTTTCATCAGCGTTTATCGCAGCAAAAGTGGATTACTCAACTTCGTCCATCTTGCCTAGTAGGCTGCGAATGCGATCTTGCCATGCTGCATGCTCTTGCTGCATTTGCTGAGTTTTTTGCTCTAGCTCTTCACGGCTTGCTTTTAGCTCACCAGCTTCTGTCGCTAGCTGCTGCTTCTCTTCTTTTAGCTCTTCTACTTCCATTTGCAGAAGTGCAATAGTATCAACTGCTGTTTGAATTTTTGCTTCTAGTTGCTCTAGTACTTCAAAAGACATTCTGGCCTACCTTTAAGTTATCCATTTGATGTTGAAGGTTCACTCCACTTATTGCCCCATTCTACTCAGCAGAGCACGGATAAACACTCTATATCTTCGATATTTTGCGCCATTCGATGAAAAAAACATCGCTTTTTACCGAATATTGACGTTAATTGTGCCAGCACTATTACCTAACTGATTATTTCAGTGAATATTTTAAAATTTCAGCTCTGCTTTGATCGTAAGCAAAGCCACAAAAGCAAAAAAGCAAACGTTTCCTTTGAACTATGGTAAAATCCGCCGCGAAATTTCTATTCCCCCTTTGAAAATTTTGGAGTCCGCATGAAACGCGATTTAGCAATGGCATTTTCTCGTGTCACTGAAGGTGCAGCACTAGCAGGTTATAAATGGCTTGGCCGTGGTGATAAAAACGCTGCCGATGGTGCCGCAGTAGAAGTCATGCGCAGCCTGCTCAACAAAACCGAAATCAGCGGTGAAATCGTGATTGGTGAAGGCGAAATCGATGATGCACCGATGCTATACATCGGTGAGAATGTCGGTGTTGGTGGTGATGCCGTTGATATCGCCGTTGACCCAATCGAAGGGACACGTATGACGGCTATGGGCCAGTCAAACGCACTGGCTGTACTAGCAGCGGGTGAAAAAGGCAGCTTCTTAAAAGCGCCTGACATGTACATGGAAAAACTGGTTGTTGGCCCTGGAGCTAAAGGTGCTATCGACCTAGAAAAGCCACTAAAAGAGAACCTAGAGAACATCGCTAAAGCACTGGGCAAATCTCTAGATACGCTTGTGGTAACCACGCTAGCTAAACCTCGTCACGACCAAGTGATCGCAGAAATGCAGGCGATGGGCGTGCGTGTGTTTGCTGTGCCAGACGGTGATGTCGCCGCTTCTATTCTAACTTGTATGCCTGACAGCGAAGTGGACGTGATGTACTGCATCGGTGGCGCGCCAGAAGGTGTGGTATCAGCAGCAGTAATTCGCGCACTAGATGGCGACATGCATGGTCGTTTGCTGCCACGTCATGAAGTGAAAGGTGACAACGAAGAGAACCGTAAGCACGGTGAACTGGAACTTGAGCGTTGTGCTGAAATGGGCGTAACTGCAGGTGTGGTTTTAAAGATGGAAGACATGGCGCGCAGCGATAACGTAGTGTTCTCGGCAACAGGTATCACCAAAGGTGACCTATTAGAAGGCATCACTCGTCAAGGTAACATCGCAACCACAGAAACTCTGCTTATTCGCGGTCGCTGTCGTACGATTCGTCGTATCAAGTCGATTCACTACCTTGAGCGTAAAGACCCAGAAGTGATTGGTCACATTCTTTAGTAACGACCTCCACTCGATTCTCTTTAAGGCTAGCACTTGGGTGCTGGCCTTTTCTTTTTATAGCAATGCCGTTGAGTGACTATAGTAAATGGTTTGCTTTATAAATACCTTGCCTCATAATAGTAAGGTTCATGAGGTAGGGATAGTATGAAAACAAGCGACAGAATTTTACACACCATTAAGCGCCATGGAGCCGTTACTGCTAAGCAGCTCGCACAAGAGTTTGGCATGACCACCATGGGTGCAAGGCAGCATCTCCAAAGCCTAGAAGATGATGGTATTCTGGCGTTTCATGACGTTAAGGTAAAAGTTGGTCGCCCAACGCGTCACTGGTCTCTAACCCAACAAGGACACAGTCAATTCTCTGATCGTCATGGCGAGTTGACCATTCAAGTTATCGATGCCGTTGAGAATCTGTTTGGAAAAGAAGGCCTAGCCAAAGTCGCTGCAGAGCGTGAGCAATCGACCCTAAAGCAGTATCAACAAGCCTTAGTCAATTGTGATGACCTTCTTAGCAAACTCCAAACCCTCACTCAATTGCGTGAAGATGAAGGCTACATGGCCGAGCTGCACGACGAAGGCGATCACTATGTCTTGATCGAGAACCACTGCCCTATCTGTAAAGCCGCAACACGCTGTCCTAGCTTGTGCCAATCAGAGCTAAATGTGTTTACCGAACTGCTTAAAAATGACTGTAATATCAGTCGTTCCGAACACATTATTGCGGGTGAACGTCGCTGTACATACACTGTGATTCCGTTTTAGCGCTATCGACTATTGCTGTCTCAAATTTGAGAAGAACACAAACTGAACAAAAAATAACCAGATTTCTTTCTTAAGCTTAAAGTATCTCACTCACGATGCATCACTAAGGAAAGAAAGATGGGACATCCTCAACCCGATCTCAAACTGCCCCCTTTCGATGAATTGGTTGAACTTGCTCAGCGAGATCCGAATGCGTTCAACCAACTCAAGCAAGATATGTGCGAACAGATGATTTGTTCTGCCTCTCACATCATGCAGGACAGGCTGCGCGCTCAACAGAGCCATATCGACTTAGTGGTCAGTCGCTGTAAAAACCCTCATCAAACCAACGTTGTCTTAATGCGAGAGTTGCGCTGTCAGGTGTGTAAATTTCAGGAAGCGCTTCAGGGCAACGATTCTAACCCTGAGCCACCACAAGCTACCATCATTGCATTTAAACCAAGAAACACCGACTAACCCTTAGGGAACCTGATACAAAAAAGGAGGCGATATGCCTCCTTTTTCTTTCCTAACACTTTTTAACTTAATGCATCTCTGCAAGCTACTGCGGTTCGTCACCGTAATCATTACGACCCTCAGTGCCTTTCAAAAAGCCACACTCAACCAAAATCCACAGGCCACATACCAAAGCAGCGACCGTCGCCACCATATGAATTGGCGAAACAGTTTCAGCGGTTGGTGTCGCCATTGGTGATGCCAAACGTCCTAAAACTAAAGGCACATTCAACAGCAGCCACATATTTGATTTATTGCGGTCATGCCAGCGTTTTGCCGTAACTGCCAGATCAGGAACCACCAGCATCAGCAAGAATATTGGCAATAAGATGTATGAATATGCTGGGAACAACACAGAGATACCGGAGGCAAAGCCAGTAATCGCAACGTAGTAAAATACGTTCCAAATCCAGTAGGTTTTACGGCTGATTCTTCCTTGGAAGGAAAACAGTAACTCTTTCATCGACATCTTAAATACACTCTAATTTGGGATGCGGCCAAAAAGGGCTGCAAAAATTTAATTAATCACTTTTTGAAAACTGTTGATGTCCATATCGCGGATGTTCACTGTCAGGCTTCTTACATGGCTGGCTTGCTCTTGCAGCACCACCATTAATGCTCGTGACAGTTCTCTTTTCTGCTCATCAGTGCGGCCAGAAAGTAACTCAAAGCTGATATGAATAAAGTCCACACTGTCGTCTTCTTCCCCTACCAGCCAGTGATGGCAGCGCAGCGCACGAGATTTGACAGAAGGTGCATCAAACAATCCACAGTGTAATGCAACTTGATGGAGATCTTCTAGCAAACCTTGTACATTCACTCGCTCATCCACCGAGTTTGAGTACTCAAGAACTAAATTTGGCATGGTTACTTCCTATTCTTCACGCAATCGTTTGACCTTTAATAACAAGTTACCGTGAAAAATCCGAGGAGTTCACTATTATTCTGTCTGTTGGATCACTGATATCTGTCTATTATCTACTCTGACCAATCGATAAGATCCCATAAAGACATGACCACAATCATGATCTAACGCGTTTTATCTGTTATATTCTTACGAAGATTTTTTACATTAATTGATTAAATACGGAGATATTCCTATGCGTCGTCCTGTAGTGATGGGTAACTGGAAACTTAACGGTAGCAAAGCAATGGTAACTGAGCTGCTAACTGGTCTTAACGCTGAACTTGAAGGCGTTGAAGGTGTAGACGTAGCAGTAGCTCCACCAGCACTTTACATCGATCTAGCTGAGCGTCTTATCGCAGAAGGCGGTAACAAAATCATCCTAGGTGCACAGAACACTGACCTAAACAACAGCGGTGCTTTCACTGGCGACATGTCTCCAGAAATGCTGAAAGACTTCGGTGCTTCTCACATCATCATCGGTCACTCTGAGCGTCGTGAGTACCACAACGAATCAGACGAGTTCGTTGCTAAGAAATTCAAATTCCTACAAGAGAACGGCCTGAAGCCAGTTTTCTGTATCGGTGAATCTGAAGCACAAAACGAAGCGGGCGAAACTGAAGCAGTATGTGCACGTCAAATCAACGCAGTTATCGACGCTTACGGTGTTGAAGCTCTAAACGGCGCAATCATCGCTTACGAACCAATCTGGGCTATCGGTACTGGTAAAGCAGCAACAGCTGAAGATGCACAACGCATCCACGCTTCTATCCGTGCAATGATCGCAGAAAAAGACGCAGCAGTAGCTGAGCAAGTAATCATCCAGTACGGTGGTTCTGTTAAGCCAGAAAACGCTGAAGCTTACTTCGCACAACCAGACATCGATGGTGCTCTAGTTGGCGGCGCAGCGCTTAACGCAGCTGGTTTCGCAGCTATCGCTAAAGCAGCAGCTAAAGCAAAAGCTTAATTTAAACTTCACCGTTTAAATTGAAGAAAGGTCAACTTAGGTTGGCCTTTTTTATTGCCTGTTACCCCAGCCTCACCTGCTGATCTTTAGGCATAAAAAAACCGCTGACAATGCAGCGGCTCTTTACATTTTTAGACCAAGACCGGCTTAGAATAGCTCTTCAGCAACCTTGAATAGGTCTGAACGATCTGGGTTTTTCATGTTTTCGATACAGTCGATGATATCGTGGTGAACAAGCTGTTCTTTCTCGATACCAACACAACGACCACCGTGACCTTCTTGAAGTAGGTGAACTGCGTAGTTACCCATGCGAGAAGCCAGTACGCGGTCAAATGCTGTAGGGCGACCACCACGTTGGATGTGACCAAGAACCGTTGCACGAGTTTCACGACCTGTTGCCGCTTCGATCTCTTTCGCTAGCTCATTTGCATCCATCATTAGCTCAGTAAGCGCGATGATTGCGTGCTTCTTACCCTTCGCGATTCCATCTTGGATGTTTTGGATAAGTTGCTCTTTGTCTAAGCCAGTTTCAGGTGTGATGATGTATTCACAACCGCCAGCAATCGCAGACATTAGGGTTAGATCACCACAGTGACGGCCCATGATCTCTACGATAGAGATACGTTGGTGTGAAGATGATGTATCACGTAGACGGTCGATGTTGTCGATAACAGTGTTCAGTGCCGTTAGGTAACCGATTGTGTAGTCAGTGCCTGCAATATCGTTATCGATTGTGCCTGGTAGACCGATACATGGGTAGCCCATTTCAGTCAGCTTCTTCGCGCCCATGTAAGAACCGTCACCACCCACAACAACAAGTGCTTCGATGCCGTGTTTTTTCAGGTTTTCGATACCTTTTTGGCGAACTTCAACTTCTTTAAACTCAGGGAAACGTGCAGAGCCTAAGAAAGTACCACCGCGGTTGATCACGTCAGATACGCTAGAACGATCCAGTTTCTTGATACGGTCTTCAACCAGACCAAGGTAACCATCGTAAATGCCGTAAACTTCGATACCAGCAGACAGTGCTGTACGAACAACACCACGTACTGCCGCGTTCATACCAGGTGCGTCACCGCCACTTGTTAAAACACCGATTTTCTTAATCATGCTCACCCTCAATATTTGGGAATTTATTATCAATTCTTGCTCTTGCTGATTGTATATCAACAAGATTTTAAATCTATATTTGTGCGCTATGTTACATTTCCCCAACAGGAATACCACTTAAATCGCACAAAATTATGTAACTTTTCTACTTCTGTAGGAGTATTACAGTTTTACTCAATAACTTTGTTGATTCACATCAGAATCAACATTAATTGTTATTGGCTGGTTTTTATATCACCAAAGTATTAGCAAGTTTTACTCAATGTAGCCCAAAAATACCCCACTTACCATTTAGGTTGAATGGGGAGTCTCTCTACCAAGATTGAAACTTTTGCTGCTTCTCAGGGCCAAATACCACCGAATAGGGATCTTGGTGAATCAGTACATCAGCATCCGGGAAAACCGACAACAACTTGGCCTCAACTTCATCAGAAATGCGATGCGCTTCAATAAGTGGCATCTCATCTTGTAACTCCAAATGCAGTTGAATAAAACGAATTGGCCCCGAGCGACGCGTTCTTAACTGATGCACTCCCAATACCCCTTCAATACTGAGCGCCGCGCTTTTGATCTGTTTAAGTTCTTCATCTGGCAGTTTTCTATCGAGCAATGATTGAATCGCTTCCATCGCCATCTGATAGGCGCTGTAAAGAATGTAGCCACCAATTGCGATCGCAAAAATAGGATCCGCATGTTCAAAGCCAAACCAACTCAAAGCCAGTGCCAGCATGATCGCGGCATTCATATATAGATCGGACTGATAGTGGAGAGAGTCTGCGGCTATCGCTTGGCTGCCCGTTTTCTTAACCACATGTTGCTGGAAACGGACCAAACCAAAGGTGACGAAGATGGCAAACAAGCTGACATAGATACCTAGCTCTGGTGAGTTTAATTCTTGAGGTCTAAAGAAACGGTCAACGCCGTTTAGAATAAGGAAACAGGCCGATCCGGAAATAAACATTGCCTGTGCCAAAGCCGCTAAGGATTCTGCCTTTCCGTGGCCAAAAGTATGTTCTCTGTCAGCAGGTTGCAACGAGTACCGCACCACCAACAGGTTGACTAACGAGGCGGCAATATCGAGTAGGGAGTCGACTACCGAGGCCAATAAACTGACTGAACCTGTCACCCACCAAACGGCGACTTTTACGACCAATAAGAGTGTCGCAACGATAGTGGCTGCCCAGGCCGCGAGTGTCACAAGACGAGCGTATTCTGCTTTCATATTCTGACTATTGTTTGATCTATTGCACAAAGTATAACCTGACAACAACCGATTGAATATGACAGTCAGCCACTTAAATTTTTGTAATTGCGATCAAAAAAAGCGACACACGGTCGCTTTTTTAGTCTTGCTCATGTTGCTAGCGTGTGGTGTCACGCCCAATCATTAGCTGTCTTTATTTGCTCGTTTTTCCATTTTCTCTACACACTTAGCCATGCGCTCTTGTTGCAGCTCAGTCAGCTTAGTCTTCTGTTCAGGAGTCAAAACGCTCATCATTTCGTGCTGCTTCTTCAGCATAGCAACGCGACGTTCTGTCTGTTTCTCTACCATTTTGCTCGCCAGTTCATTCGCTGCTGCTTCATCGAAGGTATCCGCCAGAACCAATGCTTGAACTTGCTCACGGTGCGCCTTCATCTCGGCCATTTTTTCAGCTTTGTTCGCAGAGCGCTTCTCTTTCATCGCAGCTCGGTCTGCTTCACGCATCTCTTTAAGCTGATCTTTTTGTGCGTCTGTTAGGTCAAGCTGGCGCATCATTTTCTTATCAAAGCCACCGCATTTGCCGTGCATACCTTTGTGGTCACCTTTGTCACCGCCACCATACGCATACGCACTTGCTGTACCAAACACTAGTGGAAGAGCTGCAGCTGCTAGTACAAGTTTCTTAGTCATTTTCATAATCTTTGCCTCAAATTGGTATAATCATTTGTGTGTCTGCGTCTGTTGGTCAGCGCTTGAGTATAGAATAGAAGCTCACACGTAAAGCAACGTGTAGAAAGCGTAAAGAATCGTAAAGAGTGCAAATTGACGAATAGTTAGCAGTTATTATTTAGGTGTAAACAACACAACAAGGTTCTCCCTATGGCAAATATCCTCCTTATTGATGACGACACGGAACTGACCAGCCTTTTAAAAGACATCTTGAGCTTTGAAGGCTTTACCGTAACCGAAGCCAATGATGGTTACGCAGGCCTCGACGCGATCAATAGCGACATTGACCTTATCTTACTGGATGTGATGATGCCCAAGCTCAATGGGATGGAAACCCTTAAGAAGCTGCGTGAGTCATGGGAAACCCCAGTATTAATGCTTACGGCGAAAGGAGAAGAGATTGATCGCGTGATTGGGCTTGAGCTCGGTGCCGATGACTACTTACCAAAGCCGTTCAGTGACCGTGAACTGCTCGCTCGCATTCGCGCCATCTTGCGACGCACTCAATCGAGCAACAATAACGAGAAGGCAACCACCAGCGACTGCGTTCACTACCAAGACTTAGCCGTGTATCCGGGCAAGCAAGAGGCTTACTGCAATGAGCAATTGCTGGATCTCACCACCACCGAGTTCGCCCTATTGAGCCACCTAATTCAAAACCCAGGACAAGTGATCACTAAAGAGTCACTCAGCTTAGATGTACTTGGAAAAAGACTCGCGGCCTTTGATCGTGCCATTGATATGCACATCTCTAACCTAAGAAAGAAAGTACCAGAACGCCCTGACGGCAAAGCACGCATTAAGACTCTGCGTGGCCGTGGCTACCTATTTGTTGAGGAGGATTAATGCGCTTGCCTAAAATCACCAGCTTATATGGACGTATCTTTGCTATTTTTTGGTTCACCATGTTACTGGTGCTTTTATCAGTGCTATCTCTGCCACACCTAGATCCGCGTGTTGCACGAGATGTTCCTGCAGAACACTACGACAAACTCACTCGCATCGCTAAAGCCACAGAGAAACGCTTTGCGGGCGAAGACAACCTTGGCAAGATTGTCTTTCAACTTGAGGGGCCACCTCGCAGTCGCAAAGATTCTCGCCCACGCATTTACCTAACGGATTTGGACGGGAGCGTCTTGACGACTAAGCGTCACTCTAACTACAAGGTCAAAGCGATCCGCAACTTTGTGACGACCATTGATAACCCAGAGGTACCAAAGCAGAAGCTGTATGGGCATTACATGGTGGCAGGCCCGGTTCCTGTTGTGCTCGCCAATGAAGACCTGATGATGTACGTCAGTGTTAAATGGAATCAACCGCCACCTTTCCTACTAAGGTTGTTTGATAAACCACTGCAACTGCTTCTTGCCGTCATGCTGGCGAGTACTCCACTACTATTGTGGCTTGCTTGGGCACTCAGCCAACCCGCAAGAAGATTAGAGCGCGCAGCACAACGTGTCGCAAAAGGACAATTTGAGGTCGACCCAACCTTGGAAAAAGGCACCTCAGAGTTTCGTCAGGCAGGTGAAAGCTTCAACCAAATGGTCGAGGCGGTCAATCAGATGATTTCAGGGCAACAGCGACTGCTTTCAGACATCTCACATGAACTGCGCTCCCCTTTAACACGCCTAAGAATGGCTAACGCGCTTGCTATCCGCAAGCAGGGAGAAAGCCAAGAGCTGGAGCGAATTGACACCGAAGCGCAGCGACTGGAGCAGATGATCAGTGAGCTGCTGACTTTGTCGCGCATGCAGGTCGATAGCCATATCACGCGAGAGATCCAGCCACTTTCGAGCCTATGGGAAGAGATCCTAAAAGACGCAGAGTTCGAAGCAGAACAGATGAGTAAAAGCCTCACCTTCTCTGAGATTCCAGAACGCTCGATATCTGGCAACCCTAAGTTATTGATGAGCGCACTCGACAACATCATTCGCAATGCCATCTACTACGGTAAAGACAAGGTCGATGTACAGATGAGCGTGAAGCAAGACCAACTCACGATTCAGGTCAATGATAATGGCGATGGCGTCCCTGAAGCGGAGCTTGAGTCGATATTCCGACCATTCTATCGAGTGTCAACCGCGCGCGACCGCCATTCGGGAGGCACAGGGCTTGGGCTAACCATCACCGAGAGTGCGATTCGTCAGCACAGCGGCACCATTACCGCGAGTCGCAGTTCACTGGGCGGATTGCAGGTGGAAATTACCCTACCTATCATCCCTTTGTAATAACCTTACAAAGATCTAGTTGATAATGAGATCCATTATCATTATGGTAAATCCTCTAATTAAGGAGGATTTACCATGTCACACACCTTTCCAGAATTGCCTTATGCTTACGACGCTTTAGAGCCTTACATTGACGCAAAAACAATGGAGGTTCACTACAGTAAGCACCACAGAACCTATTACGATAAGTTCATGGCAGCGATCTCAGGTACCGATTTAGAGACGCAGCCTCTAACAGAAATTTTTGCCAACATCTCTAAGCATTCACCGGCAGTACGCAACAACGGTGGTGGCTACTACAACCACATTCTTTACTGGAACTGCATGTCTAAAGACGGTGGCGGTGAGCCAAGCGGTGATCTAGCTAAAGAAATTCTGGCGACGTTTGGCGACTTAGAAAGCTTTAAAGATCAGTTTGCTCAAGCCGCTATCAACACCTTTGGCTCCGGCTTCGCTTGGCTTGTCGTTAAAGATGGCGCACTGAAAATCGTCTCTACCTCCAACCAAGATAACCCTTGGATGGATGCGGTGGACAGCCAAGGTGAACCTATCCTAGCGCTTGATGTTTGGGAACACGCTTACTACATCAGCTACCAGAACCGTCGTCCAGATTACATCAATGCATGGTGGAATGTGGTCAATTGGAATGCCGTTGCCGAAAACTACGCGCAGGCACTCGCTAACAACGCTTAATCCTTCGGTGGCAACTGTACTCACCCAGCTTGCCACCGTATACTCAAGCTACTTTTTATCTATCTAGTGAACCAGTATGTTTGATATCGCGCTTTACGAACCTGAAATTGCACCTAACACGGGTAACATCATTCGCCTTTGTGCCAACTGTGGTGCCAACCTACACCTGATTGAGCCACTTGGTTTTGATTTAGAAGAGAAAAAAGTACGCCGCGCAGGGTTGGACTACCATGACCTAGCTCGTGTAAAACGTCACAAGAACCTTGAAGCGTTTCTAGAATATTTAGAGAACGAGCGCGAGGGTGAGTTTCGCATTTTTGCCTGCACCACCAAAACCACAGGCCATCACGTGGACGCGAAATTCCAACAAGGTGATGTACTGATGTTTGGTCCAGAAACTCGCGGCCTACCAGCCGAGTTAATTGAAAGCATGCCAATGGAGCAGCGCATCCGCATACCAATGATGCCCGATGCACGCAGTCTAAACCTATCGAATGCCGTTGCGATCATCGCGTTTGAGGCGTGGCGACAAATGGGTTTTGAAGGCGCTGTTTAGTTAGAAATCGAATATAGACAATAAAAAAGGCTCTCTCCTTTTGTTCTAATAAAGGAGAGAGCCTTTTTGATGGTGAGATAGAAATTAGTTCAAACGGTTACGATCGTTGTTATCGTCGTCTTTCTTCTCAAACTCACCCTCGAAGGTGTTTCCGCCTTTCGATTGGTCAAATGGGTCTTGCTTAAACGAACCTGAGTTGAATGGGTCATCTCCAAATGGGCTCTGACCAAAACCAGCATGACCACCTGCATGGAAGCCACCTGATACATTCTTCACCACCATTTTTTCCATCAGCTTTTTCGCGATAGCGGCGCGCGGCGCAGGCAACAATACCAACATACCCAAAGCATCAGTCATAAAACCTGGGGTTAATAGCAATACACCCGCTACAGCAAGCATAACGCCCTCAAGGATTTGTTGCGCTGGCATTTCGCCTTGCTGCAGACGACCTTGCACCGACATTAATGTCTGGATGCCTTGGCTACGTACTAGAGATGCACCAACAAATGCCGTCACTAACACCAAAGCGATTGTTGGCCACAATCCTAAGAAGCCACCAACTTGAATAAATAAGCCAATCTCAATGATAGGCACAAAGATAAATAGTAATAATAAGATAGGAAACACAAGCCCTCCTTTGTTGTGTTCAGTGTACGTTGAAAGCTGTATCAATCACAAATTTATCCTGTAAATAAGCGTGTCCCATCTTCAAAAAATAGTTTGCAAAAGATTGACGAAACAAAAGCAAAAAAGGTGATCAACTTACTATTTTTATGCGCTAGGTACAGTATTATGTGCCACATAAGTCAGGACGGATTTATCAGCCCAAAATTCTAGTGAACGGAGTTTCGCGTAACGAATAGGCTAATAACTAACTATATTATCAGAATAATTCTCTAAGGATCCTGTTATGGCTACTCAATCTAAAGCTCCTGTTGAAGCTCCTCAAGCCACTCGTCTCGAAGAAGATCTATTAGGTCAACGTCATGTTCCGGCTGATGCTTACTACGGCATCCACACTCTACGCGCTATCGAAAACTTTAACATCTCAAGTGTAACTATCTCAGACGTACCTGAGTTTGTGCGCGGCATGGTGATGACGAAGAAAGCTGCTGCTTTAGCAAACAAGGAGTTAGGTGTAATTCCAAGTGAAGTAGCGAAGCACATCATCGCAGCATGTGACCTTATCCTAGATACGGGTAAGTGCATGGACCAATTCCCTTCTGACGTGTTCCAAGGCGGTGCTGGTACTTCTGTAAACATGAACGCAAACGAAGTGGTTGCGAACGTGGCTCTTGAACTTATGGGCAAAGAGAAAGGCCAATACGAGTTCATCAACCCGAATGACCACGTAAACAAGAGTCAATCAACTAACTGTGCATACCCAACAGGCTTCCGTATCTCGGTTTACAACAGCGTACGTAAGCTTATCGATGCTATCGAATACCTAAAAGGTGCATTCGAGCTTAAGAGCCAAGAGTTCAACACGGTTCTTAAAATGGGTCGTACTCAACTGCAAGACGCGGTGCCGATGACTGTAGGCCAAGAGTTCCACGCTTGGGCAGTGACGATCAACGAAGAGATCAAAAATCTAGAGTACACATCAAAGCTGCTTCTAGAAGTAAACCTAGGTGCAACTGCGATCGGTACTGGCCTAAACGCAGCACAAGGTTACCAAGAGCTAGCGGTTAAACACCTTGCTGAAGTAACTGGCCTAGAAGTTTCTCCAGCAGAAGACCTAATCGAAGCAACGTCAGACTGTGGTGCATACGTAATGACCCACGGCGCACTGAAGCGTCTAGCGGTTAAACTATCTAAGATCTGTAACGACCTACGCCTGCTTTCTTCTGGTCCACGCGCGGGTCTAAACGAGCTGAACCTTCCTGAGCTTCAAGCAGGTTCTTCAATCATGCCAGCTAAAGTAAACCCTGTAGTGCCTGAAGTAGTAAACCAAGTGTGCTTCAAAGTACTCGGTAACGACAACACGGTTTCTTTCGCAGCAGAAGGTGGTCAGCTTCAACTGAACGTAATGGAACCCGTCATTGCACAAAGCATGTTTGAGTCTCTAGACATTCTAACTAATGCTTGTGTGAACCTACGTGACAAGTGTGTTGATGGCATTACCGTGAACAAAGAAGTGTGTGAAGCGCACGTGTTTAACTCTATCGGTATCGTAACTTACCTAAATCCATACATTGGCCACCACGAGGGTGACATCGTTGGTAAGATTTGTGCAGAAACCGGTAAGAGCGTTCGCGATGTGGTTCTAGAACGCGGTCTTCTCACTGAAGAAGAACTTGATGACATTTTCTCAGTTGAAAACTTGATGCGTCCTCAGTATAAAGGCAAACGTTACGAGTAAGTTTGAATGTAGGGCTCCCAACGGAGCCCTTTTTTAGTCTCGAAAACGATTAACCATATATTTGAAGTGGTTTTAGAGCGAGACAAATTCTTACAGTGGCTTCTAGCCAAGGTTCTATTATTTGAACACTCATTGGCGAGTTTTCAGATAATAAAATCTAAAAATGAGGTGTTACTATGATTGCAGTAGAACTGTTCGTTGTCCTACTCTTTATCTTTTTAGGGGCCAGAATTGGCGGTATTGGTATCGGCTTTGCCGGTGGTGCAGGTGTTATCGCACTGTCGCTGATCCTTGGCGTTCCAACCAGTCAATCTTTTATCCCAATTGACGTTATTCTGATCATCATGTCAGTTATCACTGCTATTGCAGCTATGCAGGTCGCAGGTGGTATGGACTGGTTAGTTCAGATTGCAGAAAACTTTTTACGCAAACATCCTGAGCGCATTACTTTCTATGCACCGATCGTGACGTTCTTGATGACACTAATGGCCGGTACAGGTCACACCGCATTCTCGACTCTACCTGTGATTGCAGAAGTAGCGAAAGGCCAAGGTGTTCGTCCATCTCGTCCATTATCTATTGCAGTTGTCGCGTCTCAGATTGCGATCACCGCTTCACCAATCTCAGCGGCGGTTGTTGCTTTTGCTGCGATGCTAGCGCCATTTGGTGTTGATTACCTAACACTACTAATGGTGTGCATCCCAACTACCTTCATCGCTTGTATGGTTGGTGCAGTTGTTGCGAACTACATGGGCAGTGAGCTTAAAGACGATCCTGTATACCAAGAGCGTCTAGAAAAAGGCCTAATCAAGCTGGCAACAGAAGAGAAACGCGAGATCCTACCTACAGCGAAGAAAGCAACTTACATCTTCCTAGCGGCTATCGGCTTCGTGGTTTGCTACGCAGCGGCAATCTCTAGCTCTGTGGGTCTAATCGAAAACCCTGCACTAGGCCGTAACGAAGCGATCATGTCTGTGATGCTAGCAGCAGCGGCTGCAATTGTACTGTTCACTAAAATCGATGCTGCGAAGATCTCTTCAGCACCAACATTCCGTTCAGGTATGACAGCATGTGTGTGTGTACTTGGTGTGGCTTGGTTAGGTTCAACGTTTGTAAACGCGCACGTTGCAGAGATCAAAGACGTAGCAGGTGCTCTTCTGTCTGATTACCCTTGGATGCTGGCACTAGTTCTCTTCTTTGCTTCTATGCTGCTTTACTCTCAAGGCGCAACCACTGTTGCTCTTATGCCTGCAGCACTGGCAATTGGCGTAGCGCCTCTAACTGCGGTAGCGTCATTTGCAGCAGTTAGTGCTCTGTTCGTTCTTCCAACTTACCCAACTCTGCTTGCAGCGGTTGAGATGGATGACACAGGCTCAACTCGTATCGGCAACCTTGTGTTCAACCACCCATTCTTTATTCCGGGTGTGGTAACTATCGCAACAGCGGTTGCGCTTGGTTTTGGCTTCGGTGGCTTGTTCATCTAATCAGAATCAATCAGTTAACTTTAAAAGGAAGCTTCGGCTTCCTTTTTTGTTTCACAACAACCATGAAGACTCTCTTGGTATAACCAAAACATTTTTATAATAAAAGCGGCAATTTGAAACTTATTAGTCAGCAATAAGGTCTGATTAAGTTAATATCGCTGTTAACTTAATCAAGATGACTTCACTTATGCGCGCATTTCTCATCACGCTGTGTGTTGGACTGCTTAGCTTGTCCCATTCAGCCTATGCTCTCTTTGGTAATAATGACCAAGGACTTGAACTCAACTCAGCCAATAGCTTTGTTCCTGTTGATCAAGCATTCCCTTTTAACTACTACCAGCAAGACGGCAAGGTCCTTATAGACTGGCAAGTAAAAGAGGGTTACTACCTCTATCAGCACAGTCTTGATTTTACGGGTAAAAACCTCGCGATCGGCTCAGTCGAAATTGAAAACGGACAACCATATCAAGACGAGTTTTTTGGTGAGGTAAGCATTTACACTCAACCACTGTTTGTACAAGTTCCACTACAAAGCTACCAAGATGGTTCTCAGCTTATCGTTAAGTATCAGGGCTGTGCCAAGGCTGGGTTCTGTTACCCACCCGAAATTCGTGTCATTGATATCGAGCCATTTACGCCATCAGCAGACGTAGCCAATGCTTCAAATACAACGGCCAATAACGAAACATCAGAGCAGGCAACTTCAACACCTCTCGCGGAAGAACGCAGCGCGGCTCCAGTTTCAAAAGAAGCAGGACTTGCTGAACAGCTCAGCGACAGTTGGTGGACTCCACTACTATTCTTAGCTCTCGGTGTTGGCCTTGCCTTCACACCATGTGTTCTACCGATGTATCCGATTCTGACGGGCATTGTGCTGGGTGGCGGAAAGCTAAGCCAAGGCCGTGCACTGATGCTGTCGTTCATCTATGTACAGGGGATGGCGCTGACCTACACCCTACTTGGCCTTGTTGTGGCATCGGCTGGCATGCAATTCCAAGCCGCAATGCAGCACCCTTATGTACTGATGGGCCTAAGTGTCCTATTTGTGGCGCTGGCACTGTCGATGTTTGGAGTCTACAACCTACAGCTTCCAAGCAGTGTTCAGACTTGGCTCAATAACCAGAGCAATAAGCAGCAAGGCGGTAACACTCTAGGTGTGTTTGCAATGGGTGCGATCTCTGGCTTGGTGTGCTCACCATGTACCACCGCTCCGCTCTCTGGTGCTCTACTTTATGTGGCACAAAGTGGTGATCTGTTTACTGGTGGTATTGCCCTGTATGCATTAGCAATGGGTATGGGTATTCCACTGATGCTAGTTGCTGTATTCGGCAATAAACTGCTACCAAAAGCGGGCAGCTGGATGGACAAGGTCAAAATCGTGTTTGGCTTTATTTTACTGGCAGCCCCTATCTTCCTATTAGAGCGCATCATCCCTGAGTTTTGGGCAACGGTATTGTGGTCAGCATTGGGCTTTGTTGCCTTTGGTTGGCTGTATCACAGCAAAAACTCTCTGCCATTTGGCGGTTGGAAACAGAGCGCGGTCGGTATTATTGCCATGCTTGGTTTATTCGCATCAGCACAACCGGCTCTGAATTATTGGTTTGCAGAGAAGAGTGTTGAACAGGTTGCTCAAATTGAGTTTGCTCGTATCAATACCGTTGAGGAGCTTGAGATCCAGCTTATCGAGGCGAAGAAGCTAGGCAAGCCGGTGATGCTCGACTTCTATGCTGATTGGTGTGTGGCCTGTAAAGAGTTTGAGAAGTACACCTTCCATCAAGCCGATGTTGAAAACAAGCTTTCTGGTTTTGTTCTACTGCAAGCCGATGTGACGAAAAACTTGCCTCAAGACATTGAACTGCTTAAACAAATGCAGGTGCTAGGTTTGCCAACTATTGAGTTCTGGGACGGTAAGGGTAACCATGTTCCAAATGCTCGTGTAACGGGTTTTATGAACGCCGAAACCTTCTTACAACACATGCAAAACCACCAGCTATAACTACGCGGAGTGGATAAAATACGAGCCACGTTTTATTTCTCAAATGAGAGCTGAAACGTGGCTTTTACATTTTTATAAAACCTTTCTATACCCGCCTCTCAGCAAAAGTGGATATGCTTCAGACTTTTAGTGCATAAATATTGTCCGCATAGTCAATCGGGTCAATAATAAATGTTAACTAAATTGTTAAAAGTATGAACGTCATGGACTCGACCTATACCATCATCATTGCTGATGACCACCCTCTGTTTCGTAACGCCTTGTTTCAGTCAGTGCATATGGCGATCAGTGGCGCGAACCTTCTAGAAGCGGATTCTTTAGATGCTTTGCTGGCACTACTCAAGAAAGAAGACGAGCCAGATCTGCTGCTACTCGACCTCAAAATGCCAGGTGCCAATGGCATGTCGGGACTTATTCAACTGAGAGCTGAATACCCAGACCTACCTATCGTGGTTATCTCTGCCAGCGAAGATGCTAGCGTTGTAACTCAGGTGAAGAGTCACGGTGCATTTGGCTTTATCCCTAAATCGAGTGATATGCGCGAACTCGTTAGCGCTCTCAACCAGGTCTTAAATGGTGACCCCTTCTTCCCTGAAGGCTTAATCACCAACAATGCTGCATGCAGTGACTTGGCGGAAAAAATTGCGACCCTAACACCACAGCAATACAAGGTTTTAGGGATGTTGTCTGATGGTCTGCTTAACAAACAAATCGCCTATGAACTCAATGTTTCTGAAGCAACCATCAAAGCCCATATGACTGCTATCTTCCGTAAACTGGACGTGAAAAACCGTACTCAAGCGGTGATCTTGTTGCAGCAAATGGAGACCGAAAGTTAACCTTTTTCGCAACATCTCACACAGTGATGACTTAAAAGGAATAATAGCCGCTATAATTTAAGCACTGCGAAATTAGCGGCTTCATCCCTCTGTCATTAACTCTGGGAGATTATCCTTGCTTACTAGTATCATCATTACTCAATTTGTCGTTCTTTGGGCGGTCATCGACCCAATTGGCTCCGTTCCTGTTTATCTATCACAAACACAGCATCTAACACCTAAACAGCGCCGCGCCGTTGCCCTTAAAGCGATCGCCATCGCCACTGGTGTACTGCTCTTTTTCCTTATCGCAGGCCAATTGCTTCTAGAAGCGATGCAGATCCCACTACCCGCCTTCCAAGCTGCTGGCGGACTCGTGCTGCTGCTGTTTGCGTTGACCATGATTTTTGGTGAAAGTAAGCCAGAACAAGAACAGAAGATCTCCGAAGAGGTGTGCAGTAAGCAACTTTCCGATCTTGCCGTTTACCCACTGGCGATCCCTTCTATTGCCTCACCTGGCGCTATGATGGCGATTGTAATGCTGACGGACAATAATCGTTACTCATTGATCGACCAGAGTATTACCGCTGGTGTTATGGTGTTAGTGCTGGTTATCACCTTATTGCTGCTATTGGGCGCCACGAAGATTCAGAAGGTGATTGGGAATGTCGGCGCTGCCATCATCAGCCGTGTCATGGGACTTATTCTTGCAGCGGTTGCAGTAAACAACCTCCTGATGGGTATCAAAGACTTCTACCTGTAAAATTTGATCGCCTTCAAACATGGTTTGCTCTCAGCTTCAACTTAGTTGAGAGCAATGCCACTCCATTCATTTCCCCAAGAACACCTTCAAACAACCTCTCTTTCATCAACACAAAAAAAATCCACTTCCTTTTGAGTTTTCTCTCATCAAAAAGAGCTATTTCGTTAGACCTTTGGCTAATTTAACAACATTGTAACATCACATTTTTGAGTTAACTTGCGTTCTAACCCCCATAAAACAACG
This sequence comes from Vibrio sp. Isolate30, assembly GCF_022397975.1. Classification (NCBI taxonomy): domain Bacteria; kingdom Pseudomonadati; phylum Pseudomonadota; class Gammaproteobacteria; order Vibrionales; family Vibrionaceae; genus Vibrio; species Vibrio sp. Isolate30. Next base: position 192,591 of record NZ_JAKEUS010000006.1, read on the forward strand.
ACTTTATAAACTTTTCGCCCCGACTAAAGTTGCACAGATCCCTTGACTTATCCTTGCTACATTTCAAACCGTAACATTACGTTAACACAAACATTCTACGGAATCGGAATAAAGGAGAAGGCAATGGCGTTCGAATCAACAGAACATGCTCAAGCCTATTGGAAGGAAAACTTGGGAATTATGGGGACTCTGCTGGCCATCTGGTTTGCAGTGTCTTACGGCGCTGGCATCTTATTTGTCGATGCGCTTAACACCGTACAACTAGGCGGTTTCAAGCTAGGGTTTTGGTTCGCTCAACAAGGGTCGATCTACACCTTTGTCGCCTTAATCTTTATTTACGTAGTGCGTATGAATGCGCTCGACAAGAAATACAACGTACAGGAAGACTAGAGGTTTAGAACATGGATATTCAAACTTGGACGTTTATTCTCGTCGGTATCACTTTCGCACTGTATATCGGCATCGCAATCTGGGCTCGTGCAGGCTCAACCAGTGAGTTCTACGTTGCGGGCGGTGGTGTACACCCAGTAGCAAACGGCATGGCAACCGCCGCTGACTGGATGTCGGCAGCATCATTCATCTCAATGGCAGGTATTATCTCATTCGTTGGTTACGACGGTGCGGTATACCTAATGGGTTGGACAGGTGGTTATGTACTACTTGCACTCTGTTTGGCACCTTACCTACGTAAGTTCGGTCAGTTTACGGTTCCTGATTTCATCGGTGAGCGTTACTACTCGAAAACAGCTCGTATGGTAGCGGTATTCTGTGCGATCTTCGTATCGTTCACGTACGTTGCAGGCCAGATGCGTGGTGTGGGTGTTGTGTTCTCACGTTTCCTAGAGGTTGATATCAACCTAGGTATCATCATCGGTATGGGTATTGTGTTCTTCTACGCAGTACTTGGCGGCATGAAAGGCATCACTTATACGCAGGTAGCTCAATTCTGTGTCCTCATTTTCGCTTTCCTTGTGCCAGCTATCTTTACGTCAATCATGATGACAGGTAACCCTCTTCCACAAATCGGTATGGGTTCAACGATTTCAGGAACGGACGTTTACCTGCTCGATAAACTGGATGGGTTAACCGAAGAGCTCGGATTTACCGCCTATACCGAAGGTAATAAGAGCATGGTGGATGTATTCTTCATCTGTGCAGCTCTAATGGTGGGTACTGCGGGTCTACCACACGTAATCATCCGTTTCTTCACGGTACCAAAAGTACGTGATGCACGTATCTCAGCAGGCTGGGCACTACTGTTCATCTCACTACTTTACACAACAGCACCAGGTGTAGCAGCGTTTGCTCGTGTAAACATGATTGAGACAATCAACGGTCCAGACATGCAAGGTGTTCCAGCAGCAGAAGCTCCAAGCTGGTACAAAAACTGGGAAAGCACTGGTCTAGTAGGCTGGGAAGATAAGAATGGCGATGGCAAGATGTTCTACTCAGGCGATGAGCGCAACGAGATGAAGATCAACCGTGACATCATCGTACTGGCTTCTCCAGAGCTTGCGAAACTACCAAACTGGGTTGTAGCACTATTGGCAGCCGGTGGCCTTGCAGCCGCACTATCAACAGCAGCAGGTCTACTACTGGTAATCTCAACATCCATCTCGCATGACTTGTTGAAGAAAGGGTTTAGACCAAACATGAGCGACAAGCAGGAATTGTTAGCCGCTCGTCTGGCAGCAATGGTCGCGATTATTGGTGCAGGTTACTTGGGTATTAACCCACCAGGCTTCGTAGCACAGGTAGTAGCGTTTGCATTCGGCTTAGCCGCTGCATCCTTCTTCCCAGCGATTATCCTAGGTATCTTCTACAAGAAGATGAACAAGGAAGGTGCAATTGCAGGTATGTTGGCGGGTATCCTATTCACAGCGTCATACATCATCTACTTCAAGTTCATCAACCCAGCAGCAAGCACGCCAGACAACTGGTGGTTCGGTATCAGCCCAGAGGGCATCGGTACGCTAGGTATGTGTCTGAACTTCGTAGTATCTATCGCGGTGAACAAGGTTACAGCTGAAGTACCACAAGATGTACAAGAGATGGTAGAGAACATCCGTTACCCTAAAGGTGCAGGTGCAGCTCACGACCACTAAGCAACAACTCTCGCAAGAGACTAAAATAAACCAGTGCTTACATTGTAGGGATTAGGCACTGGTTCTCAGAAAGCCGATGCATCATGTATCGGCTTTTTCTTTTTATCCCGCCACTTATAAAAAGAAAGGGTTGTTTTTAATGTCTCATTTGATAATAATTATCATTAACATCCAATTAACGATGGTGAGAGATTAATGCAGCAACAGCAACTTATCTATTCCACTTTTTACAAAGCACAAGACCGTTTTCTCGCATGCGATGTGGTTGAGGGATATGAGCCATCAACAGTCCAAAGCTACATTGACTGCAGTCTAGAGCTTGCGCTTCAGTATGAAAAAGATGGTGAGCATGAAAACATTCTGCTGTGCGAACTGTTCCTCCGTCAGCTGTTCTTTCACCTAATAGAAGCCATCGAGTCACCACAACGCAGCCTGACCTTTCGTCGCGTTTGCCTTGATTTGATCCACACGCCTCTATTTTGTTTAAAGCGCCATTATTACCAACAGCCTAACGGTAAACACAAGTATTTACCGCTCCAACAAACCCTACAACAAGTCCAAGCCCCACTTGGCTAACAAGGATCCAACATGACCCAAGAATTTCGAATCGAAAAAGACAGCATGGGTGAAGTAAAAGTACCAGCCAATGCACTTTACCAAGCACAAACCCAGCGCGCCGCTGATAACTTCTCTTTCAGTTCGCACACAATGCCTGCAAGCTTCATTCAAGCACTCGCTTTCATCAAACAGGCTGCAGCTAACACCAATGCACAATTGGGTCATCTTGAGGGTGATATTGCTCATGCGATTATCGATGCGAGCCAAGAGATCATCGATGGCCAACACCTTGAGCAGTTCCCTGTGGATGTTTACCAAACCGGTTCAGGCACCAGTTCCAATATGAATGCCAATGAAGTTATCGCAACGTTGGCTTCACGCGCACTGCAAGGCGATGTTAGCCCGAATGACCACGTGAATATGGGGCAAAGCAGTAACGATGTTGTACCGACAGCAATCCAAGTCAGCGTGGCACTAACGGTAGAGAAGCAGCTACTGCCAGCCCTTGCACACTTATCAGACGTGTTAGCCACCAAACAGATGCAGGTTGCCGATGTGGTGAAGACAGGCCGCACTCACCTAATGGATGCCATGCCAATCACCCTCTCTCAGGAATTAGGTGGTTGGAAATTCCAAATTGACCATGCAAAACAAGGCATTGAATCGAGCTTGGAGGCAGTAAAAGCACTCGCTCAGGGTGGAACGGCCGTCGGCACCGGGATCAACGCCGATCCACGATTTGCTGATGCCTTCGCGCACAACCTATCTCAAACAACGAAACTGCAATTCAGTTCGAGCGAAAACTTCTTCTTCAATCTGAGTAGCCAAGATGCGATCGTTGCGCTGTCTGGACAGCTTAAAACGGCAGCAGTTGCGATCATGAAGATCGCAAACGATCTTCGTTGGATGAACTCTGGTCCATTGGCGGGTCTTGGCGAAATTGAACTACAAGCTCTGCAGCCAGGCTCCTCTATCATGCCGGGCAAGGTAAACCCTGTGATTCCAGAAGCAGCAGCAATGGCGGCAGCACAGGTGATTGGCAACGACACCACCATCACAGTCGCAGGTCAATCTGGCAACTTCCAACTCAATGTGATGCTACCTGTCATTGCACACAATGTGCTTGAGAGCATCGAACTGCTGAGCAACAGCTCGGTGGCACTGGCAGATAAAGCCGTAGCCACCTTCACCGTTCGTCAAGACAACCTTGATGAAGCCTTAGCGAAGAACCCAATTCTAGTGACAGCGCTCAACCCAGTTATTGGTTACCTAAAAGCCGCAGACATCGCCAAAAAGGCGTATAAAGAAGGTCTACCAATCTTAGATGTAGCGGAGCGTGAAACCGATATTCCACGTGAAGAACTAGCGAGCTTATTGAACCCAAGCCAGCTGACTAAAGGCGGGATTGCAGGCTGATTAAGCCCAATAAAAAAGCGAAGCCGACAGTTGGCTTCGCTTTTGGCCTACTATGATCCAAATACTAATTAAGCGACACGATTGAGCACAGCCCTGAGTTTCAGTGGCTTAACTGGCTTGGCAATAAAACTAAAACCATGCGCTTTGATTGCCGCTAACATGTCATCAGTACGATCAGCACTGATAATCACCCCTTCGAAGCTATCACCCAACCTCAAGCGACATTGCTGCAGAACTTCGAGGCCAGTGCGCCCGTTATCGAGTCGATAGTCCGAGAAGATCACGTCCGGTTGCCAACTGTCTTCCAGACACTTCAAGCTTTCGACCAGATCACCCGCAGTTCGCACATCGCATCCCCAGCGACCAATCAGATTCTCCATACCGACTAGAATGTCACGCTCGTTATCCACACACAGAATTTTCAGTTGCGCTATCTCGCTGTTGACGGTCGGTGCCGCAACTTGCGGTGCAGCCACTACCTTCTCAGCCCGTGGCAAGGTAATCGAGAACACGCTGCCCTCATCCGGCCAAGATCGCATCGATATTTCATGTCCAAGGACGTGTGCGATCCCTTTTGAAATCGCCAAGCCTAGCCCTAGCCCTTGATCTGAACGCACTTGGCTACCACGAGTGAACTCTTCAAAGATCTCTTGCTGCTTATCTTCATCGATACCAGTGCCGTTATCCCACACATCGATGCGCACTCGACCATTCACGCGCCGTGCACCCAACACAACTTTACCACTGGGGTTATAACGGAAGGCATTGGTCAAAAAGTTCTGAATCACGCGACGCAGCAGTTTCGGATCCGACTGAATAAACAGCGATGATGGCACCATATGGAAATCGATATTTTGTTGCCCTGCCAAAGCGCTAAATTCTGCGTTGAGATTGGACAAAACATCATTGATCGCGAAGCCATGAACGTTGGTTTCTAGCTTGCCGGACTCGAGGCGCGAGATATCAAGCAGGTCACCAATCAAGTCCTCTGCCGCACCCAGCGCACTTTCGATATGCGAAGAGAGTTGCTTAACCTCTTGCTCTTTTGCTACCTCAGATAGCGATGAAGCGAACAAACGTGCCGCATTCAATGGCTGCATCAAGTCGTGACTCACAGCGGCCAAAAAGCGCGACTTGGATTGTGATTCCTGCTCTGATACTTGCGTTGCTTTCACCAAACGTTGGTTGAGCTTTTCGAGCTCTTGCGTACGCTCGTGGACGCGACTTTCTAGACTTTCGTTGGCGTCTTTCAGCGCCTGCTCCGCTTGTCTAAACACCGTGATGTCGGTAAAGCTCATCACAAACCCACCACTTGGCATCGGGTTACCTTGCACTTCGATTACTCTGCCATCTGGTCTCACTCGTGAAGAGGTATGACGGGTGCCTTGCTCAAGGTGGAAGATGCGTCGCTTAACGTGGTCTTCCGGATCGCCCGGCCCACACAAGCCTTGTTCGGCATTGTGTCGAATCACATCGGCTATTGGCCTGCCGACCTGAATCAGTCCGCTAGGGAATACAAACAACTCAAGATAACGCTGGTTCCACGCCACTAAACGTAATTGTTGATCAACTACCGCAATGCCTTGACCGATGTGTTCAATGGCCCCTTGCAACAACCCACGACTGAAATCATACAGTTCAGAGGCTTCATCAACGATGGTCGCGACCTCTTCGAGCTGCATGTTTCTTCCCTGCAGAGCAGAAGTAAGTACTAACTTAGCTGAAGAGGCTCCAAACACACCGGCGAGCACACGTTCAGCATGTCGGATCAAACTGGCGGGAGACTGCTGGTTGGGCAGCAATGGCCGACCTTGCTGCTGCCAATACGCCTGAAAGGCACTTTTCGCACGCTTGCGTCCCACAAAGCGTGAGGCGAGCATCTCTAGCTCAGCAACCGTTACACGGCTCTGGTAAAGGCTCATGTTTTCGTTTTCAGGTAACGGCGCACCAACGAATGCCGCCGATTGTAAGCGCTCACTTAGGCTTGGCCTTGTCGACAGAGATATCACCACATAACAGAGTGTGTTCACGGTAATACTGAGCACGATACCCCAGTTAGAGCTACTCACATCCCAGTTAGCCAGTAGGTCAGGTGGCGTGATAAGCCAGAGCAGTAAATTACTCTCCTGATCGCCTGCCAACATACTGGTTTGGCTCATTAAAGTGATCAACCAAATCAGAGAGCCGAACAGCAAACCAACATAAACACCTTTGCGGTTACCCAGTCGCCAGTACATGCCACCAATCAGTGCAGGTGCAAATTGTGCGATGGCAGCAAACGAGAGAAAACCTATCGCAGAGAGTGAGTGGATACTATCTAATGCTTGATAAAATCCCCACGCACCTAACAACAACAGTAAAATTAATGCGCGACGAATCACCAGCAGCAATCCAGAGAAGTGTCTGTGAGTACGCTGAGTCAGTCGCATACGACGCAGCAATAACGGCATCACCAAGTCATTAGACACCATAATCGCCAGTGCAATCGTAGAAACGATCACCATGCCACTCGCTGCTGAAGTACCACCAAGGAATGCCAGCAAAGCAATATTGTTGGCCCCTTCAGCCATTGGCAGACTGATCACATAGGTATCCGCGGGCATGCCCGTCAGTAACCCTTGGCCTGCCCACGCAATCGGCAGCACAAACAGCCCCATCAGGATCAGGTAAACAGGGAATAACCAACGCGCAGTATGCAGATCTTGTGGCCTTTCATTCTCTACCACCATGGTATGGAACTGTCGTGGCAGACACACAATCGCCAGCATGGTCAGCACAGTATGAATAATAAGGGTGGGAATATTGGGTGATTCATAGGTCTGCGCAGCGACCTCCAGCAAGTCAATCTTATCGCTGCTGGTTGCGACATAAATGATAAACAGCCCGACAATTAAGAAAGCCACCAGCTTGACGATCGATTCAAACGCGACCGCCATCATCATCCCACGGTGGTGTTCGGTGTTATCGATATGGCGCGTACCAAACAACATCGTAAAGATGGCTAAGGCACCCACCACAAACCAAGAAACGTGGTAATCCTGATAACCAAAATCTTGCGCCAGACTCGGAGCAACAATATCGAGCCCCATGGTGATACCACGCAATTGCAAGGCGATATATGGAAGAATCCCCACCACGGCGATGATGGTTACGGTCACCGCAAGTCCTTGTGACTTGCCATAACGAGCCGCAATGAAGTCGGCGATCGAGGTGATATGTTCACGCTTGGCTATAACAATCAGCCGCGCCAATATCCGCCAACACAAAGTAAAAACAAGAATCGGGGCAATATAGATAGGAAGAAAAGACCAAGGGTTATTACTGGCTTGCCCCACGGTGCCGTAGAAGGTCCACGAGGTACAGTAAACTGCAATAGACAGACTGTAGATCCAAGGTCGCCAACGCGATAACCAACGCGTTTGTCGATCTCCATACCAAGCAATTAAAAACAGCACGCCCAAATAGGCGAGTGAGACGGGGATTACGATCCATCCTTGCATTGCGAACCCTTTTCTTCCATAAAAAAACCTCTCCATAAGGGAGAGGTTTCATTTAACTCGCTAAGAGTAATCAACACAATCAGGTCGATTAATTTCTGTGCTTTAGACTCTAATTCTCTGCTTTAGCTGGAGTCACGTCCAATTCGACATCAACCACTGAACTGCGTTCATCAAGTTTAATAAACAGAGCAAATACACCCATTGCCGCCATCACCCAGAAAATATTTGCGCCCCACAGCTCATAACCCCAACCACTTAAAGTAGTCATCAACGCGATAAAGGCACCAAGTGGGATCGCATTATAGAGAGCTTGCAATGCCACCATCTTATTCTCTTCTTCCGATTGGATGTATTGGATCGCCGCAATATGCGCCATCGCGAACGTAACACCATGTAGCAACTGTACGAGTACCAGTCCTAAAATATCAGTTGTTGATGCGGTGATACCCCAACGTGCAATCACGCCCAACGCAGCAATAACAAATAATGTTCTAAGCGCCATGCCTGAGAAAAGTCGTTTACTTAAAGCAAACACCCCCACTTCAGCAACCACCCCTAAACTCCATAAATAGCCAATGATGGCTTCAGAGTGGCCCGCTTCTTTCCAATAAATCGCACTAAAACTGTAGTAAGCAGCATGACTGCCCTGTAGCAGCGCCATTAAAGCAAGGAACTTCATGACCGAGCGCTCACGCATCAAAGCTCCCAACTTCGGACGCACTTGATGTTGTTCAGATTGCGTCACTGGCATCAAATTTGGATTTCGCATTGCCAGTATCAGAGAGACAAACACACCTGCCAATGCCGTATACAAGATCATATCAGTGCCAAATTGCGCGACCAGATAACCAACTACCGTCGAACCAGCAATAAACGCAATCGACCCCCAGAGTCGTGTGCGGCCGTAATCCAACACCTTAAGTCGGCTATAGTAGTTAGCCATGGCGTCGGATAACGGAACCACTGGCCCACAACAGAGGTTAAACAAGATGGTCGCTAGTAGCATTAGTAGGAAGCTACCACCGGTAAAGAAATGAAACGCTACAAAAATCAACGCCGCTAAACTGAGCCAGCGCAGCGCAGGCATTAAGTGCTCCGCTTTATGTACACGTGGTGTAATCAAGAGGTTCGCCACACATCGCGTCGCAAAACCCACACCGATCAACACACCAATATCGCCTGCTGAAACCCCTTGGTCTTCAAACCATAATGCCCAAAACGGCAGATACACACCGTAAGCGAAAAAGAAACCAATGAAATACTGAGATATCCACCCATAAGGGGAAGGGTTAAACATATATATACCTATAAAAACGATTGCAGAGAGGCAGCGGAGATTATGCCTCTCCAGAATCATATGAAAAAGGGAATAATTGCTGCTTTGAGTTTCCGTGTTATCTATCACTGCATCCGGCATCAAAATTACACGTTTAGACTAAAGTCGTCTGGAGCTTCAGTGAGTTTTTGTCAGACTTAACTTTAGGTTCTTCACTCTATCTGCGACGCTTATGCCTGATAAATTTAATATGCAGCACCCACCCTTCGATAGCTTATCTGAGGCTGAACAACTGACCCTACGTTCTGCGCTCGACGTGGTTTACTATCGTGCTCAAGAAACCATTCTCGAAGCGGATCGTCCAAGCCACCATCTGCATATTTTAATCAAAGGTGCTGTGGAGGAGCGTGCTAGCCAAAATGGGGAAATTTACGCCCACTATGCGAACGACGATATCTTTGATGTACGCAGCCAATTTGAACCTCACACTAAACACCAATACATCGCGCTAGAAGATACCCTCAGCTATCTGCTTCCGACCGACGTGTTCCTTGAGCTCTACAATGCCAATGGCCAGTTTGCGGCCTACTTTGATAACAACCTCGCCAAGCGTAAAGAACTCATAGAAGCCGCTAAACAGCAGCAAAACTTGGCTGAATTTATCTTAACCAAAGTCGACGATTCGATTTATCACCCACCTCTGATCCTAGAGCCTAATCAACCTATCAATGAAGTAACCAAAACCCTTAAAGAACAAGGGCTCGACTCGGCTTTAGTTCATTTAGCCTATGATGATCCAAAAGCTTTTGGATCATCATGTACCTTACCCTATTCTATCGTCACACGAACCAACTTATTGCACGCTGTGATGCTTGAGGATTATCCCCTTGATGCCCCTGTGGGTGAGATAGCAACCTTCCCAGTTTTGCATGTTAATGATGGTGATTTTCTGTTTAACGCCATGATTAATATGACGCGTAATCGAGTAAAAAGGGTCATGGTTTGTGATGGGCAAGAAGCGGTTGGCATGCTCGATATGACGCAAATTTTGAGTGCATTTTCGACTCACTCGCACGTACTGACGCTACGAATTGCGCGCGCCACCAGCATCGAAGAGTTGGCCATGGCTTCCAACAAACAGCGTCAATTGGTTGAGAGCCTAATCAGCAATGGTATTCGAACGCGCTTCATCATGGAGCTTATTTCTGCAGTTAACGAGCAGATCATCGAAAAAGCCTTTGAGTTGATTTTGCCTCCTGCGCTGCAGAATCACTGTTGCCTAATTGTGCTCGGCTCTGAGGGGCGCGGAGAACAGATACTCAAAACCGACCAAGACAACGCGCTGATCATTCAAGACGGTTTAGAGTGGCATCACTGTGAAGAGGTCATGGCTGAGCTCACTCATACCTTGCAACAGCTAGGCTACCCGCTCTGCCCGGGCAATGTGATGGTGAACAATCCGAAGTGGGTGCATTCACAACAAGGTTGGAAAGAAACCCTCTCGCAATGGGTGAAGAAAGCCACTCCCGATACAGTCATGGACATTGCTATCATGGCAGACGCCCATGCGGTGGCGGGCAATCGAGAGCTACTGCAACCCGTTAAAGATCACTTTAGAGATTTAATGGTGGGGCAAGAACTCATCCTCACCGAATTCTGTCGCCCTGCCCTTAACTTCTCTGTTCCACTATCTCTGTTTGGTAATGTGAAGGCGTCAAAATCAGGCTTAGATATTAAGCAGGGAGGCATTTTCCCTATCGTTCATGGCGTGAGAGCACTCAGCCTTGAACATGGTATTAGCGTCAACAACACCTTCGAACGCATCGAAGCGCTAGTCCAAAAGAATGTTCTAGAACAAAGCACCGCTGACAACCTCAGTGAGGCTCTCAAGCAATTCTTTAAGTGGCGTTTGTCCCAACGTTTATCGCAGCAACACAGCAGCAACAAACTCGACGTCAAACTCATGGAGCGCGCAGACCGAGACCTACTCAGACACAGCTTGCATGTCGTGAAGAAGTTTAAACAGTGGTTGGGCTATCACTACCAAATTAGGGACTAGATCACCATGAACCGATTAGTGCGCTATTACTGGTATCGAAAGCTCAGAGGTTCTCCCTATCAGGAGCTCTTCACCACTAATTCTGGGCAAGAGTTAGTGTCTCTTGATTGTGAAACCACCAGCCTCGATCCTAATCAAGCAGAGCTGGTCTCGATCGCAGCCACCAAAATCGTCGGGAATCGAATCATTACCAGCCAGCCGTTTGAGGTCAGATTAAGAGCGCCTCAATCTTTAGATTCTAACTCGATAAAAATCCATCGAATCCGCCATCAAGACCTCAAACATGGGGTCGAAGAGAAACAGGCCATCAGCGCCCTGCTCGACTTCATCGGCAATCGACCTTTGGTCGGCTACCACATCCGTTATGACAAAAAAATTCTCGATAAAGCGTGTTTAAAACATTTTGGCTTTCCGATGCCTAATCTCTTAGTAGAAGTCAGTCAGCTCTATCAAGAAAAGCTCGAAAAGCATCTACCTAATGCCTATTTCGACCTAAGCCTCGATACCATCTGTCGTCAACTCGACCTACCGCTGCCCACCAATAAACACGATGCATTACAAGACGCTATCTCGGCTGCACTGATATTTGTTCGTCTACAACATGGCGACTTACCGCGCTTTAACTCCTCTTATTCATAAATCAACACGCGTAAATAGTTGAAACGATCCAACTCTCAAAAAAACACTTAACTCGCTATTTTTTAAGTAGAAACACGCTTCTCATCCTAAAGTCTAATTGTGGAAATGGCTCTGCTAGCCGACAGTGATAGCACAACGACAGTCCACTGACTTGACTTAGAAACTGAACATAAAGGAAGTTGCCAATTCATTAGGAATGTAGGCACAAGGAGAGATGCAATGAGTGAAGCACACGTTTATCCGGTAAAAGAAAACATCAAAGCAAATACACACGCGGATAATGACACTTACCTAGCCATGTACCAACAATCTGTTTCTGACCCTGAAGGCTTCTGGGGCGAGCATGGAAAAATCGTAGATTGGATTAAGCCTTTCACCCAAGTGAAAAGCACTTCATTTGACCCTGGCCACATCGACATTCGCTGGTTTGAAGACGGCACACTCAACGTGTCTGCTAACTGTATTGACCGCCACCTTGCTGAGCGCGGTGATGACGTCGCAATCATCTGGGAAGGCGACGATCCAGCTGACGACAAGACTCTAACCTTCAACGAACTGCACAAAGAAGTCTGTGAATTCTCTAACGCTCTTAAAGAGCAAGGCGTACAAAAAGGCGACGTAGTGTGTCTGTACATGCCAATGGTGCCAGAAGCGGCGGTTGCAATGCTTGCTTGTACGCGTATCGGTGCAGTTCATACTGTGGTATTTGGTGGTTTCTCACCAGAAGCACTATCTGGTCGTATTATCGATTCCGATTCTAAAATCGTAATCACCGCAGATGAAGGTGTTCGTGGCGGCCGTGCCGTTCCTCTTAAGAAAAATGTCGATGAAGCTCTGACTAACCCAGAAGTAAAAACGATTCAGAAAGTTATCGTCATGAAACGCACTGGTGGTGATATTGATTGGCACGAGCATCGTGACGTTTGGTGGCATGAAGCAACGGCAAACGTATCCTCAGAGTGCCCACCAGAAGAGATGAAAGCAGAGGACCCTCTATTCATTCTCTACACATCTGGCTCTACAGGTAAACCTAAAGGTGTTCTACACACCACCGGTGGCTACCTTGTGTATGCAGCAATGACATTCAAATACGTATTTGACTACCAAGAAGGCGAAACCTTCTGGTGTACCGCGGATGTAGGTTGGATCACTGGTCACACCTACCTAATCTACGGCCCACTGGCTAACGGCGCTAAGACAATCCTATTTGAGGGCGTGCCAAACTACCCGAATACTAGCCGTATGAGTGAAGTGGTTGATAAGCACCAAGTCAACATCCTATACACCGCACCAACAGCGATTCGTGCTCTGATGGCGAAAGGTAACGAAGCGGTTGAAGGCACAACACGTAGCAGCCTACGTATTATGGGCTCGGTAGGTGAACCAATTAACCCAGAAGCGTGGGAGTGGTACTACAAAACAATTGGTAACGAGAACTCTCCGATTGTTGATACATGGTGGCAAACCGAAACGGGCGGTATCTTGATCGCTCCTCTACCGGGTGCAACGGATCTAAAACCAGGTTCAGCGACTCGCCCATTCTTTGGCGTTCAACCTGCGCTGGTCGATAACATGGGCAACATCATTGAAGGCGCAACCGACGGTAACCTAGTGATTCTAGATTCTTGGCCTGGTCAAATGCGTACTGTTTATGGCGACCATGAGCGCTTCGAGCAAACTTACTTCTCAACCTTTAAAGGTATGTACTTCACCAGTGACGGTGCTCGTCGTGATGAAGATGGCTACTACTGGATCACAGGTCGTGTCGATGACGTTCTAAACGTATCAGGTCACCGTATGGGTACTGCAGAGATTGAATCAGCGTTAGTTGCATTCGATAAGATCGCAGAGGCAGCGATTGTGGGTATCCCTCACGATATCAAAGGCCAAGCAATCTACGCTTACATCACCCTAAACGACGGTGAATTCCCAACAGCCGAACTTCATAAAGAGGTGAAAGACTGGGTGCGTAAAGAGATTGGTCCGATTGCAACTCCAGATGTACTGCACTGGACAGACTCTCTACCGAAAACACGTTCTGGTAAGATCATGCGTCGTATCCTACGTAAGATTGCAACAGGTGATACAGGCAACCTTGGTGATACGTCAACGCTTGCGGACCCGAGCGTGGTTGACAAGCTAATCGCAGAAAAAGCTGAGCTTGCATAAACCGAAGATAAACAGCCCTAACTTGGGCATGTTTACCTGATATGTTTAAAACACCCCCATATGTAAACCGTCACCTGTGTGGCGGTTTTTTTATGCCTGATCTTGATCTCAAATATCCCGCTTTAAATTAAGGCTTCTCCCGTTTTTTGTTAACTTGGTAACAATTCTGGACCATTACATTAGGAGATTAGACCAGTAAATTGCTGCGATTTGCGCTGAATTAGCTATAATCTGGTTCTAATTTTTAAAATCGGTCGTTTTAGCTCTAGCAAAACGGCATGATTTGTAAATAAAATGGGACATTCACACTCGTCGTCACGATAAAGGAAGATAGCCCCACGATGTCTACAAAGTTTCGCATTCTAGTTTTAAATGGCCCAAACCTTAACCTTTTAGGCCTAAGAGAGCCTGCTCATTATGGTTCTCAAACACTTGACCAGATAATTAACGGTCTTAAAGAGCAAGCGAAAACGCAGGACGTTGAGCTATCTCACTTACAGTCAAATCGTGAGTACGAGCTAATTGAAGCCATTCACGGTGCATTCCAAAACATTGATTTTATTATTATCAATCCAGCGGCGTTCACACACACAAGTGTGGCACTGCGCGATGCACTGCTTGGCGTAGCAATCCCTTTTATTGAGGTGCACCTTTCGAATGTTCACGCGCGTGAACCATTTAGGCACCACTCTTACCTCTCAGACAAAGCCGAAGGGGTAATTTGTGGCTTAGGTGCACAAGGCTACCAATTTGCTTTGACCGCTGCGATCAACAAGCTTCAGTCAAAGTAACGAACATAACCGAACTAATAGACACCAGCTCCAGTCATAGAGCATGGTTAATTAACAAATAAGAGAAAGAAACGATGGATATTCGCAAAATCAAAAAGCTGATCGAATTGGTTGAAGAGTCTGGTATCGCAGAACTAGAAATCTCTGAAGGTGAAGAGTCAGTACGCATCAGCCGTAACGGCACTGCACCAGTAGCAGCACCAGTTCAATACGCAGCAGCGCCAGCACCTGTAGCAGCTCCGGCTCCTGCAGCGGCTCCAGCAGCAGCGGCGGCTCCAGAAACAGCTGAAGCTCCAGCAGCGGTAACTGGTCACCAAGTTCTTTCTCCAATGGTTGGTACTTTCTACAGCGCACCAAGCCCAGACGCAAAACCATTCGTTAAAGTTGGTCAACAAGTTAACGCTGGCGACACACTATGTATCGTTGAAGCGATGAAGATGATGAACCAAATCGAAGCGGACAAATCTGGTGTTGTAACTGCAATCCTAGTTGAAGACGGCCAACCAGTTGAGTTCGACCAAGCTCTAGTAATTATCGAATAATAGAGAAGCCTCATTATGTTAGATAAATTAGTAATCGCGAACCGTGGTGAAATTGCACTGCGTATTCTGCGAGCATGTAAAGAGCTAGGCATTAAAACGGTAGCTGTTCACTCAACAGCTGACCGTGACCTTAAGCACGTACTGCTTGCAGATGAAACTATCTGTATCGGTCCTGCTCGTGGTATCGATAGCTACCTGAACATCCCTCGCATCATTAGTGCGGCAGAGGTAACAGGCGCTGTTGCTATCCACCCAGGCTACGGCTTCCTATCTGAAAACGCAGACTTTGCTGAGCAAGTTGAACAAAGCGGTTTCATCTTCGTAGGCCCTAAAGCTGAAACTATCCGAATCATGGGTGATAAAGTTTCTGCAATCACGGCAATGAAGAAAGCTGGCGTACCTTGTGTACCTGGTTCTGACGGCCCACTAAACGACGACGAAGCAACCAACAAAGCTCACGCTAAGCGTATTGGCTACCCAGTAATCATCAAAGCATCTGGTGGCGGCGGCGGTCGTGGTATGCGTGTTGTTCGTTCTGAGAAAGAGCTAACTGAAGCTATCGCAATGACACGTGCTGAAGCAAAAGCATGTTTCAACAACGATATGGTTTACATGGAAAAATTCCTAGAAAACCCACGTCACGTTGAAGTGCAAGTGATTGCTGATGGTCAAGGTGGTGCTATCCACCTTGGTGAGCGTGACTGTTCTATGCAGCGTCGTCACCAGAAGGTTGTTGAAGAAGCGCCAGCACCAGGTATTACTGCAGAGATGCGTAAGTACATTGGTGAGCGTTGTACTCGTGCTTGTCTTGAGATTGGCTACCGTGGTGCAGGTACTTTCGAGTTCCTATACGAAAACGGCGAGTTCTACTTCATTGAGATGAACACACGTATTCAAGTAGAGCACCCAGTAACTGAGATGGTAACTGGCGTTGACCTAATCAAAGAGCAACTGCGTGTTGCTGCGGGTCAACCTCTGTCTTTCACTCAAGATGACATCAAGATCAGCGGTCACGCTATCGAGTGTCGTATCAATGCGGAAGACCCAGAGAAGTTCCTACCTTCACCAGGTAAGATCGAGCGTTTCCACGCGCCAGGCGGTATGGGCGTACGTTGGGATTCTCACATCTACACGGGTTACACAGTACCACCTCACTACGATTCAATGATTGGTAAACTAATCACTTACGGTGAGAACCGCGATGTCGCGATCTCTCGTATGAAGAACGCTCTAGGTGAGATGATTGTAGAAGGCATCAAAGTGAACATCCCTCTACAAGAGTCGATCATGAATGACGAGAACTTCCAACACGGTGGTGCAAACATCCACTACCTAGAGAAGAAACTTGGTCTTCAATAATCGGTTCATATAAGAACACAGTAAAATGCCCACCTCGGTGGGCATTTTTATTTTTAATAATTTTATAAATACAACTCACTGAAAAAACGAAATTAAATAGGTCAAATTCACATTTGGGCCTCTACTCTTCCCCAATATTACTGATCCTTTGTTCAAACAAGTCGTAGATCTGTGTGATGTAAAAATCACCTGGAGACAAGACAATGAAACTGATTAGAACTATTGCAATTGCGACCGCTCTTAGCGCAACGCTAGTAGGTTGTGATGACGACGACCCAAACTATATCTCAGCAGCAGACTCCTCTTACCTTCGCGTTTTCCATGCTGCTCCTGATGCACCTAAAGTCAACGTACTTCTTGATGGTCAACCGGCTCTACAGAACGTTGATTATCAACAGTCTTCTGGACAAATCCCTGTTCCTTTCGGTACTCACACAGTACAAGTTGATGCCATTCTCGCTGATGGCACTACCACCACTGTCGTTCCCGAAACCAGTCTCGACCTAATGGCGGGCCAGGAGTACAACGTGGTTGCCACAGGGAAAGTCGGCGACAACACGTTTGGACCACAAATCATAGCCAGGGACTACATGGTTCCGACCGATGCCCGAGTTCAAGTGATGCACTCAGCTCCTGATGCGCCCACTGTGGATGTGTTCATCACCGCTCCCAATGCTGACCTGACAACAGCATCCCCCTTCGCCAACGATGTTTCCTTTCTCGGCGTGACCGATCCAATGAACGTTCCGGCAGCTACTTACCAAGTGCGTATCACCGATCCATCTGACCCAACCCAAGTATTTTACGACTCGGGGACGATAGTGGTTCCTGCTGGCGCAGACTGGTTCGTCGCAGCCACCAATAACACCATGGCTGGTGAGTCGCCAGTCGCTCTGTTAGTAGACACCGGCAGCAGCTCATTGACCGTTCAAGACATCAATAGTGGTGCTGATATCCGCGTAGTACACACAATTTCAGATGCCCCTGGTGTTGATGTATGGGTGAATGGCACGGCACCTATCAGCGGATCGCCCCTGTTTAACCTAATGTATAAAGATAAAACAGATTATCTAGCACTTGATGCTGCATCGACAGACTTTGCAGTTGCTGTTAACGGCAGCAGCCCTGTCAGCATCGTCAGTGCCCTTGGGCTAACAGCTTCACTTGCAGAGAATACAACCTACACCGCTTTAGCTATCGGCAACCTTGCAGATGGACTAAGCAATGATGAGCTTTATGTCGTGGAAGATGATGTAAGAAGAATCGCAACGGAAGCAAAACTACGAGCGATTCACGCCTCGACCTTGGCAGGTGTGGTCGACATTTATGTCAGTGCAGACGCGACTCCAAGTTCTGACGACGTCATTTTGGAAGACATTCCTTATAAAGGTGACAGCGGTTTGCTACCCGTGATGCCGGGTACGGTATACATCATGATTACGCCAGCTAACACGCCTAGTACAGTCGCTATCGGGCCTGTAATGCTCAATCTCACTGGCGGCTCTATCACAACGCTTGTTGCGATTGATGACCCCGTCGCACCCACCAGCGTATCCGCAATCAGTTTAGATGACTAATGACGAATTCAGCTTTCCACTAACCCAGTGCTCACCGCGAACACTGGGTTTGTTTATATCTGGAACGATGGTTTTAATAGAGGGTAATCGCTCATTAAATCTGCTAAACTCTGCGCCCAATTCATTTTCAACCAATGTTAAGAGCACATACCCATGCCTTGGATTCAAATCAAGCTTAATGCGACCAACGAAAATGCCGAACAGATCGGCGACATGTTGATGGAAGAGACTGGCGCTCTTTCTGTCACTTTCCTTGATGCACAAGATACCCCTGTATTTGAGCCTCTGCCGGGTGAGACGCGACTTTGGGGTGATACGGATATCCTAGCTCTATACGACGCTGAAATTGATACCAGCGCCGTTCTAGCACAAATCAAAGCAAGCAACATGTTCCCTGCTGATTTCGCTCACAAAGTCGAGCAGATCGAAGACAAAGACTGGGAGCGTGAATGGATGGACAACTTCCACCCAATGAAATTCGGTGAGCGCCTATGGATCTGCCCAAGCTGGCGTGACATCCCGGAACCGGACGCAGTAAACGTAATGCTTGACCCAGGTCTTGCATTTGGTACCGGTACGCACCCAACAACGGCACTGTGTTTAGAGTGGTTGGAAGGCCTCGATCTATCTGGTAAGACAGTGATCGACTTCGGTTGTGGCTCTGGCATCCTAGCGATCGCAGCGATCAAACTAGGCGCAGCAAAAGTCATCGGGATCGACATTGATCCTCAAGCACTACTTGCATCAAAAGACAATGCCGAGCGCAATGGCGTTGCTGACCAACTGGAAGTGTTCCTTCCTCAAGATCAGCCAGAAGGCCTTATTGCTGATGTCGTGGTTGCGAACATCCTTGCAGGCCCACTACGTGAACTTTCAGGCATCATTAAGGGTCTAGTAAAAGAAGACGGTGTATTAGCGATGTCGGGTGTTTTAGATACACAAGCAGAAGACGTTGCGACTTATTACCGTGATGAGCTTCACATTGATCCGATTATCGAGCAGCAAGAGTGGTGTCGAATCTCTGGTCGCAAGCAAGGCTAGATAAGACTTTGAGCGCTAATTGACTGAATTTTATGCAAATTACAAAAACAAATTGTAAATGCTCAAATATTAGTCTTTTCACGCAGCAAAAAAATGCGTAAAATGCGCGCCCTTGCTGGTACAGAACTGTGATGACGTTTTGAAAATCGGAAATTATCAACTTAAGAACAATCTAATCGTCGCCCCAATGGCTGGCGTAACGGATAGACCATTCCGTGAGTTGTGTCTTCGCTATGGAGCGGGGATGGCAGTCAGTGAAATGATGTCCTCCAATCCAAAGGTTTGGAAAACGTCAAAGTCTCAGCAGCGTATGGTACATGAAGGCGAATCGGGCATTCGTTCAGTGCAAATCGCTGGTGCAGATCCACAGCTTATGGCCGAAGCTGCGCAATTCAACGTTGAGAACGGTGCTCAAATCATCGATATCAACATGGGTTGTCCAGCCAAAAAAGTGAATAAGAAGCTTGCGGGCTCCGCACTACTGCAATACCCAGATCTTATTGAAGAGATCTTGAAGGCTGTAGTAAATGCGGTTGACGTTCCAGTAACGTTAAAAACTCGTACAGGCTGGGACACAGATAACAGAAACTGTGTCCAAATCGCTAAAATAGCCGAAAACTGCGGCATTCAAGCGCTTGCCCTTCACGGGAGAACTCGCGCTTGTATGTACAAAGGTGAGGCCGAATACAAACACATTAAAGCGGCGAAACAAGCTGTCTCTATACCGGTTATCGCTAACGGTGATATCGATAGCCCAGAGAAAGCGAAGTTTGTGCTGGAGTACACCGGTGCTGACGCTTTGATGATTGGCCGTCCTGCCCAAGGACGTCCTTGGATTTTCCAGGAAATCCACCACTATTTGGAAAACGGCACCACGATGGACCCACTCCCGACTTCGGAAGTGAAGGACATCATGCTTGGTCATGTTCACGCTCTGCATGAGTTTTATGGAGAGTTTTTAGGCCCGCGCATTGCTCGTAAGCATGTGGGTTGGTACCTAAAAGAACACGAACAAGCGAGTGAGTTTCGCCGTACCTTCAACGCACTCGAAGCAGGTGATCTGCAGCTTGAGGCGTTAGAAGGTTATTTTGATAACGTTGCACCATAATTACGAGAAGAGCTAGACCGAATATGTTCGAACAAAATCTGACTTCAGAAGCATTGACAGTGACTACAGTAACATCACAAGACCAAATCACGCAAAAACCACTACGTGATTCAGTGAAAGCATCATTGAAAAACTACCTTGCTCAATTAAACGGTCAAGAAGTCAGCGAGTTATACGAACTAGTATTAGCTGAAGTTGAACAGCCACTACTAGACACCATCATGCAGTACACTCGCGGTAACCAAACTCGCGCAGCAACTATGATGGGTATCAACCGCGGTACTCTTCGCAAGAAACTTAAAAAATACGGCATGAACTAGAAACAACTAGTTAACCGATTGATAGCAAAGGGGATTATTCTTAATTGAATAGCCCCTTTTTGTTTTGAACCCACAAATTAACCCACGCGCAAATTTCCACCAGTTGTTTTCACCCTAAATTTAAATCATGTGAAAAATATGGGGAAAAAAACGCAAAAAAGTGGTGACACTTAGGACGTACGGACAAGCCATTGAAAATAAAGAGTTTTTACCTGACCTGACTTTGAATCATGTCCGGACTAGATAGGCCTAATGGTTAGGACAAAGCAATTTAGTTGTCGTTCTCTTGCTTTCGGATGGTTTGAAGAACTCTACGCGCTCGCTTCTTCACCACCTGATAAACAAGCGCTTTAGACGCTGGAGTCATGGGTTCACGGAAATTTGGATAGAATACTTCCCAACATTCAGCGCATAACGCGTCTACCAGTCTTTCGTCGCTCTCTCTCATAGCGTCACCTCATCACATGCCAATGTAAAAACGTCTTGTAGAAGTTGCATGGACTTGGTGAAGTCGTCGTCCACATGTTTTTTGTTGTATCTGGGGTTTAGTGCCGGCTTAATACTCTTTGACTTGCCCACCATAGACTTAATTAGCTCTCGCTTTGCTTCTCTCATTGCCCCGCCTCCACTAAGAAAATCACGCTTAATTGGTCGCTTGGATAGCTCTCTATGGCTTCCAGTTCATGTGTAGCTAGTGTGTTACGCATCGCTTCATCTTCTGACTGTCCACGCTTCACAGGTACTATGTAGGGCTTGTATGTGGATTTAATCTTACTCTCAAGTGATGCCAGTCTACGCTCGGTTATGGTTTGAGTTTTCATCACACCTCCTCATACAAGTTAGAGAATGAATTGTGCGTGCTAATGATGTCTTCTAGGGCTTTGCTGGGCTTGTTATTGGCTCTCATCCACTCATCCCATGTCATGCGCTTACCGGCACAAAAGAACTGTGAGAACGTAGGGAATTTGATATTTGAGGGGTTATTGAGTCGCTGCTCTATCTTGTTGATTCTACTCTCTAGATTCATTTAGCGACTCCTCAAGAGCTAGTATGCGCTGCTCAAACTCTGAAATCTCTTTCATCTTCAATTCTAGATATTGCCCGTCCAGTGAGTCGGCATCCGTCACTGGTTTTAGTGGTGGTGCAATACGTTTTAGGACTTCCACAATAGCCCACTGTTCACCGGCCTTAACTGCTTCACTCAATTGGCGTTTGGCGTCTGATATCGTGTTTTCATCAAGTATCTTGCTTAACTTTGACTTACCACGCCCACGACGTTTAGCCGGTTGGTTCTCACTGCTGAATTTTGCCATTTATGCCACCTTAAAAGCTTCTAAGGCTTTGACTAGGTTTGAAAATTCTTTTGTGGATGACTCTGCAATTACACCGTTTTCATTCAGTAGAGTGTAAACGTCACTTAGAGTAACAACCGCATCTTTGAACGGCTCTCGAACTGTTACGACTTCCTGAGCAAGTGTGAACCCGTTAAATTTCTTGATAGGTCGGTAATGCTTTTCGTTCACACAGATTGTTTCGATTTCAACTTGCATAAATACTCCTAACTTTGAGCCTTTTAATGTCATGCTCAGGACAGGTGACTCTAGACTTGAGAGGTAATGAATGCCACAGGTACATTCTCGCGCTCAAATCGACGAGTCCAGTTAGCAGCGTCTTCTAGTTCAGCGTTAGTAGGCGATTGACCAGCTACATTGATGTCATTCCAGTCATAACCAAACGGGTGAATAATAGGGCTTACACGTGACCACACAGCCTCTGAGCCGCCACCGTCAGCACTAGCCTCATCACGAGACACAGCAAGCGGATTTAGAGGCTTACCCATAGCAGCAGCCACAGCACCGTCGCCTAGTACGATTGACGTGTAAACAGGTGTTGCGCCTGAAGTGTCAACGGGTACGGTTGAATCAACCTGAACCGCTAGGCCACCATAAACAGGAATAACCATGTTTAGTTCTTCAATGCGACGGTACTCTAGTTTAAGTTCGCCGTTGCCCTTAGCATCCTTACAGATTTTGCCGAACACATCAGGGTGAACAACTAGCGTGCGCATTTGGTCTAGGTTCTCAGACAAGCCCACAGCAGCGTCTACAACTAAGTCATAATTCCAAGGAGCCGCAGAACCATCCTGAAGCATGTCACCGTTATGGTTTGCTACAGACTCTGCAAGGATACCTTTCAGTGTTGAGACAGTTCGCTTGTTGAATACTCGCGTCCAATAGCTATTGATACGGCCTCGAATCATGTTTGATGCGTTTGTACCCGATAGCTCATTTGCAAGGTCAATAGACGACCAACCGTTGTTTAGATTGGCAATGCGAGTTTTCATCTCTACAGCTTTCACACCGTGTGGAGTTGCACGACTCGCAATGTTGTCACTAGATAGGTTTGGATCAGTGTCTTCTAGGTCTTTCCACACAGGGATAGTTACCGACACACCGCCAGAACTCGCTTTAGACTGAATAAGGTCTGAAGTGACTACCGCGCCACTTTGAAACAAAGCAGAGCGTAGAATTGAATTTTCCTGAATGTAATCAACAAACTGTTCAGGTTGGATAAGGTCTTGTAATGTACTCATAATTAAATCTCTTTTCTTAATTTGCTATTTCCCAATACCGAATAATTGCGGATTGGCTTTAGATTTAACTCGGCTTGAGCTATGTGATTGTCCAGCAGCTCCACCGCGAGCTTCAGCCCCTGAACTTTTAGGTGCCTTCATAAACATTCCGTATTCTTCAACCATCAAGTCTCTAAGTTCTTTTACAGATAATTCGTTTCCGTCTTTATCAATGTATGCAAACTTGTTCTCTTTGATATCAATAGAAATGTGGTCTTTCAGCACTTGCTTGAATAACTTTTCAGCGTCGTGACCGTTAGCAACATCAATAAATGTGTTAACCATTTGGTCTTCGACGTGTTGTCTAAAGTTAGATGCCACAGTATCTAGTTCGGCTTGAACTTCGTGGCTTGCATCTGACTTAGCGCGTTTTTCTTTGAGAATGTTGTCTCGGTTCTCTTCCAACTTTGCTATTGAAACGTTAGCTTCATTTAGCTTTGCTTCTAGCTCTTCGTATGAAAGTTTCTGTTCTTGAGATGCTACTTCTGTTTCAGTATCAATCTCGGCTGGAGTTGTGTTGTCTGTCATTTGTACCACCTCAAAAAGTACCTAAAGAAAAGGGGCAACCCGTAAGTTGCCCCTCGTCTGCTGATGTTGAAAGAGTCAGGACTGGCAGGCAACGAGACCACTCTTTCAACACCTATTTTACTAAAAACTGTGAACGATATCACTCTTTTTATGCAATTAATTTGACAAATTACGAAAATAACCACCACAAAAACATCATTACCACCAGTTAAACCAGTTTCTTATTAATCACTCAACTTGAGCCGTTAAAATTCCGTATTTTTACGGTAGGGTTCATATGACGTTTAGAGTCTTGCAGTGCAAGGGTTAGATGTCCCAAACTTTTGGTAGGTCTTTTTATGGACTCTAAGAATTGCCCCATGACTTCCGAAAAGTAACTTCCACAGGTGGTGAGTTCGACACTGTTGTCGATGATGTGTCCAGATTTGGACGGAATACATACAAAGATATTGCGCTTACTCAAGTTGAGTAACCATTAGACGCGCCCAATTATTTAGAATCCCAATAAATTAGACGGTGGAATATTTTCACCCCTCCATATTTGGATAGTTCCTAACTGGAATCATGTTTTGGTTGTACCCTTACCTATCAAAAACATGAGTCAAAAAGTGCGAGTATTGGGGTTTACGGTGGGTTTAAAATAAGAAATCCAAGCAAAAATCGCAGAACAACCAATAATTAACAACAACTTATGAGGTTTAATTTGTTCATAGGTGATTATCAAACCAAAAAAACCGCCCTTTATTGGACGGTCATTATTACTTGTATTCGTAGTGCTCATTAAAGAGTCGTTCCATTTCCTCTAATGGTTTTGTTCTGTAGCAGTTAGGGCGCTCCCCATTAATTGACTTCTTACCACCATCAAGCAAACCGACCACTCTCTTTAAGTATGTTCCAAGCTTAATATCATTACACCTGTCATAGCTTTGTAAGCTCATCCTGTCGCAATATTCCGTGTATGAATTAAAGAAACTCTTTTTAGGAATGACTTTAACAGAATCAAGATCGTGACAAACATTACCATCAACCAGTGAACCCTCATCTAGAACTGACTTAAGCCATACAGCCTCACTAGGTAGTGACTCCATAATCTGCTGCTGTGTAGCGTCTGTCTTTGGTGCTTTGCTTAGGTTGTACGGTTCAATGTCGTACGTCTTTAGAAAATTAAACAACTGTCCCATAACCTCACCAGATTCAATATCTTGATACAGCTCTGAGAAATATTGCTTATCCTGCTTCTTTTCTTCCGACACTTCGAGCACAAAGAAACGTCTTTCATCTTGCGTTTGTGGCACTGCCCAATCGTTATTTGTACACATCATAAAGCGGTGGTAGCTATCCACTTCAATAGCATCCTTTCCTTTAGCTTCAATGGTGACGGTGCTCTCTGTGATTAACGTTCTTAGTTTGCCAGCGTCTTTAGCTGAACCACTCCAGAATGCTTCCTCAATGGTCACAAATAGCTTATTTGCTAGGTGACTGTTAAATGCTCCAAGTAAATGCTTACCATCCTGTACGCGCATAGCGTGTTGGCCTAATAGCTTTTCAAGCAATATTGATACTGTGCTTTTCCCCGTGCCTCTTGCTTCTGACTTAAGAACAACACAAACACCGCTCTTTTTCTCTGGTTTTTGAACAATATGAGCCATCCAAGCAAGTAGGTATTTAAAGTGCTCGTTGTCTCCATTACAAATAATGTGGAGCAAGTGCCACATAATACGGTCTAGCTTGTCGTCACCCTCTACAGCATCAACCGCAAAGCCTGACCACATGTTTAAGAATCGACCACCAGCGCGATTTGATGGGTCAAACACAACACCGTGATATGTCTTTCGGTCAATATCTTTCATCCATAAATCAAAACAGTTGGCTTTCTTAATCTTGTCCTCTGCCATGTATGTAAAATTTAAATTCGCATAAAAGCCGCGCTTTTGGTGTTCCTGTGTAAATTCGTAGCTAACATTGCCCTTGTAGTCTGTAGATTTCTCACACACAAGCGTTTTAGAGCCATGCTTCACAACTGAATGGCTAGCATTGAACGTGTTAACTATCTGCTCCCTGTGTTCGTCCAATTCTTCATCTGTGGCCTTGCGACACAAATCAATCAAAACGTCATAAGCTAATGGTGATTCTTCTTTGCTTACTAAGTGTAAGTAGGTTGGCTTGGTGGTGTCAGTGGTGAGGTAGTTAATTGCGTCAGCTACTAGGCTAACGTTTGGCTCTCTCTTTCTTCCCGTGAGTGATTCAACTGCGTCAGCTTCTTTATCTGCGTCTGTTGCTGAATAGCCAGCTTGAACCATTGAGCAATGAATATCATCGGCAATCTGTTTGTTGCTCGGCTGTGTGGTTGGGGTTTGATAAAGCTCTTTGAATGTAGATATGATTCGTTTGTTGGTTTCATTACCGATGCGCGACACATCAATATTTTCAGCGTCACCAAATGAGATAGGCATTTCGTGACAAATTGCGTCAGCTAGTGCTTTCTCTAGTCTGTATGACTCGTCTTTTTTTCGTGATGTCTTAGCCATAATGGTATAAACTCTTTTAAGTTGGCTGGCGGTCATTCTTTGGTCGGATACACCACCAGCCTGTTTTGGAAAGCCTGCTTACTTAGTGGGCTTTTTTCATTTCAAGCAGTTCAAATAACTTTGCTTTTGCCTCTTCAAGTTCTTCAAATGCGCTCTTAACTCGGTTTGCACCGTTCATTGCTTCTTTATGAGAATCAGACTTTAGCTCTGCTTTTCTCTCGGCTCTTGCTAATGCGTCCATTGTTCTGTCTTGGCTTAAGTGCCTTGGGTCAATGTATCTAGACTCGATAACACCATCCTCAACACAATCAATGAACCTCCAATGTAGATATCTATCACCACGCAACCTTTGTTGTATTGAGCGGTAGTTTCTACCGAATCTTTCGCACAGCTCATCTTCAGAAACGGCATCACCTTCAAGATAAAGATCCAGCATTTGCCTTTCTGGTTTACCTAGTGGTGGAATCGCCTCTGTTGGTACGCCTATTAACTCACTATTGCTCATATTTTCCCCTTTGATAACTACCTATGAATTAACTAACTCCCTACAACTGATTGTTTTAAAATGATTTAACACAACCAAACCAATGAGATTCAATCCATAAACCCCAACATGAACCCATTAACTGTTTGATTCAATCCAGTTATTGTATGAAGACACAGTCCAGCCTTGTGTTCTGTTTCTAACGATAATTGGGCGCGGCAATCTCCCATCCTTAACCATTTTGTAAATAGTTGTTCTTTTCTTGCCTATCAGCTCCATCATTTCTTTAATAGTGATTAGTTTTTCTGGCATGTCGCTTACTCCTGTTTGTTGATTTATGTTCATTTTACCTAGAAACGGATAAGTCCGCTCGAACTAGAGTAGAGGAAAGTTGATTAATTAATCGAGTTCTACTGTGTTTGGCGCTATCTAATCCCCACCACATTTTGGTGTGTATGCGTCTCTGTTAGTTTTGATATCCATATCTCTAATGCTGCTCTTTTCTTTTCAATGTGCTGCGAACGGTTATAGATAGCCATTACCCCACCTAGTGCGTGACCTAACATCTGCTCTACTACATAAGGCTCTATTTCCATGTCATTTAGCTTTGTTGCGAACGTTCTACGTAAATCATGAAGCGTCCATGATTCCTTGTGCCCCAACTTTTTACATAAGCCACTACCAACACTAGATACTGCCTCTGGTCTTTTTAACTCTCCTAAGATGTACCCAGACTTTGATATTCTAATTAGGCTTTGGATATGGTCTTTTAGGCTTTCTGGTATTGGTCGTTTAATCTCTTGGCCTGTCTTACTGTTCGCTTTTGGCGTTGTCCAAATCATCTCGTCCAAATCCCATTCATCCACCTTTGATAGTCTTATCTCTTGAGTGCGACAACCAAACACGATTAATAGGTGTACTAGGTTTTTGTAATACCAGTTAGATTTGATGTCCTGCGTCCAGTGCCAAACATCCATGAGTTCAGACCATGACAAAACACGGTCTTTCTTCCCTTGGTGTTCGCCTATGTCGGAGATATTAAGGTCATCTAGTGCTGTAGAGTGAGCAAACTGTCGATTACGACAAAACTTAAGTGCTTGCTTGGCATTCTGTAGGATGTAGCCACTAGCTTTAGGTGCTGCTCTGTGGTGTGTGCCGTTGGTAATATCATCGAAAACTTTCACCCAGTGTCGAGTTTCACACTGCTCTAAAGGCAAATGACCAATAAATGGGAACACATGCTTATCAAACTGTGCTCGGTGCTTTTCGTGGTTGGCTCTGTTCTTAGCCGCGTAGTTATCTAGCCAGTATGTAATGGCATCTTTAACCGTAACGGCTTCTAGTATCTTCTCTTTTTTTAGTTGCTTCTGAACCTTTGGATCGTGACAACTAGCTAAAACCTTTCGACACTCAATAGCTTCACTTCTGGCCTCTGCCAAGCTCATTACCGGGTAAGTACCAAGTGTTAAATCTTGAGGTTTGCCGTTGTAGCGGTATCTAAATACAAATGAGAGTTTGCCTGTCTTGCGGTGGTAGATGGTTAGCCCGTCACGGTCTGCAATCTTGATAGGTGCTTTATCGTGTTTCTTTCCGTCTAGTGCTTTCAGCTTTGAATCTGTTAATGCCATGTCTCAACCCTGTCCTAATACTGTCCTAATTAGAATTAAAGGTTAGGTCACTTTAAGTTGTTGTATTTACTTACTTTGTCCTAACTGTCCTAACTGTACTAAGTTAATAATGAATTACTTACAGATTTTATGAGCAATAAACCAACCCACACTAAAACCCACAATTAACCGTACTCAAACAAAGATAAAGATAAACAAACAGAAACACAATCAGCCCGTAAACCACTGTAATTAGTGACTTTAGCTGAACTAATGATAGAAATAGATAAACAAAGAGAAATGTTAGAATTGATAATACGGCATGAACTAATCGTTCTGACGTATAGAAATTTAAAGCCCAGCTTACTCAGTAAGTTGGGCTTTTTTTATATCGGTGCTCAGTCGCCGCAACAACTGCCTTTCTGGGTATTCTCGGAATCCAATGCAGCTAAAATCGAGCAATGGCTTGCATCATCATCCACATGCCCACAACAAGCGTCATTGATTTTTTTCAGTGCGATTCGAATACGGCTCAACTCGGCAATTTTCTCATCAATCATCGTCAACTTGGCGCTGGTAATCGACTTCACTTCCGCACAACTGTGTTGCGTGGCCTCTAACCGAATATCGAGTAATTCTTTAATCTCTTCGAGACTCAGGCCCAGCGCCTTTGATTTTAGAATGAATGTCACTTGCTTTTGGTTATTTTCATCATAGAGGCGATACCCAGAGTCACTGCGACTTGCAGGGGCAATCAGACGGTTTTTCTCATAAAACCTCAGCGTATCCGCCGTCACGCCACAACGTTTCGCCAATTCTCCTATCTGAAACATAGTTTTTCCTGATTTTTCGTTACTGCCACAATTAACCTTTTCGTTACTTTTCAAGCTCAAATGGCAATTTTCATAATTATTTTTGAGATGCCAAACGATTGCGCGAGCTTTTTTGTAATAAATTAGTTAGAATGTGCGCCATCAAATTTGGAGACTGTTACTTTCTTAGGTATTAAACATAAGAAGAAGCGGAATCTCAAAGGTCTTTACCAAAACTGGCCAATATTTTATCTCTTGCTCTGTTGTACTCCACTCAGAGTGTAGAAGATAGAAACAAGTTCTTTTTTGGCAAATATCTTTATTTTAACTCCATGAATTTGAGGAAGATGGAAGCATGAATAACGCTCGTCCAATTCGCCGCGCCCTAATCAGCGTATCAGACAAAACTGGTATCGTTGAATTTGCACAAGCCCTTGCTAACCGTGGTGTAGATATCCTATCTACCGGTGGCACTGCTCGCCTGCTTGCTGAAAAATGCATCTCTGTAACAGAAGTATCTGACTACACTGGCTTCCCAGAAATGATGGACGGCCGCGTTAAGACTCTACACCCAAAAGTTCATGGTGGCGTTCTAGGCCGTCGTGGTCAAGATGATGAAGTGATGGAAACTCACGGCATCAATCCTATCGATATGGTTGTTGTTAACCTATACCCATTCGCAGAAACCGTTGCTAAAGAAGGTTGTACGCTTGCTGATGCCGTTGAGAACATCGACATCGGTGGTCCAACAATGGTTCGCTCTGCAGCGAAAAACCACAAAGACGTTACTATCGTTGTGAACGCTCATGACTACGACCGCGTTATCGCTGAAATGGACGCGAACGAAAAATCTCTAACACTAGAAACTCGCTTCGACCTAGCTATCGCAGCATTCGAGCACACGGCTTCTTACGACGGCATGATCGCAAACTACTTTGGCACTATGGTTCCATCTTATGGTGAGAACAAAGAAGGTGATGAAGAGTCGAAATTCCCTCGTACGTTCAACCAACAGTTCGAGAAGAAGCAAGACATGCGCTACGGTGAGAACAGCCACCAAGCAGCTGCATTCTACGTTGAAGCAAACCCTGAAGAAGCGTCTGTTTCTACGGCTCGCCAAATCCAAGGTAAAGCACTTTCTTACAACAACATCGCTGACACTGACGCAGCACTTGAGTGTGTGAAAGAGTTCGACGAGCCAGCATGTGTGATCGTTAAGCACGCTAACCCATGTGGTGTAGCACTAGGTAAAGATATCCTAGAAGCTTACGACCGTGCGTTCAAAACAGACCCAACGTCTGCATTTGGCGGCATCATCGCATTTAACCGCGAACTAGACGCAGCGACAGCAACCGCTATCACTGAACGTCAATTCGTTGAAGTTATCATTGCTCCTTCTGTTTCTGCTGAAGCAGTAGAAATCGTCGCGGCTAAGAAAAACCTTCGCCTACTTGAGTGTGGTGAGTGGACAACTAAGACAACTGGCTTTGACGTGAAACGCGTTAACGGCGGCCTACTGGTTCAAGACCGTGACCAAGGCATGGTGTCTGAAGATGACCTTAAAGTGGTTTCTAAGCGTCAACCAACCGCTGAAGAACTAAAAGATTCTCTATTCTGCTGGAAAGTAGCGAAGTACGTGAAATCTAACGCGATCGTTTACTCAAAAGGCGACATGACTATCGGTGTAGGCGCTGGCCAAATGAGCCGTGTTTACTCTGCGAAAATCGCAGGCATCAAAGCTGCAGACGAAGGTCTACAGGTTGAAGGTTGTGTAATGGCATCTGATGCATTCTTCCCATTCCGTGACGGTATCGACGCGGCTGCAGAAGCGGGCATCAAGTGTGTTATCCAACCAGGCGGCTCAATGCGTGATGACGAAGTTATCGCTGCAGCAGATGAGCACGGCATGGCGATGATCTTTACGGGCATGCGTCACTTCCGCCACTAGAAAGAAAAGATACGAGAGCGCTTCGCTACGGGAAACGAGAACGCTGCGCTCCGAGATGAGCAACACTATCATTTAGTGTTGCTCAGACATTTTCTAGTTCTACTACTATCAATTTTGATTGAAGGTTTAAAACATGAATGTATTGATTATTGGTGCAGGCGGTCGTGAGCACGCACTGGGTTGGAAAGCAGCACAAAACCCAAACGTTGAAACAGTTTTCGTTGCTCCGGGTAACGCAGGTACTGCACTTGAGCCAAAACTAGAAAACGTAAACATCGGTGTTGAAGACATCGCTGGTTTAGTGGCGTTTGCTCAAGAGAAACAAATTGAACTGACTATCGTTGGCCCAGAAGCGCCACTGGTTATTGGTGTGGTTGACGCGTTCCGCGAAGTGGGTCTGCCTATCTTTGGTCCAACTCAAGCAGCAGCGCAGCTGGAAGGCTCTAAAGCATTCACTAAAGACTTCCTAGCTCGTCACGATATCCCAACCGGTTCTTACGCGAACTTCACTGAGATTGAGCCAGCTATCGCTTACGTTCGTGAGCAAGGTGCGCCAATCGTAGTTAAAGCTGACGGCCTTGCGGCTGGTAAAGGCGTTATCGTTGCGATGACTCTTGAAGAAGCGGAAGATGCAATCAAAGATATGCTAGCAGGCAACGCATTTGGCGAAGCCGGTAGCCGCGTAGTGATTGAAGAGTTCCTTGAAGGCGAAGAAGCTAGCTTCATCGTGATGGTAGATGGCTCTAGCGTACTGCCTATGGCCACCAGCCAAGACCACAAACGTGTGGGCGACAAAGACACTGGCCCTAACACCGGCGGCATGGGTGCTTACTCTCCTGCTCCTGTAGTCACGCCAGAAATCCACAACCGTATCTTGGAAGAAGTTATCTACCCAACGGTACGCGGTATGGATGCTGAAGGCGCACCTTACACAGGTTTCCTTTACGCTGGCCTAATGATCGACGCTGACGGCACGCCGAAAGTTATCGAATACAACTGCCGCTTCGGCGATCCAGAAACGCAGCCTATCATGATGCGTATGGAGTCTGACCTTGTTGAACTTTGCCTAATGGCTATCGACGAGAAGCTCGACCAAGCTGAGTCGAAGTGGGATCCACGCGCTTCAATCGGCGTTGTTCTTGCAGCTGGCGGATACCCTGCTGACTACGCAAAAGGTGACGTGATTTCACTACCGACAGGCGATGTTGAAGGTCAAAAAATCTTCCACGCTGGTACAGCGAATAACGAAGCTGGCGACGTTGTGACGAATGGCGGTCGAGTTCTATGTGCAACGGCCCTTGGCAATAGCGTTTCTGAGGCTCAGGAGCGTGCGTACGCGCTAACTAAGCAAGTTAGCTGGAATGGTATGTTCCACCGCAATGACATCGGTTACCGTGCGATTGAGCGCGAACAGAAGTAATCACTGTTAAGATTGCAGATACTAAAAAGGCGCATCATGCGCCTTTTTTAATTTTTGAGCCTAATTTATACCAATCGTAGTAAATAATTGCTCACCCTAGCTTGTAAAAATGCTCGATAACTGCGTTAGAATTTTTGATTGTAGAATAACTACTTATCGAAAAATTCTGCCTTGTCCTCAAGCCTTTTTCCTGCGCTATTTTTGATCACTTATTTACTGTGATTGGTATTACAGCCTTCAGAGTATTTGGCCTACCATGATCCTTTTACTCCAAATATTGCTCAACACCATAATTCTACTGCTCTTTCAGCAACGTAGGACGCACAATACAGTTGTGACTGTCTTCTGCTAGCATCAGCAGCTCTTCAACAGAAACACTACCCTTACCAAGCGATACATTACCTAATACCGCAGCATAGCTGTCGACGGTTGCCAAGCGATTAATCACAAAGCTTGGTAATGTTTGGTTAAACTCAAACTCGGAGAACTCGTCACCATCACAACTCTCAAATGAGCGGCCATTCCAGTAGCCTTGTAGCAACTCTAAGCCTTCACCGTTTTGCTTATCAGTCGCGGTTAAGACACCACTCGCCTCTTTTTTGTAGCGCTCTAACTGTTCGGCTTGAATCGGTAAGATTTTTCCATCGATGCGATGTTGTTGATAGACCGCGTCACCCGATGTATTAAAGCGTACATGAACTCGATATGGAACGAGTTTGCCATTAGAGTCGCGCTGTTCACCTTCACGGATGAATTCGCGTAGGATGCCATCTGACCAAGCATAATCGGTTTTGTACCAGCCATAATCGCCTACAGTAACGTAATCGGCAGAGCTGTGTGGCTGTGTAAGCTTATTAGTGACCCAGTAAAAGCTGGTTGCATCACCCATAACCTGACCGCCGGTGTAGGTTTCAAATTGTTCGAGATTTTGTGTCGGATTAGATGAAGAACATCCAACGAGAAGTGCTGAGAAGAGAGAAACGAGAAGAAATGTTTTTTTCATAAAACCTGTACCGAGGTGGAATACGACTACCTCGGTACAGTTTAGATTATTTCACTGAATCTTTCAGTGCTTTACCCGCAACAAATGCTGGAACATTTGCAGCAGCGATTTGAATCTCATCACCAGTTTTTGGGTTACGACCAGTGCGAGCTGCACGGTGGTTTACTTTGAAAGTACCAAAACCAATTAGCTGAACTTGATCGCCGTCTTTAAGAGCATCAGTTACACCGCCAAGAGTCGCTTCTAGCGCAGCTTTCGCTTGAGCTTTAGAAAGGTCCGCTTTTTCAGCAATAAAGTCGATTAATTGGGTCTTGTTCATTTTAGGTTTCCCTTCTTTGTATTTTTAAATTCAATTCACTCTAAAACATAAATGCCCCATCTGGCAAAGGTTTGTCGACGATCTTTGACTCTAATGCCGTAGTTTTAGCCATAATATGAGTAATAACTCACAATTTGTTACTGAAATTCCCTTCCCAGCCCTTGTTTAAAGGGGGCTGAGACTAAAATTAATGATGACCAAAGCATCAATTTTTTTCTATAATCCAGCTTGAATCGCTGACAAAGCGTACAATCTATCATTAAGGGCAAACATGCTGCTGCTAACTATCTACGTCTCCATTGCTATTGGAGTTTCTTTCATCTGTTCTGTTTTGGAAGCTGTGCTACTGAGTATTAGTCCGAGCTACATCGCTCAACTAAAACAAAATGAGCACCCTGCGGCCGAGTCTCTCGACAAACTGAAAACAGACATCGATAGACCTCTCGCTTCTATCCTAACGCTTAACACCATCGCGCATACTATCGGTGCTGCGACTGCGGGTGCACAAGCGGCAGTTGTGTTTGGTAGCCAGTGGCTAGGTGTTTTCTCTGCCGTACTTACGTTAGGCATTCTAGTACTGTCAGAAATCGTACCTAAGACGATTGGTGCAACCTACTGGCGTCAGCTAGCGCCAGCATCGTCTACTGTACTGCGCTGGATGGTGTTCTTCCTCACGCCATTTGTATGGTTCTCAGAACAAATTACCAAGCGTCTAGCGCGTGGTCACGAAGCACCAAAGATGCGCGACGAATTATCTGCGATGGCGATCTTAGCGAAAGAGAGCGGTGAGTTTGCAGAGGGTGAATCTAAAATCCTCAGCAACTTGCTTGGCATTCAAGACGTTCCAGTCACTCAAGTAATGACGCCACGCCCTGTCGTATTTCGTGTTGATGCTGAGATGACAATTAATGAGTTTCTATCTGAGCACAAAGAGACGCCATTCTCACGCCCGTTGGTTTACAGCGAGCAGAGTGACAACATTATTGGCTTCGTGCACCGTTTGGAGCTATTCAAGCTACAACAAGCGGGCAGTGGTGAAAAATCACTGGGTGATGTAACGCGACCAATTCACGTGTTGCTTAACAACCTAGTGCTACCAAAAGCTTTCGACCAGATGATGGCTAAGCGCCTGCAACTAGCGATGGTGGTCGATGAGTACGGTACTATCCAAGGTATTATTACCCTTGAAGACATCTTTGAGCACCTAGTGGGCCAAGAGATTGTCGATGAAGCTGACAAAAATACAGACATGCAAGAGCTTGCGTTTCAGCGCTGGGAGAACTGGAAAGAGACCCACGGCGTAATCGAAAGCCGCGATGACGAGCATGAAGAAGAGCTCGAAGAGAAAGCGGAACAAAAAGAAGAGCTAGAGACTGAGGAAAAAACGGAAGCCAAAGCAGAAGTTAACCAAGAATCAGAAAGCTCTTCAACTGACAAAAAAGCATAATCAAGCGCATACAATAAAGGCTCCCTCGGGAGCCTTTACTTTTACTGTTCGATTGAAAGCTTAGATAGCAACACCGATGTTGCTCACAGGCTCTTCGCGCAGTTCATGACGCAGATCTTTAATCAACTCAATATCGCGCTCCGTGGTTTCACGTAGAGGGCGGAAGATAGCCCACTGAACGTCCCACTCTTCACATACTGCTTCGTTCTCTTTTTGGTTCTGGTTAGTCACTTCGTCTGCACCCTGAGCAAACTCCAGATCCGCAACTGTCTTAACCGACTGTTGGCTAACCTTGATCACCGCTTCAAACAAGTGCTCACGATCCAATAAGCCATGCAGCAGTGTAGCAAGACCTTGGCACGCGTCCATCGCAGGATATACACCGTAGAAGTCAAAATCTTCTGCACTTGGGAATAGCTCTTCAACTTTCTCTAGTTGACGCTCAAAGTTCACCTTCGCGGTTTTTACCGTTAGGATCTCCCAGACACTATCTAACACATCACGGTAGATTCGTGCTTCGGCAAATTCTGTATTCTCACAAAACATGGCATAGTTAGGGTACATACGCTCACACAGACACGCCATGAAAGTAATTTGTTGCCAAGGTTCTAGTTTTTCAAGACGAACCTGAAGTGGATTCTGTAGCATAGTCACTCAATAGTTGCAGAAAAAGACAGCGAAAGTGTACTTGATAAACCTTAGGGAAAAAAGGTAAGCCGATGAACAATTTCACCAATAAACTCTATATTCTCACCGAGCACAACGACACCTACCAACAACTGGTCATTGAACACGCCTTACCCGACCTAGAAATCACAGAAAACGCTGCAGAGGCTGACATTGTACTCGCCGCTCCACCTCTGGTTGCTCAACGCCTGAACGAGTTCACCAAGCTGGATTGGCTGCAAAGCACTTACGCCGGTATCAATATGCTAACTAGCCCTGAGCTTCGTCAAGATTACACACTCACCAACGTCAGAGGCATCTTCGGACCACTCATTGCCGAGTATGTCTTAGGTTACAGCATCAGCCACTACCGCCACTTTCAACACTACCACCAGCAACAAGCGCAAAAGCAGTGGCAACCACAGCTCTATCAATCGCTCAGCGGCCGCACCATGGTGATTCTCGGCACGGGCTCAATTGGTAGCCACCTTGCAAAAGTGTCGCAAGCCTTCGGTATTCAAGCGATTGGAGTTAACCGTACTGGTATACCACCGCGTCAAAGCTCATTTGATAGCACTTACCATATCAACGAAGCACATGTTGCTTTAAAGCAGGCCGATATCATCGTCAATACCCTGCCTGCAACACCACAAACCAACAAACTGCTTAATGGTGAGTTGCTTAGTCATTGCCAAGAGGCACTGTTATTCAATGTGGGCCGTGGTAATACACTCGATGAAGCGAGCCTGTTGTTAGCACTCAAAAATCGTTGGATAGAACACGCGTTCCTCGACGTGTTTGAAAGCGAACCACTAGCACAAGAACATCCTTTCTGGGGGCTGCCCCAAATTACCATCACCCCTCATATTGCAGCCCTTAGCGAGCCGCGTCAGGTAGTCGAGATTTTTGCCAACAATTACCACTCTTGGCGCGATGGTTTCCAACTCAAGTACCAGATCGATTTCGACAAAGGCTACTAACTACCTACTTCACTTGTGGCGCTGCAATTGGGTACTCTTCGAACATCTGCTGAACCTGATCTTGAACGAACTCATTTCGTTCTTCAGAATCCATGGTTTCAGTCAGCTGTCTTTGAGAGACAGAGCGCCACACCACATCATTGGTTTGGGTATCAATCAAGTTTACACTGAGCTTGCCGTATTTCTTCTCTTTAACTCGAGTTGGTGTACTAACCCCAGCGCCATATCGGCTATTGATGCTGCCCGTACCAAAGCCAAAACTAAAGGTGGGTCCATCCGCCAGCAATTCAGAGGCTTCTAAAATCTCATAGTAGACAGTCAATTGACCATCCGACTCCGACAAGCGCATTCCTCTCAGTGCCATCTCTTTGTCGACCGCTTTTTTAATTCGAGCGCCATCTAAGGTCACCGGAGTATTGGGGTCTTCATGATATTGATAGGTAGAAAAGCCACTAAAATCGACCGAGGAGTCGTAATCGGTCGCCACGTCCGAAGCGCAACCAGAAACCAGCATTACACTTAATAACCAAGCAAAACCCACTCTCAACATACTCAACTCCTTCGAATTTCCACGTTATGTAGATCATAGTCGAAAATTATCGAGACACTCGTTGAAACGCCCAGAAACGAAAAAGCCCCTCACTGCAATAGCGAGGGGCTTTGGTATAAATCGAACTCTAAGTGTTACTTATGATAAGGCTTAGATAGTTCATGTACCGCTTCTACAAACACGCCTGCATTTTCTGGCGGCACGTCTAGGTGGATACCGTGACCAAGGTTAAATACGTGGCCAGTACCTGCATCACCGAAGCCTTCAAGGATTGTAGAAACTTCTTCACGGATGCGCTCTGGAGAAGCGTAAAGCATAGAAGGATCCATGTTACCTTGCAGAGCAACCTTATCACCCACACGCTTCACAGCGTCTTGGATGTTGATTGTCCAATCTAGGCCAACTGCGTCACAGCCAGTCGCTGCGATCTGCTCTAGCCACATACCACCGTTCTTCGTGAATAGCGTTACTGGTACGCGACGACCGTCGTTTTCACGGATAAGACCGTCAACAATCTTGTGCATGTATTGCAGTGAGAATAGGTTGTAATCACGAGGAGTCAGTACACCGCCCCATGTATCAAATACCATTACTGACTGAGCGCCCGCTTTGATTTGTGCGTTCAGGTACTCGATTACGCTGTCTGCTAGCTTGTCTAGAAGTAGGTGCAGAGTTTGAGGTTCTGCATACATCATCTTCTTGATCTTAGTGAACGCTTTAGAGCTACCACCCTCAACCATGTAAGTTGCTAGTGTCCATGGGCTACCAGAGAAACCGATCAGTGGCACGTCACCGTTTAGGTCTTTGCGGATCTGACGTACTGCATTCATTACGTACTGAAGTTCACCTTCTGGATCTGGCAGGCCAATTTTTTCTACGTCTGCTTTGCAAGTGATTGGCTTATCAAATACTGGACCTTCACCCGCGGCAAAGCGTAACTCAAGACCCATTGCATCAGGAATCGTCAAAATATCTGAGAACAAGATTGCTGCATCAAGAGGGAAGCGACGCAGAGGTTGAAGCGTTACTTCAGATGCTAGTTCAGCGTTCTTACAAAGCGACATAAAGTCACCCGCTTCAGCACGAGTTGCTTTGTACTCTGGAAGATAACGACCTGCTTGGCGCATCATCCATACTGGCGTGTAATCAACAGGCTGTTTTAAGAGTGCGCGTAGATAGCGATCATTTTTTAATTCGGTCATTCCGTAAATTCCAATTCAATCTTGTCTAGTTGTTTGCGGGTATTCTAACACTGATTGCAGGGTAAAAGCTGTGTGCTTTGCAACCTAGATCAAGTTATTAACTTTTAAATCAATGCTTAATTTGCACCCAATCGTAGGCACATGTTAAAAATTTGTTCGCTAGCGAAAATTACAATTATAACACTGAGTTCCTACAACTCAGCATCTCATAACGACATCTTACTTACCCCCTCCACTTGTGGAGGGTTTTTTTTAGGTATTTGACCACCCATAGGCCAAATACTCCTATAGGCCACCCCCCCCCCCTTTTCAGACAAGCTTAATCCGCACCAATGTCTTCAAGTGTCTGCTCTATCAGTGCTCTTGCTATTGTCCCTTTCGGCGCAACTTCTGGCATCATGTTTTTCGTAAACCATTGAGCATCAGACAGTTCGCTATAGTCTGGCTTCAACACGCCACCAGCATAATCAGCAAGAAAGCCCATCATCATACTGGAAGGGAAAGCCCAAGGTTGGCTGCCAAAGTAGCGAATGTTCGTGACACCAATACCCGTTTCTTCTTTCACTTCACGAGCAACACACTGTTCAAGTGTCTCTCCGACCTCTAGGAAGCCCGCTATCACCGTATACATCCCGGTTTTGTGCCTTGGGTGCTGAGCAAGCAAAATCTTATTGTCGTGTCTTACAGCGACAATGATGCATGGAAAGATTCTTGGATAATGCAACGTACGGCAATCACCGCATTGCATCGCAACTTGATTGTGATTGAGGTGGTTACGTCCGCCACATTGTGGGCAAAAACGCATGCTTTGGCTCATGTGGCCATACTGAATCGCCTTACTCGCCAACAAGAATAGCGCTTCGGGCCAGTGCAGCAGTTCACGCAGGCTTTGCATTTCAAATTGAAGTTCGCTGTCAGAATCATTTAGCCAATAAACATTGTGATTTTGATACTGGCCAATACATATCGCGTGTTCAGTATTGAGTTCGAATTCCACAGCAGTACCAAGAGGTAGACGACCTTCTAGGGTCCAAATATCGCTTCCCGAGACCACACACCAGTAAGCTTTGTCAGTCATCTTACCGTCACTTTTTTTTAACATCCCTATGCCTCATTGCTTGCAGTTCGTTCATTTTACTGGCAATCTAATTTCATACTAGAGTTGTAGCCGATATTAATTCAGGCTATTACTTTTAGTAGCGTATAACAAATGGACCCCTACTTAAGCACTTATCATGATCACAAGGTTGTGATCAGATCATGAGGACATGGTCATGCTAAATAAATTTAAACAAGTACAAGAACAATGGGGTGGCTCGAATGAGGTCATCGATCATTGGCTCGAAACTCGACAGTCTCTAATCGTCGAATATTGCAAGCTAGGTACCCTTCAGCCAGCTAACGGGCAATCAAACGTTGTTGAACTCCCTTCTCCTAAAGAAATCAGCTCATTCTGCGATCACGTTGTTGATTATATCTCGGAAGGTCATTTTAAGATCTACGACATGGTCATGGAAAAATGGCAAGCGACTGGTTTTAAAACCAACGACGAAATCGACACAACTTACGCGAAGATCGTACTCACCACCGAGCCACTGCTAGAGTTCAATGATAAATACGTTAAAGTAAGTGCAGACGATGAGTTGCCAAATTTCGAAACAGACATGTCGAAAGTTGGTGAACTGCTCGAAGTGCGTTTTGAAGTGGAAGATCACCTTATCCAGCTTATTGCCGACAGTTTAGCGATTCCGCCTGGCGCTTAAGCAAGAAGTGATAAGAAGATGAAACAGTGAGGGTTGGCGTTTATTCGTCAGCCCTTTTGCGTTTTTAGAACAGTCATTAGCTGGGGAAAGGTAAGTCAAAACCCAGACTTTGGCTCCACAGCATCATCCCCAGAAGAGAGGCTCGACCAGACCTCACAAAATAAATCAAAAATGTCCTACTGGCGCCTTCGGCACTCTATGGAATCACACCTTCCCTTCACCAGAAACAAGCGCCAGAAAACAAAAAAGGCACCCGAGGGTGCCTTTTCTTTTAAGCTCTTAACGATTACTCGTCAGAAGAGAAGCCTGCATTTAGAAGTGCAGCTAGGTTGTCAGTAGCTTGTTCAGCTGAAGGACCTTCTTGCTCTTCTTCGCGCTTAGCTTGACGCTCTTGGTGGTATGCGAAACCAGTACCAGCTGGGATCAGACGACCAACAATAACGTTCTCTTTCAGACCACGTAGGTCATCACGCTTACCAGAAACCGCAGCTTCTGTTAGTACGCGAGTTGTCTCCTGGAACGATGCCGCAGAGATGAACGACTCAGTCGCTAGAGATGCTTTAGTAATACCTAGTAGTTCGCGCTCGAAGCGTACTAGTTCTTTACCTTCCGCTTCTAGAGCGCGGTTAGCAATTTTAACTTGTGAGTATTCAACTTGCTCGCCAGGTAGGAACTCAGAGTCACCTGCGTGCGTGATTGTACACTTACGTAGCATTTGACGAACGATAGTCTCGATGTGCTTATCGTTAATCTTTACGCCTTGTAGACGGTAAACTTCTTGAACTTCGTTCGCGATGTACTGAGTCACAGCGTGAATACCACGTAGACGTAGGATGTCATGTGGAGTTTCTGGACCGTCAGCGATTACATCACCACGTTCAATCTTCTCACCTTCAAACACGTTCAGTTGACGATGCTTAGGAATCATCTCTTCGTAAGTTTCGCCACCCTCGCGAGTGATAACTAGACGACGCTTACCTTTCGTTTCTTTACCGAAAGACACAGTACCTGTGTGCTCAGCAAGGATCGCAGGCTCTTTAGGCTTACGAGCTTCGAATAGGTCTGCTACGCGTGGTAGACCACCGGTGATATCTTTGTTACCGCCAGATTTCTGAGGGATACGTGCAAGAGTGTCACCAATGCCAACTTCTGCGCCATCTTCGATGTTTACAATCGCTTTACCAGGTAGGAAGTAGTGAGCTGGCATATCAGTACCAGGGATCATTACGTCGTTGCCTGCTGCATCAACAAGTTTGATAGCTGGACGCATATCTTTACCTGCTGCTGGACGCGCTGCTGCATCAGTTACCTCAGAAGAAGATAGACCTGTTAGGTCATCTGTCTGACGAGAAACTGTTACGCCATCGATCATGTCTACGAACTGGATGCGACCTGCCACTTCAGTGATGATTGGCATAGTGTGCGCTTCCCAGTTAGCTACTACTTCACCCGCATCAACTGAATCTTCGTGACCTTTAGTCAGCGTAGAACCGTAAGGAAGTTTGTGCTTCTCTTTCGTACGACCGAACTCATCAACGATGGTTAGTTCAGATGCACGAGAAGTGATTACAAGCTTATTGTCTTTGTTGATAACGAATTTAGCGTTGTGTAGCTTAACCGTACCTGTAGTCTTAGCTTGGATGCTGTTCTCTGCTGCTGCAGTAGATGCCGCACCACCGATGTGGAACGTACGCATCGTTAGCTGTGTACCCGGTTCACCGATAGATTGTGCAGCGATAACACCAACTGCTTCACCTTGGTTCACTAGGTGACCACGTGCTAGGTCACGACCGTAACACTGTGCACAACAACCGAAGTCAGCGTCACACGTTACAACTGAACGCACTTTGATGCTGTCTACAGAGTTGTCTTCCATGATCTGACACCACTTCTCATCAATCAGAGTATTACGTGGAATTAGAACATCTTCAGAACCAGGCTTAAGAACGTCTTCAGCTACTACACGACCTAGAGCAAGCTCAGAAAGTGCAACTTTAACGTCACCACCTTCGATGTGAGGCATCATGTCGATACCTTCGTGCGTGCCACAGTCATGTTCGTGTACTACAACGTCTTGAGCAACGTCTACTAGACGACGAGTTAGGTAACCCGAGTTCGCTGTTTTCAGTGCAGTATCCGCAAGACCCTTACGAGCACCGTGCGTTGAGATAAAGTACTGAAGTACGTTTAGACCTTCTTTAAAGTTCGCAGTGATCGGTGTCTCGATGATTGAGCCATCTGGACGTGCCATTAGACCACGCATACCTGCTAGCTGACGAATCTGAGCTGCAGAACCACGAGCGCCCGAGTCGGCCATCATGTAGATGCTGTTGAACGATTCTTGCTGCTCTTCTTCACCGTCACGGTTAATAACAGTTTCAGAAGATAGGTTATCCATCATCGCTTTCGCAACGCGGTCGTTCGTAGACGCCCAGATATCGATAACTTTGTTGTAACGCTCACCCGCAGTAACAAGACCAGATTGGAATTGCTCTTGGATTTCGCGAACTTCTTCTTCAGCAGATTCGATCTCATCGTATTTCGCTTGAGGTACAACCATGTCGTTGATACCTACAGAAACACCAGAAAGTGCTGCGTATGCAAAACCTGCGTACATGATTTGGTCAGCAAAGACTACAGTGTCTTTCAGGCCAAGCTTACGGTATGCCTCGTTAAGCAGGTTAGAAATCTGTTTCTTACCAAGCTTTTGGTTAACTAGGCTGAACGGTAGGCCCGCTGGAACGATTTGCCATAGCATTGCACGGCCGACAGTTGTATCAACCATCTTCGTTTCAGTTGTGCTGTTACCATCTTCGTCTTTAACAGTCTCAGTGATACGAACTTTAACGCGAGCGTGTAGCTCAGCAGTCTTAGTACGGTATGCCTTCTCAGCCTCTGCAGGGCCAGCAAGGTACATACCTTCGCCTTTCACGTTGATCTTGTCACGAGTCATGTAGTAAAGACCCAATACAACGTCCTGAGAAGGTACGATGATCGGATCACCTGACGCTGGCGACAGAATGTTGTTTGTCGACATCATCAGTGTACGTGCTTCAAGCTGTGCTTCTAGAGTTAGAGGCACGTGTACCGCCATTTGGTCACCATCGAAGTCGGCGTTGTATGCCGCACACACTAGTGGGTGAAGCTGGATCGCTTTACCTTCGATTAGTACTGGTTCAAACGCTTGGATACCTAGACGGTGAAGTGTAGGTGCACGGTTAAGCAGTACTGGGTGTTCGCGGATTACTTCGTCTAGGATATCCCAAACGATAGCTTCTTCGCGCTCTACCATCTTCTTAGCAGCTTTGATTGTCGTAGCCATGCCACGAGTCTCAAGCTTGCTGTAGATGAACGGCTTAAATAGCTCAAGTGCCATCTTCTTAGGAAGACCACACTGATGTAGACGAAGGTATGGACCTACTGTGATTACAGAACGGCCAGAGTAGTCTACACGTTTACCTAGAAGGTTCTGACGGAAACGACCTTGTTTACCCTTGATCATATCAGCAAGAGATTTCAGAGGACGCTTGTTCGAACCAGTGATTGCACGACCGCGACGACCGTTATCTAGAAGGGCATCAACAGACTCTTGCAGCATACGCTTTTCGTTACGTACGATGATGTCTGGAGCCGCTAGCTCTAGAAGACGCTTCAAACGGTTGTTACGGTTGATCACAC
Source organism: Vibrio sp. Isolate30 (assembly GCF_022397975.1). Taxonomy (NCBI): domain Bacteria; kingdom Pseudomonadati; phylum Pseudomonadota; class Gammaproteobacteria; order Vibrionales; family Vibrionaceae; genus Vibrio; species Vibrio sp. Isolate30. The sequence goes on from NZ_JAKEUS010000006.1 coordinate 236,618, forward strand.
GACGGTAAAGGTCGTTCAGATCTGAAGTCGCAAAACGACCGCCATCTAGAGGTACTAGAGGACGCAGATCTGGCGGAAGAACCGGAAGTACAGTCAGAATCATCCATTGCGGATCGTTACCCGATGCAATGAACGCTTCAACTAGCTTCAGGCGCTTAGTGATCTTCTTACGCTTAGTTTCAGAGTTAGTTGTTTCCAACTCTTCGCGCATTTCTTCCACTTCTTGATGAAGGTCCATTGTTGCAAGCAGATCTTTGATCGCTTCTGCACCCATCTTAGCAGTGAATTCATCACCCCACTCTTCTAGACGATCCAGATACTCTTCTTCAGTAAGCATCTGAGATTTTTCTAGATCAGTCATACCTGGTTCAGTTACTACGTACATTTCGAAGTAAAGAACACGTTCGATATCACGTAGAGGGATATCCATTAATAGACCGATACGAGACGGTAGCGATTTTAGGAACCAGATGTGAGCAACTGGTGAAGCAAGCTCGATGTGGCCCATACGGTCACGACGAACTTTAGTTTGTGTAACTTCTACGCCACACTTCTCACAGATAACACCACGGTGTTTCAGACGCTTGTATTTGCCACAAAGACATTCGTAGTCTTTAACTGGACCAAAGATACGCGCACAGAACAGACCATCGCGCTCAGGTTTGAACGTACGATAGTTGATCGTCTCAGGTTTTTTAACTTCACCGAAAGACCATGAACGGATCATGTCTGGTGAAGATAGACCGATTTTGATTGCATCAAATTCTTCGGTCTTATGCTGCGCTTTTAGAAAGTTTAATAAGTCTTTCACAATCAGCTCCTGTAAGGAGTTAAAAGGAGCTCACCCGCAAAAGTGAGCACCTTCTACCAATAATCCCGTGGGGATTACTCTTCGTCTTCTAGCTCGATGTTAATACCTAGCGAGCGGATCTCTTTCAACAATACGTTGAACGATTCTGGCATGCCAGGTTCCATGCTATGGTTGCCATCTACGATGTTCTTATACATCTTAGTACGGCCGTTAACGTCATCCGACTTAACTGTTAGCATTTCTTGAAGCGTGTAAGCAGCACCGTATGCTTCTAGTGCCCATACTTCCATCTCACCGAAACGCTGACCACCGAACTGAGCTTTACCACCAAGTGGTTGCTGAGTTACTAGGCTGTAAGAACCAGTTGAACGAGCGTGCATCTTGTCATCAACAAGGTGGTTTAGTTTCAGCATGTACATGTAACCAACAGTTACAGGACGCTCAAACGCATCACCAGTACGACCATCAAACAGAGTTAGCTGACCAGATTCTGGTAGGTCACCAAGTTTAAGTAGTTCTTTGATTAACGCTTCAGAAGCACCGTCGAACACAGGAGTAGCAATCGGTAGACCGCCACGTAGGTTCTTGATCAGAGTACGAACTTGATCATCAGACAGTTCAGCAATGTCGACTTTCTGACGAGTATCACCAAGATCGTAAACCTTCTGTAGGAACTCACGGAACTTGTGCAGTTCTTGTTGTTCCTTAACCATTTGGTTGATCTTGTCACCGATACCTTTAGCAGCCAGACCTAAGTGTACTTCTAGGATCTGACCGATGTTCATACGCGATGGTACACCCAGTGGGTTTAGTACGATGTCGACAGGTTGACCTTTCTCATCGTATGGCATGTCTTCAACAGGGTTAATCTTAGAGATTACACCTTTGTTACCGTGACGACCCGCCATCTTATCACCAGGCTGGATGCGACGTTTAACTGCTAGGTAAACCTTAACAATCTTCAGTACGCCAGGCGCTAGATCATCACCTTGAGTGATCTTACGACGCTTAGTTTCAAACTTCTTATCGAAGTCAGCTTTTAGCTCATCCCACTGCTCAGCAAGTTGCTCAAGCTGTGATTGTAGCGCGTCGTCTTCTAGTGCTTGCTCTAGCCATTTTTTACGGCCGATTGCATCAAGCTTAGCTTCAGAGTAACCACCAGACAGAAGAACAGCTTTAACACGGTTAAGAAGGCCACCCTCAAGAATTTGGAACTCTTCAGTTAGGTCTTTCTTAGCTTCTTTCAGCTGCATCTGTTCGATTTCAAGTGCACGCTTGTCTTTCTCTACGCCATCGCGAGTGAAGACTTGTACATCGATGATCGTACCTGAAACAGAGTTTGGTACGCGTAGAGAAGTATCTTTAACATCTGATGCTTTCTCACCGAAGATCGCACGTAGTAGCTTCTCTTCAGGAGTCAGTTGAGTTTCACCTTTAGGTGTTACTTTACCAACTAGGATGTCGCCACCCTTAACTTCAGCACCAATGTAAACGATACCTGACTCGTCTAGTTTAGACAGAGCAGATTCACCTACGTTTGGAATATCAGCTGTGATCTCTTCAGAGCCCAACTTAGTATCACGAGCCACACAAGATAGTTCTTGGATGTGGATAGTCGTGAAACGGTCTTCTTGAACTACGCGCTCAGATACTAAGATCGAGTCTTCGAAGTTGTAGCCGTTCCAAGGCATGAATGCGATACGCATGTTTTGACCAAGAGCTAGCTCACCAAGGTCTGTTGAAGGACCGTCAGCTAGTACGTCGCCACGTGATACAGGTTCACCTGGAAGCACAGTAGGACGTTGGTTAATACATGTGTTTTGGTTAGAACGCGTGTACTTAGTTAGGTTGTAGATGTCGATACCAGCTTCGCCAGGTACTAGCTCATCTTCATTAACCTTAACTACGATACGAGAAGCGTCTACAGACTGAATCATACCACCACGTTTAGCTACGGCTGTTACACCAGAGTCTACTGCGATGTTACGTTCGATACCTGTACCAACTAGAGGCTTATCAGCTTTTAGAGTTGGAACTGCTTGACGTTGCATGTTCGCACCCATCAATGCACGGTTCGCATCATCGTGTTCTAGGAACGGGATAAGCGATGCAGCGATAGATACTACTTGGTTTGTCGCAACGTCCATGTAGTCAACGTGGTCGCGTGGGTGAAGACCAGATTCACCTTTTTGACGAGCAGTGATTAGCTCATCTGCGAACGTACCTTCTTCAGTAAGAACGGTGTTCGCCTGCGCGATTACAAATTGACCTTCTTGGATTGCAGATAGGTAATCTACTTCGTCTGTTACAACACCATCTACTACGCGACGGTACGGAGTCTCTAGGAAACCGTAGTCGTTACAACGAGCGAATGCAGATAGCGAGTTAATTAGACCGATGTTTGGACCTTCAGGCGTTTCGATCGGACATAGACGACCGTAGTGAGTTACGTGTACGTCACGTACTTCGAAGCCTGCGCGTTCACGAGTTAGACCACCTGGACCTAAAGCAGAAATACGACGCTTGTGCGTTACTTCTGACAATGGGTTGTTTTGGTCCATGAACTGTGAAAGCTGTGAAGAGCCAAAGAATTCTTTAACAGCAGCAGAAATAGGCTTAGCGTTGATTAGGTCTTGAGGCATGATTGCATCAAGATCACCAAGGCTTAGGCGCTCTTTAACAGCACGTTCTACACGAACTAGACCAACACGGAATTGGTTCTCTGCCATTTCACCTACTGAACGGATACGACGGTTACCTAGGTGGTCGATATCATCAACTTCACCTTTACCGTTACGGATAGCGATCAGTTTCTTCATCACTTCGATGATGTCTGATTCGTCTAGCGTACCGCGCTCTTCTTCTTCCTCACGCTCGATAGAGCTGTTGAACTTCATACGGCCTACAGTTGATAGGTCGTAGCGTTCTTCAGAGAAGAATAGGCTTTCGAATAGAGCTTCTGCAGCTTCTTTTGTTGGTGGCTCGCCAGGGCGCATCATGCGGTAGATTTCTACAAGCGCAGAGATGCGATCTACAGTGCTGTCTGCACGTAGAGTGTCTGACATGAATGGACCGTGGTCTAGGTCATTCGTGAACAGTACTTCTAGAGCTTTGTGACCTGCTTGAGATAGGTTAGCAAGTGCCTCTAGGCTGATCTCTTGGTTAGCACCAACAATGATCTCGCCAGTTGCTTCGTTGATGTAATCTTTCGATGCAACTTTACCAACGATGTACTCTACTGGTACTTCGATGTGTTCAACGCCATCTTTCTCAAGTTGACGGATGTGACGAGCAGTAACACGACGACCAGTTTCAACGTAAACTTTACCGTCTGCTTCGATATCGAATGACGCAGTTTCACCACGTAGACGATCTGGAACCAACTCCATTAGTAGAGTTTGGTCTTTCACTTCGAAGTTCACTTTCTCGAAGAACAGATCTAGGATCTCTTCTGTCGATTTACCTAGTGCACGAAGGATGATCGAAGCTGGTAGCTTACGACGACGGTCGATACGTACGAATAAGTTGTCCTTAGGATCGAACTCAAAGTCTAACCATGAGCCACGGTAAGGAATTACACGTGCGTTATAAAGAACTTTACCTGATGAGTGGGTTTTACCCTTATCACTGTCGAAGAACACGCCTGGGCTTCGGTGCAGCTGGGATACGATAACCCTCTCGGTACCATTGATTACGAAAGTACCATTGTCTGTCATAAGCGGAATTTCGCCCATGTAGACTTCTTGTTCTTTAATGTCTTTTACAGTACCTGCTGGCGCATCTTTATCAAAGATAACTAGACGTAGTTTAACGCGTAGTGGCTTTGAGTAAGTTACACCGCGGATTTGACATTCTTTAACGTCAAAAACTGGCTCACCAAGACGGTAGCTAACGTATTGCAGCTCAGAATTGCCGTTGTAGCTCTGAATTGGGAATACAGAACGAAAAGCAGCCTCAAGACCGTATTGACCTTCAGGATCCTGTTCGATGAATTTGTCGAAAGAATCAAGCTGGATCGATAACAGGTATGGAATGTCCAAAACTTGTGGACGAGTACCAAAGTCCTTACGGATGCGCTTTTTCTCGGTATAAGAGTAAACCATGGGGTTCCTCAGCTCGCTGATAAGTGACCCAAACTACCCGAAACACTCCTCGGAGGGGGTAGTGACTAACAGCTGTTTACTGTAGTGAACGACTATCTTGGAAAGGTAATCGTTTTTTTGCTCAGGTTATGACGTTTAAACAGCGGGAAAATTCGTCATAGCCCTACAGCGCAAAAAGGCCGGTGGTTATTTAACCACCAGCCAATAGCCGTTAGGCTAAGAAATTAAGTAATAATTACTTAACTTCAACAGAAGCGCCTGCTTCTTCTAGCTGTGCTTTAAGAGCTTCAGCTTCAGCTTTGTCAACGCCTTCTTTTAGAGGTGCTGGAGCTGAGTCTACAAGACCTTTAGCTTCTTTAAGACCTAGGCCAGTTGCGCCACGTACAGCTTTGATAACTTGTACTTTGTTAGAACCAGCAGAAGTTAGGATAACGTCGAATTCAGTTTGCTCAGCAGCAGCTTCGCCACCAGCAGCGCCGCCAGCTACAACAGCAGCTGCAGCAGATACGCCGAATTTCTCTTCCATAGCTTCGATAAGCTCAACAACTTGCATTACAGACATTTCTGCAACTGCGTCTAGGATTTGCTCGTTAGTAATAGACATAACAATTCTCTTTTAAGTCAACAATAAGTTTAATTAGCAACCAGTGAAAAGCAAGGCTTATGCCGCAGCTTCTTCTTTTTGGTCACGTAGTGCAGCGATAGTACGAACCAGCTTGCCAGCAGAAGCTTCTTTCATGCACATCATTAGGCGTGCGATTGCTTCGTCGTAAGTTGGTAGTGTCGCTAGTACTTCAGCATCAGTAACTGCGCCTTCAAATGCAGCAGCTTTGATCTCGAAATCTTTGTTCTCTTTAGCGAAGTCTTTGAAAAGACGCGCTGCAGCACCTGGGTGCTCGTTAGAGAACGCGATCAGAGTTGGACCAGTGAAAGTGTCAACTAGACACTCGTAGTCTGTACCCTGAACCGCACGGCGTGCTAGTGTGTTACGAACAACTTTCATGTAAACACCCGCTTCGCGAGCTTGTTTACGTAGAGAAGTCATTGCGCCAACTTCAACGCCACGAGAATCAGCTACAACTGCAGAAAGTGCACCATTAGCTGCTTCGTTGACTTCAGCAACAATTGCTTTTTTGTCTTGAAGATTTAAAGCCATTTGGATTAACCTCTGGTTGTGATTACAGCACTCATCACAGTGTGTCATGAGCGTTTACGATGCTAATAAACATGAATCACTTCATTTAAATTAGGCACCGCCTACGTAGGTTTTATTAAGCTATAACTCCGAAGAGTACAGCGCCTACGGTCTTGGGATAGATGATTTGAATTGCTTCAGAAATCACCCAACCACAAATATTAGGCGCAGAAGTATACACTAAATCTGCGCCTAAGCAAATTAGTTTGCTTGAGTGTTCAGGCTAGCCTGATCAACAGCAACACCAGCACCCATAGTAGTAGAGATGCTTACTTTCTTCAGGAAAGTACCTTTCGCTGAAGAAGGCTTAGCTTTCTTAAGAGCAACTAGCAGAGCTTCAAGGTTTTCTTGAATCTGGTTAGCTTCAAAAGATGCTTTACCGATAGTAGTGTGGATGATGCCGTTCTTGTCGTTACGGTAACGAACCTGACCAGCTTTAGCGTTCTTAACAGCTTCAGCAACGTTAGGAGTTACAGTACCAACTTTAGGGTTTGGCATAAGGCCGCGTGGACCTAGGATAGTACCTAGTTGACCAACAACGCGCATTGCATCTGGAGAAGCAACAACTACGTCGAAGTTCATTTCGCCTTTCTTCACTTGCTCAGCAAGATCTTCCATACCAACAACATCTGCGCCAGCTTCTTTAGCTGCTTCTGCGTTTGCACCTTGAGTGAACACAGCAACGCGGATTTCACGGCCAGTACCGTGAGGTAGCACAGTAGCGCCACGTACGTTTTGGTCAGATTTACGAGCATCGATGCCTAGGTTAACAGCAACATCAACAGACTCAACGAATTTAGCAGTAGCTAGTTCTTTAAGAAGAGCAACAGCTTCGTTGATTTCGTACTCTTTAGTTACGTCAACTTTTTCGCGGATTACGCGCATACGCTTAGTAAGTTTTGCCATCTTATTAACCCTCTACCACTAGGCCCATTGAACGAGCAGTACCAGCGATTGAACGCTTCATTGCTTCGATGTCAGCACCAGTCATATCAGCAGCTTTAGTTTCTGCGATTTCTTGGATTTGAGCGTCAGTTACAGTACCCACTTTTTCAGTGTTTGGACGACCTGAACCAGACTTAACGCCAGCAGCTTTCTTAAGAAGAACAGCAGCAGGTGGAGTCTTAGTTACGAACGTGAAAGAACGGTCGTTGTATACAGTAATAACTACTGGAGTCGGTAGACCTTTCTCAACAGATTCTGTTTTTGCGTTGAACGCTTTACAGAATTCCATGATGTTAACACCGTGTTGACCTAGAGCAGGACCAACCGGTGGCGACGGGTTTGCCATACCAGCTGCAACTTGCAGTTTGATATAAGCTTCAACTTTCTTAGCCATGATATTTCCTAATATTTGGGTACATGCGCTAGCCGTAAGGCAAGCTCCCCATAATTTCAATTAAGCTTTTTACTTCCTCAGAAGTAAAAAGGCGCGAAATTATAATCATAATTCGCGCCTTAAACAACCCTAAAAAGGTGGTTTTTTATACTCTTTTAATTTGAACAAGTTGCCAATAAGTTATCCACAACTTTGTTCAACTATTCGAGTCTTAGTCCAGTTTCTCAACCTGACCAAATTCAAGCTCAACAGGTGTTGCACGACCGAAGATCGATACAGATACCTTAATGCGGCTCTTCTCGTAATCCACTTCTTCAACAGTACCGTTGAAGTCAGCAAATGGACCATCGTTCACACGAACCACTTCGCCAGCTTCGAACATAGTCTTAGGACGTGGAGCTTCGCTCGCTTTCTCTAGACGGTTCAGAATCGCATCAGCTTCTTTGTCAGTGATTGGTGCAGGACGATCAGAGGTACCACCAATGAAGCCCATAACACGCGGAATGCTGCGTACTAAGTGCCATGATTCGTCATTCATGATCATCTGAACTAATACGTAGCCAGGGAAGAATTTACGTTCACTCTTACGACGTTGACCCGCGCGCATTTCCACTACTTCTTCAGTAGGTACTAGCACATCGCCAAACAGTTCTTCCATGTTGTGCATTTTAATATGTTCGCGTAGCGATTGAGCCACACGACCTTCAAAGCCAGAGAAGGCTTGAACTACATACCAACGTTTTTTTGGAGCTTCACTCATGAATCAGAACCCTCTATACCCCAGTCACAAAGGCAACAAGACGAACCATAATGCCGTCAATGCCCCATAGTGCTAGAGCCATAACAATACTTACAGCTAGAACGATCAATGTTGTTTGCATAGTTTCTTGGCGAGTAGGCCAAACCACTTTACGAATCTCCATACGAGATTCTTTTGCAAATTCGATCGCAGCTTTACCTTTAGTTGTCGTTGCTGCAACGCCTAGTGCGGCAGCAATCAGCACAACTACACCTGCAGCGCGAATTACAACTGATAATTCACCATACAGGTAATTACCCACAACAGCGGCGGCTAGCAGAACAAAAGCGACAATCCACTTCATTGTATCTGCTGCACTTGAGCTATCAGGAGTCTCAGCGTTTGCTTTCATAAAACCAACCTGTGATAAGTCTTAAATATAGACGACAATAACCCCGCTGTTGCAGGGCACATTCCTTTGCGTTGCAGAACAACACATCTAACAGTCATTTTAGTCAAAAATGATCGTTTTATTCTTTGCTAAGAGACAAAGTTGCTGTGATTTCACGCAACTCTTTTTTTAGCGCAGAAAAAGGGCATCAAATGATGCCCTTTTTACTAGTGGTTCGTCAAATCTTATGCAAAGATTTTAGCTACAACACCAGCACCTACAGTACGGCCACCTTCACGGATAGCGAAACGTAGGCCTTCGTCCATTGCGATTGGAGCGATTAGCTCAACAGTCATTTGAACGTTATCACCTGGCATTACCATTTCTACGCCTTCTGGTAGAGTGATGTCGCCTGTTACGTCAGTTGTACGGAAGTAGAACTGTGGACGGTAACCTTTGAAGAAAGGAGTGTGACGGCCGCCTTCATCTTTAGAAAGTACGTACACCTCTGACTCAAATTTAGTGTGTGGGTTGATAGAACCTTTAGCAGATAGTACTTGACCACGTTCAACTTCGTCACGCTTAGTACCACGTAGAAGTGCACCAACGTTCTCACCTGCACGACCTTCGTCAAGAAGCTTACGGAACATCTC
>NZ_JAKEUS010000007.1:0-227317 GCF_022397975.1 Vibrio sp. Isolate30
TTGAGCAACATCAACAGCGCATTCTTCGAGAAAATCAGTAAAACAGTTTTGAATAGACATAAAAAATCGGAAACCTAGAAATAGGTTTCCGATTGTCTCTCATCAGAAGGATCGGTCAACCGATCCTTATCTGATCTACATTGCGCATAACTGCGGGCTTTTCGCCATACCGAGGTATGAAAATTTGGTGGGTCCGGGCGAACTCGAATCGCCGACCCCTACCATGTCAAGACATGTCATTACTAGTTAACAAACACGTAAGTCATTGTAAATTATTAAAATCAACACTTTAGCTTGAAAGCGACCCTACCTGTTATAGGTCAATATCTAACCAACTGATATTTGGACACAAGATGGTCACATATTTTAAAGTTCCTATCTAGGATATATCTGGAGCTTACTTTTTTCATTAAAGCGATTTAAATGGGCGTTTAGTGTGGACATATAAGCGAAGTTTCACCGTGATTTGTTTGAGCAAGTAACATGGCAAAATGTCAATGTCGAGCAGCTTGTTGCTGACGAAATTCTTACTAGTTTCTACGCAAAAGCGAACCCGATTTCTTTGCTTCGCAATCAACCCAACCATCAGCATCATCCGGCATATTTATTCAACTTACTGGCACTACAGTCACCCATAATTTGCTACTCATTTCGCTATCGCTACAAATCGGAGGCCTCGCATTTTATTTAGCTAGATATTGCAAATTTAAGCAGCCCGTAGATTTTGTCTTCCAACTCCTGTGGGGTTGAGAACAAAGAGTGAGAGTAATACCACCTTTTCTTATTGCCGATACTAAACAGACCTCTACCAGCCATATCACTCTTGCTATGCACAGATACATCTTTGTTATCATACACCTTTTTAATAGTCTCATATGTGTCAGACCAATGTTCCGGACTCCCTTCATAAAACAATACATTATTATTTGCTTGAGGGTGATCGTAAATCGCTTTTAAAGTAGCGACACCTTGAAGGACCTCAAAGGACTCTGTTTTGGCATTTTGAACATTGGGTTCTTTGATAAGACTACGCAAACGTTCTACTAGGTCATTAAATCCATCAGACTCAGGAAAGGCGTCTCCCCAATCATTTAAAATAGTTGGGTCTACAAACATGAAGAGCTTATCTACATACTTTGACTCTACATCTTTACTGGTCTTTTGGGCACAATCTAGGTCAATTACGTCACTGCACTCTTCTGCGTTTGTGGATATAACTCGCAATTGAGCTCCAACAATTGGGCCCGTATCGTCAACTACCATCATTACATGAGCAGATTTTTCTGTCGTTCTTTCTTCTCTGTTCGCTAAACGAACTGATTCGCCCATTGCGTTCACCGCACCTTTCGCAGCCCCAACACTACCCCCACTTATAGCGCCACCAACAACTGAACCTATGAAGCCCATATCGAGCTCTACAGAGTTTTCTTCAACCTTAACCAAACGCTCAAAGTGTGCTATCGGAGCAAACCAGTTGCTTCCAGAAATAATCTTACTGACTGCGATCTCATCTGTCAGGTCTTTACCCTCTTCAGTTAAGGCCACTGTCATAGCTGACCAAAGAACTTTCATTTTATTGAGAGTATCTTTACCATCTGTAGATATTTTTTCACTACTCGGTGTTACAACCATTGTATGACCACCTAGTTCAATCCAGGAAGTAACTTCACTTTCGTCATTTGATAATGAACCTTGAACTTGGACAGCATATTTTTTGTAAACTAGATTTTCTTCCGCATACTTTATGATGGCTTGTTTAACTTGTGTATTATACATTATATTCTCCATGAATTTTTAAATATTCCAACCAAAATTAATAGCAGTTTAAATTATAATCCGTTGAAATCTATAGGTTGTTAATGTAAACAAATTGAATTTTTCCTTTTGAATTATGGGAATTAAAATCTATTAACCCTCCGTCCTTGATATACCAGAACTGACAATTTAAAGATATTTCATATTCATTAACAATTGATGTAATAGCCCCACCTTTTGCACCCAACTATATAAATCCAATGTGTGTATAGATTTTAAACTTGGGTAATTTCATTATTACAACCATTTGAACCTATATCTAATTCCTTATGTAATATATATCCAGGAACACTTTCTAATTAAGTCGTTCGTATATTTTTTACATAATTATCTTTATAAAAAAGCATGTAATCAATGACTGGAATACTTTGAGGCATTTTCGTTATTCATACCCCGTCAGCTCGCCTTTGGAGAGGCTATGTCAGCGGCGTTTCTAATAATCCATTATTCCGTATAGTTAGCCATTAACTTTTATCAGAATTACTTACATCCCTTCGAGAGCTATAGTATTGTTAATAATAAGCTATCCTAACGCTTCACATTTCCAGTTAGGGCGAAAGATACCTTTTGCTCAAGTGGATATATTAAATTTAACAAGTACACGGCAATAACCTTTTTATCGCACATCAAGAAGCTAACTCAAAATCATCACTCCCTTACAGAAGATGTTAATTTCTGGACGGATAAGCACCATTCACTGCAATGCAATAGGTAAGCCCGAGATGGGGGTGTCGATTGTCGAACGCCACACCTTGTCCAGTAGACTCCACCTCACCTTGCACGACAATGTTATCGCCAAACTTCACCTCAGAAGTTCCTGTTCCGACTAAATGTGCTCCCGAGCTCCCAGCACTTCCATAAATCTTCACTTCTTCATTGTCCCCAAAGTTATCTTTACCAACCGTGTTTAAAAATGTTGCGCCATTCCCAGGTACCTTATGACTGGTTCCTGAACTGGTAGAAAGTGGTACTTTCACATCAACGTTAATATCGACATTACTCGCACTAACTTGAAAACCTGACCCGACGACATGCTTGTGAGGCGGCAGGTTGTTCTGTGTAAGTTCAATAAAATCTCGACCACCACGTTGAGCAAGGCGTATCGTTGACAAGCCAAGCCCAGTCCCTTGACCTACAGCGGTGCGACCACGCATGTCTGGTAGTTGAAAGGTACTTCTACCATCACCACCAAAGTTTTTACCCAATAAGGAGTATAGCGTTGGCCATTCAGTGATAAGAAAAGTTTGACCTTCCGCTTTCTTGTAATACGGAGCAGGGCAAAAGGATGCTGCTGTTACACACATCGAACCGATATAAGGGTCCATGCTGCAACTAGCCGTGGCATTCCCAGGCGAAAATGCACTAATGATTGCCGCTATTGGACACAACTTAAACATCCATTTATTCACACTCATTTGAAGCTCCTTGGCCTTATACCGTTACATAAAATCTTCGTCCTTCCCATAAACCGAAGTGCTCCATACAAGCTTTATCGTGATGCTTACGGGGTATGTTCTGTCCCGAGTAAATCTACCGCTGAGCAAACGTCAATTCGATTACACCTTATTACACCCTTCTACAAAATCTATGTAATAAGGTGTAATTGCATCACATGGTAACTCCAGTAAATTCTGTTTGACCTTTTAAAAATATTGATAGGGGCCTAATGATTCATGATTTCGAAGTAAGCAATCGCTTAACAGATATAAGTCTCTTCCCAAGAAATATTTGGCAAATATCAATCCATCCTAATTAAATCAACTCAGTATGCTCAACCAAGAATTTTTTAATTACAACTTGGTTCTAACTATTCATTGTCTAGCAATAGAGCAAGTAAAAAAAAACTCTACCTACTAGCACTTAAAGGATCTCTGAATTCACTAAAAAGGAATTATCATGAATGATATTGATACACAGTTCGAACTTTCAGACACACCTCATGAACAATTGTTAAAAGCACAACGACTAATGGCAATATATCAAAACAATGCTTTGCGCTATTACCACGAGCTGTACGAACTTGGTGTAGACAAAACACAAATTTTGGTTTCACATCGTTCTCGCCCGTCCCAAAGTCCCGGACTTAGCCAGTATCAAGCTCAAACACTCATTTTTAATACACGTTTTATCGCCTACCCATCAGTGATTGTAATGTGTCGAAGTGAAACAGACGTTGTGACCGCATATAAATTAGCCGTTAAATTTAACTTACCCGTAAAGGTACGATCTGGGGGACATGATCATGAAGGTGAATGTACTGGAAATGATGTTGTTCTGCTCGATCTAAGTGGGCTAAAAACGCTGAGTGTAAAGCAAGACTCTCACGGCTACGCAGCCAATATTGGCGCTGGTTATCGCTTCTACCAACTTATCCCTGCTTTGGCCGACACCGAAAATGATACCCGCCCTGCATTGACTATACCTCATGGAACTTGCGCAACGGTTGGGCTAGCCGGTTACATTCAAGGTGGGGGATGGGGTCCTTGGACTCGCTTACATGGCATGTGTTGTGAGTCTTTGATTGCAGCAAGAGTCTTATTGGAGAATGGAGAGGTCGTTGTTGTTAACGATAAGCAAAATTCAGACCTCCTATGGGCGCTTCGTGGTGGCGGTCCATTAAGTTATGGCATTGTATTGGAGTTTACAGTTCGCGCGTTCGAGATCCCAAGTGAAATTCATCGCTTCGAGCTTCATTGGAACACAAAAGAAGCTAATACTGGCGATAACACCACATACTGCATTTTGGAACAGTGGGAAACAGTGATTAATGATAAGAATACAATAGAATTGGTTGGGACAAACCTCAAAATCAATGCCATCCCCTCTACATCTACCAATAACAAGCAGTGCTTTAAAGAGCTTCAGCACCCGTGCATTATGTATGGGTACTGGTACGGTAACCAAGAAAAACTTAGAGATTTTGTAAAGCAATATTTGCCTTCAGGAAAGCTTAAAATAACGGGGACTGATAGCAAGAATTACTATGATTCTTCCTTGATGGGGCATTGGGGAAGAAACTCATTGTATGATGTAAGGCGTTTATCTTCGGCGTTGGATGAAAATAAGCCCTTTGCTCCAGACTTTGACTCCCCTGCCCCGCATAAAATAACCTCTAAGGTTGTATCAAGCCAAGGTCTCAACAGCGTGGGCAAAGAGCAACTGATTCGCTCTTTAACCTCAACACTCATTAATGAAAATAGTGAATCATTAGGCCTGTTCAGCTACGTTACTCTAGGTGCTATTTCCGGGCCATTTTACGCTAACGACACGAGCGAAAAAGCCAGTAAACGAGTCGCTTTTCCCTACACGACATCTCAATACACTATTCAATATCAAACGTGGTGGAACGAAAAAATATACGAAGTCGGAAATTTTCAACATAACCCAATCTATAACTATGTCAATCGAGCTTTAGATTGGATGGAAACCTGTCGAGATGTATACATTTGTGGGACTAAAGGGGCATTTATAAGCTTCAAAGATAGCTCAATCCCAACGAGGGAATATTTCCAGCAACATTACCAGCGTTTAATAAAAACAAAAGAAATGTACAGTGATCTAAATTTTAAGACTCCGACAAGCTCACGATTAGTAGTAGGGTGTAACCACTTCAGATCAAGAAAAACGATCTATTAATATTCTTTTCATTGTGAGGCTTTAATGGGCTTACCAGAACATATTTTTATGGCGTCTAAAACCGACTAAATTATGGTAAGCCCCTAGAATATTCAGTAGTTTAAAAGAAACCTCGTAAGAACAAGCAAAGGAATCACAAGATAGTTATTGATGATTTTATATTTAACGATCAATTTTTGACGCGATTATCGTTCGCATTAGAAAGTCAGAGTTACAAGTTTTTACATATGATAAATATAAAACGAAACCTAAATCACGAAAACAAAAAATAACTCATATGGATTACTGGTTAGTCATTAAAATAAATGATAATTAAATATCCTCTCATACCCCTTAAGTACTAACATCAAACTCCTTGAGATGGACATCCAGAGTAGATAAATGACCTTACAAGAAACCACCGCTGAAGCAATTGAAGAGCAGTTTCGTTCCAAAAAATACGCATTGCTTGAATCTATAGGCGAAGGGGGCTTCGGAAAAGTCTTCAAAGCGGTACAACTCAACACTCAAAGGTTCGTCGCGATAAAATTTCTTAGATTAACAAATTCTGAATGTCCTCATAAAAGACAAAAGAAAATCGCTCGCTTTAATCGAGAATGTGATTTAGTACGTCGTTTAAATCACCCTAACATCGTATCGCTATTGGACAAAGGTCAACAAGGTGATTACATCTTGTACGCCGTTTATGAATTTGTCGATGGCATAACATTGAAAGACTATATAGCCTCTAATGGTCAGATATCACCAACAGAATCCGCAGAAATCATGGCTTCAGTACTGGATGCTCTCGCCCATGCGCACACTCTTGGCATTATCCATAGAGATATAAAGCCAGCTAACATAATGCTCTTCAATGTTGGAGCGAAACAACACGTCAAAATTCTTGATTTTGGGATAAGTACACTAAAAAGTGATAGCAAAACGTCGGATCTCCAAACATTAACATTAAATGATGAAACCTTAGGAACTCCAAAATACAGTGCTCCTGAACAACTAAGAGGCGAGCCTTCTTTACCACAAACGGACGTTTATTCCTGGGGGCTTGTATTTTTGGAGTGTCTCACCGGTACTTCGGTCATAAAAGGCAACAGTGCTGCGTCCATATTTTTTCATCAACTTAGCGCTGCAAATATTCCGTTAGGCCCCCTTTCTGGACACCATTCAGCACACTTTTTTCGTCGTGTGCTTAATAAAAAAGCACTAGACCGTCCTGGTAACACAGTTGAACTATATCGTGAGTTTCGACGATTTAATTTTTCCGACATAGTATTACAAGCCCCATGCTCATTCTCAACTGAGGGCTCAAGTTCAGCACAAGTGTCAATGACAAACACGATCGAACTATCATCCTCTTACTACTCTGAATTCACGGAGAGGAAGCAGATCACAGCTCTATGTTTGATCCTTTCTGAAGATAGAACCTACTCTTCTAACGAGTCAACACTCGAAAGACAAGATATAGCGGAAATGCTCTTATCAGATCAGCAAAGTCAAAGTGTCGATATAGCGCTTCGTTATGGAGCTACTCATGTGGCGTCTGTTGGTGACACTACGTTGTTTTATTTCGGCTATCCCAATGTCAGTGACAACGATAGTCGACTTAGTGCAAGAGCAGCGCTCGACATTTGGAATAATCTACACACTAAGCAAACTTCGCTCTTGGAGCAACATAACCTCAAATTCGATCTTAGAATCGGTCTATCTAAAGGGATGATGAGAAGCATCGACGGTGCTACACCTGAAGGGCGAGTAGCAGCTGAAGCTATGACTCTTGCTCGAAATAGTCACTCAGGAGGAATCATTTGTTCACCACAATTTAAAGACATGTTAAGCAATCAGCTTTTATTTGAGTGTGTCGTCAATGATTCAATACATGTGGCATCTTATGGATATCGTCTTAAAGGAGAGCGTTTATCTGAAGCTTTTTCATTTCTGCGCAAAACACAGTCACACAACTCTATTGTGGGTCGTCAAACCATTCTCGAACAACTCTATCGCCTAAACCAGCCGAACTGCCAATATCAACTATTTCATGTTTATGGTGATGCAGGGATCGGTAAATCGCGTTTACTTCTCGAACTAAAAGAGCGCTTAAGCAACACCAGTTCGTTTTCTTTGCAATGTTTACCTGAGTTTCACACGAATGCTCTGTACCCTCTACTAAACTTTTTTTCCACGTACTTCGATCTCAACGGCCAAGATGCTGAGGACAATTACAAAAAAGCAATATGTTCTCTCTCTCTCTCAACATTAGAACGAGAAAGAGGTTCAGCTATTCTTTGGGCATGGTTACAACCTTACTCAAGGTTATCCAACCAAAGTGAAAAAGAATTTCAACAAGCGATCTCTAACCTTACTCTCACCCAACAGAAGTCATATCTTTTTTTAACTATGTCTCGTCTTCTGTCTTTAATTTGCAATGGCTCTGAAAGCAGTTACGATTCATGCCTGTTTATTTGTGAAGATATCCATTGGTCTGATGCCACTACATTAGAATTTATTGACTACCTAATTAAAGAAAAGCTACCCACTCTTCTTGGCTTTTATTGGCTCAACAGCTCACGTACACCTATTCCTGAAACCCTTAAATCCTCCAAAGCGCTCGATATTGGACTTTCCTCTCTATCACAAAACGAGAGTCACCAACTGATTGAACACTTATTCGACAACGTAACCGTCAGCGAGCAAGTGAAAAAATTATTCACAACCAGAAGTGACGGCAACCCACTCTTTCTTGAAGAATTAGTGTTTCACGCTCAAAAGAACAATCTAGTTAAAAAGATAAATGGCTGTGTTGACTTCACCGTGAAAGAGCCAGAACTACAAGTACCAGAAAACCTCCGCGGTACCCTTCAACAGAAACTCAATGATTTGACTTTCGCCAAAGATACAGCTCAGCTTGCTGCAACAATAGGACGAACGTTCAGCGAAGCATTAATTCTACATGCCTCAGATAAGAACACAGGACAGATCCAAGCTGACTTAGACGAACTTCAACGTAACAATATTGTTTTTAAACAACGTAGCGTGGAAGGCAACCTTTATCAATTCAAGCACGCTCTAATTCGCGATGCCATCTACGAAAGTTCAACAACACAGCACATAAGTCACCAACAGCTCGCATTGGCAATGGAAGAGCAAGAGGGATATGAATACCCCCCAGCTATTATTGGCGACCATTGGTCAAAAACTAATACCCCCATACGAGCGACAACCTACTATTTAACAGCTGGTGATCAGGCTGCTAAAGCTTCAATGGTAGAAGATGCTATTAGACATTTTGAAAAGTCATTAAATATATCGTTAGATGCAATAAAAAATGACGAAACCAATCCTGACAAGCTATCTGCTCTTATAGGGCTTGGTGATAATTTGATCCGTTTAGCAAGACACGACGAAGCACGCTCTCATTACTTGGAAGCGCTTAATGAAATTAAAGACGATGACATTTTAACCAGTGTCAGTTTGCACGTGAAATACGGAAAGTCTCTAGAAACCCATCATTTACATGAAAAGGCCCTAAAGAGCTATGACCAAGCCGAAGCTCTTATAAACAGTCATATGGTGAAAGATTCGCGTTGGTACAACACATGGTTGACAGTCCAGTTAGCGAAGTTATATATCCATTACTGGCGTAACGAATTGTCTAGTATGAGTACTATCATCAGTAACGTTGAAACATGTCTTGAACACTTTACTGATCCAATATCATCAGCACAATTTTATGACGCAAAACTGCAATTTGAATTACGACGGACTCGTTACGATTTAAGTCTTAAGCAAATCAATCTAGCTCAAACAGCCCATAGCATATCTTTAGAAACTGACGATCACCAACTACAAACACACAGCTTATTCAGTTTAGGATTTACGTACTTATTTAGCCAACAATATACCGAAGCGGAGAAGCACCTTTTAGCGGCATTAAAAAACGCCAATGATAAAGCCGATGCAACACTAAAAACCCGTTGCCTCGCCTATTTAACCGTACTTTTCAGATTAAAAGGTGATATTGAAAATACACGTAATTATGTAGAACAGGCTTTTTCCTATGCAAAAAATTCAGGCATGGATGACTATGTCGCTATTGCTAGTGCAAATGAATCATGGCTTGCTTTTAGGCAAGGGGATATATCCCACAGTCAGGCGCTAGTCCAAAAAAGTAATAATATTTGGAGAGCTCTATCAGACGAATTTCCATTTCCACTTCAATGGTTAGCTTTGCTCGTAGAGCTTGAGCTAATAATGCTCAAACAGTCAAACTCAACAGCAGGTAGCGATCAAGAACGCACTATAGAAATCGTTACAACATTATTAGACATAAGTCAGCATGCACTTCCCGCCCCCATCATTGACCCACTTAAAAAGGTAATTGATGAAAAGCGAAGCAACAAACATTTGCAACAACTAATACTTGAAGCATTAAAAAATGCAAAAACGCTAGGCTACTTGTAATTTAAGGAGAAAATATGGACAGCCAATCGATAGAAGAACTTCAAAATGAATTAAGCCCTTACATTGATGATAAAGGTCAACTGACTCTGCGTTCCCAAGATATTTATGTGATCAGACAAAACGGCCAACAAGCAACGCTTATCAATTATGAAGACTACACCTCAAAGTCGGTAAAACGCATTGAGTGGTGCTATAGCGCAACCGATTTTCACTTCTTTTTCGGGGCGAAAAAGGAAGGGGAAAAGCTGCAACAAATGAATCTTATAGGGCCAGCACTAACTAAAGTCGTACCGTGGAACCTAGAAAATGCTCAGTGTCCTCCTGGTATTAATATATCAGATTTAAAGCCTGGATATTTACTCGACCTACGCCTTTTACAGCTCAATAGGTTACGTGCTCCTCTACACGACACTCCGCATCCAGACGTTGACAGAGACACTCCAATCAGCAAACTTGAGCTGAACTCTGGTGCTCCTATCTCGAGGTTTGTCAACGACCACCTTCCACCATCAGCGTTAAAAGAACTCGCAGAACCTGTACCTGAAAATATCTATATCGTTTCCTACGTAAATCCTTTATTGGTTAGAGACGATAACAAGTTTTACCCCTACCACGTTCACTATCTCAGCGTAAGTGATCTAAACAAGTTAGAAACACTCAACCTAGAGGAGGGTGCAAGTGAAGATCTCAATGAGTTACAACAGACGCTTCATGAATTAAAAGCCACTATTCATCGTCATCAAAATGAATTAGTTCCTCACATAAACTCTATCAAGCAAAACAGCAACACATTAACTGCTCAATCATTGGCTCGATACTATCGCGATGCAGGTGTGCAGGTAGGAGCTGTCAACCCGAAAGATCTGCAAGAAGAAAGCTTACTGGTAGGAACTGTTTGCACCGTTGCAAACTTGCGAAGCTTCCTTAAATAAAACGCAAGTTATTCATAAGGAGCCAAATTGGACACTTGGCTCCGAACCCTAGTTACTGAAGGAACATAAATGCCATTAAAAAAACACCAAAAAGGAACGCATCGCCAGTGTTCTCCGGAGGCAACTTTCGAAAGAATATCCCCTTATTTCATAAAAATGGGAATAACTCGCATTGCAAACATTACAGGTCTCGATCATATCGGAATTCCAGTCGTAACAGTCTGCCGTCCTAACTCTTATGCAATTTCGGTTGCTCAGGGGAAAGGCTTGGATTTGATATCAGCAAAAGTTTCTGGCGCTATGGAAGCAATAGAAACGTATCACGCTGAACATATCGACCTACCACTTAAATTAGCAGATTTTTATCAGCTTTCGAAAAAGTATTCAGTTGCAAATATCAATGCTTTACCTAAGCTGGAATTCAGTCAGTTTTCAGAACATGAACAACGTTTATGGATTAAAGGAACTGACCTGTTTAATCGACAATCTATCTATGTCCCTTATGAGGTAGTTCATTGCAACTATACTCTTCCACTACCGACTGGCAGTGGCGCTTTCATCATGAGTTCAAATGGTTTAGCTTCCGGAAACAGTCTAGAGGAGGCGATAGTACACGGGCTCTGCGAAACAATCGAACGCGATGCCCTGGCACTTTGGAAAATAAAGCAGCGTCATATAGTTGACCAGCATGCCAACCAACTAGACCTAAAAACCGTTGATGATGAGGATTGCCTAACGATTATAGAAAAATATCGTTTGGCTAACGTTGATGTTCAAGTTTGGGATATCACAACCGATATTGCACTTCCTAGCTTCTTTTGTCGAATCATTTCTAATTCACAGGAGCAAGGCCCCCTTTACCCAGCTTTTGGCTCTGGCACTCATCCATGCAAGGCCATTAGCCTATTAAGAGCATTGACGGAAGCAGCGCAAACGCGCTTAACCATGATTTCTGGCTCAAGAGATGATATTGACGCCAACGCTTACTCAAGCATCAGCACCAAGAATACAGAGCAAGCACTTAATATTTCGCCGAAAGTGCTAAGAAACTATAAAGATATCCAATCTTGGAATAACACGTGTTTTACGAAAGACATTGAACTTATTTTAAGTCAACTAAACAAGGTTGGTCTTAATCAGGCTGTCTTCGTAAACCTAGAAAAAAGTGAGTATCGTATACCTGTTGTACGTGTCATTGTCCCAGGGTTGGAAGGTATTCAAGAACAGTCAGGTTATAAGATGGGAACGCGAGCTTTGGCTATACAAGATTCATTAAACACGGGAGAATTCGCATGAGTATTATCGTGTTTGCTGGCCCTACCCTTTCCGTAGCCAACATTAAAAACCTTGTAAGCGCAGATTGTCGCCCACCCGCCAAACAAGGAGATATTTATTTAGCCACACACGACCAACCGAATGTGATCGTTTTAATTGACGGTTACTTCGAAAGCGTACCAGCAGTTTGGCATAAAGAAATACTCTACGCGTTATCATTGGGTATCAAAGTATACGGCTGTTCGAGCATGGGAGCCTTGAGAGCATCAGAACTCACCAATTATGGGATGGAAGGGTCTGGTAGCGTTTTCGAAGACTACATAAACGGAGTATTAGAAGACGACGACGAGGTGGCTCTGGTTCATGGCCCTTCAGAATTAGCATACCCACATATCTCGACTCCTATGGTTAACATACGTGCAACCCTAGAGCATGCCGTCAAAAACCGAATAATGAGCCAACAAGATTCAGCCCGAATTGTAGGAGCATTCAAGAAACTCCACTATCCAGAGCGAACTCTCTCTAAACTTTATGACTATGCCATAGAGTTTCTTGGAGATGTTCAGGCGCTATCATTGTGTAAGTTTACAGAAAACAACTATATAGATATCAAAAAAGCTGATGCCGTTCATCTCCTACAGAAGCTCGATAGGCACCCAAATCTATCACTCCCACTCTCTATAGAAGACAGACATCACTTTAAGCCAACCGATGCCTGGGAGCGGTTAGTTTCACAACTAAACCACCAAAAAAAGCTCTCAGAACATTCAATAACAAGCGAAGAGCTTCACCGAGAGCTTAAACTTGATGGTTGCTTTTGGGATCTAAAACAACAAGCAATTTCTCGAAAAAGCGCCTTGAGAACCGCATCCTTCCATAATCCAAGTATTTCGGATGAGCACATACAAAGAGCCCTTCTCGAAATTGCATTTAGGCAATCAGCCTATACAAATCAAGCATTAGATTTTAAGCACTTGGCCAAGTGGTTAACTTCACAGCAAGTCAACCACCTGGACTTTGATGCACTTGTCTACAATGAATCTTTACTCGCGTGGTTAAGTACAAACCAGGATCATTTTGACGAGGAGCTACTGGAACTATTAAAGCTTAATAAGTCCTATTCCGCCTATCAAACCCGTATCACATTTAAACGGGATAACCCTTCATTGTCGCTGTCTGACCTTAACATCAATGAGCAGCAGTTATGGAACTGGTTTTTTTCAACCAAACATCCAAACAGCGTAGCGCAAGACCCAAACGATCTTTGGCCAATACTTGGCTTTTCTTCCTATAGCGAATTTAAGAACGCCGCTATCCAGGACTATCAATTTTATCTGCAATCAGGAAATCACTAATGAACTATGTAAAAGCCCTAAACCTCATCGCAACCTTAAAAATCAAACGTGAACAAGAGAACAAGTTCATCGAGTTGTCAAAAACAATTTTTCCCCCACTCGCCAATGAAACAGGTTGGAAGCTAACATCATTATGGACTTCCAACGAACTCACTGACGACATAATACATATCCAAAACCAGTGGCAAACAAATGAAGATACAACAGAGCGAGTTGAAAAGGTCCTCAGCAAAGCGATGGAGAACCTAGCTCAGAGTATTGATGGTTACCAACAGCAACTGGAGATGCTAGACGAATTAATTATTGAAGAATCACTACACTATGCAAATAGCTATACTATTTAGAGGCAGCGTCATTTAATGTTTCATGAATGGTGAGAAAACACATGGCTTATTTAAATAATCAAAGATTTACCAAACCAATATACTTGAAAGCATTCCATCAGTTTGGCCGGCTTTCGTCGTCTGTAAACACAGCTATCAATTTACCAGATGTTTCACGAATACACGCTATCATAGAGTTTCAAAAACACTGGTTTATCCGAGATGTCAGCCAGAACGGAGTCAGAATAAATGGCAAGATAATTGAACCTAACCGACCTCACTTACTTAACGTCAATGATGAAATTTTATTCTCGAATTCGCAAACAGATCCTTTCATCATCGAAAGTCTTGAGCCACCAAAAGACATTCTGTTGCCAACGGAGCAAGAAGCTTACATTGAATCTGGCCTCGAACCTATTTATTTAGAGCACTACCACTTTTTGCCTAACGATACATCTCCTGAGTTAGTCGTATTTTATGACCAGATAAAACAAGAATGGCAATGTGAGCACTTTGAGAACAATTTATGTAGTAGTCTGAGTGACGGTGAACAAATCAAGTTTTCAGAAAAAACGTGGCAGTTATTCAAAAGCGTTGAGGCTGAAGACGCCGAAACAATGTGTCTTAAAAAACAGTCAAATAATAATCTTTGCTACACCTTCAATTTAAGCTTAGATGAAGAGGTAACTGAACTCACTATCACAGATGAACAAAGATCAATCGATTGTCAGGCTCGAAGTCATCATTATTTGACAGCTTTGCTAGCACGATATAAAGCCGAAGATTTAAAAAACAATATCGCCGAACCCATGCAGGGATGGCGAACAATTGAACAACTAACAAAAGATCTAGGAATTGCAGAGACTCATATTAATATCCAAATATATAGAGCTCGTAAACAGCTTTCGGAGCTATTAGAGCCCGAAGGTGTTTTAGTACCCAACCTTATTGAAAGAAAACGAGGTAGAATTAGGCTAGCAATAAAAGATTACCAAATAATTAAAGGCAGCAAGTTAGAAGTAGATTCGAGAAACATTGCGGCATAACCAACATTACCCTTAAGTAAACCAACATAGCATTAGTTGGTTTACTTATTACATTCCTGTGTACAGTCACTAGCTTTACAGCTTTGAAAATCATTAAATCGAACCTTTTACCTCCCAGATTACCGCTTCCTCTCCACCCGTCTTTCGGATCTTATGCTGTGTAATATTGTGTAATAGAACGAAGTTTCATAAATAAGTATGTTAGTAGCAAGCGAGAGCAGTGTCATCTGGCTGGCTTTGAAACTAATCAATAGAAATGAAGCAGTTCGTTAGAGTAAGGCACATCTCGTAAATCTTCTAAATACATGTACCGGGTGACATATTAGGTCACCCAAGATAGGTTACGGAAAACAATATGAGAATTTTCGTCAGTTGCACTTTCAGTTGCTTGATTCTAGTCGGATGTTCAGACCCAGAACAAACTCAGAGTTCTACACCAACAGAGGCTGTTTACTCTACCCCAGAAGCAGAACAAGGGTTCGAGGAACCTAAGCAAGTTGCTAGCTCTCCCATATTTAAAATCATCAGTGTCGCAAGTTCTGAAGACCCCTCCGTTAAAACAAGCTCCGAAAATTACCAAGTTAGGGTTAAATAACTCTAATAGGATTTATTATGAAATATATTACCCTACTAGCCACTCTATTCGTTTCTTATTCGACATATGCTGCAGAGTTTAATCACAATGGTGTTCTGTACGATGCGAACAGCAACACAACCATTGATGCTACATTGCCAGTAATTTTCTCTATTTATAAGAATGATGGTCAATTACTCTGGGCGAACGAAAAAATTGTCGAATTTACTGATGGTAACTACAGCGTCACCCTCGGCGAAGATCTACCTATTGATACTTCTATTTTCGAAAACTCAGATTTGTACTTGGGACTCAACATCGACAACGATGGAGAAATGTCCCCAAGATTAAAATTATATACCACTCCACGCTCCTACTATGCCGAAATGTCTAGCTCTGTAGTTGGCAGTGCTAATTTATCTGAGCTTAAAGTTAACGATGACATTGTCATTAATCAAGATGGCAAATGGGTTGGCGATATTGCTGGATTAAAAGGGGATACTGGTGAACCAGGTGAAACTGGACCACAAGGATTAAAAGGTGAAACCGGTGCCCAAGGTCCTAAAGGCGATACTGGTCCACAAGGCTTACAAGGGGAAACCGGAGTCCAAGGACCTAAAGGCGATACAGGACCACAAGGATTAAAAGGTGAAACCGGTGCCCAAGGTCCTAAAGGCGATACTGGTCCACAAGGTTTAACTGGTGAAACCGGAGCTCAAGGTCCTAAAGGCGATACTGGTCCACAAGGCTTACAAGGGGAAACCGGAGTCCAAGGACCTAAAGGCGATACAGGACCACAAGGATTAAMAGGTGAAACCGGWGCCCAAGGTCCTAAAGGCGATACTGGTCCACAAGGCTTACAAGGGGAAACCGGAGTCCAAGGACCTAAAGGCGATACAGGACCACAAGGATTAAAAGGTGAAACCGGTGCCCAAGGTCCTAAAGGCGATACTGGTCCACAAGGGTTAACAGGTGAAACCGGAGCCCAAGGACCTAAAGGCGATACAGGACCACAAGGATTAACAGGTGAAACCGGAGCCCAAGGTCCTAAAGGCGATACTGGTCCACAAGGYTTAACTGGTGAAACCGGAGCCCAAGGACCTAAAGGCGATACAGGGCCACAAGGGTTAACCGGTGAAACCGGAGCTCAAGGACCTAAAGGCGATACAGGACCACAAGGGTTAACAGGTGAAACCGGAGCCCAAGGACCTAAAGGCGATACTGGACCACAAGGTTTAACTGGTGAAACCGGAGCGCAAGGTCCTAAAGGCGATACTGGACCACAAGGTTTAACTGGTGAAACCGGAGCTCAAGGACCTAAAGGCGATACAGGGCCACAAGGTTTAACAGGTGAAACCGGAGCTCAAGGACCTAAAGGCGATACAGGACCACAAGGGTTAACAGGTGAAACCGGAGCTCAAGGACCTAAAGGCGATACAGGACCACAAGGGTTAACAGGTGAAACCGGACCTCAAGGACCTAAAGGCGATACAGGACCACAAGGGTTAACAGGTGAAACCGGACCTCAAGGACCTAAAGGCGATACAGGGCCACAAGGTTTAACAGGTGAAACCGGAGCCCAAGGACCTAAAGGCGATACTGGTCCACAAGGCTTACAAGGGGAAACCGGGCCGCAGGGGCCTAAAGGTGATGATGCTGCAGCTTTAGTGAACTACTTTACTCAATCAGATCTCGATAGTTTGGATAAAGACTCGACTCCAAATGGTACGTTAGTTTTCAATGCAGATATATCTGCACTTCAGTTGTTGATAAGCACTAACGAGCAAGCGATTGGCACCTCTAACAGTGGAAGTATGAGCGCAAGTAACTCTTTCCAATACGCTCAAACATTCATTTTAGATAGAAACGCTACACTCTCAGCAATAAAGCTCATGGCAGGATCTGCAAGTACAATAAACATTTCAATAGCACCGAGAGGAGATTTAGCAGCGATTGATTCGTTAGCCTCAAACGTAAATATCAATGGCGGTTGGAATGAAATTAGCTTGTCAACAAAAAATCTAACTTCTGGGACCGAGTACATCTTACTGTTTGAAAATTGCAGTTGTACATATGATAGCAACGATAGTTATAGTATGGGGCAAATCATTGATAATCCGACAGATAGTTCTACTAACGATCCTGGAAGCAATAACTACGATTATACGTTTACTCTAGTTTTCCAAGAAGCTGCCAAAGTTTGGAAAACGATCAATTAAGCTTTGCTTCAAGACCTAAGAATTGTTCCTGAGTTCTAATTCAATTGAATCAGAACTCAGGAACACGGCTCAAATTACAGAGAAAGACATGATAGTCATAGAGAGACACGTTAGAATTGAAACCTTACCGAGACGGTCCTAAATTCTGTGTAACTGTCTAGACTTAAACCTTAAATGATAGGGATGGATAGTGTGGACAAGAAAGCACTTGGAGTTTTTGCTCGTGAAGCAGATAAATCAATTAAGAGGGAATCTGATTTTGATAACTTCCGCAAAATGTTAACCAAGGTGACTGCAGAGACGACATTGAATTCGAGCTTGATGAACACCTAGGCTACGAAAAACACTCTTATAACCCCATTTCAACTCCCGTAATAGGTACTCCTCTAGGCCGATTATAACAGTGATAACCGAGTGACAATAGATGTTCCCCCCGAACGTGAATCATACTTCGATCCGAAGCTCTTTCATAAGCATCAAACTCATTTACAGTCTATAGATGGCAAGATCTTAAGTCTCTATGCTAAAGGCATGACGACTGGAGCAATCGTGGCCACATTCAAGGAAATGTACGATGTAGATGTCTAACCAATCTTTATTCAAAGGTGACGGACTCCGTTCTATAGCAGGTTGTTGAAAGGCAATCACGCCCTTTAGATGAAGTCTACCCTATCACTTACTTCGGCTGTATTGCCTTTAAAATAAAGCAAGATAAGCAAGTCATCAACAAAGCTGTTTATCTTGTTTTAGGCGCAAACACAACGAGGCAAACAGAGCTACAAAACTATGAGGTAAAAGATATTCTCATAAAATGTGTCGATGACCTCAAGGGCTTTCCCGATTCCATACAGCACTCCGTAACAGCTCTGCAGCATTCATATAATGAGAGACGAGGTTAAGTACGTACCTTGATTGGTACAACAGGACCAAAAACCTACTCACGCATGATTTGGGTTGTGCTAGGTACATCAACAAGGTCGTTGATATAAGTATGTTTCTACATGCTCTCGACCAGATAGCATTTGACCGGCTTCTTCGACCGCTTTGTCTATCATGGCTTTCACAGCGTCAGTAGCTCGCGTACCAACGAACAGCCCTATGGTTGATATGCAATATAATCGTAATTAAGTACGTATGTACTGGTGGGAAGTCTTATGAGTCTTAGAGTTTATTTTTATATATATAGTATTACGTCAACTATAGCTAAGTCGTTGCAGTTGTATTACTCGAAGCATTGCCCGGTCATTTGACGGTCACAAAGTGGGCACAAACATAAATATGAAGACAGAGGTCGTTTTAAGTAAAAGAATAAATATGTAGAGAGCAGTTAGTATATCAAGTAACAAGTCCAACAGTTCAAACTCACAGTCTTGCCTATTCAGAAACGACAACGCCTCGCAACATGCGAGGCGTTGTGTTGATATATGGTGGATCCGGGCGAACTCGAATCGCCGACCCCCGCCATGTCAAGGCGGTACTCTAACCAACTGAGCTACGGATCCAAAAATGTTACTCTTTGCATTTCTATGCAGTAAGGAGTGGTGGGTCCGGGCGAACTCGAATCGCCGACCCCTACCATGTCAAGGTAGTACTCTAACCAACTGAGCTACGGACCCAAATTTTGTGTTCTTTTGCTTGATTAAGTCTCGTGTGACTAAAGCGGTTGTTTTGACAAGAAACAACTTAAGGGATGGTGGGTCCGGGCGAACTCGAATCGCCGACCCCTACCATGTCAAGGTAGTACTCTAACCAACTGAGCTACGGACCCATTCCTTAAGAACGAGAAAGATATTAACGACAGAGATGAATTGGTGCAAGTATAAATTTGCTTGAAATCAACTGTTTGCTCTTTATATCAACAAAGCGTTGCTTTTTTAGACTTAAGCTTGTGGTTTTATTGAGTTAGGTCACACTCACAAGCCCTAAACACAAAGCACTCCGTATAGAGTGCTTTGACTTGGTGTGTACTTATATCCTTTCTATTGATTGGCCTATGCTAGCCTAACTCTATTAGGTAAATCCCCATTAGACTAAACACAATAGCCAAGCAAATAATAAAACCCTCTCTATCCAAAATTAGCCCAGACTATTTTTTATTCTTGGAAGCGTATATTCTTTTGGCGTTGTGAGAACCAAAGACTGCATTTTTTGTCCACGATCATAGTAGTTAAACAGCGTAATGATTCCGACGATGAGATTAAATCTTCCTAGTCGGTCTGAGCTAGGAATCGAAGACAGTAGCCTGTCTAAGTGTACGACTGGGTCGGATGCATGTGTCCACCTTCTATTTATCAGCTTATCAATGAACATAAAGTACACCGATGGCCTCTCTATACTGATAATATAAAAAGCGACAACCATTTCTGAGGTTGGTTTGTACTTATCTAAAATCTCTCCGATCTTTCGTATTTTATCACACTCATTAGAAATGGTGAGAAGCTGCTGATTGTGGACCAGACGATACATCGATTCGAAGTTTCGCTCTTTATCATTATTTTTGTAGTTATAGATCAGCTTCATTGCGCCCAATAAGTAGCTGTCTTTAAACAATGCATCTGCACTTGTTGTTGTGTTCATACCGAATTTCTCGTTATTTTATTTTTTCGATGGCTAGCGGATGTTTGTTTGAATAAAACTTAAGCATTTAGGTTAATTTTAAAATACGTATGCTTCTGTTCGTTTATTCAGTGACCCAGACATGACGGCTTCATGCTTTTGGTCAAAACTGTTGTTCAGTCTCTTAGCGAAAGTCTCCTTAAGTAGTGAGTAAAAAAAAGGGTAGAATTGACTACCCTTAAATGCCGAGACGTTGTTGTTTTTGTTTTACTGAGCGAGTTGCAGAAACGCTCGAACAGTGAGCTTATTATAATAATTAAAGATCATTTCACATTATTAAAATTTGTTAATAACATGTAGCGTGCTTTTATCCTATCTAATTTTGATAATCTTATTACAAATATTACGTCGGTACTTTTTCTTAATAAGCAGCAATTTGTCTATATTTGTCCGATGTATTCGAACTGTCGATTTGTGGTTGCAATTTTTCATACTTCTCCTAGTTATATTTTTCAACTAGACGTTTTATTATTTTTATTTTGTTTGAAAATATTATTTACAAAAACAATCATGCAATCAATCGATTTTACTTAAGTTTATCCACCCTTACATGCGCTTACAAACGCAGACAATTGTAATTATTGACTCTATAGATCAATAGAGCTAGGAAGCGAAATTTTAACGTTAAATATCAGAATGATTTAAATATTAAACTGATAAATTTTCATTACCATTATGAATTTATTTCATAAAAATAAAGGAAAAGCTAATCCACACTATATGTAAGATTAAAGAAAAGAGAGGGAATAGATTTGATTATGAGGTGAGGTTTAACAATTATTGGGAAGGCGCACCTTCCCAAATAGAGGAAACAAAATTTAGAAACGATTACTCTTCGTCAGATTCAAATACGACATTGTAGTTTTCGGTATAAGTGCAGTTAGGTTGACGACTGCATGTGAAGAACCGACGACCTTTGTGTTCACCTTGGCTCGCAAGTTTAATAATCATTGGTGAGCCGCACTTCTTACAAAAGCGCACCTCTTTAGAAGGCTCAATCAGGTCTATGTGTGCGGCAAGCAATCTTTTTAAACGGCTCACTTGATAACTGTGTTTAATTGAGGCGCCGATTAAAGGCAAACCCGCCGACTTACACACATGGATGAGCAGCTTTTCTCGGTCCACTTTACCCTTGTTGAGTTCCTTGCCATTGTCTAATTCAATGATGACTCGCGGCTCTAGCGTTCGTGGGTCACAAACAACAAAGTCGAAATAACTACGAGAGATTTTATTATTGGCAATAAACCAGTTCTTTTTTGAGTTTGACTTGGCTGGAGCCAACACAGTTGTCATGCTCACTTTAGCAAAAACCGCCCCATGATTCCCCACAGCGGATTTCAGCGCATTGTAAAAGGCTGCTTGCTGCATGTTCAGTAATGCCCCTTTCTTTTGGTAAGCATGATCTTTCGTATCATCATGTTTAACCACATATTTTTGTATGAAGTAAAAGAACACAACCAGAAGAACTACAACAATAAAAATATTCGTCATTTTGCCATTGCTTAACTAGGAACTAGAACCGTTAGCGTATGTATAAACGCGGTTATAGGCAAGAAAAAGCATCAGTTTTACAGCCCTGAACACGTCTCTATTACTCATTTATCAAGCTAAATACGGTATATAGAACACGTTCTGAACAATTCCCATACAGAAAAACGCCTCAGTATTGATGTAGATCAAATTAGCATCATATGTGATCAACTAACTTAAAATTAGTTACAAAAATGTTAAGGAAGACAATATGGAACTAAAACAAGACCCGAGATGTTATACCGATGTGTGTGTCGATGGAAAATGGTTCCATTATGACCATTGCAGTACTCGTGCTTACATGTTGAAAGGCGGTGCTTCAGCAGTCTTTGAACTAGCAAAAGAACCGTCTACTGAAACGGAACTGGTTGAACTGCTGCAAGGTATCGCTAAATAGTCAAACGGCTTTGGCTTCACCTGACAGCAAACTTTATTTCCTCCAAGTAAGGTTTGCTGTCACTCCCTCCCCTTCTTGAACTCTTTTGATCTCTTTGAACTGCTACAATCTGATAACACCTCACGAATACCATCATCGAGGTCATCAACCACCAAATAAACGTAACCAAGAATGTAGAGCGACTTTTAGATGTCAGCCTCATGCACATTGTAATTCACTAGCCGTTGATAATTCACCAAGGTGATAGCAATCCCCTTACAATCATAACCCTCATAGATTCGAGCCTAGAATTTTTAGAAATCTAGAAGATTCAGAGCATTTTCTTGATTTAACTCAGACATTGTACCGTGTAGTTGGCGTTATATTGAATTTCCTGTTCCTACAGACCACTATTTCAGACGAAAAAGTGGTCATCATAATGAGAGTTAAAAATGACCCAAGTTAATGAGCAACGTCTAGTTGAGCACTTTTGCGACCTAGTAAGAATCGATAGCGAATCACGTAACGAGAAAGCAATCGCTGAAATGCTAGCAGAGCAATTGGGTGAGCTTGGCTTTACCGTTCACAAATTGCCTGTACCTGAAGAAGTCTCTAATGGTTTCAATATTTACGCACGCCTAGAAGGCTCGCTAGAAGGTAGCACCGTGTTTAGCTGCCACATGGATACAGTAACACCTGGAATTGGCATCGAACCAGTCATCGAAGACGGCATCATTCGTTCGAAAGGCAATACTATCCTAGGTGGCGATGACAAATCTGGTATCGCAGCGATCATGGAAGCAGTGCGTTGCATTCAAGCGGAAGGTCGCGAACACCAAACCATTGAAATCGCATTCACTGTTTATGAAGAAGGTGGCCTGTTCGGGTCATTGAACTTCGATATGTCTTATATCCAATCAGACAATGCCATTGTGCTAGACACAGGTGGCCCGATTGGCACCATCGTTAATGCGGCTCCTGGTCAACAAAAGATTGTGGCTAAGATTAAAGGTCGCCCAGCCCACGCAGGCCTAGCACCAGAAGAAGGCATTAGTGCGATTCAAGTCGCGGCAGATGCTATCACTAAGATGAACTTGCTACGCATCGACGAAGAAACAACGGCTAACGTTGGTATTGTTGAAGGTGGACAAGCGACTAACATCGTAATGCCTGAGCTAACGGTTGTTGCTGAAGCCCGTTCGTTGAATGGTGAAAAACTGACTAACCAAGTTAACCACATGATCTCTACATTCGAAGAGAGTGCTAAGCAGTTCGGTGCAGAAGTGGAAATCGAGTCTACTCGCGCGTACGACGCATTTGTCATTGCTGACGATCACCCACACATCCTATCAATCAAATCGGCATTTGAAAAACTCGGTGTTACCGCAGCAACCAAAGGTACTGGCGGCGGTAGTGATGCAAACAATTTCAACGCCAAGGGTTTAACTACAGTGAATCTTTCAACTGGTATGGCAAAAGTTCATACAACTGAAGAATACATCGCAGTTAAAGACATGGTTTCAATTACCGAGTTTGTAATGACTTACGTTACTCAAGGCTAATCAGTCTCTTAAACTCACAATAAAAAGCCGACCTCAATAAAGTAGGTCGGCTTTTTTTATCTATTCAAAGCAAATTAGAAAGTCACATTGCTGGTTTCATTCGCGTTTACAATCACTCCTGATTGAATGCTGTGGATGCTGAACTCATCAGGCACAACCATTTCTTCATCACCCGTATCAAGTTGAGCATTACAAGTGTAACCAAGCGTATACATGCCTGGGTCTAAATAACCTAAAGAGAATGAGAAATCTGACGAGTTTTCAACATCTTGAACAAGGGCGGTGGTAATCGGTTTCACTTCATCGGTTCCGCCTACAGGTGCCATGTCTTCTTGCGCAACATCTCCCTCATACAGATAAACCGCTTGAATTCCCAGTTCACCACTTTGACACGCGTCATTCGTCGCGGCTAGCACTTCACCCTCGATGTGGCCAGTTTCTGCATTGTTGATCAAAGAAATTGAGGTGCGTTGAATCGTATAGTTTGGATAAGCAGATGTGTTCTTCAAGCCTCTTCTCAAATCAAACTCGATCGTAAAATCGTTGGTTTGCTGATTAACATTAAACGAGTTATTGAAATACAAAACACCGGTATTGGGTTCTTTCCCAACACCTTGCGGACACGCTCCATCGCCTTTAACAGTCAGCTCTCGTACCGTGCTGTCGTCCTCAGTAACGTAAGAAGGATACTCGTCATGATCGCCATCTCTTGCAAATACGCACAACTTGTAGCTACCGACTGGCACTACTTCACCAGAAATAAGAGCAAGTGAATCACTGCCTTGGTAATCTAATAAATTAACGCTTAATGGAAGTGGATCGTCTCCGTCTAAGATAGGATCACCATTTTCATCAATTGGGTTACCCTCTTCGTCCATCAAATAAACGTCATAAACTAACGGCTCACTTCCGTTTTGGGGTAGTAATGCGACTTTGTCAAACGTCACAACGACATCTTGTACGTCATCAACTGGGGCATCAGAAACACTAAACGTTACCGGTGTCGTCGCTGTTGACGAGTCTGACCCGCCTCCACAGCCAGCAAGCCCAAGTACCACTGTCGCCGCAGCCGCTAATCCTACTTTATTATTCATCTTCCGTACCTCATTCACTCGTTTTTGAATAAATTGAACTTTCGACTCCCCTCAGCCAAATACAAAAGACACGATTCAACCACCACCTTTTAACTATCAGGAGGTGACGTTGGATCATGGTATTAGGCTAAGTTTAGATTAGGAGAGCGAATTTCGCGGGAGATACTGACAATTAAATCAATAATATTTGTCAGTGCTAAGCAAGCCACTGACAGGGCAATGAAAATAAAGAGGTGACACGAGAAGATTGCTAAGTTTTTTGGGATGACGCTTCCATTCTTGCCATAACGTCAAACGCTTCTTTGATATCTTTAGCGGCTACTTGATTCCCCTTCTCTAGCTGAGTGAAGATAACACTTAAAAAATCATTCTGACTAAAAAGCTCTTCATTGGTCATATAGCTCTTTAGGTATGAATCTTTAAGCTGCGCTGCTTTGATTCTACTCTTTGAATTGGCGACAAAGACACAGACCGCTATAGCAATAGCTATAACAAGTACATACAACATTAACTTTCCTTTCTTGGTTTGATTTCTAGCCCTAAATCGGCCTCTGATAATATTATCAATATTTACAGAATGGGTTCTTTATAAAATGTTCAAAGTGTGCATTCGCCCCATTTTTTGAACGTTTATGTGCTCTTAATCTGTGACCGCAGTCATCACAAATAAAACATGTTTTATCACGTAATCTCAGAGCTTCATCAATGGTGATCGGTTGGTCATCATTGGCACAGATTGCAGTGAATATATTCTTAGCCGTTTTATTTACTTTGTGACTACGCTTGGAAGAATGCTCTACCGACCGAAGAGTTCCGATCGACAGTGATCCTAACAGTGCTG
Organism: Vibrio sp. Isolate30; assembly: GCF_022397975.1. Lineage (NCBI taxonomy): Bacteria > Pseudomonadati > Pseudomonadota > Gammaproteobacteria > Vibrionales > Vibrionaceae > Vibrio > Vibrio sp. Isolate30. The sequence continues at coordinate 25,650 of NZ_JAKEUS010000007.1, forward strand.
TATCTATCGTTATCATAACTTCACCCAAAAAATGACATTCATAAGGCTTGGCCGCCCTATCTTGGTGAGGGTGTAGTATCCATATTGCTTTCAAGGGTCTCTATTATTTATAGAAAGAAAGAGACTTTTTTATATCAATAAGATAATTAAGCGAGCAAAATCAATACATTAATATCAACAACAAACGTATCTTATTGAGATTAAATTTAACGCTCGACCAAGATCAACAAAGCCAAGCGTAACGACTTGGCTTTGTTGTGTAACAGAATTGGGAGAACCTCGACGACGATTTAGAACCCTCGTCTTTTCCAAAATTGACCTTCGTCTTTCGCAACTAAATCAAAAGTCTTATCAGCAATCACTCTTCCTTTAAGCTCGACCGTCATTCTCCACTTTCCGATCTTATTGTCGATAGGCGCCCAAATAGTGTCGCCTAGATAGAAATCCCAATCGTTGCTGCCAACGTATTCTTCACCGTCAAACGGCTCAAGTACCTCTCCTTTATCCGTGGTGATATTTGGGTGATAGATGCAGTAACGAATCTTTTCTCCTTTGGCCTTTTTGATGTTGATGATGTAACCAAACTCAACATCGATCTCCGCTTCTACTCGATGAGTAAATTCCTGAATCTTAGGTAGGTCTTTAGATTTTGAATCCCAAGTTGAGTAGATACCATAAGACGTCATATCCACGACCACAGAACGTTTTGCCATTGATCATTTAACCTTTAACTAATTTCTTTGGATGTATTATTAAAACAAGACATTTTGGATACTCGAATCCGATGTTAGAGCTTTTATTATTCTTGCCACTCTTTCTTCATGCGCTTTACAACAGACTCTGGCACACCGTGAATGCTGCCATACTGTTCACGGCATACTTCAATCACTAGTTCAGCACCATGCCTGCGTGCCATGTTTCGGTACGCCTTCATTTCCCATCGTTTAACAAACGTGTTGGATACCACCACATCATTTCCCTGTTTTAAGGCATCTTCCGCACGATTTTGACACCACTCATGCGCTTTAGGGAGTAACGCCGGGTCGAAACAGTAATCACCGTCGCTATTCACGAAGTACATATCGGCTTCAACATGAAAGGCATCCAGAGATCTTGCTCTGGTCGATTTGCCAGAACCAGGCAAGCCTCGTATTAAGATAAGTTTCAAACTCGCACTCACCCACAACCGAAAATTACGTGAAAGCAGAATGTTAACGTATCTGAAGTCATAATCATAAACCTAGATCATTAAGCGCTACTTTAAGCAGCAAAGACTCAATTGTGCTCGCGCACTTTCACAACATCACTTATTTAACCGCGCTAAACTGCGGGGATACTCTGCAGATTCGATAACGAAATATTTACAAAGGTGCGTTTTGTATGTCGACAAGCGTCACAATATATTATAGATTCAGAAGTATAGACGTCTAAATATCTAGCTTAGGGAGAAAGCAGTGCCTATTCGCATTCCAGACCAATTGCCAGCGAGCGATGTTCTTCGAGAAGAAAACATCTTTGTTATGCCGCTATCAAGAGCATCGACACAGGAAATTCGTCCACTTCGAGTCTTGATCCTCAACCTAATGCCGAAGAAAATTGAAACTGAGACTCAATTCTTACGCCTACTGTCAAACAGTCCGCTACAGGTAGATGTAGAGCTACTGCGCATTGATGACAGACCTAGTAAAAACACACCCACTGAGCACCTTGATAACTTTTATCGTCAGTTTGAGATGGTAAAAAACCGCAACTTTGATGGACTGATCATCACTGGTGCACCACTAGGTTTGGTTCAGTTTGAGGATGTTATCTACTGGGACCATCTAAAAACCATCATGGAGTGGGCAAACAAGCACGTTACCTCAACTCTTTACGTTTGTTGGGCGGCTCAAGCTGGCTTGAAACTGCTTTACGATCTACCAAAGCGCACACGAAAAGAGAAGTTATCTGGCGTTTATCATCACGAGATCCATAAGCCATACCATCCAATCTTACGAGGCTTTGACGACACCTTCTTAGCTCCACATTCTCGCTACGCAGATTTTTCACCTGAATATCTATCTGAACATACGGATCTTGATATTCTGGCGACGTCGGATGTTGCAGGCGTGTACTTGGCGGCTACCAAAGACAAGAGAAATGTATTTGTCACTGGCCACCCAGAATATGACGCTCATACACTCCACAATGAATACGTTCGCGATCTTGGAGAAGGTATGGAGCCAGTCATTCCGATCAACTACTACCCGAACAACAACCCTGACAACAAGCCCGTTGCGAGTTGGCGTAGTCATGGTCACCTGTTGTTTTCAAATTGGCTAAACTATTGCGTTTACCAACAAACACCATACGACTTGGAACATTTCAGCGAAGAAAACTTTACCAAGGACGACTAATTCATCTAAGTTACCCTTTCAAACAGATAAGTTCACTAGAGCCGTTTGTCACTACTCGATTAAGAGTTGATAACGAACGGCTTTTTATGGTGAGTGGATCGCATTACCTCCCCTTTTTGCCAACCAATAGTTCGAGTTCTCATATCATGTTCTGGTAGCTAATAGGAGTCTCGCAATGCCCTCACCCAAGTTATTCAAGCCATCATCATTCTTGCTGTTTGTTGCACTCAGTGGTTGTGTATCGGTTACAGAAGGAGAACCACAAAGAGCGGAAGCGGATCCGATTTCAATGTCTGAATCGAGAATCGCACTTGGGCTAGGTTATATGGAACAAGAGAATATGGTGCGGGCGCGAGAGAACCTTGAACTGGCGATCCAGCATGCTCCCCGCTACTACCGAGCTCGCCTCTCTATGGCTCATTATTATGAAACCGTTGGAGAAACCGATGAGGCAAGAAAACAATATAAGTCCGCATTAAGACTAGATTCTAATAACGGTAACGTCCTTAATAACTATGGCACCTTTCTCTGTAAGCAGGGCGACTATGAACAAGCCGACCGTTATTTTAATCAGGCGATCAATCAGCCTTTCTACTATTTGGTTTCTGCAAGTTACGAAAACGCAGGGTTTTGCGCACTGAAATCTGGCGATCGTGATAGAGCAAAATATTACTTCACGCGTGCCCTCGACCACGATCCAAACCGTGTTAAATCAATCCTCCAATTAACAAAGATTGAGGTATCACAAGATGAGTATCGTGACGCAAGATTACGTTTGTTTAAGTTCCACCAGCGATATGGATATCAAATCCCCTCTCTTCAGATCTTAGTTGAGTTGGAATCGAAGTCAGGTAACGAAGCTCTACGCGATAAATACCAATCCATGCTTGATGAAATGAAAGAAACTTAATAAAAGTTAGAGAGTAGTGATTAAAAAAGCCGATGATTGAAACTATTCAACCATCGGCTTTAATAACTGTCTCGATTTGTTTAATGTCTATCTCTACTTTGACGTGCCAAATACCTTATTATGGTTATTTAAGAGAAATCCAAGTCTGACGCTGCTGTTTATCCATAAAGCTCCAAGCAACGAAGCGACTGATTTTTTGTCCTTGAGCCATCTCAACGACTTTAACCTGCTTCACATTAAGCTTGGTCAGTTGACTCTTTAACACCGCAACATTTTCCTTCTTAGAGATCAAAGTCGTGAACCACATAACTTGAGTGGCAAATTCCACACTCTCCTTGGCTAAACCGGTAACAAATTTTGCTTCACCTCCAGGACACCATAGCTCTGCTTTTTGACCACCGAAGTTAAGATCAGGTTTACTTTGCTTATTCGCCATTGCACTCGGACGCGAAGCTTTATTGTCGAGATTACCCTGCTTCTTTGCTCGGTTGGCAGCAAGATTATCCAGTTTTCGTTGAGTCCCCTTCTGTGCTTCTTCTAAAGAGCTGTGAAATGGCGGGTTGCACGTTGTGACGTCGTAACGTTCATTTTCTTTAATTATCCCTTTAAAGAAAACCGTCGAGTCATGTTGCAGTCGACAGTGAATCTTACCTTTTAAGTTATGGTTGCTTTCAGCTATGAAATTCGCTGCTTTAACCGAAACCGGATCCACGTCACTTGCGTTGTAACGCCATCCATATTCCGTCGTTCCTATGATTGGGTAAATACAGTTCGCGCCTACGCCAATATCAAGGGCTTTGACCTTGTCATGTTGGTAAGGCTTACCTTGACTCTCGCTATTTAGCAAATCGGCGACTCGATGAATGTAATCAGCGCGCCCAGGAATTGGTGGACATAGGTAGCCAGCAGGTATATCCCAGTGCTGAACTCCGTAGTGATGGGCAAGCAACGCCTTATTCAATAGCTTCACTGACAACGGGTCAGAAAAATTAATGGTCGATTCACCCCCAGGGTTTTTGATCAATTGGCTTTTCAGTTCTGGCAAGGCTTTCACCAGAGCATGAAAGTCATATCGACCACGGTGTTGGTTGCGCGGGTGTAAACCACTTTTAACTTGTGGTTTCTTTCCTGTAGCTTGATTTGAACTCTTGTTGCTTTTACTTGGCTTGCTAGACGTAGCACGCTTCTTTGATGACGTGGTTTTTTTACCTTTAGAGACAGGCTTTTTACCGTCAGAAACTGTGGCTGACGCTTTTTTCTTAACATTACGGCTTTCAGAGGCAAAGCTGCGTTTCGGTTTTTGATTCATCGATTATTTCTTTAAGTCTAAATAGATCATAAACAAGCGAGCATCTAACTCTAGCTGGTGATACTCAGGTTCCATATGACAACATAGTTGATAAAAGGCTTTGTCGTGCTCTTTCTCTTTAATATGTGCGAGTTCATGAATCACGAGCATTCTTAATAAAGGCTCTGGGGCATTCTTAAATACACTGGCAATACGAATCTCATTCTTAGATTTGATTTTACCACCATGGTTTTTAGCCACATACGAATGTAAACCCAATGCATTATTGATTAAGTGGATCTTACTGTCGTACACCACTTTACTGATCGGCGGTGTCTTCTTCATGTAGCGATTTTTGATTGCCATCGCGTAATCAAATAGCGCTTTCTCGCTCTTAATCGTGTGGTTTTCTGGGTACCGAGATTCGAACCACTTTATCAATCGGCCAGACTCAACCAATTTGGTCACGGGTTCAATAATGTGTTGCGGATAACCTTGAATATAACGTAGTGATGGGTGCATGAAGCTACGCCTTAAAAGAGCTCTTTAGAGAGGACACAAACCAAAGCCGTGTAGTGTAACTGATCACACTTTTCTAATCACCCCAGATTCGCTACACTTTGCCTAGAACCATCAAGAGAGAACCTAAATGAAACGTGTTGTATTGTACGTAGCGGATAAATGCCCTCACTGTAAAGACGCTCAGCGCTACTTAGATTCAAAGAACATTACCTACCGCCTGACTAACGCAAAAATGCAACGTGGTCGTAAGGAATTACAAGCAATGGGTGCTCGCTCAATCCCAGTACTTAAGATTGGCGATCAGATCATGGTTGGATGGAATCAGAAAAACTTCGATAAAATGTATAACGCCAACTATAACTAAACTCCTGTCGGTTTAGATTGCCCCATAAAAAAGCCCGCACATAATGCGGGCTTTGTCGTGTAAGTCACACGAAAATAAAAGTTATAGAGTCAAACTAGCCTTTGATTTTAAAGATCGCGTTACATTTTACGCACTTGTACTTCGCTTTAATCCCTAAAACCTTATCAAACAAAGTTCTGTGTACTCTTACAACTTGCTGTTCTTTACATTTACATTTCATAATATAAGTATGCCGCACCGTCAACAATTTGAATTATACGTAAGCAATACCGAAAGTAAACTTCATTTTCTATTTATTTCACAAAATCAAGCTCTAAGGCGATCGATACCTCATTTTAATTGCGGGATTTATGTGATTTTCAGTCAGTAAATATCAAAAAGTTAACTACTCAACAAGTTCAACTCAAATCATCTGTTGTTCCCGATGACAAGTTATTGACGGAACTATTAACTAAACATAGCGTTTAACGAATTCAATGAACGTTTTATCGGCCCTCGACAAATACCCTTCTTTTCTCCACGCTAGCGACAGGTTGAGCTTTACCGGTTCACTGAATGGAATGCCCACAACATCTGATTCATACTCAGTCACCAAACTCAGCAACGCAGTAATTGCAAACTCTTGCTTAACGATGGAGAGAATCATCGGTAGTAGGTTGGTCTCAAAGGCGATACTCATATCAAGATCGTGTTTTATGCGCATTTGATCAATGAAGTCACGATGAAAGTAGCCAGACTTAAACATGATCAAGTCTTGCTCAAAGAACTGCTCAAAAGTCAGACTTTTCTGCTTGGCAAAAGGATGGTCTTTGCCAACAACAGCCAGCATTTCTGATGCTAAAAGGTGGTCTGTCTCTAAGTCTTCCGGAACATTGTCGTGATTAACCACGCCGATATCGAGTTCGCCATTCAGGAGCATTTCTCGAATAGAAGCCGTACCAGCGTCGATCAAGGTAATTTTGAGGTTGGGGAACTGGCTTTTAAACGCCATAACAACTCTCGGAAAGAAATAGCTACCCATCATACTTGGGGCGCCTAACCGAACCTCTCCTTTTTCCAAACCTTTTAATTCATTCATTGCTAATTGAGCATCGTCGAACTGTTGGCCAATGCGTTTGGCATGCTCATAAAGCACTTTACCCTCTTCCGTTAAAGTGACCTGTTTTTCACCACGACGAAACAGCGTGAGCTCAAGTGTTTGCTCAAGTTTCTTTATTGAAATACTGAGTGCGGGTTGCGCGATATGAAGTGACTTAGCCGCTTGGGTAAAGTTTCCATGATCGGCAACGGCAATGAAATGACGAAGTGATTTAGACTCAAGCATGATGATATAAAAATTATATTGAGGTGATATTTTTAATATATTTCTTTTATCAAGGGTGAGTTGCTACTTTGTTCACAAGTTGGTAAATAATAATACAAGGTTCACCTCATGTTTGACGCAGAAACGCCACAGTACAGAAACATCACCCGTTCATTGGCGATTGGCTCGTTTATCATATTTTGTAACCTCTACGTGTTCCAACCTATTCTTCCACATATGGCTGAAGTCTTTTCAGTCAGCGAAACCCAGGTGAACTGGTTGTTTGCTGCCACCACATTGGGTTTATCATTCAGCCTTGTTCCATGGGCAATTGCATCAGAAACCTTCGGTCGTAAGCCCATCATTTTACTTAGCCTATTTTTGATTCCACTGGTTGGGCTATCTATGGTGTACACCACGACGTTGTGGGAGTTAGTTGCAGCACGAGCTGTGATGGGAATAGCCGTCGCTGCTTTTGCCGGAGTTGCTGTTGCGTACATGGTTGAAGAGTTAACACCCAAAGCCTTTGCTATCGCAATTGGAGGCTATATTGCCGCTAATTCATTAGGAGGGATTTTTGGTCGAGTACTCGGTGGACTGATTACCGACTATTACAATTGGCAGTCAGCCATCATCTTCTTTGTCGTCAGCTCATTCATTGGTGCTTTATATATCGCTTGGAAACTACCAAATCAAAATGGATTCAAACCCCAAAAAGGTCTGTTCTTTCACCATAACCGAGCGGTGATCACTCACCTTAGAAACCCGATTTTATGGACCGCAATGCTCATCGGTGGCGCAAACTTCGCGCTCTTCGTTAACCTGTACTCGGTGATGGGTTTCCGACTTGTGGCAGAGCCTCATTCGCTGGCCGTTAGTGTCGCGTCTTTTATCTACCTTTGTTATCTCGCAGGCACCATCAGTTCGAAATTCTCTAGTCGTTGGACACAAAGATTTGATCCGCTCGCGGGTATAGCGCTCGGTGCAGGAATCAGTCTGCTCGGAATGCTTATCTCGGCAGTAGAACAGATTCCATTCATGATTGCAGGTCTATTGTTGATAAGCTTCGGTGCTTTCTTCGCCCATACACTGGCGTACGCTTGGGTGAGTCAGAAGGCCACAAAAGCGAAAGCAACCGCTACGGCGCTCTATTTGGTTCACTATTATATTGGGGGAAGCTTAGGAGGATTCTTACTTCTGTACTGTTGGCAGCATTTCGGTTGGAACGGTGTTATGGCCGGTGGATCGCTGTTATACGGTTTGATTTTTATCTGGCTCTATCAGTTGCACCAGCATCAAGGCACTAAACCTGCGATGACAGAGGCGAATGTTTGATGAGCAGTAAACGCTGATTATCGACATAAAAATAATTTAGGGTTTTGATTGCGAGTGATTTTGTTATGCTACGCAAAAATTATTCGGAATAAGTCATGTCAAACCCATCTTCAAACGATTTACAGATCATTCACGATCAAGTTCAACAATGGCTGAACGATGTTGTCATTGGATTAAACCTTTGTCCTTTTGCCGCTAAGCCGCAGCGAAACAAACAAATTAAAATATTTGTCAGTGAAGCGACAACTGAAGAAATGTTGCTAGAAGACATCATGACCCACTTTGTCGAACTCGATAATACTCCACCTGAAGAGCTAGAAACGACGCTAGTTGTCGTACCTAACATGCTGCAAGATTTCTTTGACTACAACATGTTTATCGATTGGGTCGAAGCACTGATCAAACAGCAAGATTGGGAAGGTATCTATCAAGTGGCGACATTCCACCCCGATTATTGTTTTGGTGGTGCCGATCCAGAAGATGATGAGAACTTAACTAACCGCTCTCCTTACCCTATATATCATTTGATACGTGAAGAAAGCATGGAAAAGGTGTTGAAGCACTACCCAAACCCGGAAGCGATTCCAGATACTAACATCGCACGCGTTGAATCACTGACACCAGAAGAGCGACGCAAACTGTTTCCTTATCTGTTTGGTGCTAATTAATACTAACCTTCTGCGGATTCATAATATAAGGGCGAGACACGTATTGGTCTCGTCCATTTTCTTTGGCGAGATACAAACACTCATCGGCGACTTTAATCAAGTTATCTAATGTCGACATTTTATTAATCTGCTCGTCTTGGTTTGATAACTGAAAATGACAAACACCAGCGGATATCGTTACAGGCTCTCTGTCTAACGTGATGTCCTTTACGGCCTGCAGTAATTGTGTCATCCGACTCTCGGCATACTCAGGTGTCGACTGAGGGTAACAAACAATAAACTCTTCACCACCAAATCGAGCTGCAATTCCGTGCTCATGGGTATTCTCTTTTAACACCTTGGCAATTTTTTTAAGAACATCATCACCAATCTGATGGCCATACTTATCATTTACTTTTTTAAAGTGGTCGATATCAATAACGGCAAGACTGCCAATCCCCTCTCCCTCTCTAAGCTTAGCTACCTCAGCATTGAGTTTTTTAAACAAGCAGCGGCGATTAGGCAACCCTGTCAACGGATCGTAAAGCGCTTGATATTCGAGTTTTTCATTTAATTGCTGCAGGCGTTGTTCTTGAGCTCGTCTAACTAACTCCACCTCGATCCAAGAGGCCATCAGCTTCATCACGTCGATATCTATCTCTTTGAATTTACGATAGTAAGGTGTCGGGCTCGAAAAGTTTAAGGTGCCATAGATTTCATTATCCACATGAATTGGAATACCGATATATGACTCTAAGCCAAAAGCTTGATAAGCGGGATGGCGGGCGTGTACGTCATGCTCGCCGCAATGCTCGATTGATATAGGACCGCTTGAGCGACAAGTAATCTCACAATACGTCGCGCGATAATCAAAAGAGTCGCCCTGTTTAAGCGTTACATCTTCTGGAGTGACACAATGCTGAATAGTGTAATTACTCCCATCTACTTTAGAGAGAATACCAATATCCAGCTCAAATCGTTGCAAGCCCATTTCCAAAAGCTGCACAATCTGTACATCAAACCCTTTTTTGTAGTCATTGGTAATTTGATATAAGCGTCGAATAACAACTTCGCTCTCACTGGCTCTACTCATAAATCGATTCTCTAAGCTCGTAGACGGCACTCATCTAACCATTTTATATATTTCACGAGTAAAGAGGAAAACCAACTAATATTCAAACATTTTAATAGCAATCAGAGACATTGATACGAAGAATATAAGCGAGAGAGTGCGCGTTACGAATAGCGCGCTAGTTCCAGCTTTGCTAAAATGCCGACCTACCAAATACAAATGGATAGGAATATGACCCTTTCTCAACTAAACCAAACCATCTTCGATCACCTTTATCGCGACATCAAAGAATTCCGTAGTACCTTTGACCTGCCTGTTGCAGCGCCAGAGACTATGGACGAAAAAGGCGATACGCTTCACACCTCTTTAGCTATCGAAGAGCTGACTGAACTTGCAGAAGCAGACTCAAAAACAGAACAAGCCGATGCAATCGTAGACAGCGTCTATGTATTGATGGGTCGTTTAGTCCACATGGGCCAAGACAAAGTTGAAGATAACCTAGCGATCAGCTACCTGATTGACTTGTTGCTTAACGTCGCGAAGAGCCGTGCGATTGACTTCCTACCATGTTGGGATGAAGTACACTCAAGCAACATGAGCAAAGTATGTCGCAACGAGAAAGAGTACGCAGAAACTGAAGCCTTCTACGCTGAACAAAACATCAAGCTGATGGCTGTACAGAAAGGTGATTACATCATCGCGAAGTGCGCCGAAGATTTCGTTTCAGAAGAGAAAACCATTCGCCAAGGTAAAGTACTTAAGTCGGTTTACTACCGTCCAGCTGACCTTGCGCCACTAACGGTTTAAAAACACTTTCCTACGAGCGGAACTTGTTAAAAAGCGCCTCAAATCCTGAGGCGCTTTTTATTGGGTTCAGTGCTTCAGTAAGTGGGCTCTGTTAGCTTGGTTGAATTCTAGCCATGTGGTAAGCCGCAACATATTCGCCATCACGGAATGCAAATGCCGCTGACTCCCCTTCAATTTGAAAACCAAACTTCTTATAAAGATTAATCGCTTGCTCGTTGTCGGTGTAAACCGTCAGTTCAAGGCGCTTAATGTTAATCCAGTTATCACAAAGGTCGACGGCTGTTTTCAATAACGCGCTTCCAACACCTTTTCCTGCGAAGTTATCTTTAACTCCCATACCCAACGAGGCAACGTGCCGACGTCTTGGGTTAACACAGACTTCTAGGCCAAGATTACCAATGACCTCACCTTGATACAGTGCGACGTAAGAATAGACATGCTCTGGAATATGGGTGAGACGCTTCTCCCAGAGTTCGAGCGAAGGGTGTGGGAGTTGCAGGGTACCGCGAAACGCGTTTGGGCACTCATAGATCTCTTTAACACTTCTTGCATCACTCGGTTCTGTGCGTCTTACTTGTATTTCCATTTCATTTCCTTCTTAGTTCATGTTGTTTTATCGCTCTAATTACTGTTCCTTTCACAGTAACAAAATAGCGTTAAATAACAACAGGTCAGAAGAAAAATAATAAAATTAACAAGTTACATAGTAAAAGGTGCTAGCGAGCATTGTTAGTTGAGGAGACGAGCCAATAATGGTCGGGTTTTAGCTCTCAATTCAGGCGTAAGAGAAACACGATTTCGCCCAATTGAAAATCAACCAGATGATCGGTCATTCGAACAGTAGATAAGTCGCGTTATCGACAGTAATACTTTTAATTCGTGTATTAAACACCTGCTCTAGCTGCTCTGGAACCATCACTTTTTCAGCCGTACCCGCCTTTTGCAACACACCTTGATCCAGCAATAGCACTTGATCGGCATGCCTTAAGGTGCGATTCAAATCATGATTTGCCATTATCACGGAGATCCCCTGTTCCGCGATACGGCCAATAAGCTTATAAAGCAGTGCCTCCTGACCAATATCTAGAGGAGCAGCCGGTTCATCCAAGATGAGTAATTTGGAATAAGGATTAAGAGACGGCCAAATTTGTAAGCACATACCCGCTAAGCGAACACGCTGCCATTCCCCGCCAGAAAGAGTCTGTATTGAGCGATGCAATTTATCGCTTATCTCAAGCAACTGACTCACCTCTGTCAGCACCTTAGATACAATCGCACTATGAGGATCAGTAGAACTTGGCAGCGACAAAGCAAGAAACTGAAACACCTCAAGATTGAATGCAGGCTTTGCGCTTTGGCTTAAATAGGCCCGCTGCAAAGAAAGGTCTTGCAATGAAAATTCTGATAGCGGCTTGTCATGCCAAACAACCTCCCCTGTGTAACCTTCCCCGATGCCAGAGATGGCTTCTAACAACGTGCTCTTTCCACTTCCATTTGGCCCTATCACGTGAGTCACTTGCCCTGGTTTTAGGTTAAAAGAGAGTGGTAGCAGCCTTGAACCGACGCTTAAGCTTTTAATTTGAATCATGATTTTTCACCAACATCCAAATAAAGATTGGCGCACCAATCGTGGTTGTCATCACACCCAGCGGCAATTCAGCCGAATCTAAAAGTGTACGCGCGCAGATATCGGCAAACACCAAGAGTGCAGCGCCAGACACAGCAGAGAGCGGGAGCAGATATCGGTTATCCGTGCCAATCGCTAAGCGCAATAGGTGCGGAACGACTAAGCCAACAAAGCTTATCACCCCTCCAAGGGCGACGGCACACCCGACAAGTATTGAGACGGCGAAAATCAAGCGCCAACGCAGTGCTGGTACGTTGATTCCCAACTGAGCAGCGTGTACTTCGCCTATCATCAATTTATCGAGTTTACTCCCTTGTAAGCACAACCAAATGATCACAGGAATCATCACTAAAGTGAGTGTGTGTTGATACCAAGCAACACCGCCTAAACTGCCCATCAACCAATACATAAGTTGGCGAAGGCTTAGGTCATCACTAAAATAGAATGCCCAAGTCACCATTGCACCTGACAAAATGCCAAGCGCAACACCAATCAACAAGAGTTTTGCCGTGGTTAAATGCATTGCTCTCACCATGCCCACTAGCAGGATTGTAAAACAGAGTGAGCCTATCACGGCTGCTATCATGAACAGTTCGGGCGTAGGGGCAAATGGTAAGAAAAACAGCACAATAACCATCGCTAGGCTTGCGCCGCCCGAGATCCCGAGCACACCGGGCTCAGCTAGTACGTTCCCGAGTAAGACCTGTAAACTCGCCCCAGAAACCGCGAGTGCAGCACCTATCGCAATCGCGGCAAGCAGGCGTGGTAATCGTAAATCGACAAGTAACTTTTCTTCAAGTGGAGAGAGTGTATTCAACGGTGAAATAAACAGGTCACCTACCATCAAGTAAAGGCCACTGAGGACAATCAACGCAGTAAGCATCAGAAAGATGGCACGAGTCCAGCGTCGCTGTTTTTGTTGAATAAGGTGTTGGAAATCCATATCAAGCTACTTTAACTAAGTTCGCGTAACCTTACCTGTATCCCCCAATAAAAACAAGGTTCGCAATAACGTGCGAACCTTGTGATATCAATCGTTTGGGATTATTTACGTGTGGTTTTAATCGTAAACTAACTGACCGTGATCGAAGCGAGTTTCAACCTCACACACCATCAGTGCAGCACGTTGACCGATAGCTACATTACGATTTGGGAATACTACCGCTTCGTTTTCATTTTTCGCCATCAGCGGCTTATCACCGTCGTGGCCAAATACTTCACCATGCTTAAACGCGGTGAAGTTTTCGACTGAGTCAGAGAACATAAAATCGAAATCGTCATGTAAGCGAACAATAGTACGACTTACGCGATACGTAATGGTTTTCTTTGGAAGGTGCTCGGGTTCACACTCGGCGATAAGGTTACGCATCGCGAGATCGAACGCAGTCAGTTTATCCAGTTGGTTTTCACCAATACGCGCGACCTGCCCTAGTTCCATTGTTAGCGCCTGTGCGCCAAAGTTTTCCGCACTGTACCAGCTGAATGTACTGGTCGGAGAGTTCGAAAGCAGCAAAGCCTCTACGTGCCCACTGTTGATAAAATCAATGAGCTCTTGGCTGCGAACGGGGTGACGAACTTTAGGGCTCACGGCAAATGAATAATGCTTCGACAAACGAATCGCACAGTGAAGATCTAAATGCCAACGCGTCTCCGGTTGAGTATCTTTATAGAACTCGGTGACTAAATACTTCAGATGGTTCGCAATCTTGGTTTCGCGGTTTGCTTCATACTCTTTGTCATCAAAAAGACGGTTCATGTTTACATCAAGAAAACGAGTATGAGCGTTGGTCGCTTCTGGGTGAGCGATAATAAACAAACAGCGAGCTTTTACTGATTGGAAACCTGTTTCAATGTCTTCGATTATCTTATCAACCAGCTCCATTGGTGCGGTTTCGTCACCATGAACGCCTGTTGAGAAAATGATGTTCTTGGTCTGTTGATCGTAATCCGCTGGAATTACTTCAAAAACACCACGTTGATGGACTTTTAGCTGTACTCCATTACTTAGTACGGTTTGTCCTGCAAGCACTTCTTGTTCAAGATCTAGGCTGTCCAAAAGAAATGATTGGCGAAAGAGAGATTTCGTCATGCGCTACTCCTTAATTGCACGGCCGTATGTTAATAAATTGTACAAAGAAATTGTGTTGCTATGATCGCACTTATCAACAGAAACTCCGTTATCACTCACAAATACTGCCCATAAATAGTTATATTGGCCCTGTTCAAAGCAGGGAGAATTAAACCTTGCGAGGTTTTTAAGCTATATCAATCAGATAAGAGCCGTGTAACCTACCACAGCTCTTATTGAGTATGAACCGATTAAGATCAATTAATCTTCCTGATTGAGCAGTCTTTCAAACTCATCAATTTGTGCAGACACCATATCGATACTCTGTTGCCAGAAGTCAGCTTCTGTTAGATCCATACCTATATGTTTCGCAACCACATCCTCTGCCATCATGCTGCCTGTGTCTCTGAGCAGGGCTACGTAATCGCTGTAGAAACTGTCGCCTTTCACTTCACGTTGCGCGTATACGCCCTTACTGAATAGGTAACCGAACAGATATGGGTAGTTATAAAAACTGACCTGAGCGATGCTAAAATGCAGTTTACTCGCCCAGAAGTATGGATCAGCTTCGCTCATCGCATCGCCGTACCACGCCTTCCAAGTTTTCTCCATTAAGTCGCATAATTGCTTGGCTGTTAATTCCCCTTTCTCGCGCTGTTCGTAGAACGCTTTTTCAAACTCGAAGCGCACTGGAATATTGATCATTAATGCCAAAGAAGAAGAGAGCTCTTCCCATAGCATTTCCAGCTTTTCATCACGCGTTTCTGCTTGTTTGAGCAAGTAGTCACGAACAATGTTCTCTGCAAAGATCGAAGCCGTTTCCGCCAATGTCATCGGATAACGAGTTTGACACAATGGCATATCGCGCATGACCCAGTTGTGGAATGCGTGGCCAAGCTCATGAGCAAGTGTCATAAGATCAGAACGGCTACCGCTCCACGTCATGAATACCAGTGGAGAACGCGTTGCTGCGAACTTAGTGCAGTATGCACCTAGGCGTTTGTTTGGCGCTGGAGCTGCGTCAATCCAGCCATTTTCAACCATTAGATCAACAAACTGTGCCATCTCCGGATTCACTTCAGCGAAGGCTGTTTTAATCACATCGATCGCTTCATCATACGGGTAGACCTTAGATTCGGCATCACCAAGCGGTGGCATTGCAGCAAGATGGTTCCAAGGTTTCATCTCGTCAAGACCATGAACCTTTGCCATCAACAAACCCGCTTTTTGACCTACTGAGCGATTGGCTTTTGCTGTCGCCATCATGGTGTCTAGTGTTTCAGGAACAATACGACTGCCATGCAGACTTGGCGCTAAGAAATGCACATCACAGATCTTCGAGCGTTTTTTGTTTTCCGTTAAACGCCAACCTGCCAGTGCATTAAGAATGGATGCAAATGACTCTTGGTGAGTGGCCATTGCTTGTTGAACCGCGCGCCAAGCCGGTTCTTGCTTATCAAATTCACTGCCGTAAAGAAGACTCGCAGCTTGTGAAAAGCCAAGCTGTTCCTCTTCACCTTCAAGTTGCAGTGAAAGCTTTAGTGAGCCTGTCAGGTTGTCGTATAGACGTCCCCACGCATCACGACCATCGACTTCCATCGCAGCAAGCAATTGCTCTTCGACAATGCTTAGGCGAGTTGCGGCGAGTTTACGAGAACTCTCGATAGCAAAACCTTGACCCGCAACGTCTGGGCTGGTGTGGTCTAGTACTTTTGTGATGAACTCAACATCAGCGTGAACGAGAGTGTCTTCATATGGGCTAAATGCTTGAGACATCTCCGAGTTGAGCTTTGCAACTCGTCCTAAAAGCTGCTTCGCTTCAGTATGCGTCGCATCCACAGAAGCGTGACAGTTTGCGAACGTGTGAATCGTCCCAAGTAGTGTGCCTGCTGCTTCAGAGGTTTGGATCGCATTCTGCATAGCGATCACTGTGTCGCGCTTTTCGACATGAAGGTAAAGCAGTTCAATACACTGCTCAATAAGTTCAATATCTTGTTCAATCTTTGTATCGTCTAGTCCACGATATGCAATGCTCAAATCCCAACTTGGCGTTGTCATGAGTTCTGTCCTTATTCTGTGCGATGTTCTATCGATAAATTGGTAAAAATTTAAATCCAGTTTTCACTGGTTGGTGCTAGGTCGCTAACAATGGCTGCCCTATCACCTTCACACTGATGTAGTTATTGTCTGTTTGTGTGATTTGAATGTGTGTCAAAGACGCATTACCGATGGCTAGGTTGGAGTAGAGCGTTGGCTTTCTCCAATCTATATCCAAACAGTGCGCCAAAATCATTCGGATTACGCCACCATGCGTAACCAATAAGATGTTGTCATTGGTGCTGCTTATAAGTTGCGACCAACCTTGAATTACTCGCTGCTGGAACGCCTGTAAACTTTCCGCTCCAGTTAGCTGATGATTTGCTGGATCTTGCCAAAATGATTCCAAACTCTCCCACTGTTCACTAAGAAGATCGAACGGAACCCCATCCACATCACCGAAATTCATCTCTTGCAGTTCATTAATACTCTCTAAGTTTAATAACTTAGTCTGCGCGACTCGCTCTGCCAAATCATGACAGCGGCGCAGCGGTGATGTGGCGACCGCATCCAATTTAAACGGCAGCGATGTTATTGCTGTACAAATCTTATCTTGAATTGACGAGTCAACCAGCACGTCTGTTCGGCCATTCAATGCAGCCTCTCCGAGTACTTTGCCATGACGAACGAGGTATATGTGCTTGGTGCGTATCTTGTTCAATGTGAGCTCATCAACCTTCGTTTTTTAAAACCATAGGTAGCCCAGCGGCGATGAAAGTGACCTGCTTAACCACTTTGGCCAAGGCTTGATTCATTCTGCCAGCGTTGTCGACAAATAAACGAGACACTGGCCCCATTGGAACAACTCCAAGACCAACTTCATTGGAGACCATAATGATACTTGCAGGGCTTGCTTCGACCGCACTGACGAGTTCTTGTATCGACGTTTCGATCTGCTCGTTAGTCGCCTTCTCTCCAAGCTGATAAATCACGTTATTCAGCCACAGCGTCAAACAGTCGATCAAAACCACATCAGATGAACTCAGACTGCGCAAGTGTTGTGCGAGTTCAAGTGGCACTTCATGCTCTTGCCAACGATGATCACGTCGTTGTTGATGATGACGAATACGCGCTTCCATCTCTTCATCAAAACTAATGGCCGTTGCTATGTAGTGCAGTTGACACTGCTGACTTTCCGATATTGTGATCGCCTGTGTTTCAGCAAAGCTCGACTTTCCTGAACGCGCTCCGCCGAGAATTAAATGAGTGGATTTCCCCTGCTTCATGATTCGTAGTTACCCAATAAAACCGTTATAAAACGCGGCAATAAACAACAAGTACATTGAGAGCTCGACCAACTGCTGCGCTGCACCTAAACAATCTCCAGTAAAACCACCAATACGTACTGTTAACCAGCGTTTAAGCAGTGTACGAGCGACATAGCCTATGGCTAGCAACACAATGCTGAATTCAATGCCAAACCAAAGACTTGGAAATAATCCGATAGCAATCAAAAATAGGGTTTCAGAGCGGGTCTGTTTATTTGCTAATGGCTTACTTTTGCTGGTGTCAGGGTCACTGACATAAGGCATATCGTAAATAAGTGACGCTGCGATGGCTCGGCTAAATGCGTAGCTAGAAACCAATATCATAAAGAGATCTGCGGTTCGGGTCTGTTCGATAAGCTCGCTTAGAAAAACCCATTTGCCCAATAGAGCCATGATCAATGCTGAAGCACCGTAGGTACCAATACGGCTGTCCTTCATGATGATTAGGCGTCGCTCAATCGTCATGCCACCACCAATGCCATCAGCCATATCTGTTAGGCCATCTTCGTGGAATGCCCCCGTCAGCATTAAACTAAACGCCATCATGAGTATCAATGCGACATCAGCCGGAAAGAACAAGCTCAGTAAAACATAAACCGTGGCGCACAATAGACCCAGCAAGATACCGACCGTCGAAAAGTAACGTCCTGCTCGATTCATTCGCTCTTCAGAATATGGCGTATCGTGTGGTACCGGTAGGCGAGAGAAAAAGCCCAATGCCAACAAAAATAGTTGCCATTGATATTTAATGCCGCGGTCCGCTTCGAGCTGACTCATTACACCGTCACTCCAGCGCTCTCAAAGCTTGCCATATCATTGTAAAACTCTGCAGCGGCCTTGATCAGAGGCAGTGCCAATGCTGCGCCAGTGCCTTCACCCAGTCTTAGACCTAAATCCAACAACGGTTCGGCATGTAGCTCATTCAATACGTGTTGATGCGCGTTTTCTTGAGATTTATGCGCAAACAGCATGTAGTCGCGACATGATGGATTAATTAAGTTCGCCACATACGCCGCTACTGAGACAATAAAGCCATCAACCAGAACCGGAGTTTGCATCTTTGCCGCGCCTAGGAATCCACCAATCATTTGTACAATCTCAAAGCCACCCACTTCAGCAAGCACTTCTTCGATGGCTTTGCCCTTACAACGAGCAACACCATTGGCAACCACTTTCTGCTTACGCTTGAACTGTTCGTCATCAATACCAGTACCAAGTCCAACACACTCTTTTGAGTTTAAACCTGATAATGCACTTAGTATTGCTGAGGCGCTGCTCGTATTGCCAATTCCCATTTCGCCAAACATAACCAGATTGCAGCCTTGCGCGATTCTGCTTTCAATCAGTGACTGACCATAGTTGATCCCTTTCTCGACCTGTTCACGTGACATCGCTGCTTGTTGGTTAAAATTACGAGTACCGTTGCCCAATCGTTGCGTCACCAGTAACTCAGAGTGGCTACCTGAAATCGCACTCGTATCGATGGCTTCTAGAATGCCTGCATCGACAACCGTTAAGTTGATGTCGTTGAGTCGACAGAAACAATTGATCGCCGCGCCGCCGTATAAAAAGTTCAATACCATTTGTTGCGTTACGGCACTCGGAGCAATACTCACCCCTTCATCCGCAATGCCATGGTCACCGGCAAAAACAAACATTGAGGGCTGAGTGATTTGAATTTTTTCAGGTGGTGTTTGGCTTTGTTGGCTTTGGATAAGTGCCAGTTGAAAAGCGGTCTTCTCTAAGAGGCCTAATGCGCCCAGTGGTTTGGTTTTCTGATCAATTCGATTTTGGATAAACGCAGAGTGTTGAGTGTCTAGCATGGACGTGACTTACCAATGTGATGTTCTGAAGATTTAATAACTAATTGACTGTTTTATAGCAAAGCGCATTTTGATTGAGCGCATAACTGAAAGACTGAGCCGATCGTCGACTCAGCTTTCGATTATTTTGGTCGCGCTACCGAAAAAACATTAGAGAGCGTCGCGTATTCACCACCACCTAGGCGTGACAACGGGTTCAGCGCTAGTGCATCTATTTTCAATCGCTCACTGGATTTATCGATGATCTCTTCAGCGATATATACCGTTTCAACTTTGGCAAATACCAAACTTTGAGGCACATCGCCGACCTCTTTAACCTCAAACAGCGTACAGCCGAACGCAACCGAGCAATTTTTAACACGCGGTAAGGAGAAACCATCGAACTCTACTAGCTCAATGTCATTCGCTTGTACTTCAGATTGATCGTGATCCAGCGTTGCTGCCGTAGCCGTCATAACTTCCGCACAAGATTCAGACGCAATATGGATCACTAACTTGCCGGTTTCTATCGCATTCTTAGCGGTATCTTTGATCTCACCTGTCGGCTTTTTACCTACAGAAAGCATCAAAAGGGGTGGCTGGCTCGATACTGGGGTGAAATATGAAAATGGGGCTAGGTTATACACATCACCACTTGATTTGGTGAGTGCCCACGCTATCGGACGAGGGATAACCGTTTGAGTCATCAGGTGGTAGATTTCATTTGCAGAGAGAGTATCGAACTGGAGGTTCATCGCGCATCCTTGGCTGTGACAAATTAATAACCAGTTTACTTGCTATCGTCTTATCTATCTATCGATAACTCGCCTTTGAACCCGTGTTTGTTGTCGAATTGAACAAAATCGACTCAAAAATCTCAATTTGACTGTCAATTTGAACAATAGTGACCCATTAGAAAACGCATTCTAATAAAATCAAACACTTAAAAGTTGGCATTAGTTATGCTTTATTTAAAGTGCTTTAACTCACTCACTATGAAAAGCCAAGTGTACGGCTATCAGGGAACGAAAGCTGAGGTACACATTTAGCAGTATAAGATTTAGGAGGTCTTTATGTTCGCTAACCAAAGTAGAAAAAAACCGAATAAATCTGGAAAACAAAGCAAAAAGGTGAAGAAAATCCCACTCTCCTTCACTTAGGCAAGCGTTAGTCTCCAGCGCAAGCCAGAAAGCCCGCCCCACCCTGCGGGCTTTTGTTCTTTTTAACGACACACTTTCTAATATCCAAACCAGTTTAGATCTTACTATTACTCAGTGCCTATTCGGTCAATCCTCAGCGCCAACTCACTGTAAATATGAATGATTTGTAGAGTTCTTCACGGAATTTTCTGGATCTTATGCGTAGATTGAGCCAAAACTAAAAGACTCAACATCAAAAGCTGATTATTCCGCCACTCACTAAGGAGCTCGCATGTCCATTCAAGGAGATAACTCTTCCGTTATCGTAGCCGGTGCTACAGGATTGATTGGTGGTCATGTAATCGAGCAGCTACTTGCTGAACCATCAGTTCAAACTGTTTATGCTCTCACTCGTTCTCAAATTAAAAGAGAGCCAACTTCAAGTAAGCTGATTCAAATCATCAACAATGACCTGGATATAACACAGTGGGATGAAGGGCATCCAAGGCCGACTCTTGGTGTTATCTGTTTGGGAACGACCATCAAGCAAGTGGGCTCAAAGGCAGCCTTGCGTAAAGTTGATGTCGAGTTGGTTACTCACGTAGCTCAAACCATGAAGTTTTTGGGCGTAGAACGCGTTGCAGTAGTATCCAGCTACGGAGCATCCCCAACGTCCTATTCACACTACTTGAAGTGTAAAGGACAAATGGAGCAAAACCTCATTCGTATTGGATTCAAGCAGTTGTTTATTGCAAGGCCTGGACCACTGCTTGGCAATAGAACAAAGCCAAGATCCGATGAAAAGTTCCTGCAAACGCTCTCACCTCTTTTCAAACCTTTTATGATCGGTCGTTTGAAAAACCTTCGCCCAATCGAGTCAGAATGGGTTGCCAAAACGATGCTGTTTAAATTATTCGAAAATAATTTTAAAAATGTCGAAATTTCCAGTTCGAGTGAGATGCTTAAATTTTTGGCGAAATATCGCTAAATTGGTGGCTGAACCATCACTCTGTTGAATATCCGAACAACCACTCTTTTAGATATGACTAATTGATCTATCAAATTACTTTTCCTTATTTTACGTTTTGTTACAGAACGTTATTTTACCTAACAGTACTCATGCCTATATATCTAGGCTTCCTATTGTTCTGAAGTAATTCATAAGGAAATTCAATGTCATTCCCTGCTATCGCTGCCTTAGCGGTATTTACTGGTATTCTCTTTTTTCTCTACGGACAGCAGAAGAAAGAACACACACTTTCACGTCTAGTACTGCTTGGTCTTGTTTTTGGTAGTGGTTTTGGTCTAGGCCTTCAACTGCTATTCGGCGAAGGCAACCCAATCATCAAGGAAACCTTAGACTGGGTTAACATCGTTGGTCGAGGTTATGTTGGCCTATTAAAAATGGTCATCATGCCGCTGGTACTGGTCTCTATGATCGCAGCTGTTGTGAAACTAGAGAAAGGTGGTTCACTGGGTAAGATTTCAGGTATCACCATTTCAGTATTGCTTGCAACAACAGCAATCTCCGCAATCGTTGGTATCATTGTGACACAGGCATTTGGTCTTTCTGCTGAAGGTCTAACAGAAGGCGCACGTGAAACGGCTCGCCTAGCAGCACTTGAAACTCGCGCTGATCGTGTCTCTGATCTGACTATCCCTCAGATGTTAGTAAGCTTCATCCCAACCAACCCATTTGCTGATCTTACTGGTGCTCGCTCAACGTCTATTATCGCGGTTGTTATCTTTGGTGTACTAACGGGTATTGCTACGCGTAAGGTAATGGCTGAAAAAGAAGAGTTAGAGTCGCCAATCCGCACTTTTGTAGAAGCGGCTCAATCAATCGTTATGCGCCTTGTTAAAATGATCATGGCTCTAACGCCATACGGCATCGCAGCATTAATGGCGAAAGTTGTCGCGACATCAAGCGCATCTGACATTCTAAGTCTACTTGGCTTCATCGTAGCTTCTTACGTGGCTATTCTACTGATGTTTGTTGTGCATGGCGTATTGGTTTCTTTTGTGGGCGTTAACCCGAAAGAATACTTCAAGAAGATCTGGCCAGTACTAACGTTTGCATTCACTTCGCGCAGCTCTGCGGCAACAATTCCGCTAAACGTCGAAGCGCAGATCACTAAGCTTAATGTTCCACCAGCGATTGCTAACCTGTCTGCTTCTTTCGGCGCAACAATCGGTCAAAACGGCTGTGCTGGTATCTACCCTGCAATGCTAGCGGTAATGGTTGCACCGACAATGGGCATCAACCCTATGGACATTAACTTCATTCTATCGCTGATTGCTATCATTACCGTAAGCTCATTTGGTATCGCTGGTGTCGGTGGTGGCGCAACGTTTGCAGCTCTAATCGTACTGCCAGCAATGGGGCTGCCTGTAACTATCGCGGCACTGCTTATCTCTATCGAACCACTTATCGATATGGCTCGTACTGCGCTTAACGTTTCAGGAGCGATGACTGCAGGTACTATTACAAGTCGTATCCTAGGTAAGAAAGAAGAACAGAAAGATCTACAACAAGCTCAAGCGTAATTCACTAAAGCAATTCGACTTAGATTAAGTGGCTAACGCTCACTGAGATTTAAACCAAAAAACCGATGCGCATGGCATCGGTTTTTTAGTTAAAGAGAAACAAAAAGCTATAGCTCTAGAACAGAGATACTTGATTGAGCAAGCTGTTCATCTTCTTCCTCACTCAGCCCGCTGATCCCAATTGCTCCAACGACCCGATCCTCACAAACTATAGGCAAACCACCTTTAAAGCCTGTGATCTTAGAGTCATTCCAATAACTAATATCCTTCCCTGTCGAGCGCGCCCACTCACCTAAGTGGCCACTTGGTTGGCGATCGCGCGCGGAAGTGTAAGCTTTACTTTTTGCCAGCACACCCGCCTGAACACTCACATCATCCATTTTGGCGAATGCGATTAATTCGCCATGAGTATCACAAACGGCAACCGCGACTTGCTGTTGATTCTGAGTGGCGATTTCAATTGCTGCCGAGACCGCTTGTTGAGCCTTATTTAAAGTCAGCATGATTATCACCTATGGTAGAGCTTGGCCACGAGAATAAACAAATAGGTTGTACCACTCTTCTCGAGTAAGATTAACCTTAGTCGCCGCAACACTTGCTTGGATTCGCTCAAGGTTGGTTGTGCCGATTACTGGCTGAATACCCGCAGGGTGGCGTAACAAAAACGCTAATACGATTGCTTCGCTAGTCACGCTGTATTTCTCAGAGAGCTGTTGAACGTATTTGGAAGTCGTTCGCACACTTTCATCCTCAGCGTTTAATCCTTGCTCCGAGAAGCGTCCTTGTGCCAGACACCCCCACGCTTGAAGTTGAACACCCTTAGCTCGGCAGTATTCTAATGTACCAGGCGCCCAGTCAGACTCGTTCAAACCCTGAGAGTTAACTAAAACAACATCGTTAAGCCAATCCAGTTTTGCAAGGCTCATCTCCATTTGGTTTACCACTAACGGCTTATCAAGCGCTGATTGTAGATATTCGATCTGGTGACCACTCATATTAGAGACACCAAAATGCTCCACCTTACCCGCCGCATGCAGATCTTGCAGTGTACGTGCTAGCTCATCCAACTCCATCAATGGATCAGGACGATGCAATAAGAGTACATCTAACTTCTCTGTGTTTAATCGCTCAAGAATGCCTTCAACTGAGCCTTGTACCCATTGTGCTGAAAAATCATAACGTCCTACGTTGCCTTCACCTTGAAAACGAATACCGCATTTTGATTGTAAGAACATTTGATCTCGCAATGCAGGTTGGCTCTTTAATACTTGGCCGAATGCCTGTTCTGCTTTGGAAAATGTGTAAATGTCAGCATGGTCAAAAAGATTGATACCTGAAGCCATTGCCGTTTCAATAATGCTCTGCGTTTGGTAGACATCATCTTGTGAAACTGGACTATCGTTCCAACCGCCACCCAGCCCCATACAGCCGTAGGCAATCTCACTGACATTGGTCAGATATTTAGACAAAGGAAGTACGTTTTTCATTAGTCATTCTCGTATTCATAAAATCAGTCTTAATCATATTGTTCTACAAGAAAAACAGAATAGCCTGAATCCGAAATTATTGTTCGTTATAATGAACAAACAAAAACTGGAGATTTAAGTATGAATGAGCACAAACGGATTGAAAGGTTGATGTTATTTGTTGAGCTTGCTCAGCATTTAAATTTCACTAAGGCTGCAGGACAGCTTGGAATTTCAAAAAGTTACTTATCTGAACAGATAAAACGATTGGAGAGCGACTTAGAGTGTCCGTTACTCGTTCGAACCACACGCAGTGTTAGGCTCACACTCCAAGGCGAGCGTGCACTTGCTCAAGGATTGGTGATTCGATCACAAGTGCTCGACTTAGAACGCAGCGTATCCGACGAGCATGAAGCGATTAAAGGGGTATTAAGAATCACCGCACCAAAAATGTTCACTGAGGTATATCTGTCCGACCTATGCCAACGCTTCCAAGAACGTTACCCAGAGATCTATTTTGAGATCAACAGCAGCTATACCACCTATAATCTCAATCGAGAAGATATCGATATCGCATTTCGCGCCACGAATACCCCACCAGAAAACATGGTGGCCAAAAAACTGTTTTCGTATCAGCATGATTTGGTCGCAGCGCCGAGCTATATTGATAAGTTCGGTTTGCCTACCTCTTTAGACGATCTTCAAAATCACCAGTGTCTTGCAACTTTGCATCAACATGAATGGCCTTTTAAGAGTGGCAATGTGCATGTTTCGGGTTGGCTATCGAGCAATGAAAACCACCTATTAAAGCAGCAGGCTATGCGCGGCAGTGGCATCATTCGTATCGCAAGTTACTATGTCGCTGAAGAGATAAAACAAGGTCACCTAACACCGCTGCTCACCGATGAGTGTATTGCAAACGGCAATTCCATCTACCTGTTCTATCCTCAAATGATCTATCCAGCCAGAAAACACAAAGCGTTTGTACAGTTCGTGCAAGACTACTTCGAACAACTTCAAGGCGGAGATTAGCTTATATAGCGCATCAGACATAGGCTCGATTGCCCCCTGAAGCCTTATCGAACTTGGACACAACAATCATAAAGACATACTTTGTTACCTTTGCAATCGGACTGAAGTGATCGCCTGTTCTCCCAGTAGCGAATAAACTAACGATAGCCAAAGTAGATATGTATACATTTGAATGCACATCACTAGATTAAGTTGTGACTTAAAAGTGCCATCAAATCGAAATATCAATTTGCGTTACTGGAGTTACCCATTGAGACAATGAGTACAATCAGGAGGATGTATGAAATACTGCCCGTTCTGCTCGACCGAGTTAATCGAAAGACACCATGTGCAGGTGTGCCCACGAAATGAGATTGGCGAATGCCGCTTCGATGGCTATGAACAGTACGAACAGTACGAACAGCGTGTGTTGGCCGAACTCTCGTCTGACAGCCTTAACGTGAATAACAATGTCTACAGTCGAGTCCCTGAAAGGTAACTCTCCGCTAAAGCCCTCCCATAAGGTTCAAGCTTAGTGCCACTGACATTTTCGATTGACCATCGCCCTTTTAGACATACTTGATAGCGATGGCTAGACAAATAAAAACGCCCTTGCAGAAACAAGGGCGTTTGTCATCTATGTGATGTTACGATTTTTAATAGTGTCACTTAAGACGACAAATAGTCGCCTAAGCACCCACTCGTCATTATTTCGCAGTATCAGCAGCCACCGTTGGCTGATCCACTTCAGTCAAAAGACCTTTAATTAAGCTAACACAGCCCAATAGCAGGATAATTGTGAACGGAAGTGCCGCAATGATGGTGATCGATTGCAGTGCTTGAATCGACTGCGTACCACCAATCCATAGCATTACCATTGCGATTGCACCTGAGATGACTGCCCAGATAACCTTTTGACGAACTGGAACTTCTAGTTTGCCACCAGCAGTCATGCCATCGATAACGATAGAGCCTGAGTCGAGCGTCGTTACAAAGAATACGATAATCAGCGCCACAGCAATAACCGATAGAATGTTACCTAGAGGGTAAGCATCTAGCATGTAGAACAAGCTCAGAGATACGTCTGCAATGCCTTGATCAATTCCCAACTGACCGACCTTGTCGATCACTTGCTCAATAGCGACACCACCGAAAATAGACATCCAAGCCGTCGTTACTAACGTAGGAATAATCAGCACACACAATAGGAACTCACGAACCGTACGCCCCTTAGATATACGCGCAACAAACATACCGAAAAACGGTGCGTATGCTACCCACCATGCCCAGTAGAATACTGTCCAACCATGCAACCAAGTTGTGTCTTCACGACCTGTAGTTTGGCTCAGCGGGATAATGTTCTTCACATAACCCGTTACCGCTGTCGCAAGCGAATCCAAAACAGTGGTGAAGTTAAGTACCGCAATCAGACCAAGGAAAACAAACGCGATAACCATGTTTAGGTTACTCAACAGTTTTACACCACCGTCCATACCACGCAGTACAGATACAATAGCCAGTACCATGATCAGTACAATAATTAGCTGTTGTAAGAACAGATTGTTCTCTAAACCAAATACATGACTAATACCACTTGCTGCTTGCGTACCACCTAGACCAAGCGATGTCGCTAAGCCGAACAGTGTTACTAGTACCGTCATTACATCGATAACGTCACCTGTTTTACCCCAAACTTTGTCTCCAAGAATTGGATAAAACACCGAACGCATTGATAGCGGTAAACCTTTGTTGTAAACAAAGTAAGCAAGACACAGCGCCGCCATGCCGTAGATAGCCCATGCGTGCAAACCCCAGTGAAAAACAGTCGCGCCCAGCGCAGCTTCACGACCTGCAGCAGTGTAAGCTTCTGCGTTTAGCGGTGTTCCATACCAGTTGGTAAAGAACGCTGTTGGCTCGGCTACACCCCAAAAGATAAGGCCGATACCCATGCCTGCAGCAAACAGCATCGCAATCCAAGATGCCATAGTGTAGTCAGCCGTTGCGTTTTCACCACCTAAGCGAATTTTACCTAGTGGAGAGAATGCTAAGCCAATAGCGAAAATAAGGAAAAGGTTCGCGCCCCACATGAATAGGAAATCGAAATTCGCGAGCACTGCGCCTTTCACCGCGTCGATAGCCGCTTTTGCATCGCCGGGTGCCATTGCGAGAAGAGTTACAATGAAGAGAATTGAAAGGCCTGCCGAAGCAGTGAAAACCGTGTTGTGGACATCCATGCCCCACTTATTGATGTTGTCTTGACCGACTTGATAATCTGTTGAATCTATACTGTATTTTTTTGACTTAAAACTCATAAATTATGATGTACACATATTCGACAATCCGAATATAAGGACCAACTCCATATCCAATTAAAATTTGATCAGCGCGCCATACCATATACATGGTTAAAAATAAGTGAATTTAATCAATCACTTATGACGTCTTACTCAATCCCGAGGGCGCTATTATAACACAAAATAAAATACTTTTTTGGCAACCTCTGCGCACAATCTCACCAACAACAGCATAACCAACTGATTATAAAGAACTAAATAGTAGTTACTTTTTTGAAAAATAGTTAGAGTACAAATTAAATTTCTTGCTCAAAATCACCTCAGTAAGCGGTTAATGATGTCATCGCATTTGGAACGATTACCTTAGCCGAGGCATAAAAAAAATGCAGTTGACTCATTCGAGTGCAACTGCATTTTTTATTCGTAATTGGCTTATTACCGTGTTACCACATCAAATCATCTGGTACTACGAAATCTTTGTACGGATCATCTTCATCAACCGCTTCTTCCGATGCTGCCTGAGTATCCACGATCGACTCTTCGTCACGCATCGCAATCTTGTTTGCAACGCTGGTTGGGATAATCACATACCCTTCACCGTCACGGGCGATACTTAAAATACCTTTGCTCAGCTGCTTTTGAGTCAACTCTTCAACGTACAGGTGCTTAACTAACGTACCATCAGTAAAGTTATATTTGATCTCGCCATCTTTTTGCTCGATCTTGTTCATTGCTATCAACTGTTTCACCTGAGCTTTGATCTCTTTGCTCAGCTGTTTCTCTTTCATCTGTTGATTAAGCTCTTTGTCTTTCGCCTGCTGCGCTAGACGATTCTCTTCCGCAGCTGCTTTTGCTTCACGAGCTTGAACGCGTGATTTTTTAGAGCCTTTCTTTGCTTTTTTCAGCTTTTTCTCATTAACCAAGCCAGCTTTTAGCATCTGCTCTTGGAGTGTTAACTTTGCCATGACTTTCCCAGTTCAGGATTAAAAACGGCACTATCATACCTGTTTTTTGTCACTCTGTTTATATCTCAGAGCGGGTTTATGACAAGGATAAACGGTGAAAATGCCAAACTAATTCGACAAGCGCTGGCGAAACTCGGCTGGGGACTGATTCATCCAACGCTTGAATGCTCGTCTAAAGTTGGCGGAATCACTGTAACCAAGACGCTCTCCTATATCTTCTACGCTCATATCGCTGCTCAGTAACAGCTCTTTGGCAAGCTCTTTGCGAACTTCCGCAAGCAGTTCATGATAACTGGTCTTCTCTTTGGATAAGTCACGACGCAATGTTCGTGAAGAACAACCAAACTCGTGAGCTAATTGCTCAATCGAAGGAAATTGACCCAATTCTCGATAAAGCATCGCTTTCACTTGATTACTGAGAACAGAAGAAGAGCCTAAACTTGCCATAATGCTATGACAGGACGCCAAATAATGCTCCAGGGTTGTCGCATCATGGCTAGGTAGTGGTTCAAAAAGTACTGCACTGCTAAAACGCAGTTCACAAAACGTTTGAGCAAACGTCACATTACAACCAAAGCGCTGCCGATACTTATCCCCATTTACTGGTAAAGAGTACGTGGGCTCAAGGTAAGAAAAACACAGGTCATTGAGCTGTAAATTTTGGCGGGTTAACTGATAAAACAGAGAAACCAATGAGCTAAAGAAGTACTCACAACAAAATGGCAGCATTTCGCCGATATCTAAGGAGTTCTCAATTCGGATAACGGCTTCATCTGAATCTTGGATAAGTACGACAGAGAAGATAGGGCCATTTAGACGAAGATATTTAAAGCCACTTTTTATCGCTTCCAGAACGTTTTCGCTCGTCGCTAGCACGTAGCCAAGCACCCCAAAATGGCTAAGCTTTGCCTGTTGACCAAGCCATAACCCCAACCCTTCCTGTGGTAATAGACGATTTACTGCCTTAAACACCATCAGTTTGTCGGCGAAACTCAGTTGGGTATTAGGATTTTGCCAATCAATGTTGGACAAACCAAGCGAAGACAACAACGCTTTACAGTCGATACCACGCAACTCCAAACCATCAAACAATAGTGCAATGTCTAATGTCCCCAATGGTTGATGGACACTACTCGGCTCATAAGCAGCGAGTATTTTCTCTTTTGTCATTGCTCTTCCTTAATCACTTTTCCACTGCTTTTCTCATCCACAACATAAGTCGGTTTATTGTGTTTCACTCAATTTGTGTATTTCCAGTTTGAGGCAAAAGCGTGACAACAAATCCTCTAATGTCCGTTAATGACCTAACGTTGGGCTTTTCGGCTAACTAGAATAGCTATTATGTTAATACCATGTAAATATCATCATGATTAAACCTGAAATCATCCGACACGCACCCACCAGTATTATTGACGCTCATGGCAAACCTGTTTTTGGTCAGTTTGATACGATCCCTCACCAACTGAACATAGAGAGGTTCGATTATCGTAACGCCATGGATAATCGTGCCAATAAGTTACAGCGCTACTTTCATTACAAGCAGTTTCAATTCGTTAGCGTAGTGACATCAAGCCATGTCATTGGTGTTGCCATTGCTGACATTCGTTATCTAGGTTCAGCCTTCTGCTATGTATACAACATCAAAGAGAACCGAATCGAAGAGCAGTCTTGGCTTCGACCATTGTCATTCGACAAAGTTACGACCTCTTCTCCCTTTCAAGGCGACACTCACATAGCATGCGGTCAGATTCTATTCAGCATTAACCAAGGTAAATGGACGGCAGAGATAAAGACCAAACAGGTACAAGCTAGCCTCGAATTTTTATCCGAAAACAATAGCCACCCACTCTCAATGACAACGCCAACGGGTTACTCAGGTTGGACCTATACCCAGAAACACAATGCCCTTGCAGTCAGAGGAAAGCTAATCGTTGATGGGAATGACGTAAATCTCGACAACGCATTGGGAGGGTATGACTTTTCTGCTGGTTATATGCGCAGAGAAACCAGTTGGCGCTGGGCGAGCATAAACACACACCTTTTCGATGAATCTTCTCAATCCACTCGTTTAGGGTTGAACCTGGCTGCAGGAGTTAATGAAACCGGAACCTGCGAGAACGCACTGTGGGTGAATGGTATTAAGCACCTACTTCCTTCGGTCTACTTTGAATTTGATCGCGATGACATCACGCAACCTTGGCAGGTTCACTCTGAAGATCGCCGAATTGATCTCACTTTCACGCCTTGCAATAAACGCAGCGAAAAACTGAACTTCCTCGTACTCAAGAGCAATTTTCGTCAGTTCATCGGCCACTTTTCAGGTTCAATAAAAGACAACAATGGAGTCATCCACCAGCTTGATCATGTGCTTGGTTTAACCGAAGACCACTTTGCTCGTTGGTAAGCCCATATCAATTCACTAACCCACGCAATAACCCAACTGTTACTACTACACACTGAGGCATCAGATGAATATAGAGTCACTCATTAATAATCCAGAATGGTTGCTCGTGGTACTTGCACCACTTTTTATCGTTTGTATGCTGGCAGAGTATTTCATTGGACAAAAACAAAACCATCTACCGGAAAACTCTCGCTACACCCTTCCAGAAGTTGCCTGCAATTTTACGCTAGCTGGAATGCATCAACTATCGGATTTGCTCACAGGTTTATTGGTCGCACACTTCTACCTTTGGCTCTTTGGTTGGAGGTTAATGGATATAGAAATGGGGCTAGCTAGCTTCCTATTATTAATGGTACTGCAAGACTTTTGCTATTACTGGTTCCACCGAGCCAGTCATCGAACACGCTGGATGTGGGCTTCACATGTGGCACACCATAGCTCTGAACGAATGAACTTCAGCACTGCGTTTCGCCAGAGTTTGATGTACCCAATCTCTGGCATGTGGGTCTTCTGGCTACCATTAGTGATCATCGGATTTGAGCCTAAGTGGGTAGTATTCGTCGTACTTCTCAACCTTGGTTTACAGTTTTTCGTTCATACACAATGGATACGCACATTAGGTCCCTTAGAGTGGGTGTTCAACACGCCTTCTCACCATCGTGTTCATCATGGTCGTAATCCACAATACATTGATAAAAACTACGCAGGCGTGCTCATCATATGGGACAAACTGTTTGGCACTTTTGAACCGGAAGTGGAAACCGTTCGTTACGGCACCACTAAACCAGTCAACAGTAATAACCCTCTAACTGTCACCTTCCAAGAGTGGAAACTGATTTTTCAAGACCTAAGAAACCATGAATACAGTTGGCATCAGAAGCTTAAAATGATGTTCACGCCACCAACTGACTAACCCAACAAGCTCAGGGCTGAGTTTGGAGCTTGTTTAGCCTGCGCCAAAATTGAACTAGAAGACTGTTGTAGTATTTGAGATTTGGTCAACTCTGTTGTTGTTTTTGCAAAGTCTGTATCCCTTATTTGACTTTTTGATGCCTGCACATTGAGA
The DNA here is from genome assembly GCF_022397975.1 of Vibrio sp. Isolate30. Lineage (NCBI taxonomy): Bacteria > Pseudomonadati > Pseudomonadota > Gammaproteobacteria > Vibrionales > Vibrionaceae > Vibrio > Vibrio sp. Isolate30. Next base: position 58,048 of record NZ_JAKEUS010000007.1, read on the forward strand.
TCAATATTGTTTAGGTTGCTAATAGCGTGCCCAAGCCGGTTTTGGAAAGCTCCAAGTTCAGCTCGATGCGAATCAACATACTCTAAAGCCTGGTCGACCAAAGCAATTCCCCTTTGGGCACCACCTTGAGAAGTTACATCAATATTAGACACAGTCTCATAGCGATATTCTGGTGCGCCCATTATTTCAAGGAAATCGCCATCGAGATTAACGTTAAAGTCAGGCCCATAAAATATTTGTAGTCGTCCCTCTCCATCAACCGATGTGTTAACAATATCCTGCTGGCCATTGATTCTTGTCGCGATTTCTTCTAAGTCGCTGCCTTTCTTCAAATCAAACGTCACCTGTTCAAAACCATATTCGTCAGCTATATCAACTGTTAGTGATGCGTCTCGAGGTAAGGTCCAGTCATCAGCTTTTCCCTCAGCTGTCCGCAAAAACATGCCACCAGCAGAAAGGCTGTCAGATCGTACGTTTTGTAGGCTCAGTACAACCGCCTCTCCACTATCAGCACCAATTTGAAACGATCTATCTTGAAACGAGCCATTTAACAACTTTGAACCAGCAAATGAAGTCGTTTCCGCAATTCTATTGAGCTCATCATTAAGCGCTGTAACCTCGGTTTGAATCGAAAGCCGATCATCTTTTGAATTCGAGCCATTCGAAGCTTGTAGAGACAAATCACGCAACCTTTGGAGTACATTGGTCGTCTCATTTAAGGCGCCTTCCGCCGTCTGAGCGATAGAGATTCCATCGTTAGCGTTTCTTACTGCCACCTCAAGACCTCGATTTTGTACATTAAGTCGATTCGATATCTGCAGACCTGCTGCATCATCCTGAGCACTATTTATTTTGTAGCCTGATGACAGCTGTTCCATTGAATTACTGACTTGGGAACTGGCATTATTTACAAACCGCTGAGCTGTCATAGCCGATACATTTGAATTTACATTTATAGCCATACTGTACGCCTAGTTATATTTATAAAAACATCAATAATTTACATAAATATTATGCATTTAATAACCTATCGGCGTTTTATGAGCCAACTTTAATATATCCATTCCTTTTTCGTCCGATTTGTTGTGCTATCTGTCGCATTTAGTACAAATACAAGCCAACACGGTTCAACAAAACAAATTTCATACGCCTTGACTATAACTAAGTGACAAACTAGCTGAGCTTCATTAAATGATTTCATTCAAATAAAACACGGTGTTGAACATAAATCTAATCGCGAATCAAGTCGGCTAAGCTCATTGCGTTAGCGCCCTCACGGTGTTCTAATACTTGGGAAATCAGATAAAACTGGATATATCAAAGTTATGCAGCACGACTCTCAGCCAACCTACTTCTTCTTCGACTACGAAACTTGGGGTACGAGCCCAGCTAAAGATCGACCAAGTCAATTTGCGGGTGTCCGCACCGACCAAGATTTCAACATCATTGGTGAGCCACTGGTCATCTATTGCCAACCTCCAGCTGATTATCTACCTGCACCTGAAGCTGCATTAATTACACGAATCACGCCACAAAAAGCGATGTCACAAGGTCTACCTGAGCCAGAGTTTATCGCTAAGATTCACGCTGAGTTATCTAAACCAAATACCACTAGCCTTGGTTACAACAGCATTCGTTTTGATGATGAGGTGACACGTTATACCTGTTACCGAAACTTCATCGATCCGTATGCATGGAGCTGGCAGAACGGCAACTCTCGTTGGGACCTATTGGATGTCATGCGCGCTGTCCATGCATTACGTCCAGATGGCATTGTTTGGCCAGAGAATGAAGAAGGATTCACAAGCTTTAAGTTAGAGCACCTGTCTGTGGCTAACGGTATCGAACACGAAAATGCCCACGATGCGATGGCTGACGTAATTGCCACCATTGAACTCGCGAAAAAGATCAAAGCTGCTCAACCGAAAATGTTCGACTACTTGTACAACATGCGCCACAAACGCAAGCTCAACGAGCTGGTCGACATCGTAAACATGACACCACTGATGCACGTTTCGGGCATGCTTGGTAAAGAATGCAACTACACCAGTTGGATTGTGCCAATAGCTTGGCACCCGACTAACCAAAATGCAGTGATTGTGGTCGACCTAGCGAAAGACCCAAGCCCACTCCTTGAGTTAGATACAGACGCGTTACGTGAAAGGCTTTATACCAAACACAGCGAACTAGGCCCTGATGAGCTACCAGTGCCGATCAAGTTGGTACAACTCAACAAGTGCCCTATTCTTGCGCCTGCGAAAACACTCACAGCCGAGAATGCAGAGACTATTGGTATTGACCGTCAACAATGTCTAGCAAACTTAGCGCTTCTTCGTGAGCATCCAGAGATTCGTGAAAAACTCATCGGGCTTTATTCGGTAGAACGTGAGTATGAAAAAGACAACGACGTCGATACTCAATTGTACGATGGTTTCTTCTCGCCTTCAGACAAAGCGGCGATGGACATCATTCGCCAAACAGAGCCAAACAATCTAGCGGCTCTAGATATTAGTTTTGCTGACGAACGTATTGAACCTCTGCTATTCAGGTACAAAGCGCGCCACTATCCTTGGACGCTTGATGAATCAGAACAGCAAAAATGGGCCAACCACTGCCGTGAGTTTTACGAAAGTCGACTTGAAGACTACATGCTTAACCTTGAGAATCTTGCTCATGAGCATGAAAACGACGAGAAGAAGATGGCGATACTGAAAGCCGTATATCAATACGTAGAGAAGTTGGCTAGCTAATACATCGACTTAACTTCACAACTTAACCTAACAACAGAGACACCTTTTGAAAGAAAGACTGATCCAACTCGTGTACCTGATGATCTCCTTTACCTTGATCATCGGCTCACTGACAGCCGGTAATGCCATACAGAGCCTTCTTGATACTTCGATTCCTGGAAGTATCTTTGGCATGCTGCTGCTTTTCTTTGCGATGGTGATCGGAATCATACCACCTCACTGGGTACAACCCGGTGCGAGCCTGATAATCCGTTTCATGATCCTTTTGTTCGTACCAATCAGTGTCGGGCTGATGGAACATTTCGACATGTTAGTCGCCAACGCTCTGCCTATTATAGCCAGTGCTATTGGCGGTACACTGATCGTTTTAGTATCACTCTCTTGGTTTTTAGACCGAATTATTGCGAAGGGTAAATAACATGTGGATTCTATTGACCATAGTTGTATTTCTATTTGCCCGTTGGATTAGTCAAAAGGTGAATTCACCTTTGTGTAATCCTCTGCTAATTAGTCTCGCCATTATTATTCCGATACTGACCTACTGGCGTGTACCATTCGAAGAGTATTACGCAGATAACACTTGGATTACCTACATGCTGCAACCAGCAGTGGTTGCCTTAGCATATCCATTGTATGAACAACTGCCTCAGATCCGCGCGAATTGGCGTATCATCACTCTCGCTTGTGCAGTCGGTAGCTTGATGTCGATGCTGAGTGCTTCTTTAATTGCCGCCGCATTTCATGCAGACCTTGGACTAATCGCTAGCTTGTTAGGTAAGTCCGTTACAACGCCAATTGCAATGGAAGTCTCCAGCCATTTAGGTGGTGAAGCTGCAATCGCTGCAATATTGGTTCTGCTTGTCGGCCTGTTCGGTGCAATATTCGCTTACCCGATCTACAACCTGATTGGTATTAAGAGTCCAATCGCTCGTGGATTGACTATGGGCACCGTTTCTCACGCCTTGGGCACTGCGACCAGCGCCGAGAAAGACCCGCGCGATGCGGCATTTAGCTCACTGGCTTTGGTTTTATGTGGCGTGATCACGTCAATACTCGCACCATCGGTGTTTTCTTTGGTGCTGTGGTTGTACTCATGAACCTCGATATCCAGCCAACAACTCATGCTATCGAAATAGTGAGCCACTACTGAAGACGTATGCCACTACCATTTTTCTATAGAAATTAGAGCGCTTTTCCAACAACACATTGGAAATTGCGCTCTTTTTTTCCACTAAACTATTTATTAATGCAATGTGATGCACCTGACAATTTGTGACATCAATTACACTTTGCTGGCTGCAAACGATTTCATTTGTGACCTCACTCTAATTGTGCAACACAATGTAACAACCAACATGCAATGGCGACAATGATCACAGAAAATTCCTGAGTATTGCATAAACTTAAAGCCTAAGGTCAATTAAGGATTCAACATGAACAGTCGTATTACCCTGGCGCTGGAAAGTGCTCCAGCTTCATTGAAAGCACTTTTAAGTGACATCGTATTAGCAGACAACTTTGACGCCACTATATCTAAAGAGCAGTTTCAAAGCTTGCTGGATGCAAGCGGTCTTTCTGACAAAGAAGTTCGCCTAGCTTTACTGCCAATTGCAGCGGCATTCTCATATGCCCCACTTTCTGATTTCTACGTTGGTGCAGTGGTGCGCGGCCTTTCAGGTCACCTCTACTTCGGTGCAAACATGGAAATTGCAGGCGCCCAGCTTGGACAAACGGTTCATGCTGAACAAGCAGCGATTAGCCACGCTTGGATGAAAGGCGAAAAGGGACTTACTGATGTCACCATCAACTACAGCCCTTGTGGCCACTGTCGTCAATTTATGAATGAGCTGACGACAGCAAAAGAACTTAAAATCCAGCTACCAGAACGTGAAGAGCGTTCACTACAAGATTATCTACCAGACTCTTTCGGCCCTTCTGATCTGGGTATCACCGAAGGTCTAATGACAGAGCTTGACCATAAGTACACGACTGAAGAGACAGCACCTATCGTAGTCAAAGCTCTAGAATCGATGAACCGTAGCCATGCTCCATACACCAAGAACCTAAGTGGTGTATCTCTACAATTGGCTAACGGTGACATCTTCACAGGTGCCTACGCAGAAAACGCTGCGTTCAACCCAAGCTTACCTCCACTTCAAGTGGCGATGATTCAAGTAATGCTTGCTGGTTTTGACTTCGACCAAATTGAGAGCGCAGCTCTGGTTGAAAACGCAGAAGGCAAGATTAGCCACCTAGCGGATACTCAATCAACACTTGAAGCAATTAACCCTGATATTCCAGTAACTTACTTAGCAATCTAATTGCAATAAGTTAACATGTAATTTACATCAGCAGCCCGATTCCAATGGGCTGCTTTTTTTATGCTTAAAATTCACCAAAATCATTACGCAAACGTTTGCTTTTGAGGTTGGAATAAGTATGATCACCCCGTTCTCAATTACTCGTTCAAAAGATCGGAAGGAATAACTATGTTTGGTACCGCCACTCGTGACAATGCTACTCGTGTACTTCTACTTGGCTCTGGTGAGCTTGGTAAAGAGGTCGCTATTGAGTGTCAACGTTTAGGTCTAGAAGTGATTGCATGTGATCGCTACCCAGATGCCCCTGCAATGCAAGTCGCTCATCGCAGTCATGTGTTAGACATGTTAGATGGCGATGCACTTGAAGCAATTATCGAGCTAGAAAAGCCAGATTACGTAGTACCTGAAATTGAAGCTATCGCCACCAATAAACTGGTTGAGTTAGAAGAGAAAGGCTTAAATGTCGTCCCTACGGCTAACGCAACCAAGCTAACGATGAATCGTGAAGGCATTCGTCGCCTTGCAGCGGAAGAGTTAGAACTGATGACATCGCCATACCGCTTTGCCGATACATACGAAGATTTCGCAGCAGCAGTAGAGTTCGTAGGTACACCATGTGTGGTTAAGCCTGTAATGAGCTCTTCAGGCAAGGGGCAAAGCGTTATTAAAACAGAAGAAGACATTCAAAAAGCGTGGGATTACGCACAAGAAGGTGGTCGTACTGGCGCTGGGCGTGTGATTGTTGAAGGCTTCATCGACTTTGATTATGAGATCACTCTTCTCACTGTTCGAGCAGTGGACGGCGTTCACTTCTGTGCACCAATTGGCCATCGCCAAGAAGACGGTGACTACCGTGAATCATGGCAACCACAAGTCATGTCTGACAATGCATTAAAAGCTGCACAATACACGGCTGGTAAAGTGGTTGACGCTCTAGGTGGTTACGGCATCTTTGGTGTTGAACTGTTCGTTAAAGGCGATCACGTTATCTTTAACGAAGTATCACCACGACCACATGACACAGGCCTAGTGACACTAATGTCGCAAGACTCTTCTGAATTTGCACTGCACGTACGCGCATTCACGGGCATGCCGATCAAGGGAATCACTCAATACGGACCATGTGCTTCTGCTGTTGTTCTTGGACAAGGCACTTCAACTAATATTCGTTTTGAAGGTTTAGAAAATGCGTTGAGTGCTCCTCAAACGCAGGTTCGCTTATTTGGTAAACCAGATATCAATGGCCGACGCCGCTTGGGTGTTGCTCTAACTCGTCGTAACAGCATTGAATCTGCGATTGAAGATGCTGTAGAGAGCGCTTCGAAGGTCAAAGTGATCTACTAATTTGTAAAGTAATTATGCTCGGTCGTTCATATTACTGAGTACAAAAAAGACGGGCTAATGTGCCCGTCTTTTCGTTTTCGACATTAAGCTATGCGCAATCCGCTGTTCGTCTTAACCCTGACACTCGATCAAGTAGACCTCTTCACTAAAGCGAGATAGACCTTTTTTAGCAATCTTAGGATGATCTTCACCCGCAATATCTTGATTCAATTGCGTAATCTTATAGCCAGAAAACAGTTGCTCGACTTCGTCTCTTGGTACACTAAACGGAGGGCCACTCATCTCTTCCTGAATATAATCTAAAGTGACCAGAAGAATCTTACCTCCGGGTTTCAATAGCTGCTTTAAACGCTCGACATACTGAACTCGCATCTCTTTCGGCAATGCCACTAAAGAAGCGCGGTCGTAAATAGTATCAACGGCTTGAATTGGCGCTGTGAAGTAATCGCCCGTGTAGATACTCAGCTCATCAAACTGGTACAGCTCATGTTGACCATTAACCTGCATCACCATCGGCGTATAAAAGTGTTCAGCGAAAAACGCGCGGACAGCTATTTGGCTTAGCTCAACGCCCTGCACTTCAGCATGCTTTGATGCCAACCATACTAAATCTTCACTCTTGCCACACAACGGGACAAAAACGCTCTTCTCATGACTAGGCTCGGTATGCTGCCAAAACTCAACTAGCAGTGGGTTTACATCTTCTAAGTGGAAACCGATTTGGTTTGCGGCCCATTTATTGTGCCAAAATTCAGGATTATTCATCTTTCGTTCATCTTGTTCAGTCATAATGCAAGGGTACAGGATAGACAGGTAAGAGCAACCTTGGCAGAGCTCAAAGTTCTTGAAAATGTGGAACTAACGCTTCTTTAATTTGTCTATATGTTCACATACTAAAACACGAGAAAACGTTAAGGTTGGTTTCTGTTCAAACGGCCCCATATAGTATGTAGAAACACCGAGTTTGAACAACAATTTGCTCTTAGCGTTACTGGTTACCCCTTTTAGTTTCACCGTTTTGTAACCTCGTATATTGGAGTTTGAATGAGTGTATTTCTCCGTACCACGGCACTAATGCTTCTTGTATTGAGCCGCGCGCCTGCATTCGCAGCAACTGTATCAACTAACTCAGCAGAACCAACTCGCACACCGGCACAAAACCAAGTGTCATCGAAAGTATTCCGTCACAGCCTAAGCGGCCTATATGGAATCAAAGCGTTCGATTCAAAACCAACTCAACCTTATACCGACTTCGACGTGCTTTACAGCAAATCACACCAAGCTCAAGCAGAGCTAGAAACAATCTGTAAAAGTACTGCCCTACTGACTAATTCTGAAGCGCTTTTTGCTGGCGTAAAATCTCAAGCTCGTGCTGAAGAAAAGATCGCTCTAGAACTCAACGGCGACGTGACTAGAATCACTGACCTTGCTCGTGCAACCATCATCGCTAACGATGTAGAGAGCCTGGTAGAAGTCTATGAAGCAGTAAGCCGTGAGGCGGATGTCGTTAAAGTGAAAAACAAATTTAAGTCTCCAGCCGATTCTGGTTACCGTGACCTTAACTTACTGGTTCGTTTACCAAAAACTAACATCATTGCAGAAGTTCAACTTCACCTAAAAGCTATCGCTGATGTGAAAAGTGGCCCAGAACATGAACTGTATGAGATCATTCAAGGCATTGAGCGCAACGCGTTAGCGCAAAACCGCCCTATTAACGATATTGAAGCGGCACAAATCAATAACCTAAGAAGCCAGTCTCTGGAGTTGTATCAGCAAGCTTGGCAGCCTTACATTACAACTCATATCAAAGCGGCATAAACACACTCATTAGTTAACTAATAACGTCCAATTCAATTAACGCAAAAGGCGGTCATCAAGACCGCCTTTTTAGTATTCATCATGCTTCAAAGATGCAACGAGACAAAAAAAGACCACGCTAGGCGTGGTCTATTGCTTGGCTACTTCTCGATTTTAATATTTTCAACGCGGGCTTTTAATTTTTGACCCGGTCTGAAAGTAACAACACGTCGAGCAGAGATTGGAATGTCTTCACCAGTTTTAGGGTTACGACCTGGACGCTCGTTTTTCTCGCGAAGATCAAAATTACCAAAACCTGACAGTTTTACCTGTTCGCCATTTTCTAGTGCTTTACGAACTTCTTCGAAAAACACTTCAACCGTTTCCTTGGCATCCCGTTTGCTGTATCCGAGTGTTTCAAACAGGTTCTCAGCCAAATCGGCCTTCGTGAGTGCCATAAAACTTTCCTCAAAGCTATGTTAAACCTTGCTACTATCGTCAGTAGCGCCGAAGCATTTACCCTATCCAATCAATGAGATAAGGCTGTTTACAAGGAAAGTGTATGCCAAGCTTCTGATTTTCGCCAACTTTTTTATTTGAACTCTTTAATTATTTATGCAAATCAAGAACATAACACTCTTAATTAAGTGGATATTAACCTAAAAAACATCTAACCACTGAACGCCAATCAGAACTAAACACCAATTTATTCTCACAATTAAGAATATAAAACTTAATTAGTACTTTTAGTCAAAACCGAGACTTTACGCTTATCCCCAATAAAATCAGCTACTTGATTTAACATTAATCTCAACAGAGATGATAATTCGAACACCGAATTTCATGCCATTAATGAGTCAGCAGAATTTAATTCGAATGCTCATATCGTAACAATCGATTACGTTGGTGTTTCTTAGCTTTGATTAATGCTCGTTCTCCGGTGAGAACTTGTTGTTCAAAGGTGACGATATCTTGCATATTTGATGATTCAAGCACTCCTATCGTACAAGTGACAAACTCTTCTGTGTTAGCCCCCAGATTCTCTATAGCACTGCGTTTCAGATGTGCTTTAATCGCTTGTCCAACTTCGATGGCCTTATCCATTACCGGATGCGGAAACAATATCGCGAACTCGTCCCCACCAATTCGAAATGCTTCGCCCTCTCCTCTAGATACATGACGAAGAACATCGGCTATTGTCACCAACAGATCATCCCCTTTCGCCATGCCGTAGTGGTTATTAAACGCCTTCAGATAGTCAACATCGAGTAGAACGGTAGCAATATCAAAGCCCGAACCATATCGGTTCATAAGTTCCTCTAAGTAAGGTCTCAAACCAAAGCGATTCTTCAAACCTGTTAAATGATCGGTTCGATAGATCTGCTCCATATACTGACGGTTATCTTCTAACTCTTGGCGTTGTAACTGATTTTTCAATGAAACAGCTATATAGTTCGCCAGTTGCATGACCACCTGAACATGAAAGTCTTTGTATGCATAACTCTCATTTTTCTGAACACTGATCACGCCCAAAGTCTCGCCACTAAAAATGACCGGCGTACAAATCACCGACATACCATTCTGAGCAGGCTTTTCGTCTTTGTTGACCCAAGTATTGTTTGCTGAACAACCATTGTCTAAGTACAACTCCAACTCCTGATCGCTACAAGTATCAAGCACCAAGGTCTCATTGTTCTTGAGTGTATAGATTCCAATTCTCGACACGCAATCGCACTCAACCTCAAACGCAGGTTGAAACTCACCCTCATCAAGCAAATATTGGTAATCGAGTACATCTCGATCTGCACGATATAAAGCCAAACTAAAGGCTGAGCATGGGACAATCTCACCTATGTGTTTAAACAGTTTAAGTACATCAGTTTGATGATCTTCTGTACTTGCGATCATCTGCCCTAATTCATTTAAATAACCGAGGTTGCGCGTGAACAGATCTGAGTTCTTAGCTTCTACTTGAACACGGGTATGCTCAAGAATGGAGTCGATATAACTAACTTCGTTATCTTTACTCTGATTAATTAAGGTTTGATAGGCTACACAAGCCTCGCGAAGAACCTGGCACTCTTGCTCCACTTCGCCAAGTTTCTCTAGACACTGTGCGAGTGTATTAAGCAATGACAGTTTTATACGAACATTGTCTGCCAAGCCTTTCGCTGCAAGGGACTTCTTACAGAACTTAGCGGTAAAATCATAATATCCACAATTCAATAGAAACTGCGCGTACTTATCGTAGAACTCAAGACTCAAATAGGTATCTGCGTGCTGTTTAACTAGTTCAAAGCTCTCTTTATACGCCTCATATGCCTGCTTTCTTTGACCTTTCATCGACAAAATCAATGCGTAGTAAAAGCGACTGTATGTGTAACCATGCCAGTTTTCATTGGATAGAGATAATTGAGAAGAGCGTTCAATCACTTCGAGTGCTTGATCGAGTTTATCGGTGTAAGCAAAAGCGATGGCTTGATTACACAACGCTAGCGATAAGTTGACCGGATTCGCTACATGCTTACTGTGCTCCAAAGCAAGTTCACTGTGTTCTAGTGCTTTGGAATACTGTTCTAGATCGATATAAATACCACCTAGGTTAATATTCAAAAACAGCCCTAGCTTATGATCTGAACCTCTTCGAAGGGCTTCAGCTGCTTTGAAGTAGTCGAGTGAGCGATAAAATTGTCCTTTGGACGCATATATGGTTCCAAGATAGACATTAGCGTATGCGAGTAGAATGTCGTTATCAGTCTCCGACTCTAAACGTTCCAAAAAAACCATAAACCGATCTACGGCTTCATCAAGTCGATCACAGCGAAACGCCTCAACAGCCTTTAAATACTGACTATAAACCTCATTCAGCTCAACACTGTAACGTCGCTCTATATCCTTCAACTGTTGGTGAGCGTCTTCAATCGCATCGATACTACGATCGCCACGAAGTTGGGTTAGCAGAGTCATCGCTTCTAGCTCGGCTCGGGATGTATTTGGATTATCTTGCATCAGATTCAGTCGCTAAACGAAATTATTAAGCATAGCATACCGAAAAATCACAAAAAGACCACTAACCGAACTTTCTACACTTCTAAAAACGAAAAAGGCCTCGCACACCGCGAGGCCTTCGATTTCAATTACGCTAAAGCAACTTACTCATACGCTACTTAGATAACGTATCTCTAAACAAGTCTTGGTCGAGTTCCAACTTTTTCAAACAAGGGCCGATATCATCAAGCTTATCTAGGTGTGTTGTTACATGAGAGGTTACAAGGCACATAGCGTAAAGTTGCGAATACTCATCCACCTCGTCAAATGTCTTGTTCGGAAGCTTCTTCTCAACTTTTGCTACGCAAAAATCATCGTTTTCTTCCATTTCACTAATACATTGCTGCTGCGTTATATCAAAGCACGCCAAATACTTTGGTTGTACACAAAATAGATCGTTTCCATTTGTATGCAATTTATCGAGGGTTGTCTCAGCTACCATTTCTTTGATTATATTATTTTTCTTCGGTTTTTCAGCCGTTGTAACACAACCACTTAAAAACACAGCCAACGTCACTGCTATATAGAACTTCATTCTTACCTTTCTTTTTTGAATTATTGTCACTTAACAAGTAAGGATATGCGCGATCAGCCAAATCAAAGATATGTCATCATGAGCAAATAATTATAAATCACCTTACTATTCAAGAGATTGTACATAAATACCCAGCCATTGATAAATATTTAATAAGTAAAATCAATAAAACAAAATGAAAGACATAAATTCAACAAATAATATAAGTAATCAGTAAAACCATAGATGATCTTCTAGCCCTGCGAAATCAAGTAATCCGTATCGTGCTTTAATTTCGTTCTACTTGTGTTCAAACAAAACTACAGCGAAATAGTAAAAGTGCTTCCCTCACCTACTGTGGACTCGACAGTTAAGTCGCCACCGAGGTTCTCGACCATAGCCAACGCGAGGGAGAGGCCTAGCCCGTAGCCTTGTACATTACTTCTGCTACTATCGACTCGATACAAGCGCTCAAAAATTAAGGCTTGAAATTTAGGGTCGATACCGATGCCCGTGTCTTGAACTGAAATGCTCACCGAATCATTGCCCACTCGTTCAGCAATCAATGTGATATGGCCATTTGGTTCAGTATATTTAATCGCATTATCCAGTAAGTTAACCAACACCTGCGTCAACTTATCTGGGTCCGATTGAAGGCTCAAATCGATTGGCGCATCGACAATCAACGTAATCTCTTTGTCTTCGGCGACGTCTTCATACCAACTCACAACATTACGAATAACGTCAGATACATTAGTTTCCGTTTTCTGCGGTATGCGCTTGCCTGTAAGTTCATCGTTAAGCTTCATCAAAGCTGTCAACATATTGCTCGCTTGTGTTGCATGCTCGGCACAGTCGGCTAGCGCTTCTTTCATTGATTGCGGATCGCCGTTATTAATCAAGGCGGTTTGAGAGGCTAAAGTGATGCGTGAAAGAGGCGTTCGAATATCATGAGCAATAGCATCAACCGTAGTATTCAAGGCCGTTGTAACATGGTGGAGTCTCGCCACTGAACTGCGGACACTTGAACTGATCACCTCTAACCCTTGTGCTGGCTCTGTGTCGATATCTTTAAGCTCCAGCTGCCCTTTCTGGAGTTGGTCTAGCAAGTCACCCAATGTGATCAGCGGAGACATAGCATTTTGGATAATTTTACGAGTAAAGACTGCCGTTACGATCAACAAAGCCACAAGTGCATAGAGTGTCATTAACCATTGATTAAAAGCGACATGATCTCTAGCTCGATTGTCCAATACCAACCAAAAGTCGTAATCTTCACCTGTCATTCTAAGCGACATGTAGGGACTAACAACAAAGCTCTCGAGCCACATTTTTGAATCGTCAATCTGATACTCTAAAAGTGAACGGACAGAATCAGCTCCACTCAAGTTCGATAAGCTATTTGATACATTTGTGTCGCCCGCAACAAACATAGCTTCATTTGATCTTTGGTTACTCACAACAAAGGCCGCAATATTATTCTCTATAAGCCGATGCGGATTGGCTTCCAGTACATGAGTCAGTCTCTCAGGCGAATCGTAGGTCAAGATTCGTTGATATTCAGCCGACATTGAGGTCATGATCTTCTTTTCGGTTTGGTAAAGATCGAAAAAGAAAATCGCCCCGACGATCAGTTCAACCAGCAACAAGCAGAGTAATAGCGTCGCCATAAGTCGCAGTAACAGATGATTTTTAGCTTTCGCCAAAGCCTGTTCGATATTACGACTTGAGGACATAGCCGACACCTCTCAATGTGTGAATCAGTGGTGTTGAAAACCCTTTATCCACTTTGCTTCGCAAGCGACACACCAGAACATCAACAACGTTCGTTTGTGGGTCGAATTGATGTCCCCATACGTGTTCTAAAATGGCGGTTTTAGACATTACCGCTTCTGGGTTCTCAAGAAGTAGCTTCATCAACATAAACTCACGTTGATTGATAGTAATCGCCTGTTGGTCACGACATAGAGTGTGTTTGATGAGGTCAAGACTAAGAGGACCATACTCAAGCGATAAAGCCTGAGTTACAGGCTGCTTTCCACGGCGAGTCAGCGTCTGACAACGAGCTATAAGCTCAGGGAAAGCAAAGGGTTTTACTAAGTAGTCATCCGCTCCCGACTGTAGTCCCTGTACACGCTCCTCTACTGAATGCTTTGCACTTAAAATAATCACTGGCGTTGCGTAACCTTGCCCTCTTAGCTCAGCCAATACCTCAAAGCCATCTTTTTTTGGCAACATAATATCGAGAATAATTACGTCAAACTCTTCAGTCATCGCTTCATGCAGACCATCGATGCCATCTGTCGCGTGGGTTACGCTAATCCCTTGTTGTTGAAAGCCATTCACCAAAAATTTGGCGATATGAAGATCGTCTTCAATCAATAGTATTTTCATTAACGTCCATTTATCCATGAGCCTCGTTCTCAATACACTCTATCAACATCCTTTCTCGAATATAACCAAGATTACAATTTTGTAATGTTTCGGAAAGGCTGCCGCAATTATGTGTTCGTTAGTATGACCATGTTGATTAAAAACACCTTGTTGTCGAAACACAGGTACTTAAACAAATCCAAACAAAAATATGTATTAACGGAGTAAACATGAAAACAATGACACGAACTTTTATCGCCGCAGCCTTCGCTTCTTTTGGTATCTCTAACTTTGCATTGGCAACGGAAACTCAAACCGTATCTGTTACACAAATCTCTTCTAAAGCTGCATTCCAACTGGCTCAAGAAGCGGTAAATCAATGTGAGGCAGACGGTTACAAGGTTTCAGCAACCGTTGTTGATTTGTCGGGAAACGTGATTGCTCAATTACGCTCGGATGGTGCTGGTATCCACACGCTAGACAGCTCGCGTAAGAAAGCCTTCACCGTTGCCAGCATGAAACAGCCATCTGGTAATTTGATGAAGCTCATCGCTGATAAACCTATTATGCAACCTCTACAGAACATGGATGAGAATCTACTGTTCTTAGCGGGTGGTGTTCCAGTACAACTGAATAACGCTATGATTGGTGCTATTGGTGTCGGCGGCGCGCCGGGCGGACATTTAGATGTTGCTTGTGCTGACAAAGCAATTAAGAAATTCTTTTAATCACAGCTTTCTAGAACCTCTTCATAAACAAAAAGCGCTCTAGTGTGAGCGCTTTTGACGATGTACGGTTTCATGCTCAGACCAGGTTATGCCGTCGTTGTACGGAGCTTTTGCGACTGCTTCTTAGTAATCGTGATACGTCGTACAAGTGCAACAATAAACACTAAGCTTTGAATCAGAACGATTGTTGGGGCTGGTGCACTATCGATATGGAAACTTAAGTACGCGCCTAACACCATGGTCGTTAGGTTCACTAAGCACGCAATCCACAGCATGCTTGAAAAACGCTTCACTAACAGAAACGCTATCGCGCCTGGGGCAATCAACAAGCTAATCGCTAAGATAAGACCAATCGCACTCAGCGTCGCAACAATCGTCAGCGAGAGAAACGTCAGCAAGGTGTAATGCAGCACGGTCACATTTAAGCCACTCACTTTAGCTTGAACTTCGTCAAAGGAGTGCAACAAGAAATCTTTCCAGAACAATACAATACCAAGAACAACCACCGCTGAGATGATCGAGGCGGTACTAAGCTCTTGTGTATCGACGCCTAACATATTGCCAAACAAGATATGATCTAAGTGCGCATGTGTATCTAACGCTACATAAAGCACAATCCCTAGTGCGAACATGCCAGAGAACACCACCCCCATTACCGTGTCTTGTTTTACTCTTGAGTTTTCAGCTAAAAAACCTGTAAGGAAGCTACATAACATGCCCGCCAAAAATGCCCCTAACAATAGCGGCAAACCTGTTACATACGCTAGAACAATGCCTGGAAGTACAGCGTGACTCACGGCATCCCCCATTAACGCCCACCCTTTCATCACCACAAAGCAAGAAAGAAGTGCAGTCGGCAGAGCAACAATCAGACAGATAAAAAAAGCGTTCTGCATGAAGGGGAATTGGAATGGCAACAACAAATCCATACTAATACTCCTTTGCCAAAGATGTGTGCTCAATTGGCGAATCAGAAGAAGTGAGCTCGCCTGCTCTTGGACTCTTTACTCGTGCTTTTTTCGCCCTTAAACGGGCAGCCAGATAACCATGCTTGGGAGCAAAGAAAAACGTAAAAAGGAAGATAACGGTTTGCAAGCAAATGATAATGCCGCCTGTCGCTCCATCTAAGAAGAAACTAATGTAAGCGCCTGCAAAACTCGTGGTGCTACCAATAATGACGGACACCAAAATCAGCCGAGGAAAACGGTCACACAACAGGTATGCTGTTGCACCCGGCGTCACCACCATAGCGATAACAAGCAGCGCACCGACCGTTTGCATCGCCGCAACAATCGATGCAGATAAAAGAGTAAAGAAGATCGCCTTTAAAACGCCCGGATTAAGCCCTATTGAACGCGCATGGTTTTCATCGAAGAATGTCACCATAAGATCTTTCCACTTCGCCAATAGAACCACCAGCGTAACCACACCGATCACGACTAGCTGAAGCGTATCTTCTGGCGTAATCGCAAGAATGTTACCCATGGTGATGGTTTGAACACTGACAGAGATAGGATTGATGGAGATAAGAAAAAGACCAAGTGCAAAAAATGAAGTAAAGACTAAGCCGATGATCACATCGATTTTCAAGCCAGAGCGCTCAGACAAGAACAACATTGTGCCTGCCGCTATCCCACCAGAGATAAAGGCACCGAAAGCGAAAGGAAGTCCAATCATATAAGCCAATGCAACACCCGGCACAACCGCATGCCCCAGAGCGTCTCCGATTAAGGACCATCCTTTAAGCATCAGATACGCAGAGAGAAATGCACACACGCCACCAACTAAGGCAGACACCCACATGGCGTTAGTCATATAACCGTAATTGAATGGCTGTAACAAAAGCTCAATCATAATTGAGGCTCCGTCTTTTTCGCTGTTAACGCCTTGCCATCATACTGAATGAATGGTCTTTCATCGTCCGTAAGTATGGTCAGTTCCCTCGTATCTTCATCGTGATGAAGTGCATTACCACCTAATTTGAAGTGCCTTAGTGAACCACCAAATACTCGCTGTAGGTTTTCCTCTGTGTAAGTCGTTTCAATAGGACCTGAGGCCAGAACCGTTTTGTTGACCATAATGGTTCTATCGCAGAATTCAGGCACAGAGCCAAGATTATGCGTCGATACCAGCATTACATGCCCTTCATCGCGAAGCGATTTAAGCAGGTCGATGATTTGATGTTCGGTTTTTACATCAACACCGGTAAAGGGTTCATCCAATAGAATCACTTTTGCTTCTTGTGCCAGTGCTCTCGCCAAGAACACGCGCTTCTTCTGCCCTCCAGATAGCTCTCCGATTTGACGCTTTCTAAACTCCAGCATATTGACACGTTCAAGAGCTAGGTCGACAGCAAGATGATCAACATCTTTAGGTCTACGTAGCCAATTCATGTGACCGTAACGCCCCATCATGACCACTTCTTCGACCAAGACAGGAAAGCTCCAGTCAATCTCCTCTGACTGAGGCACATAAGACACCATGTTACTTTTGAGCGCTTTTTTAACGCTTTCCCCCAATATTTGGATCTGCCCTTTGGACATAGGAACAAAGCCCATGATTGCCTTAAAAAGAGTCGACTTCCCGGCTCCATTCACACCAACCAATGCCGTCACTGACCCTTGCGGTACGGTAAAGTCCGCATCATAAAGGGCTGTGTAGCCGTTCCGATAAGTAACCGTTACATCGCTGACTGAAATGCCAAGGCGTTCCTCATTTTTAACATCACTCATAACAGATGCTTTACTCCCAATATCGGTTGAATTCATTGTGTCTAATATCGTGGAAATATGTCTTAGTTCGTCGCAGTCAGACCATTTGCTACAGTAGTCGAGGTCACTTTCAACAAATCTAGATAAGTGGGAACCGGACCATCAGCAGTTGATAGCGAATCGACAAACAGCTCACCGCCATACTGGGCGTCGGTATCTCTTGCCACTTGTTTTGCTGGAGAGGTATTGACGGTTGATTCACAAAATACGACAGGGATATGGTTTTGCTTTACGCCATCGATAACTGAACGTACTTGCTGCGGAGTACCGACTTGATCAGCGTTCATTGGCCATAGATACAGTTCTCTCAAGCCAAAATCCTTAGCAAGGTAGCTAAACGCCCCTTCACATGTGACTAGCCAACGATTACTGTCAGGGATCTGAGCGATCTGGTCTTTTAGAGGTTCGATGGTTGCTCGGAGTTTGGCTTTGTAAGCAGCTGCGTTCTTTACATAAATCGCCGCGTTGTTTGGGTCGTGCTCAGCGAATGCTTCTACGATGTTATCGATATAGATAAGTGCATTATCTAAGCCCATCCAAGCATGAGGGTTTGGCTTACCTTCATAAGAACCAGAAGCGATTGGAATTGGATTGATTCCTTTGGTCAGCGTTACCGCCGGAACGCCCTTCATGTTTGAGAGAAATTGCTCAAACCACAGCTCCAGATTCATCCCATTCCACAAAATAAGATCAGCATCAGATGCGCGAACAATGTCTTTCGGCGTTGGCTCGTAACCATGAATCTCAGCACCAGGCTTAGTGACAGACACGACCTCAGCGGCATCCCCTGCTACATTTGAAGCCATATCAGCTAAGACCGTGAATGTAGTCACTACCTTCATTTTGTCACCAGCAGCATTTACCAATGGTGATATCGCCAACAATAGTGATGACACAGCCAATGCCAATTTCTTCATATCCTTCCCCTTGATAATGAGACGTTCTAATACTGTGTAAACACACCAGTACTTTGCGAGTGATTCGCATTTACAATATATATTAATGCGAACAATTCTCATTATCAATGTTATTTTATTTTGGGAAGACTATTTATCGACTTGTACTGTGTGTAACTACGAGAGAAAGGTCATGTTTGAATAGCAATCGAGCCCAAGCTAGGATTTAAATAACTCTGTATACTGCTTCAAAAACAACGTCACGGATCAAAAAGAGCCACCACACAAATCATTGAGTGATGGCTCTATCAGCTTTTGATTGTTGTCTTTACAATCGTATTAGCGGTTCGACTCTTCGACTTTAAATTTGCTCATTAGGTCATCAAGCCTGTTATTCACCTCAACAAGTTTGGCTGCACCTTCATCCATCTCAATACCTGATGCTTTGAGTGCAACAACGATATCGTTGATCTGATTGGTATTTCGGCCAATTTCATGGGTCACACTGCTCTGCTCTTCCGCGGACGTCGCAATCTGCATGCTTGCATCGTTAATCTCGGTGATATGTACAGACACTTCGGCCACACTCGCCTCTAAACCATTGGTACTCTCTTCCGTATCATTACATCGAGCCTTGGTGCTCTCCATCGCTTCAACCATGGTTTTACTGCCAACCAAGAGTTCATTCAGTGCTTTTTCAATCTCTTCGGTGCTGGTTTTAGTACGCCCCGCTAAGTTTCTTACTTCGTCTGCAACCACGGCAAAGCCTCTGCCCTGCTCGCCCGCGCGCGCAGCTTCAATTGCGGCGTTAAGAGCTAATAGATTGGTTTGTTCTGCGATATCGCTGATGACCGTTAAGATAGAATAAATACTCTCTGATTTGAGATTCATGTCTTGAACACGTTCCATCGCGGTATCAATATCTGATCTCAACTCAACCATACTCTCTTTAGAGCGCTCGATGGTAGCGATTGAAGCATGGCCGAGAGACTCAGCTTTCTGCGTCAGTTGAGCCGTTTGAGACGCACTCAGTGCCACAGCTTCCGCAGTAGAGTTCATCTCTACAATCGCAGTGGCTACTTGTTCAGTCTCTGCAGCGTGCTCAGTCAATCTTTCCGCACTCACACGTGACTGCTCTGATAGATTAGCCGTTCTACTTTTTAGTTCTGATGAAAGTAACTTAACCTCAAGCACCATATCTTGCAGTTGAGAAACGAAGCCATTGATTCCTTTAGCAATTCGACCTAAATCATCATTGGAGTTCTCCGGTAAGCGCTTTGTTAAATCACCATTACCTTGCGCCAAACCCTCTACTAAATCTCGTAATGCTAAAACAGGGCGGTATAAGTAGTTAAATACAGCAGTCAGAATCAAAACAGTAAACAGAATGACTAACAAGACACTAACGATTTTCTCTTGGCGCAAGTCGTAAAGCTCAGCGAAAGCAACCGACTCATCTACGCGAATCGCGAAGTACCATGTTTTGTCCGCCACCTTAAAGGCATTCGAGAAAAGCAGTTTACCTGTACCATTAAACTCGTACTCTTGGAGAGCAGACGGCTGATTTACTGCATTAAGAGCCACGCTACCAAACCCGTCTAATTCCGATGCCTTAACACCATTTTTGATTTCCGGTGAAGAAGAAGCCAAAACGGTCGTGTTTTGATCCATCATGATCGCCACAGCACCAGGAATATCAGACACCTGTTTTACTACTTCGTTAAGGTAGTCCAACGTTAAATCGGAAGACAATGTGCCATCAAATGCTTTCTGTACAAAGCTGATCCATATGACGCCATCGCTCGCAATATAAGGCTCTGTAACCGACACGCCAGCCTGTCTTTGCGCCAGTAAGTACCACTCTCGCGTTGTAACGTCACCCTCATATTTATGGTTTGGCCAAGTGTTGGCGCTCTGGTTCCAATATCCATCACCATTATCCAATGAGATAACCACACTGCCTATGTCCATTGCTTTGGCCAGTATTTGAGTTTGTTCTACGTAATTTGAGGGGAAAGGCTTGTTGTTATAGTGGTTGGCAATGCTTGAAACGCTGGATGCCTTTTGAGCGAAGTATTGCTCGACGGTGAGAGATTGTTGCTTGGTATAATCCGTGAAATACCGCTCTACATCCCTAATCACGAACTCTTCTGTTTGTTTGTATCCATAGAGCTCGCTCGCCATTAATAACACCGTCATTAACAAGGCAACGGAACCTAACAGAATTCCCTTAAAACCCAGACTTCCTTTTCTCATATACATCTCCCGACCTAGAGTACTGACCTGATTACTGCGGACTCTATAAATCATTCACAGAACCAATACCATTTCGGTTATAACACAACATAGATAAATAAAACTATCAGTAAGAGTGTGAAGGTTTTATGACAGTAACAAAGAGAGTGATCTAGAGTCACATTTTGACAAATATTCAGATGAGCACCTCTATATAGAAGGCTTGTGGGTCATAAGAAACGGCTAAACAAGCTCAGTAATTTAGCGGGCTATCGTTGGTTATCCCCACCCACCGAAAAAGAGTAACTCGCTTCTTAGAAGTATCGATTTACAAAAGAGGGACAAAATCACTAAGGAAAGCGGATAAGAAGAGATACACTACCTCTATTGCAAAATCATCAATCCACTAAGATTTTTAAAGTAGCTACACATGTCTAAAGAACCCGGTTTCACCACAGAGTACACGCTCGACAAAACTTTCTTTGCTGAGTGTTATGACCAAACGAGCGTCCCTGTCCAGTTTCCTAAAGCCTATATGAAGGCGTTCCTGTTCCTTATCTTTGGTGTGGTTCTATTAGAGTTTGAACTACTTCCGAGCGGCTATGTCGGTTGGTTCTTTATTGTGCTGAGTGTCATTGAAGCATTCAGTGTCTATTGCAAAAGAACATGGTGGTTGTGGCGACAAAGAATCAGTTCTGGCGCGGGAAGCAAAGTGATCTTTTCAGGTGACGAAAACGGCGTGAGTTACAAAAACTACAAAACCACAAACACCATCAAGTGGAGCCAAATCGACGAGCTTGAACAGACAGATCTAGGCTTAATCATCCATATTGGTAAACAACGTCAATACGTGAGTAAGTCGTGTCTGAATGACGAAGCAATTACCTTCATGTTTGAGCAACACGAAGCAGCCAAAGCAAATTGATCTAAATCTGCGCCTGCCTATCGGTAGGTGCTCTTCTTCATTGTCATAATTGGACTATAACAATGACTATCGTATACCAAATCAGTGACTGTCACCTATCCGATGAATCCAGCTATGAAAACCTACGCCAAGCATTGGAATACGCTGACAGCGATCCTGACTGCACAGCGATTTTTCTAACCGGTGATATTTGCTGTAACCCACAGTTAGGCGACTACATTCGGCTAGAAGCGTTCATAAAACAGTATATTGGAAACAAGCCAATTTACGCGATTGCAGGCAATCATGACGACTCTTCATTAATGCGCGCAGAGTTAAAAGGCTCAACGATTTGCGTTACCAACAAAGCCACTGTTTGTGGGCGTGAGTTTGTGTTTCTCGACTCGAGCTTCAAACCGCTCGATAACCAACATCCACTAGGTTCAGGACGTATTGATAACCGTGGCATGGCGCAGCTTAAAAAGCATCTTAGAAAGTCTCACCATCCGATCGTCGTTGTCCACCACCCTGTTATCCCCGTTGGTGCCGAATGGATGAAGGCGATTCGCCTAGAGAATGATACAACGGTGATGAGAGTGCTTACGCAGTATCAAGTCCGTGACGTTATCTGTGGACACGGCCATGACGGCATTACAACCACACACTTGGGCGTAACTCAGTACATGGCCCCAGCAACAGCCTATGGATTTGACCACTCAATCGATGAATACAATCGCAGTGAGAAAATTGGATTAGGTAAAATCTCGCTCTCTGCAAACTCTGTCGATTACCAAGCAATCTATTTGTAGTCATTCTGGCCTGCATAACTATGTAGATGCTCGATAAACGCAGGAACTTTCTTCGCTATATGCTTTCTTGATGCGTAGAAGGCGTACAAAACTAAGTCTTCGGGTTGATATTCCAACTCAATGACTTCTAGATCTCCTGCGTTAATCATTTCCTCACACAGTTCGGCTGGCAGGATTGCAAAACCCAAACCCGCTAGTCCACCAGCCATAGCAAGTTGCCCGCTATTGACCTTAAATGCTGACTTTACTCGCTGTGTTACCAGTTCACCTTTGTCATTTTTAAACACCCAAGGCGTGCCATTGAGAGCGGTAAAACTAGTGATACAAGGTACGTGTTTTAGGTCTGTAATCTTCGCTGGTTTGGCGCAGGTTTGCAGAAGCTTAGGAGATGCAACAACAACACTCGACCAGCGTTTAATCTCTCTGGCTATCCAGTTGTTATCATCAAGCTTTCCTCGGTGGAAACTCAAAATCACATCGAAGCCATCCAAAAAGTTCTCTTTCGGGCTGATACTAGTGTCACAACACAACGAAATCGAAGGATGCTTGGTACAAAAGGACACGACTGCTTGGGCAAGCTCCGGAGAATCTGGCATCAAAATATTGAGCTGCCCTATTACCTCATGTGATTGTTGCGTTACTTCTTCGAGTGCATCGCTAAGCTTGTCCAACAGAGGTTGAGTACGTAGATAGAGTTGTTCGCCGACTTCGGTTGGCGCGATGCGACGAGTGGTTCGTTCGAATAATCGAGTATCCAGTTGCTCTTCCAATAACGCGATGTGGCGACTGACATTTGAAGTCGGCAAACACAGGAACTCCGCAGCGCGTTTAAAGCTGTTGTTCTCGTAAACGCAGTGAAAGCTCTTAAGCCACTGTTGGTCGATTTTATCTAGCACCTTGTTGTTTCACCCTTCACACTATCCCAAAAAGTTGGATTATAAAACCAATATTAGACACTTTATTACCAAAAATTGGCTTATACAATGTTCATCTTTCAAAGCATTGATAACAAGGTTTATGCATGAGCTGGCTAGAAAAGCTATTAAATAAGAAGAACTTAATCAGTACTCACAAAGCTTCAATCCCTGAAGGCATTTGGACTAAGTGCCCGAGCTGCGACCAAGTCTTGTATCGTATCGCACTCGCAGAGAATTTAGAGGTGTGCCCTAAGTGTAACCACCACATGCGAATGTCAGCACGAAATCGACTAGAGAGCTTTTTGGACAAAGGCGAACATACGGAGCTAGGCAAACAATTTCTGCCACAAGATCTACTCAATTTCAAAGACAAAAAGCGCTACACAGAACGTCTAACACTTGCTCACAAAAACACTGGCGAAAGTGACGCACTGGTTGCGATGCAAGGTGAGCTATTAGGGCTACCTATTATCGCCTGCGCTTTTGAGTTTTCATTTATGGCTGGCTCAATGGGTTCAGTGGTTGGAGCGCGTTTTGTAGAAGCTGTCGACACAGCCATTGAAGCCAATTGTAGCTTAGTCTGCTTTTCCGCGTGTGGAGGCGCGCGCATGCAAGAATCACTGATGGCATTAATGCAAATGGCCAAGACCAGCGCCGCGCTAAAACGTCTGTCTGACGCAAAGCTTCCCTACATTTCGGTACTCACCGACCAAACCTTCGGTGGCGTATCAGCGAGCTTAGCGATGCTTGGTGACATCAACATCGGTGAGCCCAAAGCGCGCATTGGTTTTGCAGGCCGCAGAGTGATCGAACAAACCGTTCGCGAAAAGCTACCCGAAGATTTCCAACAGAGTGAATTTCTACTAGAGCACGGCGCACTCGACATGATTGTCGAAAGGCATGACATGCGAGAACGCGTTGCCAGACTCATCGCGATGATGACTAACACGCAGATTCAAAGGTGAATATTTTACGTGTTCTACATTACTCACTAAAACAAGCTCTTCACTATCGCCATAACTCCCATTGCTAAGAAAAGAGCGCCGCAACATTGGTTAAATATGCGGCCATTTTTTAGGAGCATCACCTTGACCTTATCTGCGACTCTCGCAACGCCGAACTCAACCGCAAATTCAATGCACAGAAAGGTCACTGTAATCACTACGAACTGAGGTAAAAAGGCCTTGTTCGGGTCGATGAACTGAGCCAAAAACGCGGTAAAGAATAGCAACACCTTTGGGTTGGATAATGCGGCAAAGTAACCTTGCTTGAAGAGCTGTCGCGGTAAGAGTATGACCGTTTCAGTTTTGCCTTCAACATCAACACTAGGCGCATAAAACAACTTCAAACCTAAAAACCCGAGGTACAGTGCGCCTAGCCATTGAAGAACAATCATCAGCTCCGGTTCTGCCTCCAACAGCGTGCCTAACCCAAGCATGGCTATGGTGATTAATAGAAAGAAACCACAGACACCACCATAAATCGTCCATAGGGTCTTCTTGTAACCAAACTGAGCACCATGACTGAGCGCCAATAAAGAGTTAGGACCAGGAATACACGCTAACCCAAAAGCAGACAAAATAAACAAACACCACACTTCAAACGTCATAACTAATCTTCAACAAGATAACTGAATCTGTCGCTAGTATGTGTCGAAAAGCAAATTGATAACGGAAATATATGGACGTAAAATATGACTATATAGACATACGAGATCACTGCTATGGACGAATCTAAGAGCGTCAGGTTTCTATTGATTCCGTTAGACAACTTCAATGTGTTTCCCTTTGGAGCATTTCTAGACAAGCTGCGTTTCTCCGCCGATGACGCGGATCTTAGTCAGCAAAGATACTGTTCATGGAAGATCATGTCTCACACTCAAGGAGTGGTTACGTCTAGTAGCAATATCCCTATCATGGTTGAGCACACTCCTGAGACAATTGAGCTAAAGGACGTTGATTATGTCGTCCTGTTTGGCAGCCGAACGGCTCAAGATTCACAACAACAAGCTCCTCTGTATCGCTCATTTTTTAAAAAGGTCGTATCAGCTGGCATCAAGATCGTGAGTATCGACAATGCTTGTTTTACACTCGCTGAATTAGGGTTGCTAAACAATCACCAAGTCGTGGTTCACTGGCGACATCATCATGAATTTAAAGCGAACTATCCTAAGGTGGTGGTGCGTGATGAGCAGTTGTATCACTTCGACAAAAAACTCATCAGCTGTACAGGCGGCGGTGCGACTATCGACCTTCTTATCGCGATCTTGCAAGATCATGTTGGCCAGATTAGAGCTGAAAAAGGGCTAGCTGATATGCTGGTCGACGAAAGCCGTAGTAATCATCACCGATTAAAATCATCTCAGCACGGCTGTTACCAAAACCGTCATGTCGATCGCGCGATTTCATTAATGCAGGAACATTTAGAGCTGAGCACCAACATTGATGATATTGGTGGCCTGATTGGAGTGAGTCGTCGCCAACTAGACCGACTATTCCAACAACAGTTTGGTATGTCTGCTCACCAATATTGGCAAGAGTTGCGCCTACAACACGTACATTGGAGACTCATACACTCCGGCCATAGCTTGATACAACTAGCAGATGAAATCGGTGTGAAAGACACCAGTTACCTGTGCAAGATTTTCCGAAAAAGATTTGGGATGACGCCAAATCAGTGTCGTCGTAATTCTTTGAAACCATAACAATAAAAACACCCTGCCGACTCTTAATCTAACAGGGTGTTGCTTGTGTTTTGTAATAGCCTACTGACTTAGATTACCAAGCAAATTTACTGACTCAGCTGTCCGAACTTCGGCAGGCTCTTCACGAACCTCTGGTGCACGTCCATATAGGTCTGCATATAGATCTCATCGATGCGTTCGTTGCTTGGGAAGCTCGATGAAAAATCAACATGCTTACGATCTATCGACAATTTAGCCGCTTCAATAATATGTGCAATGAACATACGAGGGTCTTCTAAACCAATCGAAATACGCATAGTCGTAGGTTTAATGCCTGCTTCATTGAGAGCCTCATCACTCAGCTCTGAGTGAGTAGTCAGTGCCGGACACAGCGCTACAGTATTAGTTTGCCCAAGGCTTACTTGCATACCGATTGCAGGTTCCAACATATCGAAGAACTGTTTAAACCCATCGCGATTGATTGGCGCTCGGTCGCCGTTGCCCTCCATATCAATAGTGAACAGAGCCGCAGGTAAACCTAAATGCATGTTGTTCTGGCAGTGCTCGTAGTTGTCACTGTCTGGCAGAGCCGGACACGACACATTAATGTCTGGATGCGCATCAAAGATCTTCGCAAGAGTGAGGGTATTAATGGTTTTCTGCACCACACGCATCTCATAGGTTTTCATGCCGTTGAGTACTTCAAATGCTTTGTCTGCATCTAAGAATGCACCTTTAATGTAATACACATTCCAAAATAGAGTTTCGTTCCATGGAATCATCGCCTCATCGCCATTGGGTTTGGTGAAAGTGACCTCTTCCCCTTTTGGTACAAACATGGTCTCGTTGCGGCCAATCACAACACCTGCTGTGGTGGTGCCAGAACCGGCCAGCTCTTTGGTATACGAGTGAATCACGTAATCCGGTCTTTCCATCACATCATCACGTTTGAGTACTGGGTGTAGCAGTGGCGTGCCTACAGTGGAATCCACAATCACATCCCATCCGCGAGCATGAGCGGCCTTACTGATGTTGGCAATATCTAACACATACCCATGCGGGTTACACGGTGACTCAAGGTAGACATAGATCTTCTTACCCGCTGCAAGACGGCCTGCGTACTTATCAGCAACCTCATCAAGGCGAGTTGCGAACTCATCACCGGAATAACCATCCACCCACTCTACCGCAACATTCAAGTTCGAAGGCTTACCAAACCAATCTTCCAGTAGTTGATAAGAACCGCCGTAAATATTGCGCGAGGCCAATACAATATCCTCATGCCCTAGTAAGTGACTGAGTAAGCCATCAATGGCCGCCATACCGGAGTTGAAGTTCCATGCAAGATACTCGTTCGCTCTCGAACCAGCCTCAAGATCAACCATATGGTTGGCGAGTGAGATTGAGGTTGGATTTAACAGTCGAGAATAAATATCGTGCAGCGGCTCTTTGCCATTGAACGCATCTTCGATCCATTCTGTACAGGCAAACAGATAAGTCGCAGTGCGCGTAATTACTGGGCTTGCCGAGAAGATAGCCGCGACATTGTCGAAGATAGGGTACGCACCTTTAGACGCAAAGTTACCATTGTTAGTCGCAATAGATTGGTATGTCGCGCGCATTGGGTTTTGTAGATTATCGAGAATCTTAGCGATCTGGAATGACAAGAAACGTTTGGCGTTAAACCAAGCGATTCGATCACTTTTATCCAGCTCCGAAAGGCCATCAACCGTTATTGCCCAAAGATCGTGTGTTTTGGTATTAGCTTTGTACAGCGTCGTCGCCAATTCCACCAGCGTGGTGCCATAATCGCTATTTGGGTCAATACCGAAGTGTTTTGCTTGCTCAATCGCAAGGGCTTCTGCTTGTTCGTGTTTGGTTGTTTTGCGCAGCGGGCTCAGTTGAGTTGAAGTATTCATAATTGCTAAATCATTCCATCCTTGTTGTACCTCCTTTAATTTTAGTGTTACATAGATGTTAAAGATTGCTATTTGCGAAGTAAGGCATACACTTTGAGCAATAATATTGCAGACTAAACCCTAATATTAATGGAATATGCCAATGGATGAGATCGACAAAAAGATACTGGCTGAACTGCAAAGCAACGCACGGCTCACCAATCAAGAGTTAGCCGATCGCGTCGCGCTTTCTCCCTCCCCCTGTTTACGCCGAGTCCGAGCATTAGAGAAACAAGGGATTATTCGAGGCTATCACGCCAGTGTCGATCAAGAAGCGTGCGGCCTACCCGTGAATGTTTTTGTATTGGTGAAGCTTGAAAAGCCGACTGAAGAAAACATGCGAGACTTCGAGCAGCACATTGAAGCGATTGATGAAGTGTTAGAGTGTTTTCTAATGACGGGGAATCACGACTACCTATTGCATGTGGTGAGTGAATCTCTCAAAAGCTACGAGCAATTTATCCGCAAGCAGTTAACCCGCCTACCTAATATCGCTTCTATTGAATCCAGCTTCGCCTTTGGCCAAGTAAAAACA
This sequence comes from Vibrio sp. Isolate30, assembly GCF_022397975.1. Classification (NCBI taxonomy): domain Bacteria; kingdom Pseudomonadati; phylum Pseudomonadota; class Gammaproteobacteria; order Vibrionales; family Vibrionaceae; genus Vibrio; species Vibrio sp. Isolate30. The sequence continues at coordinate 86,631 of NZ_JAKEUS010000007.1, forward strand.
AAGACCAAGCTGCCAGTGAGGTGAGTTGGTGTGGTTGTTTTGGAGATTTAAGAATTTAAAGAGTTTCCGATCTCAGATCACATCATAACCAATTGATTTTAATTACAATTCCCATTTATAAATCAAAGGGATTTTTATGAGATTTGTAATCATCACCATGCTGTTTGTTTCTTTAACAGGTTGCATGGAAGTAGCAGGCCCCAAAATAACGAATAGCATGGATAAACAAGTTACGGTAACGGTCACTTATAATACTGGTCGCGTTCATGAGATAACGTTTGATCCATGCAAAATAGGTTTTGTTGGTCATCCAGACGACATGGTCGCAAGTGTAAGCTTTAACAATTCCATCGTAAAAATGCCGTATTCGGATAACGATGAACTTGCGAAAATCACGAATATTCATGTTTTTGAAGATCGACTTTTAACTCTGCCAACCAGTGTTTGTATCCCAACGCAGCAACAAGGTTAAACGGCATTGGTTACACAGAAGGTGTTCGTATTTATCAATTCTTAACGTAACCTCAATTGATTTTTAATATGGAATATATTCATATTTCAAAAAATTCAGATAGTTATATGGAGTGTGTTAAATCTATAGATATCTAATCTTATTTGTATAAATCAACCCTCGACCTAAGCGATATCTCCAGTATGAGATTCATTGCACACATTCGTCTAACAATGCGTCTACAATATTAATCGGGTATAAGTTAGTTACCCTAAAGCTAACAACGTTAATATCAAAAACTGCAGCACGTAGACTTATTAGGAGGTTACTATGCTAGTAGATAAATATATTGATATAGTAAAACAGATGGATGATGACTCACTTGAATTTTTTCTAACAGAAGTATGTGAGTTAACAGAAGGTGACCGCTCTGAGCGACTGGATGAGGCGCTAGACCTAATTCGCATAAAATGGGATAGCCTGAGCGAAGAAGATAAGAAGAAGCAAGTCATAGAAGAACTGGATACTGAACAATTACTCGACGATAATTACCCCGACTTTACAAACACTTACTTAGATTTCCCTCGAAACATTCCAAGTGAGAGTAGCCTAGATTCATTGTTGTCTGAAGTCATTGGACACGCCATTTCGGAAAGATCTGGTGATGTCATACCGAGTGTGATCCCATTGCATGATAAGAAAGTTGGTTGGGGACCTTTAAAGGTCAAACTACGAAGAGTTAACCTGAGTCATACTATCAACAATTTTTATATTGGGCATAAGGACATAGATACCTTAGTAATATCACTTAACTTCAAAGCCAAAGCGACACTAATATATAAAGTGAAAAAGTTATTTAATGGTTACAGTGATGATAAAGACAAAAATTTCAACTTTGCTGGACGAGTAAATATTAATATCCAACTCTCGAAAAAAGATGGAGTAATAGTTCCATCAACTCATGCATCGATTAACCTTTCAAAGGCATATTTTTATCTTGGCATAAGGGTAAGCGTTCGTTCATTTCTTTCTGGACCTATAAATAAAGAAGTCGATAAATACGAAAGGAAAGTAAGCGATTCTCTGTATAAGCTAATAAACAACGTCAAAGAATAGCTACCAATATCACTCGCTAGAAAAATTAATTGAGTTATCATGGCCTCGTTTACATGAGGCCATTTCTTTACTCAATGGTCATTCCTGCCAACCAACCTCTTGTCTTACTTACCGTATTTCACTCGACTAAATCTGAACCATCATAGACTTTAAAAGATCAGCTGATAGAATGACCATATCCATCCACTAGACGAAATAAAAGGAGGTAACCATGAACCAGTGTGCATTGTCTTTTGCATACATTTTTGCTTACGAAGTTCGCTCAAGTTTTACCAGCAACGTGCTGCGATAACCTAGCTTGAGCGAAGTAGCAAAACAGACAAACTAACTAGAGTCTCTTCCCTCTAGCTTACGAGGTTATTGTCAGCGAAAAACTGACGATAGGCGCCATTACGCCTGAAAAACTTGAGTAAGCCAATGAGCACATTATTATCTACCCAATCAGTTACATTCAACACACCTTCAGCGTCTCTGTTTGAAGACATCTCTTTCACCCTTAAACAAGGTGACCGCATCGGCCTTGTCGGCTACAACGGCAGCGGAAAAAGTACCCTACTGCAACTACTTTGCGGTAACAAGGAACCTCACTCTGGTGCTATTACCATATCGAGTCACTGTTTAATCGAACAAGTCGAGCAGCATTTGCCAGCGAACTTAGAGCACCTTTCTATGCTTGAGGCCGTGGTTGCAAAGCTTCCCAAAGATGAACAGATACAAGACCAATGGCGCGCAGAGCTGATCCTTTCTGATATGGGCTTTCCATCCAGTGATTGGAGCCTAACAGCGGGATCTCTAAGTGGTGGTCAACATACACGCCTATTACTCGCAAGAGCGCTGATCTCAGAGCCAGACCTGCTTTTGCTCGATGAACCGAGTAACCACCTCGACCTCCCAACCTTACTGTGGTTAGAACGCTTTCTAATCAACTGGAGGGGTAGCTTTGTTCTCGTGTCACATGACAGAAAGCTATTGGACAAAGTCACCAACTGCACTTGGATACTTAGAGACAAACGCCTTAATTACTTCCAACTGCCCTTCTCAAAAGCACTAACTGAACTCGCACGAGTTGATGAAGCTGCAAAACAGAGAAACATGGCAGAACAGAAAGAGATCGATCGTGTTGAGAAAAGCGCTAAACGATTAGCGAACTGGGGACGAGTTTATGACAACGAAGATCTGGCAAGAAAAGCCAAAACCATGGAGAAAAGAGTCGAGCGACTAAAAGAGTCACAAACCGAGCTGACCTCTGGAGCCCCTTGGCAGCTCTCCTTAAAAGGTGAAGCGCTTAGGGCAAATCGACTACTCACTATTGACAAACTCGATGTAAAGCCCGCATTTGATGCACCTGTACTACTTCGGGTGATTGAGCAACAGATCAAAAGTGGCGATCGAGTTGTGATTATCGGTAGTAATGGTAGCGGCAAGTCATCAATGTTGAAAATGCTCTGGCAGAACTATACGCGGCGTGAAAATAACATCGAGGGAATTCAGTTCCATCCACGTTGCCGACTCGGTTTTTACGACCAAAGCCTAAAGCAACTGAATGACAACGACGCCTTGATTGACTCTCTTGAAGGGTTAACTGACCTCTGTGAAGAAAGACGTAAAATCGCGTTAATCAGCGCTGGTTTCGAGTACAACAGACACTCTCAAAAAGTAAGCGAATTGAGTGGTGGCGAACGTTCTCGGTTATTGATGCTAGGGCTATCACTGGCAGAGTATCACCTACTCATGCTCGATGAACCTACAAACCACCTTGATATCGATGGCAAAGATCAACTCAGCGACACGCTTAATCAGTTTGAAGGTGGAGTGTTACTTGTAACGCACGACCGAGAGCTGATTGAAAAAAGCTGTAACCGCTATTGGTTGATTAAAGACGGCGAGCTAACGGAATGGCATGACCTTGAAAAGCTGTATGGTGAAATTGATTCAGAAACGAAAGCTCATGACCCTGAGTTATCAGATATTGAGTTATTGAAGAGCGGATCAACTAACAGTGGTTCCTCACCTACCCCTAATCAAACAGGCGATAGTCTTGATTCTGAAGAAGCCATATTGGAAAGGCTGTATCAACTAGAAACCTTAATTGAGGATGACAAACAGCGTAAGCCAAAGCATCAGAAACCCAAGATGCAGCAACAATGGCTAAAAGAGTTAGACCAGATTACTCACCAACTTAACCTGTAATAACTTGGAGTGAGCAGTGTAAAGCTACCACTGAGCATTCGTAACATACTCCACTCAAAACCAAGGCCTCGTTCATGCGAGGCCTTAATTTTATCTAAAATGACTACAAGCTAAAAACTACTAAACGACTGTGGCAGGCGCTGATCTTCATCCCAGCCTGATAGCTCAATATTAATCAGTGATTTGCGCTGTTCATTACACAGGGATGCGATATTGATGATAGGAAGTTGGCTACGAAATTGGGCAGTGAGGATGACCTTTTTACCTTCGTGAAGACCGCTTCGGCATTGCGACAAAATCGCTTCAGTATCTACCTGATGTGCGTTCTCGATAATCTGAATATCAGCGTTTTTGTGGTAGTAACTTGTTAACCAAGATATCGCCTGATCTTCTACGCTGGTGAGCACAATGACATCTTTCGTTGCCATCAAATCGTTAAGTTCAAGTTGTTTGAGTTCAGTTGACATAAATACTCTCTTCGCTGCGTCATCGGCCAATCATTAAAGCCGGTTACCCAATTTCGCTTGTGCCAAATGGTAGCCTCTATCGATCATCTCTTGTGAGCGATCAAACTCCAGAGTGCCACAGGCATTGCGGGGGATCTCAAGGGTAATATCGGCAGGATAAGCGGCCAGTTTCTGACGTGCAATGGTCGATTGCATCGCATCAAATGCTTGGTTGGCAACATCGTACGCAACAAAGTTGAAGTTCATTTTGTTTTTTACGCTACTACCTAGGTTATCGATAAAGTGAACAACCTTGTCGTGCAGGTTACTCTCCTTTGTTGGTGGGGAAATAGGTATCACTTCCTGTTTAAGTGTCTCAGGTTCACCACCTAAGTTCACCGCCAGAGTAACGTCAGTATTGTCTCCAAAGGTAGGAGCAATCGGTACAGGATTAAGGACTCCGCCATCAATCAGCGCTTCACCGTTGATAACATGAGGAGTGAAGAACAGCGGCAAAGAGATAGATGCACGAATGGCATCAAACAGAGATCCAGATTGCAGCCAAACCTCTTTTTCATCAGCAACGTTGGCAGCAACCGCGGTGTAAGGAATAGGCAACTCCTCAATTGAGATCTCACCGATCAGTTGACGCAGTGTATCGATGATCTTGTCACCTTTGAACATACCACTCGATTGCCACGAAAAGTCCAACATCATGGCCATATCCGTTTGGTCGATACTGGTGACCCACTCTTCAAATTCATCCAACTTACCCGCAGCGTAAACACCGCCGATAAGTGCACCAATTGAACAACCTGAAATAGATTTTATCTGATAACCATGTTCGATCAGCCAGCGGATAACGCCAACATGGACTAAGCCTCTAGCACCACCACTGCCAAGTACCAATGAGATTGTTTTTGCCATCGTACTAATCCTTTAATTCATCAGCTCTTCAAAGCTTTAAGCAAAAATTATATCACTTCGTATAACCGCACGCAGTGCAATACTATGAAAACTGACTCACTTAATCACTTAAATATATTGGGTAAAAACGAGTCATTCCAGCAAGCCTAAGCGCGACTAGGAATCTGGTTTCTAAGTACGCTGATACCAAAAAGGTCGCCCACTTAAAAAGCGAGCAACCTCCTGTTGATCATTCTATTTCTGTGTTCATTCTGTTTTTAAGCTCATTCTGTTAATAAGCTCACTCTGTTAATAAAAACAAGGAGCTACAGCACACGTAAGCACTCTTCAGGCGACAAGCTCAACAGTGTATTGGCAAAGTTAATCTTCTCATCACGCCATCTCAATGCTGCTTCTCGGCCGTCTTGTGAATGTCGATCAGCTTCAAAGTAGCTTTTGCTTGGTAGCCCGTTGGCTGGCGTCATCACCATAGATTGCTCGTTCAAGCGAATCGTAAACAAGAACTGACCACGTTGCCCAGTTTGCGCGGCTGGGTGGTGCAATGTGGTATCACAGCAATAACGTCTATCACGCAGTGCGCGGCATGTGTACTCGAAGGCATCTTGAGCACCACGTCCAGGGAACGCGGTATAAATACTAATGCCATCACGTTGCAGTGACTGGTCACCCGCCGCGAGTTGCACCGCGTGTTGGATCATCCTAAAGCCCAGAACTACGCCACCAATGCTGTTCAATCCACTGTATTGAATTGCGCCTTCTAAGCTCAGGTGAAGTTTGTCTTCTCCTTCATAGAGAAAGAGATCAGGCGATGCCCAATCGCTCTTTGGAATAAGCAGTTGAGTAATATCCGAGTGTTCCATGTTGGTCTCCGCAACAATGAGTGTGTTTGAGACAATAAAGCAACGTAATGAGAATTATTATCAATAGGTTTAACTCGAAAATGTTAGTTCTCGAAGGATTAAGATTCGAATTCAAAGAACAAAAGCAGCATGTAACGCAAAAGTTATCCCGTGGCATCACAAACATCATCCATTTTACGAAGAATATTGGCTGGGATAAGTTAAAGTACAAACACCTTCTTATATTCATATCTCGATGATTACATTATGAAAAATTCGGTCTTGTCGTTCGCACTAGCGTGTGTCGCAATATTTGGTTTCAACGCTAATGCTTCTGAGGAAGAAAACTTCTGGAAGTGGTTCCAAACTAATGAAGACATGCTGTTTAATTTCGAAAAGGACCAAGAAGTAGCATTCGATAAGTTATCTGCGGCTCTAAACAAAGTAGATCCAAATTTAACGTTCGAATTTAGTCCTATTCGAGAAGACAACAAGCGGGAGTTTGTGATTAGTGCTGGTGGAATACAAGAGTCATTTTCGTCGGTAGAATTGTTGTTCGCAACAGCTCCGAATCTAGACAATTGGGTATTTTTTAAGTTTCGACAACGTCGTACCCCTTTGCATGATCTAACTTATGGTGGGGTTTCAGTTAAGGCTGATGACGTTTTTTATCATCTCTACAAAGATGGCGATAAACTGGGCGTCGTCTTGTTCTTTGATGGCTATAACGAACCAGAGCACGTTCTATACGCCAGCATCGGTTTTCTGTTCCTCGACCAAGCCATTGGTGAGTACGATGTTGAAACAAAGCTCTCTTTCATTGAGTTCCATAATAAAACGTCTGCTCATTATGAGGGAGCCAAACCCTTAAAACGACTCTCTACACAATTTGATGACTATTTTGGTGGTTGAGTTTTAATACACTAACATCGAACTTGCTCGGCACCTCTCTAGATGGTGCCTATCTTCCCTTTGAGATACTAAAAGTTGCCTTCAAGCGTATACCTTGGTCTCAAACGTATCGGTTACTTTTCAGACAGCATCACCATCCAACCACACCCAAGAATGCCAGAAAGCCCTCGTCAATAGACTTTATCGGATGCTTTAGTACCAAGCATTTCTTGTTGGATATTCGTTTATTATCCATCAAGTTCATCGTCTACAAACAAGCCGCCCCATCCAATTTACAGTCTTTCATTCTAGCACCTTCATCCTACGACTAATGTCTAACCGACTGAGTCTATTTGTTTTTTTTGGTTTGGTATAAGGTAGCAGCAACTGAATGTTAATGACTTTTTAAATATAAGTTGATGCATTGTTTGCATCACTAAGTGAGTCATCACGTTCTGTGTAGAAGAAAAAAATATCGCTACATACTCCGCTCAATCTTGGTGTCGTGAGTAAATTACGTTTGTTGGAACAACGCACCTTAGAGTGTGAAAGAAAGGAATCAAAATGAGCAGTACTTTAGAGTCCGTAAATATACCAAGAGAGGAGCCTCAAACCCATGAGGACGAGCTCTCCTATGAACAACAACACAAACCAAGCTCAGAATTTGAATCCCGAGAACAATATCTAGAGCACGAATTACAAATCATGTCGCCTAAGCGCTGGCGTCCAAACTTACCGTTTAAAGATTACCGATTTGAGATAGAAGACACCATCCCAGCGATGGCCGCAACCATTGGTAAAGTGGTTATGGTGGGCGCTATTGCTGCCACGTTCGCAGGCGCTTTAGGGCTAGGTGAAGGCTTCATCCTAGAAAACGTTCGTTATGAATTGCTCATCGCCTCTGTATTTATCATTCTTTTCTCTGGCTTCTTACTACCAACCGCTAACCTTGCAGGTACCCATGGCCCACTCATTCCTTTAATCCCTATTGTGGTTGCGGCCGGCGGACACCCAATGGCCTTTGGCTTGCTAATTGGCGCTTTTGGTTTGATGTTGGCCATCAGTAAAGGGGGCAGTATGTTGGCCAACCTCACCAGTAAAGGCGTGTGTGGCGGTTTGCTGCTCTACCTTGGCTTTGTAGGCACTGCTTCTCAAGTGAAAAAGCTGTTCGCTTGGGCTGAAAGTATCGGCATGAGCTACATCGCTTTTGTGGTGATCTTCTGCACCATTATTCTATACGCACTACTAGAACACTTCCGTAAACGTTGGTTAGCTGTGCCTCTTAGCTGCTTGCTAGGTGGTACGATCGCATTTGCTATGGGTGCGCCATTCGCTTTCCAAACAGAGCCAGGCCTGCCGAACATGAACCCTATGTATTGGTGGGGAGAAGACACAGGTTGGATGCTAGGCCTACCGACAATTGAACACTTCATGGTAGTACTGCCGTTCGCGATTCTAGCGGTAGCGATGTGGTCACCAGATTTCTTGGGGCATCAAGTATTCCAAAAGATCAGCTACCCAGAGCGTACTGAAAAAGTACACATGAACATTGATGACACCATGACCACAGCCTCTATTCGTCAAACATTCGGCTCGCTACTTGGCGGTACTAACTTTACGTCTTCATGGGGTACTTACATCGTACCTGCGGCGATTGCTAAACGTCCTATTCCTGCGGGTGCTTTATTGACGGCTCTGTTCTGTATCATCGCCGCGATTTGGGGCTACCCAATGGATTTAGCTATCTGGCAACCTGTACTTTGTGTGGCACTGATTGTGGGTGTATTCGTTCCACTGCTAGAGGCAGGAATGGAGATGACGCGTGAAGGAAAAACCACTCAATCAGCAGCGATTGTTGTGTTCTCATCAGCGCTTGTGAACCCAGCATTTGGTTGGTCTATCACCATGTTGCTAGACAACTTAGGCTTAGTTGGCTGTAAAGAACGAAGTGGTGAACTGAGTAAGATGAGCCGTTGGGTACTACCGGGCATTATGTTCGTTGTACTAACAAGCGTGATGGCATTAGTTGGCCTTCTACCTGGGATTCCAGCAATCATCCCAAGCTTCCGCTAAGCTCAACTAACTTTAGTTTGAAAGCAAAAGGCCTCGCACACGCGAGGCCTTATTGTATCTGCTGTTCAACCAGAAATTAGTAAGAGCTGACTTAACTTGAGAGCCAATCATCTAACACTGCAATAAATTCAGGGTGGATGAGATAGCCTATTGACGCGTGAGGGTTGCTTTTCCCGTTGCGGATGTTGAGATTATAGATTGGGTAGATGTCTTTCATGCCGCCGGGTACTAAACCCAGTTCAAGCATCTCTTTATAGTCGTTTTTGATTTCACTATCGTGAGAGATGAAATCATCTTCTGCAGATATATTTATCCATTGTTGAATGTTTAAAGGATACTTCTTATCACCTTTTAGGCGGCTGCCTTTAAGCCTGTCTTTTACGTTTTCATCACCAAGCGGTGAACCGAGCGTAACCAATAAGTCTACCTTCTTATCGGCGCCATAGTCGTGTCTGTACTCTCCGTAATGAGATAGCTTCCATAACACGTCATAACTGATCATCGAACCAAGGCTGTGCGATACAATCATCACATCATCTTGATTATCAAGCGCTTCCTTCAGTTCGACCATCAATCTATGCCGAACATCGCTACCAAAATAGGTATCTTCATTCCAGTAGTGAGCCATATCGGGAGCGACCATTGTAACTAGCGTTTCTGCCACACCCATTCGCCCCAATATCGCGGAAAAAGTATCTGCTAAGGCCTCTTTAAGAAAGCCTATTTTAGATACATCATCATACGTTGCTTCGTTGAACTGGTCAGTTTGGTACTCTTTAAGCTCCGCCAATGCCTGTTGTCGACTTACAGGGTCTTCGGTTGGCCTTTTTAGCAATGTGTTTGAAAGCTCACCGTAGTAGACAAACCGTTTATCGACATTTCTAAAAGCTTGTAAGGAGCTTGAGTCTCCACAGTCTCGCTGCAAGCCGTGCTCTATCGCATCGTACCAGAGTGCTTGAAGTGGTGCTTTGTCGGGCTTTTGAGCGCGACCATGAATGAATATGATTTTCTTAGCCATAGTGGGACGTCCTAAATACATAGTTAAAGTTATTATTTTCGATAACAAACACCCGCTAGGTTCGCTCAGCTTTTGCCAATAAGAATGCTGCTGATTACCCATCTAGTAGGTGATTGATAGATCTTTTGTATAACTATGAGACAGCCGTTTTAGGCGATTAATGAGTGAAAGATTCCGTCACGACTCGCAAATTGGTAATGAATGTACCGAGCAAAACCTACCACGCACAAAAAAGCCCCGCAAACGCGAGGCCTTAGTTTTCAATCAAGGGTTACAACCGCCCTACTTCACTGGCTTTAATCCATTCGAGTAATGAAGGTTTGCTCATCATCGACAAAAGCCACGTAATCGCCGTGGTAGATGAACACGCGACCACGCCCTTCAACAATACACGCTAGCTGCGGGTTCAAGTCTTCTTCAAGATCTTTACTTTGATACGTTCCAGTATCAGTGATCACGCCGCGAAGTGTTGGCAAAAAACCATAGCTGCGCTTAGCTTGGTCAATCAAGCTCAGTTCGCTGTTGATAGAGAAGTACGATGGGATTGGGCCAGCATCTTCGATAAACATCGGTTTCAGTTCTTCAAAGGCGGTAATTACCAGCCAGTCGATGCCGTTTACATGATGGATAAACATAGTGGTTCTCGATATTTCTAATGAGGGGATTCTATCACTATCGAGCAGTTAGCGTGGGAGAAATTGAGTGGTTAAAAACAAGGCCTGACCACGCTGTCATTTCTCCTTGAAACATAACCGTATTATTCAGCTCGCATTCACACTTGATATTGCATTCTGATTAAAGAATCCATTGATAAGCGACGAAAAAAATGAAGCTCTCTCCCCGATTAAAAACCCTAATATCGATCACTTTTAGCAGTGTAATTGTCTGGTTCCTTTTACCTGGTGACCTTGAGTTAGCCCGCAAGATCCCAGCGTTTTTTGCCACAGTCTCGATGATCGCTATGGCGGGAGCGATGTTGTTGAGCTGCAGACCAAAATGGATAGAGTCACTGGTGGGAGGGATGGACCGTGCGTACATCTGGCATAAATGGTTAGGTATTTTCGGCCTTGTTGGTGCTTCGTTTCATTGGTTGTTGGTACCCGGCCCAGCTGGGAATGGTATCGATCCTTCATTCGCTGAATTTGGAGAAGAGCTGGGTCAATGGGCAATGTATGGATTGCTGCTTCTTGGTAGCGTAAGCATGGTTAAAACACTGCCTTACCGCCTTTGGTACTACACGCACAAACTCATGGGGCCAATATTTCTAATTGCGGTTTACCATACGTTTTTCTCGGATGTCCCTTTCGTCATCGAGAGTGTCACTGGTATCTCTTTGGTCATCGTTTCGCTTGTGGGTAGTTTAGGCTGGCTATATAAGACCTTCATCAAGCCAACCACCTATCAAGACTACACTGTTACTCATGTAGAGAAGCTTGACGGTGCCCTTGAAATTACACTCAATACCGTTGGCAAAGGCATTCACTATCATGCGGGGCAATTCGCCTACCTCGATTTTGGATACGATAAAGTAGAACACTTTCACCCTTTTACCATCACCTCAGCACCACATGAAAAAGAGCTGAAATTCGTTATACGCTGCTTAGGCCGTCACACAAGTGAACTGTACTCAAGAGTAAAAACTGGAGACAAAGTTAAAATTGATGGTGCATACGGTCGATTACACGCTGAAAAGGATAGTACTAAACCACAAATTTGGATTGCTGGTGGTGTCGGGATCACTCCTTTCCTATCTTGGCTTCAAACTGTGAAGCCATCGCACCAACCTATTCACCTATTTTATGTCGGCAAAGGTAAGTTTTATGCACAAATCATTAAAAAACTATCAGGGTTAATACCGAGCAAAAACGTAACGCTACATACACAAGCCGATTTTGATGGGCGTTTGAATGCACAAGTGATCACAGAGCTTGTCGAGACACCTGTGAAAAATCATCAGTTCTTCGCATGTGGACCCGAGCAAATGATGAAGGACTTAAAAGAACAACTGATCTCTGACGGGATGTGTCCAACGCAATGGCACAACGAAAATTTCTCTATGAGATAACGCTATACCCATAACTATAGATAAGTAATCGTCCCCACCTTCTACCTTGAGGATGCATTGCCCTCCTTAACCGTTAGAAAAAGGCCTCGTGCACGCGAGGCCTGAATTTTCAACGTAGTAAATACCTTTAGCTTTTTCGTGCCTCCTATTCGATTCAGAGTTCATCACCCCAAAAGTTTTCTTGCTAAAAAGGTAGAAAAGTTTATAGTATTTTGCAGGCAAACTTGAGAATCGATATGTCATTACAGAAAAAACAACCCAAGGTATCACTGAACATTAAAATCCCATCAGACTTAGATTTTCGTCTTAAGCGAGCGAGAAAAGCAGCGCGTGAGCAGGGCTTAATGTTCAACGTATCTCAAGAAGTTGAAAAGTTTCTTGAGAAGGAAGTAAAGAAAGTGGAACGCCAGTTATCAATCGATGAGGAGATTAAGAACAACCTCGAGGATCTTGGTGGGCTTAATATAGACAAAATGATGAAATCAATGGATTAGTCAAAGCACTAAATTATTGATTAAATTTAGATAGTAACAAAGCGTGGAGATGATTATGGGCACAATAATTGGACTGTTAATTTTGGCTGGTATCAGTGTATTCCTACAGCGTAAAACGGGGCTTCATTTGCATGAGTGGATTGCAAAAAAATATAAAGAGTCTCAAGACAAAAAGTAATGGGCTCTCACAGGGTGGCAGACTCCATCGATTAGACCTAAAAGACTAAGGCCTCGCGCAAACGAGGCCTTAGTTTTATCCATAGAATGATTACAACCACCCTACTTCACTGAGTTAACCGCTTTCATTAAGGTTGCGTCGAACTGCTGTGGTTGCTCAAGCATTGGGAAGTGGCCTGAGTCTTCAATGTAGTAATAGCTTTTAGTCTTACTCCCCTTTAGCTATTTACATAAACATCAATAAAACTATAACTTTCAATAATTTAGCCCCGTTTCACATAAAAAATAATAATAATATGATAAAAAATAAGCACATGTACAATTGTAAGCATAAATATGAAACAAGAACTATTATTTCCCGACAGCATTTCACTCTTTCAAGCTAATCTACATGAAAAGAATGTAATAAGAAAAGAGCAAATTAGAACAATATACCTTTACTTACAACAGGAACAATTAGTTTACATTGAAGGGCCAGAAAATATAGGAAAAACAACTTTATTAAAACAAATCGTATCAGACAGAAAATTTGATTGTATTAGCATATTTATAGACGAGTATGATTGTGAATATGTAACTGAGAACGACATATATAAAGATATTTACCTCCAATCTAGAGTTTTAACTGGTCAGTATTGTAGTGCCGATAAAGATTATATAGTAAATCGTGAAGTCTACACATCTGCTATGTCCTCATTTAATTACTATCTAAGAGAAAAAAACAAAAATATTCTATTTATTTTAGATGGGTTCGATAAGCTTAATGAAAAAAACCCGACGGTAGCAAAAGAGGTTTTAGGTTCTTTAAATGCAAACAAATCTGCCAAATATATAATATCCACTTATAATAGCGATATTAAAGACTATATATACCTTAGAGAACCATGTTCATTTACTTTAACAGTAATGTCAGAACAGGAAGCGAAAGAATTACTTCCCACTTTAACAAAAGGTGAGTTAGACGGTGTAATAAATAGCTTTGGAACAATGCCCGACAAGTTGTCTATTGTAGCTCGACTTCTAGATGAAAATAAAGCAATTAATGACATTTTACAAAATACAGACACTGATACGGACGCTCTTTATGATGCTGAATGGAAACATTCTATTAAAAATGAAATACAAGAAAAGATTACAGGTTATATCGCATTCTCTAATGGTAAACTATCAGTAAATGATTTATCACAGTGCGTTAATGTTCCACCAATAGAGATTGAACAAGAAATAAACAAAATTTCATTTGTTGACATCACTGATGAAGCCATCCATTTCGTCAGTGATGGATTCAAGAAATATGCTAGAATAAAATTAGACGGTCAAAAACTTGGCTATTTAGAAGTAATTATATCTTTAGTCGAAAATCACAAATTAGAAGAAACATCAGAATCACTGTCAATATACTATAACGAAGCAGGAAAGCATCAATCTATAATTCAGCATATAGACGAACATTACCTTTCAGATCTGTATTCAAAAAAACTAAGTTACAATGATTTACTCAAGAACATTAAGTTAGCCCTTGAATCTTCGGTCTTCGAATCCAACAATGGAAAAACAGCAAAGTTCGCGCATCTTAAAAGCTTTATATTAAACATCGAAAGTGACGAGATATCACTAGAAGAAATGAAATGTTATCTAAGCGATGGGGACTATAAATCTGCAAAAGACTTGGCAGAAACCCCCCAAGCAATAGAAGATAAAATTAAACTCTACTGCTTAATTGCAATTCATTACAAAGATCAAAACATCGAAATACCTGAAGAAATACAAACAAAAATACAAAAAATATATACTAATCTAAGCGTCCAAAGCTTAGCAGATGAAAAGGTCATCGACATCGCTGTCGACCTTTTCCCTATATACCCTGAATTTTCAATGGACTTATTGAGTCAAATTGACAAAACTCATTCCTCTGGTCAAAACCAATCTGATTTCGCGTTCTTAAAGCTTTCTCTAGAAACCTTAAAAAGACATGGCAACTCTCTATCTGAAGACCTAGAAGAATTTGACCGTGTACTCGATAAAAAAAGCTCTATGTTGGAAGGCATTAAAATTTTCAACCCTGACTCACCAGTTCAGAAAATATTAGAGTACATAGATAGCCAAAAACAAGCGGGCGATAAAATATTTTTGTTAAGAGGATGGCTAAGTAAATATCACAAAAAAGAGTCTGCTTTACTACTTCTCAACAAACTATTAGAAATTATTCTTGAAACGATTGATTTTTCTTCGGACGCGACACTCTTTGCTGATATATCTCAATGTTTGACTTCAAATCATGCCATCATAAACCCTGATGCAGAAAACGCATATCAAACTATAGTTGCCCAATTAAAGAATATTTCGGAGAAAGGCCCAACCATTGAATATAGTAAAGTTGAAGTGTCTTTAGCAATCTATGAACAAAACAATGGTAAATACAAAAAAGAAAGGTTGAGTAATCTAATAAGTTATCTAGTCAATCTAGATGATAAATCAGTTGCATTGGCTTGTTTATCTTTAGTTTCTAGCGCATTTAAAACTATAAATGATGAAGATTGTAAAAATCTTGTATGCGAGAAAAAGAAAGAGATATTTGACAGTTTGTTGAAAAGTGAAGCATTACACATTGACGTATTTAAAGATGCAATAAAGCATGAAGTAAAAGTCGATATAGAAAGAACATTTACATGGATCAATAAACTAAACACTTCTGAGAGAAAAGATGCATCCATTAAAGCAGCGATCGAAAGTTACATTGAAAGCTATGGAGATATTGAACACAAAGAAAGAATTTTCAATTATTGGCTAACCAAATGTAGAATGATTAAGGACGATCACTTTAGAAGTTCTGTCTGTAAACATTTAATGGGTATTTTTGAAAAATCAAAATGTTCAAAACGCGACTATTCTGATGCATTGAAATATATAAATAGAATTGAGAATACCCCTATTAAAATTAAAAGCTTAACTGCACTTAGTTCTAGCGCAATAAAAAAAGGTATAATTAACGAAGTTGAAAACAAAGTCAAAGAAAATATAAATAGTTGTATTTTAAATATAGTTGATGGTGACTGGAATAAAGTATCTTTATACTTTTATGTATGTAATAAACTATACGATGTAGACATAACTACCTCTAACTACTTTAAAGAAAAAGCGATCTCTATGAGAAAAACTAGTGATCTAGTTAATGGTAGTGTTAATAATTATATGACTCATACTAGTGATCTAATCATTAGATCAATCTATGTATTATCTAAACATCAACTTGTGCCAGATGATAAATTAAATCTTGCTCTTAACTTTATATCATTCATACCAAGTAGGTTATATAAAGTTTCTCAACTATCAAGGTTGGCTTCAGTTTACCAGAAAAACTCTTTCCCTGATAAAGCGAAACACATAATAGACAATTACTTGATACCAGAATTAGATAGTAACTCTGGATACAATAATGTTGAATTTACGATTTCTTGTGAAGCATCACTTCCGGTAATATATTATTATAGTAGTGATATTTTTGATCTTTATTTCCAGAAAATTAATAAGAAGAATAGGCTTAGAAGCGATAAAATAATAGACAATTGCATTAGCTATATTTACAACGATTGTATATTAAATGATCCATATAATCCGGTTAAAAATAAGCAATACAAACTTACATATGCAGACTTAGTGTCAGTTACAAAGTTAATAAAGAATTACAATGATGATAGCGCTATTGTTTATCAAGTTTCTAATCTAATAGAAGTAATAGAATCTCAGAGAAAGAAAAACTCTATAACTCGAATGCAGATTTCTAGTATTGTTGACATGATAAGAAATGATATTCTTACTCTATTACCAAAAGTAGATGGTATCACACATGAAGGCTACTCACTATTGGTGAAGGCAAACATCTTGTTGCTTGAAAACAAAGATGATAGGTCCGCTTGGAGTAACATTATTAGTAAGGCGAGAAATATAGATAGTACTTCTGATTTATCTTTTACTCTGGCTAACATAGCATCTTATCTACCTAATTCAATGAAGAAGGTAAAAGATGAACTTTATAAAGAATCTGAGTCACTTGTTGATAGTCTTAATTGTAAAAGCGAACAAGTAACTCGCTATAGGCAAATTTGCGGTTTCATAAAAGAATCCGATATTAAACACGCTAAAAGTATCATCAAAAAAGCTATATATATATCTAGTCGTTCCGACATTGACCCAAATTCTCCAACTAGATTAAATGCGATAGATATGTGTCATAAGTTAGGTGACTCCTTTGCAGGTTCTTTATCATCAATGTTTGACGAAGATCCAGCAAGGAAACAAGCAATTCAAGACAATATCCAGCAAAAACTAGAAGAGGATAAACAGCGTAAAAAATTCGAAAAAAATGAAATAGATTTTGAGTCATCGTTAGCCTTTGAATTACCTGAGTTAGCTTGGAAACAGTTAGGTTCAATAAATGCGAACAGTTGCTATTGTTCAAAAGGATTCGATATTAATAAAAATCTTAATATCGTTTCAAACTTTAGCTTTGGAGACTTTTATAAGCTACTAAGCTTCTATATTCATTATATCGATAATGTATCACCTGGCCAAAAAACTGCAAATGAAAGAATTTTCCCTATTCTCGATGAGCTACTTAAAAACATGTCTTTAATAAAAGATATATTTTCTAGTGAACTAATACCATCAGTCATTGAGCATACTGAAAGTAATGACGATCATATTATGATTGGTGAAGGTGAAGAAAGTCTCGCAATAAACTTTATAAAGAAATGGTATGAGGAAGAGAACATTTCAGATTTTACTATTATTGACCCTTACTTTTCATTAGATGACCTAGTGCCAGTTTCAGAAGTAATAAACAGGGATCCAGAAGTTAGAATCCAAATTCTAACCAGTATAGACAACTACAATAAGATAAAAAATAAACATGGTGACGACTTTGCAGAAATTATCGACAAATTCTGGAACGACAATATAAGCAATAGCGACCACCCTAGTTTTGAGTTTACATTTGCTGGATATGGTCAAAAGAACCAAATACCTATTCATGATCGTTGGTGGTTATCACCAAATAGTGGACTAGCAATTGGTACATCCTTGAACGGTCTAGGCAAACGTATTTCTCAAATTAGTAAACTAACGTTAGACGAACGTGCGAGTGTAAATGAAAAAGTCTCACCTCTACTTGATAGAAAAATGGGACGCTTCAGCGGTGAGAAAGTAAAATATAAAATGGAAGTAATTTGATTCAAATGTGCTGACCAACCTTTAAATCAAAAGAACACCCCAAAACAAAAAGGCCTCGCAATGCGAGGCCTTTGATTTTTCTATCTATCAGAAGAGATTAGTCGCGAAGTGCTGCGCCGAATTTCTCTGAGATTGAAGCTACGATAGCATCTACTGAACCAGCGATGTCTGCATCTTCTAGTGTGCGCTCTACAGACTGTAGAGTCAGTGCGATAGCTAGGCTCTTCTTGCCTTCTTCTACGCCCTTACCTACGTAAACGTCGAACAGTTTAGCGTCTGTTAGGAATTCGCCACCAGCTGCGATACACGCTTCTACGATGTCGCCAGAAGCTACTGCTTCGTCAACAACAACCGCGATATCACGACGGTTTGCAGGGAACTTAGATACTGCTACAGCTTCTGGAAGCACGCGAGTGTTGATAGCTGCCCATTCGATTTCGAATACGATAGTACGGCCGTTTAGACCAAACTTACGCTCTAGTTCTGGGTGAACAGTACCAATGATACCCACTTCTTTACCGTCTACTACGATAGCCGCAGTTTGACCTGGGTGAAGTGCTGGGTGCTTAGCAGCTTTGAAGCTGTAAGCTTTCTCGTTCGCTGTTAGCTCTAGAACGGCTTCTAGGTCGCCTTTCAGGTCGAAGAAGTCAACAGTGTTTGTTGCAACGTCCCAGTGCTCTTCGCCACGAGTACCAGAGATAACGCCCGCTAGCATCACTTCTTGACGCATGCCGTTTTCAGCTGATGCTTCTGGGATGAAACGTAGGCCAGATTCGAATAGACGAACACGTGGCTGTTGACGCTTCTGGTTGTGAACAACTGTGTTTAGAAGACCTTGGATTAGGCCAAGACGCATAGCTGACATGTCCGCAGAGATTGGGAACGGCAGGATTAGCGGCTCAACATCTGGAACGATCAGTTTTTGCTGCTCTGGCTCAACGAAGCTGTAAGTGATTGCTTCGTGGTAGCCACGGTCAACTAGAAGGTCACGAACGCGCTTAAGCGGTTGGTCAGCTTCTTTGTGGTCGTTCATCTTAAGTGCCGCTTTAGGCGCTTGGTTTGGAATGTTATCGTAACCGTAGATACGACCTACTTCTTCAATTAGGTCTTGCTCGATTGCGATATCGAAACGCCAAGATGGAGACGTTGCCGTCCAACCTGCTTCAGTTGTCTCAACTTCACAACCTAGACGAGTTAGGATTTCTACCACGTCTTCAGATGGGATTTCGTGACCTAGTAGGCTGTCTAGCTTAACGCGACGTAGAGATACTACGTTTGCTTTTGGTAGATCAGCTTCAGACTCGCTGCCGTTTACTGGCGCAACTTCACCACCACAGATGTCAACTAGAAGCTGTGTTGCACGCTCCATAGCAGCTAGCTGTAGTGTTGAATCAACACCACGTTCGAAACGTAGAGAAGAATCAGTGTGTAGGCCGTAAGCACGTGCGCGACCACGGATGTGATCCGGTGCGAAGAATGCTGCTTCTAGAAGAACGTCTGTAGTTTCAGTTGTTACACCAGACTCTTCGCCACCAAAGATACCAGCGATTGCTAGTGCTTTGTTGTGGTCAGCAATAACAAATGTGTTGCTGTTTAGTTCAGCTTCATTGCCATCTAGAAGTGTTAGTTTTTCGCCCTGCTCTGCTAGACGAACCACGATGCCACCTTCGATCTTAGCTAGATCGAATGCGTGCATTGGTTGGCCTTGCTCTAGCATCACGTAGTTTGTGATGTCTACAACTGGGTCGATTGAACGGATACCACAACGACGCAGTTTTTCTTGCATCCAGATTGGTGTTTCCGCTTTCACGTTTACGTTCTTAACCACACGGCCAAGGTAACGTGGACACGCATCAGTTGCTTTGATTTCAACAGATACTGTGTCTTCAATGCTTGTAGCAACAGCTTCAACTGCTGGCTCTGTAACGTCTGCGCGGTTTAATACGCCAACTTCACGAGCAAGACCACGGATGCTGAAGCAGTCTGCGCGGTTTGCTGTTAGGTCTACGTCGATCGCTACGTCTTCTAGGTCTAGAAGTTCACGAACGTCCATACCTAGAGTTGTACCTTCTGGTAGCTCAAGGATGCCGTCTGACTCTACGTCGATACCTAGCTCAGAGAAAGAACAAAGCATGCCGTGCGATGGAACGCCACGTAGTTTTGCTTTCTTGATTTTGAAGTTACCAGGAAGTACTGCGCCAACTGTTGCTACTGCTACAGTTAGGCCAAGACGACAGTTAGATGCACCACAAACGATGTCTAAAAGCTCTTCTTCGCCGATATCAATTTTTGTAACTTGTAGTTTGTCTGCGTCTGGGTGCTGACCGCACTCAACCACTTTACCTACTTTAACGCCGGTGAATTCACCAGCAACAGGTTCTACATCGTCAACTTCCAAACCAGCCATAGTGATTTGGTGAGCTAGCTCTTCGCTGTTAATTGCAGGTTTAACCCACTCGCGTAGCCAAGATTCACTGAATTTCATAGTTTTGACTGCCCCGGATTACTTGAATTGTTTTAGGAAACGAAGGTCGTTCTCGAAGAACGCACGAAGGTCATTTACGCCGTAACGAAGCATTGTTAGACGCTCAACACCCATACCGAATGCGAAACCAGAGTATTTCTCAGGGTCGATGCCTACAGAGCGAAGTACGTTAGGGTGAACCATGCCACAACCTAGAACTTCTAGCCATTTGCCATCTTTACGTTTCACGTCAACTTCAGCTGAAGGCTCTGTGAATGGGAAGAACGAAGGACGGAAACGCACTTCTACTTCTTCTTCAAAGAAGTTACATAGGAAGTCGTTCAGAATACCTTTCAGTTGAGCGAAGTTTACGTTCTCATCTACCAGCATACCTTCCACTTGGTGGAACATTGGCGTGTGAGTTTGGTCGTAGTCATTACGGTAAACACGGCCCGGAGCGATGAAACGGAAAGGAGGCTTGCCGTTTTCCATTGTACGGATTTGAACACCAGACGTGTGCGTACGTAGCATTAGGTCTGGGTTAAAGAAGAAGGTATCGTGGTCAGTACGAGCTGGGTGATCTTCTGCGATGTTTAGTGCATCAAAGTTGTGGAATGCATCTTCAATCTCAGGACCAGACTCAGTGTTAAAGCCTAGCTCACCAAAGAACTGTTCAATACGCTCAACTGTGCGTGTTACTGGGTGTAGACCACCGTTCTCAATGCGACGACCTGGTAGGCTCACATCGATTGTCTCTTCAGCCAGTTTCGCCTCTAGCTCTGCACGTTGTAGTGCGTCTTTGCGAGCTGCGATCGCTTGTTGAACAGCACCTTTCGCTTTGTTGATCTCTTGACCAGCAGTGCGACGCTCTTCAGGTGGTAGTTTACCTAGGCTTTGAAGCTGTGAAGTTAGTTCACCTTTCTTACCTAAATACTGAACTCGCACTTCATCAAGTGCGACTAACGAATCAGCGCTTTCAATCGCTGTCGTTGCATTAGCAATGATCTCTTCTAGATGTTGCATCGTTTCCTCATCTACCTTCTGGTAGTGTCCGTATCGGATGATTAGTTTTTTCGATAGCTACACATAGTAATCAAACCAGCTACTAATGCCAAATTGAATTGCCAAAAGAACAAGTTATTGACTAAAAACACGGCAACTTTCACGAGATATAAGTGAGGAGGATGAAGAAGTGGCACAATTACAGGTACCACTCCTTGATTTAGAGGTGAGTTTCACCCGAGATTACAACTAAGTTACACCCAAGAGAATGAGCAAACGGTATTCCAGAACTGGAACAAAATCAGGCCTAAATCTGAATCGAACAAACGCTGTTTTTCCCCGCATCTTTCGCTAGGTACACAGATTCATCGGCGGCTTTGATCAACTCACTCATCGATTCAAATTCTGGGGTTATTTCTGCCACACCGACACTAATACTGCCAACCCAAACTTGATGACCGGTTTCAACCTTCAATTCAGACACTTTATGACGAGCCGTTTCCGCGATGTACATTCCCCCTTTCAGGTCGGTATCCGGGCAAATAACCAAGAACTCATCGCCACCTAGCCGACATACAATATCGTCATTACGGAAGGTGTTTTTTAACTCACGTGCGAGGGTTTGCAATACCAAGTCACCAGCATCATGGCCACAGGTATCATTTATGCTTTTGAAGTGGTCAGCATCGATCATAATGCAAACCAAAGGCAGGCCAAGCTCTTGGGATTCTTGCCAATGCACTGCGAGCTGTTTAAACGCACAACGGCGATTAGGTAATTTGGTGAGCGAATCTGTTAACGACAACTCTTCAAGTTTCTTATTTGCTCGTTTTAATTCAGCAGTGCGCTCCTCGACTTTATCTTCAAGTAACTGATTGAAACGTAACAACTGTTTATTGCGTTCAGAAACCTGCTCAAACAAACCTTTCAGTGCAGCTAGCAAGGGAATGGTCGAAGAGTCTTGCTGCTTCTCTTCTGCTTCAAAGGCTTGTAGAGGTGTCGCGCCCTCTGCAATCGCTGCCATTTGTCGCGCCATGTTTTGGTCGATGCCAAGGATATGATAAGCAAGCCAATGGATCAGAAAATCAAGTAGCTGCCGTGCCGATGATTGATCTTCTTCTAAGATAAAAGCCTGCATGCTGTAGATGTCTTGCATAAACACACGATGCACTTTGATGTGCTCTTCGATGTGTTGTTCATGTACACCACGCTCTCTCATCAAACACTCTTCTTCCTTAAAGTGGAATTCGGCATAGCGCGTAAGATCGAGCAGAGCGACGTTAATGTCACCGATAGAAATCGTATTCTCCGATAACAGGTTGCCGTAGTGGTTGATAAAGCCAACTAGGTATTGATGTTGTTCGTCTACAGCATCAATACCTGTTTCAAAATTTTTATCCCAATTAAATGAATTCATAAGTCCCTTAGGGCCAATGCCGCCAGCATAATTTAAATGCATATCCGATCATTATAGGTGGTCAATTAACATAACCACCTTACCTTTAGGGCTATTTGATTTCTCGCCGAGTTTATAAAAAAACGACCTTGATCGTTATAAACCGCAGTCCTAACTAAAATTGAGGCGTTTTGTTCAACAAGAACGCCTCAATTAGCCAACATTAGAAGTAATACTCCAACGCCAGCTCAACAAAATCGTCCTTTCTAGCAAAGAAGAGTAAATCTTCAGGCGTTTCGTTCTCGAACAACCAACCGTTCAATCGCCACTTAAAGTGGTTATTGATGCGGGCTGAAGCTTCTACACGCGCACTGTAGACATCGCTGTTGTCTAAGTCTTGCGTCATACCGACTAGAACTTCGGTGCCGTCTTCATCGTTAAGCGCAAATCGAGTTCCGACAAACACATCATTTTGCCCCACGTTTTGCGCATTGTTGCCTCGGCTGTCATACAGATATTCTGCAAGAAAGCCAATGTCCCAATACGAATCTAATGCCCCTACCCAAGTGTATTCAAAGCCTGTGACTAGCCCAGTGTGGTTATCGAAACTGTCTCGATAAACGCTTTCTAACTTGAGTAGCCAGTCACCAACAATACCTTGTACATCTAACCCGACGTGCTGCGTTTGCGCGTAGTAAGGTTTGAGCTTGTTCCCTTCGAAACGAAAGTATGGGTCGCGGTTTGTACCTGCTAAGTAGCTCAAGCCAACGTCCCAATCTCCGTACATTTGGCTATAACGCAGCGCGACATCGACGTGCTTTTCTTCTCTCGAAGACTCATACTGCGCATCGTCAGAAACTGGGATGGTTGGTCGCAACCTTCCATCCTCGCCCGCAAAGGTGCGCTCTCTGAAATACGGCAGTAGCATCGCATCCACCGTGCCCCAATCTTTAACAGAGGTAAAGTGCACCATAGGTTGGCCAAGCTTAGCTTCACCATCGACCGATTCAATGGCGTCAGTCTGGTTCACTACATCCACCAAGTGCGCAGATTCCGTCACACCCCAGAACACTTTGCCGACACCGGCACGCAGCTCATAGTCATCCCAGTAAGTAAGGTATAACGCCTCACGAACATCACCGTGGGTTCGCTCATCGTCTTGGCTGTCAAAGCGATAAAACGGGGTAAAGGTGAAGCTACCATTACCGTCTTGCTGCTCCCAATAGAGTTCAGGTTGCAGCACCAACGAGGTTTGGTCTTTGCTCTGCCCTTGTAAGCCGTCACTGAAGAACTGGCGATGCTCCACATTGACTTGCCCAGCCAGCTCAACCGAATGACACATCGACGAGACACTCATTAAACCGAGTGTCGCTGCGATGGTCACCGCCAACTGAGAGCCTAGTAACACATTCCTTTTCATATCAATGCCCTACTTCGCTCGCTTAAGGGTGTTTTTCTGGAAGTCGCGCTCTTCAAGTCCGTTCTGGAACACCAAATCTGTTGTGGTTAGGACAGTGCTTTTACCCGTTTGATGGTTTTGCATCGCCATAGTGTGAGCACGCCAGTACTGATTTAGGTACTGTTTGTAATCTTGGAACGACAAGGTTTTCAACAGTGCACCTTTACGGTCGTAGAATTCAACTTTCATTGGGCGGTAATGCTCTTGGTCGAGCCACACTTTCTGCTTGGTGTAGCCTGAGTTTTTATCGGTTGGCACTTGCTCTAACACAAAGGTGTCTAGTCCATCGAGTTTGGCGTCTTCCACATAGTTGAATGTGTACTTTTCTAGCTCAAACGAGCTCAAGTCTTCGTAAGCAAACTCACTGCCCATAAACGGGCCTGACTTGTTACGTGAAGAGATACGTTTCACACGTTTTAGAGCTGGAAGATATAGCCATTGATCGTCTGGCTTGGTGATGTGCGAATGGTTGAGGAAAGCCGTGCCTTTTACATCTCGCGGTTGGTCGAAGATGGTTAAGCCTTTGTCGCCATCGTTATCAACCTCTAAAGATTTAAGGCGCATTAAGCGGGTGCTGCTCTCTCCTTGTTTGTTTTTAAGCAGCATTTCCATGGTCGCAACCGAATCGCCCCAGCCTGTATCTAGGCTTTTGCGTTTCTCCGCAATTTCTAGCCCTTTTGCTGGGTCAGCCAGCGCAGGTAAAGCCACGAACGAGCCTAGGGTTAGCGCACCCATTGTTATCATTGACGTTATTAGTGTTTTCTTTGCTTTTGTTTTGTTAACCGTTGTTTTGTTAGTCATTGTTCTGTTACTGATAAAGTGATTAAAGCTTTTCATAATGATCTCCTTGGTCAGCCCGCATCTGCAGGCTGACAATTCCTTATTTGGTCGAAGTGGATAACTCAGCAGTTGGGTTAGGCTGTGTGCTAGCCTTTGGCTTTTTTGCGTCGCTCACGTAGTGGTTTTCTTTGTCGAAAATCATCAGCAAAATTGGTAGCAAGATGAAATCCACAACCAGTGCGATGAAGATAACAATGGCGCTCAATAAGCCCATGTCGGCGTTGAGTCTGAAGCCAGAAAGAGCGAGTACACTAAAGCCAGCAACAAGCACCACTGTGGTGATCCACAATGCGCGGCCAACGGTGTGGAAGGCGTAACGCACCGCTTGTTCAGCTGACTGACCTTCTTGACGAGCACGCTGGTACTTACTCAAGAAGTGCACCGCGTCATCAACCACAATACCCAAGGTAAGCGTGACAACGACTGATAAACCAAGGTTGATTTCGCCGGATATAAGCGCCCATAAACCAAAGCCAATGATCGCTGGTGCAATGTTTGGTACTAGGCTAATCACCCCTAAGCGAACCGAACGCAGAGCGAAGATCATCAGCGCAGAGATAAGCACGAGCGTGATTGGCAAAGTAGAGAGCATGCTCGCCATGTTGGTTTCACCGATATGAGCAAACATCAGTGATGGACTAGACGCGACCACTTCATATTGAGGTGCATTCGCCGCGAACCATGTGTAGATACGTTCTTCGAGCTCGACTAGCTCCACGCTGCCGAGGTTAGCGACGGTGAGTACCATTTTGATCGAAGACTTATCGACGTTGATTTGGTTGTTTAGGTCTAACCCATAAGGCAGAGACATCTCGTAAAGAAGCAGGTATTGCGCCGCAAGTTCACGGTCGAGTGGCAGTTGGTAATAGCTAGGGTCGTCACCGTGCATGTTCTTGTTCAAACGCTTATAAACGTCTGACAGTGTCGCAACATGGTCGGTTTCTGGTTGAACGCGTAACCACTCAGTAAAGTCACCAATCGCTTGCAAGAACACAGGATCTGCAATGCCTTGCGACTCGTTGGTTTTTATCGCGATACTGAGGTTGGTCATACCGCTGATGGTCTGCTCCATAAAGTCGGCAGCTTGGCGAAACTCATTCGAGGTATCGAAGTATTTCACCGATTCGTCGTTGACTTTGTTGAGTGGTATCAACGCCGCAGCAATCACTATCACCAGCGCTGACGCAGGCAACAAGGCTTTGCGGTTATTCACAACGAAATCACCCAACTTGTCCATGAAGGTCACTTTGTCTGACTCATTGGTGGTTGGCGCAAGGCGCTTCACTGGTAACAGGTTAAGTAGCGCAGGCAACAGAGAGACTGACAGCAAGCATGCGATCATTACACCCAGTGCAGATAAGTTACCGAAGTCACGCAGCACTGGAGAGTCCGACATATTCATCATCAAGAAACCAATCGCAGTGGTCACAGAGGTGATTAAAATCGGAATGAAGTTAAGCTTGATGCTGTATTGAATTGCCTCTGCTTTGGTCATTCCACGCTGCATCGCTTGGCGCATGGTCACAATCACGTGCACACAGTCTGCCACCGCTAGGGTTAGCACCAGTGTTGGAACATTCACGGTTGCGGTACTTAGGAACATGCCTGCCCAGCCAGACAAACCCATGGTCGCGAGGATGGAAGAGATGATCACCACAAGTGTCGCGACAACGCTGAAGAACGAGCGCAGCATAAAGGTGAGGAACACCAACACCACTAGCAGCATTAACGGCACCAATGTCGAGCTGTCCTCTTGAGCGGAAGTCATAAAGGCGTTGTTCATGGCAATGATGCCCGCTTTATGGAATTCAACATTCGGATACTGATCTTGGTACTTACCTATCATGGCGTTGATGGCTGCGATCACTTCTTGCACTTCGGCAGTCTTATCCACCTCTGGCAGCTGCACGGTCACATTCACAATCGTGACATCGCCAGATGCCGACACCAAGGCATTCTTGAGCAGTGGTTCATTTAGAGCGATCTGTTTTACTTTAGCGATTCGTTCCGGCGTATGTTCATACTCTTCATACAAGAGATCTTCTACCAAGAGGTCATCTTCGAACGCTTCGGTATGCTGATAGTTAGCGATGGAATCGACACGGCTAGAATATGGGATCTGCCATGAATCGACGGTGAGGTTTTGAATCAGAGTCAGAGTCTCTGGAGTGAATACATTGCCATCGTTTGGGGCGATCACAATGGAAAGGTTGTCTGTTTTAGCGAAGGTGGTTTGAATCTCGTCAAACGCCATCAACTGTTTGTTGGTCCCTTCGAAAAAGATGTTGTAGTCACCTCTGAAATAGAGGTTCTTGGCGCCGAACGTAGCAACAGCGATCACCGCTAACACGACAAACAGCGTTATAAACGAGCGTTGGGTGGGTAAGGTATACCAAGCACTCTGTGTTTTTGATGGTTGATTTTGGGGTTCCATCACAGCCTCCATATGTGACGATTCGTCATAAATGTATATTTAAAAACCAGCAATTCGCTGGCAAACATACAAAATGAGGTCAAAATCAGGAACTGATTCGATATAACCTAAATCAGCCCCTATTTTTGACGATTCGTCACTAATGGCGCTAAAATAACCCATCGGCTTAGGCCATGGGCTATTAAAACTTAACGACCAACAGATTCTAAATAAGCAACTTCTTCACTGAACAGCTCTTGCTCTACTCGGCGCCAGGTCTTTTTATAATCCCATTCCGAAGAGAGCGGCTTCCAGTTCAAGCCATCTAAAAGCATATTGGCGTTATGTAACACTGAATATGGGTCTTGGATTCGTTTAATACAGTGGCTGTTAGATGCATTTTGGTTCAAGGCGTTTGAGCCAAAAGCGATCGACCAGTTAGCAAAGACAATAGCGTCAGAACCAATTCCAGAAGAGAACTTCAGATCCCCAGCTTCAACAGCACGATTTACCAAATCATCGGCATGCTGAATCACCATCTCTTCAAGTTGATTAAGCTCTTGCACTCTTGTTGGCGAGGCCTTCTCTAATATCCAAGGGCTCTTCGCCATAATTGCACACGTTGATAATACAGGTTCCATGCGAGCATAGATTCGGTATGCAACGTGCAATGCCATTACTTTTTCACGGCTTGTGCCTTCAAACTCTCCAGAGCGCGCAAACAACATCGCCTCTGTTTTAAGTGAATGAATACACAGGGCTAAAACAACGTCTTCTTTGCTGCAAAAATGATTGTATATCGTCCCTTTCGAGTAAGAGCTTGCTGCGGTTAACTTATCCATTGTTAAGTTACCAAAACCCTGCTCTCGAACGATATCTCTTGCCAACAACATAAGCTCTACTTCGCGTTCTGCGATCGCTTGTTGTTTTTTAGTCATGCCAGAGACGCACCCTAACATTCCTTTTATTTCATCTTTGCAACCTAAGCCAAACTTCATGTTTAGTCCGTACCTTAACTCAGCTTATAAAACTCGGTCTGTACAACCCGTCTGCATATAAGCATGGTCTGTTTTAAACCTTGTTTGTATTAAACAATACTCCTACTCAATATAATAACATGAATCCCATAATCATGTACGCTGACATTTTGTGACGCTTCGTCATTTTTGACTTATCGTCATAATAGCTCAATCATTGATCAAATCAAGTCTCATTTATAAATTTATTCGACCAATGAATCATTTCTTCGATTTATTCAACCACACTCATACAATTTCAATACCTGATATGACGAACTGTTCACTCTTAGTTCTTTAGGAGACTGAAACCCGTCGTTTTGAAAGTGAGGCAGTACTTTCAGTGCTCAGCAATGCTTAATATTTGTTTAGCTGACATTGATTTAGGTGAAGTTGCTATAAATTCCGGTGTGGGTGGCTTACAATGGGAACATGAGTTGTACTTTATCAAGAGCATCATTTTGAGCGCCAAATTTACCTATCTTACTTGGAAAATTAATACCAGCAGCCCAGCTGAAAAGTTGGTGATGCTTTTACTCGCAGACAATGCCGATGATGAAGGCTACGCAACGATTGAACTTAACAAGGCTTCTACGCTGACTGCGCTATCTGTTTTTGGATTAGCAGACTGCTTAAAAGCCTTAGTCGACAATGGTTGGCTAAACAAAGTGAAAGTCGAGCGCAGAGACAACCAAGAGATTCACGTGTTTAAGATGCTGCTGGAACAGGAGCAACCTGCACAGGTTAATTCAATTCCTGTGTACGCACCTGCACCTGCACCTGCACCTGCACCTGCACCTGCACCTGCACCTGCACCTGCACCTGCACCTGCACCGAAATATCAGCCTGCTCCAGCGCCAATGCAAGTGATGTCGACCTCCCCTCGCCCACAAAGCCGCGGTGGAATGAATGGCAACACAATTTCAACTCACGATCTGGATGAAGAGAACATTCCATCGTGGGCTGAACGTGCGTTTAAGTTTTCCGGATTGTCCGGTGACCATAATCTAATATGGAAGAAGTTTGTCCTTTGGTACAAAGCCAAAGCCAATGAATTAATGCCAATATCTCGAATTGAATCTAAGTTGCAGTACTGGCTAGTTAACGAGAAGCAAAATGAAAGACAACAACCGAAAACCGCTCAATATTCAGGAACTTCAGGACAAACTCAAGGAAATGGGTATCGACAAAAGCTTAGCCCATCTGAGCGCTTCAGGCAGCAACTCATCCAGAAAGGCAAAAAGCCAACTTTCTGATCCTGAGCCTTCTGTTGTTCCAGAAGTTTTACCGGTCGCTGCTTCGCCATCGGTTCCTGTTGTTGAGTCAAATACAGGCTCAAATCAGCAAGTGCCCGTCGTTGACCAAGATCCGGCAGAACTAGAGCTGTCTGACTGGTGTATTCACGTATTCGGTTCATTCTTGAGTGTGTATGAAACACAATGGGAATACCAATACGGTAGTGAGCCAAGCGGTAAGTTCATCGAGTTCGCTAATACCATCGACTCTGACGGTTTAAACCGCGTACTGATGCACTGTCATGAACGTATTCAATTAGGTAACAGCTGGCCGCCACAAATGGGTGAGCTATGGATCCTCAAAGACTCACTGACAGAAGAAGAGCTATTGGATAGCCGTATTCGTGTGCTTTCTCGCACTGCAATCAACCCAATTGAAAAGTGGCTGATTCAGAACAAGCTCTACGACTTGAAACGCACAGCTGAGAACAAGCTTGATGCCCTATTCAAGAAGTACTACTTGGAAGCGAAAAGACTTGATGAGAAAGGCATGCTTCATACGGAACTGCCTCAACACTTGCTGGCTGCTAACTCAGTGAAGAACCTTAACGATTTGAAACGTGAAGAGTACGAAGAGAAGCACGGTAAGGCTCTGAACCCAAGAATTCAACAGATTCTAGACAGTAAAAAGCCACGCTAGACTAGTTAATCGCAATAGAGCTAGTTACTTACAATGAACTAAGCCACTTGCAATAGACTCGCTACTTAAAGCCTAAATACAAAAACGCCAGCAATGATGCTGGCGTTTTTATTAATTCGTTATTTTTGGTACGTTTCAAATCGAAAGCGCCAAAATGACGACTCACTACATAGGTAGTCAGATTATAGTAGGTGGATTGTCGCGTTTAGCGTGAATACACCTGAATCGTCGTCTTTCATCTTGAAGTTCTGGTAACTTGCACCAACAGATAGTGGGCCAAAGATGAAGTACTCTGCACCAACACCGTACATGATATCAACGTCGTCTTGTTTGAAAGAATCGCCCTTCAGCTCGTAAGAGTGCAGACCGCCTTTCGCGTAAACGTGTAGAGGGCCGAAGTCGATGCTTGGTTTAACTGCAACATAAGCTGTTGATGCATCAATGCTTTGAGCTGCACGGTTGCCATATTTAGTGTTGCTGAAAGAACCTAGATCCCAGTAACCCGCTTCTAGACCGATGATCGGTAGAATGCCAGTACCCACGTGAACACCCATCGCATTCTCGCTTTCGCCAGCAAATGAGTTTTGACCACCCATTACACCACCGTATAACCATGAATCAGCCATAGCTGTTGAAGATGCACCTAGCAGCGCTAGCGCTAATAACGTTTTTTTCATACTTGACCTTCTCGTCCTAGCGACGCTTAAGCGGTAAATGATTGCCACTAAAACGTCTTTTTGTAATTACTATCCAATTAACAAGAAAATAAGCAAGATTCATACCTGAACCTTGCTCGATTATCTCGTTCTATTCTTAACAAGCATCGATAGCGTTTTTAACACGCTTATCCGATACTGGGTACGGCGTGCCAAGTTGCTGTGCGAAGAAGCTTACACGAAGCTCTTCTATCATCCAACGCACCTCTTTGACATTTTCTGGAACCGCGATCCCTTTTGGCACCTTATTCAGTAACTCTTTGTAATCGTTCATTACTGATTCGACTTTAATCATGTGTAAGCGATCTTTGTTCGGATCAATCGGCAGTTTCTCCATACGACGCTCAATCGCGCGCATGTAACGTAAGATGTCCGGCAGACGCTTCCAACCACACTCAGTCGCGAAGCCCTTGAATATTAACCCTTCTATCTGCGCTTTGATATCCGACAAGGCAAATGCCATCGACAGATCAACACGTCCTTTCAGCTTTTTGTTGATGCTGAACGCTGTCGTCAGGATGGTTTCTACCTGTTGAGCAATTTCTACAACGGTATCACCTAGCTCAGCTCGAACATGCTCTTTCAGCGCTTCAAACTGCTCCGGTTCCCAAACCAAACCGCCCTTCTCTTCGATAAGTTTATCGATACCACAAGCGATACAATCATCAATCAAATCAAGGACTTTTCCGTAAGGGTTAAAGTACAGACCTAGCTTAGATTTGTTTGGCAGGTTCGAGTGTAGATACTTAATCGGCGACGGCACGTTAAGTAAAATCAAACGACGCTGACCCGCTTTCATTGCCGAGATCTGCTCTTGCTCGGTTTCGAACAGTTTAATCTCTACGCTGTCTTTGGTGTCCACTAACGCAGGGAACGCTTTTACGTCGTAACCGCCACGTTTTTGTTGGTATACCTTCGGCAGCTCACCAAAGCTCCAAGTATGAAGGTTCTGCTGCTCGATGTCGTCATCTGCCACTTTCGACAGCGTCTCTTGAACCTTGTCTTTCAAGCTCTCTTTCAGCTCGTGCAGATCTTTGTGCTCTTTCAGCTTACGGCGACGGTGGTCTACCGCGCGGAACGTTACTTTCAAGTGCTCTGGAATTTGATCAAGTTTCCAATCATCACGCACTACTTCAACACCTGTCATGCGGCGTAGCTCTTTCTCTAGAGAATCCAGCAGCGGGGCTTCAAGTGGCGTTACTCGCGCAAGGAATGCATCTGCGTAGTTTGGCGCAGGCACAAAGTTACGACGTAACGTCTTAGGTAGTGATTTGATAAGGCTGATGACAAGTTCTTGACGTAAACCTGGGATCTGCCAATCAAAGCCACTCTGCTCTACTTGGTTCAGAATCGGTAGCGGAACATGAACCGTCACACCATCGTTGTCATCACCCGGCTCGAACTGGTAGCTCAGTTTTAGCTTCAAGCCATTCTGATGCCAGAAGTTCGGGTAATCTAAATCGGTAACATGGCTTGCATCACCACGGAACAGCATCGATTTCTCGAAGTTCAGTAGCTCAGGCGTCTGCTTGCTGGTTTTCTTCCACCACGTATCAAAGTGACGGCCAGAAACCACCTCTTCACCAACACGCTGATCATAGAAATCAAACAGCTCATCGTCATCAATCAAGATGTCACGACGACGCGATTTATGCTCTAGCTCTTCCACTTCTTGTAGAAGCTTGCGGTTCTGTTTGAAGAAGGCGTGTTTGGTTTCCCACTCACCTTCAACCAGCGCACTGCGCACAAACAGTTCACGGCTCACCGTTGGATCAATCGAACCGTAGTTCACTAGACGCTTAGGTACGATTGGAATGCCGTAAAGCATCACTTTCTCGTGCGCCATGACTGCTGCTTGCTTCTTCGACCAGTGTGGCTCGCTGTAGCTGCGCTTAATTAGGTGCTTCGCTAGCGGCTCAATCCACTCTGGTTGAATCTTAGCAATGATACGACCCCAAAGTTTTGAGGTTTCCACCAGCTCAGCTGACATGATCCACTTAGGCTGCTTCTTAAACAGGCCAGACGCAGGGAAGATATGAAAGCGAGCGTTACGTGCGCCTTGGTATTCGTTCTTCTCTTGGTCTTTCATACCTACGTGCGATAACAAGCCCGCTAACAACGACTGGTGAATACCATCGTAACTACCCGGTTCGTCATTGAGCTTGGTATCCAATTCACGCATCGCTTGGTGAATTTGGAAATAGACATCTTGCCACTCACGAATACGCAGGTAGTTCAGGTAATCTTGCTTACACTGTTTGCGGAACTGATTGCTCGACAGCGCTTTTTGCTGCTTCTTGATGTAGTCCCAAAGGTTCACAAAGGTGATGAAATCTGAGTCTTTGTCGAAGAAACGCTTGTGTTTGTCGTCAGACGATTGCTGCTTGTCAGACGGACGCTCACGCGGGTCTTGAATCGACAATGCAGACGCGATAACCATCACTTCGTGCAGACAGCGATTGTTGGGTGCTTCAATCACCATACGTGCTAAACGCGGGTCGATTGGCAGCTTAGATAACTTACGACCAATCGCCGTTAGCTTCTTAGTATCATCACCTTGGTTCTTGTTCTTGCTGTTTGGTTTGCCTGATGCAATGGCACCTAGCTCTTCAAGCAATCTTACACCATCTTGGATGTTGCGTTTGTCTGGCGCTTCTACAAACGGGAAGGCTTGGATATCGCCAAGGCCTAGTGCCGTCATCTGTAGGATTACCGACGCTAGGTTGGTACGCAGAATCTCAGGATCAGTAAACTCTGGGCGTGATTCGAAATCTTCCTCTGAGTACAGACGAATACAGATACCTTCCGCGACACGACCACAACGACCTTTACGCTGGTTCGCACTCGCTTGAGATACTGGCTCAATCGGTAGACGCTGAACTTTGGTACGGTAGCTATAGCGACTGATACGCGCAGTACCTGGGTCAATAACGTATTTAATTCCTGGAACCGTTAGTGACGTTTCCGCGACGTTAGTTGCCAGTACGATGCGACGACCCGTGTGCGATTGGAAGATACGGTTCTGCTCACCCGCTGACAAACGCGCATACAGCGGTACGATTTCGGTATCACGCAGGTTACGCTTACTCAGCGCATCTGCCGTATCACGAATCTCACGCTCACCGTTCATGAAGATCAGGATATCACCCAAGCCTTCATCGCAAAGCTCATCAACCGCTTCGAAGATGCCTTCCATCTGGTCACGATCAGAATCACTGTCTTGACCACCGAGTGGGCGGTAGCGCGTTTCAACTGGGTAAGTACGACCTGATACTTCAATAATTGGTGCATTGTTGAAGTGGTTAGAGAAACGCTCAGGGTCGATGGTTGCCGACGTGATGATCACTTTCAGATCAGGACGCTTTGGTAGCAACTCTTTCAAGTAACCCATGATGAAATCGATGTTCAAGCTACGTTCGTGCGCTTCATCGATGATAATGGTGTCGTACTGGTTTAGATAACGGTCGTGCTGAATCTCCGCTAGTAGAATACCGTCGGTCATCAGTTTGATTTGAGTATTATCCGAGATTTGATCGTTAAATCGAACCTTATAACCGACAAACTCACCCAACTGGGTTTCCATCTCTTCTGCAATACGGTTCGCTACAGAGCGCGCAGCCAGACGACGTGGCTGAGTATGACCAATTAGGCCATAGCGGCCGCGTCCAAGCTCTGAACAGATTTTAGGAAGCTGGGTTGTTTTACCCGAACCTGTTTCACCCGCAACGATCACCACTTGGTTCTCTTCAATCGCCTTAGCTATATCGTCACGCTTTTGGCTTACTGGCAGGATTTCTGGGTATTCAATAGTTGGCTTTTGCGCTGCGCGCTGAGTAGCCGTCATCATCGATTGGGCAATATCTAGTGCAATCTCGTCAAAGACGGCGTGTTTCGATTTCTCGTTTTTAATTCGGCTAGCACCTGCAATTCGCTTACTCAAACGGAAGCGGTCACGCATCATACATTCTTTGAGCGCTTTACGAAGAGAGGCAGGTGTATTTTGAGAGGCTTTAGTAGCCTGAGAAGCAGAACTCTTGTCTGCCGCGTCCGAACGCGCGGCGTCTTGATTCTTATCTGCTTTTTCCGGAGACGAAGTCAAAGCGTGTCCTATTCTTTTCATTACATAAAACTTTGCGAATTGTAGCACAGAAGGGCTAAAACAAGATAACGGAAAGCAGCCCCCGACAATCATTCAATTTTTTCGAACAAGTTAAGCGAATCTATCGCCTTTTAGGCTCTGTTGGATTTCCTATAATGCCCCCATAGCAAAAGCACTTATTCAAGGAAAACCATTATGTCTCGTGTATTAGCCCTAAAATCAAGCATCCTAGGTGACTACTCTCAATCAACTAAACTGGTAGAAGAGTTCATCAAAAATGTAGACCAAGATAAACTGACCGTTCGCGATCTGGCTGCAAACCCACTTCCAGTATTAGACTTCTCTGTGGCAACTGCTCTTCGCGCAACTGAAGACCTTTCACAAGAACAGCAAGCGGTTGTTGATCTTTCAAACACTCTAATTGAAGAGATCAAAGCAGCAGATACGCTAGTGATTGCGGCACCTATGTACAACTTCACTATCCCAACTCAGCTGAAAAACTGGATTGACCTAATTGCTCGTGCAGGCGTGACGTTCACTTACACCGAAACTGGCGTTAAAGGTCTCATTGAAGGTAAGAAAGCGATTGTCGTAACGACTCGTGGCGGCATCCATAAAGACGCAGCAACGGATAGCGTAACGCCTTACCTACGCACGGTACTTGGTTTCGTTGGCATCACAGATGTGGAATTTGTTTACGCAGAAGCACTCAACATGGGTGAAGACGCAGCAGCAAAAGGCATCTCAGAAGCACAAGCTCAGCTCGCTGAACTGGCTTAATAGCACAATCGCTTAGCTATATGTAAACAGAAAAAAAGAAAGCCTCATATAAGAATGAGGCTTTCGTCTTTATATCCGGCTGAGCTTAAAACTCATACTGGAAATAGACCGTGTTGTAGTTGCTGCCGCCTTTGATACGACCAAACTGTGAGGCGTTCTCGAAGATTGCAGAGCGATGATGAAGTGAATAACCAAACCAAAGATTATTCAAATCGTTCTTGCCAAACAGGTCACCTACGTTGACATCAAACGAGAAGTCTAAGTAGTTGAGTAGATGACTCGCCGTGTAACCCTTCTCTTCCATTTCTGTCGCTTCAATGTAGGTAATGGAATCGATGTAGGACATACCTTCTGCGACACCAAAGCGCCATTGTGTTGGCCAATTAAAGGTGTAGTAAGCCTTAATCGCAACCACATATTCCGTACTGCTCGATTGCACATCTGAGCTCCAGTGATGAACGATACCTGGCGTTAGATAGATATCCAACGGGAAACCAAAGATCTCATCCGTCAGAGGGTGACCGTAGAAGAACGACGTAAGCTGGTTGTTAAACTCATCTTTCTCGCGATTGAACTTCATGATGTCGCCAATGTTTGATGGCGTTGCCCAACCGTGCGCCACACGAAGGTAGGCTAGGTTATTCAACCGAGGTTTTGGTGCTTTCTCTTTATCGTTAAAGAAGCCAAAGCCAAGGTAGAGTTCACCTTGATAGCGATCTTCCACAATCGATGATTCATAAGCGTTGTCATCTAAGCGTGTCACACTGGTTGAACCGAGTAGATAAAGGTTAGAAATAACGTGATACCTAGCTTCCACCCCCACGTTCAAATCAACGCCGGCACCGATATTCTTCCCCGTTACCTCATAATATTCGCTGTTGAAGTCGGCGCTTTTATAGCGAAGGGTCGCACTTGGGGTAAATTCCCAGTCACCAACTTCATAGAAACCTTTCGCACGTAAGTTACCGTGGAAGTTGTATTCACTATCACTCATTATTTCGGTTTCGACCGCCCACTCATCATCAATTTGATAAGTCAACTGTCCACCGAAGTCAGCAGTATCACCTTCTATCGCATTTTGCTCTGATGCTGGAATATCAATAAAACGCATACGCGAGATCGCATTCAGTGACCATTTCTCATCTTCAGACTCAAGCAGGTATGCCCCCATTTCAGTGCCATCAATAAACACGTAGTCATTTTTAAAAAACAACATCGGCACGAACGAGCTCACCGATTGATCGCCACCAGACGTGTCATAAGGGATGCTCGCCGTTCGAAACATCGCGGCTATCCCCCACTCTTGCTCTTCGATCGCTGCTGCATTACCACTGCTAAGTAGCGCACCCGAGCTAACCATGGTTGCTATTAATTTGTTCTTCATTATTGTTTTTTCTCTGTTGAGCCGTTTTATGCTACCGAATAGACATTTATTAACCAATTGTGGTCAACTATCTTAATTTTAAGCAACTAACTTTAGGTTTGATCGTCATTGACCGTTACAATGAAGATCACCCTATGGTCAATTTAAAGTATTGTGAAAGTTTCCGAATTACAAAACATTATAAACCAGCTTCCGAGCGATGCCGATCCTGACGTTGTCATGGGAGAGGCTTGGTTACCAGAAAGACTCGTTGACACCACGCTTGATGGTGAGCTGTTGTTTCTTCAATTTGATAACGCTCCTGAAGAAACGCAAGGAGACGAAGAAGGCCGTGGTTTTGTGGAGCACGAAATTACCATGATCCGAGAAAAACTCGAACAAATACTTGATGCTCCTTCAGATACCAAGACAAAAGCCGATGCGATGCTGGCTCTATTTTTAATGGGTCATGAACTTTCTAGCTCAGAAGTTATCGAAATACTCGAAACACCCGATCTAGATAACGACTTAATATAATTAAAGAATAGTCCACTACCACCATTTTAGGAACACTGTGAAGCTTTCGACACCTCAAACACTCCCTTTGCTAATTGCTGGCCCAATATTGCGTAAAACGACCAAACAAGAGATTGTCATCTGGGTCGTAACTAGCCAACCGCTTTCTGGCATGGTTTCGCTTTACCATCGCGAGCAAGATCAGGCTTGTCATCAAGCCGAGTTAGGTGAACAGCAAAGCTTCCAAATCGGCGTTTCAGCGTGGGTAACACTGCTTCAACTTCACGGTGACTTCCCAACCAATACGCCGCTCGAATATGATATCGAGACCAAACAAGGTGGACTCAAAGCTCTTGCTCCCCACCTCACATATAATGATAACCAACGGGTTGAGTTTGTTGTCTCTGAAGAGTCAAACTACATTCTGCATGGCTCTTGCCGTAACCCACATCACCCGAGTAAAGATAGCTTAGTTGCGGCTGACAACAAGGTAGAAAAGCAAACACCATTAGAACGCCCAGACTTGTTAATGATGAGCGGAGACCAGATCTACGCTGATCATGTTGCGGGCCCCATGCTAGATGCGATTTGGCAAGTCATTCAACTGCTTGGTCTTCCAGATGAGCGGCTACCGACCGATGCGCAAATCAATGATATTGATAGCAGCCAATCGCTGTTTGCAAGTGAGTACCATCTTTA
Source organism: Vibrio sp. Isolate30 (assembly GCF_022397975.1). NCBI lineage: Bacteria > Pseudomonadati > Pseudomonadota > Gammaproteobacteria > Vibrionales > Vibrionaceae > Vibrio > Vibrio sp. Isolate30. The sequence goes on from NZ_JAKEUS010000007.1 coordinate 125,245, forward strand.
TCAGCGCCATCACTATTTGCCTCATCATCCGCAGTCAGATTCATTATTGGATAAGCTGTTTCCAAATCGCAAAGTTCCAATTTTTAGTTCTCGTGAATGTGAAAACCATTTGGTTACTCTCTCTGAGTTCGTTGCCATGTACCTGTTGGTTTGGTCACCGACTCTGTGGCAGTGCATTAACCGTGAACGCCTGATTGAAAACAACTTTGAGCAAGGTGGCAGAAAACTCACTCCGCTAGAGCAACAACAATGGCGTGATGAAACAGAGATCATTAACGACTTCATCAAGGGGTTACCACAAGTACAACGCTTACTGGCGCATATCCCAACCTATATGATTTTTGACGATCACGACGTTACTGATGATTGGAACCTCACCGTCGGATGGGAACAAGCCGTTATACAAAACCAACTCGCTACACAAGTGATTGGGAATGGTCTTGCTTCCTACTGGCTTTGCCAAGGCTGGGGAAATGCTCCTGAAAAGTTTGATGATCTGTTTTTCCAACACGCGAAGTCCGTCTTTAATGTTCGAACCACTGAAGAGACTCAAACAGCGCACCCGATGATCGACAAAGAAGCGCACCAAGGATTTGTTGAATATCTTAATCGCTTTGAAGATTGGCATTACACCATCGATTTGTCACCCAAAGTGATCGTCTTAGATACGCGAACTCGACGCTGGCGTTCAGAATCTCGCATGAATAAACCTTCAGGCTTAATGGACTGGGAAGCACTGATTGAATTTCAACACCAGCTCATGCATCAAGATAAGGTGATCATCATCTCAGCTGCGCCAATGTTTGGGGTTAAGTTCATCGAGGCACTGCAGAAAATCATGACGACGTGCGGTCAGCCATTGGTAATTGATGCAGAGAACTGGATGGCTCACCCAGGCAGTGCAAACACTCTGATTAGCATTTTCACGCATACTAAGACACCGACCAATTTTGTGGTGCTCTCTGGTGATGTGCACTACTCCTTTGCTTACGACATTAAACTGCGTTATCGCAAAAACAGTCCGAACATTTATCAGATCACCTGCAGCGGCATTAAGAACGAGTTCCCCGCTGCTCTGCTTAAGTTTTGCGACGTATGTGATCGCCTGCTCTACAGCCCACGTTCAATACTTAACTACTTCACCAAGCGTAAGCGTTTGAAAATCGAGAAACGAAGCCCAGATAACCAGAACTTCTACCGCCTTTCAAACCGAAGTGCCATTGGTGAGTTGAAGCTCGATGAATCGGGTAAACCAATCTCAATCACCACATTAAGCGGTGATGGTAAAGTCACTCGATTCCCGGAGCCTGATTAAGGCTAAATGCATCGCCAGACTACCTATAGTTTTGTCAGCATAGTGTAAATCCACTTGCGATCAGCAAAAGCAAGCCCAATATTAATAGTATTAGGCTTACCTATATCTCTACATTATCAATCCGGTTTAGCCTGCAATTTAAATCTGTTTCGCACTATTGGAGCTTGTTATGTTTAATTCCCTTACTTCACTGTTCAAACAACTGATTGAAGGCGAAGACCTTAGTAAAAACGCAAAAGCGTCACCCAATATTGCGATTGCAAGCTTGCTGTGTGAAGTTGCAGGTGCCGACCACGAAATAGACGAAAACGAGCAAGCGGCAAAACTGATGTTGATTCAACGCTTACTGGGGCTGACAGAAGAAGAAGCCGGAGAGCTGCTCAAGAAAGCACAACCGCAAGTAGAACAGTCCGTTTCTCTCTATGACTTTACTTCACAGCTTCGTGAACTTTCGCAACCTGTACGTATCGATCTAATTAAAACGATGTGGGAAGTAGCGCATGCCGATGGCGAGATCGACCCAATGGAAGATGCTGTGATTCGTAAAACAGCGGAACTGCTCTACGTTGACCACAGCGACTTCATCAAAACAAAACTAAGCGTACTCGGTGAAGAGTAGCGCTGCAGTTCACAGAGAATAAATCCGCTTCATAAAGGCTAACTTTAAAAGGGTTGGCCTTAATCGCGAGATAGCGAACGCCCATAAAATATGCCCTTTAGCTGTAAAGGCAGCCCATCTTGATTGATAAACAACCCTCTTTGGTCAGATACCATCACGCTACGCTTGTTTTCTAACTCTCGAATGTATAGGTTTTTTACGTTAAAGGTTTGAGGGTTCGATGCCTGATCTTGTTCTATTTGATAGAGATAATAGTGATCTCCCCAGCGAAGAAAGACACCAAAAAACTGCTTAACATGCAGCACCTTTCCATATCGGTCATAGCCAATATAATGCATTTTAGCTCTGCCATTTCGCAGGCGCAGTGTCACTTCTTCATGGCCCAAACCCTCATAAGCGACCTTAAATTGATAGGCATTATTCGTCGACATACCCGAGACAAGTCCTACCGACAAAATTAGTACAGTGACAAAAATAATAGGGATTAAAAAATGTCGCATCTTAGGATTCTTCTCGGCAAGAGAGTGAGGAAAATTCAGGAGAAATATCCGTCCACTCGCCATCAATGAGAGCGACAGCCTGAATGTTATTACAGCCAACCCCTCGATCATGTAGGTACAGACGAGTCACGCCAAGATTTGAGAGCTTATTAAACAGTGCTTCATCTTTACTCACGATCTTAATGTCGTCATGAACCACTTCGATACCAGCAATAGTTTCATCGCTCATGAAAAAAGCCATTTGGTAGAAGGTGATAAAGAGCCCTAAAGCAATCAAAGACCCTAATGCGCCTTTTATGAGCTGTGCTCCCGTTAAGCCAAACATCGCGCTCTCTGGGGAAGTAAGTGGCTCACAAGCATCTTTGGAGTTCAAATCACTCTGAGTGCTTGTTTTTTCCTTGGTTTCCGACTCCTCCATAGTAGGAATAGAAGCTAAAGAATCGAAAGCTGGAATGCAGTAGCCCTCTTTTTGCACCGTCACCACCTTAAAAGGTGCATCAAACGTCATCAATGCATTACGTAAATTCTTAATCGCTACATTGAGCGAACTGTTAGTCACGATTTTTCCTGGCCAACATTCTTCGAGAAGAACATCACGCTTGATGGTTTTAGGGGATTCTTTATATAAGAGATTTAAAATCAGGCACTCTGAATAAGAGAGGCTAACTTGGTGGGAAGACGTCGTGCTTCGCAAGGTACAAGTATCAAGCTCAAGAACTAAGTCATTTAAGGTTACTTTATTATTATCCATACCGTAGACAAACGAATGTGCTAATCGTTATAGATTAGCACACATAGAAATATTATATCAGAATCAAAGCTTTAGCTTGAAACCCAACTCGCTAACGTGAATATCCGCAAAGCCTAGTTTTACCGCTTCTAATTCGTTCGCTACTTGTCTTGCATGCTCTTCATCTTTAGCAAGCACAGCAATAGAATAAACAGGGCGAATCATTTGCGTTCCGCCATCCTTTGACGCTGAAATATCCTTGTTAAAGAGGTACGCCGACGTAATGGTGCTCGTTGCACTCCAATCAACAATTTTCTGCAGATCTCGGCCAATCACCTTATCCACCAGCAATTTGTCTTCTGGCTGTTTCCAACTCAACTCGACAGCATAATTAGTGAAGGCAACCTCCGAGTTCAGCCATTTATTGCCCATCTCTCTAACTTCAGTGATTTCTGCCAGCTCTTTATATTGAAGAGGCAAATTACCTATCGTATTTCGAACTTCTTGTTCACTGTTGGCTTCCATCACAAACTTAATAATCGGAAACGACTTATCGCCAATGAAGCTCTCACTCACAAACATATCGTGAATTAGGCCTGCATCAATCAAGTTAGCAAAGGCTTTCTTTTGATTTGGCATTGCATCAAATACGGCCTGCGCATCGTCCGTTTTCCACGCAACCGCGACACCGAAAGCCGCCGCATTAATATTAAAAGATAAAAATAAGCTAAAAAAAGCTAAAGTCATCGGGGTTATGTTTCTCATCAGCGTCATCTCTTAGTCTCGTATAATCTGGTATAAGGCAGGATCAGCAGATACACCTTGTATCATCATTGGCGGTAACTCTTTTCTCATGGTCGCAATTGCACTTTTGAACATGGCCTCGCTCTCCCACTGCGCGACGTTGATGAAACGGTAAGTCGCATCATCATTGAGTGAACGGTGCAATTTAGTCGAGATATAGCCCGGTTGTTGCTCCAGAATATCTCTCGCAGCCTCCCAGTACTCAAGTGTCACTTCTTCGCTTGACTCATCTACGGCAAAGGTATTGATCAGCACTACTGGCTTAGCCATTGCCAAGCTGCTCACGGTTAACGTCAAAATACCCAGTGCGTGATTGATAGACTTTCTTATTTTCATTGGTTTCATGGTCACTCCCTTGTAAAAGCGAGAGAAACTTAACACAAGATTTGGCGATAAAAAGACCGCGAGGTGATGTTTAATATTAATTAAAAGCTAATTCGTTGATGGAGCATCAAAACGTTCCAAAACCCATTATTACAATCACCATTCATCCCTCTTCCATCATTTTGATTCTCATATTGATATATTCACCCACACTCTTATTTCCAAAATAAAAAACCCAAATAAAAAGCATAAATTTCAACCACTTATTTTTTGGCACTCTCTTTGCTCTATTTAGATTTTTAGGGATAAAAGGGAACCGACCATGAGAAAGCTAATTCCGACAATATTGACGACTGCCGTTGCTCTCACCCTACATGGATGTGGAGGTGGTGGCGGCGGTGGTGGAAGCACCTCAGCACCAGCTCCAACACAGAGCTTTTCCGACATTTCCGTACCGAGCTCATTTGAGTGGAGTGGCTCAACCACTCGTGATTTGACCATTAACGTAGTCAGTGAAGTATCGCAACGTGACGGCCAAGCCGCAGCAATTCGTGGCTCTCACATCGTCAAGCTATACAGCATGAGCAGTGACGGCACAGATTCACAGCCCTTCTTCACTGGGATGACGAACAGCGATGGTCAACTCACGAATAGCTTAAGCCTCTTAGATACTTGGCAAGGAATTAAGCTGGTAGCACTTGTGCGCGGCGATGAGTGCGTTTCTCAGGTTGAGTCCGCTGACATTATGAAAGATCTGTATGTCAGCTGTGACATCGTTTTAGACGCAGATTAAGGAGTGGGAATTATGGATAACTTCAAAAAATCACTGCTTGTGGCTAGTTCAATTGCTGCGTGTAGTTTTTCCAATCAAGTATTAGCAGCAGCTTCGGAAAACCAAACGACAGATAATGGCGATGGTTCTACGACTGTGACTCAAAAGATCAATGCCAGCAGTACCTCTCCTCATTATGTTGCGCCTTCTGGGTACGGGTTTTCGATCTACAGTAATAAAAACGAAGACTACTCTTGGCAACACGATATTTCGATTCCATCTGGTGCACAGGTGACTTCTGCAACCCTTACTATCTATGCCTATGATGTAGATTCAGAAGCTCATCACGGTGAAAACGGCGAATACGATAGTGTTACCGTAGACGGAACCTTGCTCAACCCCGGCTTCCTTCAAGGTACCAACAACAATTGGTCGACAACTGTTTTTGACTTACCCCTTGCTTCGCTGGATGACGGGTTAGTTAATGTCGACCTGGACATCGACGTTAATGGTGACGGTTGGTTAACCACTCTTGATTACAGCTTGTTGACCGTGACCTATACCGAGATTGAAAACGATCCTCCATTCACGCCGACTTTATCTCGAAGCAGTGGTTTAGGTGATAACGACCCGTTAGTTGTTTCTGTAACAGGGCCTAACCCAGCCGATCCAGACGGCGATTCCGTAACTTACACTTACCGTTGGTTTGTGGATGTTGGCCAAGGTTTCTATGTAGATGATGAGTTTGTCGGCAAGAATGACAACAACGGCGCAACCCTGCCAGCGAATCAAACTTCAGACGGAGAGCTATGGAAGGTTCAAGTTACCGCAGTCGATTCCAACGGTTTAATCAGTAACTTTGCAGAAATCAGCTGGCCTGAAATTGGTGATAGTGATGGCGACGGTGTTGCTGATGCCAACGACTACGCTCCAAACGATCCGAATATCGCGTTCTACAGCCGCACACCAACAACTGGCTGGCACACATTAGCATATGAAGATCTATGGCCTTATGAAGGTGATTACGACCTCAATGATTTCGTTACCCGTTACGCTTACGGTGTTTACACCAACGCAAGCAATGAAATCACTCGATTCGATTACTATGGCCAAGCCGTAGCGCGTGGTGCTGCTGATGACAACAGCTTTGCTATTTCTTTAGCTGGATTAGAAGCGTCTGATGTCGGTACGTTGACTCGCACCATTAACGGTGTCACTACAACCGTCACTCCTGAGTCTGGTCACAGTGGCGAGATGGTATTCGTATTGATTGACAGTGTAAGTGACTTGCTGCCAGCCAACGGCTCATCAAACTTCTACAATACTGAAGCGGGTGACAACCGAAGTGCTGTAGATTACAGCGCATCACTGGTGATTAATGGTTCAATGAGTAGCTTAGCGCCAAAAGCGTTCAACCCATTCATTTTCAAAGTTGGTTCTCGAAACAAAGAGATCCACTTGATGAACTACCCTAGTACCGACCTAGCCAACACCAGTATCTTCGGTGTCGGTGATGATGATAGTGTTGCCGAGAATAATGAGTTCTATCAAACCCAAGCTGGTCTGCCGTGGGCACTGGATATTCCTGCAAACTGGGCTCATCCATACGAGAGAACAGATACTAGCCAAGCGTACCCAGACATCAAACCTTGGGCGGAAAGTGGTGGCGTAAATAAACCTAACTGGCATGCTAACCCAAATGCGAACAAAACATGGTAAACACAAACCAAAAACCTGAATGACAATCCAGGCCACCAATAGCAAAAAAGCCATCAATCATGATGGCTTTTTCGTTTATAGCGTTCGCTTTAAAGCATGGTCAACGTCAACTTAGCGAGATTATAAGCATCGACATAACCGGAATGCTGACGACCTTCCCACTCGATATTTTGCGCTTCTTGAGCCGCACGGTGGCCAATACGTTTATCTTTCAGACGATGTTGGATGCGATATAAGGTCGCGATATTCAAGAACTCGGTAAACGGAGGTTCAATCCCCTTTTCAATACACTCTTTGTGTAAGATTAGGTCGTCACGTCCCCAAGCTGCGTAAATCTTATTAGGACCACCAAAATTTTTGATCATCGACTGAACCACTGACGCGAGTGGACGCCCTTGCTTCTCAATTTTACGTGGTGTAATACCCGTCAACTCAGCGCAGAACAAAGAGACTTCATCTTTCTCAGGCTTAACGTAGTACTGCGCTCGTTTCACGATTTCTCCGGATGCTAGATCAATCTCGGCCAGACCCACTTCAATGATCTCGCCCGTTGTTCCCACTCCGTCTTCGTTCCAACAGCACATTTCCAAATCGAAACAGACTACTCGATTGTGATTCATACGTTGCCTAATTATCCCGTCAAAAATTTCAAAGGACCGATTGTACCTGAGCCGCTGCAAGATCTCGACCCTGGAGGTTTCAAGTGCTCAATTCCCCTGCAATTGTCACTTGGTTTCGTCCATTTACTTTACTTTGATAAAGCATACTATCGGTCAACTGTAGAATTTCTTCCGTATCTTCACTGACACGAATAGCCGCGCCAATGCTCAATGTACAATGCAGTTGTTGATCTTTGTGTTCACAAACCGTTTCACGAACTCGATTAAGAATGCAGTCCAAGTATCCTGACAGTTGTTCTTTTTCGGCGATTGTGGAGAGAATACAGAACTCATCCCCACCAATTCGGAATAGATTATCGCCAGATTTAAGACTCACAGAGATAACTTTAATCACGTGTACTAGCAAAGCATCGCCGGCAGGATGACCGAATTCGTCATTAATCGCTTTGAACTTATCGATATCAAACCCAATCAAGCTGAAAGGCTTATCGCTTCTTATGGCACTGTCGAGCATTTTATTGAAGGCACGACGATTATAAATCTCGGTTAGGCTGTCATGATTGGCAAGAAAGCGCAGCTCTTCCGTTCTCTTGTCTAGCATTTGATAGAGACGCTCTTTTTCTCGTACTTGCAGGTTTACTATGTACGCCAACAACAGTGAGATCATCGTCCCTACGAGCGCAATGCCCGCCAACACTAGGTAACCATCAAAAGATATGTATGAGTTGATCTTGTAGTCAATCGTCCATTGTCGATTTGTCAGCATTATGTGTTTCGTAATATGCTGGCCATCTACGCTTTCAAATCCATCAGATTCAAACAATAGCGGCGCATCTTCCGCTTCGAATCCATGATCCGTAACACGAACGTACACATCCATATCACCCACAGTCGATGCCAATAGGTTTTCAAAGTAGAAGGTTGTACGTATCACTCCAATTACCACCCCCAGCAGATTGTCACTTTGACCATCAAACACTGGGTGGTACACCAACATGCCCGTTTTCGGTAGATCTCGACTCAAACCATCTTGAAGTAATCGAACTTTATCCGAGATGTTCGCTTCGCGTGTCTCGCGAATGTTTTCCACGATGCGCTTAAAGCGTTCACGGGAGGAGTAGAACCCGAGTACCTTGTCGTTACGCTCTGTGTTTGGGTAAAGGTCGCTTGCGATGAAGGCAGGTTCACCATCCAGCACATAGCCGTAAGTCTTGGGACCGTGTTTAGGAATGGTATAGAGTTCAAAAGATGGATGGATCGCTTTCATTTTCGCAGTATGCTGTTCAATTTCGTCTGCGGTGACTTTTTGCATCCATTGCAGCCCGATCAGGCTTTTAGAGCCATTGATAGTTTGCTCTGCAAAACGATCGAACTTATCCCAATTTTGAGGATCATTGGAGTAAAAGAAATTGGCACCAGAGCCAATGTAGGCCACATCGTTATCTATAAAGGCTTTCAAACTCAACGTTTGATGATCAGCAAAACTGTCTAAATTTGCCTTTAAGGAACGACTCTGGCTTATAGCAACGAGTACGAGACACAACACCGTTATCAAAAATGTGACAGAAAAAGCAACTAACGGGAGCGTTCGTTTTTTCAACCCGGTTGTAGGGTCGATAGTATGGGGCATAGAGCTTCCAAAACATGGTAATTGATTCGAAAGTATACACTGACAACATGGCAGTCTCTATTCCTCTTTAGGGATGATTCTGGAATAGAACTAACACTATTTACAAAGCACGGACATTAATGGTCATTAAATCAACAGAACTCGATGATTTTTCAAGCTAACAAACCAAAAAAAACGTTTATCAAAAACATTAAATAAAGCTCTTAGACCTTGAATATGCTAGTATCCGTCCATATTTATAGCTTGAAAGAAGCGCATTTACCAAAGTGTAAAACTAGATTCTTTCCGACCAGTATATTCATCTATACAAGCGAATATACCGTTAAATCAATCTAAAGAGAAATCACAATGAACTTTGATTTAAACCTTATCCCACAAACGTTTGATATGCTTCACGCAGGCCTAACAGCATCGAGCGTTTTACTACTGTTGATCGCTGTATCTCGCAAATCTAAAGTCGTCGAGAAAGTGGTTGAGAAACCAGTAGAGAAAATTGTTGAAGTAGAAAAACCGGTCGAGAAGATCGTAGAAGTTGAAAAAGTCGTTGAAGTAGAAAAAGTCATCGAAAAAGTAGTAGAAGTTGAATCTAAACTAGCAACCGCATCAACAGATTCTGCAATGCAACTACTGTCTATCATGCAACAAGAAGCTCGCCTAATCGACTTCCTGAAAGAAGACCTAACGTCGTTCTCTGACGAAGAAGTAGGTGCAGCAGCTCGTGTTATCCACACTGGCGGCCAAAAAGTACTAAGCGACTACGTTACTCTTTCTCACATCCGTAATGAAGACGAAGAAACACGTATTACTGTAGCTGAGGGCTTCAACCCACAAGAAGTTCGCCTAACCGGTAACGTAACAGGTAGCGCACCATTCAACGGTACACTGGTACACAAAGGTTGGAAAGCGACTGAGATGAAGCTTCCTAAGCTTGCTGAAAACTACGATGCATCTGTTATTGCACCTGCAGAGGTAGAGCTATAATGGAACAGCATAACCACTTATCTCAAGACGCTGCGTCTCAAGAGCCACAAGAGCAAGGCGCTAAGTTCAGCGTTGGTATCGACTTAGGTACCACGCACTGTGTTCTTTCGTTCATTGATACAACCAATGAAGATGCACGAGTTGAAGTAATGCCAATTCCTCAGCTTACTGCACCAGGCACTGTAGAGACACGCAGCCAACTAGGTTCATTCCTATACCAACCGCACGAACATGAGATGAACGAAGCGTCACGCGTTCTTCCTTGGTCAACAGAGCCAAAAGCATTGGTTGGTGCGATTGCACGTAATCTAGGCTCAAAAACGCCAATCCGTCTTATCGCAAGTGCGAAATCTTGGCTATGCCACGGGGGTGTTAATCGTCGTGATGCTTTCCTTCCTGCAGGTAGCCCTGAAGAAGTTGAAAAAGTATCGCCGCTGAAAGCAACAGAGCTTTACCTAGAACACCTAAAAGATGCTTGGAACCACGCTAACCCATCACACCCGCTTTCTGAGCAAGATGTGACGATTACAGTTCCAGCCTCTTTCGACCCTGCGGCTCGTGACCTAACAGCAGAAGCAGCACGTAACGTTGGCTTCACGCACCTGACTCTACTAGAAGAGCCTCAAGCTGCACTGTATAGCTGGATTGATAACAGCAACGATCAATGGCGTGATGAAGTTGAAGTTGGCGACATCGTTCTTGTTGTCGATATCGGTGGTGGTACTACCGACCTTTCTTTGGTTGAAGTTACTGAAGACGACGGCAACCTAACGCTGAACCGTATTGCGGTAGGTGAGCATATCCTACTTGGCGGTGACAACATGGACTTGGCTCTTGCTTACCGTCTGAAGATGAAGCTAGCCCAAGAAGGCAAAGAGCTGGCTCCTTGGCAAGTTCAAGCGATGACTCACGCATGTCGTGATGCAAAAGAAGCGCTACTGAACGATGCCGAACTTCAAGCTGTGCCAATCGTTGTACCTAGCCGTGGCTCTAAGCTACTGGGCGCAACGCTGAAAACTGAGCTGACGCAACAAGAAGTTCAACAAACACTGGTTGATGGTTTCTTCCCTAAAGTTGCAGTGACAGATCACCCTGTTCAGAAAACACGTGGCGCACTGACTCAAATGGGTCTGCCTTACGCTCAAGACGCGGGAATTACTCGTCACATTGCCGCTTTCCTATCTAAACAGGCAAACGCGCTTTCAGGTAATGACGAAGCAGCTCAACAAGATTTCAACCCATTCGCAAACATGCCAGGCATGCCGGGTGCAGAAGCGCCAGCTGCCGATTTCATCAAACCAACAGCGATCCTGTTCAACGGTGGTGTTCTGAAATCGAGTCTATTGGCTGATCGCCTTTCAGACACGATCAACGAGTGGTTGATCAACGCCGACGCCGAATTTGCTAAGCAGCTTTCTGGTCTGGACCTTGATCTTGCCGTTGCAAGTGGCGCTTCATACTACGGCGCAGTTCGTCGTGGTCAAGGCGTACGTATCCGTGGTGGTATTGCTTCGGCTTACTACGTAGGTATTGAAAGCGCGATGCCAGCGATTCCAGGTATGGCTCCTCCAATGGAAGCACTGTGTGTTGCACCATTTGGTATGGAAGAAGGTTCGAGCGTTCAAGTACCAAGTCAAGAGTTCGGCCTAGTAATCGGTCAACCGGTTCACTTCCAATTCTTCGGCTCAACAACACGTCGTGATGATGAAGCTGGTACTCACCTGGATCATTGGGCACCTGAAGATCTAGAAGAGCTACCTGAGATCCAAGTGACTCTACCTGTGTCTGAAGGTCGACGTGAAGGTGAAGTGGTTCCTGTAACACTTGCTTCACGCGTCACAGAGCTAGGTACGCTTTACCTAGAAGCTATTGCCACCGACAACGGTCAGAAGTGGCACGTTGAGTTTGACGTTCGTGAAGATTCGAACCAAGACTCAATCGAACAAGCATAATGATTCAACGGCACCTTAGCGGGTGCCGTTATTTTATCAAAACGTGATTCCCTGCCGCAGTTGCGGCGAATTAGAGAATCTGTTTTAACCGATAGATTTAAACCTACAGTGATGATATTCCCGACTCAGTTGTGTACTAAAATTGGTACGACTCCATCTGTCGGGAACGACGTTTAAAATAACGACAATAAGATCCACTCTTTCAATAAACTGGTCATCACTTAGGAAGAATAAGGTTTTGTATGGCATCTCCTCGTTTCTTAGTCGGTATCGACTTGGGCACCACCAACACAGTGGTTGCTTACTGTGAAATCACCGACGACTTACAACAATCCCCTGTATCTCTGTTCGACATCGACCAACTTATTGGCCCTGGTGAAGTCGTTCGTAAACCCCTACTCCCTTCTTTCCGTTATCACCCTGCTCAAGGGCAGATTGCACAGAACGATCTTACCTTGCCGTGGGACGTGGAACCTGTATCTGGTGATATCAGTAATGTGATTGTTGGTGAATGGGCACGTGAGCTTGGTGCGAAAGTAGAAGGTCGCCAAGTGTCTAGTGCAAAAAGCTGGCTTTCCCACCAAGCCGTAGACCGTAACTCAGATATCTTGCCGTGGGCGGGTGCGAGTGACGTTGATAAGGTCTCGCCTGTTGTGGCAAGCGCTAGCTACCTTAACCACATCCGCCAAGCTTGGAACTACCGCAACCCAAGCAACAAACTTGAAGATCAAGATGTGGTAGTCACTGTGCCTGCATCGTTTGATGAAACCGCACGTAAGTTAACTTTGGAAGCGGCTCAACTGGCCGGTCTTAATAAGATCTTACTACTCGAAGAGCCTCAAGCGGTTTGCTACGACTGGTATGCACGCCACCAGCAAACAGCGGCTGAAGAACTTGAACAGCTACCACTGATCTTGGTGTGTGACGTTGGTGGTGGTACGACCGACTTAAGCTTGATTGAAGCACGCTTTAATTCCAGCAATGGTAGTGAAGCAGAACTCGCCCTTGATCGTATTGGTGTTGGCGAACACTTAATGCTTGGTGGTGATAACCTCGACTTAGCCCTAGCTCACCTTGCTGAACAACGTTTCAACCAAAGCAAGAAACTGAATGCCTCTAGTCTGACTAAGCTAATTCAGCAGACTCGTAGTGCAAAAGAGAACCTTCTCTCAAGCCAAGCGCCAGACGATGTAAAAATCACCATGCTTGGCAGTGGTTCGAAACTACTTGGCGGCACAAAAAGCATTGGGTTGACCAAAGCTGAAGTTCACCAGATCGCGCTTGAAGGCTTTTTCCCTCTTTCTGACTTCAATGAAGTGCCAGACAAACGCCGCAGTGCGGTGGTTGAGTTTGGTCTTCCGTATGTTGCTGATCCAGCAGTAAGCAAACACATCGCCGAGTTCCTAACGCAACATCAGCAAGTGTCTAAAGCGGCTCTAGAAAACTCTGCCATTGAGTACGATGAATCCGCCCCCGCGATTCCGGTCGCAATCCTATTGAATGGTGGTGTGTTTAACAGTGATTTGGTTACCGAGCGTATCACTCAGTTAATGACTAGCTGGAAAGGCTCTGACATCACAGTATTAGATAACCCTCATCCAGACTGGTCGGTAGCTCTAGGTGCGGTCGCCTTTGGTAAAGCACGACGTGGCGCACAACTTAAAATTGGTGGGGGTGCTGCGCGCTCTTACTTCCTGCATCTGCAAGAAAAAAACAAAATGGGCAAAGCACTTTGTCTATTGGCTAAAGGCACCGAAGAAGGCCACGAGATTCGTCTAAGCAGTCGTCGTTTTTCGTTGACTCTGGGCGAGCCTGTTCGATTTAACCTATTGACGTCAACCCATGATCAAATCGCTCACGATACTGCGATTCAAAATGGTGTGATGGTCGATGTTGATGCCGATCTTTTCTCACCTCTGCCGCCATATATATCAACACTTGAAAGCTTTGATGAGAAAGAGCTACAAGCGAACCAAAAAGAGCGCGTTGAGGTACAGCTCGCTTGCCAACTGACCGAAGTTGGCACACTTAAGATGGAGTGTGTGAGCGTAAATGATGATACTCAGCGTTGGTCATTGGAGTTTGAGGTTCGTAATAAGCAAGGTGACGATGCAGAGCAAGAGAAGCTTCACCCTCGCCTTGAAGAGTGTAAAGAGCTCGTTTCTCGCCTCTACAGTGGTAACAAGAAAAGTGCAGAGTCGAAAGAGATCAAAACCCTCGCGAAAGATCTGGAAAAGCGCTTAGGTAAACGTGATGAGTGGGACTTCACTACCCTGCGTCACCTGTTTGATACCTTCTCTCTAGGTAGAAAACGTCGCCGTCGCTCTGAAGCACATGAGAAAAACTGGCTTCGCTTAGCTGGGTATTCAATGCGCCCTGGATTTGGAGATCCAACAGACTCTTGGCGTATGGAGCAACTTTGGGGTTTATACCAGCAAGGTATTCAGTTCAAGAATCACCAAGGTTGGACAGACTGGTGGGTATTCTGGCGTCGCGTTGCTGGCGGGTTAAATCAAGAGCAGCAAGAAACCATCTTGGCGGATATCGCTAAGTACCTACACCCAGGAGCGATGAAGAACCCGAAATCAGCAAAAGATGCGCAAGACCACGGTTATGAATCTATGGTTCGTTTGGCGGCTTCTTTAGAGCAATTAGAGGTAGAAGACAAAGCGCTGCTCTCTACTTGGTTCCTCAACAAAGCGATTAACCATAATCAATTTGAACAAGCGCACTGGTGGGCTCTAGGTCGCTTGGCGTCACGCACTCCTCTTTATGGCAGCCAACATAGTGTGATTCCTCGTGAGCAGGCTGAGCAGTGGCTACCTAAATTGCTTGATCAAAACTGGCACAAAGAGCCAATGATCGCGTTTGCTGCGGTAATGATTTGTCGTAAAACGGGCGACCGCTTGTTCGATATTTCTGATGATTTCCGCGAACAAGTCGTTGAGAAGTTAAAGAGCAGTAAAGTGCCAGACTCATGGTTAACGCTGGTAACTGAAGTGACTGAGCTTTCGGAAAGTGAGTCTAAACGCGTATTTGGTGATGCCCTGCCAAGCGGACTGAGTTTGATTCATAGCTAATGATATAGCCATATTCGGTTTGAAATAAAAAAGCCACTTTCCGTTATTGAAAGTGGCTTTTTAGTTTATGTTGGTTACCTTGTTTAACCTTTTAACTCGTTGAACCATTGAGTGGTTTGTCATTGCTAATGTTTTGTTCCGGTTGGGTTAATCGTAAATTCCGTGTGTTCGTAAATATCAGACAGTTTTTTAGGTTTCTTCGGTTTTGCTCCTTTTTTTGATGGCTGATGAGTTTCATTTAATATCCACTCCTCATGCATTTTTGCCGAATCCAAGAAATCTGGATCTTCCATTGCTTCCTTGCGAAGTTTATTTACACGTTCGAGAGTTTCCCAAATCATAATACTTCACCTCCACTAAGGCAGTACTATAAATTTAGTTCATAAGGAAAAAACTTCAAATAAACTAATGAGATAGCGATCTCATTTTGAGAATATCGCGTCTTAACACACCAATCTATACCCTTTCATTAGGATCAAAAAAGCGAGCATTAAGCCCGCTTTTTCATCTGATCACGCCAAAGTAAATACCAAGATCTTACTCAGCGCGATTACCGATCTTCACCGTACCATTAGTTGCAAACCACAGTGCCTGTGAGCGACGGCGACCAAGCAAAATTGGACCATCATCGTAGAACAAAAAGTTCTTCCAGTGTTTCTTAAACACTGACCATTTGGTCTCAAGAACATTGTATTTTTCGTAGCAAAAATAAACAGTTACGTCGTCTTGCCAGTCAATGAAGTCTAAGATCTCTTGTGGCATGTCTGGTTCGTCAGCTTCCCAATTTTCCATCCAGCTGATCTCTTGTTCCCAGTTAGATGGCTTGCTTGGCCAATCTTGCGAGCTCAGTCTATCTGCGTCTGGACTCTGAGGGCTTACGTTCTCTTTCCAGAACTGAGAGGCACGCGCCTGTGTCATAGGTTTGATCTTTTCTAAGTCTTCAGCAGGCAATGGCATTGACTGATGAGTGAAAATCCATTTTCTTTGGTATTCGTCCAAAGTTGTGTATGACATCAAATTTCCTTAACTATTAAAAAGCCGTGTTTATCCGGCTTGATATTCTTACTACCGAGCGCAAAAAGCTCAGCAAATTTTAATTCTAGAACATCGCGATTACTTATCGCGCCAATTCGGGTTGATCAATGAAGTGAGTATATGGTCTCGCCACTGACCATCGATCAGGAGGTAGTCTTTAGCAAAGCCCTCTTTCTCGAAGCCTAAATGTTTTAGTACCGCAGCGCTTTTTTCATTGTGCGGGATATACCCAGCCATAATGCGATGCATCTTCTGCACCTCGAACATGTAGTCCAATGCCATTCGAAGTGCTTTGCGCATATATCCATTACCCTGAGCATCTTTCGCCAGAGAATAACCCAGGTTACACGCGTGAAATGGGAATCGAGATAGGTTACTGAACGATACGGTTCCAAGCATCTCGTTGGTCTCTGCGTGAATAATCAAACAGTAGTAAGCCAAACCCATTCTATGTAGCTCATTGAGCTTAATCAGGCGTTGAGCCCAACCAGTGCGCTCAAAAAACGCCTCTTCGCGTGTTGGCTCCCACGGCTTTAAATGTTCACGGTTTGCTTGAAAATACCCACTAATCAAGGACGCATCGTCTATTTCTGCGGTGCGCACAATAATGTTCTCTGAGCGTTTGTATAGACGCTCAGGAGTGCTCCTATCTTCCATCAAACGTCCCTAGTTTTTTCGGATACCATAGTCTCGAAGCTTATTAGCGATCGAGGTGTGCGACACATTCAGGCGCTTAGCCAATTTTCGGCTCGATGGGAAAGATTGGTATAGCTTTTCCAATATTTGCGATTCGTAATCTTTCATTATCTCGTCTAGTGAACCATCTAGGCTTAAATTCGCCATTCCAGAGTTCATTGTCTCTAGTTGAGGTAAATGGAACTGTTCAATCGCTAAGGTATCACCCTCTAGCTCAGTCAGTGCACGCAGTACCATGTTATCCAGCTGACGGATATTTCCTGGCCACTGGTAGTTACCGAGCTGCTCAACCAACTCAGCCGTTAGCTTAGGTTTGAGCATTCCAAGTTGTTGCGCGTATTTAGCGACAAAAAGCTCAAGCAGCGGTGCAACGTCGTTAGAGCGCTCCCTTAATGCAGGAATAGAAAGCGTCAGTACATTCAAACGATAGAACAGGTCTTCACGAAATGAACCTGAATCGGCCAGCTCAGAAAGCTTGTGACGCGTTGAAGCGATGATACGAACATCTGCGTGCATCTCTTCTTCTTCACCAACACGTCTAAAGCTGCCGTCTTGTAGGAAGCGCAATAGCTTAATCTGAAGGTGCGGGCTCATCTCGCCGATTTCATCAAGGAAAACCGTACCGCCATTCGCTTGCTCAAAGATACCTTTGTGGCCCTGCTCATGATTGAATGAACCCGGTGCGTGACCAAACAGTTCCGTTTCCGCAACATCATCTGGCATAGAGGCGCAACTCAAGACAAGGAAAGGCGATGAAGAGCGGTGAGAGCGATTGTGACACGCCTTCGCCAGCATCTCTTTACCTGTACCTGTGTCCCCTTCAATAAGCAGAGGCTGATCAAGCATAGCTAATTTCTTAGCTTGGCTAATGAGCGCTTTGTGACGGTTAGAGACACCGACAAAATGTTCAAAACCTAGGTTGTTTTGCTCCGGGAGAGAGTCTTGCTGTGCCTGACCTTGCTGACATGAACGAATCGTCATTACACCGCTCGCCAAAACCGGCTCATTCACATCTCCGCCTAGGTAAACAGGAAGGATCTCGATAGAAAAATCTAGACCATCCAACACCACCACTTCACGGTGTCGTTTAACGTCACCTTCAATCCAACGTGTGAAGTTAAAGTTAGGGACGAATGTAGAGAGCGGTTCACCGACAACGTCTTTTTCTTCTTTACCAAATAGATTCAGCGCGGCATGGTTCACCATATCCACCGAACCTTTTAGATCGATAGAGATAACGGGATCAGGGAGGTTTGCTAATAGTGCAATTAGCTCAGTGTTATGCCTTTCGCTTGGCATAAACTGAATTTTTCGGACGTCCTTTACACCAGAAATTCGACGAATTTCAGCCATAAGTTCACTAAAGGCATCAAAATCGATATCTGGACAGTTCAGATAGATAATGCCTTTAACATCAATCTCGATACCACGTAGATCGATGCTTTTGGTTGCTAAAATATCAAGCAGCTCGCGAGTTAAGCCGAGTCTGTCTTCACACAATACTTCAAGACGCACAAGTATTCCTATTCAAGGTGTCAGGATAAGTTGACAGTAGTGTGAATTAAGGCCTCTATTCAGTCAAGAAGAAGAGTAAACAGATGTTTACTCTTCTCTCAATAATTACTTGATTGCGATACGTTTGAGCTCGTGAACCACCGCTTTACGCATATGAGACAGCTTCACTTTGCGATCTTGATGCCAAGGCATTGGTCGAAGCAGTGCCATCGCTTTTAAGCCCAAACGTGCGGTCAGTATGCCGACGCCCAAACCTTGACCAGCACGAGCTGACACCTTACCTGCTAAGTCCATTGAAACAAGATCCATACTCGCGTCGATAGCCAGTTCACTAGCGCCCGCGGCAGCCATATTCACCAATACCAACTTGAACAGCTTCAAGCGAGACCAGTAACCTAGCTCGATTCCATATACGTCGGCCAATTTATCAATCATGGTGAAGTTACGCCAAGCCACCAGCAACATATCAGCTGCGGCCAATGGACTCACCGCAACAAGTGCTGCCGATTCGGTTGAGTAACGCGTGACAAGGTTAGTCGCAATCTTATCCTGCTGTGACACCACGATAGCATCGTACATATCTAACACTTCGGCATCGCTATGCGCTGGATTGATGCTGTTCTTCCATTTATCAAACGATGGTGATTCTGCAATGATGCCACCTTGCTTCGCGATATCTTCACAGAAGGCTTTACCCTTGCCTACACTGTCGCTTTTGAGTAGTAATTCACTCTGCTCTTGCACACTGAAATGGTTTCTCAATGAACGCAGTTTCCACAGCTCTTTACCCATCGCGCCAAGACCAAGGGAAGCAATCACCGCCATAAAGCCAGCCCAACCAAGTGATAGCCAGTCTGCGGTTTGGATAGCAGTGACAACACTGTCGATAGCCTGCCAGCCCACTAAGCCCGCAAAAGCGGTTAGCATACCTGAAGCCAACCATTTACGACCGCGACTTGGACGGATGACCTGCTCTAGTTGTTTCTCTGGCTCACCTTGTTGTTCGCTGTCTTGTTCTGTAGCAGCAGGAACAAACTTCTCTTGCTCTTCAAATACGGTTTGCGCATTCAGCTCAGGCGTCTTCTGACGCGTTTCTTCATCAGCGAATTCACTGTTCAATGGCTGGTTGAAGACTTGTTTCGATTTCAATTCACTCATTCTTTAACCCCCTACTTCAACTTATCGCCAATCAGATATTCAAGTGCTTTGTCCATTCTTACATGCTGACAAGGCTCATCAGAATGCTGAGGTATAGGCCTGAAGCTGGTAAAATCAAAGCTGTTCTCTTGCCAATAATTTTTATGTGGCAGTTTCTTTGGTACTTCGCCCGGGTACATCGTTTGTGGCTGTCCATCCAATGTCGTGCCCTGAAGCGCTGGTTGACTGCTTGTCCCAGAGGCGATAAAGCCTGCACTGGTCGCTTGAATCGATGCGATGCTCATACAGCTCATCTCAATATGTTCAAATGCCGCTTGCTGCCAAGCTGGGTGTACCATTTGTTGTAACAAGGAGACAAGATTTGGATGTTGATCCGGCGTCACATGATCCGCTTTGGTTGCAGCAAATAAGATCTTATCGATCTTAGGTGCAAACAAACGGCGCAGGATATTGCTACGGCCATACTTAAAGCTCTTTAATAACTGCTCTAGTGCACCACGCATATCCATAAAAGAGTCATGACCCGCGTTTAATGGCTGTAAACAGTCAACCAACACGATTTGACGGTCAAATGTCGCGAAGTGATTCTTATAAAACGCCTTCACGACTTTTTGTTGATACTCTTCGTAGCGCGCTTTGAGCACTGCGTAGTTACTCTCTTTGCCATACTTCTGCGTTGGTTCTATACATGGGAAGAACTGAAGCACCGGCGCACCTTCTAGTTCACCCGGCAAAACAAACCGACCCGGTTGAACCCAATGCAAGCCCTGCGCTTTACAGCCATGTAGGTATTGAGTGTATGTCTCTGAGATCTCGGTTAAACGCTTCTCGTCAGCATCAGCGAGCAAATCGAGAGCGCTTGCTTGCTCTTTCCATACTTGTGCCAATTCATCACGTTGCCCTTTGAGCGCAGCAAACTGAGATTGACTCCAAGTATCGAAATCCATATCCAATAAAGGTAGGTCTAAAAGCCACTCTCCCGGATAATCGATAATATCGAGATACAGCGTGCTATTTTTGCTGAGGAGCTTTTTTGCACCACTCGCAGGCTTGTATTTGAGTGCCAAGCGAATTTCACTCACATCGCGCGTTGGTACCGGCCAAAACGGTGGTTCTGCATGTAGTGCATCCATCGCCTCATCATAAGAAAAGCGTGGGATCATCATGTTGTGCTGTGGGATTCGCTTTGCGCCAATCAAGCGCCCATCACGCGACGCTGTAAACAGGGGCAAGTTACTGTGCGTTGAGGTGTGAAGAAGTTGATTCACTAAGGATGTGATAAAGGCGGTTTTACCGGCACGCGATAAGCCTGTCACCGCAACTCTAATATGAGAATCCGTTCCTCGACTGATAAAGTCACTCACTTCTTGTGTTATTTTTTTCATTCGAACGACTCCGTTATACTTAGCTATGCATGCGAGTAGCACACCAGCGTATTTCAAAAACAGGGGATAAGAAAGAGAAGTAAATGAATGCATCCGTCCTGTTTATGCGAGGTATTATCTAATATCGTTTCTTAATGCTAGATGAATAAAAGCCCCTGATTATGACAATAATCAGGGGCTTTGAATACTTCAGGTCTTATCTAAGACTAATCGTCTTCTATCAACTTGTAGATAACAAACAGTGCGATCTCTGCAATCAACCACAAGGCACACGTGATCGTAACGTATTTATTATCGAAGATGCTAATCCCTTTCAAGATCAGATCGTAGCCAACAAAACCACCAATCACCACGGCCAAAATAATCTGTAGGATCTGAATAAAACGAGGCATCCGTTTCTCCTATTCTTTTATATCAAACTATGTGTTTATCACTATATCATTGATAATAAGACAAAAGTGCAGTAGTTGCTGCACTTTTGTCGTTTTCGAGCAATAAATCTAGATTTTTTGCCCTAATCGCTTACTGATTACTGCTCAGCTTCTGCGATTTTCACTTTCCAAGTATCTGGGCCGATTTGGTGAGCGTTAGCGCCTGTTGAGTCTACCGCCACTGTTACTGGCATATCTTCTACTTCAAATTCGTAGATAGCTTCCATACCTAGGTCTTCAAACGCCACAACACGAGCCTTCTTGATTGCTTTCGCTACAAGATAAGCTGCACCACCTACCGCCATTAGGTAAACGGCTTTGTGCTCTTTGATAGATTCAACAGTTGCAGGGCCACGCTCTGCTTTACCGATCATGCCCATAATGCCCGTTTCATTCAGCATCATGTCAGTGAACTTATCCATACGTGTTGATGTTGTTGGGCCAGCAGGGCCTACCGCTTCGTCGCCTACTGCGTCCACAGGGCCTACGTAGTAGATAAACTTACCTTTGAAATCGACGCCTTCAGGTAGACCTTCGCCATTCTCTAGCATGCCTTGAATACGCTTATGTGCTGCATCACGGCCAGTCAGAATTTTACCAGATAGTAGAACCGTCTCACCGGTCTTCCACTCTTGAACGTCTTCTTTAGTCACTTCATCAAGGTTCACGCGACGCGTATTTGCGCCCGCTTCCCATGTGATGTCTGGCCACTCTTCTAGCTTAGGTGGCGTTAGCTCAGCTGGGCCGCTGCCATCTAGTGTGAAGTGTACGTGACGCGTCGCCGCACAGTTAGGAATCAAACATACTGGCTTAGATGCTGCGTGTGTTGGCGCAGTCTTGATCTTCACATCAACAACAGTTGTTAGACCGCCAAGACCTTGCGCACCGATACCCAGTTTGTTTACACGGTTGAAGATGTCTAGACGAAGTTCCTCTTCAGCATTCTCTGGACCTTTTTCGATAAGCTCTTGGATATCGATGTGTTCCATTAGAGACTCTTTCGCCAGTACAGCCGCTTTCTCAGCCGTACCACCAATACCTATACCTAACATGCCCGGTGGACACCAACCTGCACCCATAGTCGGTAGTGTCTTCTCTACCCATTCTGCAATGTCATCAGACGGGTTTAGCATTACCATCTTAGTTTTGTTTTCACTGCCGCCGCCTTTCGCTGCGATCTGGATTTCAACTTTGTTACCCGGAACCATATTGATATGAACAACCGCTGGTGTGTTGTCTTTGGTATTAATACGTTTACCGGCAGGGTCCATCAGCACTGATGCACGCAATGGGTTATCTGGGTTGTTGTAAGCTTGACGAACGCCTTCATCAACCATCTCTTGAACTGTTAAATCTGTTTCCCACTTCACATCCATACCGATGTTCACGAAACAGGTTACGATACCCGTGTCTTGACAGATTGGACGATGACCTTCTGCCGACATACGAGAGTTAATCAGAATCTGAGCAATCGCATCTTTCGCGGCTTGGCTCTCTTCTTTCTCATAGGCTTTTTCTAGGGCTTGGACAAAGTCTAAAGGGTGGTAATAAGAAATGTACTGAAGTGCGTCAGCGACACTGCTGATCACATCTTGCTTACGAATAACCGTCATTGCATGCCTCTTTATTGTTCTAGTTCCATGTTGGGCTCATGGCTCTATGGGTGTTTAGCTTTTTATAATGTTGAGCTTAATTTAGTTGCTTTGACACTCGCTTATCTGAACTAGTAATTTACCCAGATAATTGACTGCTTCGCTTTACACTAAACCCCTTGTTTTGAACTGTGTGAATCAAGAGCCCATTTTAATTTCAATTTATGATACTCTTGCTTCCTCTCACACGCCATGCAGTGATCGAACTCTTTGTCACAAATTAAACAAATGAATAACAACGAACTCCAGTCTATCCAAATCAAGCCGCTCGAATATCAATCAACTTTAGCTAAACAGCTGTTTTCAGGTATAGAAACCCTTCCCTGGGCAATGCTATTACGCTCAGCGTCAGAAAGCCATATTGATAGTCGTTTTGATATTTTGGTTGCTCAACCAGTGGCCACTTTCGAGACTATTGGCCACAAAACAACGATAAATGTTAATGAAAAAACTATCGTTTCAGAAGATGATCCGTTTGACTTGCTTCACCACTATCAACAAGCGTTGATCCCTGACCTTGAGTGTGAACATGACCTTCCGTTTGTCGGTGGTGCCTTAGGTTACTTCAGTTATGATTTGGGACGCCGCGTTGAGAATTTGCCAGAGCTGGCTAAACACGATATCAGTGCACCGGATATGGCCGTTGGCCTGTATGACTGGGCCGTCATTGTTGACCATAAGCTAAAGACAGCGTGGGTGGTTGGTTTAGATGTTGAGGCACGACTCACTTGGCTGCAAGATCATTACGCAGTGGCGCATACACCATTTACACTGACACGTGAATGGCAATCCAATATGAGTCAGGAGAGCTACGCCAATAAGTTCGATTCTGTTCAAGAGTACCTGTTATCCGGTGACTGCTATCAAATCAACTTAGCGCAACGTTTCAATGCACAATATCAGGGGTCAGAGTGGCAAGCGTACGAAAAGCTTGAGCAATACAACAGCGCACCGTTCTCTGGCTTTATTCGCCTCGAAGATTGCGCCATTTTAAGTGTTTCTCCAGAACGCTTTCTTGAGCTTAAAGACAACACTATTGAGACCAAGCCAATCAAAGGAACCCGCCCTCGCTCAGAGCAAGCTCAAATCGATGCTGAATACGCGAACGATTTAGCCAATGCAGAGAAAGACCAAGCAGAGAACCTAATGATTGTTGATTTGCTACGCAACGACATTGGCCGCGTGGCAAAACCGGGCACAGTGCATGTTCCTAAACTGTTCGACATTGAAAGCTTCCCAGCTGTTCATCACTTAGTGAGTACGATTCGTGCAGAGCTAGATGATCAATATCATGCGACAGATCTGTTGAGAGCTTGTTTTCCGGGTGGATCAATTACTGGAGCTCCGAAAGTGAGAGCGATGCAGATCATTGAGGAGCTGGAGCCGCATCGACGCTCCGCATATTGCGGCAGTATTGGCTATATCAGCCGACATGGACGTATGGATACTAGCATCACGATCCGCACCTTGGTCGCAGAAGATAAAACGCTCTATGCATGGGCTGGTGGCGGTGTTGTTGCAGACAGTGACTGTAAGTCTGAGTATCAAGAGACGTTGGATAAGCTAAGTCGAATCCTACCAGTACTTGCTCAAGATTAGCGGTCGGTAAGATTGAATCGCTAAAACTTAAAAAACCAGAAGTCAGCTTCTGGTTTTTTGTTTAGGTAACAATATTGCTTTATCCAACTCTAGGATTGTGTCAGATTCCCCTAGCCTACTGAGCGAGCGAAGTTACTCCCCACTTTTTCAGCATCTCTTTGAGATCGTTAGCCGTGTACGGTTTACTCAATATGTCGTCCATCCCACACTTAATGCATCGTTCACGCTCTTCTAGAGTCGTTCCCGCGGTTAACGCAACAATAGATTTGGTGTAGCCTTTCTCACGCAGCTTTTCAGTCGTTTCAAAGCCATCCATGATTGGCATTCGACAGTCCATAAAGACCACGTCGTACTCATTGGCACTTGCGAGTTCAAACCCTTCTACTCCATTATTGGCGATCGCGGGCTCTATCTCATGCTTTCTCAGCATCTGTTGGATGATGATTTGGTTCATCTTGATATCGTCTACCACAAGGACTTTCAACTGTGATAAGCCGGTATCAGATACGATGCTCTCTTTTACTTTCTCTTCATAGTGAGAGGTTTCCACCACAATCAAAGGTAAGGCAATAGTAAAGGTGGTACCGACACCTTGTTCACTCTTCACTGAGATGTGACCATTCATTAGGCTGACTAACTTGCGGCATATGGCGAGGCCTAATCCAGTGCCTTCATAGTTTCGCTTACTAGATCGGTCTGCTTGGGTAAACGGGTCAAACAGAGTGTTTAGAGCGGTCTCAGCAATCCCGACACCGGTATCTTCCACCGCAAATACGAACTGGCCATCTTTCCAGCTCACATCGACGCGAACGTACCCCTCTTCAGTGAACTTGATTGCGTTGCCAATTAAATTCACAAACAATTGTGTAATACGCTCTAAGTCACCATTGAAATAGGCAGGAACCTGTTCACCAATCGAGATAGTAAAGTCGAGCTGTTTCTCGGCTGCGCGATTAATAAAAATACTCTCGATGGTATTGTTCAAATCACGCAAGGCAAATGTTTTCGGAATCAACTCCAACATACCCGCATTAATCTTACTGTAGTCGAGTAAGTCGTTAATGATGGTCCTTAGAAATTCACCAGATTGGCTTAGGTTATTGATGATCTCGCGTTGTGAATCGGTCAATTCTGTATCACTAATCAGCTCCGCACTTCCCAATAATCCATTGAGTGGTGTTCTAAGCTCATGGTTAATCATGGCCACGAAATCCCGTGTCGAGCGCTCCGACTCTTCTGCTCGTCGCCTGGACTCGATATTTCGGTTAATCGCGAGTTGGTGGGTAATAGCACTGCAGATTAGGTCAGTGACTAACATGAGCTGGCTTTGAATAAAGTCGCCTTCTTGATCACCAAGATTCACAATAACGATTAAAGAACCAATAATGACCTTTTCCACTTCCAGCGGAATCATCAAGACATCGCCATCCCACGTTAGCTCTTGAATATCTAAATCGGCACCGCCGAGCGCAGCATCTCCGTAGTCATTGGTTTTTAGCTCAGGCAGGAGCTTAGGTGGCAACACTAATCGGCTGGCTTTGATCAGATAACTATTGGTGATGTTTGTAGTCAACTCTTGGAGCATGACGTCGTCTAGATCGCTACGTAAAAATGCGCGGCCAAAATCAATCAATAAATTATCGATCTGCTCTTGGAATTCAATCCGTCGAATATTAGCGTTAGAACGCTTCTCAAGTTGGCGCATCGCTAACTCAAGCTTTTGGTTCGCCTCAAACAGCTCTAGGCTTTTCTGCTCTAGTAGCCTTTCAGCTTCTTTTCTCGCTGCAACTTGTCGTTTGAGCTTACGCTCAAGGGCCGACTCTGAACTCATATTGCTATTCTACTCTCAAGTTGAAACGTACGACGCTTTGGTCTTCATTTTGCGGGATCATCTCTATCGCGATAGATTCGTTATGATACTCCGCGCAGCCTTCTATCAACCCCAAGCAAACATGAGACATACAACGGGCACTTTTATAGTCAAAGACCAACTGCGCTTCATCAGTGGTTAAGAAGGTAAATTGAGGCGGTTCAGCGTCTGGGTAAAGCTTTTTCACTTCTACGTGAATATAACGCTCTACGTGCTGGATAAATTGAAAAGTGGTATTGCTGTGGTTTAGGCTGGCTTTGTCAGGCAGTGAGTCGAGCAGATTCTTAAATACAGACTGCCCAAATACACGTTGCAGACTTGCAGCATCGATATCGGTTTTTTTGCTTAGGTTAATAATGAGTTTAACTAAGTCTTTGTGATCATAACTGCCGACAGAGGTATAGATACCTTCGTCGTCAGACATTTCAAGAACCTCTTCAAGAAGCTCAAGCCCAAACTTATCTTCAACAAGCTCTAAGAATTCGGTAAATATGATTCCTTTCATCGCATACCTTCATTTTTTTAGTTTTTAGAATTATCCCACACGCCTTGTTTGCTGAGTACTTGGTTTGTTGTGTACGTTGATTCCTGCGTGCTTTGGGTGTTACATGCTTCAATTTCTGAGTGCTTTAGCTGCTAAGTGATTTAACTTGCAATAGCTTCACTGTCTAAGTCCTTAGCCGCCCTACGAAAACTTACAATATCGGTGAGGGTTTCTATCAATATAGCAAATATGCAACACTTCGCATCCCTTCTTCCCTAAAACTGTCGAGTGTTACTGATTGGTGTTGAGCCAGAAGTTGTGCTTATACTTATTAGCATAATAATCAATACATTGGCTCGATATGAATAAACAGAACTTCTTACAACAATTCCAACTTAACCCGATTGTCGGCTATCACCCAGAATCCATCGAGCGTGTGGCGCAGATTCGTGATGAAGATCTACGCCAAGCCGCAGTGGTTGTCGGATTAGTCGAGCGAGATAATGGGCTTAACGTAATTTTTACTAAACGAGCTGCACATCTCAAACATCACCCTGGCCAAGTGAGCTTCCCCGGTGGAAAATATGAACAAACCGATCCTACATTGCAGCATACAGCCTTGAGAGAGCTACAAGAAGAGATAGGAATTGTTAAAGATCAGGTAGAAGTGATAGGGCAACTACCAGCTTTAAGCACTATCAGTAAGTTTTCAGTCACGCCGATCGTGGCACTGATTGATCCTGACTATCAACCTGTCATCGACCACAACGAAGTAGACTCTGTTTTCGAAGTGCCAGCTGAATATGTGTTTGACCAAACCAACCTTCACAGTCATTTAGTCAACTTTAAGCAAGTCAAGCATCGTGTGTTTGCAATGCCGTTCAAAGACCAGTTGATCTGGGGAGTAACTGCACAAATCGTCCAATCAATGCAGCAGCATGTAGTGAAACAAGTTACATAAAATGGTCGTTTCAGTTATTTTTTGTTAACAAATGCTCAAATTTCCATGGAACAGATTTATTAATACATTTTTACGCAAACGGTTACCTCGTATAAATCTAAATCAGCCCACCTTTCAGATTAGTAAAACTAATATCAGACATGAGCAAAAATCACCTGTAGCACGCCAAAATCGTGATCATAAAACCGTTTTTCGCATATCATATAACAAGCCGTTTCATTACATGATTTAGATCTATTTTTTGCCGAAGAAAATTCTGCAAAATTAGCCCCGACTTATTTCCTGTTCCCAAAAAATGAGTAATTTAACATGAACACAACAACTTCTTCGGCAAATGCCGTAAAAGACTCGAGCAAGTTTACTTATAAAGATTTTACTTGGTGTCTTTCTCTGTTCGGTACAGCAGTAGGTGCTGGCGTACTATTCCTTCCAATCAAAGCTGGTGCGGGTGGTTTTTGGCCATTAGTTATCCTAGCTCTAATTGCAGCACCAATGACTTGGTTTGCACATAAATCTCTAGCACGTTTTGTACTGTCTGCAAAAAATCCTGAAGCAGATATCACTGATACAGTAGAAGAACATTTTGGTAAGACTGGCGCGAACCTTATTACTTTCGCTTACTTTTTCGCTATTTACCCAATCGTTCTAATTTACGGTGTTGGTATCACAAACACTGTAGATTCATTCCTAGTAAACCAAATGGGTATGGAATCTATCCCTCGCCCTCTTCTTTCTGGTGCACTTATCCTAGCTATGACAGCGGGTGTTGTATTCGGTAAAGAGCTGATGCTTAAAGCAACTTCAGCGATGGTTTACCCTCTAGTATTCATCCTACTAGCGCTATCTTTCTACCTAGTTCCTGATTGGAACACTTCTATGATGGACGTAAGCCCAGAGTGGTCTGCAATGCCTTCTATCATCTGGCTAGCAATTCCAATCATCGTGTTCTCTTTCAACCACAGCCCAATCATCTCTCAGTTCTCTAAAGAGCAACGTCGTGTACACGGTGACAACGCAGTTAAGAAAACTGACGCTATCACTGGTGGCGCAGCAATGATGCTGATGGGTTTTGTAATGTTCTTCGTATTCTCTGTTGTACTTTCTCTATCACCAGAGCAACTAGCAACAGCGCAAGCGCAAAACATCTCTGTACTTTCTTACCTAGCTAACGTTCACGAGTCTCCACTTATCTCTTACATGGGTCCTCTAGTAGCGTTCGCAGCAATCACTTCTAGCTACTTCGGTCACTTCCTAGGCGCACACGAAGGTCTAGTAGGTCTAATCAAATCTCGCTCTAACACTCAAGTAAGCAAGATTGAAAAAATCTCTCTAGCGTTCATCGTTGTGACTACTTGGATTGTTGCGGTAGTTAACCCAAGCATCCTAGGTATGATTGAAACAATGGGTGCTCCAATGATTGCAGCAATCCTGTTCCTAATGCCTGTATTCGCGATGAACAAAGTACCAGCGATGGCTAAGTACAAAACTTCAGCACCTGTACAAATCTTTACAGCTTTATGTGGTCTAGCGGCTATTAGTTCTGTAATCTACGGCGCTCTTTAATCTCAGCACCATTACACTGACGCACATGAGTGAAGTATTACTCACTGAGCAAGCTGAGCATTAAAACCAAATATAATGATAATAAATGAGCCTCCCTACTCCCCTTGGGAGGCTCTCTTTTGAGGTAATCACTATGATTAGTGTTTTTGATATCTATAAAATCGGTGTTGGTCCATCGAGCTCACATACAGTTGGACCAATGAAAGCGGGTAAAGAGTTTATTGATGATCTTCGTTCAATGGGAAAATTGCGCGACATCACTAAAATCACCGTTGACGTATATGGATCACTATCACTGACAGGGAAAGGTCACCACACAGATATCGCTATCATCATGGGTCTTGCTGGCAACACCCCTGAGAAAGTAGACATCGATGCTATTCCGGGCTTTATCGCTCGCGTAGAAGAAACTGAGCGCCTTCCTGTTGGCATGCACTGTCACACAGTATCGTTCCCGAAAGACGGTGGTATGAACTTCCATACTACTAACCTTGAGCTACACGAAAACGGTATGAGCATCCACGCTTGGATCGATGACGAAAAAGCGTACTCAAAGACTTATTATTCTATTGGTGGTGGCTTCATCGTTGACGAAGAGAACTTCGGCAAAGAAGAAGAGAACCCAATCAAATCGCCTTACGAATTCACAACTGCTGAAGAGCTAGTGAACCAGTGTAAAGAGAGCGGCCTTTCTATCAGCACACTTGTGATGAAGAACCAAGCTGCCCTTCACTCTGATGAAGAGTCTCGCACTTACTTCGCGAACATCTGGAAAACGATGCGTGAATGTATGGATCGCGGTATGAACACTGAAGGTATTCTGCCTGGCCCACTGCGTGTGCCTCGTCGTGCTGCAGCGCTTCGCCAACAGCTAATGACTTCAGAGAAGACAACGAACGATCCAATGTCGGTTGTTGACTGGGTAAACATGTTCGCTTTCGCTGTTAACGAAGAGAACGCAGCAGGTGGTCGCGTAGTTACAGCACCAACTAACGGTGCGTGTGGCATCATCCCTGCAGTTCTAGCTTACTACGACAAGTTTATCCAAACGGTGACTGAGAAAGACTACATCCGTTACTTTGCGGCTTCTGGTGCTATCGGTGGCCTGTACAAGCGTAACGCGTCTATCTCTGGTGCAGAGGTTGGCTGTCAGGGTGAAGTTGGCGTGGCATGTTCTATGGCTGCTGCAGGTCTTGCTGAACTTATGGGTGGTAGCCCAGAGCAAGTATGTATGGCTGCAGAAATCGCGATGGAGCACAACCTAGGTCTAACGTGTGACCCAGTTGCTGGTCAGGTTCAAGTACCGTGTATCGAACGTAACGGTATCGCGGCTGTGAAAGCGATCAACTCGACTCGCATGGCACTTCGTCGTTCTTCTGCTCCTACTGTATCTCTAGATAAAGTTATCGAAACCATGCTAGAAACTGGTAAAGACATGAACGCAAAATACCGTGAGACTTCTCAAGGTGGTCTAGCAATCAAAGTGGTTTGCTAATTAGCACTCGCATTTGATTTGCTTGTAAAGAAAAGGAACGCCGAGGCGTTCCTTTTTTGTATCTACGATTTACGGGTATTAATCGCGTCTAGTTATATCACTTGAGAGATAAGCAAGAAGCAACCAAACAGCAATGAGAACAACATCATCACACTACCGCCTTCCGCTGAGTATCTATCTTCCGCCACTTTCATGAAACGCTGCTTGTGCACCATGATAAGTGGGATAAACACCGCTAAGAACACCAAAATGATACCTGCGTAGTTCAGCACCTGTAGGAATTTATCCGCCGCCAGTAGTGAGCCAGCGAGTGGCAGAATAAAGCTAATTACATACGTTACCGCAGTATTCTGATTAAACATATCTCGGTTTTGGTTGAACAGTGCCATTGCCACACCAAAGAAAGAGGTCAATAGCGCTAAACCTGTAAAGGTCGATAGGATATTTCCAATCCACGGCGACTTAGTCTCAAACGCGGCCATAAGGTCTGAAACGTTATGGAAGCTTCTGAACTGCTCTTCACTTAGGTTACCCACAACAGCAAACAACCAACACAGGTAACACACTAATGGAATAAGAGAGCCCACAATCACCATATTGCGTAGTTGCTTGTCGGTCGCTTCTTGGTTGTAAGAAACCAAAGTCGGAATCACCACCATAAAGCCAAAGCTGGTAAACAAGATTGCACTGGTTTTGATAAGCGCGACATGATCATGACTCGTAACTTGCGTTAGGTTTTCTTGGGTCATGCCCGGAGCAAGGAAAGTCATCGTGATAGCAAGGCTTGCTAGCATCACAAAGAATAGTGCTCGGTTGAGTTTATCAATCACACCGGTGCCACACGCAACAACAGCACCCGCAATCAGCGTAAATGCAATTTGTCCTGTGGTCGCATTAATATTAATACCAAGGCTCGCAAGTAGTTGGCTTAAAAGATCGCCAGCACCTAGGATGTACGCCATCAACAGGCAGATAAGTAAGGCGTAAAGCAGACCATTCGTAATCAGTTGCCCTTGTTTGCCTAGCGTTTTGCGCGCAATTGAGTTCAAGCCTAGTCCGCCACCAGCCTTGATAGTCGCTTCAAGAAGCAAAAGCGCCGCATAAGTCGTACCGAAGCAGATCAGTACCATTAAAAGTGAACCGTATAACAATCCAAATTGAGCAAGAACCATTGGAATTGCAAGCATACCGGCACCAAGAGCGGTACCAGCGATAATTAGGGAGCTCCCTATCATTTTAATATTCATTGTCTTTAACTTATTTATTTAGTTTTTAATAGGTGTACTTCTCTGTCATCAATCAAGATGCAAAGAAAATTCGAAAGAAGTTAAGCTTTAAAACGAATATCGATAGGAGCGATAAGCGGAGTTAAATCGCGAAAAGGCAGTAGAAAGCGAGCTGTGATAAAAGCGAGATTGTAGAGAAAGAGAGGCAAATGAAGAAATCTGCTTTTGGTGTGGTGAACCTTCTGTCGGTTCGATGATTGGTGATGTGATTTTGAATTTCATCTATGTGTCCAAATTAATCACATTCCGTGTTATTGCAAGCAGCGATCCTTTACTGCCCTCCTCAAGTATTGAGGTAAATTCATCTTAACGAAAGACAACTGAAAAACAACGGGGCAGCCTTATTTTCTGCTACTTTTTGTTCGTTTGTCTGTAATTTAAACAATCAGAACTGAAAAGCATCACATATATTCTAAATTACTCGCTTAAATGATCCTATTAGCCACATTTGTCGCAAAGTATTAACCAATATTTACATGTTATTTTCATTCCTTCTCCCACACCCGTCGCTAAAAATAGATATATCAATTAAAAACCCGATTAGTTGAAAGAAGATCAAAATATGACGCTAAGTGCGCTATTTTTATGACGTTTTCACGCCAATATTCCATCACAAAGCTGCTACATCACATAAACATAACCACAATCGGAGTATGGTCACACAATTACCCCTTTATGGTAGGTACCGCATATTTTTGCCGCTACAGTATGCTCGTCATTATAACTAATAAAAATATGTGTTCGGTATGCGCTCAACAATAACGTTTAAAATACTGGTAGCACTGGCGGTAGTATTCTCCCTACTCCTCGCTATCTCTACATACTTTCAATACACCCAACAGAAGCAACTTGTAAACTCAGTCTTGAGTGAGCAACTGCACGACAAAGCCAGCAACTATTTCGACAGCCTTAACATGATGATGCTGACAGGCACAATGTCGCAAAAAGAGACACTACGCCATAAGGCATTAGCCCAAGAAGGCATCGAAGATGTTCGCGTGCTTAGAGCAGACACGGTAAGCAAGCTTTATGGTCCAGGTGGTGCTGATCAGCAACCAAAAGACGACATCGACAAGCGCGCACTGGCAGGTGAAACGGTTATTGAACCGTTCAGCGCAGATTGGGGCAAAGGACTGGTCATCGCCCTACCCATGAAGTCGAGCGAAAACTATCGTGGAACCAATTGTGTCTCTTGTCATATGGCACCAGAGGGAGAAGTACTGGGCGCAATTCGTCTAGAATACAACTTGAGCCATGTGAATGACCTTATTCATACTCAAACCGTTACTGCTATCGCCATCATGGCCGTGATCTCTTTTGTGGGCTTTGCGCTAACCATGGGTCTTATTCGCAAGATCATTGTTCGTCCTCTTCAGCAAACAGCACGCTTTATGACTCAAGTGAGCGACGATAAGAACTTATCAGAAAGACTGCCAATTGAGCGTAATGATGAAATTGGCTCGCTATCAGGTGCCATTAACTCTTTCATGAAGACAGTTTCAAACAGCTTAGGTCAAGTACAAGAGACTTCGCATAAGCTGAACGCGTCTGCCAATCAGTTGACCAGTGTGGCTCACATTACTGAGACCGCTGCCAGCGATCAGCAAGGTGAAACGGCTGAAGTGCAAAGCAACATAGAAGGGATTCAAGCGCAGCAAGTCAGTGCCGAGCAGGCGACGGTTACTGCGTCTAACCTTATTAATCATACTGCTGATGTCGCGTTCAAAAGCGCAAACCAAGCTCATGACGCGAGTAATGAGATTAAAAACCTTGTCACCAGTATCGAAGAAGTAAAAGAGAAGATCTCTTCGCTCAATCAACAAACGGGTGAAGTGTCTTCGATCTTAACCGTGATTCACGGAATTGCAGAGCAAACCAACCTATTAGCGCTCAACGCGGCCATTGAAGCAGCGCGTGCAGGTGAACAAGGGCGTGGATTTGCAGTGGTTGCTGATGAAGTTCGTCACCTAGCCTCTCGCACAGCGGAAGCAACGGGTAACATTGAGTCAATCATCCACCAATTCCAGCAAGGCAGTGAACAATCACTGCAGTCTGCAGACCATGTCTGTGCTCAAGCCTACCAAAGCTCGACAGATATCGAAGCGCTTGCAGCAGAGATGAATGGCGTGGTTGAAGAGATGAAGCAAGTGCTAGCACACGCTCAAGACATTCAGCACCAGACTCAATCTACAACACATGCGACCAAAGATGTGCAGAATAAGGTTGAAGCGATCACCTCACACGCAAACAATACCTCTCAGTCAGCTGCAAGCACGCGCGACATCAGTAATGACCTTGAAGATCTTTCAAATCACTTAGAGAGCTTAATTAACCAATTTACATTGTCTGATAAGCAGCAAAATCACTAAGTACCTACCCCAACAAAACGAACAAAGGCCGACAGATAGAGTAAAAAGTCGGCCTTTAACGAAAATTTAGTCCATATAGGGAATATTTCTTTCTTCAACTAACAATAAAGGTTGAAGCTCTCTGTGTGACAGGTAATATGTTCCATTGATTTAAAAAGTTTATACAACTCAATGTTTCGATTGTTTTTTGTTCAAGTATCAGAAAATTAAAACTATCGTGAATTAGCATTGGGTTGAATTTGTCCCTCAATGGAGAATGAAACCAACATGACTTACGCGCCTGTAAAAGACGTACTTGGCGGCAAGCTAGCGGTAGACAGTGAAGTAACTGTTCGCGGCTGGATCCGTTCACGTCGTGATTCCAAAGCTGGAATCTCTTTCCTTGCCATTTATGACGGCTCTTGTTTCGACCCGATTCAGGCCGTGGTCCCAAATAATCTTAATAATTACGAAAACGAAGTACTAAAGCTAACAACTGGCTGCTCTGTTGAAGTAACGGGTAAGATTGTTGAGTCTCCTGCGAAAGGTCAAGACTTCGAACTTGCTGCAACTGACGTGAAAGTTGTTGGTTGGGTTGAAGACGCAGAAACTTACCCAATGGCGAAAACTCGTCACTCTATCGAGTACCTTCGTGAAGTAGCACACCTACGTCCACGTACTAACGTGATCGGTGCAGTTGCACGTGTTCGTAACTGTCTATCTCAAGCGATTCACCGCTTCTACCACGAGCAAGGTTTCTTCTGGGTATCTGCTCCGCTGATCACAGCTTCTGATGCAGAAGGTGCAGGTGAAATGTTCCGCGTTTCTACGCTAGACATGGAAAACCTACCTCGCACAGAGAAAGGCGATGTTGACTACAACGAAGATTTCTTCGGTAAAGAGACATTCCTGACAGTATCTGGCCAGCTAAACGCAGAAGCTTACGCTTGTGCACTAAGCAAAGTTTACACGTTCGGTCCTACGTTCCGAGCTGAAAACTCAAACACAAGCCGCCACCTAGCTGAATTCTGGATGGTTGAGCCTGAAGTTGCATTCGCTGACCTAGAAGACGTTGCTAAGCTGTCTGAAGACATGCTTAAGTTCGTATTCAAAGCAGTTCTTGAAGAGTGCCGCGATGACCTTGAGTTCTTCGCTCAACGCATCGACAAAGAAGCAATCACTCGTCTAGAGCAGTTTGTTTCTTCTGATTTCGCACAAGTTGACTACACTGACGCAATCCAAATCCTTCTAGATTCTGGTCGTGAGTTCGAATTCCCTGTTGAATGGGGTATCGACATGTCTTCTGAGCACGAGCGCTTCCTAGCAGAAGAGCACTTCAAAGCACCTGTAATCGTTAAGAACTACCCGAAAGACATCAAAGCATTCTACATGCGTGCGAACGATGACGGTAAGACAGTAGCGGCAATGGACGTACTAGCACCTGGCATCGGTGAAATCATCGGTGGTTCTCAGCGTGAAGAGCGTCTAGACATTCTAGACGAGCGTATGCGTGAAGTTGGTATCGACCCAGAGCACATGAGCTGGTACCGCGATCTACGTAAATACGGCACAGTGCCACACGCAGGCTTCGGTCTGGGCTTTGAGCGTCTAGTATCTTACGTAACAGGCATGGGTAACGTACGTGACGTGATTCCATTCCCACGTACTCCTCGCTCTGCGAACTTCTAATTCCGCTATAAGCTCGAATTAAAAGAACGAAATCAAAAACCTCCGCAATTGCGGAGGTTTTTTTATTGAAATAAACCGAAGGACTACTCCCCCGCGTGTCGTACCAAGAAATGGTCTAATAGAATCTTCTCAACCGATTCTTTGTTTTCATCGACGTGGAGTGGCTTAAATTCAACAATCAATTGGTCGCCTTTCTGTTCGAAAGCGTTCACCTTCAACAACAGACTCTCGTTGTCAGCCTTGATATTATGAGCAACCTGACGGCCATTGATGAACAGATCAAATGCTGGCGCTTTAGGATTAGCTGGAATCACGGTTTCAAAGGTATAACGCTCGCCGTCCGCTGCATATACGGTATTGTAGATACCGCCATCTTCAGTCCAGTACGTACCATTAAAGTCCATATTTTCAGCTCGCCAGTAGCTGTAGAACGCGTGGAGATCTTCAATGGTGTGCTGCGTTTGATGCGTCCATTTCACTTCACTCAGCTCAACGGTTTCGGTGTAGCTAAAGCCATGTGTTTTCATATCACGTTTAAGGCTGTCTAAACGACCAATAACGTCATCAAAGGTATCTTGCCAACCAAGCTCACCATAATATTGCAGGCCAATCTCGCCCAAAATATAGTATTCGCCATCACGCTCAATCGTAATGCCCGAGCCGGAATCACCGTGAATCGCTAGCCACTGAAGATCGCTTTGCGGCATAATGACCGGCTCATACTTATATTCGGCCAACCATTTTTTGTCGGTCTCATTGTACTTAACAAACTTTTTGCCGCCATTTCGGCCATTATAGTTTCCGTAGCCAATGTTATTCACTTCATAGATTTCGTCATAGCTAAACATGCCTTTTTCCGGAAGTTTAGCGGGCTTTATACCAGTTATTGGTGTATCTAATCGAACAAGAGCAAAGTCATAAAAGCCATCCGTAAACTCGTATTCACCCCACTCTCCGTTTGGATCAGTGCTTGCTCGTGATGAATGTACAACTTGATACACACCATTCTTGTCTTTTTTGAATGATGAGCACGTGACGGTATTTCGATAACCTTCGCTTTTTGAGCCCGCAACATGATTCGCTGTGATAACCCAGTACGGGTCAATAAGCGTCGCAGAACCTGCGTTCATGTGACAGGCAAAATCAAATTTGCTTTGCAGTGCGAACTCTTTGTGCTGAGTCACGGAGCGATCCAGCTTTCCGATACCAGCGTTCGCTGAGAATGTCGCTAGAATTGCCGATGCAAGAATCAATTTTTTCATAATTATCGTACCTCCATCAACTGAATGGCTTCTAGGGCGTGGTATCCCTTATCTTGCTCAAAATCGAACTGTCGAGGGCTACGTTGGTAACTAACAGTCAGCATCTCGTCCGGCGACGTAGCATGAAAACGAATCGTATTCTTTACGCTGGTCATATGGAAAGTGATGTCATTTTGAACTGTTGTACAGTGGTTTCTTAGACAAGCAGTCACATCGGAAGATGACAACCAATTATGCGTGTAGAGCTCTACAACGAACTCACCCTCTTTTCCTGGTCGAACGGTAAACTCATAACCGCCAGTGCCATGAATCATGGCAGAATCCGCCAATTGGTCGCTGTAATCTAGGGAACTTCCTCCATCCCAGAAATAGCGATTGCCGACAGCGTTCTTAGTGGAGCTGTTTTTCACTTTCTCTAAATCACCAATTTCGCTTACGAACGAGATATAATTCACATCAGGCTTCGCTACGTGTTGATGTTCACCGTACCAAAAAGACCAATCCAATCCGTCTAGCTCAACCTCGTTAGCATAGCGATAACGACCTTCTTCAAGCTCGTAACCATAGAATTCACTCACCAATATCAGTCCATGACTTTCTACCTCAGTCACGTTCGACAGATTGTTTAAATCAACAGCCAGTTCACTACTTTGAGCGGCACTAACCATCAACCCCATTGCTAAAATACTCATTTTATTCATGTTTATTCCTCTCAACTGAACAATACGATTGTATGAAAGAGAAATTAACAAGGTGTAAGCCACTGTAAGCACATCAACCGGTTTATTAATGGCTGCACGACCAATAATTGACGTGAATGCAATGAGATTCTTCCACTGTTCAATTTGTTAATAGCTTGAGGTTGGGGTCAACATTTTGGCGACAGCTAACATTTTCTTAGAAAGCACTTACTTAAGCTTACGTTTAGCAGGGGTATTGCATTTGGTAGGAGTCTAAATTGACGCGACTAAGTGAGATGTTCATCGATTTAACAAGGAAAATTAAAAGGAGCGAGGAAGTGATCTGTTCTCCCTAACTCCTTAGCAAGTTGGTAATCGACTAGGATTGTTCTTGTTTTTCAGCGTAACGAATGGCCAACGCGCAAATACCAAACAAAACAAATGGGATAGCAGCCGTGGTGTATTCAGTCCATGCCATATCAGCAAAGGCTTTTGCCAATAACACATGGCCAAAAATCAATAGTACCGCACACACGATAGCGACTAGGATAAGTTTGATTTCATTTCCAGCAGGTGATTTCAACATAACGGTTTCTCCAATATTTGGTCTACCGTTATTCAAACACAGATTATGTTGTTGAAAGGCGTACAGTTATGCCTGATTCAAGGCGTACAGTTCTTTATCTCTAAGTTTATGACTGACGCGACAGTTGATGAGCTAGTTGACCTACGAGTTTTAACGCCAAGCGGCGCTCTTGATTGAACTCGTGAGAAAAGTTAAGTCGAATGGCATGAGAGACCGAATCACTATCACTGAACAAATCCCCCGAAGCGATACTGATCCCCTCTTCCATCGCCTGCTTGTAGAGTTTATGACTATTGAAGGATTCAGGGAAACGAACCCAAATAAAATAACCACCTTGTGGCTCTTCTAGTTCAATAGAAGCCGGAAAATATTCTCTCACGGCACTTATAAACTCTTGCTTTCGCGCTTGTAGGTGCTTGCGTAGCTTACGCAGGTGGTTATCGTAGCTTTCATGAGTCAAAAAGTGCGCTACGCCCAACTGTACGGGTGCGCTGCTTGATAGCGTTGAAAGAAGCTGCTGCTTTTGGATCTGATTATGATAACGAGCATTAACAACCCAACCTACGCGATACCCCGGACATAAGCTCTTAGAATACGAGCCACACAACAAAACAGAGTCGTTAATGTCATAGGCTTTAAGTGGTTTAGGCTTTTCTCCGTCGTAATAAAGATCAGCATAAACGTCATCTTCGATAATAAGAGCCTGATGCTCTTGAGCAATCGCAACCACTTCTTTCTTACTCTTATCTGACAGGCATGTTCCAGTTGGATTTTGGAATGTCGTCATCAGCCAACAAGCTTTGACATCATGCTCAATCATCGCTTGTTCAAAGGCCGCGATATTCAAACCATTTTTAGGACAAACCTCTACCTCAACGGCATTAAGGCCAAGTCGCTCCACAGCTTGAAGCGCACCATAAAAAGCGGGGGCTTCAATCACAACAGTATCACCCGGTTTGGTGACAGTTTGCAGACTGAGGTTTAATGCCTCCATCGCACCTGAAGTAATCACGATATCTTGATGGCTGACAACAATTCCTTGCTGTAGATAACGTTGTGCAATTTGACGCCTTAGAGATTCACTCCCCGGAGGAAGGTTATTGATCACGCTCGCACCTGTCATCTTGCGCCCTGCGCTAGCGAGGTTTCTTGTCAATACAGGAAGTGGGAAGAGGTCTGGATCTGGGAAGGCAGAACCAAAAGGCACCACTCCCTCTGCAGAACTGGAGGTCAAAAAGTCGAACAGCCTATCGTTAATGGCTCGTTTGGGCGCTGAAATTTCAGGCCGCGTGACCAAACTTTCAATTTTGGGCGCAACAAAATACCCAGATTGAGGCTTAGCGATGATCCACCCTTCACTTTCTAAAAGCTGGTACGCCTGCAGTACCGTACTATTACTGACCTTATAGTTACGGCAACTCATACGGACTGATGGGATCTTCTCACCAGATCGCCAAGTATTATTGGCTATCTGAGTGCGAATATCCTTTGCCAGCTCTTCGTAACGTGCCATAAATTGTAATACCTAAAGAATCAATAAACCCAATACTCTAGCATTAACATGGGCTTAGGTTATAGCTATCCCACTGATTTAACGTCATTTATATAATTGTGTGAAAAACTTCACAGAACTACTGACGCGCTCTGTTAACTTTGATGCATAGCGAGAACTTTATATCGCTCTAAACTTATACAGATGTTCACAATAATAATGCGAGACCATAATGAAAAAGATAGAAGCAGAACACTTAGAGTACAAAGGTGAATCAAATGGTGTCCACAGCTGGACAACACCAAGTGGACAGCCTTACTACTGGCACCCTGATTGGCTACACATTGCAGAAGACGCGACAGGCTCACATCCAAAAGAGAAGCTTGATGTTGTCGATGACCAACCCGCGACTCAAAAACATGCTGTATCGGCGATTCTGAAACACATCAATCAATGGGCTGCTGACAAGCTTGCTTCACACCCAGAAATTGAAACAGGTTCGATTGAAGCAGAAATCAACCTTAAGAAGTAATACGTCTATGGTTCACTGATTAATCGTTAAGATCAGTGAGCCTCATTCTTTTCCCCATTAACAGCGCTCAGACAAACGCTACACTTAACAATTCTATAAAAGCTTTCACTCAGTTATATCAATTGCCCTTCCTCACCGATAGAATTATCAAAATCCATACAGAATAACTATTAAAAAGAAATATTTTTTTGCCAGTCTCGTTCTACTTATAAGTCATTGGAAGCAGACTAGGATAATAACAAGGATTAATTGATGGATTCTTCACACCACAATACCAATCTAACCACCAAACTGTACGTGCTTGCTGGTGTTCTTTTTGGGACATATGGCAGTAGAGTTTGCCCGATGTTAGAAACATTAACAGCGATGGAAACGCTCACCCATGTCAGCATAGTATTTGCAATTTTGCTTGTTATAAGGCTTACCGTTGCCACTCGTTGGGATGTTTATCAACAGGGGCGTTATATCAAACTTGATACGGCTCTATTTTTCCTTATCAGTATTCCACTCGCCACATACTACAACCTTGGCTATGAGTTCCCTCTTGATAGTAATCTGAAGGTTCTGTTTGGAATGGCTCTGTTTGGTTTCTTTACAGGCAGTATTCTGGAACTCGAGTCCAAACTTAAGCAGATGGAGACTTATCATGCTCAAGGGACGAATGACGTCCAACTCAGCGGCGTTCGCCAGTCTTTAGTTAAGCAGTTAATAAGCCTAGTGATGG
Source organism: Vibrio sp. Isolate30 (assembly GCF_022397975.1). NCBI lineage: Bacteria > Pseudomonadati > Pseudomonadota > Gammaproteobacteria > Vibrionales > Vibrionaceae > Vibrio > Vibrio sp. Isolate30. Next base: position 166,734 of record NZ_JAKEUS010000007.1, read on the forward strand.
TGCTACTCACATCTCTTACTCTGATGCTGAGCATGGTGGCAATCAAAGATGTTTTTTGGCTTGAGCATAATCCTGATCGCATCTTAGATGGCACGGGTAAAATCAGCATTATGAAAGAGTTTGCTTACCTATCGCTTGTTTTAGGTGGTTATGCAGTGGTGATCATGACCATGTGGAGCAAACTCATTAAGAAAGTACTCTTAAGTCATGAGTGTGCATTGATTGAAGTAACAAAAGGAAATATTCAATCTCGATTACCTGTCTTCAATCATGATGAGCTTGGCTCAATGGCTTTACTCACCAATAACATGCTCGATAGCCTGCAATCGGTTCAGCAAGAGGTCAAAGCCACACGTGATGTGGCGATCGTCAGTCTATCTGCCTTAGCGGAATCTCGTGACAACGAAACAGGTGCGCACATTATTCGCACACAAGAGTATGTAAAAGCGTTGGCGGAACATATGAGCCAATCAGAAAAACACGCGTCATTGCTCACACCCGAATACATTGAACTGCTCTACAAATCCGCTCCCCTTCATGATGTGGGTAAAGTTGGCGTTCCTGACAATGTACTACTCAAACCAGGGAAGCTGACTGACGAAGAGTTCGACATCATGAAGAAGCACCCTGAAATTGGTGCCGAGGCGCTGTCTATTGCAGAGAGTCAACTCGGCAGTTGCTCATTCTTAAGAGTCGCAAAAGAGATATCACTCACCCACCACGAAAAGTGGAATGGTCAAGGTTACCCAAATCAATTGGCTGGCGAAGATATTCCACTGTCTGGACGATTGATGGCGTTGGCCGACGTGTATGATGCCTTGATTTCGAAACGCGTATACAAACCCGCTTTTAGCCACGAGAAAGCAAAAGGCATCATTATCGAGGGGAAAGGCCAGCACTTTGACCCAGATGTTGTTGAAGCTTTTCTCGCGGTTGAACAACAATTTGTTGAAATTGCCGCAACGCATAAAGATGGCAAGTTAGACCTTAGTGAGCTCGAGAGAGAAAACCTTACTTTACAACCCGCTTAGCTAAGGTCTGCCGACTGCTCACAATTAAGTTAAAACACACTAATTTCTTACACCCTATTGGTTTATCCGTAGGGTGTTTTATTAGATATATTCGAGCTTTACTCATAAATTCCGTCGAAATAGATTTTTTTTCCGCTTTCTTCCCAATTCATATTGTCTTCAAAATTTCATACAGGTATAAATACCACTAGATACTATCCCCTCTCAATTGACATGGATGAAGATTATGTTTGAAAAAGTACTCGCTGCCCCAGCAGACCCTATTCTTGGCCTGACTGAAGAGTTTAAAAAAGACGCTCGTGCAGAAAAAATCAACCTTGGTGTTGGTATTTACAAAAACGAAGATGGCCAAACGCCAGTTCTAGCAACCGTTAAAAAAGCGGAAGCCGCTCTTCTAGAAAACGAGAAAACTAAATCTTACCTAACAATTGAAGGTACAGCTGAATACGGCCTAGCGGTACAGAAGCTTCTATTCGGTGCAGACGCTGAAATCGTTACTGCTCAACGTGCTAAAACGGCTCAAGCTCCAGGTGGTACTGGTGCTCTACGTGTTGCTGGCGAATTCATTAAACGTCAACTTGGCGACGTGAAGATCTGGATCAGTAACCCAACGTGGGCAAACCACAACGGCGTTTTCTCTGCTGCAGGTATTGAGACAGCTCAATACAGCTACTACAACGCAGAAACAAAAGACAAAGACTTTGCTGGCATGGTTGCTGACCTAGAGAAAGCATCTGAAGGCGATATCGTTCTTCTACACGGCTGCTGTCACAACCCAACAGGTATCGACCCAACTGCAGAAGAGTGGGAAGTACTGGCGAAACTGGTTGCTGAGAAGAAACTTCTTCCACTATTCGACTTCGCTTACCAAGGTTTTGCAAAAGGCGTTGAAGAAGATGCTGCTGGCCTTCGTACTTTCGCTAAGTACAACAAAGAGATCCTTGTAGCGAGCTCATTCTCTAAGAACTTTGGTCTATACAACGAGCGTGTAGGTGCATTCACACTGGTTGCTGAATCTGCAGACGTTGCAAACACTGCATTCTCTCAAGTGAAGAGCATCATCCGTTCTATCTACTCTAACCCACCAGCGCACGGTAGTGCAGTTGTAACTCACATCCTAGGTGATGCTGAGCTACGTGCAGAGTGGGAAGCAGAAGTTGCTGAAATGCGTGACCGTATCCAAGAGATGCGTGAGCTTTTCGTAGCAACACTGAAGGAGCAAGGCGTTGACGCTGACTTCACGTTCATCGAGCGTCAAAACGGCATGTTCTCGTTCTCTGGTCTAACTAAAGAGCAAGTAACTCGCCTGAAAGAAGAGTTTGCTATCTACATCGTAGGCTCTGGCCGTATCAGTGTGGCAGGTATGACTAAGTCAAACATGCTACCTCTATGTAAAGGCATCGCTGCAGTACTGTAAGCTTTGGCCCTTTCCAATATCAAAAAAGCCAGCGTATATGCTGGCTTTTTAGTATTTCGATGCTTTTAGTAAGCGTAATGGTTATTTTTGGTGCTTATCGAAACCGTTAGTACTCTAACCTAAACTCTAGACCGAGCTCGTTAGTTCGCTCGCCACCGTCATCACCTTCGCCATCTCGGTGCTGATATGCCCCTTCAATAGAGAATTTAGACGTCACCTTATAACGCAAGCCTAGATGGTAGATCTCTTCATCAAACAGATCACTTCGATTCGCTTGGATACTACCATTAGCAATCCATCGTTTTGCAAAGCCATAATTCAGTTCGACTTTACCGCCATGAATAAATTCGGTATCAGATTTGAGCGTCTTGTTGTTCGAATTAAGTTCAATTTCACCTTTGGTTATCCCCAATAGATACGATGCCACGATATCGAGATCTTTACGGATATTAAAGCGGTAGCCTGCGCCCCCCATAAGGGTATCAATTCGAGTCGTACTCTCGTCTGGATGAATAAAGCGCGCGGTGTAGTCACCAATAAGCAACCATTCATCTGTCATTTCGTAGCTAACACCCAGACCAAACACAGAGGCATTATTATTGCCGCCCGCGTCTTCGTTTAAACTGCCGGAATACACCGAGGCAGTCACATAATTATAATCGAGTATTGTTGGCTCATTATCTTGTGCCATTGCGCCCACTGAGAATGCAGTACATACAGAGATCAAGCCCAGCTTCCATATCGACATTTAACTCTTCCTTAACACTGTCTTCTTTTTATCAAAGGTTAGTCTATCCATCAGACTTTAAAAAGGTTTTACCTCACAGAATGATTTGTCCCAGAAAATTATTATCAAATGATGTACCATGAAATCATATTAAATTACGGATGAACATTATGGATGCTGAGTTATTAGAGATTCAAAATTTCCTCGCCCAATACCCTCCCTTCAGTGAATTACCGGAAGAGATGCTCACTAAAGTCACGAGCAGCGTGGAAATTTCCTATTATCGTCAGGACACACCGATTATTCACTTTGGCGACCAAATTCACGACTTATACGTGGTACGCAGTGGAGAGGTGGAAGTTTACCGACGTAAAGGGGAACTCTATAACCGTCTAGATCAAGGTGACTTGTTCGGTCAAATGGGTCTTCTGACCAACAACAAGGTGCGTTTTCCTGTTAAAGCAATCGAAGATACCCTGCTTTACTGCATCCCAGAGTCAATCTTTCAAGAGCTTTACGACAACTACGATTCGTTTGCTGACTTTGTTGAAGTTGAAGACAACGCGCGCTTGCGCCAAGCCATTTCAAACAACAATGATGCCAACGACCTGACCACATCAAAGGTAAAAACGCTGCTGACTAGCGATGCACCAATGATTGAGAAATCACGCACCATTCAACAAGCAGCAACCATGATGGCCGAAGAGAACGTCTCTTCACTGCTAATTATTGACCCAGATATCGTAGAAGATGATGAAGATGATTCCACGCCAGTAATCGGCATCATTACCGACCGAGATTTATGTACACGCGTACTGGCCGAAGGTCTTGACCCGTCGGATGAAGTCTCCAGCGTGATGACTGCAGAGGTTATCTCGCTCGACCATAACGCTTACGTTTATGAAGCCATGATGACCATGCTTCGCTACAACGTACACCACCTACCTGTTCTTAAAGATAAGAAGCCAATTGGTATTATCGAAGCGACAGATATTGTCCGCTACGAATCCCAAAACTCTCTTCTTCTAGTGAGCAGTATCTTCCAGCAGCAGAGCATTGAAGATCTCAAGGTACTGTCGGAGCAGGTTAAAGATAGTTTCGTGCGCCTTGTAAACGAGGATGCCAATGCTCACATGGTCGGGACGGCAATGTCGGTGATAGGTCGAAGCTTCAAGCAACGCATTATTGAGCTTGCCGAAGAGACGCTTGGCCATGCGCCCATCCCCTACTGTTTCCTTGCATTGGGCTCAATGGGACGCGACGAACAGCTGCTTGTTACCGACCAAGATAACGCCATTATTCTTGACGACACCTATGATGAAGCGAAACATGGTGCCTACTTTGAGGCCTTCTCTAAATTCATCTGTGATGGCTTAGATCAGTGCGGCTATAGCTACTGTACAGGCGACATCATGGCGACCAATCCAACCTGGCGAATGACCCGTACCGAATGGGAAGAGTGCTTCGCAGACTGGATTGATAACCCAAATCCGAAAGCGCTGCTTAACGCTTCTATTTTCTTCGATCTTGATGGTGTTTATGGCCGATTGAAATGGGCAGAACAACTCAATAGTTTCATTGTTCGACGTGCACGTAAAAACAATCGCTTCTTGGCCTGTTTGGCTCGAAATGCACTCAACCGCACGCCGCCACTTGGCTTCTTTAAAGACTTTGTTATGGAGAAAGATGGTCGCCACAATAACTCCATCAATCTCAAACGACGCGGTACGGCACCACTAGCCGACTTGATCCGAGTCCATTCTCTAGCCGTCGCATCGCGCTCGAAAAACTCATTTGAGCGTCTTGATGACATCATTGATGCGGGTATCTTACCGAAAGGCCGAGCTCAAGACTTGAAAGATGCGATGGAGTTTATCTCTATGGTGCGTATCCGCCACCAAGCGCTTGATGTCGACAACAACATCGAGCCGGATAACAACATTGAGCCGGAGAATTTGTCTGACTTTGAGCGTCGTAACTTAAAAGATGCATTCCAAATTCTCAGCAATGCCCAGAACTTCCTCAAGTTCCGTTACCAAGCTAACAACAACTTTAAGTAGAGACGATGACGAGAATATTTAAGTCACCCGCTGTGGATTGGCACTTCAAATTTGCTCAGAAGCTAGATCGTGTTCAGGATGAGCGTCTCAAAGAGTACTACAGCAAACCGCTGCCAGCGGCTGAGACTCCGATATCCGAAGTCACGTTTTTGGCGTTGGACTTTGAGACCACCGGACTCAACCCATCTAAGGATGGCATCATCACCATCGGGTTAGTGCCGTTCACACTTAACCGAATCTACCTTAAACAGGCACGTCACTGGACTCTGAGACCAAGACAAAAGCTAGAGGAAGAGTCGGTGGTTATTCACGGTATTACTCACAATGATATCCTCGATGCTCCAGATCTAAACGAGGTTCTCGATGAAGTGCTTAAAGCAATGGCAGGACACATTCCTGTGGTTCATTACCGACGCATAGAACGCAACTTCCTAGATAACGCACTACGCTCACGTCTTGGCGAAGGTATCGAGTTCCCAGTATTAGATACGCTAGAAATCGAATCTCAAGTACAGCACAAACTCGCTGGCGGTCTGTGGAACAAGCTAAAAGGCAAAAAGCCGGGCTCGGTTAGATTGGGGCAAAGTCGTCGCCGCTACCACTTACCCGACTATACGCCCCACCATGCTTTAACGGACGCGATCGCGACTGCAGAACTACTCCAAGCTCAGATTGCTCACCATTACGATGCGAGCAGGCCGCTGAAAGAGTTTTGGTTGTAAGTTGCGAATCGACTTCCTCACGTCACCAGAGCTCTTAAAGCAAATATAAACAAGCTATAAATAGAGAACTCAAAACCAAAAAGGAGCAACCTTGCTCCTTTTTCATTTCTAACACTTAAAACAATTAAGACTCGTCCTGAGCCTCATAAAAGCGACGTTTCTCTGTGTACATATCTTGGTCTGCATGACTGAACATATCGTTCAATGCCGAGCTATCACTCTGCGAAAATCCGACAGAAAAAAGGACGGGGATCGGGTGACCCTTTATCAAAATATGCGACTGTGTTTGGTCAGAATATAACTGCTCTTTAAGAGCTTCCACTTCCGGCACAGCGCTCGGGGTTAAAGTCAGTACCGCAAACTCATCTCCTCCCAGTCGATACATATTGCTATGGCTTTGCAGGCGCTCCTGAACAATATCCACACACGCTTTAATGAGCCTATCCCCTGCCTGATGCCCGTGAACATCATTGGTCTGCTTTAACCCATTGACGTCGATGACCAGTAAAGACAGTATCCAGCCTTTCTCAATCACTTTGCGTTGGCAGTAGCTTAAGTCATCATCAAACGCTTTGCGGTTAAAGCATCCTGAAGCAAGGTCTACCCGTGTCATGTTCTCTAGTTCAATCCACGCCGCAAGCTGTTTCTGATAAAGGTCGAAGATAAGTTGGTCTTCATCGCTCAACGTCAGGTATTCACTACTGTGATTAAAGTAGCCAATCACCTGTCCTTTCGAATCCAACAAAGATTGCACTCGGTTGGTATTCGAGACATCTAAAGTCGGTTTAGTAAACGAGAATTGGATACTCTTCCCTGAGAGCAAAGCGGCTAACTGGGTTTCGACCAAGTTGGGGATTAATCGATATTCGACACCTTGTCGCATCGACGCAAACTCGACGATCCTCATAATGTTACGTTTTTGGTCTGCTTCTCTTTGAAGAGAGTGAGTCAATCGATAGGTCTTTTCTTCAACGGTTTGCTCAAGCTGAACATTAAAGTTTTCAAGCTGTGCGTTGTTTACCTTTATCTGCTGATACGCAGATTTGAGCTTATCATTACGTATCGTGAGTTCATCTAACTGGTCCCCGATCCGCTGCCACATCTTGTCGAGTAACACACTGAATGCGTAAAACTCTGTAAACTTATGCTGTTCAGGTTTAATCGTGGGCAGCTTCTCTTTTGAGTACGACTCCACCGATTCCAACAACAAATTCAATTGACGTGAGAACCAGTGATTGAGGACCAGCGCAAACAAGACCGCGAGCAAAAATGTCGCAAATAGAATCCTTATAAAAACCACTTGTGCTTGCTGCATCTCTTGCTGGCGCGCTTCATCAGACACGTTATGTTTAACTTCAATCGAGAGTGGGTCTAAAAACAGTGGGTTGGCTATTTTGACCAGGTGTTCATGCTCGTTACCCGAGTTCAAATCGGCAGAGTGAGCGTAATGAAACGCAACCGACTCTTTATCATAAAGAAACGGAGCGACTTTGCTCTTCAATAGGTCGTAGCCCATTAATACCACTAAATAGCCTTGCGGCGAGTATTCAGAGCCTTCAACTAATCGATAAGGCAATATCGGTGCAACGATAGCGATGCCCGATTCTGAATCGTTAGCCAGCGAGGGTTCAGCGAACTCACTGTGAAAGATCTTCCCTTTAATATAGGTAGACTTAGGACGCTTTATCTCACTCAACAATTGGCTATTTTCAAAGTGGTATAAGCTTCCTTTACTGTCATAGATAGGACGCCAACTCTTATCCAAGATATACGTCGCTGAAACGCCATCAGCAAGCTCGTTAAAGCTCGCCATTTTTTCCCACACCACGCTAGAGAAGAATACATTACTGCCGGCCTTTAACAGTGAGCGGTCTTGGGCGTACCATTCGGTTAAACGTAATGTCAGGTCGACTTGGCTCGCTACAGTTTGAGTAATGCCTTGAGTTGAGTTATTGAGGTTTATTGCCTTCTGTTCTAATAGCGTTTCAGATTGCTTGTTTAAAATCAGCTGACCTGCAAAATAAACAGGAAGCACCGCACAACATAGAAGCACCAACCCCATGGTGTATTTGAGAGACAGCTTCATTAATGCTGCCCCCCTAACCGTTTGGCATAGCGTTCAACAAAATCATCATAGAAAGCGGGAATTTCTTCTTTCGGCATACCTAGCTTATAACGTTCTAACGCGCGGGCTGATGCTTCCCACACTATCGCCATATAGTAATCACTCGACATGATCTGTGCGGCTTGGAACTGTTGATACATCTGAGTAAAACTGCCTTCATTTGACGCCATACGCTTCTGATTTACGTCTTTAAAAGGTGACATCATCGCATCACTTCGCGCTAAATAACTGAATCGATTTGACTGTAGAAAACTCACCATTTCACGCAATACCAACTGCTTATCAATATCTTGCATACCTTTTTCAGTTATCGCGAACACTTTGGCACCACTGAAAGAGGCCATCGGCTTACCTCGATACGTCGGCAAAGCGTTAATCGTTAAGTTGGGTTCTGATTGAGATAGCTCGTTATAGGCCCAATCCCCATCGATTAGGTAATCGACCTGCCCGCTTAAGAACCGTTGACGTGCGCAACCATTATCACAGCCTCCTGCAATCACGCCCTGTTGTTCCAATTGTTCAATAAAGCGAAAGATCTCTAGCACGCTCTCGCCATTGATGCTTCTCGATGAGAAGGGTTGATTTGAAAACAGCTGGTGAAAAGCCAGATAGAAGTACATGTTTGGATTTGGAAAAGCGATGGCTTCACGTGATGACTCTTGCGACAAGGTAATCAATTGCTCCCATGTCATCTGTGCATTGCTTGGATTTTGCGTCCCACTTTGATTTTGAGAGAGGTTTTGATGTAGAGCGTCATTTTGAACTCGGGAATAGAGAACAAGTTGGTTGCCAATAGCGACTGGAAGCGCTTTGAGCTCGCCATTAAGTTCAACTACTTCAAGGGCTTTTTCCTCATAGCGGCTTTCGTCAACCCAAGCAGTTGGAATGGTGGAAATGTCAATATAGTCCGACAAGCCGAGGAAATCGGAAGGAACCCATATCGCGTCTGGGAAAGCAGTGTCTCTTGGGTCCGCAACCACAAGCTCGGCGCGAATTGTATTAATGTCAAAACGGCGAACCTCGACCGTATGTTCAGTCAAATTTTCTATATGCTGCTTTACCTTTTGAGCTGTCTCAAACTCAATGCCAGCCCATATTTCAATGCTTGCCGCACATGCTATCCAAGGGAAAAACGCTACGAGCCCCGTTAGTATTTTCAAACCTGCCTCATCACCAAATCAAACACTGAAAATACCGCAAATTTGCGGCGATACGTTATACAGTACTTGTCCATTAAAAAGAAGAAAATTCGCTATTGGCTCTCCCCTTTCAAAGTTCGATACAAGGAGAAAACTCAAAGTCATTTACAATAACCCGTACGGTTATAATTGGCGAGCGTATTGTCATCAGGGCTTGAGCTAGCTCATCATATGTAGACCTTTGAAGTGAGGATTTTATAAAAGACACAAAAAAGGGTGTCACACTGTGACACCCTAACTAATAAATACTGTCTATTTAACGACTACGCGTTCTCTTGCGCGAACTCTTTCATAAAGTTCACCAACGCTTGTACACCTTCAAGCGTCATAGCATTGTAGATTGATGCACGCATACCACCTACAGCTCGGTGACCTTTCAGTGACTTGAGACCCGCTTTGTCAGCAAGCTCAAGGAACTTACCGTCAAGTTCTGGCTTCGCAAGTTGGAAAGGTACGTTCATGCGAGAACGGTTTGCTGGGTGAACTTCGTTACGATAGAAGTCAGACTCATCAATCGCATTGTAAAGCAGCTGTGCTTTCTCTTGGTTCACTCGCTCAACTGCTTCAACACCACCTTCCGCTTTTAGCCACTTGAATACTAGGCCAGACAAGTACCAAGCAAACGTTGGAGGTGTGTTGAACATAGAGTCTTTCTCTGCCAGAACCTTGTAGTTCAGGATACTAGGCAGAACTGAGTTTGCCAGCTCTAGAAGGTCGTCACGAACAATCACAATACAGATACCAGCAGGACCAATGTTCTTCTGAGCACCCGCGTAAATTACTCCATATTTTGACACGTCAATTTGGCGAGAAAGAATATTTGAAGACATATCTGCAACAATCGGTTTATCTGTTACAGGCAGCTCATTGATTTCAACACCATCAATGGTTTCGTTTGGACAGAAGTGCACGTATGCCGCTTCTGGATCAATCTTCCACTCGCTTGCAGGAATAACCGCTGCTTTACCATCTACTGTTGTTTTCGCGTTGAATACGTCGATCTCGGCATACTTGCTCGCCTCTGTTACTGCACTCTCTGCCCAGTAGCCGGCATCAACGTAAGTTGCCTTTGTTTTGTCACCCAGTAGGTTTAGTGGAACCGCCGCAAACTGAGCACGCGCACCGCCCTGACAAAACAGAACCTTGTAGTTGTCTGGGATATTCAGAAGATCACGTAAGTCTTGCTCCGACTCATCCGCTACTTGAATAAATTCTTTGCTGCGATGGCTAATCTCCATCACGGATGTGCCTAGGCCATTCCAGTCAATTAAATCCGCTTGCGCTTGCTTCATTACTGGTTTTGGTAATGCTGCTGGACCTGCACTGAAATTAAAAACGTTATCTAAAGTGTTTTCCATGGGGGGTGATGCTCCTGCTCGATAATAACTGTGGCTCGATATAGCTATAAATCGATATAGCCGTAAACCGATATAACTATGCAAGTAATACCACGTTTTACTCAACATAAAAAGCAACAAAAGAGGTCTACAGACCTCTTTTGTTGTGTATCGATTAAAAACCTTAGCTTTAGCTAGCTAAAAGGCGTATTCACGATGCTTGTGATTCTAATTACTGCATTAAAGCAGGCATTAACAGTGCAATTAATGGAATTTCTTGCCCATTTTCAAAGACTAAATTTCCATTTTCTAGTGCAGCACGAATTTCATAACCTGTATCCGTCTGTTCAATCATCTCCATAACGATCAACTCATCGATGCCTTCCTGAATAAATGGGTACTCTTGCACCAATTCATTCGAGAAGCTTGAGCTGATGTCACCCGTTAATGCTGGGATAATTCGACTTGGATCGCTGCTAATGTTTTCGGTACCTTCTGGAACACTGACTAACCACTTAGAGTGGAACTCACCTTCACCTAAATCCAAAGAGATATTCTTCATAGAAAGATCGAACCCTTTCGCGAAAAAGGTATCGATATAAGGAATGATCTGCTCAATATCTTCCTGAGTCAGTACAGGGTTTGACTGGTAAATTTCGAACACCTTTTCAAAAGACTGGCTGTCTAGCTTATCCATTTCAAAATCAACATTGAGGTTATTCACCTCACCGTCACTGGTTTGAATCGATGCGATGTTTAGCTTCAAGTTGCTACGTAGGCGTTTTGTTGCTTCATCAAGGTGCGATTCAAAGTCGTATTGCGAGTTTTGAATCGATACATACGGCTGCATTTGTGCATCCGTAATTGCAAACGAATCAATGGTAAAATTCTGGGTGCCTAACCAGTAGCCTTTTGCTTGCTTACCTTCACCCACACCTTTCAGGTTCGACAATGTCATCTCTTCCCCTGATGGGAAATCAATCTGAATAGATGGGATATCTAGCTCATAATCAATCTGCCCCAGCACAGTAGCGTGACCAGATACTGTCGACTTAGTAATTGAAACTGAGGTTTCATTTTCTGCTGTACCTTGGTGATTCAGCTGACTCAGTTCTAAATTAAAACTCGTATTGCCATTGAGCTCTGTGCTCGTTGTCAAAGTCAAAGGCAAGTTAGGTTGGTCTTCAAGAGTCGACAGCGCATCAAGGCCAATTAAGCCATGGCTAACATCACTGTTCACAATGTACTCGGTTGGCAAGCCATCGATGGCTAGCTGCTCTATGAGGCTCTCATCGACTACCGTAATGCGTGTTTTTACATTCGATGAAAAGTAACCGCGGTCGTAATCAACAATTTCAGCTTGAATGCTAGAACTGTTCAATGTTGCGATACCATCTGTAATCGCATTCTGCCCAATCTGGCCTACGGCAAGCGGCCAGCAGAGTGCTAATGAAATGGCGCCACCAATGGCACCGATTTTTCTAAGCTGTTCCATGTGTTCTCTTTAATTACGATCGTTTGTAATACTCAGTCTAACCCAACAATAGCAATCAGGAAACATTGAGTTAAATCAGTCTATTGCTGAATACTTCAATTAGCTCAACAAATTACCAACTAGCTCTCATCCTTTACTGATACATATTGATATTCTAAGACTAGGGAAGTTACAGAGGGAAAAACGTGAATCAATACGCTGTTATTTGTTTAGATAATAACCCAATTAGCATTGAGCGGATCCGGATTGAGCTCGCACCACTCTCTGCGACGTTCGATATTTATACAGCAGAAGATCTCGACGAAGCTCATCAGGCTTTGAAAGACATTCACGACAATCACCAAACAGTCGCATTGGTGATTACCCACCATCACTCTCAATTCGATGGGGTTCAATTCCTTATCGAGCTTGAGCAACTGCCTCATACTAATACGGCACGTACGATTTTGGTTAGCGCATCGTCAGATATTCAAATTATCTTAACCGCCGTGAATGAAGGTCGCCTAAACCACTGTTTAACCAAGCCCGTACCCGACCAAGTGCTGTTCAAGTCTGCCCAGAAAGAGCTCACATCTTTTATCATCAAGTACGCAGCTGATGACTTACTCACTTACAGCCAAGTGCTAGACCAACAACGAATCTTACGGGCACATATAGAGCAAAAAATTCGCTCATTTCAATCCGGCTTTATTCACGACTTCCATCAGCTATCCGATGCTGCATTAGCGGAAAAGGTGATCAGTGCACTGCGAGATTTCTTTTCTCAAGACGATAAAACCAAAGCAATTCGCGCCTACTCTTCCGATCACTTATTAACTAAAGAAGGCGAAGACAACCGGTTTTTGTGGTTTATCACCGAAGGCGAAGTGGCTCTGTATAAAAAAGATGAGTTAGGGCAGCAACGTGAAGTAGTGAGGCATACCAAAGGAAACATCGTTGGCGGCATGTCGTTTGTGACTGGCGAGCCCTCTTTTTCAACCGCGATTACGCTAACGCCAACGCACGTTATTAAGCTAGACCGAGACGTATTCTCGCAAGTCATGCACTCAAACAGCACTCTACTGCCACTGTTCACGAATCTGTTACTACGCCATTTCAACCGCCGCTTGCAGCGCAGCATTACCACTAAACTTCGCCTGCAAGAGACGCTGGAATCATTAGAGTCCGCCCACCAGCAGTTAATTGAGAAAGAGAAGATGGCAATGCTCGGGCAGCTGGTTGCGGGTGTCGCTCATGAACTGAATAATCCGATCGCCGCAATATTGCGCAGCATCGAAACCCTTTCTGACAATCTCGACTCAATACTGTTGAACTCAAACCTACCGAATTCAACATTAGCACCTCAAGTGCTCGACACGGCTAAGCTGTCTAAACCGCTCTCGACCGCACAAGAGAGGGATTTGGTTAAAGCCCTTTCTTCCACTGTTAGCGACCGAGCTTTAGCCAAGAAAACTGTGAGACTCAACCTTACCGATCAACAACAGGTTATAGAAACGCTGCAACAGTCCCCTGCCGCCGCAAAAGAGCTTCTCAGTGACTTAGAACATTACCATTTAGTTGGGAACTCTATTCGCTCAATCCGTGTTTGTAGCAAACGAATTGCCGATATGGTCAAAAGCCTAAAAGGCTACGCAAGACAAGATGACGAAGCCAGACTGCACGCTGACCTCCACGAAGGGATCGAAGACACGCTGGTGATTTTTGAAAATCGACTGAAAGTTCATACCTTAGAGAAACACTACGATACCAGCCTCCCTCGGCTACTTTGTCAGCCACTGGCTTTGCAACAAGTGTGGACCAATCTCTTATCGAATGCGCTTGATGCCCTGCCCGAACGCGGCGTCATTGAGATTACGACCTCTCAACAACATCGCGACCAGCAAGCTTATTGGGTCGTCGAGATAAAAGACAATGGACACGGCATCGACAGTGCCAATCTCGAGACCATATTTAGCCCCAATTTCACAACCAAGAAGGAAGGAAACTTCGGTCTCGGAATTGGACTTTCTATTTCACAACAAATCGTAACCGCGCACAGCGGATTTATAACGGTTGACTCAGAGCCTGATTGCTATACCTCGATGCAGGTATGGCTACCTCTCGAATCACAAGGAGCCTCAAATGAATAAGTACCTAATACTATGTGTTGATGACGAGCCTGAAGTGCTCAATAGTGTCCTTCAAGACCTTGCTCCATTTGAAGACGATTTTGTTGTTGAAGGTGCAGAGTCGGTCGATGAGGCAAAAGACGTGATCAAAGAGATGCAACAAGACGGCGTAAAATTGGCGCTTATCCTTTGTGACCATATTATGCCAGAAAAAACCGGCATCGATTTTCTGATTGAACTGAACCAACAACCTTCAACTCAGCCTACTCGTAAGCTTCTATTGACTGGGCAAGCTGGTCTAGAAGATACGGTGACTGCAATCAATAATGCTGCTCTCGATTTTTATATCTCGAAACCTTGGCGTGGCGATGAGCTCAGAAGCACCATTACACAACAACTTACCGACTATGTTATCCAGCAAGACGATAACTTATTGCAATGGACATCCGTCCTCGACACAGAAAGAATTCTTACAACTATGGCGAATAAACGCACTAGTTTTGGCGAGTAGACTACAAATCTAGCAATCAAAGTTGCACAATGGCACTCAATTTGCTTACTTTTTAGCTAAATGACAAATGAATGACATTTAAAAGGATTACTTTTCTACAAGTTAGACTAGAATGTCTCGATATTTATTGTTTGTGCCACTGGGTGCAGACACAGGGAATTAACATTAATAAAGGTTTACTGTCGTTATGCGTAAAATTCTACTGACTACCGCTATGCTTCTGGCATCTAGCCAAGCATTTGCAGCCGATGATCAACCACAAGTAATGAGCAACTTCAGCTACGATTACTTTGAAGCTCGTATCGGCGCAAGCCCAGTTACTTTCGGTGGCGCGTTCAGTAAGTCAATCCACCCGAATGCTCACGCTGTAGCACGTATCGACTCTGAGTTTGAAGGCGATTTCGATTCTGGCGTTGGTCTTGGCTTCCACTCGCCAATCAACAACTGGGCAGATCTTACTGGTGAAATGCTAATGCGTATCGTACAGCCAGAAGACTCTAGCTCGACTGATCTTGGTATGGAATTGAACCTAGGTGTTCGTCAATGGTTAGGTCCACAACTTGAAGTTGGTGGTAAAGCGGGTTACGTATCTATCGATGACAACGACGATTGGATCGGTTCTGTTTACGCTCGTTTCCACTCTACAGAGCTATTCTCTCTAGGCGCTGAAGCTCGTATCAACGACTTCTACGGTGATCAAATCATGTTCACTACTCGCTTCAAGTTCTAGTAAACGTTGAGCCGATGAGTGTTGGCTCAATAAGCGATTGAATAGAAAACAAAAAACCGAGGATTATGTCCTCGGTTTTTATTTGTATTGAATTATTCTGAGCATATAGGTGGATTCTAGTGACAGCTCTTCAACAGCTGTTGTTTACGAGGCTCTTGAAGCAGTTTCCAGTGAATACCATCAATTGCACCAGCAAATTTCCAAAGTAGCTTTAGGTCGACATCGTTGCCGTAAGTTTTACGAACCTTACTGAAAACTTCAGATGCGCCTAACTGCATGAACATAGAGACATCTTCGACACCAGCCTTCTTAACCATACGCTCTAACGTCAATTGCATATTGGGTAAGTCACGTAAACGACGGCTAGCAGTCGATTTTTTGAAACTACGTTGTTGAACCGAATTGTCGATAGAAGTTCGAATAATGCTATCCAGTTCAGGGTGCTCACACGTAAACAGATCGGTAATATCGTAGTAATTTACAGTGGCTGTTGTCTGCTTTTTGACATGGCGATATTTTTCACAGTCTAGATCCGTCAACTTTTCATCTAACGACTCACCACCGCGAATAAATAAACAACCTTCGCTAATCAGTGCAAACATCGCATCGCTCTGGAAGAGGCCTGTACCTCCAAACATTGAACGCTTTTGGTGCTCACCAAACTTACTTACGTAATTAATAAATGCTGTCTCGGTCATATCCATTGATCCTTAATCAAATTACCCCGATTAGTACGATCACCAGATAAGCAGCTTTTTGTATGCGAAAATAAAATGTTCTAAATATAGGTGAATATTATGAGTTGCTTGTCACCTTTGAAATAAATCATACTTCGAAAAGAAAATTAAGTCTGGACTTAGCTCACAGCAATTAAGTGACTATCACATTATTTCATGATTGATATCACATTACGCCATTATTCGGTGCTTTCATTTTGACGCCTAGTGTTATCCCGGTTCAAATTTACCTGTTTTTAGCCGAAACCGATTTTTACTTTTGTACTATTGCACGGCAGCATTGCGGCTTGTAAACTGGTGACGTCTTACTATTTATTCCCACTATATGAATCATTTATCCTTTTATTGGCTTCCTGAGAACAAAGCACTTCTACTCAAAGGACTCGAGACTGAGTTCGCACAACTGGTTAGTAGCTCTATTGCCTCTGGTAAAATCAACTTACCTCCAATCCCAGATGTGGTTTTGAAAATTCAGAAACTTTGTACCCTTGAATCAACAGGAATTGCTGATGTAGCAACATGCTTGTTAGAGGATCCTGGTTTAACTGCTATCGTCATTCGCGTTGCCAACTCAGTGGTATTCAACCGCCGCAACATCACTTGCGTAGACATCATGACTGCGGTATCGCGCCTCGGTATTCTAAGAGTCCGTGACATCGTGACAGCACAAGCGATTGAGCAGCTAAAGCACACCGTCAACCTAAGCCAAGATTGCAATCAGCTGCTAAGACAAAGCGCATCGATTTCAAAAGAGCTTGGGGCGACGATGGTTCTGGTCACCAACCAGTTCAAAGAGCACGAACCACAGGAATATAGCTATCTCGAACAAGAGAAAGCGCTATTGGTTGGCTTGCTTGCCGACATCGGTCTGTTCTGTTTGGTTAGCGAATATCATAACTATCTGGAGAGAGGCAATTACCTCGACCAAGACATCGCATTACAGATCTTCCAAACTCAGTGTTCAGCCACCAGCCAGTTGGTTCTGAAGCAGTGGGGTTTCGACCGCGATTTTATTGATGTCTCTTCTAATAAGTCCTCTATAAACAGTGAGAAAGACGTTTCTTACCTCGATATTGCACGAATTGCTAATCATCTCTTGATGTTTAGAAACAATGATGAAAACATCGACTCTCACGAAGTCGAACTTAACGTCACTGGAGCTGAAGTTCTCTATCAACTCAGCAACTTAAATGACAATGAGTTCCACGGACAGCTTAACGACGTTATCAGTGCCAGCGGTTTATAAGGCCATAGACCGCTAAGTCAGCATCGAGGGAATCATGTTTACAGGGATGATCTTCATTTTTGCCCCGCTTGTGGTGGGGTACCTATTTTCTATTTCTAATGAAAAGACGTTAGAGCTGATTAACCGCTCTACCTCTTATCTGATTTACGTCATTTTGAGCCTAATGGGACTTAGCCTTGCGGCACTGGATAACCTAGGCAGTAACCTACAAACAATCTTGCTCTACACGGCAACATTCTTTGTCTGTCTAAGTGCATGTAATTTGCTAGCGCTGCCGCTGATTGATAAAGCGCTCCCTCTACAGACAGACAGCAGTCAGAAAAAGCTGCCTCTTTCTTCAATGGCACTAGAGTCTGCAAAACTGATTTTGGTGGTTGGATCTGGCCTCATTGCTGGCCTATTACTTCCGATCAGTTTGGGCTGGGTCGACACCGCTAGCGAATGGATTCTATTCGCCCTCCTCTTCTTCATCGGTATTCAGCTTCGTAACAGTGGCCTCACGCTACGGCAGATCCTTCTTAACAAGCATGGCATGGTCATCGCTGCCACCATCATTGTGACCTCTATGCTTGGCGGTGTGATTGCTGCGTACCTCTTAGATATTCCTCTTTTCCGCGCACTCGCTATGTCTTCGGGCTTTGGCTGGTATTCGCTTGCGGGAATTTTAATGGGCGATGCTTTTGGGCCTGTTTATGGTGGCGCTTCATTTATGTTGGAACTGCTGCGTGAGCTAGTGGCTCTAGTCGTCATCCCAATGCTAATTAGAAGCTACCCTTGCACTTCTATCGGTTATGCGGGTGCAACAGCGATGGATTTCACGCTCCCTGTCATACAGACAACTGGCGGCGTACGTTGTGTACCTATTGCGATCGTCAGTGGTTTCATTTTGAGCCTACTAGTGCCTGTATTGATGCTATTCTTTGTATCTCTTGCTAACTAGATCGCAGGAATGACCGATGTTTTCCATTAGAATGCGTCGGTACACCATGACTCGTAACACTGAAATTGCCCAAGATACTGAAACAGTTACCAAAATAAAAAGACACTAAGTGTCGTTGCTCAACAAATACTAACCACGGTAATCTGTGAAGACATAGTTCTACATAAAAATTAGTTCTAAAAAGAATAAACCCAAAAAGGAACCACTATGAAACGCCTTTGTGTCGCACTACTGCTAGCATCAACTTCTACTTTCTC
The DNA here is from genome assembly GCF_022397975.1 of Vibrio sp. Isolate30. Taxonomy (NCBI): domain Bacteria; kingdom Pseudomonadati; phylum Pseudomonadota; class Gammaproteobacteria; order Vibrionales; family Vibrionaceae; genus Vibrio; species Vibrio sp. Isolate30. Next base: position 185,376 of record NZ_JAKEUS010000007.1, read on the forward strand.
TTTTGCAGCAGATAGCTTAACTGGAAACCAACAATGTCTTGCTGAAAAATACGATGCGTACATCGATGCATCTCTGAACTGGTATTCTGATCTTGCTGATCTCACAGCAGAAAAATACCCAGAGCTGAAAGAAGTAAGCCAATGGTTCCTTGAGGGTCGTCAGCACCACTTCGAGTTAAACCGAGCTGCTGTGCGTTACTACCTAGTTAACGATTCAAGTAAAGTCGCTACAGAGCAATCCGTTGAGGGTTGGCTAAAGCTAGAGCAACATGACATCAAAGCGCTATCGCAACGTGACGATGAACTAGGCAAAGTAGCGAAGACAACTTTCGATGATCGCCAGTCTAAGCCACACGCTCAAAACTACGAGCTACGTTCTGCATTTGCTGAGCTGCTAAGCCATCCAAAACAGATTGACACAGCCCTTCAGCGCTACAACCAATCTATCGCTAAAGTAGAAAATACTCAGTGTAAATAGCGACATAAACGTGACTTCTTATTAAAAGTTACGTTTATGGGAAGTGGGATTTCATAATTAAGACGGGACTTTGTTCCCGTTTTCGTTTAGATTGTCCCGCTCGCGTCAATATTAGAAAAATAACTCGCTTGCTATGGTTACGGAACAAAAAACAGCAGATGTAAGCTTTGACAGCCTACTGCGTATCTTTACGGTACCAGAAGGACCAGACTCAACACTTACACAAATCGAAGACAAACTGTCACAGAACCTGAATCAATTTCTACGAGAACACATAGTGGCTGAAGAGAAGCCGCTTCGTGAGATTGAGAAGGACTTTTCTAATGCTCATATCCCTGAGCAGCCAGAGTTTGTTTCTGAACATACCGAGCACCTACTCGATTCGCTAGTTTCTCACTCAGTGCACACGTCAGCACCAAGCTTCATTGGCCACATGACGTCTGCCCTGCCGTACTTCTTGATGCCGCTGTCAAAGATCATGATTGCGCTCAACCAGAACCTAGTGAAAATCGAAACTTCAAAAGCATTTACACCGCTTGAGCGTCAAGTGCTGGGAATGCTACATCGCCTTATCTACCAACAAGACGATACTTTTTACTCTCGCTGGATGCACAGTGCTAATCACTCGCTAGGGGCTTTTTGCTCTGGTGGTACCATAGCCAACATCACAGCTCTTTGGGTTGCACGTAACAATGCACTGAAAGCGCAAGGTGAATTTAAGGGCGTAGAGAAAGAAGGCCTGTTTAAGGCAATGAAGCACTACGGTTACGAAGGCCTAGCGATTTTGGTTTCTGAACGCGGCCACTACTCTCTTAAAAAAGCCGCTGATGTACTAGGTATCGGTCAAGAAGGCCTTGTTTCAGTTAAAACAAACAACGACAACCGAATCTGTACTGAGGATTTAAAGCGCAAGATCACCGAGCTAAAAAGCAATAACATCAAGCCATTCGCAGTGATTGGTGTTGCAGGTACGACCGAGACAGGCAACATTGACCCTCTGAAAAAAATGGCTGAGATTTGTGCTGAAGAGGCGTGTCACTTCCACGTCGATGCAGCTTGGGGCGGTGCAACGTTAATGTCGAATAACCACCGCCATCTATTAGACGGTATTGAGTTAGCCGATTCAGTGACGATCGATGCCCATAAGCAGCTCTATATTCCTATGGGTGCAGGCATGGTGCTGTTCAAACAGCCTGATGCAATGACAGCCATCGAGCACCACGCGCAATACATTCTGCGTAAAGGCTCAAAAGACCTAGGAAGCCACACTTTAGAGGGCTCTCGTTCAGGTATGGCGATGCTAGTCTATGCTGCGATGCATATCATTAGTCGTCCTGGCTATGAACTGCTGATCGACCAAAGCATTAATAAAGCACGCTATTTTGCAGACCTTATTAAACAGCAAAGTGACTTCGAGCTCGTTTCTGAACCTGAATTGTGTCTTCTGACTTACCGTTATGTGCCTGAAAGCGTTAAACTAGCGCTTGAAAAGGCCAACGATGCTGACCGTACAGAGCTTAACGAACTACTGAACGAGCTCACTAAATTCATTCAGAAGAAACAGCGTGAAACGGGTAAGTCGTTCGTATCTCGTACACGTCTCACCCCTGAAGCTTGGTCACACCAACATATCATCGTGTTCCGTGTGGTACTTGCTAACCCTCTCACGGGGAATGAGATCCTGACCTCTGTGCTTGAAGAGCAGCGAGAAATCGCTAAGCTAGCTCCGAATTTAATGGGTAAGATCACAGCCCTAGTCAGTAAGATTCAATCATAGTTATTCAAATTTAGTTGCACCAGATTGAAAATTTATTTCTTTTTGGTGTAACTAACACGTCATTTCCACGCCTATTTGCACTTTTTTCACTCAAATCCTCTTCCAGTTTTGTAGTTTTCTAAAATTTTGTTGAGGTTTGTCATATTCTGAAGCATTCATCCCGTGTTTTTGTATTAGTAAATAGTGTGTTAGGTTTATACTTATCCTATGGTGCTAGTTAAAAAATATATCTATTTGAAACGGCAGTACTTAAAGAGCATTATCGTTATAGCTAGTTTTTGCTTGATAACTCTTCACTGCTATTTGTTTCAGCCATTCCCCTGGTGAGCAGATATTAACTGGCAAGTTGTTCTCTATACCCTCGTGAACACTATGAATACATTAGAAAAAATACAAAAAAACCTGGAAAATTTCAGCAAGTCTGAGCGTAAAGTCGCCGAAGTCATTATGGCTTCCCCTCAAACTGCTATTCATTCTAGTATCGCTACATTGGCAAAAATGGCCGATGTAAGTGAGCCTACTGTTAATCGCTTTTGCCGTCGTTTAGATACGAAAGGCTTCCCTGACTTCAAATTGCATCTAGCTCAAAGCTTGGCAAACGGAACACCTTACGTGAACCGTAACGTTGAAGAAGATGATGGCCCTGATGCATACACACATAAGATTTTCGAATCGACAATGGCGTGTCTAGATGTTGCTAAAAACAGCTTGGACGCAATGCAAGTAAACCGCGCGGTTGACCTGCTAACGCAAGCTAAACGTATCTCCTTCTTTGGTTTGGGTGCGTCTTCATCTGTCGCAAAAGATGCTCAAAACAAGTTCATCCGTTTCAACATTCCAATCACATGTTTTGAAGACATCGTGATGCAACGCATGAGCTGCATCAACTGTAGCGACAACGATGTTATTGTTCTTATTTCACACACTGGTCGCACGAAGAGCCAAGTTGAAATTGCGAACCTAGCTCGTGAAAATGGCGCAACAGTCATCGCAATCACAGCTAAAGACTCTCCACTGGATAAGGCAAGCTCACTGTCTATTTCACTGGATGTGCCTGAAGACACTGATGTGTACATGCCAATGGCAAGCCGCGTTGTACAAATGACGGTTATCGATGTTCTAGCAACTGGCTTCACACTGCGTCGTGGTACTGGTTTCCGCGAAAATCTAAAACGTGTAAAAGAGTCACTGCGTGATTCTCGCTACGAGAAATACTCTCAGTTCTAAACTAACTGTAGATTCATTGTAAAAACGGAGCCTTATGGCTCCGTTTTTGTTTTAACTGTGCTTTTTCGCCGTTCTAGATTGTCCAGCTATTGCCCTTCTCCACCACACTATTCTCTGAGGCGTAAGAGTTAATAATCGTAAAACTCGATTCCACACCACTGTCGCTGTGAGTCTTATGCTGAAGTTGCGAAGAGTCACAACTGCAGTCACGGCAAACCTTCTCTAAAATGTGCACCAAGCGAGCTTTGTTAAGCGGCAATGGATTCCCTTTGATCGCCACAGACTTCATCGCATCTTCCGCAACATCCTCAAAAGGTGTTTTGCATACTCCGAAGTGCAGCAGACTAGGGATTTCAAGTGTCTCCAACACCTCAGAGAGCCAACTGACCGACTGCTCTTCAACCGCGTCACTGTCACCCGTTACGATTGCCGCGATACGTTGATAGCGAGCCAAGATATCATCACGTCCCTGCTCTCTCGCAACCTCAATGTTCTCTAACATCACTAAGGGTGCTAAGCGCGCAGTAATCACACTGTGTGGCGCATGTATTTTCCCACCTAACGCTGACGCCAAGCCATGAGCCGCCCCCAACTTAGCATTCGTTATCGCCATGCCACCTAGCATAGAAGCAAATGCAAGGTCAGCCCGAGCTTGAGGTTGGTCTTCCACACACGCTTTCACCACTGAAGCGCTTAGCTTTCTTAAGCCCTCTTCACAAATCATATCAGTGAGTGGATTTGGGTCACCACAAACATAGGCTTCCATCAAATGTGTAAAGGCATCCATCGCCCCACGCCCTGACAGATACAAATTCGTACCGTAGGTCAACGTTGGATCCACTATCGCTACGTCCGCCAACATATCTGGGCTACGTAGACTGATTTTCACTTGGTCTTGGCCTGATTTGAGTACCGCATTTTTCGTCACTTCGGCACCAGTGCTTGCCGTGGTTGGAATAGCAATAAAGGGTAATGGTTTTGTTTTCAAAGGTACATTGCGTCCGACCACTTCAACATAGTCATACACGTTCCCTTGGTTTGGTAAGACTGCAGCCAGTGCTTTCCCCATATCAATGGCACTGCCGCCCCCCATTGCGACTACCATATCAGGCTTAAAACGGCGCGCAGAAGTAGCGGCTTCTTCGACCATCTTAATATTAGGCTCGCCAGACACTGCTATATGCTGATAACGCATGCTTTGTGCATCGAGATATTCGGTAACAATCGTGGTTCTGTCTAAGTTGTTCCCAGTGACCAGTAACACGCTATACCCATACTGGTTAAACTGAGACAGTGAAGACTGTAATGCTCCTTCACCAAAGATGATCTTTGTAGATGTCATAAATTGAAACATGGTGCCTCCTGCGCCTATGACCAAACAATACTACGAACTCTTTGTTGTTATGGTTTTCTAAAAACGTTCTACACGCTTATCTAAACATTTAAATGCTATATGGTTTATCTAACTACAAGATGCCTGTAACTGAATCGATTTTTTTTGACGCGGTGCAACTTGTCGCATTAAAAGCGCCACAAAGTCGGATTCTTAGCGCTGATTCACATTCTGTGCCCTATCTCCTTGCGTCTAGCGAGGGCATTAGTAAAAAGCGAAGGGTGAGTGAATACAATTTAAGCTGATAGGCAAAACCTATTGCATTAACAGGCAATTCCATCTTTATTTCCCTATAGCATTGAGGCATAGTTGGTTTTAAGAATTTTGAGTCGTATCCCTTAAAGAATAGTTAACATATTTGGGTTAACGAGCCTCATCCCGTATTTAGGAGAAATGAAATGTTTGTAGTAATCTTTGGTCGCCCTGCTTGTCCATACTGTGTTCGTGCTAAAGAGCACGCTGAGACTCTTAAAGCTAAGCGCGATGACTTCAACTACCGTTATGTTGACATTCACGCTGAAGGCATCAGCAAAGCTGACCTAGAGAAAACAGTAGGTAAGCCAGTTGAAACTGTTCCTCAAATCTTTGTAGACCAAGAGCACATCGGCGGCTGCGATGACTTCGAAGCATACGCAAAAGAAAACCTAGGTCTTTTCGATTAATCGAAAACATTGATTTAGATAGGTTTAGCAAGAAGCTGCAAACCACAAAATCAACAATAAAACCTTATTTTAAAGCTCACGTGGTTCACGTGAGCTTTTTTAATGCATAGAACAAAAATGAATCACGTAAAAATCAAGTAAAATAGCAAATTAGCGCTTATAATTTATCTATAATTAGATACAATTCACACCTCTACACTACCTTATGTTTCACGCCTTATACTGAGCTGCTGCTGTGAATATCGACGTTGTACTTTTGCTTGAGCAAAACCCTATTCTTCTCATCTTTGTCGTATTAGCGATTGGCCTTGCCATTGGTAAAATCCGCTTTGGAAATCTTCAATTAGGTAACTCGATTGGTGTCTTAATCACATCGTTGGTAATGGGTCACCTTGGCTTCTCTTTCAACGCAGAAGCACTAACCATTGGCTTTATGCTGTTTATCTACTGTGTAGGTATTGAAGCTGGACCAAACTTCTTTGGTATCTTCTTTAGAGACGGTAAACACTACCTAATTCTGAGCTTAGTCGTACTCTCAACTGCTATCGCCCTTACCTATTTCTGTAGCGAATACTTAGGGTTAGGCTTCGGTTTGTCTGCGGGTATGATGGCTGGTGCACTCACAGCTACACCGATTCTTGTAGGTGCCCAAGACGCCCTCAATTCAGGACTTGCTGAAGTACCTCGAAACATGGACATCAGTCTGGTAATTGAAAACCTATCGGTTGGCTATGCGATGGCATACTTGGTCGGCTTGATCAGTATGATCATGTTCGCTCGTTTGATTCCAAAGCTACAAAAGGTCAATCTACATGACTCAGCAGAACAGATTGCGCAAGAACGTGGTTTAGGCGCCTCTGGTCAGCGTAAAGTGTACCTGCCAATCATTCGCGCATACCGCGTTGGACAAGAACTGATTGACTGGACAGACGGCAAGAACTTGCGTGAGTTGGGTATCTACCGCCAAACGGGTTGTTACATTGAACGTATTCGTCGTAACGGCATTCTTGCCCACCCAGATGGTGACGCAATTCTGCAAGAAGGTGATGAGATCGCGCTAGTTGGCTTCCCAGATAGTCACGCTCGTCTAGACCCTAGCTTTAGAAACGGTAAAGAGGTATTCGACCGTAACCTTCTTGACCTCCGTATCGTTGAAGAAGAGATCGTCGTAAAAAGTGATAGCATTGCTGGCAAGCGTCTTTCAGACCTTAACCTATCTGAATATGGCTGTTTCCTGAACCGCGTGGTGCGTGCTCAAATCGAAATGCCGATGGATTTGAATATCGTATTAGCTAAAGGTGATGTACTTCAGGTCAGTGGTGAAAAGAGCCGTGTTCATGGTCTCGCTGAGAAAATCGGTTTCATCTCAATTCACAGTCAAATGGCAGACCTAATGGCATTCTGTAGTTTCTTTATTCTAGGGATTCTATTCGGTCTCATTACCATGACATTCGGTCAAGTTTCGTTTGGTCTGGGTAATGCCGTTGGTCTGTTACTTTCGGGCATTATGTTGGGCTTCCTACGAGCAAACCACCCTACCTTTGGTTATGTGCCTCAGGGCGCGCTGAATATGGTCAAGGACCTAGGTTTGATGTTCTTTATGGTAGGCATTGGCTTGAGTGCCGGTGGCAAGATATTTGAGCATTTAACTCAAGTCGGCCCACAGGTAATTGGTATTGCCTTGATTGTGAGTGTATTGCCGGTAATCTTCGCTTACTTAGTGGGAGCGTATATTCTTAAGATGAACCGAGCGCTATTGTTTGGTGCCATCATCGGCGCTAGAACCTGTGCACCCGCGATGGATATTGTAAACGACCACGCTCGCTCAACTATCCCAGCTCTAGGTTATGCGGGTACATACGCGATAGCCAATATATTGATGACCTTAGCGGGTACGTTTATCATCATTATCAGCTAACAACTAGATTCGTTCATACATTTCAATGCACTAATTCGCAAGAGTTAGTGCATTTTTTATTGCTCCAAATCTTGTCGTACCCGCTCTTATATCTTTTCGCATCCCGCCACTCGACTCCCTTATCTGCTCTTAGATCTTTTCGCATCCCGGCACTCACATCTCTAATCTGCTTTTTAATCTTTTCGCATCTCGACACTCGCATCCCTCATCTGCTCTTAATTCCCTTCGCATCCCGCCACTCGACTCCCGTATCTGCTTTTAACCTCTTAGAATCTCGTATTTGCCCCAATAAAAAAGACGCTCAATGAGCGCCTTTTCATATTTAAACCAAGCAAATTGAATTAGATGTCTGCTACATCAAATTCAACAGCTGGGTTAACGTCTGCGTCGTAATCTACGCCTTCAACGCCGAAACCGAATAGCTTCAAGAACTCTTCTTTGTACTCTACGTAGTCAGTTAGCTCTTTTAAGTTTTCAGTCGTGATTTGTGGCCATAGGTTGCGGCAGTGTTCTTGGATGTCTTCACGAAGTTCCCAGTCATCTAGACGTAGACGGTTCTTCTCATCCACTTCTGCTGCGCTGCCATCTTCTTTGTATAGACGTTGGCTGAACATACGGAAGATCTGTTCCATACAACCTTCGTGTACGCCTTCTTCACGCATCTTCTTAAATACCATTGCGATGTACAGTGGCATTACTGGAATTGCAGAACTTGCTTGAGTCACAACAGACTTAAGAACAGCAACATTTGCTGTACCACCAGTTTGACCAAGTTTCTCGTTTAGAGCCGCTGCTGCGCGGTCTAGATCCATCTTCGCTTTACCTAGCGCGCCATCCCAGTAGATTGGCCACGTTAGCTCAGTACCGATGTAGCTGTAAGCAACTGTCTTACAGCCGTCAGCAAGAACGCCAGCTTCAGATAGAGCGTTGATCCAAAGTTCCCAGTCTTCACCGCCCATTACGGTTACTGTGTCTTTGATCTCTTCTTCTGTTGCAGGCTCTACGCTTGCTTCAATGATTGTGTCTTTGTTAGTGTCAACCGCTGTTGAAGTGTACGTCTCGCCGATAGGCTTAAGAGAAGAGCGAATAACTTCGCCAGTCTCAGGCATTTTACGTACTGGAGAAGCCAGTGAGTAAACCACCATATCAACTTGACCTAGATCTTCTTTAATTAGGTCGATTGTCTTTTGCTTAGCTTCGTTTGAGAAAGCATCGCCATTTAGGCTTTTCGAGTATAGGCCTTCTTCTTTTGCTAGCTTATCGAATGCTGCTGAGTTGTAGTAGCCAGCTGTACCCGGCTTTTTCTCAGTACCAGCTTTTTCGAAGAAAACACCGATAGTTGAAGCGCCGCCACCAAATGCAGCTGCGATACGAGAAGACAAGCCATAGCCACTAGAAGAACCCACAACAAGTACACGTTTTGGTGCATTTGCAATTGGGCCTTGAGCTTTGGTGTAAGCGATTTGTTCTTTTACGTTAGCTTCACAACCAACTGGGTGTGTTGTAGTACAGATGAATCCGCGAATTCGAGGTTTGATGATCATATTCAACTTCCTTAAAAAATCCCTGTTAGGATAAAAGTTTCGTCTGCAAATGGCATCTAATTTCTTCAAAAATGTGGCTAAAATGCAAGTGGTTGGAGCACTCACGATGTATTTGCTGACATTTGTTCAAAATTCTAGCAAAGTTCTGGTTGCGTGCCGTACAAATACAAAAAAGGCACCTCGAAAGGTGCCTTTTGATGATATTTCTATCAAGCAACGCTATTTAGCTTAGGTTTCAGCTCTTTTCGCGTCAAAGTTTCACTATAGTCGTGGCTAAAGTGGTCAACTTGAATCGCAGCGTAACGCAGTTTGTCTGCTGCTAAGATTTGATCCACTTCTGCTTGTGTTAATACCTCAGCAGCCAACGCTTGCTCTAGGCGCTCAGTTAATAAACCTTTACGTGCAACCTTGCCTTCTTTCACTGCTTTGAAGATCTTACGCTCTAGTGGCTTGATGTCGTACATTGCAATAAACGCATTCTCCATCAAACCTACGCTGTCGTCTTCGTCTTGACCAATGTAGCAAAGGTGAGTTAGACGCTCACGGTGTGCACCAGGAGTCATTAGGCTTTCCGCAAGCTTCACTGTTAAGGTATCGCTTGGCTTCTCGAAGTGGTTGCCCACTGGGAAGATTAGCCCTTTTAGAACCTTACCCACTACCTTGTTCGGGAAGTTACGGTATGCTTCCTGTAGTGATTTCGCTGCATGATGGAAACAGTGCTGAACCGCGTAGTGCAAGTAATCCAGATCTGCTTGTTGACGACCTTCATCTTCATACTTCTTAAGTGCAGCAGATGCCATGTATAGGTAACTTAGGCCATCACCTAAACGTGCAGAAATCAGCTCTTTACGTTTCAACTCACCACCTAGCGTTAGCATCGCAAAGTCTGCACTTACCGCTAGGGCACGACTTAGACGTGTTAAGTCTTGATAGTAAGGTTTCGTTGGACCGCTCATATCCGCTTTGATGAATTTAGAGCCTGTTAATGCCGCGCCAAAAGCACCAAATGTGTTCTTAGTTGCGTGAGAGATATGTTTGAACAGCAGGTCATCAAACTCTTTCGCACCTTGCTTCTCATCTGGGTTCGCTGCTGCTTCCATCTCACGTAGTACGTAAGGGTGACAACGAGTCGCACCTTGTCCGAAGATCATTAGGTTACGTGTCAGGATGTTTGCGCCTTCTACTGTAATCGCCACTGGAATACCTAGATACGGTGCAGCCAGATAGTTCATCGGTCCATCTTGGATTGCACGACCAGAATGGATATCCATTGAGTCGTTCAAAATGGTACGTGCCATTTCCGTCATGTGGTACTTAGCAATCGCAGTAACAATGCCCGGCTTCTCTTTCAAATCGAGTGATGTTGTTGTCAGTGTACGCGTTGCTTCAAGCAGGTAAGTTAAGCCACCAATACGACCTAAGCTTTCTGCCACACCTTCGAACTTACCAATCGACATACCAAACTGCTTACGAACGTATGCGTATGCACCGGTTGTACGTGCAGTCAGGTGACCCATCGCTGTACCTAGAGCCGGTAGCGAGATACCACGACCCGCAGACAGACATTCCACCAGCATACGCCAGCCTTTACCTGCGTAATCTGCACCACCGATTAGCCACTCCATCGGGATAAATACATCATGACCACGTGTTGGACCATTCATAAACGCAAGACCAAGTGGGTCATGACGCTCACCAATCACGACACCTTCATGATCAGCAGGGATTAACGCACATGTGATACCGATGTCTTCTTTATCACCCAATAACTTCTCTGGATCGTGCAGTTTAAATGCGAGACCAAGCACAGTTGCTACTGGTGCCAGCGTGATGTAACGCTTATTCCAGTTAAGACGAATACCTAGTGTCTCTTTGCCTTCGTGCATGCCCATACACACGGTACCCACATCTGGGATACCACCTGCATCAGAGCCCGCTTCAGGACCAGTTAGTGCGAAACATGGGATGTCTGTACCATCAGCTAGGCGTGGTAGCCAGTAATCTTTCTGCTCCTGAGTACCATAGTGAGACAGTAGCTCACCCGGGCCAAGAGAGTTTGGAACCATTACTGATACTGCAGCACTGATACTACGAGTAGCAATTTTGGTTACGATGGTTGAGTTTGCTAGCGACGAGAAGTTTCGACCACCGTACTCTTTCGAGATGATCAGTGAGAAGAAACGCTCTTTTCGTAAGAAGTCCCAAACCTCTTTTGGAAGGTCACGGTCTTCTTTAACGATCTTATGGTCATCAAGCATCTCAAGTAGAGTCTCAAGCTCGTTGTCCATAAATGACTTCTCTTCCGCTGTCAGTTCCGGTTTTGGGTACTGATGCAGTTTTTGGAAGTCTGGCTTACCAGAAAAAAGCTCTCCATCCCACCAAACACTACCGGCTTCCATCGCTTCTTTCTCAGTGCTAGAAAGCGGCGGCAGTACTTTTTTGAAGAGTTTAAAAGCTGGGTCGCTCACCCATTTTTGTCTTAGAGAGCTCATAGTTCAGATCCTTTTGTTCACTATTTTTGGTGTGAATTTATGCTTCTTATTGTTCTTACTCTTTAGCTGACATGCCTGCCGCTAAATAAGGAATCAAGATATCGACAACAGCTTTCGCATCAACCTCTCTTCCATAATCATTTTCTGATATTTCCATCAGTGCTTGGCTTGACGCCATGGTGAATACACATGTCCCTAGGGTGAAGTGCAGTCGCCAAAATAACTGTTCTTGAGTGAGCTCTGGGTTGGCTTTCATCACCGAACTAGTAAACAGCCCCAAAACGTCACTGTAACGAGTGGTAATGAACCAACGTAAGTGCCCTTGAACATCGGTATAGCCGCGGCCAATTAATAGCATGAAGCGACTTGTACCATCCGGTCTTACATCGTTAAGAGAGCGTAGTGGCGATCTCAAAGATTCAAACACGTCACTCATCGTATACGTTTCGTTCAAATTAAGGTTCACTAGTGCATCTTGAAGTGCAGGCATGAACGCTTCCAAGTAACGATTGAGTACTGCTCGAACCAAGGTCTTTTTATCGCCGAAGTGGTAATTTACCGAAGCTAGGTTCACATTCGCTTTACTCGTTATGGTGCGCAACGAAGTATCATTAAAGCCATGCTCAGCAAACAATCCCTCTGCTACATCCAGTATCTTCTCTTTGGTCGAACTTCTTGGTGCCATTTCAATCACTCGTATTAAACAACTGTTTGAAATATACCCATAGAACATTTATTTAACAAGTAAGCAACATCACATTTTCACCCATTGGTCGTACCAGTTTAAAAAATAGTTAGCTAACAGCCTGAATTACCTGTGTTTTAGAAAATAAGGAAAAAAGAACAAATTTTCTTGGAACTGATTGGAAGTTCGCGGGTCATAACAAGGGTAACAAGAAGCGCATTTTTAAGTCTTTCTGGCCGTCAGACTTGTTTCACTCTCTTGTTACTCACTGCAATTTCCTTATTAACTCCTATACTTGTATCCGCCCAAACCGCGTTGGTTTGGGCTTTTTTTTGTCTACATTAAACAAAAAAACGCCCTACGAAATCGTAGGACGTTTTGTACCATAACCTAATGTTTTAGTGACTAGTGTATTAACTAATCTCAAGATTAAGCTGCATCGTTTTTAATCAGTTCACCTAATACGGCTAAGTCATCATTTATATCGATAGACATTCCTAACTCAGGCGCAACGTTCTGTATAACAATGGTTTGAGCATCACTGCCGCCTTCAAGTGGAATACTCAATTCAACATCGTCACCATTGATGCTCACATCTATCATGCTCAATAGAGCCTCCATTTGATCGCCATCTTGCGGATCTTCGAGCAGATCGCTCAAGTCAATCAGATCGCCCGATCCATCGCTGTACAGTTCAAAGTCTTTAATGACATCCGTACCGTTATCCAACGCATCATCCAACCATGCGAAGATGTTATCTTCAGCATTACCAATTAACATGTCATTGCCGTAGTCAGCGACTAATGGCTCATCATTTTCAGCACTGATCACGTTATAGGCTTGTGGTTCTTCAATATCGAGCGTTACCGTTTCAACAGAACTTTCCGCACCGTTTGAATCTACCGCAACATAGTCGAAGGTTGCGTCTTCTGTGACCACTTCATTACCTTGGATGTAGCGAAGCTCCCAGTTACCCCCTGTCGATGACAGTTCCATAGAAACAATCGGATTAGAAGGAGAAGAATAGCTAAACTCATACAGAATCTGATCGTTACCTACATCTCCTTCATCTTTTTGATACTGTTCTGTGTGTTGTGTTCCGTCTAGGAAGGTATATACAACTTCAATATAGACATTACTATTGGTGTTGAATTCAGCTCCCATGCCGTCCAAACCAAATGTTACGGTATCCAGTGGATTATCGGTTAAATCAACAATGAGAGTCTCTTGCATGTTCATGCCTCGACCATCAGTGTCTCCGATACCATAACCAACGTGTGGTTGTTCACCTTGATACTGTTTCAAAGGCTTGTCATTGTTGTCTTCAATAGAGATGGTTATGGTTTTACCATTAGATAAGGTGATCAACCGCTCTGTAGGAGAAACTTCTTCACCCCAGTTGTAAAAACCATCGACCAGTTCAGGGAAGTCGTCACTCGCACCACTGTAGCCCAGTTCAAATTCTTCACCAGGGCCCGCAACAAAACTGATGTTGTTGGGGACAAACAAGGTTTCATTATCAATATCGTCTTGTGTCACTTCTCGACTCACACCATTTTCATCGGTATAGAGCAAAGTGCCACTACTTGGTAAATCGACGATTCTAATGTTTAGAGGAATATCATCGTAGTCATCCTCTAAATCCGAGATGTAGTCAGGAATACCTTCGCTGTCACTATCAAAGATGATTGGAATAACAGTGTTGTCATTGTCGACGACAACGAAACTCTCTGCGACTGGAGCATCGTTCGCCCCATTAATGGTGATTTGAATCTCGTGGGTGACACCATCCGTTGAAGAGACAATGTAGTTTTCGATTATCGTATCATCATCGTTTAGATATTGAATCGCGCTATTATCGAGTGTATACGTCCACGCACCATCCGGAGTTATGGTTAACATCCCCATCGCCATCGCCAACGTGGATCCGACAGAATTGAACGTACCGTTTGGCAAAAATGCCGGTGTATCACTCGTATCGACATCAGTGATGGTTAAGGTACCAGAAGCGGTTAACTCATTGTCTTGAGTGACATCCACATCCTCGGTGACTTCACCCATATCTGAGTCGCCTTCACCAACAGTGATTTCCGATGGATCGTCCGCACCGTTAATGGTAATGGTCACTTCACTGGTGGTGCCGTCTGTTGCCGTTACGGTGTAGACCTCAACCACACTCTCATCATCATCTAAGTACTGAACCAAGTCATTATTAACTACGTAGGTCCACGCACCTTCTGGTGTGATGGTGAGCATACCGAGCGCACTGCCATTGGTAGATCCGGTTGGATTAAAGGTGCCGTTCGGCTCAAAGGCAGGGGCATCACTGGTATCAACATCGGTAATGGTTAGAGTACCCGATGTAGTAAGCTCATTCTCTAACGAGACATCCACATCCTCGGTGACCTCACCCATATCTGAGTCGCCTTCACCAACAGTGATCTCAGAAGGGTCGTCTGCACCGTTAATGGTAATGGTCACTTCACTGGTGGTGCCGTCTGTTGCCGTTACTGTGTAGACCTCGACCACACTCTCATCGTCATCCAGATATTGAACCAAATCATTATTAACGACGTAGGTCCATGCACCGTCTGGTGTGATGGTGAGCATACCGAGCGCGCTGCCATTAGTAGAGCCGATTGGGTTAAAGGTCCCGTTTGGCTCAAAGGCGGGATCATCACTGGTATCGACATCGGTAATGGTTAGCGTACCTGATGTGGTCAGCTCGTTGTCTAACGAGACGTCCACATCCTCGGTGACTTCACCCATATCTGAGTCGCCTTCGCCAACGGTGATCTCAGAAGGGTCATCTGCACCGTTAATGGTAATGGTCACTTCACTGGTGGTGCCGTCTGTTGCCGTTACGGTGTAAACCTCAACCACACTTTCATCGTCATCTAAGTACTGAACCAAGTCATTGTTAACTACATAAGTCCAGGCACCTTCTGGTGTAATGGTGAGCATACCGAGTGCGCTGCCATTAGTAGAGCCGGTTGGATTAAAGGTGCCGTTAGGTTCAAAGGCGGGATCATCACTGGTATCAACATCAGTAATAGTTAACGTACCTGACGTGGTCAGCTCGTTGTCTAACGAGACGTCCACATCCTCGGTGACTTCACCCATATCTGAGTCGCCTTCTCCAACGGTGATCTCAGAAGGGTCATCTGCACCATTAATGGTAATGGTCACTTCACTGGTGGTGCCGTCTGTTGCCGTTACTGTGTAGACCTCAACCACACTCTCATCGTCATCAAGATACTGAACCAAGTCATTGTTAACTACATAAGTCCAGGCACCGTCTGGGTTAATGGTAAGCATACCGAGTGCGCTGCCATTGGTAGAGCCGGTTGGGTTAAAGGTGCCGTTTGGCTCAAAGGCTGGGTCATCACTGGTATCGACATCAGTAATGGTCAACGTACCTGACGTTGTCAGTTCGTTGTCTAACGAGACATCCACATCCTCGGTGACTTCACCCATATCTGAGTCGCCTTCGCCAACGGTAATCTCAGAAGGGTCGTCCGCACCGTTAATGGTAATGGTCACTTCACTGGTAGTGCCATCTGTTGCCGTTACTGTGTAGACCTCGACCACACTCTCATCGTCATCTAGGTACTGAACCAAGTCGTTGTTAACGACGTAAGTCCATGTACCGTCTGGTGTGATGGTGAGCACACCGAGTGCGCTGCCATTGGTAGAGCCGGTTGGGTTAAAGGTGCCGTTTGGCTCAAAGGTTGGATTATCACTGGTATCGACATCGGTGATGGTCAGCGTACCCGACGTAGTAAGCTCATTATCTAACGAGACATCCACATCCTCGGTGACTTCACCCATATCTGAGTCGCCTTCGCCAACGGTAATCTCAGAAGGGTCGTCCGCACCGTTAATGGTAATAGTCACTTCACTGGTGGTTCCGTCTGTCGCCGTTACTGTGTAAACCTCAACCACACTCTCATCGTCATCTAAGTACTGAACCAAGTCATTATTAACGACATAAGTCCACGCACCGTCTGGTGTAATGGTAAGCATACCGAGTGCGCTGCCATTAGTAGAACCGGTTGGATTAAAGGTGCCGTTAGGTTCAAAGGCGGGGTCATCACTGGTATCAACGTCAGTAATGGTTAACGTACCTGACGTGGTAAGCTCGTTGTCTAACGAGACATTTACATCCTCCGTCACTGCCCCCATGTCTGAATCGCCTTCACCAACGGTGATCTCAGAAGGATCGTCCGCACCATTGATGGTAATGGTCACTTCACTGGTGGTGCCGTCTGTCGCCGTTACGGTGTAAACCTCAACCACACTTTCATCGTCGTCTAAGAACTGAACCAGATCATTATTAACCTCATAGTTCCATGTACCATCAGGACTGATAGTAAGCACACCTAATGCACTACCATTAGTTGAGCCTACTGGATTAAAGACACCATTTGGTTCAAAAGTTGGTGTTTCACTGTCGACATCTGAAATCGAGATTTGGCCAGAAGTCTCCAGAAGGTTACCTTCAAGTGAAACATCGACATCCTCGGTTACACTACCCGAGCCTGTAGTCGCGACCGCTGCATCATCTGTACCTATGATCGTCACTGTTACAACTTGCTCGGTACCATCTGATGTTTCCACGGTAAAACTATCTTGGATTTGCTCTCCGTCTGCCAATTCGTCGAATGGACTGTTTGCAACAAAGGTCCACGTTCCGTCTTCATTAATGACAAAATCACCGTAACCGTTATCCCCTTCGCCTTCATCTGCAATAAAGGTTACTTCGGGATCATCGGTAATCAGATTACCCCCGGTTTCAATCGGAACATCTTCCTCAAACTCAATAACGTCAGATACCCCGGACACTAATGCAAACGCAATAATGTCAATTAGCTCTAGGCTTTGAGTCTCAGACAAACCCTGGCTTTCAAGCCCATCTGTTTCAAAGTGGGTTGTTGCCTGTACTTCAGCACCCGTTCTGGTAATGGTTCCGCTGTTAACTAAACTTGACCCATCAGTTTCGCCACTGGCAGTGTCAAACTCTTCCCCTAAATCGGCCGTAGGGTCAAAGCCCTCTTCCACAGCTCTAATAACTTGTGCGATGGCATCATCAGTATCGACGACTCTATTTACTGTTTCGTCTTCGTAATACCGAGCATTGATCGCCGGTTCACTTCCACTGCTATTGTCGACACTTACAACAACATCACCGGCACGCAGTGTCTCTCCCTCTGCTAACCGTCTTATTTGCCCTTGTGCGTCCACAACCAAAGCGCCGCTCACCCCACTGAGTAAGCCAACATTGATAGTTCCCATAACTCACTTCCTTGCACAGTTCAGTCCGTCTTTCCACTCGACTGAACTTCGCTATAACACCCACTTAAATTTAGTTGTAATGTTATTGATGATCCACTCACTAACCGCGCCAGCTAACGCATAGTGACAAATATGTCAATATAGCTAGTTACTTAGATTCAAAAAAAAATTAGGTAAACTTCGCGTTTTGGTTCAAATGTCCTAAGCTTCGATTATGACTTTTGTTCCATTGAAAGCATCGACGAAAGTAAAAATAAGACATCTAGAAGTAGAAGGAGACCTACTTTGAAATTGTTTAAACTATCTATTATTTGCTGCTTTATGACTGGGGCTCCAGCTTACAGTCAAACCCTTGAGCAGGCAGTCGCCATCACTTTGGCAACCAACCCCGAGATAAAAAGTATCTTTAACGAATTTGTGAGCGTTAAAAAACAAAATGACGCTTCTGGAGGTGCTTATTTACCAAGCATAGATTTAGATGCGGGTATTGGATATGAGGGGATCAATCCAGCTCCCAATAATGGTCCTGATACCGATCTAACCAGAAAAGAAGCAACGATTTCTCTTACTCAACTCATTTGGGATGGTTCTGCGACTTTATACGATATGGATCGTACAGCCGCCGAAGCAGAGTCAGTAAGATTCCAACTCATTGCAGATGCGGAAGACAAAGCATTAGAGGTAACCCAGATTTACCTTGATGCTGTGAAAGCAACTGAAGTGCTTGCGCTGTCGGAAAGCAACTTAGCTGTCCATAAAAAGATCTATAAAGACATTAAACGAAGAGCAGAATCAGGAATAGGCTCCACGGCAGACGTGTCTCAGGTAGAGGCTCGTATTGCGAAAGCCCACGGTAACCTGTTGGCCGCACAAAATAACCTGGTTGACACACACACTCAATTTAGAAGGGTTGTAGGACAAGAACCATTAGGGTTGATTTACCCAAGAGCTGATATATCCAAACTGCCTTTATCTTTGAATGATGCAATCGTCTATGCATTTGACAATCACCCTGTGATCAAGATTTCAGCAGCTGATGTGGATTCAGCACACTTCCAATACAAACAATCTAAAGGGGTTAACTACCCAACCTTCTCTATTGAGGCTTCACAAACCTGGCGGGATGATGCAGGTGGTGATGAAGGATCAAGCGACGAGACACTGGCCATGCTGCGCATGCGTTATAACTTGTATAACGGTGGGTCTGATAGCGACAGAACCGAGGCGGCAGCTTACCAACTAAACAAATCGAAAGACTTGAGAGACCGAGCTTACCGACAAGTAGAGGAAGGGTTAAGACTCTCTTGGAGTGCTTTGGATTTAACCCTACAACAGAAAAACTTCCTTTCTGACCATGTCGATTCAGCTGCGGAAACAGTCATTGCGTACGAGAAGCAGTATCGAATTGGCCAACGTACCCTACTTGATTTACTCAATACGGAAAATGAGCTTTTTGAGGCCCGTAAAGACTACCTCGATGCTCACTATTCTGAGCAATATGCGAAATATCGTGTGTTGAACGCAACAGGTTCACTTCTCAATGCGCTACTTGTAGACATTCCAGAAGAGTGGACACAACCTGTGGAGTATTAATGATGAAAGCTTTCTATTTATTACTTCCCATAGTAGCCCTAACTGTTAATGCAGCCGACTACCAAGAAGAGGATTACATTGAGACTCCTGAGGCGGAGCAAATATCCGATCTAAGAGATGATGATAAAGATGGCGTTGTCAATGCTAGAGACCTTTGCCCTGGGACTCCCGGTGCATCTCAAGTTGATAACGACGGATGTGGGGAAACCGTTCGCTCTCAAGAAGTGAGACAACTAAGAATATTGTTCGCGCACGACTCTTATGAAATAAACCCTATCTTCTCTGATCAGATAACCACGATGTCAGAGTTTCTTAAGAAGTACAAATCAGCATCCATTGAGATTCAAGGCTATGCGAGTAAAGTCGGTTCTAACGAATACAATCTAGAGCTATCGAAAAAACGAGCAAACCAAGTTCAGAATGAGATTCTTCAAAATGGTATCGCAGCGGATCGTGTGCGTATTGTAGGGTTTGGTGAATCTAGACTTGAAAAAGAGGGCGATGACGCAACCTCTCATGCCTTAAACCGAAGAGTAACTGCAACGGTAGTCGGCTTGGAAGAGCAAATCGTCGAAGAGTGGACTATTTTTACCACCCTAGAAAAATAGTCATAAGACGTGAGAACTTGTCACCATAAGGCAAGTAAACAATAAAGCCGTGATGAACATTCATCACGGCTTTTTCGTTTCTTTGTCATTATGTTTCTAAAAGTGTTGGCGGCTACTGTCCTAACCAGCCAACCCTTTCAAACATGTTTTGTAGTGATTACAGTTTAACTTCTTGATGCTTTGTCTTAGGTAACGAGATACTCAATAGTACGTAACCCAAGATTGCCGCCGTCGTTGAGCCCATTAGGATACCTAGTCGAGCAAGCGTATCAAAATCTGCGTTCGTTGGACCAAATGCCAATGAAGAGATGAAGATAGACATCGTAAAGCCGATACCACACAGCACAGACACTGCGAAGATGTTCATAAAATTCACACCTTCAGGAAGCTTAGCTACACCTGTTTTCACTGCGCCCCAGCTGAATAGGAAAATACCCAGTGGCTTACCAATCAATAGACCTAAAGCGATACCAAGCGGTAGCATACCTGTTAGGTTTGAAAGTGAGATACCTTCCAGTGAGATACCTGCGTTTGCAAATGCGAAGATAGGCAAGATTGCAAAAGCGACATACGGGTGCAGAGCATGTTCTAGGTGTTTCAGCGGAGAATGCTCCCCTTTATTGCCTTTAAGTGGAATCGCGAAGCCGATAACCACACCAGCAAGTGTTGCGTGAACACCAGACTTCAATACTGCGAACCACAGAATTGCACCAACAATCAGATAAGCGCTCAATTTAGTCACATGCTTATTGTTGAGCATGAACAGCACACCTGTTGCGATGAAGCCAACCGTTAGTGCAAGCGTAGATAGATCACCTGAGTAGAACAGTGCAATGATAACAACAACACCTAGGTCATCGATGATTGCTAGCGCTAGCAAGAACACCTTCAAGCTTACCGGTACACGGTTACCAAGAAGTGCCATGATACCCAATGCGAATGCGATATCTGTTGCTGCTGGGATAGCCCAGCCTTGAAGCGCTTCAGGGTTGCTTGAGTTAAATAGCACGTAAATAAGTGCAGGAGCTAGCATACCACCTACCGCAGCGATAGCTGGGAAGATTGCTGTCTCTTTAGATTTTAATGCGCCTTCTAAAAGCTCACGCTTTACTTCAAGGCCGATAAGTAGGAAGAAGACTGCCATTAGGCCGTCGTTGATCCAGTGAGACACAGACATACCAAATACGTATGTGTGTAGCATACCCTGATACATTTCGTTCAGAGGTGAGTTCGCTACGAACATTGCAATTGCCGCAGCAATTACCAAAATGATGCCGCCAGCAGATTCCATTTTAAAGAAGTCACGGATGACGTCGTTCATGATTTCGCCCTTATATTTATTATTTAAATAAACGAATAACAAAGAATAGACACGAGTGTATAGCCAACTTTCGACGATACATAATCACTTCTTTGGATGTTTAACTTCGGTTTTTCCTACAAATACTAAACAATACGTCGTATATTCCATAATGTTGTTACTCACACTAAATTAAGTATAGATGACCAAAATTATAAGTGTAAGCTAGACGAACCCTCCATAAAGTGACCTAGAGTGCATAAAAAAGGCTATCGAATGATAGCCTTATATAAAAATCAATATCCTGTCAGTTGCATAAAGCCAGACGCTTCATGGCTTCCACTGGCCATAATAGGCCCTTCCCAATAAGGGATAACAAACGGCAGCCACATGTCCCTACGTTGAATCCGAGTTGTGAGGTTGATCTCATATTTCGGTACATTGATGATCCATTGAAGCGGCATTCTTCGTCCATTGAGCAATGTACTGTTTGGCAATGGTTTAATGTCGATATCAGATTCAGACAGCCGATAAACTTTTCCTGATCGCGTTGCTAGCGTACCAAACACATACGGCATCTGATGGTTATTACGGTAACGACTAACACTCAGAGCAGCACCATCGTCTAGATTAAAGACGAACCAGTCCCAACCTTGTTGTCCTTCGCCAAGCAAACCACTGCCCCACTCTTTATGGAGCCAAGCATTGCCAGAGACTTCCACTTCAACGCCGTCAAGAGTCAGTGTGCCATTCAAAGCCAAGAACGGAGCGCTAAAGTTGTATGAGGCAATAGGAAGCAGGTCATGTTTCTTTTGATAACCATTTTCACCATTCAACACGTAAGGGCCCTTGGTGACCGAATCGAGCTCTAAACCGAAAGTGTCCGTCTCTACGCTCAAACGTCCAGGAAACGGGGTCGCGCCAAGTGCTCGCCAATTCCAGTTATCAATCCAGATACGAAATGGTCGGTTAGTCATACCTGCTTGGCCAATACCGCCACGGGCAAGCCTTTGTTCTTTCCACACTTGCGTCGCTGAGGTAACAACGACATTGGAGATATAGATCTGCGGACTTTGCCAGCCTCGAGCTTCGCGTTCGTCAGTTGCAATTCGAAAGAAGCTCCATTGAACGGAGTAATCCTTACCACTGGCATCTTCTAAAGTTGCAAAGTAGTGCCACCATTCATGTTGGAACTCAGGGTGGAATTGGAAGTCTTTTGGCAGTGAAACAGTACGATCAGGCAAGACAGGTTCGAACACCTTAAATTGCTCACTCATCAATACAGAGTTGACCTCGTTGACGCCCTCTTCGCCAACATCAGCGAAGTAAGAGTAATAAGACCAAATACCAATAAATAAGCCAAAAAAGCAGATCAGTAGAATTGAAGACAACACATTGTTTCTTGGCTTTTTCACGCCTTTTCTTTGACCCATCTACAATGCATCCCTTAATGATTTCATCGGGGTATTACCTATCATTCGTAATACTGGCAACGCACCAGCAATCATCAAGGCAGCCATTGACCATGCGAAAGTAATGAAGTAATCCCAAGGAATGACTTGCAGTTCTAACGACCAACCAAACGACTGCTTAATCACGATATCGACAATCAAATTCGCCAATGCCAACCCGAGTGGTATTGCTATCAGCGACGAAATCAAACCAAAGACAAACAGCTGCAAGCTGCCAGTAAAGATCAGCTCTTTTGCAGAAACCCCTAAGCAGCGCTGCAGTGAAATATGACGTTGTCTTGATACCTCACCCGCTACTGTCGCGAAGAAGATACCAAACACAGCGATAACAAGGGTAATGTTGCCCAAGGTATCGGCGATGGCAAAGGTACGGTCAAAAACGCGCATTGCTTGGCTATGTATATTGTTGTTATCGAAGATACGCTCAGAGCTCAATCTAAACACAGACTCTAAGCGGCTACGTAACCCGGTTGGATTCACATCTTCTTTAAGTATCACACCTAAACCGACATTGCCTCGCCCCGCAAATCCGTAGAGCCAATTTCGATGTGACATCATGACTTGATGGTATGGGTTGCCGTAATCGTAATAAACACCGACCACCTGCCAGCCAGAGCCTAGGCTATCGTACATATCGATGTAGTCACCCGGTCGTATACCTAATTTTAAAGACATCGACTCACTAATCAGTACGCCCTTAGAGTGATGCAAGTGGTACCAGTAGTTTGGGATACCTAGCTTAATCGTAAGCGCCTCTAGTTCACCTTCAGAAGGACCTGTACTAACCACTTGAATACTGCCAACAGGAGAAGGAATGTCTTTTTCCCAGCGCCACCATACCGAGTCGACTTCAGGCTGGTCTGACAGCCAGTTACTCATACGTGCTGCAGAGTTATTGGTTGGGTAGATATACAAATCTGCAGCAAGACGCTGTGACAACCATTTATCGGTCGTATCTCGGAAGCTACCCACCATTGTTTCAACACCAATGTTTGCTGTCATCGCAAGCATAAACGCCATTGTAGCGACACCACGATAGCTCATGCTGGCAGCGGCATCCGCAAAGAACCAGCGCGCACGAACCCAACGTAAGGAGTATGAGAAACTGTTGAATAGCTTCCACATCAAAAACGGCGTAAATAGAGCAACACTTACCAACATTAACGCAATGATGGCAAAACCAGATTCTTGCGTTTGAGGTGCTTGGTAAACCGCCACAGCAGCGACACAGAAGCCACAACCGATCAACGCCTGCCAGGTAAATTCAGTACCCGCAAAACGCATGAGTGAAAGACGAGATGAAAGTCTAATCGGCTGAGACTTCAACAAACGAATCAGCGGCCAAGCACATGCTAAAAAAGCGCCGATTAAAGCCATGCCAAAGCTATAAACGCTGGCTTTCCAGCTCCAATCGATACTTAAACCGACATTAGCGTCATAAAGATCGCCAAGGCTTGAAGACACCGCTGGTAGCAACTGGTTCGCCAACATCACACCAAAAACATTACCGCAGATCCAACTCACTACAACCAGTGCTAGCAACTCAAAACAGAGCGCTTTCGTTAACTGCCAGCCGGATACGCCGGTTTGTCTAAGTACCCCAACCAAAGGTTGTCTCTGTATAAAAGATAGAGACATAGCTTGATAGAAGATAAATAGACCAACGACAAATGAAAGCATCCCCATCGCAGTTAAGTTCAGATGGAATGCGCTGGTCAGCGATTCAAGTTCTGCTTTAGAACTACGTGAAATCGTTAAACCGTTCGGCAGCATCTCTTTAAGACGCTCAAACTTTGCTTCCGACATATCTGAACAAGCGATCACGGATAGACCAGAACTGCGCTTCAACATCCTTAATAAAGAGATATCCGCAATTAAGCGCGTCCCGTTGATCATCTTATTTTGATCAACAATCAAAGGGCCGAGCTCTGAGCCGTCCATAAGATGAATATAATCGCCGTCACTCCACTCCATGTGCTTAGCCAGATCATCACTCACTAAAATTGGATACGGTGGTTTCATCAGGTTAAGCGTGGTGAGATCTTGAAGCGCGACACCCGGTTGCAACTGAAGCATTGAGACAGGATCTAAACCTATCAACATGAAGTTAGCGCCGTTCTCGTCGGTTACACGATGGTTATCAAATGGTGCACACTGCTGAAAGCCCTCACGGCGCAATTGAATATAGAAGCCTTGCGGGATTTTATTGGCGTTGTGTTTTGGACGAATGCGGTAAGGGAGCGGATTGGAAAACAGCTTTTCGCCATGAGCATAGCTCTGTTTGGCGTGTTGGTTAATAGCGGTAACACCAACCAAAAGGGAAACGCCCAGTGTTAAACCGAGCCAAACAAGAATAATTTGAAGTGGGTAGCGTCGATAGTGACCGAGTAGCGCTTTAACTACGGGCCATAACATGAAGCTGTCCCCCTTGTAGACGGATACAACCATCCATATGCTGGGCAACCTTTTCACTGTGCGTTACTAGAAATAACGTACACTCTAGCTCTCGCGCTAATGACGTCAGTAGGCGCATTACCGCTTCAGCATTACGCTCGTCTAAGCTACCTGTCGGCTCATCGGCAAGCAGAATTTTTGGCTCCATATAAAGAGCTCGAGCAATCGCGGCACGCTGCTGCTGACCACCAGACACCTCTTCAGGGTAGCGACCTAATAAAGGCATAAGATCAAGCGCCGACAGAATCTGACGCCATAAGCCTTTATCTTCAGGTAAACCCTTCAGTTGACGGCAAAAGCGAATGTTGTCAGCAATGTTCAGTGTTGGTAGCAAATTGAACTGTTGAAAGATATGCCCGATGTTATTGCGGCGGTAAGCAGTGCGATCACGCTCCTTTGCCATATGCATATCAAAGTTAGGAAATAGGATTTCCCCAGAGTCAGCAAGGTCGAGCCCAGCAATAAGGTTAAGCAACGTACTCTTACCAGAGCCACTTTCCCCCATTAACGCAAGCTGGTCTCCTTGATTTAATGTTAATTCAGCACCTTGTAAAACGGGATGGAACTCTCCCCCGTCGACATAGCCTTTACATAGGTCTGATAGCTTTAACATTAAACAGCTCACATTAGTTAGAATTTGGAATGAGAATCTACACTAAATCTATGGTTGTAGGAAGTAATTTGAAAGATAGATCACATGCTAAGTATAAAGTCACATAAATCTTACGTCTGACTTCAACTTCCTATAAGATTTTTTATCCATTTCTTACTCTTCATGCGATAGAGTGAGCCACCCCATTTGATCACCTCTTCTGTTA
Organism: Vibrio sp. Isolate30; assembly: GCF_022397975.1. Taxonomy (NCBI): domain Bacteria; kingdom Pseudomonadati; phylum Pseudomonadota; class Gammaproteobacteria; order Vibrionales; family Vibrionaceae; genus Vibrio; species Vibrio sp. Isolate30. The sequence goes on from NZ_JAKEUS010000007.1 coordinate 211,092, forward strand.
GGAACATCAAATAGATCCATTCAGGTTTAACGCCAAAATAGATAGCCGCAATGGCCGCTAAAGGGATACTAATAAGCCACTGAGCAATCAAGTCTTGATAAAGGCAAAATTTCACATCTCCACCCGCTCTTAATACCCCAACAATCACCGTCATTGGTATAGAGCGAACAACAATGCCTAAACTCAGAATCAAGATGAACTTTTCTGATAGCTCACGAGTTTCTGGAGTCAGTGCACTGAACGAATCCAAAATCGGAGCCTGTACAAAGTAGAGAACCAATGCAACGACAATACTGGTAAAGAAGGCAATAATGCTGATACCCAACGCTTGGTAGTAGACTGCTTCGTTGTTCTTGGCGCCTAGTTGGTTACCCACCAGCACGGCTGCTGCGGTCGACATACCAATTAGAAGTGCCAAAGAGATAGATTCAACCGGCGTCATCACCGAAAGCGCTGCTAAGCCCTGTACACCCGACTGCCCCATAATTGCATGATAAGCAAACAAACCCCCAGCCCAAGCTAAGAAGTTAAACGTTGTCGGCAAAGAGAGTTTTAGAAAACGAACCACTTTCTGAATCGTTGCAGCCGCCGCAATATCAGCTCGTTTAAATGCCAACAAATGCTTCTTCGAATAGAGATAGCCGTAAAGCGTTATCACCTCAATCGCCCCACCCATCACGGTAGCAATAGCCGCACCTTTGATACCCATTGCTGGCATACCCAGGTTGCCAAAAATCAGAACCCAGTTAAGAAAGATATTTGAAAGAATGCCGATACCGCTAAAAAAGGTACTTAGCCCAGGTCGGTGCATAGCACGAAGCCCGACTGCCATACTACTTACACAAGCCACAGCAAACATGCTGAATGCAGTAATTACTATGTATTCCGTACCTAGACCGATAACTTCTTGTGAATCCGTGGTCACACCCATGACTTGGGTTGGAAACGAAACAAAAAACACCACAGTCAACGCGGCAAAGAACATGGAAACAAGCCAAGTCAGCGCGGTACTTTCTCGTACACCTTGTCTGTCACCCGCCCCCCAGTACTGAGCTGTCAAAAGAGCACCACCAGTGGTAACCCCAACCAACATAATAGTGGTTACAAACATCGCTCGGCTCGCAACACCAACCGCCGCAATATCTGCCTCTCCTAACTGCCCCAACATCAACACATCAACCAAGCCCCTGCTTGAAAACATAATGCTCTGCAGGGTAATGGGTAGCGCAATCGCAATCAGCTGGCGTACAAAATCACCTTTGGTATGACGTAGTATTGAAGCAAGAAGCATGTGAAACCTCAAAAATGGGGGGAATAAACCACAACGGTTGCCAAGATTATACTCATGATTGCTATTCATCCAATAACATAACTGGCTCTAAAATTAGATAATTAACATCTATTGCTGTTTTACTAACTATAGGTCACCCCCTGTGCTAAGAAGAGCCACCATATTTCACTATCGAGATGCAGATACTATTGGCTTTTGTGCATATGACACTGGTAAATTAACATTTAGTGACGTCCCTACTTCATAGCAACGAATGGAGTCTTTATGAAGAAAGTACTGGTGTTAGGCGCTTCTGGTTATGTTGGTTCTCAACTATTACCTCAACTCCTTGAACAAGGCTATCAAATAACGGCAGCGGCTCGTCATATTGACTACCTGCAAGCTCGAACTGAACCTCACCCTAACCTTTCACTCCAATATTTGGACCTTGCTGACGCAGACGCCACTCAAGAGCTAGTGCCTGAGTTCGACCTAATTTTCTTCCTCGTACACGGAATGGCAGAGGGACACGACTTTATTGATTACGAGCTCAAGCTGGCAAGAAACTTTGTCAACGCACTTGGTCCTCGCAATCAACATGTGATCTACCTAAGTTCGTTGCAGCCGCAAACCGCAGATTCCGACCATCTTCAAGCACGAAAGAAAACGGGTGATCTACTGAGATCAGGCTCTGTTCCTATTACAGAGTTGCAAGCAGGCGTGATCATCGGGCCAGGCTCTGCCGCCTTCGAGATCATGCGAGACTTTGTCTACAACCTACCAATCATGATCGCGCCGAAATGGGTCGATTCTAAAGCCAACCCTATCGCGCTAAAGAACCTCAATCATTATTTGTTAAAGCTTGCCGAGGAAACGCCAGAAGCTCACCAAACCTTTGAAGTGGGTGGCCCTGATATCGTCAGCTACCGCAATCAATTTGCACACATTGCTAAAACCGCAGATAGACCACTAAGGTTATGGGCAACATCGCTCTTAACTCCGACAATCGCTTCATATTGGCTTGGCGTCGTAACGTCTGTCCCTTCAAATATTGGTCGAGCCCTTCTTGCGGGTTTAAAGCATGACTTTGTCGCGAACTCCACCTCGATCCAGGAGCGTTATCCGCAACGCCTGATTTCATTCCAAACTATGGTGGAACAAGCAATTAGAGCAGAAGGTGAATTCGTTAAGAGTAACGTTTGGGGCTTCGACAAGACCGCATTTAAACGCTGGCAAGCTGGTTACGGTTACTACCCTAAACAAACTGGCGCAACCATACAGTCTAGCGTTTCCAAAGAACAACTTTGGCAGATAGCCCAGCAAATAGGCAGCCCAAAACAAGGCTACTTCTTTGCCAATGCGTTATGGCGCACCCGAGAGTGGCTAGATTTGTTCTTTGGTGGTGGCGTACCAAAAAGGCAGGAGCCAGAAGGCCCTAAGCTTAAGGTGGGTGACCATATCGACTCATGGAAAGTGATTCGCTGCGAAGAAAATCAGTTCCTATCGCTACTATTTGGCATGAAGGGTCCCGGTCTTGGACGCCTTGAAATCACGGTTTCCGACCTTGCCGAGAAAGACCACACAAACAATCAAAGCGAGCTCAACATTACCGCTTGGTGGCACCCAAAAGGCTTCTTAGGACTGCTGTATTGGTTTGCCATGATGCCAGCGCATCTGTTTATCTTTAAAGGTATGGTGAAGGCGATAGAGAAGCAGGCAAAAGAGCGGATGCGGGATTCGAGTGGCGAGATGAGAAGAGATTAAGAGCAGGTTCGAGATTCGACTGGTGAGATGCGAAGAGATTAACAGTAGATTCGAGATTCGGGTGACGAGACGCGAAGAGATTAAGAGCAGGTTCGAGTATCGAGTGGCGGGATGAGAAGAGAGTTAAAAGCGGATGCGGGATTCGGGTGACGAGATAAGAAAAGGCTTAAGGGCAGATTAGAGTATCGAGTGTCGGGATGCGAAAAGACTTAAGAGTGGACATTGCGTTCCGTTAAAGAGATACAAAAAGAGCGGATAATTCCGCTCTTCGTCTCTCTAATCTCGTATCCCGTATCTACTATTCAGCAATAAAGCTGATTGGAATCTCAGCTAGCTGATTACCTTGGTTAGCCGGGTAAACGATGTATTCGCCGTGATATTTCACTGCTGATTTGTAGTCTGTCACTTTATGAAGCATAAAGCCCGACTCCATAGCTGCTTGAACAAACTCAGCGTGGTTTCCGCGCACAAACCAGTTCATCGGTTTCGTCATTAGCTCGCCATCAAACGAGTCATCACACTGCTTACCACAGAGTGCAAATGAGTGCTCACCATCAGTGAAAAACTGGATCTTGCCGCCAGTAGTCAGCTCATCTTCACTTGATACGCTCCAGCCCATGTCATACATCTTGTCCATGAAGGCTTCAACATCACTGTCTTTCAGCTGCTTTGGCTCTTCACCGTGTGGGAAAAATTGAGCATAAAATGCAGAGATTCGACGGAACGTAAACGTTAGATCCGAGTTATTACCTTTAGAGCGCCCCTGCTTCTGCCAACGAATAAGATCTGCAGCGACACAGCGATCATAAGCTTGCGATTTGATCGCCTTAGTCACCCAACGAACCAAATAAAGGTTATTAGCGATCGGTGCATCAACCGCTTTGCCAGATTTGTGTAGAGCCGTTAACTCATCTAATGCTGTGTTAACCAGCTTTTGAATTTCAATATAGTATTTTGACATTATGCCTTCTTTCCTAATGTCCAATAAAGTAGCGCTGAAAGTACGGCACACACTGCCATTACAATGACCATAGAGCCAGCGCTGTCACTCGGCAGCATCGCAACAATAGCGCCCACTACCGAGCCTGTACCAAAACGTAATGTACCCGCAAGAGACGAAGCTGTGCCCGCCATATTTGGGTAACCGCTAAGCAGCAAACCCATAGTATTACTGCCGATGGTAGATAGTGTGCCAATAAAGAGCATCACAAATGGCACAATTCCCCAAAGGCCAAGATCTAAACTCCAGCCAATGAACAAACCTATGCCTGCGAGTAGTTGAATCCCTAGCCCCACTCTCAACATAGTATGAGAGCCTACCTTTTTCACCATTCGACCATTGATACTAGTCATCAGGATCATCGCAACAATGTTCAATCCAAATAGGTAACCAAACAAGTCCGGGCGCACACCATACACATCGATGTAAACAAAAGAGCCCGCCGTTAAGAACGCAAACATGCCTGAGAACGAAAACGCGCCTGAAAAGATAAGCCCCATCGCAGTCTTGTTTTTGCACAGACGGAAATAGTTACGCATTGTCGTTTTAAAGCGCAGCGGTTGACGCTTCTCTACTGGCAAAGTTTCAGGGATCTTGAATGATACCGCCAGAATCACGATCACAGCGAAGATAGCCAATACCCAGAAAATCGAACGCCAGCCAAACCATAACGCAAGATAACCACCAATCATTGGTGCCACCAGCGGTGCAACCGTCATCACCAAAGTAACGAACGACATGGTTCTTGCGAAATCTTCACGATCAAACATGTCGCGCACAACAGCTTGGATAATGACCGCTGCTGCTGCGCCTGCAAAACCTTGGGCTGTACGAACATAAGTTAGCGCTTCAATACCGTGTGTCGTTGCGCTGACCACCGAAGCAATAGCAAACAAAACCACACCGATGAGCAGCACGGGTTTACGACCATAGCTATCAGCCAGCGGACCATGAAGTAGCTGCCCTAACGCAAAACCAGCGGTGTAAGCCGTAAGTGTGATCTGCACTTCACCAGCCGTCACACCAAGGTCTTTTGCGATGGTTGGCATCGCAGGCAGGTACATATCGATAGCAAGTGGCGTCAACGCGCCAATCGCTCCAAGAATCAAAAACAGCATTAAGCCTAACTGAGGTGTTTCAGGTTGGGAACTGGGGGCAGTTTGGGTTTGCATAAATCTCCGACTAAATACTAAGAACTGCGCTTGCACGCAAACAGAATATTGGCTGAGACTTTCCTAGTACCAGTCAAAATGAATAGCCGACGCTGTCCTTGGTCGGCATTAAACAGAGAGGAAGATTACTTCCAGATAGAATCGACTTCTTCCTGAGTCAGGTAACGGTACTCGCCCAGCTCTAAAGATTCGTCCATCTCAATTTCACCGATACGTTCACGGTGTAGAGCTTCTACTTTGTTACCTAGTGCCGCGAACATACGCTTAACTTGGTGGTACTTACCTTCATGGATGGTAAGCAGCACTTCACGCTCTGCACGCACTTCAAGATGTGCAGGGAGAGTCAGACCATCTTCGCTTTTCAGCTGGATGCCCTCTTTGAACTTCTCTACGTAATCGTCTTCAACCGGATCCACCAGCCAAACGCGATATAGCTTCTCACATTTATGTTTCGGTGAAGTGATACGGTGAGACCATTGGCCGTCATCGGTCACAAGTACAAGACCTGTAGTATCCACATCTAGACGACCAGCAAAGTGAAGCTTGTCCATCTTGATCTCATCAAGTAGATCAAAAACCGTGCGATTAGAGCTGTCTTCATGCGAGCAAACAAAACCTTCAGGCTTGTAAACCATGATGTAACGAGGGCCTTGAACACGCAGTTCATTGCCTTGCCATTCAACAACGCACTCTTCGGTAACCTTAGTGGCACCGCTTTTTTGCATGACGTCGTTCACTGTCACTGTTTTTGATTTTAAAATCTGTGTTGCTTCTTTTCGAGTGACGCCCAATGAGTCACATAGAAATTTATCTAAACGCATGAATACCTCAACTAATCTAAGTCAGGTATTATAGTCACCTTTGCTCAATTAGTTGAGCGATTTCACACTATTTTTGCCACTTTACAAGACGCAGTATGTATACACTCCGCCCATATCAAGCCGACTCCGTAAAATCTGTTATCCATTACTTTCGTAAACACCAAACGCCAGCCGTTCTGGTGCTACCTACAGGGGCCGGTAAAAGCTTGGTTATTGCCGAATTAGCACGCCTAGCCAAGGGGCGAGTTCTTGTAATGGCACACGTGAAAGAGTTGGTTGAACAGAACCATGAAAAATACGAAGGCTATGGCCTAAAAGGCTCGATATTTTCGGCAGGATTAGGTCGAAAAGAGACCGACCAACAAGTGGTATTTGCATCTGTACAGTCAGTGGTCCGTAATCTTGATGCCTTTTCAAATCAGTTTTCGCTGCTGGTTATCGATGAGTGCCACCGAGTACCAGACGAGAAAAACAGTAGCTATCAGAAAGTGATTGCTCACCTACGTGAAAATAATCCGGGTATTAAAGTGCTTGGTCTTACGGCAACACCTTATCGCTTGGGTATGGGGTGGATTTACCAATACCATACTCGCGGTCAAGTCCGTTCAGAGGAACCTAGATTCTTCCGCGACTGTATTTTTGAATTACCTATTCGCTATCTTCTCGACGAAGGCTTCTTAACCCCTGCCCGCATGATTGATGCGCCGGTATTAAGTTACGACTTCTCTCAGCTAAAGCCCGCCAACACTGGGCGCTACAAAGAAGCTGAACTCGATATGGTGATTGAACAATCAAAACGCGCGACGCCACAAATCGTTGAGCAGATCATTCACCTAGCGAAAGACAAGCAAGGCATCATGGTGTTTGCCGCCACTGTGCGTCACGCGCAAGAGGTCCTTAGTTTGCTCCCTGAGGGCGAAGCGGCAATTGTGATTGGCGATACTCCAACCTTAGAGCGCGATCAGATCATCAACGACTTTAAGCAGCGCAAAACCAAGTACCTAGTAAACGTATCAGTACTGACCACTGGCTTTGATGCCCCACACGTGGACTTGATTGCAATTCTGCGTCCTACTGAGTCGATTAGCCTGTATCAACAAATCGTTGGTCGTGGTCTTCGTCTGTCTCCAGGTAAAGACGAGTGTTTGATATTGGACTATGCTGGCAACAGTTACGATCTTTATCAACCTGAAGTTGGCGATCCAAAACCAGACTCTGACAGTGAAATCATCACCATTCCTTGCCCGGCTTGCGGTTTCAATAACAACTTCTGGGGCAAGCTCGATAGTAATGGTTTCTTGCTAGAACACTTCGGTCGTAAATGCCAAGGCTACTTCACCGACGAGGAAACTGGCGAGCGCGAACATTGTGGCTACCGATTCCGAGCCAAGTATTGTGGTGAATGTGGCGCCGACAACGACATAGCAGCGCGAATTTGTCATGAGTGCGACGCAACCTTAGTCGACCCAGACAAAAAGCTAAAAGACGCACTGAACCTTAAAGATGCCCTTGTATTTGAGTGCCTAGAGATGGATCTAAACGTGTTTAAAGATGATAAAGGTAAATCTCAGCTTAAGGTGACGTATCGAGGTGAAAACCAAGCGCAAGTTCATGAGTTTTGGTCATTAACTACCCAAAAGCAAAAGCAGACCTTTAAAGATCAATTTGTTCGCCCTCATTTGGCCGACAGACACCGCCCTTTTGAGGAAGCATCTCCAACCAAAGTGGTCGCTCACCAACATCGATTCAGGCCACCACAATTCGTGATTGCACGTAAGGTCGGTCGTTTCTGGAAAATGCGTGACAAAATCTTTGATGATGAACTTCAAGAACGCTAGTCCTAGTTCACCGTTCTTGTGTCACTAAACCCACAACAAAGGCTGCTAAAGTCTCATTGTGGGTACGATTCACTTTCTGTTCATCTTCACTTTTTTATACTACTTACTATCAACATTACCTAGGATTCGCTATGTTTAGTAAAGCAATGATTTCTTTGATGTCTTTAAGCTTTGGCTTAGTGGTTTCCGGCTCTGTATGGGCGGACTCACACCCTAACGGGCACGACCTCGTTCAAGACGTTCATAAGGAAGGTACGCGCATCGAGTTCGAAGAAGACCAAGATGAAGTTTATGAAGCCGTTAGAGAAGGCTACATTCGCCCGTTTTCTGAGATGTACGCGGCGGTAGAAAATGACCTGCACGGTCGCATCATCAAAGTCGAACTTGAAGAAGACGACGATATCTGGGTTTACGAGCTCAAAATTAACCACAAGAACAACATCATCAAGGTCGAATACAACGCGGAAACGTTAGAGATGCTGATGATAAAAGGGCGAAACTTCAAAGAAGCGATTAAAACTGACACTGAATCATCGCCACAATAAAAATATTGCCCACTGCGAATAACGAATAACAACAAATAAGAAGAGCCAATCATGAAAATTCTCGTCGTTGAAGATGAACCGCGTTTAGGCGAACAAATTATTGAAACTCTCGAAGGCGCCGACTGGGTTCCTGAACTGTCGCAAGATGGTATCGATGCGCTTTATCGTGCAACTTCAGAAGAGTGGGATGCGATTGTTCTCGATCTTGGCTTACCAAAACTCGATGGCTTAACGGTACTAAAAGGCATTCGAGACGAGAATATCAATACGCCAGTGATCATTCTTAGTGCGCGCGATACCTTAACTCAACGTGTAGAAGGCTTAAATGCAGGTGCCGATGACTACCTGACTAAGCCCTTCGAAATGGTTGAGTTGATTGCTCGCATCCGTGCACAACTGCGTCGAGCATCTGGTTCTGCATCGCCAATTCAACAAATCGGTGATTTAAGCCTAGATACTCGCAGCTCGAAGGTACTTTGGCAGGGCCAAGCGGTTAGCTTAACGGCGCTTGAGTACAAAGTCGTTGCCTACTTTATGCACAACAAAGACAAGGTTATCTCGCGCACTGAGTTAGTTGAACACATTTACAAGCAAGACTTCGATCGCGATTCAAACACCGTTGAAGTTTTCATTGGCCGCATCCGCAAAAAGATCGCCCCGAAGATCATTAAAACTGTGCGTGGTTTAGGCTATCAGTTGAACGCCGACTGATCTCTTTTTCTCTGTGAATGGCTCATTTTGACCCTAGATAAAAGTGAGCCAAAATAGCGATGATTCTAAATAAAAAGTCCCTCAAGAAAATCAGTCTCAAAAGCCGCTTGCTCCTTGCTGCGGCTTTTTGGTTAGGTGCCATGATACTTGCTGCCGGTATCGGTATCCCAAAACTGGTCAATGATTATCTGGTTGATGATTTAAAGCAGCAGCTCAGTCTCACCATGGATGAGCTTACAGCTAACATCGAAACTAATAGTGCTGGCCTGCTTGTCATGGCCGAACGCTTATCGGACCCGCGATACAACCAACCCTACAGTGGTGTTTATTGGCGCGCAGCGACTCAAGAGCAAGTAATTCGTTCCCGTTCACTGTGGGACAAGGACATGGACATCAAGCGCTCGCCGATCCATACCTCGATTAAAGGTCCAGACAAAGAAAAACTCATTTATATTGAGCAAGAAATCTACTTACCCGAATTTAGTGACCCTGTCACCATAACTATCGGTGTCGATGAAGACCCGCTTGAATCCACCTTGCACGACCTAACTGGACAAGTATGGATTATCTTAATGCTTCTGTTTGTGGGCGTGCTACTACTCATCGGGATTCAAGTTAGTTGGTCACTGTTACCGCTGAACAAGATGCAGCGTGAGTTAGTCATGTTACGTAAAGGCGAACAGCAAGGGCTAAGCGACACTTACCCAAAAGAGGTTTCACCATTGGTGTCTGATTTAAACGCCCTACTCTTTCACTATCAAGAGTTACTAGAGCGCGCCAGAAACCATGCCGGCAATTTATCGCACGCATTAAAAACACCGCTGTCGGTTCTCAAAAATGAGGTGCACTCTGTCCCTAAAGAGAACCAACACTTACTACAGCAACCGATAGACCAGATCCAGAGCCAGATTGATTATCACTTAGGTCGAGCTCGTATGGCGGGCGCAATGAATATCCTATCGGTAAAGTCATCGCCTTGTGAACGCGTAGAAGCTATCTCGATGGCCTTTGATAAAGTCTATGCTGCCAATGAAGTGACCATGATCAACGAGCTAGATTCAGAGATTGAGGTAGCCGTAGAGAAGACCGATCTTGATGAGATGGTCGGTAACCTTTTGGAAAATAGCTACAAATGGGCTGCCAGCATAATTCGCGTGCACTCCAATGAGCTTAGTGAAGGTCAAATCGAACTGATTATTGAAGATGATGGACCGGGTATCCCAGAAGAGAAAATGAGCCAAGCGGTTAAGCGTGGCGTACGCTTGGATGAAACAACCCCGGGAACAGGTTTAGGACTCAACATCGTAAATGAGATGGCACACAGCTATCGCGGCCAACTCAATTTAGAAAAAAGCTCCATGGGCGGTTTGAAAGCCACCCTTATTCTTCAGCTTTCTCAAAAATAGATGCTTAGAGCTTGATAGTAAGCAAATCAGATAAGCATACCAAGCGCATTGGTATGCTTATCCCAGTTTCATCGAATACCTGAGCGATGCGAGCTAACAAGGCGTTACCCACCAATAACCAAAATATTGCCATCGGTAAAGTAATCATGGTCATCGTTTAGAACCTCGGCTCTCGCTAAGGGCTGTTGTTCTATCGATACCTGAGGAAGGTTTTGTCTCACCTGTAATTCTAAGCTGTCACGCTCTGCGTCAACGTTTGGATCAATGTTATGCAAAATCGTCACAATGCCTGAGTATGGGGTTAGCTTTAAGCCGTTGTCATAACTAATCGCACCAAGCCATTTCGTCTGTTGAGTCTCTGGATCCAAGCCCGCTCGCCACCAACGAATGTGACTGCGTTTCATCAAATTACCAGGTAGCTGAAATGCCATATCTTGTGGTTCACCTCGCCAATACAGGTCGGAGACGGGTGGCGTATTTTCGTTTAGCAGTGTTAAGTATCCTACCCATTCGATCTCGTTGCGAGAGAAGGTTTGATTTTCGATCCAGCCAAGCTCGCCCATCAGTTCTCGTGGGCTCTCACCGATATACACTACATTGATTGCTTGTGCGTCATAGAAAGAAGACTTCCCCGGAAACGCCTTGTATGTAACCGTGTCTAAATGTATCGCCTGCGCCGCTAGTTCTGAAGGTTGAGTATTAAAATCATCTGCCTTCCAGAAGAAATGGGCATAATTTGCGTAAAGCATCCAAGCTACCAGCATTGCGCTCGACTTAAGCATCACTTTACGCCACTTAAGGCGGCGCGCAATAATAGCAAACACACCAACGACAAATAGACCAATGAGCAAGCTTTGGTGCTCAGAGATAAAGGTTTGAACCCCTTGTAACATTGGAAAATGCTCTAGGCCATGAGCCAGTAGCGCTCCCCAAAAGATAAACTGACCACCACCCAGTATCAAACCAATGGTCGCTAACAATGAAAACTTATGCCATGACACCTTATGAGAGCCAGCGATAACAGGCACTACCCAAGCAATAGGGCCAAGCAAGCGTGCGAACAGAATAATGTAAGTTCCCTTTCTGGCAATAAGGTATCGACAACGTGCTATCAGCCGTCTTGTTTTCGGGCGATAAGCCATCAACTTTCTCTGCGCCTTAAAACCCCATTTCGAACCGATAAAGTAGCTAAGTTGATCACCGATAAAGCCGCCCAACATTACCCATACCAAGGCCGACCATACGCCAGAATAAGCTTGATACCCTGCAGCAATGAAAAACGGCTCCCCCGGTACAAAAAGGTTGGGGCCGATCAGCGCATCACCTAATGCGCCTAGAAACAGTCCTAATCCCTCAAACATAGCGATACCTTTCTAATTATTGCTCTCTGTAGTGGCCGAATTGGTAGTTCATTTCGTTATTCCGCATTTCACCTTTGAAGAATCGACGCACGTTCGCCTTAAGATAAGTCATGCCGGTTTCCACAACACCATCTTGATCTAGGCGTCTTGGATCAAAGCCAAATGTCATATTGAGGAAGCGGAAGCGCCATGTTTTACTGGCTCTTTTCACGTAGTCGCAGTCTTCGCACAGCACGATCTCTTCGTCGAAGCCGCCAATCTCTTGATGAACACGCTTAGTTGAGAAGATACAAGCGCCAATTGCCGTCGGGAAAAAGAACTGGGTTGCGAATAAACCAATGTTAAATAAGCCGTATCCAAACTTATGTACCAAAGGTAAACCTTTAGAACTCATGTAAACGCCGGCCACTTCAAGTTTACGCTCATCCAGCTCGTATAGAGCTTTCGCTAAGAAGTTTCTTGGTAGTGCAACATCAGCATCTAAGAAAAGAATCCTGTTGTATTTCGCAAGCGATGCGCCTGTATTACGGCCTAAGCTCACACCTCGCTCTTGCATATGATGAACAGTAAGCGCCGGTAACGCGCTCTCATACGCTTGTGCTACCTCTCGGGTTTTGTCTTCGCTGTTAGAGTCAACAACGATAACTTCAAACTCTTGGTGTGTCTGAACACTCAGTTCTTCCATTAGACGCCCAATGCGCTTCTCTTCGTTTAACGTGATAACCACAATGCTGATCGGTTCCATAAATCCACCTATTACGTTCTGCTGTTTAAGTTGCAATAAGATTAACTAGATACGCCTTAACCAATCCTTAGTTTGGCATTCATATTCCGTTCATTAACGTGATGATTTGATGAAGGTTAAAATGGATTTGGTGACACTGTGGAAAACAGATAAAATTGCAGAAACGAGCACTTCCGGTGGTTTTCTCTACAAACGTACTAATTTTCTCGTTTATTTTGTTTCCAAGTGAGGTTCTGACTTGCTCAATCTAGAATAGAGTGTTAGTATCCGCGCTCGCTCAAACATGAACTTGTTTATTTTGAGCATTACCACACACTCAAGGTCGCATTGAGGTGTGAACTTAATTTTTACTAATTTGAGAGTAAAACTATGAAATTCGAAGCAGTAGTACGTACTGAACTAGGTAAAGGTGCGAGCCGCCGCCTACGTCACGCTGGTCAATTCCCAGCAGTTGTTTACGGTGGTGAAGCAGCGCCAGTTTCTATCGCGCTAGTACACGACGACGTGATCAACCAAATGGACAAGCCTGAATTCTACGAAGCAATCACTCTAGTGATCGACGGCGCAGAAGTTAAGGTTAAGCCACAAGACGTTCAACGTCACGCGTTCAAGCCAAAAGTTGAGCACATGGACTTCATCCGCATCTAATTCCCTACCAAGGAATTAGTTGGATAAATCCAACCTTTTGCATAAAAGATAAATCGACCTTACCAATCGATAAATCTAAAAATTCGAAACCCCGATGCTACCAACATCGGGGTTTCACGGTTTTTGAGCCCTCAAAAGCGTCGTAAATCTCGCGTATTTAGTTAGTTGCCCACATTCATACCCACTGCAAACATTCGTACACATAAAGAAATAGTGGACGCTAGAATTCAATTTCGTGTTGATGAAGAAACGAAGCGACTAGCTCAACAAGTGGCAGAAAGCCAAGGCCGAACACTACTGTGGCGTGGACGCGTCGAGCGTTAGGAATCCCTCTTAAACAGTTTGTTATATGCTGTCTTCAAACATTGCATTTAAAATACCATACACCATTTCATGGCACGTGGAATTACCTCCCAAATGAACTAACTCATTATCACTGTCACAACTCAGAAACGCCAAGTAAGGATGTGCTTCATCACCATCAAAACTAATGCTTGAAGAACTGTCGATCATACTTGCAACTTCAAAAGAAATATTACCAGTTAGTTCTTTTAGCAATGCTCCCTTAATACCAGCTCTTTCCAAATGTTCGGCAATACGTGCAATCATCTCACCAGTAAATACTTCCTGCTGAAGAATAAAATTATCTGCGTCTACTTTTAACTCCATAGGTACTTCATTCCTTTGTCTGGTATTGCATATAACGCCCTGCTAAGTGGTTAGCAACGCAAACCACGATACTTAAACTAACCACCGTAAACACTGTACCAGACCAGAACCAAAATCGCCGAGCGTTGATAGTCCGTCTTAAGCAGTTTGTTATGTGCAATTGTCGTTTGTTATTCTCACATTGGTTACGGGCTTACTACCATTGGCTGTGACATCTACGGAAATCCACTTTCCATTCGACAACCATTCACTGATTCCCACGCTATTACATATCTTGGCTGGCAACATTTTTCGAGAATTTCGAGTAAGTACTTCTTTATTCGTATCGCTTAGATCTACATTTGATATATGTACTTGCAAAGAAATAACGTTTTCTTCAACCCTTAAAGAAGTAACCTTTACTTTTCCATCTTCCTCGAACAACAACCCTTGAAACTGCGACTTTAACTCTTCTAGCTGCTGATTTTCCTTATAGCGAGGGTAGTATTCTCGCCCTACAATGATAAGTGGCAACAAAAATAACAGATACATCCTAAACTTATTCATTTATCCCTCTTGCACATAGACATAATGACCCCCACGAGGTGCTAGCCTCCAAAATCGTGGGTTAGCTTAAAGCCAGAGCCATAATTAGTGCGTCAAACAACTAAATTTGGAGGCTAGCATGACTAACGATAGCATAATTTTCATTGGCTTAGATACGCATAANTAGACATAATGACCCCCACGAGGTGCTAGCCTCCAAAATCGTGGGTTAGCTTAAAGCCAGAGCCATAATTAGTGCGTCAAACAACTAAATTTGGAGGCTAGCATGACTAACGATAGCATAATTTTCATTGGCTTAGATACGCATAAGTCATTTATTCAAGTCGCTGTTTTACAAGAACATCGAGGGGCAAAACCACAACAATTAGGTCGTATTAAATCCAATAAGTCCGCGTTAATTAAATTAACCAAACAACTGCAATCCAAGTATCCCAAAGCTACTCTGCACTTTGTCTATGAAGCAGGCCCATGTGGTTACTGGACTTATCGCTTAATTACGAGCCTTGGACACTTCTGCTATGTTATCGCTCCATCACTTATACCTAAGAAGCCTGGTGATCGAGTTAAAACTGACAAACGAGACGCAGTGAAGCTCGCTAAGTTATTAAAAGCCGAAGAGCTTACACCCATCTATGTACCGGAAGCCGAGGATGAAGCCATTCGAGACCTCTCACGTGCCAGAGAAACGGCCATGAAAGATCTCAAAGACGCAAAGTTCCAACTCAAAGGCTTTCTTCTTCGTAACAATATCCAAGCTACGGTGAATGATAACTGGTCTAAAAAGCATCTACGGTGGCTGACCGACCTCATTCTTCCTCACCATAGTCAACAAATCGTCTTACAAGAGATGATCATCACAATCAATGAACGGATACAACGGCTTCAACGACTCGATAACGAACTGCTCCACCAAGTTAAAAACTGGCGATATTATCCTGTAGTGAAAGCCATACAAGCTATGCGAGGAGTAAGGTTACTCGTAGCTCTCGGAACAATAGCTGAACTGGGTGACTTACGGCGGTTCGACCATCCAAGAAAGCTTATGGCTTACCTTGGACTTGTCCCAACAGAAAACTCTAGTGGCGGTAAAACTCGCCGTGGCAGTCTGACAAAATGTGGTAACAGTCGGGCTAGACGGTTACTCGTTGAAGGCGCGCATACCTATAAGCACAAAGCGAACATCTCTGTAGAACTCCAACTAAGGCAAGAAGGACTGCCTAAAGAGATCGTCGATATCGCTTGGCAAGCCCAGCAAAGGTTATGTCGACGTTATCAACGACTGCTTCAAAAAGGGAAGCATAGGAATGTTGTTGTCGTGGCTATCGCTAGAGAAATGATTGCTTATATCTGGGCTATCGCAAGAGAGGTTGTCATTAGCGACGTCGATCCTAAAACTCGCATCGCAAGGCTGCCTGCATGAACAACGAATTAGTGTTATCGCAAAGGATGAAGCATCGGGTGTGGCACAACCACCGACGGCGTTAGGACGGCAATAGAGCGTAAGCTGTATTGAACCACGAGCATAGACTGAAGACAGGTGCCACGACGGAACAAGTAAGGTAGGCTCTGCTCACCAACGGTGAGTAATCCACGTATATCAGCATGAGAACCGACGAAATTACTTGCTTCACCTATGCGGTAACACTACTACTGATTTACTAGTAAGGCTCTGGAAATGTGGGAGCAGAAACTTCTACGCTCTTATTGACAGTGGGGGTCATATCAACGCC
>NZ_JAKEUS010000008.1:0-221267 GCF_022397975.1 Vibrio sp. Isolate30
ATAAACAATAAACAGCTTTCCGAATTTTAAGAATTTGCTTGGCGACCATAGCGTTGTGGACCCACCTGATTCCATGCCGAACTCAGAAGTGAAACGCAATAGCGCCGATGGTAGTGTGGGGCTTCCCCATGTGAGAGTAGGACATCGCCAGGCTTTGATTTAGTTACTTGTGTAACAAGTAACAACCTCAACAGTGTACTAATCTGTTGATGACAATTTATTGGAGGGATGGCTGAGTGGTCGAAAGCACCGGTCTTGAAAACCGGCAACCGTTAATAGCGGTTCTAGGGTTCAAATCCCTATCCCTCCACCACCATTGAAAAGCCCGCTGAGAAATCAGCGGGCTTTTTTCATTTCTGTCGTATCGAAATTCAAATAACAAAAAAGAGCACTAGCGTGCCCTTTCATGTCGTTCTCTCTATTTAACCATCTCGGATAGCTAATCCGTTAAATATTTCCCTTCTGCAACCTGCCAGAATGCTCGAATGAGTGGATTATCTAGTTGTGCTCGTTTGCAACATACTCCAAGCTCAAAAGGCTTAATAGGCTCCATCTTTAAGCGCTCAACCTTATCTCTTACTGGGCTGTTATTGATTACAACGTCTGGCGCAATTCCAATACCGCATCCAAGAGCGACCATACTGACGATCGCTTCATGGCCTGATACCTGAGCATAGATATTGGGTTTGATTTTTAGTTTCTTGAACCAAGCATTGGCACGTTCACGTGCTGTGCCTGCCTCTGGAATAATAAAAGGCAACTCATTCCAATCGATGTGCTCAGCCTGTAGTTGTTGGCTGAAGCTACTGACTCCTGCTGGAGAAATAACAGATAGCGGGATATCACTAATCGTTTCAAATTCGAGGCGTGATGGAAGGATATCTGGCTTAGCGGAAATAGCGATATCGACTTCGTCATTGAGGATCTTATCTATCGCTTGAGCTGGGTCGCCCGTTGAGAGTTTAAATTCAATATAAGGATGGAGAGCTCGAAACTCAGTAATTAACTCAGGCAGATGACTATAGCTTGCAGTCACTGAGCAGAAGATTCGAATCTCACCTTTCAGCTCTTGTTCTCCGCCTTTTAAATGAAGGTTGTACTGTTGCCATTCACTGACAATATTGAGCGCAACGGGAAGTAGCTGCTTTCCTGCTGGCGTAAGATCGACACTACGGTTATCTCGAATCAGGAGTTCTTGCCCAGTTTCATCTTCGAGTTTCTGAATTTGGCGACTTAAAGCTGATGGACTGACATGCATTGCCGCCGCTGTCTTGCTGAAGTTCTTGCTGTCACACAAATGTATGAATAACTGTAATGATTTTATGTTCATATATTACGAATGTTTCCATGTTGCATTAATTGCAATAACTAATTGTGAATATATCACTTTAAGCAACCGCATGTCTGTTTTAGTATGAACTCATTCGGTAACAAAGCTACCGACCTCAACGGAAAAATTCTTAAAAGGAGCGCCCAGATGGCTAACTATTTCAATACTTTAAACCTACGCGAGCAGCTAGACCAACTAGGTCGTTGTCGTTTCATGGACCGCAGTGAATTTGCAACTGAAGCGGATTACCTGAAAGGCAAGAAAGTCGTTATCGTTGGTTGTGGTGCTCAAGGCCTGAACCAAGGTCTAAACATGCGTGATTCTGGCTTGAACGTAGCATACGCACTTCGCCAGGCTGCGATTGACGAGCAGCGTCAATCTTACAAAAACGCAAAAGAGAACGGTTTTGAAGTAGATAGCTACGAAAAGCTAATCCCTGAAGCGGATCTAGTAATCAACCTTACTCCAGACAAACAGCACACAAACGTTGTTGAGACAGTAATGCCGTTGATGAAAGATGGCGCTGCACTAGGTTACTCACACGGCTTCAACGTGGTTGAAGAAGGTATGCAGATTCGTAAAGACCTAACCGTTGTTATGGTTGCACCTAAGTGTCCTGGTACTGAAGTACGTGAAGAGTACAAGCGTGGTTTTGGTGTTCCAACTCTTATCGCTGTTCACCCAGAAAACGACCCTAAAGGCGAAGGTTGGGATATCGCGAAAGCTTGGGCTGCAGGTACAGGCGGCCACCGCGCAGGTTGTCTAGAGTCTTCTTTCGTTGCTGAAGTTAAATCTGACCTTATGGGTGAGCAAACTATCCTTTGTGGCATGCTACAAGCGGGTTCTATTGTATCTTACGAGAAGATGGTTGCTGACGGTGTAGACCCAAGCTACGCTGGTAAGCTTCTACAATACGGTTGGGAAACCATCACTGAAGCGCTTAAGTTTGGTGGCGTAACACATATGATGGATCGCCTATCTAACCCAGCTAAAATCAAAGCATTTGAGCTTTCTGAAGAGCTAAAAGATCTAATGCGTCCGCTTTACAACAAGCACATGGACGACATCATCCAAGGCGAATTCTCTAGCACTATGATGGCTGACTGGGCAAACGACGATGCGAACCTACTAGGCTGGCGCGAAGAGACAGGTCAAACAGCATTCGAAAACTACCCTGCGGGCGACGTTGAAATCTCTGAGCAAGAGTACTTCGACAACGGTATCCTAATGGTTGCGATGGTTCGTGCAGGTGTTGAGCTAGCATTCGAAGCAATGACTGCATCTGGCATCATCGATGAGTCTGCGTACTACGAATCTCTACATGAGCTTCCACTAATCGCGAACACGGTTGCTCGTAAGCGCCTATACGAAATGAACGTAGTAATCTCTGATACAGCTGAATACGGTAACTACCTATTTGCAAACGTAGCAACGCCATTACTGCGTGAGAAGTTCATGCCTTCAGTATCGACAGACGTGATTGGTAAAGGTCTAGGTGAAACATCTAACCAAGTCGACAACGCTCGTTTAATTGAAGTTAACGAAGCTATCCGTAACCACCCAGTTGAGTACATCGGTGAAGAGCTACGTGCTTACATGAGCGACATGAAGCGTATTGCAGTAGGCGGCTAACTTCGTAACTCGACACGATAGTAAGAATTTAAAGAACTCCAAAAAATTGGAGTCATAAATAAAAAACACAACATCTAATTAAAAGGCTTGGTCGCCGTTGACCAAGCCTTTTTGTTTTTAGAGACCTAGCTTGCTAACGAAGATCTTTGTTCTCGAATCAATCTTTGGGAAATCTAGGGTATAAAAAAGGGTTGATGCTCTCACATCAACCCTTTTGTATCTTTTGCGGTAACGCTTATTTGTCAGCGAGCTTAGTTTCTAAATCCGCTAGCTTTTGTTCCATCTCAGTCAGCTTCTGACGTGTGCGCAATAGAACTTGAGTTTGAACATCGAATTCTTCACGACTGACAACATCTAGCTTGTTTAGCTGGCCTTGAATAACTTGGCGAACCTTTTGGTCCACATCAGAACCTAGCTCTTTTACTGGCTGAGGCATAGAGTCATGGATTTGTTTAGCAATCTGCTCTAGTTTTTTTGGATCAAACATATCAATTAAAACTCCTGAATATTTCCTACTATTCTATTTAATCGCAGTGGAGATGTCGCCTGTGGCGTATAAAAAAAGGCCACCGAAGTGACCTTTTTGCGATTAACGTGAAACTCGAGGTTAGTTGTTGTCAGCTAATTCTCTGTGAGCTGCTTTTGCCTCGTCGACACGAGCCAGTTTCTCTAGGTCTTTATCTTCAACAAAAACCGGTAGTGGCTTGTGTTTCTCTGCTAGGTAGCTGTAGATAACAGGCAGTACGAACAGAGTAAAGATTGTACCAATAGCCAAACCAGCAACGATTACGATACCGATACTGAAGCGCTGAGCTGCACCAGCACCACTTGCGTACATCAGTGGGATAAGACCTGCAATCATCGCTGCAGTCGTCATTAGGATCGGACGTAGACGAACCTTCGCCGCTTCCATTACTGCTTCAATACGTGATTTTTGGTGGTGTAGCTGTTCTTCTTTTGCAACCTCACAAATCAAGATACCGTGCTTGGTAATCAGACCAACCAGCGTTATCAAACCGACTTGTGAGTAGATGTTCATGGTTGCTGCACCCCACGCAAGGGCAATCAATGCACCACAGATCGCCAGCGGTACCGAAACCATGATAACCAGTGGATCTTTCACAGACTCGAACTGAATCGCCAGAACTAGAAAGATGATCGCCAGTGCTAGACCAAATGTTGCGTATAGTGCGCTACCTTCGGTTACGTATTGGCGAGCCTCACCCATGTAGTCATGGTTGTAACCACTTGGTAGCTTGGTCTCTGCAATGTTCTCAAACCATGCAATTGCGTCACCCATCGCAGCACCTGGAGCGGGTACTGCACCAATCGTTGCTGAGTTTAATTGGTTGAAGTGAGGAAGAGAGCGAGGTTCTGCCACCACATCAATGGTAATCAAACTGCCTAGAGGAACGGCTCTGCCATCAGCTGCACGTACGTAGTAGTTGTTCATCGACTCAGGGTTAAGACGGAATTTACGCTCAACCTGTGGGATAACCTCGTACGAACGACCATTGAGGTCGATACGGTTTACGTAACCATCTGACATCATTGTACCTAGCGTGATACCGATATCTTGCATTGTCACGCCGTAAGCACCGGCTTTGTCTTTATCGATGTTGATCTTCATGGTTGCTGAGTCGTAGTTCAGATCAAGATCTGAGTAAACGAATAGCGGGTTTGAAGATACTTCTGCCAGAATGTCAGTCGTGATCTGGAAAAGGCTCTCAAAGCTGTTTGGTGTTGTGATAACAAACTGAATTGGAAGACCTGAACCTGCACCTGGAAGCTCTGGCATTTGGAACGCCGTTACCGCCATCCCTGGTACATCTTTAACTAACTCACCGACACGGTTAGCCACTTCTGACTGACTTGTCTCACGCTCACTCCAAGGCACCATAGATGCAATACCAAAGGCTTGGTTTGCGTTTGGTACACCGGTAAATACTTGAGCGTACGCTACTTCTGGTTGATCAGATAGAATCGTGTTGACGTCGTTCATGGTGTTTTGCATGAAGTCTAGGTTCGCATTCGATGGTGCGGTACCCATAAGCATGATTACACCTTTATCCTCAGATGGCGCAAGCTCACTAGGGATAAATTTGAACAGCATTGGCAGGCTGGCAAATACGATGATAGCAAAACCGATGAACACAGGACGATGTTGCATAACAGCGCCAAGCATGCGCTCGTAGCGGTTAGTCATACCATCAAGAACACCGTGTACCTTCTGCTCAAACTTGCTTGGCTCTGCATGAGCTTTAAGCATTTTTGAACACATCATAGGTGAAAGCGTCAGTGCTACGATACCGGATACAAAAACCGAACCGGCAAGTGTCAGTGCGAACTCTTTAAATAGTGAGCCCGTTATACCACCCATCATCGCGATCGGCGCGTATACCGCACCTAGCGTTAGCGTCATTGCAATAACTGGAACCGCGATTTCACGAGTACCGATGA
Source organism: Vibrio sp. Isolate30 (assembly GCF_022397975.1). Taxonomy (NCBI): domain Bacteria; kingdom Pseudomonadati; phylum Pseudomonadota; class Gammaproteobacteria; order Vibrionales; family Vibrionaceae; genus Vibrio; species Vibrio sp. Isolate30. The sequence goes on from NZ_JAKEUS010000008.1 coordinate 5,423, forward strand.
TTGCTGCACGGAATGGCGACTCACCAAGCTTGATGTGACGGTCGACGTTCTCAAGAACAACGATCGCATCATCTACCACCAGACCGATAGCAAGTACCATTGCCAGTAGTGTCATCAGGTTCCATGAGAAACCCATCGCCTGCATTACCATTGCCACACCGATTAGAGACAGTGGGATAGTAACGATTGGGATCAGTACCGCACGGAACGAACCTAGGAACAGGGTGATAACGACCAGTACGATCAAGGCCGCTTCAAGAATGGTTTTGATAACCTCTTGAATAGACTCATTGATAGCGATGGTCGAGTCATACATCACGTTCATCGAGATGTTGCTTGGTAGGTTCTTCTCTAGTTGAGGAAGAAGCTCCAGTACATCTGCCGCGATATTGATCGGGTTGGCACTCGGTGCAGCGTTGATCGCTGCTACAACGGCCTCTTGGCCATTGGCACTCGCACGATAAACATCATGGCTCTTCTCAAGAGATACCTTAGCAATGTCAGACAAACGAATGATCTCGCCTTCGCCACTTCGTACAACAAGGTTTTCTAACTCTTCAGTATTTGAAACCTGTGTATCGGCACTACCGTTGTAAAGTACGAACTCACCCGTTGCTTGGCCTGTTGCCGATTGGTAGTTGTTGGCGTTCAATACAGTCATAACATCGCTAGCAGTTAGGTCAACTGCCGCCATTTTTGACGGATCTAGCCATACGCGTAGTGCGTATTTCATACCACCATATAGATCAACCTTCGATACACCGTTTACCGTGAATAGCTGCGGGTTAATTACACGTTCTAGGTAGTCGGTAATCTGACTCGAAGCCAACTCATCACTGGTAAAGCCAATGTAGAGTACCGCCGTTGTTGAACCTGTAGACATCGTTACGGTTGGATCTTCTGCCTCTTTTGGAAGTTGAGAACGTACCGAGTTTGTCTTGGCCAATATGTCCGACAGAGCCGCGTTTGGATCTGTGTTCAACTTCATGTTGACGGTAATGGTAGAGCTACCAAGAACCGACGATGAAGTCATATAGTCAATATTATCCGCCTGAGCAACAGCTTGCTCTAGGGGTTGGGTAATAAAACCTTGTATAAGGTCGGCACTCGCACCGTAGTAACTCGTGGTAACGGTTACTACAGTATTCGTCATTTCTGGGTATTCACGCACCTGCATCTTGAAGATTGCTTGCAAGCCAAGCAGGGCTATCAAAAAGCTGATGGATACCGCTAGAACTGGACGTTTAATAAAAACATCAGTAAAGCGCATTGTGACTCCAATTATAACTGTGGTGTTTCAGAAGGTGGGGTGATTGCATCACTCTCAACAACTCGCACCTTGGCACCATTACTTAGACGAACTTGACCTGAAGTCACCACTACATCACCGGCTTTCACACCTTCAAGGATGTGAGCGATGTCTGCAGTACGTTCACCTACTTTTACTACGTGTTGTGTTACGCGTTTCACGCCATCTTCTTCAGTCAAGATGTAAACATTGTCACCGTATAGAGTGAAAGTGATCGCTGTTTGTGGCAGCGCAACTTGGTTCTCTAGAGTCGGTAGAATGATGTTGGCACGAGCGAACATACCGCTACGTAGCTTGCCATCACTGTTTGGAATGTCTGCTTGAACTTGAATCAGACCACTTTGCACGCTTACTGCTGGCTCAATAGCGCTGATTGAGCCCTCAAACGGTGTCTCTGGGTAAGCATCAACAAAGATATCAACCGCTTGGCCAACATTGATGCGTGAGATATCCGTTTGAGAAACCGTGAAGCGCAGACGCATTACACTTGTATCTTCTAAACGCACGATATCAGTACCTGATTGAAGGTATTGACCTAGATACACATTACGAATACCCACAGTACCGTCGAACGGTGCGCGAATTTCACGACGAGCGATCGAAGCCTTTAGGCTCTCAATATCAGCCGAGAGAGAGAAGTAGTTCGCTTCTGCTTCATCGTATGCTTCTTTTGAAATAGAACCTTTCTTGAATAGACCTTGGTAACGCTTGTACTTAGCTTGTGCAGCCGGTAGACGCGCTTGAGAGCTTTTCAGATTAGCTTTCTCAACGTCTGAATCTAGGCGAACTAATAGTTGGTCGCTCTTAACCTCAGTACCCGATTCAAAAGAGATTTGATCGATAACGCCACTGGTTTCGTTCGCCAGTGTCACACCTTGGTTGGGTTCGATGAAACCGATAGCTTCGATTACTGGAACCCAGTCGATCGGTTGAACGTCAGTTACCGTTACTGGGAACTCAGGCTCAGGTCGGTTTGCCATGTATTCAGCAATTTTTTGTTGTTTGAACATGTTGAACCCAATTACGCTGCCAAAAAGAAGCACAGCGATGAGTAACATGAAGAAAGTCCACTTTTTCATTATGGTCAAAACTCCGATCAGTGTTTAATTATTGCGTCCCAGCTCGCTTCAATGGCTGCTTCGAGAGCCTCATCATCGAGATGGTAAAAACCTAAAGAATGCTTACGCGCGAGTGAGACACTTGCCGCTAAGCTCAGCCCACCTAATACTTCATTATCAAGTGGTTTAAATAGCCCTTGCTCTTTGCCTTCGTTAAACAACAGCTCAACTTGGGCAAACATTTTTCTTTCTAGTTCCCTGAAAGTTTTACTATTTGTTACAGGTAAAGAGTCATATTGAACGCGGTTTTTGATTGCCGCTAAATTGGTGCCAGCCAAGTTCCATATGTTGAGCCACATAGTTCTGTAACGCTGCTTGATCGGTGCTGAGTCATCGACTCCATGTTGAACCGCTTCTGCAATGCGTTGAGTAACTTGAATACGCACCTCTTCAATTAAGTGCTCTTTATCATCGAAATAGCGATATATAGTGCCAGCAGCGACTCCTGCTTCTTTCGCCAACTTCTGCATTGAAAGGCCTTGAAAACCTTCCGCTGCGATCAGTGTCTCGGCGGCAGAGAGTATCTGTAAGCGCTTATCCTGAGAGGTATGATTGGTCATAATCTCATCACTAGTGAATGAACGTTCATTCATTATAGCTCAAGAACCATACATTCGTGCAAGTTGGTTTTATACAAAAAGCGTAAAAATCTTGTATAAGAGAACGTAGCATTCAAAACATTGCAGCATTATTATAGTCGCGAATTCCAATTGACCCTGAGATGACATCGAGAATCTAATGAGACTGAACCCAAGACAAGACGAAGCCGTGAAGTACGTGTCGGGCCCCTGCTTAGTATTAGCGGGAGCTGGATCGGGTAAAACACGTGTTATCACTAATAAGATCGCCTATTTGGTTCAGGAGTGTGGCTACAAAGCTCGAAATATTGCGGCTGTGACTTTTACCAACAAAGCCGCGCGTGAAATGAAAGAGCGTGTGGGGCAAACATTAGGCAAGAATGAATCAAAAGGGCTGATTGTCTCAACGTTTCATACTATGGGTTTGAACATCATCCGTCGTGAATACAAAGCACTTGGCTTGAAAGCTGGGTTTTCTCTGTTTGATGATCAAGACCAACTGGCTCTACTTAAAGAGCTAACGGAAAAGCAGATCGATGGCGACAAGGATCTTCTGCGTCAGTTACTGAGCACAATCTCGAATTGGAAAAATGACATGCTCACGCCAGATCAAGCGAAAGCGCGCGCTAAGAGTGATCAAGAGCAGCTGTTTGCCTTCTGTTTTGAGATGTACCAAAAGCAGATGAAAGCGTACAACGCCCTCGATTTTGATGATCTGATTGCGATGCCCGTATTACTGCTGAAAACCAATCAAGAAGTGCGTGAACGTTGGCAGTCGCGTATTCGTTATTTGTTGGTCGATGAGTACCAAGATACCAACACCAGCCAATATGAGTTAGTGCGTCTATTAGTCGGCGAGCGCGGTCGTTTGACGGTGGTAGGCGATGATGATCAATCTATTTACTCATGGCGTGGTGCGAAACCGCAAAACTTGGTGCTACTTGGCGAAGACTACCCGAATCTTCGTCTAATCAAGCTAGAGCAGAACTATCGCTCAACCAGTCGTATCTTGCGAGCAGCTAATATCCTGATTGCCAATAACCCGCACGTTTATGAAAAGTCTCTTTTTTCAGAGATCCCAGACGGCGAAAAGCTCAAGGTACTCAATGCTAAGAATGAAGACCATGAAGCAGAGCGCATTACTGGTGAGATCATCGCGCATAAGTTTTTAAATCGTACCGATTATAAAGATTATGCGGTGCTCTACCGTGGTAACCACCAGTCGCGTTTGATAGAAAAAGCGCTGATGCAGAACCGTATTCCTTACAAAATCTCCGGCGGTACTTCTTTCTTCGCTCGCGCAGAGATTAAAGACATCATGGCTTACCTGCGAGTGTTGGTGAACCCAGATGACGATAATGCTTTCCTACGTATTGTGAATACGCCACGCCGTGAGATTGGTCCTGTGACACTTGAGAAGTTGGGTAGTTACGCCAATATGCGTGGCAAGAGTTTGTTTGAGGCAAGCTTTGAAATGGGCTTGGAGCAGACTCTGACTGGGCGAGGTCTAGAGAACCTGCGCCGATTCACCGACTGGATTGTCCGTATTTCTGATAATGCTGAGCGTGGTAATACGGTCGATGCCGTGCGTTCTTTGGTTCGTGATATTAATTACGAAGATTGGTTATACGAAACCTCTGCAAGCCCGAAAGCGGCAGAGATGCGTATGAAGAACGTCTCTGATCTTTACAGCTGGATCGTGGCTGACCTCGAGGGTGACAACTACGATAAAGAAGAGAAGACATTGAGAGAGGTGGTTCAGCGATTGACTCTGCGCGATATGATGGAGCGCGGTGAAGATGATGACGATGCAGACCAAGTTCAATTGATGACACTACACGCATCAAAAGGTCTGGAGTTCCCGTATGTATATCTCATGGGGGCTGAAGAGGGGATTCTTCCACACCAAACCAGTGTTGATGAAGGCAATGTCGAAGAAGAGCGCCGATTGATGTATGTAGGCATCACTCGTGCTCAGAAAGAGCTAACCTTTACTAAGTGCCGTGAACGCCGACAATTTGGTGAGCTGATTAAGCCGACACAGAGTCGTTTCTTAGATGAACTGCCGCATGATGATGTGGAGTGGGAAACAGTGAAAAAGCCTCAATCTCAAGAAGAGCGTATGGAGAAAGGCCAAGCACATATTGCGAACATCCGAGCGATGTTTAATAAGAAATAAGCCAGAAAAACAAAAAGGAGACCATTTGGTCTCCTTTTTTAGAATTTCGGTTTACTTACAGACCTGCGATCATGTGCTCGATAGCGTCTTTGATCTCATCATCTGAACAGTCCATACATGAACCTTTTGCTGGCATCGCATTGAAGCCGTTGATTGCGTGGTCAGCAAGAATGTCTCGACCTTGAGCAATACGAGGAGCCCAATCTGCAGCATCACCCGTTTTAGGTGCGCCACTTACGCCTGAAGCGTGACAAGCAATACAAAAAGTACCGTAAACAGTTGCGCCATCACGAGGACCAGTTGGTTCAGCAGCAACGGGTTCGCTGCCAACTAGGTAAACTTGACCAACGGGCTTGATGCGCTCAGCAATAGCGTCTTGCTCTGCTTGGCTCAGTTCTGATGCGACCGCTGTCGTTGAAAAAGTCACTGCTGCGATGACAAGGCTTAAAATTCGACGAGACATATCCATTAAACTCACTTTACATTCCCAAGGTAAGTACGTGCCTACCAATTATAGTGTTAGAGGGGTGTGTTGATTTTAGTTGCAAAAAGCGACTGTTAAATCAATGTAAATAATGGGTGATTATATCCCGATAAGTTGTTGCAATAAACAACAACTTATAGGCAATAGGGGGTTCTAGTACTCAAATAAGGGGTTTATCACATATTAACTGTCGAAAAAGAGAGCAAACGAGAAAAAAAATAAAAAAAGTACTAGACGACCTAGGGTGATATACGTATTATTCCACTCCGCCGACAGGGCATGCGCCTGTAGCTCAGCTGGATAGAGCGTTGGCCTCCGGAGCCAAAGGCCGAAGGTTCGAATCCTTTCAGGCGCGCCATCCGGACACTTGTTTCGACAAGTGAGTATTGGCAAGAAAGAAACAATGGTGGCTATAGCTCAGTTGGTAGAGCCCTGGATTGTGATTCCGGTGGTCGCGAGTTCGAATCTCGTTAGCCACCCCATTTTTCTTTTAAGAATATCGGTAGCTTCGGCTTCCAGTTCTGATAAAATCAGGACAAAACATAAGTCGGTGAATAGCGCAGCTTGGTAGCGCATCTGGTTTGGGACCAGAGGGTCGGGGGTTCGAATCCCTCTTCACCGACCACTATTTCAATAATCGCTTAGGCGGTTATACAAAAAAATTAGTGGTGGCTATAGCTCAGTTGGTAGAGCCCTGGATTGTGATTCCGGTGGTCGCGAGTTCGAATCTCGTTAGCCACCCCATTAATTTTGTCGGTGAATAGCGCAGCTTGGTAGCGCATCTGGTTTGGGACCAGAGGGTCGGGGGTTCGAATCCCTCTTCACCGACCACTATAAGAAAGCCTCGTCAGAAATGACGGGGCTTTTTTGCATCTGAAATCTTGATGGTTTTAGATCTGGGGGTAGGAGGCTGGTGCGCCAGTCCGATGAAAATCCAGTCGCATCACCTCCCTTTTCTCCGACCACCTTAAGAATCCTCAACTCAGTCACTCACGTTAATCTCTGTTCATCGATCTCAGAATGGAAATTAACGAACTGTCAATGACCACTCTTAAATGCACATAAAGGCATATGATTAACCTCTAGTTGATAGGCTTTGCCCTAAATTAGTGCTACGGCGATTAATGTATTGAAGTGGTTGATGAAACTTTGCACTAATATTAAGCGTGCTTGCCTTTTTAGGGCGTTTATCTCATTAAGAGAATGTTCTTTTTCTTAGGTTGGTGGATGATTTGTCATCAAACCTTACTGAGGGAATATTTTGCGAATAGAGCCGTTTTAGGTCACCTTATTGAGGTAAACACAAGGTGAGCACTTCCGGTTATTTTACCTTTCAAAACACGAATACCCACGAAATATTACTGTCTTTTCTACAAGGTTCTTACTATCAATTCTGTAAATAATTTTTAGTTTAAACTTCTGTTTTTGTGATGTTATTCGGATTAAATTATGGCTATTTTGATCTAAAGTAGATTATGTTTCTATATTGTTAAGTGTTGTGTGGAATAATTATTTACACAAAGTGACTAAAGACAAAATATGCTTTGGCGGTCTGTAAATCTTATACATGCATATGAATAAAGGCGTTTGTTTAGCTTTTTTGACAGGGAATAAATACTGATTTCTTCTTACTATATGCTTATTTAGTGAATAATTATATGGTGTTTTTGCTTGCTTGACGTTTAATGTCGACTTTTTATCCTATTTTTGTTGCTTTTCTGTGAATTATTTGCCAAATTGTGAACCGTATAAAATATCAGAACATTATTCTGGTAAGAATGGATTCAATTTTGCAGACAGGGCAGAAAGCTGCCAAAGCAGTAGAGGTCTGGTAATGTCACTTTTAGAAGTAAAAAATCTTCGCATCGAATACCCATCTCGTCATGGTGTGCACGCTGCGGTGAAATCACTCTCGTTCAATATTGAGCGCGGAGAGATCGTGGGTGTGGTAGGGGAATCTGGTGCCGGTAAGTCAACGGTTGGTAACGCAGTTATCGATCTATTGAGCCCTCCAGGTCGCATCGCGAGTGGTGAAGTTTTCTTAGATGGTGAGAAAGTATCAGGCTTATCACCTGAAGATATGCGTAAAGTACGCGGTTCAAAGATCGGGTTCATCTTCCAAGACCCGATGACATCTCTTAACCCTCTTTTCACCGTTGAGCAGCAACTGAAAGAGACGATACACGCTAACATGAAGGTTTCTGATGAAGAGGCTTATCAACGCGCTCTGGATCTAATGAATCAGGTTGGTATTCCTCAACCTGAAAACCGTCTTAAGCAGTACCCTCACCAATTCTCCGGCGGTATGCGTCAGCGTGTGGTTATCGCAATTGCACTGGCGGGTGAGCCAGATCTTATTATTGCCGATGAACCAACCACAGCACTGGATGTATCGATCCAAGACCAAATCTTAGGTCTGATTCGTGAATTGTGTATCAAGAAGAATGTAGGTTGTATGTTGGTAACGCACGATATGGGTGTGGTTTCCAACGTAACCGATCGCGTCGCGGTAATGTATCGTGGTGATTTAGTTGAGTTTGGTCCAACGGCGAAAGTCCTTGGTACTCCTGAGCACCCATACACGCACAGCTTGATCTCTGCGGTTCCGCGTTCAGATCGTAAACTCGATCGCTTCCCTCTAGTGAGCTACATCGAAGAAGCGCACGAGATGGAGCCTCTGGATGTTAAGAACCACTGGCTAGGTCAAAGCCAAGATCATCGCGAATACACTGGCCCACTACTGAATGTGGAAAACGTAAACTTGCGCTTTACCACTAAAGATTCGTTCTTTGAGAGCCGCCGTGAGTACGTTCAAGCTTCAAACAATGTGAGTTTTGAGGTGCATGAAGGTGAAACCTTTGGCCTTGTAGGTGAGTCTGGCTCTGGTAAGTCAACAATCGCACGTGTGATTGCGGGCCTATATGCACCAAACTCAGGCAAGGTAACGTTCGAAGGCGTTGATCTGACAGGGCTTAAGTCTGAGAAAGAGCGCCGTCCAATGCGTCGTCAGATGCAGATGGTGTTCCAAAACCCTTACACATCAATGAACCCTCGAATGAAGATATTCGACATCATTGCTGAGCCTATCCGTTTCCATAAACTAACTCGTAACGAGAATGAAACGCGTCAGATCGTACACGATCTCTTAGATCACGTTGGTCTGGGTAAGATGGCTGGTGTTAAGTATCCACATGAATTTTCTGGTGGTCAGCGTCAGCGTATTTCTATCGCTCGTGCTCTGGCAACTCGTCCTCGTCTTCTGATTTGTGATGAACCAACGTCGGCACTGGATGTATCGGTTCAAGCGCAAATTCTTAACCTACTAAAAGACCTACAGGATGAGCTAAACCTAACCATGCTGTTCATCAGTCACGATTTACCGGTTATTCGTCAGATGTGTGACCGCGTGGGTGTGATGCAGATGGGTACACTGCTTGAGGTCGCGCCGACCGAGCAGTTGTTCCAATCACCTCAGCATGAGTACAGCAAACAATTGATTTCTTTAATGCCTGAATTTACAGGCTTACGAGAAGAAAAAGCAGTGGCTAACGCCGCGGTATAAATGTAAGCGGGTGAGGTTGAGCCTGCTTTAAAAATAAAACAGACGCAAATACAACAACTAGGGATCTGGATTCCCGCATGAAGGAGTTATGCAAATGAAAACCATGAAAAGCAAATTAGCAGTCGCTTTGATGGCAGCTGGCCTAAGCTTTAGTGCAGCAGCAGCAGATATTACCGTTGGCTACGCAGCTGACCCAGTATCACTTGACCCGCACGAGCAGCTGTCTGGTGGCACACTGCAAATGTCTCACATGGTGTTTGACCCTCTAGTACGTTTCACTCAAGAGATGGATTTTGAAGGCCGCCTAGCATCTAGCTGGGAGCGTGTTGATGAAACGACTTTCCGCTTTAACCTACGTAAGGGTGTGAAATTCCACTCTGGTAACGAACTAACAGCTGACGATGTTGTGTGGACTTTCGAACGTCTACAAGCGTCTCCAGACTTTAAGTCTATCTTCACACCATACGAGAAGATGGTAAAAGTAGATGACTACACAGTTGAGCTAGTATCTAAAGCGGCTTACCCACTAGTACTACAAACAGCGACTTACATCTTCCCAATGGATAGCAAGTTCTACTCTGGTAAGACTGCAGATGGCAAAGATAAGTCTGAGCTAGTGAAGCACGGTAACTCGTTCGCTTCGACTAACGTTTCTGGTACAGGTCCATTCATCGTTACTGAGCGTGAGCAGGGCGTAAAAGTTCAGTTCAAACGTTTCAACGATTACTGGGACACAGAGACAAAAGGTAACGTTGATAACCTAACGCTAGTACCAATCAAAGAAGACGCAACGCGTGTAGCAGCACTTCTTTCTGGTGACGTAGATATGATTCACCCAGTAGCACCAAACGATCACAAGCGTGTTAAGAACGCGAAAGGCATCGACCTTGTGACGCTACCTGGTACTCGTATCATCACCTTCCAAATGAACCAAAACAGCAACGAAGCTCTTAAAGACGTTCGCGTTCGTCAGGCGATTGTTCACGCAATCAACAACGAAGGTATCGTTAAGAAGATCATGAAAGGCTTCGCAACCGCTGCTGGTCAGCAAAGCCCAACAGGCTACGCAGGTCACAACGAGGAGCTAGTGCCACGTTACGATCTTAAGAAAGCAAAAGAGCTGATGAAAGAAGCGGGCTACGCAGACGGCTTCACGCTAACAATGATGGCACCAAACAACCGTTACGTGAACGATGCGAAAGTAGCTCAAGCGTCTGCAGCTATGCTGTCTAAGATCGGCATCAAGGTTGACCTGAAGACAATGCCTAAAGCGCAATACTGGCCTGAGTTTGACCTATGTTCAGCTGACATGATGATGATCGGTTGGCACTCAGATACAGAAGATTCAGCGAACTTCAACGAGTTCCTAACAATGACTCGTAACGAAGAAACTGGTCGTGGTCAGTACAACTGTTCTGGTTACTCTAACCCAGAGATGGATGCGATCGTAGAAGCGTCAAACACGGAAACAGATCCAGCTAAACGTTCTGTGATGCTGAAAGGCGTTGAAGCAACACTATACAACGACGCTGCATTCGTACCGCTACACTGGCAAAGTGAAGCGTGGGGCGCGAAGTCTAACGTTGGTGCTGCTGACGTAGTTAACCCAATGGTTATGCCTTACTTCGGCGACCTAGTTGTAAAGTAATCTAGCATGCTAGATGTGAGAGCCTGTTGGTTCAGGCTCTCGCTTTTTTAAGTTGTTCTATTAAGTTTCGGTATTTAGTCTTCCTTCAGTCTGGCTAGATACCTTTTTTAAGACTGAATATTTGTTATCTAGTTACGGATTTAACTAGATAGTCATGGATAGATAAGGGGCAAGGAATGTTTACGTTTCTGGTCAAGCGCCTGTTTCAGGCACTGATAGTGATGTTTGTGATCAGTTTGGTGGCGTTTGCCATTCAGGATAACCTGGGCGACCCGTTACGTGAGTTGGTAGGTCAGTCTGTTTCAGAAGCGGAGCGTCAAGCGCTGCGTGATGAACTGGGCCTCAACGATCCCTTCATTACAAAATACACTCGCTTTGTAGGCGCCGCTCTACAGGGTGATCTTGGTACTTCGTACTTCTTTAAGCGTCCTGCAGTTGACGTTATCTTAGACAAGCTGGTGGCTACACTTGAGTTAGTGTTTGGTGCATCGCTTATCATTGTTTGTTTGTCGATCCCACTCGGGGTTTACTCGGCGATTCACCCAAAAAGTTTCTTTACCAAGCTGGTCATGGCGGGCAGTAGTATCGGTATCTCGATCCCAGTGTTCCTAACGGCCATTATGCTGATGTATGTGTTCTCTATTGAACTTGGCTGGCTGCCTTCTTATGGACGTGGTGAAACCGCTAACTGGCTTGGCTGGGAGTCGGGCTTCTTTACGCTAGATGGCCTTGCACACCTAGTTCTACCAAGTATTGCACTGGCTTCTATCATGCTACCGCTATTCATCCGTCTAGTGCGTTCTGAGATGCTAGAAGTTCTAAGCTCTGAGTACATCAAGTTTGGTAAGGCGAAAGGTCTAGCACTGAACAAGATTTACTACCAACACGCACTGAAAAACACCATGCTACCAGTACTAACAGTAGGTGGTGTGCAAATCGGTACTATGGTGGCTTACACCATCCTGACTGAAACAGTATTCCAGTGGCCGGGTACCGGCTTCCTATTCCTTGAAGCGATTAACCGAGTGGATACACCACTGATTACCGCATACGTTATCTTCGTTGGTCTTATCTTCGTAGTAACCAACACCATTGTTGACCTGCTATACGGCATCATTAACCCAACAGTGAACATTACAGGGAAAGGAGCATAATCATGGAACAATCAACAACAGCTCCATCTCGTTGGGAGCGCTTTAAGCAGTCAGACATTCTGTACTACTTCTTACGTGACAAAGTGGCGATGTTCAGCTTCGCTGTCTTTACTGCATTCTTGGTGATGGCTTTGGCTGCACCGATTCTCGCGCCGATGGACCCATATGATGTGACGTCGATTGACATCATGGACTCAGAGCTACCGCCATCATGGATGGAAGATGGCGACGAGCGTTTCCTATTGGGTACGGACGAACAAGGTCGTGACATTCTATCGACCATGCTTTACGGCTCTCGTTTGTCACTAACGATTGGTTTCTTAGCGGTAGGCCTTCAGCTAACACTGGGTATCATCATCGGTCTGTCAGCGGGTTACTTCGGTGGTCGTATCGATAGCTTCCTGATGCGTTTTGCCGATGTTCAGCTCTCTTTCTCAACCATGATGGTTGCGATCATTGTTTCGGCTATCTTTAAGGCGAGCTTTGGTAGTGACTTCTATGCGCAGTATGCCGTAGTCATGCTGGTGGTGATCATTGGTATTGCGGAATGGCCGCAATATGCACGTACCATTCGTGCATCGGTATTAGCAGAGAAGAAGAAAGAGTATGTGGAAGCGGCGCGTGTGATGGGCTTTAAAGCTCCACGAATCATGTTCCGCCACATTCTGCCGAACTGTTTATCTCCAATCTTGGTTATTTCTACGGTACAGGTGGCAAATGCCATCATGTCAGAAGCGGCACTTTCTTTCCTAGGTCTTGGCCTTCCAGTTGACCAACCATCGCTTGGTGCTTTAATCAGCATTGGCTTTAACTACATTTTCTCTGGTGCATGGTGGATTACTGCCTTCCCTGGTGTGGTACTGGTAACGTTAGTGCTAGTGATTAACCTGCTTGGTGACTGGTTACGCGACGTATTTAACCCGAAAATCTACAAAGGTTGATCCCGAGCGATTGATTTTTAATAAAAAAGCTCACTAAACTAAGAGTCGTAAGCAATTACGGCTCTTTTTTTGCTTATAGTTTAGGAACTATGAGTTATTGATGTAGTCAATAATGTCTAAAATGGAATTCATTTTTTATCGACACTGTGTCGGTAATAATTTTACCCTTGAGGGTTGAGTGATGGGTATGAAAGTGACAATAAATGCAGTATGTCGTGGTTCACGGAAAGGTTTGGGTTTAGCGCTGTTCGCGATTGGGGCATCATTGTCTGGTCATGTGCAGGCGGAGTCGGTTCTTTGTGATGCTACTCAGGCCAGTACAGATCAACTGCCTCAACTAGAAGCTTCTTGTCCTATTGGTAAAGGGGTTTGGGGCAGTAAAGCACCTAAGACTCATTCAGAGAGCAATCTATTTTGGGTTCAGTGTGGATTGCTTAACGACCCGTTGCCGCTAGAGAAAGCGAAACCCATCTATAAGAATATCTCGACCAATGTATGGATGAAACCAGAGCAGGGTAACTACCGTTGCCTGATTGGCCCATACTCTAACTATGCGGATGCACGCAAAGAGCTGCTTCAGGTTCGTAAGGTACCGGGCTACAAAGAAGCCTTCATCCGTATGGTCGATAAATCTCAATCAACCAATGTAGCGCCACTTACTGCGGCTACTGCAAAAGCGGGCAAAGCGTCTTCACCGAAGCCTCGAGTAGAAGCGCAACCTATCGAGCGTGCTGCGCCAAAAGCGCCTGCGACGGCAACTGTTGCTAAAGCTTCTACACCAGCGCCGAAGGCTCCAACTCCTAAAGCTGCGAGCAAATCGGCTGTTGAGCCGATGGCGATTCAATCACTTCCAGATAACTCAAAAAGCAGCAATGATGCTGAGGTAGAGGTTCGCTTGACGGCTTCTGTCTCTGGTAAGACTTACTCTGTTCCTTACATTCTTGATGGCAAGCAACAGTTTTACATGGAGCAAGGTAAGCCTTGGAGTCGTTTGGATTACGATCAAGCGAGCAAGACCTGTAATGGTTTAGGCATGGAGCTGTTGAGTGAAGAAGATTGGCAAACCATTTTGAATTCGAAAGTGATGGAGCAGAAAGACTGGCCAATGCATTTGCCATACTGGGGCGCACAAAAGAAAGGCCTGTTTACCAATGGCAATGTCACTCAGCTGAAAGGCTCATCACTTCTTAACGTGATGTGTGTGAAGTAGCTTTAAGAGTATTTGAGCTGCTATAGGCCAAAAGGTCCAGATAAAAGAAACCCCAGCGATTGGCTGGGGTTTTTGTTGTTAGTTCGTTGAACTTAGTCTTGGATTAGTGGAAGTTTATCGATCACTTTTTCCATTGATTCTTGGTCGTATGAATACAGGCCGAACTCAGGAGCAGATACGTAGTTCCACTGTGGTTCCTCGCTCCATTTTACCCCAATGTAGAAATCACCAAACTCACGTTGGATGTAGCGGTAGCGTGTCTTGTAATCAGAGTCAGCCCCTGTTTCTTCTAGTACAATTCCTTCACGGCCAAAGCTATCAAGCTCGTAGCTCAGGTTTCCTGGCGTTTCGAAGCCTGTAGGTTTGATTGACTTGTAGTCATATGAGTTTTCAGCATATACAAATTGACCAGCAGCATACGTTAGCGGGTAGCCGTCAAGTTCTGGATCGAATTCCTCTCCAGCCTCAACCGTGAGGTCGAAATCAGTGAAACCTGAAGTAATCTTCTCAGAAGCTGGCAAAGTTTGTGCGAATGTTAAAGCAGTTGAATCGAGCCAGAATAGTTCGTCTTGATTTACTTTCAAGATAATCTGGTATTCATTGTCTTCTGGTTGATGTTGATAAAGCATCTCGTAGATACCGCCTTCTTTATCAATCATTTTCCCGTCATTGAGTGTCACATCCATACAGTCTTTATCTTGATGTGACATGTAGTCATTATGCTTATCTAGCTCGGCTAGCTTAACAAAAGGTGCATAACTATTACCCCATTGATCAAGTGCGTCACTCATGTTGCCTGAGTAGTTTTCATCGCTATTCGAGCCCCAGCAGAACATTAGTCCGTGCTCGTCTTTAGCAAGTGATGCGTAGCCGATTTCACCGTCATTGTCGGCAAAGCTACCCATTTTCCACTCTTGGTTATTGAAGTGTGCTTCTGTAAATCCGAGTTCTGGTACTGGTGGTTCAACAGGAGCTCCTTCTAATACGTGAGGCATTAGAAATAAGGCATCTTCTGAATAAGCGTTGTCATTATCTCGAACGCTAATTGTTAGTTTGCCATATTGATTCCATGATGTAGTTGGAGTGCCATGGATAGTGACGAGCATGTTTTCTCTATCTGTATCAACAGAAAGTCCATCAACAACACCACCTAAACCAACTCTAATCCCCTCAATCGATCCATCTTCATCTTTAAATAGCTGGCTGATATTGAGAGTTTGAGAGAAAGCCTCACCTTCTTGTAAGTACCATGTCTCTACCTCTTCCTTCTGAAGACGGGCTTCTTCATCTTTATTTAGAACAGGTGCTGTATTTTCTGCTTCAATCGTTACTTTGAGGTTGAGAGGGTAAGATAGTGATTGATGTTCATCTTTCGCGAATATTTGGTAATTGAATTCACCAACAGTCTCAGGGGTTCCACTAATGACACCTGTTACTTTATCAATGATTAGGCCGTTTAGTTTTCCTGTAAGCTCTTTGAGTTCATAAGTTAAAACATCACCTTCAGCATCACTAAAGTTTTGCGATGCATTGATAGGAGCCCAAGCATCTCCTTTAACCATAACAATAGGGTTCAACTGACTATCAGCTTGGTCATGTACAGGTCGGGAGTTCGGCGTGACAATGGGAGCACTACCATCTTCAGGAACTTCGATAACAGGCGAGAAGTCTTCTAGGTTTTCACCGTTATCAATCACTTCTTTTGTTTCTTGAGCGATAGCGTCAGTTAGCTCTAGTTGCTTTTCTACTGGTAGTTCAGCGTTATCAACTAGACTTTCACCGATGACGTTAAGTGCTTCAGCTTCTTGCGATTCGTCAGCAATGTAGTCACCAAAGATAAGCTCATTAGAAGCTTCAAGACCGGATTCGGTTACAGAATTAACCACATTTTCTTGTGCTTGCTCTAGAGTAAGGCTGCTATCAGCTTCCATTTGTTCAACAACCATATTGGTCATTGGGCTAACAACGGTAGCACCTGCTGTAGCTGCTAGGTCGAAGTCGGATGTTACTAAGCCACGAGTTTTATCGATTGTTTGACCAGCAATAGCTTTAATGAAAACGGCTTTGTCTTTGTACTCATTTGGAAGAGTAATCTCGCCGTTTGCATTGGTGTTGCTCTCGAGTTGTTTATCTTCTGAATCTAGTTTTAGGTTGTTGTTAGTATCAACCCAAACTTCTGCATTCTCTAGGTAGCCATCGATTGCAGTAATCACAATACCGCCTGGAGCTACGCCATCTGATGAGCCACCATCTGAACCGCCACAACCTGAGAGTGCAATAGCCACTGACGCTGCTAGTAAACTAACCTTCTTCATTCTTTTCATCCTTACCGAGTGAAATCTGTATTTATCTGAAGTGATTTATAAAAACTGGCAAGGTTTTACCGTGTAGATGACTGTGGTTCAAGATACGGAAAATGAAGAAAAACCCGTAAAGAATATTATAAAAATATTCAGTAAGGCTATGTATTTAATGTATTTATGATTTTCGCTGATTGTCATTCGGTGGAAGAATAAAACCCCGCGTGAGCGGGGCTATGTATTAAGTTGGTGGCTAGTTATTTGCCCCAAGCATCATGGATGCGTTTGATCGCTTCCTCTTGGTTTGACTTGATGAAGAAAAAGCCGTTGTCATCATGGCCGTAACCATACTGTGCATCTTTGTTGTGGTCACCAATACCAATAGTTAATTCACCAAAGTCGCGGTAAGTAAAGTAGCGGCGGGTTACAACACAGTTGCAGTCGTCGTTATCTTCAACGAGTCCTAAGTATGGATTAATCAATGTATTGTCATGATCATCAATGTTTTCACCAACAAGCCAGTTATCTGACCAGCTTTCACCTGGTTCGGAAATTGAAGTAGCAGTGTATGTGCCTTTTGCAAGGCCCTCTGCATTCTTGCCTGTCATTGAGTAAGTAAACTTGTCCAGTAGAGGATAAAGAACATTGTATTTACCTTGGTCATCAACAAGTAGGTACTCATCAAGTGTTACATCAACAGTCATGTCGTTTTGGCTTGGGTAAGAGAATGAGTTGTAGTTAACACCATCCTCTACTTCTGTTGAGTCCATCCAGAATAGTTCTTTATGGCCGGTAGACTCCTCGATTAGCATAACAATCTGATAGTCACCATCTTTGGTCACGTTCTGGTAAGTCATTGTCGCGGTATCGGTACCGGAGTCTCCTGTAAGGTCAACTGTACCGTTGGCATTTAATGTAGCCGCATGACAGTCAGTATCATTGAGCAGGTTTTCACGACCAAGATCCCAGTAGTTGTGCTGCATGTTGTCTAGCGTGCTTAACCAGTCTTCACGACTAAGTGTTGAGAAGTGACTTGAGTCATCTGTCGCAAAACACAGTTCATTCTGGCCGTTGTTCACACGTAGAGATGCAAATGCTACCTCTGCATCACCGTAGTCAAAGCTACCCATTTGCCATACGCCACCTTTATCAAAGTGTGCTTGAGTGAAGCCTAGTTCTGGTTGTGGCGGTTCTACAGGTGTGCCTTTTAAAACTTCAGGTAGTGTGAATGTTACATAGGTTGGTGCACCGTCGTTATCAACACCACCGACATTGAAAGTTTGCCCTGCAGGGTAAGACTTAGTTGGTGTACCAGAGATTGTTACAACTGAATTTGTACTTTCAGTTGGGGTAATAATTAATCCATCAACAGTTAGTGCACCAGAGCGATATTTAACGATGTCGCCATCGGTATCGTTAAATAAGCCTGATAAGTCGATAGTTTGGTTGAAGACTTCACCTTCTTGAAGCTGCCAACCATTAATCACACCCTGTAGTCTTTTTTGTTCTTCTTCGATGACTTCTGGAGCTAGGTTCTCAGCCAACTTAATGACTTTAAGATTCAGTGGGTACGACAGTGCACCATGCTCATCTTTTGCGAAGATTTGGTAATTAAAAGTGCCTGCTGTAGTAAGGTCACCTGTAATAGTGCCATCTGTGCTACTAATTGTTAGGCCGTTGAGATCGTTTGCTAGCTCTTTAAGCTCAAACGTTAATGCATCGGCGTCTGCATCTTGGAAGTAAGTAGAAGCATCCAGTTCTGCCCATACATCTGAAGGCTCAAGAGTGATGTTCTCTAAAACACCATTTTCAGTGTCAACTGGACGAGAGTTAGGAGCTACTGTGATTGGGTTACCATCAGTAGGAATATCAACGATTGGAGAGAAATCATCAATCTCTTGTGAAGGATCTTCAATAATTGTTTTAGCTTCTTCTGCAACAGCATTTGTTAATTCGAGCTGCTTTTCTACAGGCAAATCAGAATGATCGACAAGTGTCTCGCCAATAGCATTTAGAGCTTTTGCTTCTTCAGTGTTATCAGCAATATAGTCACCAAAAATAAGATCTTCAGAGACAGTCAAACCAGAACCAGAATCTGTTACCGAGGCAACTACTGCCGCTTCCGCGTCTTCTTGAGTTAGAGTGTCATCACTTGCTAATTGCTCAACAACCATGTTTGTCATCGGGTTGATTACTGTAGAGCCTGCTGTTGCTGCGATAACAAAATCAGAAGCAACTAAACCACGAGTACTATCAATAGTTTGGTTTGCAATTGCTTTAATGAAGATTGCGTTATCTTTGTGCTCATCAGGAAGAGTGTACTGACCAGATGCATTCGTTAGCTCGGATAGCTTAGTATCTGTCGCTTCATTCAATAGTAAATCGTTGTCCTTATCCACCCATACTTCAGCATGTTGTAAGTAACCATCGATTGCCGTAATTACTACACCACCTGGTGCTGCACCTGAACTGTCGCTATCTGAGCCACAGCCTGTTAGAGCGAAAGCCACTGACGCTGCTAGTAAACTAACTTTTTTCATTTCATATCCTTTGTAGAGAGCTCTAGCCAAGCCCTATTTGTTTCATTTTCTGAGACTTATATTAGTTGGGTGAATGTTTTACTTGGGATTGATCGCTTTTTCAACACACGTAAAAGCAGAAAAAAACCGTAAAATTTATTTGATTTTTATTTGAAAAATTGACGTCTGAAACGTCGTATGTGGAACAGCTCTAGAAGGGAGTCAATTAGGAGAAGATGAAATAGTGTATGGATGTACGCCACATTACCTGAAGCCGACACTTATACTTTTAGTATCGGCTTGCAGGCGTTGTGGAGTTTTTAAGCGTCAGGATCTAGGTATCGAACGTTGAGTTTCATCTCCTCAACCTTATGACGCCACTCCTTCTTGGGGCGGAGTATGATGCTAAATACTTCGCCATGTTTGAACTCATCGAACTCTAAGAAATCAACATCAAAATAAGAGTACTGAAGATGGCCCAGGGGTTGCTCTCCACACTCGATAGGTTCGAAGTTTTCGCCGATGGTTTGACCAATGATGTCGCCGTATACCCCTTGCCCGCCAACTGAGTAGTGATCAAATTTGTCGAGTAAATCTTCGCAAACAACCGTTGTGTTGTAGGATTGAACATTGAGGTCGCCGTCCATTCGATCTGGCCAATCAGGGTTATGTAGTTGGTAATTGCCAATATGCATGCCATACCAGCCAAGATAATAGCGGCCATCGTTGGCAAGATACATGTAGTTCAGCGGTGTCAGTTGTAGCGCTTCTAAGCCTGTCACGGTGTTTATGCGCTGCTCTATTTGCGCTTTCGACGCCACCGTATAGGTTTCATACTCATTGCCAATTTTAACTTGTGTCACATGAGCGGTCGTGAAGGTGGGGTGACTTGGGTAGGTCTCTAAAATTTTCCAGCGCATGTCGGTGTCAAAAATCGACTGATTGCTAGAGACAACCAAGGTATTGCCATCGACATGGTACCCCCCAACTTTACGCAGTTCGTGTTCACTCGGGCAGGTGGTTAGGTTACTTGAAGACGCAAAAAACACTTCGTCATTGATAAACTTAAACGCCTCGCAATAAACCTTTTCATAGTTGTACGTCTTGCCAGCAAATTGATGGTTAGTCTCTAGTCGATACCAAGTTTCGCCAATCAAAGGGTGCAAGCCATCGTCCTCTAAACCTGAATACATGGATGGAAGGGAGAAATGGGTGGTAACCCAAGCTTCCTCTTCTGAGCCATGATAATCATCTTTAGCGCGAGCAATCAGCTGAGTAGGTGCTTCTCCAACTTTTGGGGTGCCTTGGACGCTTGTCCGCCCGCCGAGGTTTGAAACAGAAAACTTCGGATGATTAACGGCAATCTGTGTCGTCAGTAAGTCATCATCAGGGTCTTCAAATAAGCCTGTCACATCAATCGAGTAGTTAATCGGAGAGTTTTCGGTAAAGGACCATTGATTGATTTCGTGTTGAATACTTTGCTGTACTGCTGGGTTTACTTGCGGTTTCTGGTTGCGATCGGCGCGGTCTTTGTCGTCAGCGACAACCAAGGTTTCGGTATCACTGTAAAACTTCTTAGCTGGGTCCTCAAATCGATCCGTTTGGCTTTCGAAAGCAGTCGCTGGGAACGACACCTTTGACAGAGATTGCTCAGCTTTGCTTTTTATCAGTGTCGTTGATGAGGTGAACTTTTGCGTAGGTTCAGCATTCACAACGGTCTGTCCTGCATCAGCAACAGTTTGCTCTACTGAAAGTAACGAGTTATCACTGATTAAAAGGGAAGCATTCACTTCTTCAGAAGCAAGCCAAGGTGGCAGCAGAACTAATGCTCCGCAGCCAGAGACAACCAAGAAACAGAGGCGCTTTTTCATGTTAAACCAGTTTGCTTTGCAACCAACAACGAGAGAACTTGAGATCTTTTTCAATCAAGCTTGCACTGCACTCTAACAGTTCGCTGATCTCACGATTTCGCATGCCCATTAGGTACTTGAGCTTTAGTGCCTGAGATTGGCGGGGGTAGTGGATGCTGAAACTGTCAATGGCTTTGTCCATCATCATGAACTGCTCAAACTTATCTCCATCATTGTCGCTAATCATGGTCATTTGTTGACGCTTTTGCGCCTGAAGGTGGCGAGCGTTATCGATTAGGATTTGGCGCATCACCTTAGCCGCCATCAAAAAGAAATCTTTTTTGTTCTCGATCGATTGCAGGTCTGAAGACGATATTTTCAGATAGGCATCGTGAATTAACGCAGTGGTGCTATTCATACTGTCGCTCAGCACTTGGTTATCGGTGCCGTATTTCTGTGCGCTTCGAGTACGCTCTTGTTGAGCGATCTGACGAAGCTGTAAGTAGGCGAATTGGTACAAGTCTGCTTCGGCGCTTTTGTTACCGGATTGCCATTGGTGGATGATCTGTGTGATATCTGGAGTTGCAGTTGCCATTAGCTGTTAGACCTCACTTTAGAAAACTCAGAGACAGATAGGGTGCTGATATTATGAGATTTATCTGGGTTTAGCGAAATTTTTTGTTTGAACCTGTAGAGAATGCCTTGGTCCCAGTTTTCACCTGCAGGTAGATATTCCCAAGCAGTGAAATGTTGCTGAGGGACGGAATCGTACCAGCGAACGCCAACATTCATTTGAGCGAGAGATGCGGTCGGTTCTGGGTTGCTCAACCACCACATGTCACCGAATTTCTCAGTCACGTCTTTTGTGTATTGCTGGTGGTTTGCTGGACAGCTTTCACCTTCGATTGGACCTAAAAGAATACGTTGATCCTTAACCAGTAGACATTCTGTGAGGATATCAGCGTGCTGATATTGAGTATGTTGCCAGATACCCTCGTAAGGAATCTTATTGCCACGCTTATTGGTGTAGGTGAACCAGATCATCTCGCCCTTATTGGCATGGCGAATGTGTTCCTTCTGACCTAAGCCTTGGGTTTTCTCCATCAAGAGTTCGGTCTCTGTATCGAAGTCCAAAGCGACAGTACGATATTTCCAGTCCCCTTCATCGTTGTAGTCTTCAATAGAGAAACCACTGAGGTCGTGGCGCGTGCAGCCCGTTTGCGCACAACTGGTAAAGCCGGTCCAGCCATCACCTACGGAGAGTGGCTCTCTGATGATTTCTTGAGGGGTGTTGTATGGGCGTAGATTACAGCCATTAAAGTAATCACCCGTTCCTGGGAATTGGATCAACTCACTGTCTGTAATTTGATAGCTCAGCTCGCCAATTGGGCCTTTATATTTAGGGTTCGCGTGGTGAGCGAGATCGTAGAAACAAGCTCTTCCGGCATAGTCTTTCTTGGCGATGATGACGTTATGCAGCACCTTATCTTTAGGTGAGAAGATGATCTCATCAGACGCAAAGTTGCTCTTGATGTATTCCTGGCTTTGATTGAGGTGCTCGGCTGCCTCTTTAACGGAAACCAAATCGATCCCGAGGTCTTGAGCATCGAGATAGCTTAAATCTAGGTTCTTAAGCTTTTTTTGGAACTCCACGTCAGACAGCACTTTACTAGCTAAGATGATCTCATCACGGTGCTCCGGCGTGTCATCGAGTGACAGCAGTAAGCGCGTCATATTGATGCTGCGGCTTGGACGAGTCGATGACAAAGTCGGCGTAATGACTTCTTGACCTGATAGGGTAGTCAGCAGGTAACCCGAGTTATCGGTGCCAATGAAAAAGCTCACGATATCACCTGAGTTGTATTGGAATGCCCCTTTATCTGTGGTGCCAGAGAGGTTTGAGCTGGTCTCGTAGTAGAGGCCCGAAACGGGCGAATCGATAAAGTACCCAGTCAGAGGTGGGTTATCCTCTGCGTGCGCAGTCAGGCTGACAACGCATGTTGCAAAACAGGTTAGGAGAGCTTTTTTCATAATCAGTTACTAGATGAATTTGCTTTGTTTTTATGAGTCACGGATTTTTCTGGTGCAGGCGTTAGCATTGCCAATAGCATTTTTTGCTTAACGTCTTTGGGTAAATCTGGGTTCGATAATATTCGACGCCTTGTGAGTTCAAGCATGGTACCTACTGACATTTTGGCGGCATCACTGCCCTTAGCATGAAACAGCAGGCTTGTTACCTCGTACATCATTTCCTCGGCAACTTGCTTCTCTTTTTGCAGTTGAAGGTTCTTGTTGAAGATTGCAGTCGAGAAGGTAGCGCCTGAAATCAATAACAGAATAGTCAGGGCACTCTGTACTGGGCGACGCTTCAGTAGCTTAGATAGAGCATGGAGTGGGTGTTTCTCTCGGAGTGAAATAGGTCGGTACTCCAACATGCGTACAATATCTTGGCGCAACTCACTCACGCTGGCATAGCGCCGATAAGGTTCATGGTGCGTCGCCTTTTCAACAATAAGGTCGATATCTAAGTTGGAAGATGAGTCAAAGATCAATGCCAGGATTTTACCCAGAGAATAGATGTCACTTTGCTGAGTCAGAAATTGCCCGGCTGCTTGTTCTGGACTTGCGTAAGCCTTGCTATAGGCTGTGAGCAGAGATACGTCGGTGTTTTTGTCTGGAACGGGCTGTTTAACCTTTTGAGTCAGGTTGAAATCCAGAATCTTAGGTGAGCCTAGTTGATCAATTAGGATGTTTTCTGGTTTGAGATCGGCGTGTAAAACCTGCTTTTGGTGTGCATGTTCGATAGCAGAGCAGATCTCTTTAAATAGATTGAGCTTTTGTTTTTCATTCAAAGAACGGTTCTGCAAGTGCAGTGAAAGTGTCTCTCCCTCTACACGCTCCATGACGATGTAGACTGACTCCTCATAGACCCCACCATCGAACACTTTGGCGATACAAGGGTGATTGAGGTGAGCCAGCAGTTGCGCCTCTTGAAACAGAGCGTGTTCACCTAGGATATGTGAGAGTGCGGGTTGAATGAATTTGACCGCAAGGTCTTGCTCGAAGGTTCTGTCTGCTCGGCTCGCAGCATAAACAATTCCCATACCACCGCGACCCAGTTCATGAGAGATCTGGTACTTGTCTACTAAGGTGTTGGTGAGGTTGAGCTCTGTTTCGGTTGCTTGCTGTGCGTGGAAGCCGAACAGCGATGTGATCTGCTCTGAAGGTTCTTCGTTAATAAGTGGAAGAACTTGTTGGTATAAACCGGGTTGTTCAGCCTTTAATCGCTCTAAGTAAAGACTTTTTTCTTTATCTGACAGATCCATGAGGTGATAGAAAACCTCAGTGGAGCCACTGCTTTGTTTTTGCACAACTGATCTTTTTTATATCTTTATTATGCGAGCATTCTATAAGAGTTTTCGATGTTTTTTCGACATTTTTATCAATTACATATGAAAAAATGAGCTAATGAGTCGCATTTTTAAGAATAAGGATGAAAATTTCAACATGTGATCTTCTCCCCAAAATTTTAACCCTGCTTTTTCTATCTAAAAGCTGAAGTTGGGTAAATGTGTGTGGGTTTAGTTATTGGTAGGGTTTATCTAAATTGCTCTCAAACACGGTTTGTTTCGTATTGCTAGTGACTCAAGAAAATGAGGTTACAAAGATATGAAATTGAAGAAGTGGATAGAGGGGGTCTCCCCTCAATTCGAAGCGGGTGGTAAGTACGAAAAATGGTACCCATTATATGAAGCGGCAGCGACCATATTCTATACACCCGGCCATGTGAATAAAGGGCTGACCCACGTCCGAGACAGTATCGATCTCAAGCGCATTATGATCATGGTGTGGCTAGCTACCTTCCCTGCAATGTTTTGGGGTATGTATAACGTTGGTCATCAAGCCGTTATGGGGTTGAATGCGACCTATACTGGTGCCGAGCTGTTGGCTGTTATCGAAGGAAATTGGCGTTTAGCTTGGGCCTTCGGGAGCGTAGAGGCGCTTACATCGAGCGGATGGTTGAGTCAGATGTGGCTCGGTGCACTCTATTTTTTACCTGTCTATGCCACCGTGTTTGTCGTCGGGGGATTTTGGGAAGTGCTGTTTGCCATTGTGCGCAAGCATGAGGTGAACGAGGGCTTTTTCGTTAGCTCGGTGCTGTTCGCTCTGATACTGCCGCCAACGATTCCACTTTGGCAAGCTGCGTTAGGTATCACCTTCGGTATTGTTGTTGCCAAAGAGATCTTTGGTGGTACAGGTCGTAACTTCCTTAACCCTGCTCTTGCGGGGCGCGCGTTCCTATATTTTGCTTATCCAGCCAATATGTCTGGCGGCCTAGTATGGGTTGCGGCAGACGGCTATTCAGGTGCGACACCATTGAGTCAGTGGTACGAAGGTGGTAACAGTGCATTGATGAACAACATGACCGGAGAATCAATCTCTTGGATGGATGCTTTTATCGGTAATATCCCTGGTTCGATGGGGGAAGTATCATCGTTGCTCATTATGCTCAGCGGTTTGGCACTCATCGTGATGAAGATAGCTTCATGGCGGATTGTCGCAGGGGTGATTGTTGGTCTTGTGGCGACTTCTAGTTTGTTAAATCTGATCGGCTCAGAAACCAATGCCATGTTCTCAATGCCTTTCTATTGGCACTTTGTACTTGGTGGTGTGGCCTTTGGTACCTTCTTTATGGCAACCGACCCGGTGTCTGCAGCCTTCACCAATAAAGGCAAGTGGGCTTACGGTATTCTGATCGGCGTAATGACGATAGGAATTCGAGTGCTCAATCCGGCCTATCCAGAAGGCATTATGCTCGCAATACTGTTTGCTAATCTGTTTGCGCCGCTGTTTGATTTCATTGTTCGTGAGGGCAACATTAAGCGCAGAAACTGACGAATGACACGCTAATTACTATGCCAGTCGAAAAAAGAGGACTTAATTTTAAGTCCTCTTTTCAGTTTGAAATACATTTGGAATGTGGTGGTGCTTACCATCTTAGGTCGACACTGAGAGGAGTGTCGCTGCCGCATTGTTCACCACACATCTCATCATAAGCACTGTTGTGAACCAGCGTCGCAGAGGTGATTGAGTGGTCATGAAAGTGGTCGCGCACTTGGTTGAGGCTCATAAACTTTTTCGGGTGCTGGTCGCTGTCCATCACCAGTCTTCGGTTATGGTCTGTGACTTGATAAGCAAGGTAGATACCGCCTTCAAAAGATTCAATCAGTAAGTTCATAACACACTCCGATGTTTCGTTAAGAGGAAATCTTTGTCTGTTACGTTGAAGTGCTGGGCAAGGTTTAGAAGAGACACAAAAAAAGCAGGACAAAGCCTGCTTTTCGAAGTCTAGAATGGTCGTAACTGCGATTAACGCATCGTTACGAACTCCTCAGAACCTGTAGGGTGGATAGCAACAACTGAGTCGAAATCTGCTTTGGTTGCGCCCATCTTCATTGCTACGCCGAAGCCTTGAATCATCTCATCTACAGTGAAGCCGATGCCGTGTAGACCAACTACAGTTTCTTCTTCACCTGCACATACTAGCTTCATCTTACAAGGTTGACGGTGTTTGGTTACTGCTGTGTACATTGCAGTGAAGCCAGACGTGTAAACCTTGATGTTGTCTTTGCCGTACTTCTCTTCAGCTTCTTGAGTCGTTAGACCAATGGTGCCGATTGGTGGGTGGCTGAATACAACAGTAGGAACAAGATCGTAGTCCATCTTCGCGTTGGTTTTACCGTTGAATAGGCGCTCAGAAAGCTGACGACCGGCTTTAACTGCAACAGGCGTTAACTCGATACCACCTTCCATGATGTCACCTACACAGTAGATACCAGGAACGTTAGTTGTTTGGTACTCGTCTACCTTGATGTAGCCGCGATCGTTCGTTTCAACGCCCGTTGATGCTAGGTTAATTGCATCTGTCGCTGGGTGACGACCGATAGCCCAGATTAGGGTATCAACATTTTGGCTTTCACCATTTTCTAGGTGCAGAGTTAGGCTGCCATCTGCTTCTTTAATCACTTCTTTTGGTACAGAGTGAGTGTGTAGCGTTGGACCTTCTGCGTCCATCACCTCTACTAGCGTTTCGATGATCATTGGGTCAAAGCTACGTAATGGAGACTCTTTACGGCAGAATAGGTGTGTTTCTGTGCCTAGTGCGTGTAGAACGCCCGCAATCTCAACTGCGATGTAACCAGCGCCGATAACCGCAACACGTTTTGGTTGCTCAGCAAGCTCGAAGAAGCCATTTGAATCAATACCGTATTCAGCGCCTGGAATGTTTGGAATCGTAGGACGACCACCCACTGCGATCAGGATGTGATCTGCTGTGTAGTGTTCACCGTTTACTTCAACCGTTTTCTCGTCAACAAACTTAGCAAAGCCTCTAATCACGTTAACTTTGTTGTTGCCTAGAACACGATCGTAAGATTGGTGGATACGACCAATATAAGCTTGGCGGCTCTCAATCAGTTTGCTCCAGTCGAAGCCTTTTACATCTACATCGAAGCCGTAGTCTTCTGCGTATAGGTTCATCGCTTCTGCAACTTGAGCACCGTGCCACATCACCTTTTTAGGAACACAGCCAACGTTTACACATGTGCCGCCTAGGTCTTGTGCTTCGATAAGTGCAACCTTTGCGCCGTACATCGCTGCACGGTTTGCTGATGCGATACCGCCAGAACCACCGCCGATACAGATATAATCAAAATGAGTCGCCATTACTTTCTCCAAGAGCTTATTAATTTTGTTGATAACAATTACATTGGGGTGCGTCTGAGTGAACTCAACGCTATCAACATGAATTGTTACCTATCCTATGCTGCTATCATAAATCGAGTCTAGCAATTTACTAAATGGGAAAAAGTGACATTGCTTATGACAAATAGCGATGAGACAGCAACAAAGCGGAATAAGACATCACTCCGCTTTGTTGAAACGGATGAGAAGTTTAGCCACAGCAGTTGCTTGAACCACATCCGGTCTGAGCTTGCACGTCCTTGCCATCAGCGAGATAGGTGTTGGTTAGGTAGAAGTCGCTAAACAGCTTAATGAAATCTTCTGAAACGGTTTTTTCGACTAAACCCGACTCTAGAACGTTCTTCTGCCACGCCTGCATCTTCGGTAAGCCACAGAAGAAGTCGTAGCCAGAGTGTGCCTTCACGATCGCTGCACGGTGTAGCAGAGGTAGCCACGCCATATCAACATTGCTCATCTCATCTGATTTGAAGAACTTGGTGTTACCGGATAATTGATTCTCGGCTTTGTGGAACGCTTTAATCAGCTTCTCTGCACGCTCTTCAAACGTTACTTGGTTTTTGCTGCTCATGGTGCCGCACTGTGCCAAGTAGTGTTTAGAACCTAGGTAGCTCCATGCACGGTCTAATGCGCGTTGTTCGTTAGTCACGCCTTGCTCTAGTGGGCCAAACTCATCTTCAATGTACTCGATGATCGCATCCGACTCGAATAACGCTGTGCCAGACTCAGTCACCATCACTGGTACTTGGCCGTTTGGCGAGATATCTAGGAACCATTGTGGTTTGTCTTTCAAGCTGATGTATTCAATCTCGTAGGGGATCTGTTTTGCTTCTAGCGCTGCAGTAACACGTTGAACAAATGGGCAAATTTTGAAGCTGATAACTTTAATCATGGGGTCTTTCTCACTCTAAGAATTAGTTTATTTAACCTCAGAACGGGATAAGAAAGTCTCTAATTCCCTAACTTTCAGATAGTTAGAAATCCAAGGAAGTCAGTACTGCTAATTGAGATGCAAAACGAGGCAAAATCACAAGTCAATAGCTTGTCTATTGCGTTGATTTTAACGACGTTAGGCGCTCAAGTAGCTGTGCTGAATGGCTTAAATTATCCTGTTCTGAGGTTACCTACACCCTTAAGACGAAGGTCGGTAAGAAAAGACGAAGTTGAGGTGAAAAAAGTTATCTTTTAATAAAGAAAAAGTGCAGCGAGAGGTTCGCTGCACTTTTATGTTTTTGATTCTATTTGAATAAATTCAAGATGATTTATTCAGGAACAATCCAGTCGACTTTCCAATGGCCAGTTGCTGGCGCAATCGCGTCTTTTAGGAACGGCAGAATCTCTTTCATCTGGCTTTCCAGTTTCCAAGGCGGGTTAATCACGATCATGCCCGAAGCTGTCATACCGCGTTCATTGGTGTCTGGGGATACGCCGAGTTCAATTTGCAGAATCTTGCGAATGCCAAGACCTTCTAGCCCTTCGATCATGTCTTCGATATCACAGCGGTTAACCACTGGGTACCAAATCGCGTAAATGCCCGTAGCCCAGCGCTTATGGCTTTGGAAGATGGCGTTTACGACGTCACGATACTCTTTCGCTAGCTCATAAGGTGGATCGATCAGAACCAGACCACGACGCTCTTTTGGTGGCAGGCTGCCTTTAAGGCGTTTGAAGCCATCTTCTTTGTAGATAGAGACTTGGCGATCGCGGTGGAACTCTTGTTCAAGCAGTGGGTGATCGGCTGGGTGAAGCTCAGTCAGTACCATACGATCTTGTTGACGTAGGTGAGCACGTGCAACACGCGGTGAACCTGGGTAGTAACGCAGCTTTTCACCGTTGTTGAGGGTTGCGATAGCGTCTAGGTAGCTTTGAATCTCTTCTGGAATCTGCTTTTGATCCCAAACTCTTGCGATACCTTGTTTGTACTCGCCGGTCTTTTCTGACCATTCATGAGTTAAGTCGTAGCGACCAACACCAGAGTGGGTATCGTGATAGACAAAAGGTTTGTCCTTCTGCTTCAGTGAATTAAGAATAAGGCTTTGTACAATATGCTTAACCACATCGGCATGGTTACCCGCGTGGAAGCTGTGGCGATAACTTAACAAATTAAACTCTCGTAACACTCTCGCTATAGAGTGTGGTTGGTGTCGGTGGGTATTCTGTCTCCATTATATACCGCACTAGCCAATAAATTCTCCCCAAAATGCGTGTGTCGTCGCGAGGGTGAACGGTTAGTTATTGGTTCTACTATTGAAATTTGCGCTTATGGACACTATTTAATAACTATTCGCATGTAATTATGAGTCGATTGAACTCAAAACTGTAAGACGACCTGAATACAATAAGACGCAAGTCTCCAAGCCAAAGGAATGTTTATATGTCTAACCCGCTATTAACCTTCACGGACCTACCACCGTTTTCACAGATCACCCCTGCGCACGTTAAGCCAGCGGTAGAGCAAGTGATTGCAGAGTGTCGCAATAAGATAGAACAAGTACTTGAAGGTAATACCTCACCAAGCTGGGATAACCTAGTGGCTCCAATTGAAGAGGTGGATGACCGCCTTAGCCGCATTTGGTCACCAGTGAGCCATATGAACTCAGTCGTAAACAGCGATGAACTGCGTGAAGCTTACGAGAGCTGCTTACCGCTGCTTTCTGAGTACGGTACTTGGGTTGGTCAACACAAAGGCTTGTTTGAGGCATATAAAGCGATCAAGGCGAGTGACGAATTTGCATCACTGAGCCAAGCACAGAAGAAAACCATTACCGATGCGCTGCGCGATTTCGAACTGTCGGGCATTGGCCTACCAGCTGATGAGCAGCATCGTTACGGTGAGATCAGCAAGCGCATGTCTGAGCTGGGCTCGCAGTTCTCAAACAATGTACTTGATGCGACCATGGGTTGGAGCAAGCAGATCACTGACGTTGCAGAGCTTGCTGGCATGCCGGAATCTGCATTAGCTGCAGCGAAAGCCGCCGCCGAAGCGAAAGAACAAGAAGGCTACCTTCTTACACTAGATATTCCATCTTACCTACCCGTGATGACCTACTGTGATAACCAAGCGCTGCGCCAAGAGCTGTATGAAGCGTATGTGACTCGCGCATCAGACCGTGGTCCAAATGCAGGTACATGGGATAACAGCGAGATCATCACCGAGCAACTGAAACTGCGTCACGAAATCGCACGCATGCTTGGTTTTGGTACCTACAGCGAGAAATCTCTAGCAACCAAGATGGCAGAGACGCCTGATCAGGTACTGGGCTTTTTGAACGACCTAGCGGTGAAAGCAAAACCTCAAGGTGAGCGTGAAGTGGAAGAGCTACGCCAGTTCGCGGAAAAAGAGTTTGGTGTGTCTGAGCTGGAGCTTTGGGACATCGCTTACTACAGCGAAAAACAGAAGCAGCACCTATTTGAGATCTCGGATGAAGAGCTGCGCCCTTACTTCCCAGAGTCAAAAGCTGTCTCTGGTCTATTTGAAGTACTAAGCCGTGTGTTTGGTATGACAGTAAAAGAGCGTGAAGGCGTAGATACTTGGCATGAGTCGGTGCGCTTCTTTGACATCTTTGATGCGAATGAAACACTGCGTGGCAGCTTCTACCTAGACTTGTACGCACGTGAGCACAAACGCGGCGGTGCGTGGATGGATGACTGCCGCGGTCGTCGTATTACTGCATCAGGTGAGCTGCAAACCCCGGTGGCTTACCTAACGTGTAACTTCAACAAGCCAGTTGGCGATAAGCCAGCACTGTTCACTCACGATGAAGTAGTGACTCTGTTCCACGAATTTGGCCACGGTATTCACCACATGTTGACTCAAGTTGAGGCTGGTGCGGTTGCGGGTATCAACGGTGTGCCTTGGGATGCGGTTGAGCTGCCAAGTCAGTTCTTAGAAAACTGGTGCTGGGAAGAAGAGGCACTGGCTTTTATCTCAGGTCACTACGAGACCGGTGAAGCGCTACCAAAAGAGATGCTAGAGAAGATGCTAGCGGCGAAGAACTTCCAATCTGCGATGTTCATTCTGCGTCAACTCGAGTTCGGTCTATTCGACTTTACGCTTCACACGACGTATGACCCAGAAGTGGGCGCACGTGTGCTTGAAACACTGGCGGATGTGAAGTCTAAGGTTGCGGTACTGCCAAGCCTAGAGTGGAACCGTTTCTCTCACAGCTTTAGCCATATCTTTGCCGGTGGTTACAGTGCGGGTTACTACAGCTATCTTTGGGCTGAAGTATTGTCATCAGATGCATTCTCAGCATTTGAAGAGGAAGGCATCTTCAATACTGAAACGGGTAAACGCTTCCTAAACAACATCCTTGAGATGGGTGGCAGTGAAGAACCTATGGAGCTATTTAAGCGCTTCCGTGGTCGTGAGCCACAAATTGATGCGATGCTGCGTCACGCAGGTATCAGCGCTTAATATTGTGCTGCTGGTCAGAATGTAAAAAGAGCCTCTTTGTGAGGCTCTTTTTGTGTCTATACACTAACCTATTATGGGTTCACATTGCGATTGATTGGGTTTTGCAGCGAGATCAGCGTCTCGGTTGATTGCACCTCATCAATCGCCTGTAGCTTATCAATCAACACGTATTGCAGCTCTTCAATGGACTTACACATCAGCTTTACAAAGATGTTGTAAGCGCCTGTGGTGTAGTAGGCCTCGACCACCTCATCGAGCGCGTTTAATTTAGCAATCGCAGAGTGGTAGTCTTTCGCAGCATTGAGGTTGATACCGATAAAGCAGCATACGTCGTAGCCAAGC
Organism: Vibrio sp. Isolate30; assembly: GCF_022397975.1. NCBI lineage: Bacteria > Pseudomonadati > Pseudomonadota > Gammaproteobacteria > Vibrionales > Vibrionaceae > Vibrio > Vibrio sp. Isolate30. The sequence goes on from NZ_JAKEUS010000008.1 coordinate 37,796, forward strand.
TTCTTGGTGTTCACCACTACCTCTGTACCTTCAATGACTTCTGCCGATTTCATCTTCTCAATGCGCACGTGAATCGTCGCAGGGCTGACATCAAACTGCTTCGCCATTTCGGCATAAGGGGTGCGAGCGTCTTCCATTAAGGTTTTAAGAATGGCGCGATCTAGATCATCAAGACGAGCGGTTGAAGTCGGCATGCAAACCTCGTGAATTGGTTGAAAGTTTAATAGCTAGAGTACACATCATAGCCAAGGGTGATAATATTAGCAGCAAGTATGTTGTTAGGGTGAGCTTAGTGCGATTTTCGTTATTTTTTATTCTTTTGATTTGGAGCTTTTGGGTTTCTGCTCAATCAAAAGATGTATTGGTTGTTCACTCCTACCACCAAGGCTTTTTCTGGACAGATAACTTTCAAAAAGGGCTGGCCAAAGAGCTTGATCGTGATGATATTCCCTACCGCGTGGTTTACTTAGACAGCAAGCGCGCTCAAAGCGAAGAGTACTTCGATAAACTTTATCAGCTCTACCGTACCAAGCTTGCCAATGAAGAGTTCTCTGCGGTCGTAGTTAGTGACAACAACGCCCTCAATTTAATGAAAAGGCTTGCCCCGGAACTCAATGGTACTCCGGTCGTGTTTGGTGGTATTAACAACTATTCATCCTCGATGACAGAAGGTCTCAATGCGACAGGGATAACCGAAGACATTGACCTCAATAGCAATATCACCCTGATCCAGCGCTTACAGCCGATGGCGAACAAGATCTACATCGTTTCTGACTTTTCGGTCACGGGGGAAGCGGTTCGCGCACAGGTGGATCGACATTTGCGACAGTATCCACAACACGCCTCCTTTATTGAACACTATCAACCTCGTTCGTATCGAGAATTGGTGAACTTCGCTCAGCAAGCTGATATGAGCAAAAGCTTACTGTTTTGGGTTTACTATCGAGATGCGAAAGGTAATGTCAGCAATGACGATGACTGGCGTGAGCTGAACAAACTGACCAAGATGCCAATCTATATGGTGCATGATCTTGGCTTAGGTTTTGGTGCGATTGGTGGTGTGGTTCAGAGTGGCCAGAGCCAAGGGCGTGAGACTGGGCTCACCCTACGTCGTATGCTTGCTAACCCTGATCAGGAGTTACCACCTGTGGTTGAGGGCGCAGCGGAGATTAAGCTCGATTACCAGCAACTTAATCGCTGGGACCTTGGCGAATATAGCGACCTGTCGGCGACCTTTTACAATAAACCTCAACCCTTCTTTGAACGTTACCAAGATGAGATTCGCACTCTAGGCTTATTGTTTCTAGCGATGGGCTGCGTGATCGTAACCTTGGTTTACTACCTGAATCGCCTAAAGAAGAGCGAGCGTGATAGCCGCAATAGTCAGATTCTGCTGGAGTCTATCTTCGATCAGAGCTTACAGTTTATGGGCATCATCGATCGCGAAGGGGTCTTGCTCTCGAGCAACAGTAAGCTGCATGAGCTGTTCTATAACCAAGGTTATCAAGTTGGCACGCCTATCTATCAACATCAGCACTGGGAAGATGCAGCGAGCGAGTCTCTTAAGAAGTACTTCATGGAAGCGCAGTCATACACTTCTCTGCGTTTCGAAGCCGAGGTGTGGTGCCGTGATAGAGGCGTACTGGTGCTCGATATCTCACTTAAGCCAATGCCGGATAGCGAATCCAGTGAGCTGCAATTCCTGTTTGAAGCGCGTGATGTGACCTCTAGAAAGCTCGCTGAAAATAAGCTATTCCAACGTGAGGCGAACCTTAAGCTCTATTACGACAAACAACCCGTAATGATGATTACGTTGGATGAAAACAACCGCATTCAGCAGGTAAACCAATTTGCTGAAGAACTATTGGGTTACCCGTTAAGCGAACTACTTGGCCATCGTCCGCGTGAGTTTTACGTCGACCGAAATGCCATGATTCCGCGTCAAATCCTCCTTCAACCCCAGCATAAGTCGCGCGGGGTATGGCGTCGTGATATCCAATATCGCCATGCTGATGGCAGTAAGATCTGGATTCGTGAAAACATTAGACCGCTGGTGGATTCAAATCAGCTGCTGATCGTTGGTGAAGACATCACCGAAACCCATGAACTGGCGGAGCAGTTAGAGTACCAAGCACGTTACGACTTATTGACTCATACCTTCAACCGCAACCATTTTGAGCAAGAACTGCAGAAGGCTTTGAAAGAGGTTGAGAGCCACATGCGTACTCACGCTATGCTGTTCCTAGACTTAGACCAATTGAAGGTGCTCAACGACACAGCAGGCCATGAAGCGGGCGATGCGGCGATTCTGTTCAGTGCCGGCTTGCTTGAGAACGTGCTGCCTTACAATGCAGTGCTAGCGCGCATGGGCGGAGATGAATTTGCGGTATTACTAAAAGATTGTACTGAGCGAGATGCGGTTAACGTGTGTCGCAGCATTATCGCAATGATGGGTGACAACGCCTTCCTTTGGGATGACATTCAACTCAACCTTACCTGCTCAATCGGTATTCGTTTGATTGACCATACGGCGGCTTCTCCGCAGATGGTGCATGCTCAAGCGGATGCAGCCTGTCATGCCGCCAAAGAAGAGGGAAGAAATCGCTACAACCTTTACCATCAAGATGATGAAGATCTGCGTCGTCGTCATTTAGAGATGGAGTGTGTCAACTTGGTACACGAGGCACTGGCTCATGATCGTATCGAGCTGTTTGCCCAACGAATCCTTGGCTTAGATAAACAAAGCGAATTGATGCACTTTGAGATACTGGTGCGAATCAAGAATCATAATGGTGAGTACATCTCTCCAGGGATCTTTATGCCAGCATCAGAGCGCTATAACATCGCTCATTTGATTGATCGCCAAGTCGTGAGCCAAACGCTAGCTTGGCTGGAAGAGAACCATGGTGTGGTCGAAGAGTTAGGAATGTGCTCGATTAACCTTTCTGGCCACTCAATGGGTAATCGCGAGTTTGTTGAGTTCTTAATTGATAGCCTAGAACAGTCAATGGTTCCGTGCGACAAGATCTGCTTAGAGATCACTGAGACTGCGGCGATGAGTAATATGAATCAGGCAATCGAGCTGTTTACACAATTGAAAGAGCTAGGCTGTATGATCGCTCTGGATGATTTTGGCTCGGGCTTGTCTTCATTTGGCTACTTGAAGAAGTTACCAGTTGATATCGTGAAAATTGATGGCCTGTTTGTGCGTGATATTGATGTCAACGAAATGGACCATGTTATGGTGCGCTCGATTAACGATCTCGCTAAACAGATGGGTAAATACACGGTGGCGGAGTTTGTTGAGAACACCCAGATCATCGATAAGCTCATCGAGCTTGGGGTCAACTACGCACAAGGCTACATTATCGGTCGTCCGAAGCCGCTACCTGAGCTGGTGGAAGAGCTAAGACAAGAGCGTCTGGTCTAATAAACCTCGTGTCGGCATGTAGATATTAAGTCATTTCAACATTACGTATTTGTGAGGCAATCAGGTAAACTGGTTGCCTCAATTGTTTTGAATCATCGAGTCCTCTGGAGACAACCTTGCAACTACAACTGATTTGCGAAGACGCAAGCCAAATCGAACGCCTCAATGAGCTAGCAGCACGCTGGCACCTTTCTCATGACGAGAACAGTGTATTTGCCTTGGTGCTCACCAGCGAAAGACTCGAATTACGCAAAGTCGATGAACCAAAACTCGGTGCTATCTTTGTCGACTTAGTGGGTGGCGCGGTAGGTCATCGACGTAAGTTTGGTGGAGGTAAAGGCCAAGCTATTGCCAAAGCTGCCGGTCTGAACAAAGGTGCGACGCCAACCATTCTTGATGGTACGGCTGGCCTAGGGCGTGATGCATTTGTATTGGCATCATTGGGTTGTAAAGTGCAGATGGTCGAGCGTCACCCTGTGGTTGCTGCTCTGCTGGATGACGGCCTGCAACGAGCTAAGCAAGATGCGGATATCGGTACTTGGGTGAGTGAACGTATGAGTCTGATTCATGCCTCAAGCCATGATGCGCTCGATAAACTGAGCGCCGATCCTGAATTCGCTCAGCCGGATGTTGTTTATCTTGACCCTATGTATCCACATCCAGAGAACAAGAAAAAGTCGGCTCTGGTGAAAAAAGAGATGCGCGTGTTCCAATCTCTTGTTGGTGCTGACCTCGATGCGGATGGGTTATTACAGCCTGCTTTGAAGCTTGCCGCGAAGCGTGTTGTGGTGAAAAGACCCGATTATGCTGCTTGGTTGGATGAGCAAAAACCGAGTATGGCGATTGAGACCAAAAAGAACCGTTTTGATGTGTACGTAAAAGCATCAATGACTTAGCGGAAGACAGAAAAATCGTTCCGTCAGAAATACGCTAAAACTGAATTTTTTCCTTGCGATAGCCGTGTTAGAGATGTATATCTAACTAAGAATTATTATTATTCTTAGCTGGAGTTGTAGCATGGCTAAACGCTTTTGTAAGTTAAATCGTCGAGACATTACTGAACACCTAGGCGAAATTCACCGCTTGGTGAGTGAACCTAAATTTGTGTGCCGTTCGTGTGCTCGCTCGTCTGCCGATAAAGCGAATTTATGTAAGCCCGCAGCGATTCCACCGGCGAGTTGCCAAAGCAAGCCAGATAGCGAAAAGGTAGCGTGTGGTCTGCTTGCTGAAACACTGACCTTAGCGCCAGCTAATGCGCTTAGCCAAGAATCTCTAAACTTATCCTCACCTGCTAAGAGTGCCTCAAACAGCAAGTCGCAACTTGTCGTTAAGAAGATACAAGCTCAAAAGCTACAGGCTAAGAAAGCACCAGCGATTCAGGTCATGGATACACAACTGTCACCTTCTTCTGAACTGCTGGATAAGAGTGAGCTAAAACGCGCGAAGAAAGTGGCGAAAAAGCAGAAGAAGTACAACAAAAAGCTGGCTAAGATGATCAAAAAGCAGCAAAAGCTGTACAAAAAAAGCCGCAAGCTGCAGAGCGAGCTGGAAGGCATTAACCTGCAAGTCGATAGCTCCGCTCTAACCGTGAATGCAGCCTCAAAAGTGAGTCATATTCACTAGGGCAGCGAGCCTAAAACAGAATTGAATTGAAAAGAGCGACCTTAGGTCGCTCTTTTTGATTGTTGCTTCTTAAGCTTTATTCAGGCTCTGCTCAACACGCTTTTTAACCCAAGTTTCGTTGACCCACAGAGACAGCAAGATGATCGCACCACCAATCGACAACCTTGTCAGGTCGACGTCGCGGTTCCAAATTAGGATGTTTACCACCAAGCCCGCTGGCACCAATGCATTGTTCATCACGGCTAGTGCGCCAGCGTTGACCATGCTTGCACCTTTGTTCCAGAAGAAGTAGCCCAGACCAGAAGCGATCAAGCCAAGGTAAATTAAGATGCCCCACTGAGTCGACGTGGTTGGTAGCTTATCTGGATTGCCCAATAGTAAGAAAGCAACCGACGCTACACACAGCGCGCCCAAGTAAAAGTAGCCAAAAATAGTATGTTGAGGGAGCTCAACGGATTCCTGTTCCATAAGGGTTTTGTAGCCAACCTGACCAATGGCAAAGCAGAGGTTAGCACCTTGAACAACAAGGAAACCCATCAAGAAGTTGTCATTCACGCCCGCGAACTTAATGAAAGCAGCACCCGCTACTGCGATCGCGGCCGTTACCAAATACCACGGCGAAAACTGGCCTTTCAAGAAATCATAAATCAGAGTGACGTAAATCGGGGTGAAGACGGTGAACAGCAACACCTCTGGTACCGACAGCAGTAGAAATGATTGATAGTAGAAGCAGTACATCAAGCCAAGCTGAATACCACCGATGGTCATCAGTTTCGCGATCAGTTTTTTTGAAATGCCTCGAAATTTCAAGAAAGGAAGGAATACCAGTCCGGCAAGCGCGACACGCATCCAGACTGAAAACCATGAATCAACCTGACCCGCGAGATAAACCCCGATCAGGCTGAATGAGAAGGCCCATAGAAGGGTAACACCAACTAAATAACGCATAACAATAGTTCATTGTGAAAGTATTCGCTTATGTTACCCAACTGTAACGAATTAGTCTTCCGGATCCCGTAATGGAATGACCAGCATATCGACAGGCGTGGCGTTGATCAGTTGACGAGTTGATGACAGCAGCTTACTCCAGAAATCCTGGTGGTGGCCGCAAACTACAAGGTCAACATTGTACTCTTTAATGGTGTCGCACAGTTCATGGCTGAGATCCCCACTGCCCACTAAGGTATGGGTGATCGGGTATTGTGCGTGCTCAGCAAAGTTGCTCAACTGGATACGAGAAGCTTCCATGGCATTGTGCTGGGTTTCCGCCATGTTGATATCAATTAGCCCTGTGTAGAGCTCTGCGTAGTTGATATCGATGTGGATAAAAGAGACTTTGGCATCCAGCGGTTTCGCTAGTGCGACTGCTTTGTCTACGATCAGTTTGCTGTCGTCAGATAAATCGACGGCGACCAAAATATGTTTGTAACTCATACCGCTATCTCCTTACTCATTGTCTAACTAAAGATTAGCACTAAGGCAGGTGTTTTTTTGCTGAAGTGATCTCATATCCACTCTCTTGCGTAAAACCATGCCGAAACAATGGTTAACTAATAGCCTGCGAGATATTCATAAAATAGTGATATAGTAGGGAAAACGAAGGCGTAATTAGGAGACGTAAATGCTGTCTACAACTATGGTTGAACAACTGAATGAGCAAATTAACCTAGAATTTTTCTCATCCAATCTATACTTACAAATGAGTGCTTGGTGTGAAGATAAAGGATTTGAAGGAGCAGCAGAGTTTTTACGCGCTCATGCAGTGGAAGAAATGGAACATATGCAGCGTTTGTTCACTTACGTAAGTGAAACAGGTGCAATGCCTATTTTAGGTGCGATTGAAGCACCAAAGCATGAGTTTGAGAGCCTAGGTGCTGTTTTCCGCGAGACTTACGAACATGAGCAGATGATCACTGAGAAGATCAACAAACTGGCTCACGTTGCTTTCAGCACACAAGATTACTCTACCTTTAACTTCCTGCAGTGGTATGTCGCTGAGCAGCACGAGGAAGAGAAGCTATTCAAAGGTATTCTGGACAAGCTAGAACTTGTTGGTGAAGACGGTAAAGCCCTATTCTTCATCGATAAAGACTTAGCGCAATTGGCAAAAGATGGTTCATCTTCAATTATGGATGCTCCTGCAGCGGTATAAGCTGTAAGAAAAAGCTCTGATTGTCTTTTTCTTTTGAGCGCCCTGTGAGGATGTAGGGAGGAAAGGATGATCAGTGGCGATACGATTCTATTTGCATTGATGGTTGTAACCTGCGTGAATTTGGCTCGCTATGTTACGGCACTCAGAAAACTCATCTATATCATGCGCGAAGCGCACCCGCTTTTGTATCAACAAGTCGATGGTGGTGGTTTCTTCACGACCCATGGCAACGTGACCAAGCAGGTGAGGCTATTCAGCTATATCAAGAGCAAAGAGTACCACCATCACCATGACCCGGTATTTACGGGTAAATGCGATAGAGTAAGAGAGTTATTCATTTTGTCGGTCTCGCTTTTAGGCGTAACCCTACTGGCGGCATTTTTGGTGTAATAGCCAAAGCGTATCGAAAATAGAATGCTCCGCATTCCCACTTGATTGCGTCCTTTATTGAACGCAACGTAGGCAATTGCAAAGTTAAAATTTGACGCTAGAATAGCGGGCAACGAGTAAGGATGTGCTGATAACGCACATCCTTTTTTATTGGTAACGTCACCAGTATAGGAAGTACTGAGTGATGACTGGGTAAGATAAAGCAGAACACAATGAGTGAAAAATTTGATGTCATCGTAATTGGCGCAGGCGCCGCTGGCCTAATGTGTGCCGCTGAAGCGGGCAAAAGAGGTCGACGCGTGCTGGTGGTCGATCATGCCAAGAAACCGGGTCGAAAAATTTTGATCTCGGGCGGTGGTCGCTGTAATTTCACTAACTATGACGTGTCTGCGAATAACTACCTATGTAACAACCGCCACTTCGTGAAATCAGCGCTTTCTCAGTACACCAACTGGGACTTCATCTCTATGGTGAGCAAATACGGCATTGAGTTTGAAGAGCGCGATCACGGCCAGCTGTTCTGTGTAAACGATCATACTGCGAAAGATATTGTGAGCATGCTGCTTGCCGAATGTAACGATGCGGGTGTTCAGCAGCGCTATCGTTGCGACGTTCATTCGATAGAGAAAACAGAAGCAGGCTTTCAGCTTCATTTGAACACCGAGCAGGTTGAGTGCGAATCTTTAGTGGTTGCCACTGGTGGTTTGTCTATGCCTAAGCTGGGTGCGACACCGTTCGGCTATAAAATTGCTGAACAGTTTGGTTTGTCTGTGATCCCAACCTGCGCAGGTCTTGTGCCTTTCACTCTGCATAAAGAAGATAAAGAGGATTTCGCTGAGCTGTCTGGCATTGCGATTCCTGCAGAGATCACCGCGCAAGATGGCACTTTGTTCAAAGAAGCGCTGCTGTTTACTCACCGTGGTTTATCAGGCCCTTCTGTTCTGCAAATTTCGTCTTTCTGGAAAGCGGGTCAAGCGGTTTCGATTAACTTAGTGCCTGAAGCGGATGTGGCTGAGCTGCTTGAACGCTCGCGCGAGAAGCATCCAAATCAAAGCTTGAAGAATACGCTGGCGAAAGTGCTACCTAAGCGTCTGGTTGAAGCGTTAATCGAGCGTAAAGAGCTGCAAGATAAGCCTCTAAAGCAGTTCAACGAAAAGCAATTGGCAGCAATTACGGAGCACTTAGAAAACTGGAAGATCGCGCCGAATGGTACTGAAGGCTACCGCACCGCTGAGGTAACATTAGGTGGTGTCGATACCGATCATCTTTCGTCGAAAACCATGGAGTGTAAAACGGTATCTGGCCTGTACTTTGTTGGTGAAGTGATGGACGTGACCGGTTGGTTGGGAGGCTATAACTTCCAGTGGTGTTGGAGTTCTGGCTTTGCGGCTGGGCAGTGGGTATAGCGGTTAGATAATCAGCCCAAACGTGTAGTTGCATGACAAATTGAAGCGATGAGTAAGATCCATAGCATGGTTTTTTACTCATCTCTTTGGTCGCCTCATTCCCTTTCCCTCTTCTTAAATGATAACTTTAGCTAATCCAATAACCCTCGCAACTCATTATTTAATAATAGGTATTTCAAGTTCTGACCAGAGTTAGTGTGATATATTTGACTTAGAACAGAAGAAATATGATTTAATATGACGATAATGGCGTATATAATTTATTGAGTTAACAAACGGACGTAATAGGTATTGCTGAATGCAAATTAAGAAAATGGACGCACCGCTCGATATGCAAATAGGTGCTAGATTTGATACAAAGAATCATGGCTACGTCACCGTTATCGAATACTACAATACCCATACAGTTATCGTTGCGTTTGAAAATACAGGTAATATTCGTGCTATTACGGCAGCTAAGCTACGTAGCGGCCAATTATCCGACCGTTCTGTTCCACCTCAATCCACATTAGTCGGCGAAACAGTTCAATCACCTAAGCATGGCACGCTAACGATTACAGCGGTAGAGTCTGGAAATATCGTAGTAATGGTAAATAAAGAAGGTGAAGAAGTTCGCATGCTCCTTCCTGCGGTGCAGAAAATGCGAGATCGCGAGGAAGAGGTTATTTCTGATAAAGAATCACCTAAAATGCCAACTTCATTGAGTGCACTCACTAAAAGAAATAAAAAGACCAAAGACGTTAATAGCCTGCTTAAAAAAATGCTTACCGATTACGGGAAATAAGCACAAGATTAATACTGAACTCCTATCATATACCCAGATCACATTTTATATCTCACCTTATAATATTCTTCAAGCTTATATAAAATCACCGCTTCACTCTTAAGTAGTATCGACGATTAAATCGTCTTTTTCTTTATTTTAATGAGATCTGCATCACAAGGTCATTTTGGTTTTGTGATGGTGATCTATTCTGTTTTTGGGTCTTTTCGATACTATCCTTATCAACAAATAAACGGAGACAATATAGTTTCCTGATTAAAACCCTACAGAGATTTATATTATGAAAAAGATTATGGTTGTGTGCGGAAATGGTCTTGGTACTTCTTTAATGATGGAAATGGCGGTTAAAGAAGTTGCAGGTAAAATTGGTTTAGAGGCAGAAGTTGACCATGAAGATTTATCTTCTGCGGCATCAAGCACGGCTGATATTTGGGTAGCAGCAACGGATGTAGCAAATCAATTATCTGAAGCGGGTAAAACAAACATTGTAAGCCTAGCAAATATCTTTGATAAGGCTTCAATTGAAGAGCAACTAAAAACTTTCATGTAAGGAAGTAAATAATGGCTAATTTCTTTGAGTTCATGCTTGGCTTATTAAAAGAGCCAGCAATCATGGTCGGATTAATTGCTTTTATTGGCTTGGTTGCTCAAAAAGCAGACGTTTCTACCATATTAAAAGGCACGATTAAAACTGTAATGGGTTTCCTAATTTTAGGTTTCGGTGCTGGCGCTCTTGTGGGTGCATTAAATAATTTCTCAGTCGTATTTACTGAAGCATTTGGTGTAAGTGGTGTTATTCCAAATAACGAAGCAATTGTTGCATTAGCACAAGAAGCTTTCGGTTATGAAATGGCTCTGAATATGTTCTTTGCTTTCGTTGTGAATATTTTACTGGCTCGTTTTACACCGCTTAAGTTTATTTTCTTAACTGGTCACCACACTATGTTCATGTCGATGCTAGTCGCAGTAATCCTGTCAACGGGTGGCATCCAAGGTACGTTACTGGTAGCGATGGGCTCAGTGATTGTCGGTTCTCTGATGGTGATCATGCCGGCTCTTGCTCAGAAATACACTGAAAAGGTGATGGGTACCGATCAGCTCGCTATGGGGCACTTTTCGACTTTCTCTTACCTAGTGTCTGGTTACATTGGTAGTAAGTTTGGTGATACATCGAAGTCGACAGAAGATATCAACGTGCCTAAAAGCCTGATGTTCCTTCGTGATACACCAGTAGCTGTTGCAACAACGATGGCGATCTTCTTCATGTTCGCATCAATTTTTGCAGGTCCAACATTCGTTGAAACCGTATCTGGTGGTCAAAACTGGATTGTATTTACCTTCATGCAGTCCCTTGTATTTGCCGGTGGTGTGTACATTGTTCTGCAAGGTGTGAAGATGCTGATTGCTGAGATTGTTCCAGCATTCAAAGGTATCTCTGACAAACTGGTTCCGGGTGCTCGTCCTGCGCTTGACTGCCCGATGGTATTCCCAGTGGCGCCTAATGCGGTATTGATTGGTTTCTTGTCTTCATTTGCAGCGGGTCTGATTGCAATGGCTATCCAAGGCATGTTCGATTGGACAATCATTGTGGCTGGCGTGGTTCCTCACTTCTTCGTAGGTGGTGCAGCGGGTGTTTATGGTAACGCGACGGGTGGTCTACGTGGCGCGGTGCTAGGCGCCTTTACTCAAGGTCTATGTATTTCGTTCCTACCAATGCTACTGCTTCCAGTGCTAGGTGGTATGGGACTTGAAGCTACAACGTTTGCTGATTTTGACTTCGGTGTTGTTGGTCTGATTCTAGGTTGGATTGTGTCATGAGTATTCTAAAGCTAACAGGCGATAACATTGTTATCTCAACAGAACAAAACTTGTCGGTTGACGCTGCGCTAGAGGTTACCTGTTCAAAATTGATTGAGAACGGCAAGGTAGAAAAATCTTACCTAGAAGCGATTCAACAGAAACACAAAGACATCGGTGCTTACTATGTGCTGGCGCCAAAGATTGCGATGCCACACGCGCGTCCTGAAGATGGTGTCAATGAAGCTTGTCTACAGGTCACCGTATTTAAGAACGGTGTTGACCTTGAGTCGGAAGACAATGGTGAAGTGTACTTCTCTATTACTCTAGCGGCGATGGACTCAGACAGCCACATTCAAACAATCATGGCGCTCTCTGAGCTGTTCCAAAACGATGATGATATTGATGCCATCATCGCTGCGAACACCAACAAAGAGATTGCGGACATCTTAGCAAAATACTGATTGTTGACTCCTGCCCCCACTTGTCAAAAGGCCCTCATAACGAGGGCCTTTCTTTATCATTTCTATCAACTTCGCGACTGTTCGAGCCATTTAGGCACTTTTGCCCTTAGATAGCTTGAGTTGCTGTATCACCAAACCGGTAATGATCAGTACCAAACCGAATAAAGTGGATGGATGAATTTCTTCACCAATGATGGTCGCGAGTAGCATCAATGAGATAAACGGTGAGGCAAAAATCAGGTTACTGATGCGCGCTGTGTTGTTGGTGGATTTAAGTGCTGAAAGCCATAATACAAAGGTAATCCCCATCTCGAACAAGCCAACATAGGTTACTGCCATCCAGCCTTTGGTGGTTATTTGAGTAAAACTTTCGCCTTCATAGATGGTTAGGCCAATCGCAAATGGTAGCGCCACCAAGAAACCAAGCAGTACACCCACCACAGGGTCGGCTTTGTTTTTGGTGTTTAAGATCCAGTAACCTGCCCAAAGAAGTGTCGATAGCAGTGCTAAACCAACGCCGAGTGGGCTATCAAACTGCATCCCTAACACGTCGCCCTTGGTCGCGATCACAACCACACCTAAGTAGCTGAAGGTACAAGCTACCCAGTCCTGTTTACGAATCTTCTGCCCTAAAAATACAGCCGCCATTAGAGTTAAGGTGATCGCCCAGCTGTAGTTGATCGCCTGAGCTTGAGAGGCTGGGAGTAAGTCGTAGGCTTTGAAAAGAATCAGGTAATAAGCCAGTGGGTTGACGAGGCCGAGCAGCAAGTAGTACCAAGGGTTAGCAAAAAAAGTCGTAGAGAGTTGAGAAAGCTTGCCTTGGAAGTAACAGATAACAATCAGAGCAATCGAAGAGACAACGCTGGCAATGGTCAGCATTTGAATCGGTGAAAACTCAGCTAAGGTTAGCTTAAAGGCCGTGGCTACCGTTGACCAGAGTAGTACCGCGGAAAGGCCAAAGCCGAGGGCGCGACGTTCGTTCATAAAAGCTCATCAAGTTGAATAGGATAGAATACGGACGCCTAGTCTATCTGTCGAAATTTAATACGGCAAACTGGACATTTATCCAGTATCAAAATACCATTTAATGAGTTATTTCCAATTAGGCTAAGTTACTACCATGCAATGGATTATCGAGCACCAAACGACCCTTATCGCAGCCGCTTCAACCGCGGTGATCAGCGGGAGCCTCGTCGGTTGGTGGATTAAACAGAAACTCTCATTTCAACAGCAGCTATTAGAGCAGCAGTTGGAATCTGATCGTCAGTTGCATGAGTCGCAAACCACGCAGCTCAAAGCCTCGTTGGCAGAGGCGCAGCAAGAGCTTGATGAACTTGATGATGAGCGTGATAAAGCCGCCTTCGAGCTTAAACAAGCTCACGGTAAGGTCATGGCCGCGATGGAGAAGCTGCGCTATTTCGAAGCGGTTAAACAAGAGCGTCAACAATACTTTGATGAGATTAATATCCTTAAAGATCAAAAATCTGAACTTGAAGCTGAGCTGCGTGAGCAAGAAGCTCGTCACGATCAAGAGAACCTCGCCAACCATGAAAAACTGCAACTATTGGAGCAAGCGGAAACCCGTTTAAAGCAGCAGTTTGAACATCTGGCTAACCAACTGTTTGAAGCCAAAACTGCGAAGGTCGATCAGCAGAACAAGCAGAGCCTTGAAGGACTGCTTTCTCCACTCAAAGAGCAGTTAGAGGGCTTTAAGAAGCAGGTCAATGACAGCTTTAGCCAAGAAGCTAAAGAGCGTCACACCTTGGTTCATGAGCTTAAAAACCTGCAACGATTAAACGAAAGCATGACGCGAGAAGCGGTTAACCTGACTCAAGCGCTTAAAGGTGACAATAAACAACAAGGTAACTGGGGCGAAGTGGTACTGGCTCGGGTATTGGCGGAATCTGGTTTGCGAGAAGGGCATGAGTATCAAACTCAGGTCAATCTACAAAACGAAGCGGGCAAGCGCTATCAACCGGATGTGATTGTTCACTTACCTCAAGACAAACAAGTGGTGGTGGATTCGAAAATGGCTTTGGTGGCGTATGAGCGTTACTTCAATGCAGAAAATGATGCTGAGCGCGATGTTGCATTGCGAGATCACTTGGTCTCACTGCGTGCGCATATCAAAGGTTTGAGTCAGAAGGATTATCATCAACTAAAAGGCATTCAGAGCCTCGACTATGTATTGATGTTTATTCCGGTAGAGCCTGCATTTCAAGTGGCGATTCAAGCAGACCCAAGCTTAGTCAAAGATGCGATGGAGCAAAACATCATTCTTGTTAGCCCAACCACTTTGTTAGTGGCGCTGCGTACCATTGATAACCTGTGGCGCAATGAACGCCAGAACCAAAATGCACAGATCATCGCCGAACGTGCAAGTAAATTGTACGATAAGCTGCGCTTGTTCGTTGATGATATGGAAGGCCTTGGTGGCGCACTTGATAAAGCCAACCAAAGTTATCAAGGAGCCATGAATAAGCTGGCAACTGGACGAGGTAATGTGATTCGTCAAGCCGAGAGCTTTAAACAGTTGGGGGTTGAAGTGAAGAAGCCGATTGCTGTGAGTCTGACAGAGCTCGCGCAAAACGAGGCTTTTTCAGAAAATGCCTCGTTAGTAGAAAGACAACCCGCTGAGGATAAAGTAAACTAATCGACCGCAGCGCGCTCAAAGGCTTATTGCGCTGCCGTTGAGGACTTACCAGGGTAGAGAACAGCATGACGGACACCAGTGTGCAAACAAATACAGCAGTAGAATCAGAAACCACACACTTTGGTTTTGAAACAGTCGCAAAAGAAGAGAAAGTTGCGAAAGTTGCAGAGGTTTTTCACTCTGTAGCCGCGAAGTACGACATTATGAATGACCTGATGTCGGGTGGTGTTCACCGTCTATGGAAGCGCTTTACGATTGATTGCAGTGGCGTTCGCCCTGGTCAACGCATTCTAGACCTTGGTGGCGGTACCGGCGACCTAACTGCAAAATTCTCGCGCATTGTGGGCGAAAACGGTCATGTCATCCTTGCTGACATCAACAACTCGATGCTGAACGTAGGTCGTGACAAGCTGCGTGATAGCGGTATTGTTGGCAACGTGCACTACGTTCAAGCGAACGCAGAAGAGCTGCCATTCCCAGATAACTACTTCGATTGCATCACTATCAGCTTCTGTTTACGTAACGTGACAGATAAAGATAAGGCTCTACGCTCAATGTACCGCGTGTTGAAGCCGGGCGGTCGTCTATTGGTATTAGAGTTTTCTAAGCCAGTGCTTGAGCCACTTTCAAAAGTGTACGACGCCTACTCATTCCACCTATTGCCAAAAATGGGTGAGATCATCGCAAATGATGCAGACAGCTACCGCTACCTTGCAGAGTCGATTCGTATGCACCCAGACCAAGATACGCTAGAAGGCATGATGCAAGAAGCAGGTTTTGAAAATACCAAGTATTACAATCTAACCGGCGGCATTGTTGCGCTGCACCGCGGTTACAAGTTCTAAGACAGAACCCAAGTAAAATCGACAACGAATAATAAGATACAACGGATAGGTTTCGGCTTATCCGTTTTCAAAGGTAAGGACAGTCATGCCATTTGACCCACTAGTAACTGCGGTTATCGAAACCTCTTTGAATACTCTCGTCAACGACGATCCAGACTTGGTGCGTCGTTTATCGCGTTTAAAGGGCCAGATCATTCAGGTGAATCTCAAAGAGCTCAATAAAACACTGACATTTGTGTTTAGCCAACAGATAGACGTTTTAGCGGATTACGAAGGGCAGCCTGACTGTTACCTATCTCTGAATTTATCTGTCCTTCCTGAGCTGCGTGAGCAATCGAACATCACTAAGCTGATCAAGCAAGACAAGCTGATTCTTGAAGGTGACATTCAATTGGCGCAGAAGTTTGCTCAGCTAATGACAGACTGCAAACCAGATCTAGAAGAGTGGTTATCACGTGTGACGGGTGATGTTGTGGCACACACTTTGGTGCAAGGCGTGAAGAACGTCGGTGGCTTTGTGGCATCTCAAGCCAATAAACACCAAAATCACTTCGCACAAGTTCTAACTGAAGAGTGGAAGATTGCTCCAGCACCATTAGAGGTCGCGCACTTCTGTGATCAGGTTGATGATGTAAAAAGTGCCGCAGCACGCCTTGAAGCCAAATTGAATGCTCTATTGGAGAAAGCATGACTCCAACAGAACTGAAACGTCTTTATCATATTATTAAGGTACAGTTGGAGTACGGCTTAGATGAATTGATGCCCGAGCACCAGTTGACCAAAGCGCCGTTGCTGGCAAGAAAGTCTCTGTTTTGGCTCAAAAATCGCCATCAAGATAAAGAATTGGGTCATCGCCTGCGCCTAGCACTGCAAGAGCTTGGCCCTGTGTGGATTAAGTTTGGGCAGATGATGTCGACGAGACGCGATCTGTTCCCTCCGCACATTGCTGATCAGTTAGCCTTGCTGCAAGACCAAGTTGCTCCATTCGATGGTGAGCTGGCAAAGCGCGATATGGAAAAAGCCTTGGGCGGCAGTTTAGATAACTGGTTTACGGATTTTGATATCCAGCCATTGGCATCAGCATCCATCGCACAGGTGCATACCGCAAAACTCAAAGATTCCGGTCGCGAGGTGGTACTTAAGGTAATTCGCCCTGATATTCACCCTGTGATTGATGCAGATCTAAAACTGATGCACCGAATGGCGCGTATAGTCGCCAAGTCGCTTCCTGAAGCACGTCGTTTAAAACCGGTTGAAGTTGTTAAAGAGTACGAGAAAACGCTACTTGATGAACTCGACCTGCGCCGTGAGGCAGCGAACGCGATTCAGCTGCGTCGTAACTTCGAAGGCAGTGAAGAGCTGTATGTTCCAGAGGTGTTGCCGGATCTGAGCAGTGAAACCTTAATGGTTTCTGAGCGAATTTACGGTATTCAAGTGTCGGATATCCCAATGCTCGAAGCCAACGGTACCAACATGAAGCTGTTGGCAGAACGCGGTGTTTCTGTGTTCTTTACTCAAGTGTTTCGAGACAGTTTCTTCCACGCTGACATGCACCCAGGGAACGTATTCGTAAACCCTGAGAACCCAGACAATCCACAATGGATTGGCCTAGATTGCGGCATTGTTGGCACGCTAAACAGCGAAGATAAGCGCTACTTGGCAGAAAACTTATTGGCTTTCTTCAACCGAGACTATCGCAAAGTGGCTGAGCTGCATGTCGATTCGGGTTGGGTGCCACACGACACCAACGTTGATGATTTCGAGTTCGCGATTCGCATGGTGTGTGAGCCGATCTTTGCAAAGCCTTTGGGTGAGATCTCGTTTGGCCATGTGTTGCTAAACTTATTTAATACGGCAAGGCGTTTTAACATGGAGGTTCAGCCGCAGCTGGTCCTTCTGCAGAAGACCTTGTTGTACATTGAAGGGTTAGGTCGTCAGCTCTATCCGCAGCTCGATCTGTGGGAGACGGCGAAACCTTTCTTAGAGACTTGGATGATGAACCAAGTCGGTCCGCAAGCAGTGATAAATGCTGTAAAAGACCGAGCGCCTTTCTGGGCAGAGAAGCTGCCAGAATTGCCAGAACTGCTCTACGATAGCTTGCGCCAAGGTAAAGCGATGAACCAGAGAATGGATCAGCTTTATCAAGGTTATAGAGAAAGCAAGCGTCAGCAGGCAACAGGTAAATTTTTGTTTGGCGTTGGAGCAACTTTAGTCGTATGCTCCGCAATATTAGTTTCAAGCCCTTATCAGCAGCTATCTATGGGCTGTGGCATTGCAGGTGTCACATTTTGGCTGCTAAGTTGGCGAGCTTACCGCCGTTAAGCGGTAGACTTTCTTAATAATTTTTTTGTAGACAGACCCGAGGACAATGACAATGGGTGGAATCAGTATTTGGCAACTTCTAATCATTGCTGTAATCGTAATCTTGCTGTTCGGAACGAAGAAGCTACGCGGTATGGGTGGTGACTTAGGTTCAGCAGTAAAAGGCTTCAAGAAAGCAATGAATGATGAAGAGCCTGCAAAGAAAGATGCAGACTTTGAACCAAAAAACATTGAACAGCAGAAGACTGACGCAACTGCTGAAACTAAGAAAGACAAAGAGCAGGCGTAAGTCGTGTTTGATATCGGTTTTTGGGAACTGGTATTAATATCTGTCGTCGGGTTAGTTGTTTTAGGGCCTGAGCGTTTGCCTGTGGCAATTCGTAGTGTTTCCAAGTTTATTGGATCTGCGAAAAGCATGGCGAATAGTGTGAAAGATGAGCTTTCACATGAGCTTAAGGTGCAAGAACTGCAAGAAAACCTGCGTAAGGCTGAGCAAATGGGGATGGAAGATCTCTCTCCTGAGCTGAAAAAGTCGGTGGATGAACTAAAGCAGGCTGCTGCTGAAGTTCAGCGTCCATACGCTAAGCCTGAGTCTGATAAGCCAAGTGAGGCTCAAACGAGTCACACTGAGACTGCGGATCATGAATCACTTCAGATCAACAGTGAGGCATCAGCTACGCCAGATAAAAAAGCCGAATAGTCTCGCAAGGAGGAGTCGCGAAGTACTTGAACTGATAAGTATACGTGCGGCTCCTTTTCGATCGTCCTTATTAAGAGGTTTGACATGTCTTCGACTGAGCAGACACAGCCTTTAATCAGTCACTTACTAGAGCTTCGTAATCGCCTATTGCGTGCCATTGTTGCCGTATTGGTGGTGTTTCTAGGGCTGATTTATTTTGCCAATGACATCTATGAGTTTGTCTCGGCTCCTTTGGTAGAGCGTCTACCAGAAGGGGCAACTATGATCGCAACCGATGTTGCTTCACCGTTCTTTACGCCGTTGAAGCTAACGCTTGTTGCCTCTATTTTTGTCGCCGTTCCATTTATCTTGTATCAGGTCTGGGCCTTTGTTGCGCCGGGCTTATATAAGCATGAGAAACGCCTGATCATGCCGTTGATGGCATCGAGCTCCTTGCTGTTTTATTGTGGTGTAGCCTTTGCGTACTTTGTGGTATTTCCGTTGGTATTTACTTTCTTTACCACTATCTCACTAGGGCAGGTTGAGTTCGCGACAGACATCTCTAGCTACCTAGATTTTGTGTTGGCGTTGTTCTTAGCCTTTGGTATCGCCTTTGAGGTGCCGGTGGCTATCATCCTCCTTTGTTGGACTGGAGCGACCAATCCGAAGTCGCTTTCAGAGAAACGTCCGTACATTGTGGTTGGTGCATTTGTTATCGGTATGATGCTGACGCCGCCAGATATGATTTCTCAAACACTACTCGCAATTCCAATGTGTATTTTGTTTGAAGTGGGCTTATTTTTTGCTCGTTTCTACGTACGCAAAGAAGAAGAGGATGAAGTCGAGTCGTGAGCTTTTTACGCAATTATGCGTAAAAGTTGATTTGATTGATTTATAAACAGAAAAAGCGGCCCCGTGGCCGCTTTTTCTGTTATTTTATTATCGAATTTTTAGCTGGTAGCCACAGTTCTGACAGACGTAAATCTCTTTAATACCAATAAGTTTTTGCCAAAAGGTTCGATGTTGACGTTGCAAGTGCTGCGAATGGTCACACATAAAAACCACCTCCATATGAAGCTGGTTGATATTAGATCGATTGAGCTGCCAACTCAAATAAAAATTGTAACTTTATATCATTTTTTTAACGGAATGGATGGCTGTAATTTAAACAACTGTTCGGCATTTCGGGTTGTGATCGCATCGACTTCTTCTACTGCAATACCGCGCAACTCAGCAATTCGTTTTGCAACAAGCTCCGTATAAGCTGGCTCATTGCGCTTGCCTCGATTCGGTGTTGGTGCTAGGTACGGACAGTCCGTTTCTAGGATGACTAAATCCATATCAAGGTGTGGAATTACCTTATCCATTCCCGAGTTTTTGAAGGTAGATACTCCACCTAATCCTAGGTGAAAACCGAGTGCATTGATCGCTTGAGCCTCTTCTAAGCTGCTACCAAAGCAGTGAAACACACCACGCAGGCTGCCATCTTGTTCTTGCTTTAAAAGAGCTAATGTTTCTTCAATAGAATCACGAGTGTGGATCACCACCGGCAGGTCGAGTTCTTTCGCCCATTGTAGTTGGGTGACGAAGGCCATCTCTTGCTCGGCTTTAAAGGTTTTATCCCAGTAGAGGTCGATACCGATTTCACCCACGGCAATAAAGTCGTGTTTGTCGAACCAAGCACGGATAGTCTTTAGTGTTTCTTCGATATTCCCATCAACATAACAAGGGTGAAGTCCCATCATAGAACGGCAAACCTCAGGGAATTGACGTTCAGTAGCCAGCATCGGCTCAATGGAGTCAAGGTCTATATTGGGCAGTAAAATACGATCAATGCCTTGGGCTAATGCGCGTTGCACCACCTGCTCACGGTCGTTATCAAATTCACTAGCGTAGATATGGGCATGAGTGTCGATCATGGTTGTGTCCTGAAAAAGCTGAAGAAACGAGTTGTCCAGAGTATACGGCAGTGTGAGGAGAAGGTCATTTTTTGCCATTTATCCCGGTTTTTACGGGGGATTTAGGTTTTACTGCTAGCGTCTTTAGCTAGCGGTGATATGCTTTTGCCAACTATTTTGCACTTTTTATAATCTAGGTAGTTGTTTACCTAGGCTAGGCAAGGAGAATCACGTGTCTGTATCTATTCAAGGTCAGTTCCCAGGTCGTCGTATGCGTCGTATGCGTAAACACGACTTCAGCCGCCGCTTAATGGCAGAAAACCAGTTATCAGTGAATGACTTAATCTACCCAATGTTTATTCTTATGGGTAAAGACCGTCGTGAATCGGTTGAATCTATGCCGGGCATTGAGCGCCTTTCAATTGACTTGATGTTGGAAGAAGCAGAATACCTTTCTCAACTAGGGGTGCCTGCAATTGCACTCTTCCCTGTCGTTAACCAAGACGCGAAAAGCCTATGTGCAGCAGAAGCTCACAACTCAGAAGGCTTAGTTCAGCGTGCTGTACGTGCATTGAAAGAGCATGTGCCTAATATTGGTGTGATTACCGACGTGGCGCTAGACCCATTCACTACGCACGGCCAAGACGGCATCATCGATGAAGATGGCTATGTGATGAATGACGAAACAACCGAAGTTCTGATCAAGCAAGCTCTGTCTCATGCAGAAGCGGGTGCGGATGTTGTGGCGCCTTCAGATATGATGGATGGTCGTATTGGTAAGATCCGTGAAGCTTTAGAAGAAGCTGGCCACATTCACACGCAAATCATGGCGTATTCCGCTAAGTACGCTTCGTGCTACTACGGCCCATTCCGTGATGCTGTCGGCAGTGCATCTAACCTGAAAGGTGGTAATAAGAAAAACTACCAGATGGATCCTGCAAATAGCGATGAAGCGATCCATGAAGTGGCGATGGACCTTAATGAAGGTGCAGATATGGTGATGGTGAAGCCGGGTATGCCTTACCTAGACATCGTTCGTCGTGTGAAGCATGAACTGCAAGCGCCGACATTTGCATACCAAGTGTCTGGTGAATATGCGATGCACAAAGCCGCTATTCAAAATGGTTGGCTGAAAGAGCGCGAGACAGTGCTTGAATCACTGTTATGCTTCAAGCGCGCTGGTGCAGATGGCATCCTAACTTACTTCGCTAAAGATGTGGCAGAGTGGTTAGCAGAAGACGATGCTCAAGCGGCACAGTTTCTAAGAAACAAATAGTTGTCGAGATAAATCATAAAAGGTCAGCCATCATGCTGGCCTTTATTCGTTTTAGGAGATTGAAAATGACCGTTGTGGTTCGTGAGGGAACGCTGGAAGAGTGCGTGGCTGTCGTGGAGCAGATCGATGAGTTCAGCCATAAAGAGAGCGTCGAGTCTCTTTCGGCACGTCTGCAAGACAAAAAACAGTTGGTTCTTGTTGCTGAGGAAGATGGACAACTGCTCGGCTTCAAAATTGGTTATCAGTTAGATGAGCAAACTTTTTACAGCTGGTTTGGCGGAGTCTCTCCTTTGGCTCGAAACAAAGGCGTAGCGCAGCTTCAATTGGATGTGCAAGAGCAATGGGTACGAGATCAGGGCTATAAGCAGCTAAAAGTGAAGTCTAGGAATCAATTTTCTTCGATGTTGAGATTGCTATTGAGAAATGGCTACATGATAGAAAATTTCGAACAAAAAGAAGACATTAAAGAGAATAGAGTCCACTTTGTGAAGCAGATGTAAGATGAAGGTTAGGTGACAATTGCAATTAAATGAGATTTATTATCATTTAATTGTTGACTATCAAATGAGAATCATTATTATTAACTTCGTCTTAGGGAATGAGGAAATGTTCACAAGGATGTTTAGTAGCTAAGCGCTCCGCTGAGTTACCAACAGAATTCTCGCGAACTTAAACTAAGTTCTTTTTGACACGACATTGCTCACATTGCTTCCAGTGTAATTTATAGCTTTTTGGTTAAGCTGTGGTATTCAATTGAATAGCTTCACCGCTTTTTGCTAGGCGACATCCCCGGGTGTCGCTTTTTTTCTATCTCAATTTCAACAAGATGCATATCTAGCACCATAAAGGTGCATGCATAAATCCTCATCAATATTCTTTTCCACAACGCAAGATCGAAAAAAGATCGTTGATCATATGTTCGATCTCTATTTTTGTTTATTTATTTCAATGGTTTATGGTGTATTTTTGTTTCATTTTACCAACTTCTCAACAGGGTGGATAAATAATATAAACAGAGTTATCCACAGATGAGGGCGCTTGTGGAACAAAAAATAACAAGATTCTGTTTATAACAAACACAACCCATTCTACGGATACAGATCGACAACGTGGAATCCCGTCACTATACGTGGCATGCTTAACCCATCATTTCTGTACTTATTACTGGATACACAAACATTATGGCTCGTATTCCTGATAATCCATTGATTCTCATTGATGGCTCTTCTTACCTATATCGCGCGTTCCATGCTTACCCGGGCACCATGAGTAATGGTGATATTCCTACCAATGCCATCTATGGTGTGGTGAACATGCTGCGCAGCATGATGCGTCAATTTGCTTCAGATCGTATTGCCGTTATTTTCGATGCGAAAGGCAAAACGTTCCGTGATGATATGTATCCAGAATATAAGGCGAATCGTCCACCTATGCCGGATGATCTTCGTTGTCAGATCGAACCTTTGCACAATGTGATTCGCGCAATGGGCTTGCCATTGATCTCGATCCCAGGCGTGGAAGCGGATGATGTTATCGGTACGCTGGCGTCACAAGCATCTAAAGCAGGCATGCCAGTGCTGATCAGTACTGGTGATAAAGATATGGCTCAACTGGTTGATGATAACGTTACGCTGATCAATACCATGACGAATGTCGTGATGGATCGTGAGGGCGTTATTGAGAAGTTTGGTATTCCGCCAGAGCTTATCATCGATTATTTGGCACTGATGGGAGATAAAGTGGATAACATCCCTGGTGTACCGGGTGTCGGTGATAAAACCGCGACTGCACTACTTCAGGGCATCGGCAGCATCGAAAAGCTTTACCAAAACTTAGATGATATTGCAGCGCTGGGTTTCCGTGGCTCGAAAACCATGGCGAAAAAGCTGGTTGATAATGAAGAGAATGCCAAGCTTTCTTACGAGCTAGCGACGATCAAGCTGGATGTTGAGCTGGAAGAGACTCCGGAATCTCTAGTAAAAGCAACGCCAAACACAGATGAGTTGATCAAACTTTATGGCCAACTGGTGTTCAAATCTTGGTTGAATGAGTTACTTGAGGGGGGCTCTGGTGTGGTTGAAGCCGATGAGAAGTCTGGCGCGGTGGCGAGCGGTAGTGCAACAACGTCAGCACAATCAACGATTGAAATGGATACATCAGCTGTGACCATTGACCGCAGCAAATACGAAACCATTTTGAGTGAAGAAGACTTCAATGCTTGGCTAGAGAAGCTAAAAGCAGCGGAAGTATTTGCCTTTGATACGGAAACAGACAGCCTAGACTACATGGTCGCTAATCTTGTCGGTTTATCATTCGCGACAGAAGAAGGTGTTGCTGCGTATGTACCTGTGGCACATGACTATTTAGATGCACCAGCGCAGCTCGATCGTGATTGGGTACTGGAACAGCTTAAGCCGATCTTAGAAGACGATACTCAAGCAAAAGTAGGTCAGAACCTTAAGTACGATGCCTCTGTACTGGCGCGCTATGGTATCGAGATGAAAGGCATTAAGCATGACACTATGCTCGCTTCATACGTCTTTAACAGTGTTGGTGGTAAGCATGATATGGACAGCCTTGCGCTGCGCTTCCTACAACACAGCTGCATCTCATTCGAGCAGATCGCGGGTAAAGGTAAGAAACAACTGACGTTCAACCAGATCGAACTGGGTGAGGCGTCGCCATATGCTGCAGAAGATGCCGATGTAACACTACGTCTTCACAACCGTCTGATGCAAAACATCGAGCAGGATGAAAAGCTGAAAGCGATTTACGAAGAGATTGAAGTGCCATTGGTACCTGTGATCTCTCGCATTGAGCGCACCGGCGTATTTGTCGATGACATGCTGCTAGGCGCACAGTCTCAAGAAATTGCTGCACGTCTTGATGAGCTTGAAAAGAAAGCGTACGAAATCGCTGAGCAAGAATTCAATATGAATTCACCTAAACAGCTTCAAGCCATCTTATTCGAGAAGATGGGACTACCTGTGGTGAAGAAAACGCCATCGGGCGCACCATCAACCAATGAAGAAGTACTTCAAGAGCTGGCTTTGGACTACCCACTGCCGAAGCTGATTCTGGAATACCGTGGTTTAGCGAAGCTGAAATCAACGTACACCGACAAACTTCCAAAGATGATCAACGCTGAGACAGGCCGTGTACATACTTCGTATCACCAAGCGGTAACAGCGACAGGTCGTCTTTCTTCGACCGATCCAAATCTACAGAACATCCCAATCCGTAATGAAGAGGGGCGTCGTATCCGTCAGGCATTTGTAGCGCCTCACGGTTGGAAGATTCTTGCTGTCGATTACTCTCAGATTGAATTGCGTATTATGGCGCACCTATCTGGTGATAAAGCGCTGCTTGAAGCCTTCCAACAAGGCAAAGATATCCACGCAGCAACGGCTGCTGAGATCATTGGTGTCAGCATCGAGGATGTGACTTCAGAGCAGCGTCGTCGCGCGAAAGCGGTGAACTTCGGACTGATCTATGGCATGAGTGCGTTTGGTCTTGCCAAGCAGCTAGGCATTCCTCGTGGTGAAGCACAGCACTACATGGACACGTACTTTGAGCGTTACCCTGGTGTTATGCAGTACATGGAAGACACGCGCAGTGCAGCTTCTGAGCAGGGCTTTGTTGAGACGATTTACGGTCGTCGTCTGCACCTACCTGAAATTAAGTCTCGCAACGGCATGCGTCGTAAGGCTGCGGAACGTGCGGCGATCAACGCACCAATGCAAGGCACGGCGGCTGATATCATCAAGAAGGCGATGCTATTGGTAGATGAGTGGATTCAAGCCGAAGGTGCGGGTCGCGTGAAACTACTGATGCAGGTACACGATGAACTGGTGTTTGAAGTAGAAGAGTCAGCACTGACTGAAATTGAAAGTAAAGTACAAGAATTGATGGAATCTGCGGCGGAGCTGGATGTCCCACTGGTTGCGGAAGCTGGCCATGGTGACAACTGGGATCAGGCCCACTAATCACTTTTTAACCTTAATTACGAAATTAGTATGAGCCAGCGCACAAACGCTGGCTTTTTTTTGTCATGAATAAAGCTTGTCACAACTGGCTTTTAAGATGTTTTAATAAAACATTCATGAAAAAAAACTACAAAAATTGTTTTCATTTCTGAGCAATTGTTGTACATTAAATCTCGTAGGGTACAGAGGTAAGATGTTCTATCTTTCAGACCTTTTGTTTCACGTTATTGGATTAGGCTGATTCAGCCGCCCCAGTCAGTATTTGACTGGGGCGTTTTTTCTTGTGCGGAAGAAAATTTTCTAACCCCACTTTCCTCACCTGAATTTTGTGGCCTAACTCACCTTTCGTTTATCTATCTGCTCCAGAACATTCCCATCGAAAAATTCGCTATGATTTGTTGTTTGTGGAATAAAGCGATCAAAATGTAACTTTTCATCAAAGCTATTTGACCTTGTTTTATTTTAGAAAATAACCTTATTAAGTCTGGGGTGTGCAGCGATTCCGTTATTGTTGCTACCTTATTGGTTCTGCTCTTCGGTGGTTATACTCGCTTTAACATCGCCTTTCTGATCTATGGCTTCCATTAAGTATTGTTGTTTCTCAGTACTGTATTTAAGTGCTTCAGCGGTGATCTGAATAGATTGCGCCATCGCAGAGATATTGCTGGTGGCTTGCACTAAGGTGTGCTGCATCGGTTTTAAGATAATCAAATAGATAGCAACCAGGGCGAGGATGACCACAGCGACAATCGCAACCAGAGCGATGATTACCTTACTTTGAATGTCGTTGAGTAGATTTTGACTGGTTTTCTGAAATGTCGTGCGTGAGTGTTCAAAGACTTCTGGGAGATGGTTAATGGATTGAGTAGTGGAAGCACTCAGTCGGTTAATGCTGGCAATGGTTTCATTGAGCGCTTGTTGTTGGTCGTCACTGAGGTTGGGGTTGTTGACGATGGATTGCAGCGATTCAGAAATGACTTGCAGTGATTGGCTGGCCTCCTTTGCATACTTTTCCATACCATCTAGGTCGAGTGTCATGTCGACATTCATCAATGCTGGCGGCGGAGCTTGGGTCTCTTCAGCATGTAATAAGAGTGGGATCAGCAAACTGACGAGTGTTAGAAGTCGTAGTGGTATCCATTTTTTTAACATGAGCCTTCCTTTCCCATTATTAAGTTAGATGACAGTGATCTAACCATTGTTACTATCTATTTATTCGGTTTCTAACTTTTAGTATGGATCACTTCTGAGTGCTAACCGATTAAAATTAGTTAAAAAAATACCCTGCTTATATAAGCAGGGTAAGTGTTTTATTCATCAAACCTAACGAATGAGGCTGCTTTAGGCTTCGTCGTTGCGCTCATCTTCTGCAAGTTCTTCGATCATTTGCTCAGCAAGCGCTGGTGCAAACCATTCATCCATTTTGGCACGCAGCTGGTCAACGCCAATGCCTTTCAATGAAGAGAATACGTCAACGGCAACATCACCACCGAAAGATTGCGCATCTTTACGAATCTTAAGTAGCTGGGCTTTACGTGCGCCTTGTTTGAGCTTGTCGGCCTTAGTCAGTAGCACTTGTACTGGGATACGGCTATCAATTGCCCAGTAGATCATCTGTTGGTCTAGGTCTTTCATTGGGTGGCGGATATCCATGAGAACCACCAAACCTTTTAGCGATTCACGCTTTTGAAGGTATTCACCCAGTGACTTCTGCCACTTTTTCTTCATTTCTAGTGGTACTTGCGCGAAACCATACCCTGGTAAATCGACGATATGACAACCGTCAGTCACCTTGAACAGGTTGATCAGTTGAGTACGACCTGGTGTCTTACTGGTTTTCGCTAGACTTTTTTGGTTGGTCACGCGATTTAGTGCGCTAGATTTACCAGCATTGGAGCGTCCTGCGAACGCAATTTCGATCCCTTCGTCTTCTGGTAAGTGACGAATATCAGGTGCACTGGTAATGAAATGCGTGTTTTGATAATGAATTTTTACGCTCACTGTTAACTCCATCTCGACTTTGTGTAGTCGATTGATTACTTTTTTGTGAATTTGTGTAAAATAACCGTGCTCGGCATAAGGTCGCCTATTGTACCATGAGTGGCAACATAGAGTGGTACTGGAAGCTTGATAATTATAATGGAATGTCATGAAGAAATTAGCGCTAATTTTGAGTCTATTAGCCAGCTGCTCAGTATGGGCTCAAGGTAGTATTGAAGCTGGTAAAGCCAAATCACAAACATGTGTTGCCTGCCACGGTGCTGACGGCAACAGTCTGATCACACAGTACCCTAAACTGGCTGGTCAACATGAGAAATACCTTGAGAAGCAATTAAAAGATCTCAAGCTAGGTATGACTAGTGGTGGTAAACAAGGTCGTAACGAACCTGTAATGGGTGCAATGGCGATGCCTCTGTCTGAACAAGACATGGCTGACCTAGCTGCATATTACGCATCTCTGCCTATCTCTAACAACTCTACGCCAGAAAACGTAGTAGAAGAGGGTAAGGCTTTATACACTGCGGGTGACGCTGAACGCGGCGTAACGGCATGTATTGCTTGTCACGGCCCTCGTGGTAACGGTACAGAGCTGTCTGGTTTCCCTAAGATTTCAGGTCAGCATGCTGAATACATCAAGGCTCAGCTTGAGAAATTCCGCGATGGTAGCCGTAATAACGACATGAATGCGATGATGCGTGATGTAGCTAAAAAGCTAACAGACGCAGATATTGAAACCTTATCGAAGTACGTTGGTGGTCTACACTAATTTGTCGGTTTCGCGCTCCTAGCCAGAGTGATGAAATGTACGTTCGAGCAAGATTTAGGATGCGCCCTAGCCATGATTGGCTGGGGCGTTGTCTTTTATATAGCCTTACTCTATGTATGGTGTGATCAAATTGGCATTATTTATGGGTGTTCAATAGCTGTACAAAAAGTGTGATGTCGCGCTCTTGTCGTTTTTTGATAAGTGAGTAAAGTATGCGCCATCAGCTTGGAGCTGAAATCGATATGGATGATCGTCTAGTCTAACGGTATAGACAGAAAAGGATCAGGCTAGGATAGCCCAGCGACAAGGTGTTAGAAACGGATAGCCAAAATTCATCAGGGTGATGAACAAAAAACAAATTTGGCAAGGAAAGCACCAATAACAAATGGAGATTTGTGTACCAAGTTGAGTATGCAAATTTTGGCCAATATAGGCAGATTTAGAGAGCGATAGGTTTTCCTATCGCTTTTTTTATTGATTTGATGAAAAAACACCCAATATCTCTCCACTCTAAACGCACTTTCTGGTATGTTTCGCATCCCTGTTTAAGGATGTGCTATGTATACTTGTCCCTTATGCCATCATCACGATGTGCATCACTACTTTGAAGACAAACGCAGAGAGTACCTGCAGTGTCAGCAATGTGAGTTGGTATTTGTAAAACCTGACCAAAGGTTAGAAGCAAGCGAAGAGAAAGCACACTATGACCTGCATGAGAATGATCCTAGTGATGCTGGTTATCGTAAGTTCTTGTCGCGCATTGCCGACCCATTAACAGACAGAATTTCATCTAACTCACACGGGTTAGATTTTGGTTGTGGCCCAGGCCCTACGCTATCTATCATGTTAGAAGAAGCTGGACACACCATGGAGTTGTACGACATCTACTATCACCCAGAACGCGCTGTTCTCGATAAGACGTACGACTTTATGACTGCCACCGAGGTGATTGAGCATCTTTATGAACCCGATAAGGTGTGGCAGCAATGGTTGAATTTAGTTAAGCCAGAGGGCTGGATTGGTCTGATGACCAAGCTAGTAATTGACGTGGACGCGTTTGCTGGTTGGCACTATAAAAATGATCCGACGCATGTGGTCTTTTTTAGCCGCCAAACATTCCAGTTTTTGGCTGAGCGGGATAAGCTCGAACTCGAATTTGTTGGAAATGATGTAATTTTACTGAGGAAGACCCAGTAATGAGCCGTAGCAAAAAATCAAGAAAGCCAGGAGCTTACGGTGCTCCTGAAGTGATCGTAACTCGCAACCGTAGCGAATCGGATGTTGAGGGACGTGAACGCAAACGCCTGAAGAAACGTAAAGGTTTGAAATCAGGTAGCCGTCACTCAGACGGTGGTGAAGCGAAACAGCGTAAAGCTGCACAAAACCGCGACCCACGTTTAGGCAGCAAGAAAAAGATTCCATTGGTGATCGAACCGGTTAAGAAGCCGACCAAACAAGAGCGTAAGTTGTCGTTTGAACAAGAGCTAGAGATGCTTGAGAACGATGCACAACTGAACACTTTGCTTGACCGCCTAGAAGCGGGCGAAAACTTGGGCGCTGGTTTACAGAAGCTAGTAGATGAGAAGCTGGATCGCATTGAGTTCCTAATGGATCGCCTAGGCCTACTTGAGCCAGAAGAGGAAGAGGTATTTGATGACCTTCCTGAATCTGTATCTAAGAAAGCCTCTTCAGATGAAGACCTACTGTCGCAGTTTGAAGACATCGATCTCGATAACTTTAAAGGTTAAGACCCAATGAATGTAACCTTATTAGCAATTGCTGGCGGAATTATCGTTCTCGGCTTGGGCTGTTACGCAGGTTACCTTCTACTTCAAGTGAAGAAGCAGACGGAGTTGCAAAAGCAGCATAAGGCTCTGGCCATCGAGAAGCGTAACGCGAACATTTTCGACAACGTTAACACCCTATGCCTTGCTGGCATTCAAGGGCAGTGCGATCTGTCTGAGATTAGTATTCGTGTATACAACATCATGGACTTTGTTCAAGGGGATGAGCGTGTCGACTTTGACGCCGAGTACCCAGCAACTTCAGAGTTGTATCACGTGGTTAAGGATATGGCGCGTGGCGAAGATCGACAAAATCTTCCGAAGCGCGAGCGTATGCAGCAGAACCTGACTCGACAAAAAGCAGAGTCACGCTTGAATGAATCCATCATTGAAGAGTTGAAGCAGTTACAGAAGAAAGTAAAACCGCTTAATAACCAAATCAACATTCAAATGATCTAATATTAAGGGCTTATGTGGTGTGGTGTCACATCAAATAAGCCCTCTTACCTTTGTGTTATCTTACATCCCCTAAGTCGGTTAGTGATCAAGCTATCAATTTTGAGCATTGGTGCTCAAAAAGCGTTTAGCGGTCAAACGTCCTTACTGGTCGTGTGGCAAAATAACCCGTCTATATTTTAATGTATGTAAAATGATTTGAGAGTACGTCAGTATTCGCGGATCTAAATTGGAAATACCATCATGTCGAGCAAGCCAGCAGTAACGAGCCAGCAAATCGTTTGGGATCAAGCCATCTTAGACAAGTACAACTATTCTGGTCCGCGTTACACCTCTTATCCAACTGCGTTGGAGTTCCATGAAGCTTTCACGGTCTCTGATTATGACATGGCGTGTACTCAGTACCCTGAGCGCCCGCTTTCTCTTTACGTACATATCCCGTTTTGTCACAAGCTTTGTTACTACTGTGGTTGTAACAAGGTAATCACTCGTCACTCGCATAAGGCTGATGAGTATCTGGATGTCATCGAGCATGAGATCCGCCAGCGCGCTGCACTGCTGCAAGGCCGTGAAGTAACACAACTGCACTTTGGCGGTGGTACGCCTACATTCCTGAGTAAAGCACAAATCACACGTCTGATGATGATCCTGCGTGATGAGTTTAACTTTACTCAAGATGCTGAGATCAGCATCGAGGTTGACCCTCGTGAGATTGAGCTAGACATGCTTGATCACTTGCGCAGTGAAGGCTTTAACCGTCTGAGCATTGGCGTACAAGACTTCAATAAAGAAGTACAGAAGCTAGTTAATCGTGAGCAAGATGAAGAGTTCATCATTGCTATGGTACAGCGTGCCAAAGACTTAGGCTTCCGTTCTACCAACCTTGACCTTATCTACGGCCTGCCAAAGCAGACTCAAGCCTTGTTTGCTGACACGCTAAAGCAAGTGCTAGAGATGAAACCGGGTCGTCTATCGGTATTTAACTACGCTCACATGCCTCAACTGTTTGCGGCTCAGCGTAAGATTAAAGATGAAGATCTACCAAAAGCAGAAGAGAAGATGGCGATTCTGCAAGATACCATCGCGACGCTAACCGGTGCGGGTTACCAGTTTATCGGTATGGACCACTTTGCTCTGCCAGAAGATGAGCTAGCGGTAGCGCAACGTGAAGGTATTCTGCATCGTAACTTCCAAGGCTACACCACCCAAGGTGAATGTGACCTGATTGGCTTCGGTGTTTCGGCAATCTCTATGGTGGGTGACGCTTACGCACAGAACCAGAAAGAGCTGAAGAAGTACTACGCTCAAGTGAACGAATTGCGTCATGCTCTATGGAAGGGTGTGGCACTAGATAGTGATGACCTATTGCGTCGTGAAGTGATTAAGCAACTGATCTGTAACTTTAAGTTGGATAAGACACAGATTGAGTCTGAGTTCTCAGTTAACTTTAATCGCTATTTCAAAGAAGATTTAGAGCTGCTACAAACCTTCATTAACGATGAGTTAGTGGAAGTAGATGACAAAGAGATCCGCGTAACCCTACGTGGTCGACTGCTGATTCGTAACATCTGTATGTGTTTCGATAAATATCTGCGTGCAAAAGCCCGTCAGCAGCAGTTCTCGCGCGTTATCTAAGCGAGCCTGTTTTTACAATATTTGGTTTTCCAATAAAAATGCCAGCATCTCAGATGCTGGCATTTTTTTATTCGATAACCATCAAGCCCTCAGCTAACTCAGCTGACGTGGCCACTCGTCAAATGGTACAGGACGGCTATAGAGAAAGCCTTGTGCTTGCGGGCATTTTAACTGTTTGAGCAAGTCAGCCTGCTGCTGGGTTTCTACGCCTTCCGCCACCAGGTTAACCTTAAATCCGTGCGTAATATTCACAATCGCCGCCACGATTGAACTATCGAGGTTCTCTTTTTCTAGCTTGTTGACGAAGCTGCGATCGATCTTGAGGCAATCAAATGGCAACTTTTGCAGATACGCCAATGACGAATAACCTGTACCAAAATCATCAATCGCAATCGAAATCCCCAACGCTTTGAGAGCCAGCATGTTGTCAATAATGGTTGGGTCGTTATCAACGATGCGCGACTCGGTGATCTCCAAGGTGAGGTTTTGAGCAGGCAGCTTAGTGTCACGCAGTGTCGTTTTAACTTGCTCAACAAAGCCCGGTTGGCTCAGCTGATCAACGGCTAAGTTAACGTGAATAGAGAAATCCGGTGCCCACATACCCGTCTCAATCGCAATCGCAGTATCTCTACACGATTTATGCAATATCTGTTGGCCAATATCGCTGATGAGTCCAGTCTCTTCCGCCAGAGGAATAAATTCCAAAGGTGCGATAATACCCTGTTCCGTCACCCATCGAGCCAGTGCTTCAGCACCAATTGTTGTACCTGTTTCTAAATCGATAATGGGTTGATAGAAGGGTTCGAACTGTTGCTTCTCAATCGCTTTATTGATGCGAGCTAGCATCTGCGTGCGATGTCTTGAGGCGTTGGCCATCTCAGGGCTGTAGATGCTGACGCGTGCTTTATCTTGCTTTGCATTGCTCAAAGCGATGCTGCTGTTGCGCAGCCATAGGGTCATATCACTGTCTTCGCACTGCTGAACAATACCAATCGAAATGTTGATCACCACATTTTCTGATTCCATACAGAAAGGGGAGGCAAAGGTCTGTAACAGGCGGTTAGCCAGCAGATTGACTTCTTCTTGGCCAGTGACGTCAGGAGCGTAAATCGCAAACTCATCGCCACCAGTACGAGCCAACAAGTAATGCTCTGGCAGAATGCCTCGCAGGCGAGCTGCAGCGATAATCAGCAGTTGGTCGCCATTGTAGTGTCCAAGGCTGTCGTTAATATCACGGAATCGGTCGATACCCACCAAATACAGAGTTCCGGTGTTAGCGATATTGTGCTTTTTAGCCGCGCCGACTAGGCCTTCACGGCTGTATAGTTTGGTCAATGAGTCGTAAGTGAGCTGAGTTTGCAGCGCATTAAATGACGACTTGAGGTTGTTGGTCATTTCGTTAAAGGCTTCAACCAACATACTGGTTTCGTAGATATTGCCAGGCTGTGGCATGGTGCTTTCCCAATCGCCTTTCGCGAGCTGTTTTGCAGCATCAGCGGTTGAGGTGATTGGTCGAGTAACGCGATTAAATGCTAATAGTCCAAGCGTGATACCAACAAAGCTCAACAATAAACCCAGTAGCCAGCTGTTACGTTGATTCTCTGGTAGCTTGCCTAACAAGTCCGTTTTTGGAATAGACATGCCAATGAACCAAGTAATGCCATGCTCATCAGTATATGGGGTTATCTGGTTGAAGAAGCGCTCGCCGTCGAGATTGAACGTAAAACGGTGAACCTGCTCATCATCAATGAGATGGAATTGATCGACGTAGGCTGCACTTTCACGAATGATTGGGTTCGGGCTTTCTGACGCCAGCAGTCTCTCACCGCGATCTGAATGGCGCGTATTACCCCATGAGACAACGCTACCACCATCTGAGTGCGCGACCATACGTTGCTCTTTGTCCATGATGTAAACAGAGGCATTGGTCTTGTCTTTGAGCTGTTTTAGGAAGGCGTTGAAGGTATCAATTTTGATGTCGCTGACGATAACCGCCTTAAACTCACCTTGATCATAAATAGGCGCTAGGGCAGAGAGGGTGATCTCTTGTCTCTCATCAGCATTGGTGTAAATCGTTGACCATGCAGGTTTGGTTTTGTGAGCAACAGGCGTGTACCAAGGGCGAACGCGTGGGTCATAATTCTCGATAACAGAGCGAATATCGTCGCTGACTTTGCTGCCACGATAGATGACCAGTTTATTCTGAGTGCGGTCATCTTGAACCATCAGTGTATAGCCGTTGTTGGCCTCTTTACGAAACCCAACGTAATTACTGTCTTCAGAACCAAAGCCAATCACATCCAGCTGTTCGATGGTCGAAAAGTGCCCTGAGAAACTCTGCAGAATATAAGCTTGAACCTCACGCAGGTCACCAGGGTGGTACAGTTGGTGATATCCGATGTTATGGCTCAGAGATAAGTTCGCGTGAAAAGGTTTTTCTAAAAATTCAGAAAGGCTTTGGTGTACGTTTTCTGTCAGCGACGTTAATTGACGCGCACTGACATCACGAACCATTTCCTCGTAGCTGCTCTTTTGGGTAAAAACCATTACACCTATAGTGAAGAGAAAAATCATCACAAACGGCAGAACCACTGCGGTTCTGAGTGTAATTTGGGTTTTTATGGACATCGCTGACTAAAACTTTTGTATGTTGTACTGTAATTGTACCGACTCCGTCCCAGTCAAGCGACACTTTTTTGATTAAAAAGTAACTGCAAGTTTGAGCATATCTAAGCTAGTACAACTCTTTTAGCTTCCTAGTTAGGGTATTTCGTCCCCAACCGAGCACTTTCGCAGCATCTTGTTTGTGGCCATTAGTATGGTTCAAAGCCGCTTCAAGTAGTATACGTTCAAACTCAGGAAGCGCATAAGAAAGCAGCTCTTTTTCTCCGGAATCAAGCGCACACTTTGCCCAATTTGCTAATAGAACTTGCCAACTATCACCGCTATCGCTGGTGGTAACGCTCTTTTCTTCGAGTAATTCTGGAGGAAGATCTGAGGGCAATATTTCACTGCCACTTGCCATTACGGTGAGCCATCGACAGATGTTTTCTAGCTGACGCACGTTACCTGGCCAGTTGAGTTGATTGAGCTTAGCGATGGTCTCTGGGTGAAGTGCTTTTACCTCTACCCCAAGCTCCTCAGCCGCTGAGCTCAGGAAGTGTTGCGTCAGTTTTTCGATGTCTTGTTTACGTTCGCGCAGAGCAGGGATGTGGATACGAATCACGTTGAGGCGATGGAACAAATCCTCACGGAAATCGCCTTCGTGCACCAAACGCTCTAAATCTTGGTGTGTTGCGGCGACGATACGCACATCAACCTTAACCGCTGAATGACCACCAACGCGGTAGAACTGACCATCTGAAAGAACACGTAATAGACGCGTTTGGATATCGAGTGGCATATCCCCGATCTCATCCAAGAACAGGGTGCCGCCGTTAGCCTGTTCAAAACGGCCTTGGCGCACACTATTGGCACCGGTAAAGGCGCCTTTTTCATGGCCAAACAACTCTGATTCGATCAAGTCTTTTGGAATCGCGGCCATGTTGAGCGCGATGAAGGGTTTCGTTGCACGGGGACTATGACGATGCAGGGCGTGAGCAACCAGCTCTTTACCTGTCCCTGACTCACCATTGATCAACACAGAAATAGAAGAGCGCGATAGACGACCGATAGCACGGAAAACTTCCTGCATCGCTGGCGCCTCACCAATGATTTCTGGTGCGTCGGTATCGACTACTTCACTGGCTTGTTCACGCTTCTGTTCATGGCTGTGGGCAATCGCACGTTCAACCAGCGTTAGGGTCTCATCGATATCGAATGGCTTAGGTAGGTACTCGAAAGCGCCTTTTTGATAAGCGTTAACGGCTGCGTCGAGATCTGAGTGAGCAGTCATGATGATGACTGGTAGATCCGGCGAACGCTGCTGAACTTGGTTAAGTAGCTCGATACCGTCGATACCCGGCATGCGGATATCTGAGACTAAGACATCAGGGGTTTCGCGCTCCAATGCCATGAGCACGCTCTCCGCATCCGCGAAGGTTTCACACTTAATGTCCGCCGAAGAGAGCGTCTTCTCAACGACCCAGCGGATAGAGCTATCGTCATCGACGACCCAAACATATCCTTTACTCATAGTTCCATTCCTTTGCAGCCAATTCTATTGTGATGATCATTGTTGTTTTTATGCTGTTATATCTTGTTGTCTGCACCATCAGAGCAGCCCTCCGTTGATGCCAATAAATTTGTTAAATCGGTAGATAGATGGTGAAGGTGGTGTTCCCCGGCCAGCTCTCAACATCGATTTTTCCGTTGTGTTGGTCAATCAGGTTCTGCGAGATGGATAACCCAAGACCGGTACCACCTTCTCGTCCGCTGACCATCGGATAAAAGAGGGTATCTTTGAGCTCATCTGGGATACCTGGTCCGTTGTCGCAGATCTCAATGCGTGCCGCCAGCTTGTGTCGTTGCCCATGAATGTTCGCTTGATGCACCGTTCTGGTGCGAATGGTGATTTTGCCCGATTCTTGTGAGCTTAAAATCTGCGCCGCGTTGCTGACAATGTTGAGCATTGCCTGCTCTACTTGAGCCGAATCCATCAAAATATCAGGCAAGCTTGGATCGTAGTCGCGCTCAATCGCTAGCGAAGAGCCTGATTCTAACTCTACCAGTTGACGTACTTTTTCTAGGATCTGGTGAAGGTTCTCTTCACTCTTTTTGCCCGGTTTCTGAGGACCCAACAGGCGGTCAACCAAGGCTCTCAAGCGATCGGCTTGCTCGATGATGATCTGGGTGTATTCATTCAGAGACTGGTCTGGCAGCATTTTCCCTAGAAGCTGCGCCGCGCCGCGCAGTCCACCCAATGGATTCTTGATTTCATGGGCTAAGCCGCGCACCAATAGCTTGGCCGCTTGTTGCTGGGCATGCTGGTTCAGCTCTTGGCTGAGGCGTCTTTGCTGGTCTATCTTGCGCATCTCTACTAGTAATAAAGTCTCGCGTTGCCACGTCATTGGGCTTACGGTGACTTCCAGCATCAACGGGCGGTTATCGACCACAAAGGTCACGTCACTGTCAGTGATGCTTTGCCCACTTTGTAGTGGTTGTGTCAGCAGTGCGAGATCGAGAGAGGCGTGTTGAATAAGCTGGCTGAGTGGATGATCGACGATGCGTTTAGCACTCTGTGAAAAGAGTTGTTCGGCGGCAGGGTTGGCATAACGAACATAGAGTTGCTCATCGAGCATCAAAGTCGCTGTCACCATATTGTCGAGTATGGCGTTAGATAATTGATGTGTCTCTATACTGTCGCTCTGCGCTGATCGATTCACTGTGACATCCTTGAACTGAGATTATTTCCTTGCACCAATTTGGTGCGTTGATAAGTTCAAGTATGGCGCATCTCAACCAGAAGCTAAAGATAATTCCTATCTGTTGCCTAAAGTGGTCAGTATTCGGTGAAAAACAGACAAACTGGGCTTGTTTTGTGCACATTGGCCTACTTGATCGTTGCACGGTGTAAAAACACAGTGACTGGAGTAGTAGATGCAATAAGCTTGCCGCTTCTATGTGCTTGAATAGCAATGGTATGTGTGCCGCGATCGATGTTTTTTAGAGTCCATGTTGATGAAGTTTGCGGTGCACCATAACGGCGCCCATCTAGCATCAATTGTAGTTGTTCCCCAATGCCGAGTTTTCGGTTGAGCTCTATTTCAATAGCGATTAAACCACGATTGCTGCGCAAGGTTTGATCGTGCTGCGGTGTTATTAGGGTTAGTTCGAGTGGGGCCGGAGTATCAAGCTTGTCCCGAACCGGTGATTTGTGAGCTGCGGCTTCAGTCGGTAAAGGCTCTACCGGTTGAGGATCAACTGGCGATGTGCTGTCAAATTTAGGCGCTGGGGCAACAGCTTGAACATCGGGCAAACTTAAGGCCTTGGCTCTGTTGCTGTCTGGCGTATCACTAAAGTGCAGCACGCCACTTTCGTCTTCCCAAGTGTAGACAGTTTGAGCACTTACGATTCCCGAGAGTATCGCTCCAATTAACATCCATATCGCTTTC
The DNA here is from genome assembly GCF_022397975.1 of Vibrio sp. Isolate30. Taxonomy (NCBI): domain Bacteria; kingdom Pseudomonadati; phylum Pseudomonadota; class Gammaproteobacteria; order Vibrionales; family Vibrionaceae; genus Vibrio; species Vibrio sp. Isolate30. Next base: position 76,196 of record NZ_JAKEUS010000008.1, read on the forward strand.
ATGAGGTTGACCTTTTTCAGGTGTTATTAATGCGCGTGTTGTTAGCAGTCGAAATGAGCTTGTTTGATAGAGAATGGTACGAAGCAGAAGAGAAGTGAGGAACATAAAAAAGGCCCGCCTGCGAGGCGAGCCTAATATTTAGTGGGCGATTCTTACAAGATTGCAGTAAGAATGCTTATCTCTACCAGAGATTAAACAGAGTAGTACAGTTCAAACTCAAGTGGGTGAGTTGTCATGTTTACTTTCTCTACATCTTGAGACTTAAGGTCGATGTAAGAGTCGATGAAGTCATCAGAGAATACACCGCCAGCTGTTAGGAACTCACGGTCAGCGTCTAGACACTCTAGAGCTTCTTTTAGTGAGTAAGCTACCGTTGGGATTTCTGCTGCTTCTTCAGCTGGTAGGTCGTATAGATCCTTATCCATAGCTTCGCCTGGGTGGATCTTGTTCTTAATACCGTCAAGACCAGCCATTAGCATTGCTGCGTAGCATAGGTATGGGTTCGCCGCTGGGTCACCAAAACGTAGCTCGATACGACGTGCTTTAGGGCTTGGTACCACTGGGATACGGATAGAAGCAGAACGGTTACGTGCAGAGTAAGCAAGCATAACTGGAGCTTCGAAGCCTGGTACAAGACGCTTGTACGAGTTTGTTGCTGGGTTAGAGAATGCGTTGATAGCGCGAGCGTGCTTGATAACACCACCGATGTAGTAAAGTGCTGTTTCAGATAGGCCGCCGTACTTGTCACCAGCAAATAGGTTAACACCGTCTTTTGCTAGAGATTGGTGAACGTGCATACCAGAACCGTTATCACCTACAAGTGGCTTAGGCATGAATGTCGCTGTTTTACCAAATGCGTGAGCAACGTTGTGTACAACGTACTTGTAGATTTGAGTTTCGTCAGCTTTAGTCGTTAGCGTGTTGAAGCGAGTTGCGATTTCGTTTTGACCCGCAGTTGCTACTTCGTGGTGGTGCGCTTCTACAACTAGGCCCATCTCTTCCATTACTAGACACATTGCAGAACGGATGTCTTGAGATGAATCAACTGGAGCTACTGGGAAGTAACCGCCTTTAACGCCTGGACGGTGACCTTTGTTACCGCCTTCTACGTCAGAACCTGTGTTCCATGCCGCTTCGATGTCGTCGATCTTGAAGAAAGAACCAGACATGTCTGTTGCGAACTTAACGTCGTCAAATAGGAAGAACTCTGGCTCAGGACCGATTAGAACTGTGTCTGCGATACCTGTAGAGCGCATGTACTCTTCAGAGCGTTTTGCGATAGAACGTGGGTCACGGTCGTAGCCTTGCATTGTTGCAGGCTCAAGGATGTCACAACGGATGTTTAGCGTTGCGTCTTCCGTGAATGGGTCAAGAACAGCAGATGATGCGTCTGGCATCATTACCATGTCAGATTCGTTGATGCCTTTCCAACCAGCTACAGAAGAGCCGTCAAACATCTTACCTTCTTCAAAGAAGTCTGCGTCAACTTGGTGAGCAGGTAGAGAGATGTGCTGCTCTTTACCTTTAGTATCTGTAAAGCGTAGGTCTACAAATTTAACTTCGTTCTCTTGGATCAGCGATAGTACGTTTTCTACTGACATCTTGGATAACCTCCAGTGTTATTAATTTGGTATGTGCTCGATTCGGTCGAAACTAGCATTGATTAATGTCTTTCGGTGCATTAATCGATGCTGTTTTAACTAAAGCTAAAAGCGTGCCAAAAAATTTAATCCATTAATTTCAATAATTTAGCTTGTTTGTGTTTTTCTTGGTGCGTTTCTTTGCACCAAAATGATCACGCGTTGCACTGTTGTGGTGCAATGGTTTGGTTGTGCACCAATATGAGTCACAAACGGGTACCATTCAGCAACGATTTGCATTGGTTGTCAATCCACTTTTTTATTTTAAGGAGGGATTTCACGGGCTTGGCTGAGATAAATAGAAGGCAGGGCTCTTTTGAATAGTGAGCAGCTGATGGCCGATTATCTAACGGGAATAAACGCCTGTGGAAAAAGGCTTTGGTTCAGATCACATATTTCTGGGGTTTTTGCTAGAATCTGGTATATTATTGACCGTTTTTTTAATCAAGCTAGTGGCACTTACCCTGATTTTAGAGGTGATGTGCGGCTACTTTTATGAGTGAATCGAGAATCCATGTCTACTCCACAGATTGATAAGTTAAGAAATATCGCGATTATCGCGCACGTTGACCACGGTAAAACTACGCTGGTTGATAAACTGCTACAACAATCAGGCACACTAGAATCTCGTGGTGAGACTGAAGAGCGCGTAATGGACTCGAATGACATCGAGAAAGAGCGTGGCATTACCATCCTTGCTAAGAACACAGCAATCGACTGGAACGATCACCGCATCAACATCGTAGATACTCCGGGACACGCGGACTTCGGTGGTGAAGTAGAGCGTATCATGTCTATGGTTGACTCAGTGCTACTGATTGTTGACGCAGTAGACGGCCCAATGCCTCAAACTCGTTTCGTAACGCAAAAAGCATTCGCACACGGTCTTAAGCCAATCGTTGTAATCAACAAAATCGACCGCCCAGGTGCGCGTCCTGATTGGGTTATGGACCAAGTATTCGACCTATTCGACAACCTAGGTGCTTCTGACGAACAGCTAGACTTTAAAGTAGTTTACGCTTCTGCACTTAACGGTTGGGCTTCTCTAGAAGAAGGCGAAACTGGCGAAGACATGGAACCACTATTCCAAACTATCGTTGAAGAAGTAGCAGCACCACAAGTTGACCTAGACGGTCCACTACAAATGCAAGTTTCTCAACTAGATTACAGCTCTTACGTTGGTGTTATCGGTGTTGCTCGTGTAACTCGTGGTAGCGTTAAACCAAACCAACAAGTAACAATCGTAAGCGCAGACGGTAAAACTCGTAACGGCAAAGTTGGCACAGTAATGGGCTACCTAGGCCTTGAGCGTCACGAAGTTGAACAAGCGAACGCGGGTGACATCATCGCGATCACTGGTCTTGGTGAGCTGAAAATCTCTGACACTATCTGTGCTCAGAACCAAGTTGAAGCGTTACCAGCACTATCTGTAGATGAGCCTACAGTAACAATGACGTTCCAAGTAAACACGTCTCCATTCGCAGGTAAAGAAGGTAAGTTCGTAACTTCACGTAACATCCTTGAGCGTCTAGAGAAAGAACTAGTACACAACGTTGCACTACGTGTTGAACAAACAGACGATCCAGACAAATTCCGCGTATCAGGCCGTGGTGAACTTCACCTATCTATCCTGATCGAAAACATGCGTCGTGAAGGCTTCGAGCTAGCAGTATCTCGTCCAGAAGTAATCATCAAAGAAGAAGATGGTCAACTAATGGAACCGTTCGAAACTGTAACTATCGACGTTATGGAAGAGCACCAAGGCGGCATCATGGAGAACATCGGCCTACGTAAAGGTGAGCTGACTGACATGTCTCCAGACGGCAAAGGTCGTGTACGTATGGACTTCGTTATGCCATCTCGTGGCCTAATCGGCTTCCAAACTGAGTTCATGACGCTAACTTCTGGTTCTGGTCTTCTTTACCATACATTCGATCACTACGGTCCACACAAAGGCGGCGAAATCGGCCAACGTGTGAACGGTGTACTAATCTCTAACGGTATGGGTAAAGCGCTAACTAACGCACTATTCAACCTACAAGAGCGTGGTCGTATGTTTATCGGTCACGGTGTTGAAGTATACGAAGGCATGGTTGTTGGTATCCACAGCCGTGACAACGACCTAACAGTTAACGTACTGAAAGGTAAGCAGCTAACGAACGTTCGTGCATCTGGTACTGATGACGCACAGGTTCTTACTCCGCCAATCATCATGACACTTGAGCAAGCTCTAGAATTCATCGATGACGACGAGCTAGTAGAAGTAACACCTGAAAGCATCCGTATCCGTAAGAAGTTCCTAACAGAATCGGATCGTAAGCGTGCTTCACGTGCAGCGAAATAATCAGCTTTAACTGATTGAGATTAAAAAGCCCCGAGTAGCGATGCTGCTCGGGGCTTTTGTTTTGTATGAGAGTAGATACGAGTAAGCGGGATGAGAGATACGAAGAGCCTCTTCCAAATCTAACCATCGTCATTCCAGAACCGAGGGACGAGATATCTGGAATCTAGCTTTTGATTCCTAAGTGACTTTCAACGAACTGAACACGCTCTTCAACCGTCATAAACGGCACTTCAATCACTTCATATCCGAGCTGCTGATAGAGGGCGACTAGGCTGTCGTGAATCTCTAACGCACCCTCAAACGGATAAGGGCGCACCTCATCTTGAACGTAGATACTTGCTTCCGGACGACACAAAAAGACTTGAGGGTAGTAGCCCTGACTCGCCTTTAGATACTTCTCATCAATCTCTAGCTTTGCCTGAGACAGGTAACCACAGATATCAGGGATAGCGCGATCGAGAAATGAAATGGAGTGTTGGTTGGCTTGCGCCTTCTGCTCCCTCATCACCTCTAAACAGAGTGCAGCAAAACCGGGCAGGTCGACCCAAGGCAGTATGCCACCTTCAATTTGGCTCTGTTGTTCAATTAACTGACGAGAAGCCTCGGCAAAGGTGGCGTAGTGGCGATCTGCAAGTGCGTTAACCAAGGTTGTTTTGCCCGCACCAGGGCCACCACTAATGATGATAGGTTGCATTGGTTTGCTCTGATTTATTTCTGGTTTAGCTGCGCAAGAAACTTATCTGATTCTTCAATAGCTGCATTCATCTGTTTGATTGCAAAGGCAATGTCTTTTTCTAAGCTCATGAACTCACCCTGCAATGAGCCGACTGCACTCGCATTTAGGTTATGCTTAAGATAAAGCGTGTTGTCGCGAAGAGTGTTGAGCACTGGGTCCATTTTCTTTTCGGCACGCTTCATTGCTGAGAGCATAGTTTGATAAGAGGATTTGGTTTCTCGTAGCTTTTGCTCACTCGAGCGGCGTAGCGAAGCGCTGGTGTAGAGGTTGAGCTCTTCTTGCCACTCGGCGAATAGTGCATCAGAGACATCTTCGATTGCAGAGATACGATCACTGACGTTTTGTGCGGCTTTCTCGCTGTCTTGGTATTTGTCGTTGATCTTGTTGTACATGCTCTCAAGGTCACCGCCATTGAAATTCGTCAGGCTACTGAGGGCTTCTAGGGCGCTAGTGAACTCTTCTTGAGCGTCTTGTTGTGACTCTTTGGCGTCTTCTACACGGTCGACCATAATATCGCGCTTGTGGTAACCCACTTGCTCCATGGCAGAGTAATAAGCCGACTGACATCCAGTTAGGGTAAAAATAGATAGCACTAAGGCGAGTAAATAAGGCATCCTTGGTTCCTATATACAATTAATCAACATTATTAGGACTATGAACGAGTTACATGGGAGTTACAAGTTGAAGATCCAAAAGACAACCGAACTCGGCCTCGCGTTCTCACAATACCTGATGGCGCGGATGAAACACGATCGGGTAAATGTGAATGCGGGCTACTTGGCATACATCACCTTACTGTCGATAGTGCCTATGCTCGCCGTACTGCTTTCGATACTCTCTTCCTTCTCGGTATTTGCTGATGTTGGAGTTGTGATTCAGAAGTTCATCATCAATAACTTTGTTCCGGCCTCTGGGGATGCGGTGCACAATGCATTGCAGGAGTTCGTCGCTAATACCGGCAAGATGACAGCAGTTGGTAGTGGTTTCTTGTTTATTGCAGCAATGATGCTGATCTCTAATATTGACAAGAATCTTAACTATATTTGGCGGGTGACCGCTAAGCGTCGTCCTGTCCATTCGTTTTCTATGTATTGGATGGTCCTAACACTTGGGCCAATCCTAGTTGGGGCGAGTATCGCATCTACATCGTATGTCACTTCGTTGAACTTGCTGCAGCATGAGGCTGTGTCTGGGCTGTATAACTTTGTGATTCGCAAGCTGCCACTCATTCTCTCTTTTTTCTCATTCTTTGGTCTGTACTTGCTGGTCCCTAACAAGAAGATTAACTTCTCGCATGCAGCGGCAGGTTCGTTGGTTGCGGCCCTTCTTTTTGAGCTAAGCAAGAAAGGCTTTGCCGCTTATATTACCCAATTTCCGTCTTATCAGTTGATTTATGGGGCATTGGCAGCGATTCCGATCTTATTCGTGTGGGTTTATTTGTGTTGGTTGATTGTATTGGTAGGAGCTGAGGTGACCGCTGCACTTGGCGAGAGTGAAAAGTGGAGTGAGACGAAAGAAATGGTACACTCTACCGATAATCAAAAAGTTCCAGAACAAGGAAATCACAGTGATAGCACTGATTCAAAGAGTAAGTGAAGCTGCCGTTCGCGTAGATGGTGAAGTAGTTGGGGAAATCGATAAAGGCTTATTAGTGTTGCTGGGGGTTGAGAGAGACGACGACGAAGCAAAAGCAAAACGCTTAATGGAGCGCGTTACGACCTACCGAGTTTTTGAAGATGAAGACGGAAAAATGAACCTCAATGTTAAGCAGGTTGAGGGTAAGGTTCTCGTAGTCTCGCAATTTACTTTGCCAGCTGACACAAAGAAAGGGACACGTGCGGGCTTTTCTCGCGGCGCACACCCTGCCGATGCTGAACGTCTTTACGACTATTTCTCGGATCTATGTGAGACCGTATTACCAACGGAACGTGGTCGATTTGCAACAGATATGAAGGTTTCCCTGATCAATGATGGCCCTGTGACATTCTGGCTACAAGCTTAAAGGAATAAGCATGTTTAAACTCATTACTCCAACCACGGAGAATCAACTCAACAAGTATTATCACTTTCGTTGGCAGATGTTGCGAGAGCCTTGGCGCATGCCTGTGGGCTCCGAGCGTGATGAGTACGATGGCATGAGTCATCATCGAATGATAGTTGATGGCCGTGGTAGACCAATGGCGATAGGACGCCTCTACATTACGCCAGATCTCGAAGGCCAAATCCGCTACATGGCGGTAAAAAATTCGCGCCGCAGCAAGGGTATGGGTTCTCTTATCTTGGTTGCACTAGAGTCTCTAGCCCGACAAGAAGGTGCGAAACGCTTGGTGTGTAACGCGCGTGAGGATGCCATCTCATTCTATGAAAAGAACAGTTTTGAGCGTCGTGGCGAGATTAACGACCAACGTGGTCCGGTGCGTCACCAGCAAATGGTTAAGCAGCTTGATCCTATGGCGGACGTACTGCGCAAGCCGGAATGGTGTAATGAGCTGCAGCAGCGTTGGGAGCATCAGATCCCTATCAGCGACAAGATGGGCATTAAGATCAACCAATACACTGGCTATCAGTTCGAGTGTAGCGCTCAGCTTAATCCGAACCTTAACCCCCACAACACGATGTTTGCGGGCTCTGCGTTCACCTTGGCGACCTTAACCGGTTGGGGGATGACTTGGCTGCTGATGAAAGAGCGCGGTCTGACAGGTGATATCGTATTGGCAGACAGCAACATTCGTTATCGCCACCCGGTAGAGCAAAACCCAGTTGCGTCGACTTCGCTAGATGGTATCAGTGGGGATTTAGACCGACTCGCTTCTGGGCGCAAGGCGCGAATCATCATTCACGTGACAATTCAGAGTGGTGATGTGGCAGCGGTTGAGTTCACTGGGACTTACATGCTGATCCCAGATTACAAAAAGGTTCTTAACTCTACCCAGAACGTCTCAGAGTAATCGAACCAATTAAACAGACTTACGCCACTCCTTGCGAGTGGCGTTTTTATTGGCAGCTCTCTTTCTTAATGAGTTGTGCTTGTGTCACTAATCCCGAGACTTGGTAGCACTCACTCGTTAGAGAAAGCGTCAAACTGTGCGCTTGTGGCGTCACGAGGTCGAGTTCTCCACTGACCTCACCTGTGAGTGTCACGGGTTGCGGCTGGTCGCCTTGTTGTGTTGCACCAATAATGTGCAATGGTGATAGGGACAACTGACCACGGTTGAGCTCGGCTTTAATGTCGGACACCTCAAAGTTCACGATGTGGGATAGTGGTGCTTCACTGCTTGGTTTTTCATTGCTTGGTTCTTTGCTCACTTGGGTGTCGTTAGCGGCAAAATTGATGATTCCGTTGCGAATGCTGCCCTCGATCTTTGCGGTAGCCGAGTGTCTGAGCATAAGGTCATCTCCAGCTAAGCCTGAGGCTTGCAACTCAAACTCACCGATCCCCGAGGTTTCAAATGGCAGTGCTAAGTATGGAATGAATGGCGACAGTGGTACGCCATCAGCACTGATGGTTGCTTGCCAAGGTTGGCTAACTTGATTGAAGTCGACTGTGGCTTGAGCCTCAATATAGCCCTGTTTGAGTGGTGCAAACAGTCGCTTGAGTTTCCATTGGCCTTGGTGGCTCGTCATTTCAACCACAGGTTGGGCAGACAAGATGCTTTGGTAGCTGGCGTCATTGGCACTGGCGTTCAGCTCACCCTCCCACAATCCCCATTTCCCTTGCTCTATCAAGGTAAGCCCGTGACCTTCAACGTGTAACCCTGAGACTTGCCAATATGGCTGCTGAGCCAACTGAATGCGCTGGCTTCTCTCGACATTAAGTCTAGCTATTGATAGTGAGTCGATGGCTTTCAGCCAAGGTTGTAACTTGTTGAGCGGTGCTTTTTCATCGGCGGACTCTGTGACCCATTTGACTCCACGAATGTCCAGCTCTTGAAGGTTGATGGCGCTAGGGCTCACCTGACCATTCAGCTGGATACTGCCTTGCTGCCATTGACTATAGAAGTCGTTAATCTCTATCTGATCTTCTTGTAGCGTCAGCTTGAGGTTAGGCTCAATCCATTGCTCATCATTAAGAGACAGGCTCTCCGCCTGCAGTGAAAAGTATCCCTGCTCTTGATGCCATATCTTGAACGGCAATTGGATGTTTTCAAATGATGCACTGAAAGCGGCGAGGTGACCTTCTTGCCAAGCGATGTCACTTTTCAATATATCTAGGCTATTGATATGGCTGATGTTGAAGTTAGGAATGCGCCAGTCTGAACCTTGCAACTGTTGAACTTGCTTTCGGTTGAGGTGTAAGCCATCTATGGTGACATTGATCAGCGACCATCCGCTTGGATACTGTTCAGCCTGTCCCGACACTTTAGCGCCGCGCCAGTCAAACGATGCGCCATAAAGGGTGCTATCTTGTGGTTTCAAATCGAGGTCGATAAGGAAATTATCTAAGGCTTCGTTTTGCCAAAAGATTTGTCCCGCCTTGAGCTGAATTTTCCCGTTTGGTAACAACTGCTGTGAGCTCGCCCAATCAGGGTTAGCGATTTGGATATCAACATCTCGGGCATTGAACTCTGATGTTGAAAAATCTAGGTTGTTGATTGCTAATTGATGCAGCTTAATCTGTGGGTGAGTTAGTTGAGCCTTAAGCATAGTTAACTCTTCGGTTTGCCACTGAACACCACTGATTAACAATGAATCTAGTTCTAGCTGTGCTGTGAAAAAACTATTGGGGCTGAGCCAAAGCTGAACTTTGTCGATGTATAGCGGCTCGGATTCCTGACTGTTTGAGCCAGCCGTGATGCCTTGTAGGGTCAGCTGGTAAGGAGCTTGGTACTCAACGTCTTCTACTGTGATTGGGTGCTCTGTAGAGTGTTTGAGTAGGAAGTTGGCAATGTCGGTACGATATTGGGTCTGCAAGCCAAGTAGCAGCGCCGCAATGGCTGCGACGAGGACAGATAACACAATCCCAACTACCATGATGACTCTTTTCATTCCTAGCGCACCTTCCATTTCTTCGTTGCTCAAAATAGAGTGGAACAAAATACGCGCTGCGGCAACAAAAAAGCCCCTCAAAAGAGGGGCTTGCTACAAAAATATCGTTTTTAAGAGGGCATTAGCGACAAGGCTTTGCCCTCAGAGCAGATTGAACAATTAATCCAGTTGTGGGCCTGCAGAAACAAGCGCCTTACCTTCATCGTTGTCGGTGTACTTATCAAAGTTGTTGATGAAGCGTTCCGCAAGGTCTTTCGCTTTGCTTTCCCACTGTAGTGGATCCGTGTAAGTATCACGTGGATCTAGGATTGTTGGGTCAACATCGTGCAGTGCTAGTGGCACCTCTAGGTTAAACATTGGGATAACCTTAGTTTCTGCATCGTCGATTGAGCCATCTAGGATTGCATCAATGATACCGCGAGTATCTTGGATAGAGATACGCTTACCGCTGCCGTTCCAACCTGTGTTCACTAGGTATGCTTCTGCACCCGCTGCTTCCATACGCTTCACAAGTACTTCTGCGTATTGAGTTGGGTGGAGCGTTAGGAACGCCGCGCCAAACGCTGCAGAGAACGTTGGAGTTGGCTCTGTGATACCACGCTCAGTACCTGCTAGTTTCGCTGTGAAGCCAGATAGGAAGTGGTACTTCGTTTGCTCTGGAGTTAGCTTAGAAACGGGTGGTAGAACGCCAAATGCATCTGCAGTTAGGAAGATAACTTTCTTCGCATGGCCTGCTTTTGAAACTGGCTTAACGATATTATCGATATGATGGATTGGGTAAGAAACACGTGTGTTTTCTGTTTTTGAACCATCATCAAAGTCGATAGAGCCATCGCCACGTACCGTTACGTTCTCTAGCAGTGCATCACGACGGATTGCGTTGTAGATCTCTGGTTCTGCTTCTTTCGATAGGCGAATGGTCTTCGCGTAACAGCCACCTTCGAAGTTGAAGATGCCGTCGTCATCCCAACCGTGCTCATCGTCACCGATAAGTTGACGTTTAGGGTCTGTAGATAGGGTTGTTTTACCTGTACCTGATAGGCCGAAGAATACTGCTACGTCGCCTTTCTCGCCAACGTTTGCGCTACAGTGCATAGAAGCGATGCCTTGCAGTGGAAGCAGGTAGTTCATCATTGCGAACATGCCTTTCTTCATCTCACCGCCGTACCAAGTACCACCGATGATTTGTACACGCTCAGTCAGGTTGAACGCCACAAAGTTTTCAGAGTTTAGGCCGTGTTCTTGCCATTTCGGGTTAGTTGTTTTCGCGCCGTTCATTACAACGAAGTCTGGTTCAAATGTTGCCAGCTCTTCTTCGGTAGGGCGGATAAACATGTTCTTAACGAAGTGCGCTTGCCACGCTACTTCAGTGATAATACGTACGCTCAGACGCGTATCAGGGTTAGCACCACAGTAACCGTCAATTACAAACAGGCGTTTGCCAGATAGCTGTGTAGTCACGAGTTCTTTAAGGTCGTTCCACACTTCAGTTGTAATCGGTTTGTTATCATTCTTACCTTGATCCGACCACCACATAGTGTCGCGAGTCGTATCGTCTTTAACAATGTACTTATCTTTTGGTGAGCGGCCAGTAAAGATACCAGTGTCAACAGCAACAGAACCCAGCTCGGTTACTACGCCTTTTTCGTAGCCTTCTAAGCCTGGAAGAGTTTCTTCCACGAACAGCTGCTCGTAACTTGGGTTACGCAGTACTTCAGTTACGCCAGTAAGTCCGTGTTTAGTAAGATCAATTTGTGCAGCCTTTGTATGTTCCATAACGGTCATAGGTGCTCCTTGTAGGATATTTTGTAGGGATTTTGTATTAATTTTTTGTTGTTATCTGCTCACCATGCTAGCAACGAGACATGGGGGAAACAGGGATATAGCTCAAAAATTATCCATATTTTCCATGGGGTTTTAAGTGTCTCGTCACATATTGGCCCAACTAGTCTATCCTGTACGCAAACCTTTGCGCTAGGGGCTTGAACATTATTAATTGATTAAAATTAAGCGGTGATTTTATTACGAAATGTTACGGGTTTTGCGCTATTTTGATCACAAAAAAGGCCAGCTTTGCGCTGACCTTTTTGGGGTAAATTACGTGTTTTTAGAACGGCGTAAATTAATGAACCGTATTGCTGCCTTTATCTGCGGCTTCTGCGAACAGAGCATCAACGTCGTTCTTATCAAAAGAGTAATTCGTGCCACAGTAATCACAGTGTAGAGCAACGCTACCTTCAGTACTGATGATGCTGTAAATCTCTTCTTGAGCCACAGTGATGATAGCTGCGCCACTGCGCTCACGTGAACAACCACAGAAGAATTCAACCGGTTGCGGTGTGAACAGCTGTACTTTCTCTTGGTTGTATAGACGGTATAGAAGTTCGTTTGCTTCTAGAGAGAATAGCTCTTCATTTTTTACCGTTGCCGTTAGCTGCTCTAGGTGCTCAAAATCGTCAGGTGTACCAGTGCCGTCTGGCATTACTTGTAGAAGCATGCCTGCTGCGTGTGGTTTACCTTCGTGTTCACCAGTACGTAGCCATAGGCGCGTTTTAAGCTGTTCAGAGTTTGCGAAGTAGCCTTCAAGAACGTCTGCTAGCGTGTCGCCTTCTAGTGCCACGATACCTTGGTAACGCTCACCTTTCTTAGGATCGATGGTGATCACTAGGTAGCCTTTACCCATAAGGTCGTGTAGGCCTGCGTCATCAGCGATATCGCCTTCAAAGCGTGCTACACCACGGATCTTCTGGTCGTGATCACCGTTGATTACTGCTAGAGATACTGGGCCGTCACCTTGCAGTTGCATAGTGATAGAGCCTTCAAACTTTAGAGTCGCAGTAAGAAGAGTCGTTGAAACTAATAGCTCACCAAGAAGCTTTTGAATAGCCGCTGGGTATTCCTTGCTAGAAATAATTTGTTGGTACGCTTCGTCCAGTTGTACCAATTCACCACGTACCGATAGGTCTTCAAATAGGTAGCGATTTAAAACGTTGTTTGCCATTTGGCGATTCCTTCTAGCTTATTGATGCTTGAACTTGATGATGTCACGACGTTGCTTTTTGTCAGGACGACGTTCAGGGCTTGGGTTATGTGCATGTAATTTACGCTGTTGGGCGTGTGCTTCACGCTTTGCCAAGCTTTCTTTCGTTTCGGTATAAAGGGCTTGAGCTTCTGGAGCTCCGCGGCGCTGATCAGAAATCTTCTCGATCGTTACCGTCTTTTCTTCATTGCCTTGACGCAGTGAAATTACTGCCCCAAGTTCTACGATTTTGCTTGGTTTGCTGCGTTGACCATTATAGTGGACTTTACCACCATCGACCATATTGCGAGCAATAGAGCGAGTTTTGTAAAAGCGTGCTGCCCACAACCATTTATCTAGTCTGACAGCTTCATTAGCAGTTTTCATATGGCGCTGTGCCTTGTAAGTGAAAAAATGAATGTGGTTAAACTGAGTAAAATCAGCTCGCAACTTGTCATAGATGATGCTTATCACATTTGGTAGAAGCTAAAGTGGTGGCAAATGTGTTTTTTTTCAAGGCATACTGCAAAATAGCTCACGTTATGATTTTTTATGCGTCAGCTATGATATAGTTTTGGATCCTATGCTAAATGAGTAATTGGCGTAGAATTTATGTACAAAAAAGCTGAGAGCTTAATGATTTAGCGCTCTCATCTTCACAAAAGGGTTTAGGCAAGTGAAGTTATTAGAGCTCAAAAATCGCATGGGAAATTCTCCCCTGTTGAGCCGCTTAATAGAGAATGGATTTGTATTTCAGCAAAAGCTGAGCCTGATAACTTGCTGTGTATTGATTGCCGTTTCTGCATGGATACTAGGGCAGTTAGCTTGGTTGATTGAACCTGCAGAGCAGTCTGTTACGCCATGGAAAGCGCAAGCCTCGTCATCTTCTCGACCACAATCTACGCTTGATATTTCTTCTCTCCAAAAGAGCAACTTTTTTGGTGAGTATAATGCTGAAACGCCGAAGGTCGTTGAGCAGCCCGTCATTCAAGATGCTCCTAAGACGCGCTTAAACCTAGTATTGGTTGGTGCGGTAGCAAGCTCAGATCCACAACGCAGCCTTGCGGTTATTGCTAACCGTGGCAAACAAGCGACTTACGGTATTAACGAAGAGATAGAAGGAACACGCGCTAAACTTAAGGCGGTGTTGATTGATCGCGTGATCATCGATAACTCTGGTCGTGACGAGACTCTGATGTTAGAAGGTCTGGAATACAAACGCTTATCGGTCTCTGCACCAGCGAAGCCTCGTGCATCGGCGTCCGTACGTGGCAATAATCCGGGCTCAGCCGAAGAGAAGCTTGATGAGATTAAAGCGAAGATCACCAAAGACCCACAACAAATCTTCCAATATGTGCGCCTTTCACAGGTGAAACGCGACGGTAATGTGATTGGCTATCGTGTCAGTCCTGGAAAAGATCCCGAACTTTTTAAATCTGTTGGGCTCCAAAGTGGAGACATCGCGACTCAGCTTAATGGACAAGACCTGACCGATCCCGCTGCTATGGGCACTATTTTCCGTTCTATTTCTGATTTGACCGAGTTGAATTTAGTGGTCGAAAGAGACGGACAGCAGCATGACATTTTTATCGAATTTTAAAACATTTCGCCAAGTGAACGGCGAGAGTGTAGGAGTAGTACGTGAAGCATTGGTTTAAGAAAAGTGCATGGTTACTAGCAGGAAGCTTAATCTGCACACCAGCAGCCATCGCGAATGATTTTAGTGCCAGTTTTAAGGGCACTGATATTCAAGAGTTTATTAATATTGTTGGTCGCAACCTAGAGAAGACGATCATCGTTGACCCGTCGGTACGCGGTAAGATTGATGTACGCAGTTATGACGTACTCAATGAAGAGCAGTATTACAGCTTCTTCCTTAATGTTTTGGAAGTGTACGGCTACGCTGTGGTTGAGATGGAATCTGGCGTTCTTAAGATCATCAAAGCCAAAGACTCCAAGACCTCTGCTATTCCCGTTGTCGGCGACCGTGAAAACATCCAAGGCGACAGTGTTGTCACACGAGTTGTGACGGTGCGTAATGTCTCGGTGCGTGAACTGTCACCATTGCTGCGTCAGCTGAACGATAATGCAGGCGCGGGTAACGTGGTGCACTATGACCCTGCCAATATCATCCTGATTACAGGTCGTGCTGCGGTGGTGAACCGTCTTGCTGAAATCATCAAGCGTGTTGACCAAGCGGGTGATAAAGAGATCGAAGTGGTTGAGCTGAAAAATGCTTCTGCTGCAGAGATGGTTCGTATCGTTGATGCTTTGAACAAAACCACCGATGCGAAAAACACACCGGCATTCCTGCAACCTAAGCTGGTGGCAGATGAGCGTACTAACGCGATTCTAATTTCTGGCGATCCTAAAGTGCGTAGTCGTCTAAGAAAGTTGATTGAACAGCTTGATGTTGAGATGGCGACCAAAGGCAATAACCAAGTTATTTACCTTAAATATGCAAAAGCAGAAGACTTAGTCGATGTGCTTAAGGGTGTGTCGGACAATCTGCAATCAGAGAAGCAGAGCTCAAGTAAAAACCGTACCTCAAATCGTAATCAGGTGATGATTTCTGCACACGCAGAGACCAACTCGTTAGTCATCACTGCACAACCAGATATCATGAATGCACTGCAAGATGTGATTGCTCAGCTGGATATTCGTCGAGCTCAAGTTCTGATTGAAGCACTTATCGTTGAAATGGCAGAGGGTGACGGCGTTAACCTTGGCGTTCAATGGGGTAACCTTGAAACGGGTGCGATGATTCAGTACAGCAACACTGGCGCATCGATTGGTGGTGTAATGGTTGGCTTGGAAGAAGCTAAAGATTCAGAAGAGACAACTACTGTTACGGATGAGAACGGTAATGTCACGGGTTTCAATACTGTTACTAAAGAGGGTGATTACTCTACGTTAGCTTCCGCATTAGCTGGTGTTAATGGCGCGGCTGTAAGTGTGGTGATGGGTGACTGGACTGCGTTAATCAGCGCTGTTGCGACCGACTCAAACTCGAACATCCTATCTTCTCCGAGCATTACTGTAATGGACAACGGTGAAGCCTCTTTCATCGTTGGTGAAGAAGTACCAGTACTGACAGGCTCAACGGCCGGCTCAAGCAACGACAACCCATTCCAAACCGTTGATCGTAAAGAAGTGGGTATCAAGCTCAAAGTGGTTCCACAAATTAACGAGGGTGATTCTGTTCAACTCAACATCGAACAAGAAGTGTCTAACGTATTAGGCGCTAACGGTGCGGTCGACGTTCGTTTTGCTAAGCGTCAACTAAATACCTCTGTGATTGTTCAAGATGGCCAAATGCTGGTGCTGGGCGGTCTGATTGATGAGCGTGCTCTAGAGAGTGAATCTAAGGTACCGCTACTTGGTGATATTCCGGTACTTGGTCACCTATTTAAGTCAACCAGTACTCAGGTAGAGAAGAAGAACCTAATGGTGTTCATCAAGCCAACCATTATTCGTGATGGTATGACGGCAGACGGTATTACTCAGCGCAAATATAACTTCATTCGTGCAGAGCAACTGTTCAAAGCAGAGCAAGGCTTGAAGCTACTGGATGACGATAACATTCCTGTACTGCCTAAGTTTGGTGAGAGCTTTAATCACCCAGCAGAGATTCAGGCGTTCATTGATCAGATGGAAGAGCGATAATGGCAGAGATGGTTGAGCCTGTACGCAGCTTTCAGCGTTTGCCATTCAGCTTCGCTAACCGCTATAAAATGGTGTTGGAGTATCAGCATCCAGAGCGTCCGCCAGTTCTTTACTATGTAGAGCCACTCAAGGCGGCGGCTATCCTAGAGGTGAGCCGCGTGATGAAAAGTGGCTTTACTCCACAAGCGATTGTCTCTGATGAGTTCGAGAAAAAGCTGACTGAAGCTTATCAACGTGACTCATCGGAAGCGCGCCAACTGATGGAAGACATCGGCGCTGATAACGACGACTTCTTCTCACTGGCTGAAGAGCTGCCACAAGACGAAGATCTGCTGGAGTCTGAAGACGACGCGCCTATCATCAAATTAATTAATGCGATGTTGGGTGAGGCGATCAAAGAGGGCGCCTCGGATATTCATATCGAGACCTTCGAGAAGTCACTCTCGATCCGTTTCCGTATTGATGGCGTGTTGCGTGATGTATTAGCCCCAAGTCGTAAATTGGCACCACTATTGGTTTCACGTGTAAAAGTGATGGCGAAGTTAGATATTGCAGAAAAACGTGTGCCACAAGATGGTCGTATTTCTCTGCGTATCGGTGGTCGAGCTGTGGATGTGCGTGTCTCGACCATGCCATCATCACATGGTGAGCGTGTGGTTATGCGTCTACTTGACAAAAATGCGACCCGTCTTGATCTGCATAGCCTAGGCATGACAGCGCAAAACCACGAGAACTTCCGCAAACTGATTCAACGTCCACACGGCATTATCTTGGTAACGGGTCCTACGGGTTCTGGTAAATCCACGACCTTGTATGCGGGCTTGCAAGAGCTCAACAGTAACGAGCGCAATATCCTGACCGTTGAAGACCCGATCGAATTTGATATCGACGGTATTGGTCAAACTCAGGTAAACCCTAAGGTTGATATGACCTTTGCTCGCGGTCTGAGAGCGATTCTTCGTCAAGACCCAGACGTAGTAATGATTGGTGAGATTCGTGACTTAGAAACAGCAGAGATTGCCGTTCAGGCGTCTTTGACTGGTCACTTGGTAATGTCGACCCTTCACACCAACACAGCGGTCGGTGCCATCACGCGTCTACGTGATATGGGTATCGAACCATTCCTTATCTCTTCTTCACTGCTGGGCGTGCTGGCGCAACGACTGGTTCGTACTCTGTGTAACGACTGTAAAGAGCCGTACGAGGCAGATAAAGAGACCAAAAAGCTGTTTGATTTGAAGAAGAAAGACAGCCTGACGCTCTACCATGCGAAAGGGTGCGAAGCGTGTAATCACAAAGGTTATCGCGGCCGAACTGGTATTCATGAGCTGTTGATGGTGGATGAGTCAGTGCAAGAGCTGATTCACAGTGAAGCGGGTGAGCAAGCGATTGAGAAAGCGATTCGTAGCACGACACCAAGTATTCGAGACGATGGTCTAGCTAAGGTTCGTCAGGGTATCACTTCATTAGAAGAAGTGATGCGCGTGACCAAGGAAGTTTAGTATGGCGGCATTTGAATACAAAGCTCTCGATGCTAAGGGTAAAACCAAGAAAGGCTCAATAGAGGCGGACAATGCACGTCAAGCACGTCAGCGTCTCAAAGAGCAGGGCTTGATGCCTGTTGAAATGGCTGAAGCCAAAGCAAAAAGCAGCAAAGGAGGCAGTGCGCCTTCTACGGGGTTTAAGCGCGGTATCAGCACGCCCGATCTTGCCTTGATTACTCGACAGATTTCGACACTTGTTCAATCAGGTATGCCACTTGAAGAGTGCTTGAAAGCGGTAGCGGAGCAGTCCGAGAAGCCGCGTATTCGTACTATGTTACTGGCGGTTCGTTCTAAGGTGACGGAAGGCTATACCTTAGCCGATAGCCTCGCTGATTATCCTCATATCTTCGATGAACTGTTTCGTGCCATGGTGGCAGCCGGTGAAAAATCGGGTCACCTTGATGCGGTGTTAGAGCGCTTGGCCGATTACGCCGAGAATCGTCAAAAAATGCGTTCGAAGTTGATGCAGGCAATGATCTACCCTGTGGTGCTGGTGGTATTTGCGGTGACGATAGTCTCCTTCTTGCTAGCAACCGTGGTGCCTAAGATTGTTGAACCGATCATTCAGATGGGGCAAGAGCTGCCTCAATCAACACAGTTTTTGTTGGCATCCAGTGAGTTCATTCAGAATTGGGGCATCCAACTGTTCTTATTGATCGTTGGCTTTGTTGTGTTGGTGAAAACGGCACTCAAGAAACCATCGATTCGTTTGAGCTGGGATCGAAAGCTGCTGAATATTCCACTGATTGGTAAGATTGCTAAAGGTATCAACACCTCGCGCTTTGCACGTACCTTGTCTATCTGTACTTCAAGTGCAATCCCTATTCTAGAGGGGATGAAGGTGGCGGTTGATGTTATGTCTAACCACCATGTGAAACAGCAGGTTTTACAGGCTTCAGATAATGTGCGAGAAGGTGCGAGCCTTAGAAAGGCACTCGATCAGACTAAGCTATTTCCACCAATGATGCTGCACATGATTGCCAGTGGTGAGCAGAGTGGTCAGTTAGAGCAAATGCTGACTCGTGCGGCCGATAACCAAGATCAAAGCTTTGAGTCGACGGTGAATATTGCCTTGGGTATCTTTACTCCAGCACTGATTGCACTCATGGCAGGTCTGGTTCTGTTTATTGTAATGGCGACTCTAATGCCAATGCTGGAGATGAACAATTTAATGAGCGGGTAATCTCGCTGCCTTAAAGTAATAGTTGTAAGTGTTTTATGAGTTTTAAGATTCGGAGAGAGGCGCGTCTGCTAAACTTTCCGGCTGTCATTTGGAGAAAATAATGAAAAATAAAATCAAAAAGCAATCCGGTTTTACCCTACTAGAGGTAATGGTGGTTGTGGTTATTCTAGGTGTTTTGGCGAGCTTTGTTGTGCCAAACCTTCTAGGCAACAAAGAGAAAGCGGACCAACAGAAAGCGATCACTGATATCGTTGCTCTAGAGAACGCACTTGATATGTACAAGCTAGATAACAGCGTGTACCCAACAACCGATCAAGGTCTAGACGCGCTGGTTTCAAAGCCAAGCAGCCCAGAGCCACGTAACTACCGTGATGGCGGCTACATCAAGCGTCTACCAAACGACCCTTGGGGTAACGCGTACCAATACGTGAGCCCTGGTGATAACGGCACAATTGATATCTTCACGCTAGGTGCTGACGGCCAAGAAGGCGGTGAAGGTGCTGCGGCAGATATCGGTAACTGGAACATGCAAGACTTCCAATAAGCACTCGCTTATTGTGAACGCATGTCGTGATGGTAATACGAAACTTGAGAAACTCTGTTCAATCCCGCAGCACAACGCGCGCGCGCGGATTTACTTTGATAGAAATTCTGCTGGTTCTCGTATTACTGTCATTGACTGCAGTGGCGGTGATCGCCACGATTCCAACCAATGCCAAAGATGTCGCTAAGCAATACGCGCACAGTTTTTATCAACGTGTACAGCTGCTTAATGAAGAAGCGATCCTAAGTGGTTTAGACTTTGGTATTCGTGTTGATGAACAAAAATCCACTTATGTTCTGATGAGCTTGAACTCTGAAGGTTGGCAGGAAGTGGAGTTTGAAAAGATTCCTTCAACCACTGAGCTACCAGAAGAGTTGTCTCTTTCCTTGAAGCTGGGTGGTGGTGCATGGCAAGACGACGATCGCCTGTTTAATCCAGGTAGTCTTTTTGATGAAGACATGTTTGCGGATCTGGAAGAAGAGAAAAAACCACGTCCTCCTCAAATTTATATCTTGTCGAGTGCCGAGCTAACGCCTTTTACCCTCTCATTCTACCCAAATACAGGTGATTCGCTGCAAGATGGTTGGCGTATCCGAGTGCAAGAAAATGGGGTTATTCGTCTGCTTCAACCGGGAGAAGAAGATGAAGAGGAATAATCTAATCTCAAAGCGCGAGCGTGGTATGACCCTGCTTGAGGTGTTGGTGGCGTTGGCGATTTTTGCGACTGCAGCGATCAGTGTGATTCGCGCGGTCACCCAACATATCAATACGCTTAGTTATTTAGAAGAGAAGACCTTGGCAGCCATGGTCGTCGATAATCAAATGGCGATGGTGATGCTACACCCTGAGAAACTGAAAAAGACACAGGGAACCCAAAAGCTCGCAGAACGAGATTGGTTTTGGACCGTCACCCCAGTGGCAACCAGCGATAATTTATTGAAGGCTTTTGATGTCAGTGTGGCAACCAGCAAGAATGCATCACCTGTAGTGACGGTACGCAGTTATGTCTCAAAATAAACGCGTTTGCGCTGCACGTAGTAAAACAAAGGGCTTTACGTTAATTGAGGTGTTGGTCTCGATCGCGATATTTGCCACTCTGAGCGTGGCAGCGTATCAGGTGGTCAACCAGGTCCAACGCAGTAATGAAGTTTCGACAGAACGCAGTGCTCGATTGAATGCACTGCAGCGTAGCTTGGTCATTTTAGATAATGATTTTCGCCAAATGGCGCAACGTCAGTTTCGCACTAATGGTGAAGAAGCATCATCTAAGCTGATCTTGATGCAGGAGTACTTGCTCGATTCAGACACTATCGGTGTGATGTTTACTCGTTTGGGTTGGCATAACCCACAACAGCAGTTCCCAAGAGGGGAAGTGACGAAAGTCGGTTATCGCATCAAGGAAGAGACGCTTGAACGAGTATGGTGGCGCTATCCTGATACCCCAACCGGACAGGAAGGTGTGGTGACACCACTGCTCGAAGGAATTGAAGCCTTTAACTTAGAGTTCTACAACGGAAGTTCATGGCTAAAAGAGTGGCAAACCGATCGCGCACTGCCAAAAGCGGTTAAGCTCAAATTGACCCTTAAAGATTATGGTGAGATTGAGCGTATCTACCTCACACCAAGTGGCACGATTAATACTAGCGACAGCAGTGACAGTTCCTCATCCAGTGGGGGCAACAATGGTTAAACGATATTCAGCAGGGAAACCTAACAAGCAACGCGGTGTTGCGTTGATCGTAATACTGATGCTGCTCGCGATCATGGCGACGATTGCAGGTAGCATGTCTGAAAGGCTGTTCACTCAGTTTAAACGTGTCGGTAATCAGCTCAATTATCAGCAGGCTTATTGGTACAGTATTGGTATTGAAGCCCTGGCCAAGGTCGGTATTGAACAGAGCTATAAAGATAGCGATACCATTAACTTAAGTCAGCCATGGGCGTTAGAAGAGCAGGTTTATCCACTCGATTATGGTCAAGTGGTCGGGCATATCCGAGATGGTCAGGCGTGTCTGAACTTGAATGCGCTGAAATCCGTTGCTAGCACTACCGATAACACATCGCCTTATTTGGTGTCCGTGTGGCAAACCTTGCTAGAGAATCTCGAAGTCGATTCTTACCAAGCAGAAGTGATTGCTAACTCGACATGGGAATTTGTCGATGAGGATACACGCAGTGTTTCGTCAGTGGGTGTCGAGGACAGTACTTACGAAGCGATGAAGCCGTCTTATTTAGCGGCCAATGGTTTGATTGCTGACGAGTCGGAGCTGCGAGCTGTGTATCAAGTGAGTGGTGAGGTGATGGATAAGGTGCGCCCTTATGTATGTGCTTTGCCAAGTGATGACTGGCGTTTGAACGTGAATACATTATCGGTGAAACAGGCGCCACTTCTGGAAGCGATGTTTGCACCAAACTTGAGTGAATCTGACGCCAAGGCGTTGATTGAAAACCGTCCCTTTGATGGTTGGGATAGCATTGATGATTTCTTAGCTGAGTCCAATTTATCGAGCGTCAGCGCTGATGTGACCAAGAAAGCCAAAGGGTATTTAGCGGTAGATAGTAGCTACTTCGAGCTGGATGCCGAAGTATTAGTGGAGAAGTCGCGAGTTCGAATTCGCACTCTCTTTTATAGTAGTAATCGAGAAACAGTGACGGTAGTGCGCCGTCGCTTTGGAGGAATCAGTGAGCGAGTTTCTGACCGTTCGACTGAGTAGCGAACCACAGAGCCCTGTGCAGTGGTTAGTTTGGTCGACAAGCCAGCAAGAAGTGATTGCAAGTGGTAAGCTTGCGAGCTGGCAACAGCTTGATGAGCTGACACCCTATGCTGAGAAACGGACCTGTATCGCGTTACTCTCGGGCAATGATTGCCTGTTGAAAAATATTGAGATTCCTAAAGGCGCAGCGCGTCAGTTCGAATCAATGCTGCCATTTCTTCTAGAAGATGAAGTCGCTCAGGATATTGAAGACCTGCACTTTACCATTTTAGATAAAGGCGCTGATTCGGCAGTAGTTTGTGGTGTTGAACATCAATGGCTCACTCAGGTTATGAGTGCGTTTTCTGAGAATGGGATTACTATTCGTAAAGTATTGCCAGATACGCTTGCTCTTCCTGTTGAGGCTGAAGGGGTGACTGCGCTGCAGATTGATGACCAATGGTTGTTGCGTCAAAACACTTTTCAAGCAGTCTCTATTCGCCAAGCCTGGCTACCGATGTTTTTAAACAGCGATTGGCTGACTACGGAAGACGATACCAAACCGACCATCTTGAGCTACACCGCACTGCCCGACGAAGAAGCACAACAACAAAGCGGTGTTGAATGGCAGGCTAAACCAGCAGAATTGGTGATGTCAGTACTTAGCCAACAAGCGATTGTTAGCGGTATCAACTTGCTTACAGGGCGCTTTAAAACCAAGTCTTCATTCACTAAGTACTGGAAGATTTGGCAAAAGGTGGCGATAGCTGCGTGTTTGTTGATTGCGGTTATCGCAACCCAACAGACCCTGAAAGTACAGCGCTATGAAGCGGAAGCTCAGGCATATCGTACCGAGAGTGAACGTATTTTCCGTCAGGTGCTGCCGGGTAAACGCAAGATCCCAAGCGTGAGTTATCTTAAGCGCACGATGAATGAAGAAGCGAGCCGATACGGTGGTTCCAGTGATGGCGCAACCCTGCTTGGTTGGTTGACTCAATTACCAAGCACGCTAGGGCAGGTGACGTCCATTGAAGTGGAAAGTATCCGCTATGATGGCAATCGTTCTGAAGTGCGCCTGCAAGCGAAAAGCTCTGACTTCCAACACTTTGAGACAGCCCGTACTAAGCTGGCGGAGAAGTTCTCAGTCGAGCAAGGGCCATTGAACCGTAACGGTGATGCGGTGTACGGCAGCTTTACTCTTAAACCATTACAGTAACTCACGTTAGGAGATCAATGATGAGAAATATGATTGAGCCACTCCAAGCGTGGTGGACATCGATTAGTCAACGCGAACAGAGGCTCGTTATTGGGTGCTCTATTTTGCTGATTCTTGGCGCAATTTATTGGGGTGTGCTGCAACCACTCAATGCTCGCGCAGAACTGGCGCAAAGTCGTATTCAAAGTGAAAAACAATTGCTGGCTTGGGTTAGTAATAAAGCGGATGAAATCGTTGAACTGCGTGGCAGTGGTGGCGTAAAAAGCGCTGAGCCTTTGAACCGCTCGGTACCGGCTTCAATGCGTCGTTTTAAGATTGAGTTAATTCGAGTACAGCCTCGTGGCGAAATGCTGCAAGTGTGGGTTAAACCTGTCCCATTTAATCAATTTGTTGATTGGCTGACTTATCTTAAAGAGCAGCAAGGTGTTGAAGTCGAATTCATGGATATTGACCGCAGTGACACGCCGGGCGTGATTGAAGTCAAACGATTACAGTTCAAGCGAGGTTAGTGTGAAGCGAGGATCTTCTCTAAAATATGGCTTACTTTTTAGTGCCATTTTTATCGTGTTCTTTTCTGTCAGTCTGCTTTTACATCTACCAGCATCGTTTGCTCTTAAGCATGCGCCTAAGGTGAGAGGACTACAAATTGACGGCGTTCAAGGCTCTATCTGGCAAGGTAGCGCTAGTAATATTGCTTGGCAGCGTGTGAATTACGGCTCGATTCAATGGGATTTTCAGTTCAGCCAGCTGTTCAAAGGCAAGGCAGAACTCGCGGTTCGATTCGGTCGTGATAGCGACATGAACTTGCGTGGCAAGGGCTATGTCGGCTACAGCATGAACGGTGTCTACGCGCAGAATTTGGTAGCGTCATTGCCAGCTGAAGATGTAATGAAGTATGTACCGAATATTCCAGTGCCGGTTACCGCTGTAGGTCAGGTGGAATTGACGATCAAGCATCTTCAACAAGGGCAGTCTTGGTGTCAAACCGGTGAAGGCACTCTAGCTTGGTCAGGCGCAGGCGCAGATACACCGTTAGGCTCTTTGGATTTTGGCCCAGTGATCGCCGATGTAACGTGCCAAGATAATACGATTGCTGCAAAAGGTGCGCAGAAAACCGTGCAAGTTGAGAGCGAATTTGAAGCGAGCTTAACGCCAAACCGCCGCTACGCAACCAGCGCATGGTTTAAACCGGGCGCAGAGTTCCCACAAGCGATGCAGAGCCAATTACGTTGGCTAGGCAAGCCAGACAATCAAGGTAAGTACCAATTTACTTATCAAGGGCGTTTGTAGGGATTGCTTGAAAAGCGGTTGAATAAAAGAAAGGGCGATAGAATTAAATTCTATGGCCCTTTTTGTTTATGGAGTGGTTGTTACTTTGAGTCGTCTACATATTGATAAGCAACGATAATTTCAGCTCCTTGTGCTGGAATTGCCGAGCCAGTAAATACGATTGATTCAGAAAGTGGGTAATACTGCCATCCATCGGTAGACTTACGATCTACTTTTGTTCCGTCAACGGTAACTAGGATGGATGATGAAAGAATATGTTGTGCAGCAGCTTTTGAAAGCTTGTAACCCGCGCTCGAAGCCCCTGCATTTTGTGCCATCACTTCAACAAACGCCTTGTACTCAGACGTGACATTTATATTTAAGGTCTTACCTAGAGTAGATGTAGCAAGATCATCATATTGGCTGCGAGCCGCATCTGATGGGTCGACAATAGAGTAAACTCGATAGCCGTTATCAAGGAACAAGTTGTTGTTAGGATCAAACTCAGGTGAGTTGTATCTTTGGTACTGGCTTTCTTCATCGCTCATTATAACGACTGAGAGAGATGCGTCCGCTCTAGGGTATCCTGCAAGTTCAACAGTGCCACCTTTTTGAAGAGCAAGCTCTGAGTAATAGATCCCACGTTCTGTAGCACTACCTCCGGTACCAGGTTTAAAATCATCAGCAATCTGGATCAAGTCATTAGTAAAACCTTGGCCTCTGAGCTCATCAGAGTCTGTTGTAATAGTACCAACCATAAAGTCTACACCAGCCTTTTGAATTGTGTCTGTAAAGGCTACCGTCAGATCACTGATCGCTTGTTGTTCATTGCCCATGCTGCCTGAATTATCGATGACAAATAGGAAATCAGCCTTAGAAGTCGTTTGATCGAGCGCGGTAAACGTATCATTCTGCAGTTGCAGTGTTGCATCTTTAGATGCTTGGATACTTTCTGAAGTCGTTGAAACAATCAGATCTGAGTAATCCACAACTTTGTCGTTTTGCACTAGTGTGCTGGTAATCACGGCACTGTCTGCAACCTTGTTGTAGCTAGTTGTAATATCAAGTTGGTACTCAGTTTGTATTACTTCAGAAGCAGCAGGAACCAGGGCACTTGCTGTCCCCCCAACCTTATTTACAGCAACTTGATTGATAAGGGTATTGAGAATATCAGTAAGCCTTAATCCTGTTCTCAATGTGATTTTGTAGGTTGCATTAACATCACCATTTTCCAAAGTGGTTAGAGATGTTTGCACTACTTTTGCACCGTATAGCTCTGACGCAAATGCACCAACGCCAGCCACAAGGATCTCTTGAGCTGTCGTTTGTCCAGTCAATGCACCTCTTTCTGCAACAAAGCCTGCAAGTTCAGTGTTATCTGGCGTTGGAAGTGAACTTCTTGTAGAAGCGGCAGCGGCGCTAGCAACAGGCTCTGCATAGATGATAGTACCTGTTACGTCACCCGTTAGAGCACTGGTTGTGTAACCTTCTGGTAAGAATACTTGTTGGCTGTCGAGAACAACAGATTGTGTTGGTGCTGGCGCCTCTGCAACAGTGATAATGATCTCTTTGGTTTGCAGTACTGTTTGGCCTTGCTCGTTGGTCGTTTCAATATTGAGTAGATACTTCTCTTGACCGACGACAGTTCCTGCTTGAACTGTGATTTGAGTTGGGGTGGAGGTTGTTAACTCATCACCTGCCTCGTTTTTCCAGGTTACTTTGTCATTAGCCTGAAGGTTACTAATGGTTGCTGTTAACGTTGTCTGTGCGCCTGCAGCAACAATGGCTGGGTTGGCTGTAATTGAGTTAATAATGGCGCCCGGTGCGAAATCAGCACCGATACTACACAATATTTCTGATGACTGTACTTCACCACTATCAAGGATACTATTTTTGTTGGTATCAACACCAAGCGTGACCAGCTGTCCTCCAGCATCACATCGGGTATCTGTTTTTGCAATTAGAGCAACCGACACTAGAGCTTGATTAAAGATATCGCTACCTTCTTGCTGGGTATTATTTGTCCCATCGTGACAAATCGTTTTGTTAGAGACATGTTCACTATCTTCAAGTGCGCCATTTTCATTGTCATCATAGCCAGCAATGACTTTTAGACCACCGTTATTACACTCGGTGTCACCAGCAGGTAGAGTTAATGTCGAAATTAAAGCGTCTTTTTGAACAGTGCCGCCGTTTGAGGAGTTATTGGAAGAGCCACTATCGCTCCCACAGCCAGAGAGTAAAATTGAAGCAACAGACGTTGCAATTAGTGTTTTTTTAGAAAGCCTAGCATTGACGTTCATTATCATATCCTTGTGATATATGAATTGGATTTAGATATATTAGAAGGATGTTTTTATAGGACGTGTTTGGCTTTGTAAATGAAACAAGTATGATATGGCCAATAAGTTTGAGCTACTTAACTATATGAATGACAATGATAATTTCATCAGTTTCAATTTATAAAACTGTTATGTTGATTCAGAAGATATAAAAAAGCACCGCTATAAATAGCGGTGCATAGAGTAGACTTAATCTTTACCTTGTAGGATCTCTTCCCAAGGTAGGTCGGCGTCGCCGAGTACGATGAAGTTGGGATTCTCTAGAGTTTCACGTTCGTTGTACGAAAGTGGCTCTAGGTGGGTGCTGAGAATGCGCCCGCCGGCTTCTTCCACGATACACTGGGTTGCAGCCGTATCCCATTCGCCAGTTGGGCCTAATCGTAGATAACAATCCACCGCACCCTCTGCAACTAAGCAGGCTTTCAAGGCAGCAGAACCAAGCGGTACTAGGTCGTAGTTCCATTTCGGGCTCATACGGCTGGTGATGCGGTTGATATCTTGGCGGCGGCTGATCGCCATCGCAATTGGCTGATTTGGTAGCTCATGACGATGAGTCTTGATCTTCACGCTGTCGTTCAAATCTGGAATCTTCCACGCGCCTTTGCCGTCGTAAGCATAGTAAGTCACGCCTGATACTGGGCCGTAGACCACGCCCATCACGGGTTTGTTATGCTCAATCAGCGCGATGATGGTGGCAAAGTCACCGCTGCGAGCGATGAACTCTTGGGTACCATCAAGTGGGTCTACCAACCAATAGCGATCCCATTGAGAGCGCTTTTCTAGGCTGATGTCTGCCGCTTCTTCCGATAACACTGGGATGTCAGGGGTAAGTTCACTCAACCTTTGTGAGATTAGCTTGTGCGCTGCAAGGTCGGCGCTGGTGACGGGGGTATCGTCACTCTTGGTGTACTCTTCGTAATCTTTCTTCTCGTAGATCTCTAAGATCAGTTGTCCTGCTGAGCGAGCAACTTCAATCACGGAAGGCAGTAAGTGGGATAAATCTTTTGTCATTGGCATAAAAAGTCTCTTACTCTTCGTCAGATTGTTGTTTTAGTAGTCGAAGAGCCAGTAATAGGGCGGTAATGGAGCGGGCTTCACAGAAGTCGAGATGCGTGAGCAGTTCTTCTCCTTGTGCCAGCGGCCAGCGCACAATATCCAGTGGTTCTGGCTCGTCACCTTCTAGCTGTTCTGGGTAGAGGTCTTCGGCGATGAACAGGGTCATCTTGCTCGAAAAGTAAGAAGGGGCGAGAATCACTTCCTTGAGTGGCGTGAGTTTGCGAGCGCCAAAACCAATCTCTTCTTTTAATTCTCTTACTGCAGCCTCGTTGGGTGCTTCACCCGGATCGATAAGACCTTTTGGAAAGCCGAGTTCATAACGCTCGGTACCTGCCGCGTATTCACGTACCAATAGGATGTCACCTTGCTCAGTAATTGGGACCATCATTACTGCGTTGCGACCGCTTGGTTTCATGCGTTCATAGGTTCGAAGCTCACCGTTAGAAAACTTGAGGTCGAGAGATTCAATAGAAAATAGTTTTGATTGAGCGACAGTTTGCTTAGCCAAGATTTCTGGCTTGGTCCTTTTTGTCATGCGCTCGCTCCTTAGCTTTTTGGGAAGTCTTTCTAATATAGGGGAAATGGCGGTGACTTCCTAGAGGTGAGTTTTTATATCATGGAATTATTGAATGGGAAGCGATTGCAATGGCAGTCGTATAGATTAGAACGCCATTCTATTGATTTTATTGGTGAAGTTTAAGAAGGGGAGAGCTTGGTTTGGCAGAGTTGTCGGTTAGCAGGTGCGTAGAAAACAAAAAGGCCGATGTTTTCACATCAGCCTTGGTCTCTAATCTTAGGTGTGATTAGTAGTAAGAGTGCTCACCGCGATCGTGCTCAGTAGCGTCACGAACCGCTGTTAGTTCACCCTCGAACTGTTGTAGAAGCTCTTTCTCGATGCCTTCTTTTAGAGTCACATCAACCATAGAACAACCGTTACAACCACCACCAAACGCGACGATAGCAACGCCTTCATCAGTGATTTCAACTAGGCTTACGTGACCGCCGTGGCCTGCTAGTTGTGGGTTTACTTGAGTCTGGATTGCGTACTCAACGCGCTCTAGAAGAGGTGCGTCATCAGCAACTTTACGCATTTTCGCGTTTGGTGCTTTAAGAGTTAGCTGTGAACCCATTTTGTCTGTAACGAAGTCGATTTCTGCTTCGTCTAGGAATGGTAGGCTTAGCTCATCTACGTAAGCAGAGAAGCCTTCAAATGCTAGTTCAGTATCAGATGCTTCTACCGCATCTGTAGGGCAGTAAGAAACACCACATTCCGCATTTTGTGTGCCTGGGTTAACCACGAATACGCGGATGTTAGTCCCTTCTGGCTGCTGTGAAAGCAGATTAGCAAAATGAGTTTGAGCTGTTTCTGTAATAGTAATATTTGACACGACGAATACCTGAGTAAATTTGTAGGCTATTACTGCCATTCTACTCCTGTCGGAGCGGTAATTCAGCCCTTTTTTGCTGAATTGATAGACAAGTTTCGTGGGAAATTGACTAAGACGCGGGTTCAGGAGTGCGGCAGATGCAGTAAATATCAATCCTTTTAACGCCCACTTCAAGCAGCAATTGACATAATTGATACACAGTACTGCCTGTGGTCACAACATCATCGATTATTGCAACATGGGCGTCGCCTTTTGCTATCACTTTCATCACATCCTTGTTTCTTAAAGAGAAAACATTGCGTAGGTTGCGTTGGCGCTGTGTTTTACTCAGCCCCTGTTGAGTTGGCGTTGCACGTCGGCGACGAAATAGCGTAAGGCTTTGGCAGTTGAGCTCTTGTGCTAGAGCATTGGCAAGATAGGTGCTTTGATTAAAACCTCGATGAATGTAGCGCTGCCAGTGTAATGGGACGCTAGTAATGATAGGGGCAGGGTAGTCGATTTGAGTTACCAGCAGTTTGACTAAATCCCGACTCAACCAGAATTGACCACTGTATTTCATTTGATGGACGTAGTGGCTGAGCGGAAAATCGTAGTCTCCGACACAATACAGCCTTTGCCAAGGCGGCGGTTTTTTTAAGCATTCTCCACATACGATGGCATCAATATCGAGCTTGATACCACAACGTTGGCAGCGGGGCTGTTGTGCGAAATGCATTAAACAGTGATTGCACCATTTAGGGTGAGCATCTTGAGGTAACTTTGGCAATTTGCACAGATGGCATTGTGGTGTGACCAAGCGTGGTGTGTGTTTTTGGAGCCAATCAGATAACATAGCGTGTAAGAGTACATTGATGATATTGGGCTTATTAGCCTAGTGAGAATGGTCATCATGGTTGGATGAGAATAGTAGGGAAAATCACGAGATGAGCGACAAACTGTATTGGCATGTGTCTGGCCAAGGCCCAGATTTGGTTTTGGTTCATGGATGGGGAATGAATGGCGCGGTATGGCAACAAACCGTAACGGCACTTGAGACCCAGTTCCGTGTCCATGTTGTTGATCTACCAGGTTATGGTCACAGCAGTCATTGCCATGCGGATACGCTTGAGAGTATTGCTGAGCAGTTGATGGAAGAGGCGCCTAAGCAGGCGATTTGGGTCGGTTGGTCGCTGGGCGGTTTAGTTGCAACTCACATGGCGCTACATCATACAGATTATGTCTCTAAGCTTGTGACGGTAGCCAGTTCTCCGAAATTTGCGGCAGCCAAAGAGCCGGTCCTGTGGCGCGGTATTCAACCTAACGTTCTAACCAACTTTACCGAGCAGCTGGTGGAAGATTTCCAAACCACTATTGAGCGTTTTATGGCATTGCAAGCGATGGGTAGCCCGTCGGCAAGGCAGGATGTGAAACAGCTAAAGCAAGCGGTACTGTCGCGTCCGTTACCGAATCCAGATTCACTACTCGCTGGGCTTAAAATGCTTTCCGATGTTGACTTGCGTGAGCGCTTGCCAGAGCTAACCGTTCCTATGTTGCGCTTGTATGGTCGATTAGATGGCTTGGTGCCGATTAAAGTAGCGAAAGACTTAGAAAAAGCGCTACCAAACACCGAACAATACATCTTTACCCAGTCTTCGCATGCGCCGTTTATGACAGAAGCGGACGCCTTCTGTTGTGAAGTGATCAGCTTCGCTGAGAAATAATTGCTAAAATTATAAGCAACGTGGTCGATATATAATCTAACCAAGGTACTGAACGATGCTCAGCCCTCTCTCTCACCTGAGCAGAACACAGTAAGTTGGGCTATGCCTGTTGTACTTATTAAGTTCAATGGTGCCATGGCAATAGCGATGGGCGATTCTTGAGGAGAGTTCGCAATGATTGTGTCACCTGCAACGGCAGTAAGTGTGCCACTGATCGCCCCATCCGTTAATGTGCAAACTGAGCAAGTTGCGCGTGAAAATAGAGTTCGAGAGCCCGTTGCTCCAGCCGTCGCGTTGGCCAAAACTAATGCAGAGCGCAAGGTTAAATCGGACGATAAACGAAGGCAGCAATCAGCTTGGGATCCCTCTGACCATCCCGGTTATGAGATGGATAACGAGCAGGAAATAAATGCGGTAAACCAAGAAGAGCCTAAGGATCCATTTGATAGGTTGTTCAGCTTATTGGCACTGAGTAGTTATAGTGCTGATCAGGGAAAGGGTTACACCATGCGTTTTCGATTGCCCAAGCACATTCTTGATGCGGCGATTCGAGAAGGGCAGATGGAACAACGACGTAAGGTCATTAAGTATCACTATGGCCATGCTGTTGCGCCTCATAAGCCATCTGAGGTATTGGTTGTGCTTTAGCGCTGTCAATATCGCCAAGCCTTTTTGAACCTAATAAAAAAACCTGCATGCCAGTGGCGATGCAGGTTTTCTGTTTTTTAGGAGGCAGCTTTATCTCTAAGAGAGCGCTTTTATAGCTTTAGGTATATGATGATCCAAAAGCGTTTTTAGCTGCTCACTCCCTTAGCGTGACTCGCTATTTCTTTGCTTTAGCAAAGGCAGCAGCAAATGCACCACCCATAGCACCGTTTTGTTGTGGCTCTTCGCGGCGACGTTGACCGCCTTGCGATTGACGACCTTGAGAACGAGGTGCTGATGAACGCTGTGCACGGTTATCTTGTCCCGGCTCGTCTTTCATACGCATGCTTAGCGCAATACGTTTACGCTGCACGTCCACTTCCATCACTTTTACCTTAACGATGTCGCCTGCTTTCACCACTTCACGTGGATCAGAAACAAAGCGGTCAGTCAGTGCTGAAATGTGTACCAGACCGTCTTGGTGAACACCGATATCCACGAAGGCACCAAAGTTGGCCACGTTAGATACTACACCTTCTAGAATCATGCCCGGCTCTAAATCAGACACAGAGTTAACGCCTTCCGCAAAGGTCGCCGTTTTGAACTCAGGACGCGGGTCACGGCCCGGTTTATCTAGCTCTTTGATGATGTCTGTTACAGTTGGAACACCAAAGTTATCGTCGGTGTAATCAATTGCATGAAGGCCTTTTAGGAAGCCAGAGTCGCCGATCAGCGTCTTGATGTCTTTGCTGTTCTTCTCAGAGATTGCTTTTACCACAGGGTAAGCTTCAGGGTGAACCGCAGAGGCATCGAGTGGGTTTTTGCCGCCCATGATACGTAGGAAGCCAGCACACTGTTCAAAGGCTTTTGGCCCCAAGCGCGCGACTTTCTTCAATGTGGTACGAGCTTCGAAGCGACCATTCTCATCACGGTAATCCACAATGTTTTGCGCGATGGTGCTAGATAAGCCAGCCACGCGAGTCAGAAGCGCTGCAGAGGCGGTGTTTACGTCAACACCAACGGCGTTTACACAGTCTTCAACAATCGCATCTAGACGCTTCGCAAGCATGGTTTGGCTGACGTCGTGTTGGTACTGGCCAACACCGATCGACTTCGGGTCAATCTTCACTAGCTCTGCCAATGGGTCTTGTAGACGACGAGCAATCGATACTGCACCACGCAACGATACGTCCATATTCGGGAACTCTTTCGCTGCAAGCTCAGATGCCGAGTAAACCGATGCGCCAGCTTCGCTCACAATGATTTTCTGTACTTTTAGGTTGCTGCGCTTAATCACGTCAGCCACAAAGCTGTCGGTTTCGCGTGAAGCTGTACCGTTACCAATCGCAATTAGATCAACATTGAATTGACGCACCATCTGCTCAACGATGTGTGCAGATTTGTCGTATTGCTTTTGTGGTGGATGAGGGTAGATGGTTTCTGTTGCGAGCACTTTACCTGTTGCATCAACTACAGCGATTTTTGAACCTGTACGTAGACCCGGATCGAGACCTAGCGTTGCACGAGGACCTGCCGGAGCGGCCATTAATAGATCTTTCAAGTTAGTCGCGAATACTTCAATCGCTTCGATTTCTGCGCGCTCTTTCATTGCGCCCATCAGTTCGGTTTCCATGTGCATAGACACTTTAATGCGCCATGCCCAGCTGATCACTTGCTTACGCCACGCATCGGTAGGCGCGCTACTCAGAGTAATACCGTAGTGATCAGAGATGATGTTTTCACAGTAAGAACCACGCACGCCCTCTTCTTGCTCTGGGTCTGCGTTCATGGTCAGAGTCAGGAAGCCTTCATTGCGGCCTCGTAGCATGGCTAGAGCACGGTGTGAAGGTACTTTACTTAGCGTCTCGTCATGTTCGAAGTAGTCTTTGAACTTCTCGCCTTCCTGCTCTTTTCCATCAACTACTCGCGCACTTAGTGCTGCATTACGCGTCAGGTGCTGACGGATTTTCTCAAGTAGGTTTGCATCTTCTGCGATGCGTTCCATGATGATTGCGCGTGCCCCATCCAGTGCGGCCTTAGTATCTTCAATGCCTTTTTCACTGTTTAGGTATTGGGATGCTTCGTTTTCTGGCTCGTGTTGTGGCTCGTTCCAAAGCGTCTCTGCGAGCGGCTCTAGGCCGGCCTCAATCGCGATTTGACCTTTGGTTCGGCGCTTAGGCTTGTAAGGTAGGTATAAATCTTCAAGGCGGGTTTTGCTGTCGGCTTGAGTGATCTCTTTTTCAAGCTCAGCGGTCAGTTTGCCTTGGTCTTGAATGGATTTGAGGATCGTTTGACGGCGATCGTCGAGTTCACGCAGATAAGAAAGTCGGCTGTCTAGATTACGTAATTGGGTGTCATCAAGGCCGCCCGTTACTTCTTTACGGTAACGTGCAATAAAGGGAACCGTGTTACCGTCATCGATTAGGGTAACTGCTGCGGTCACTTGATCGGGGCGAACGCTCAGCTCTTGAGCGATCTGTCTACAGATAGCTTGGCTCATCCGTTGAATCTCTTTTTGATTATCGTGCCCACATATATGGGGGTGAACCTTAGCTTTTTCTAGCTTTGCTAAGTCAATTTCCTGTTTGTTTGGTGATTTCCCGATCTGATATACCCTTTGTGCGAGATCTCTTACAAGTGATGTGCGACTAAATCACTTTGTGCATGCTGTTTTTACTACGATTTATTGTAAGTTGTTGATATTTAATGATTGTGATTGCGGTGTGATCGATGTCATATCATTTTTTTGTTGGTAGATATCTGGGATGCCATCGGATTTCGCGTAATATTTACCTTGTCGACAGGGAGTTGGCAGGAACAGGAAAAAGCCTAACGGATTAGGTATCTTCAGGATGAAGATTTGATTGCTTAGGATGAGTGGTCATCAAGGATGTAAAACACTGATTGAGTTTGATGTGGCTAGGATGGTTACTGATGCTGATGAAAGTGAATATCTCTGGATGAGATTGGCCCGTCAGGATGATAGGCAAGCATGGACACCGCTAGGATGGCGATGACAAAAGGAAATCGGTTAAAGGATTTAGCCAATATCAAGGAAAGATGCAGGGAGCACCTTATCTCAATGAGATAAATAGTGGCAGGAAGGCTACGAAAGAACTTAACCCCGTAAGGCGCAAGCCTCACGGGGTTTCCTTTTATCTAGAGCAGTGAAAAGTACCTGCTATTGGTAGCGAATCGCATTCACAAACCACTCTTTGTCACCCTCTGGGGTGCGTACTGTGAATTCATCATCCACTTCTTTTTTTAGCAGCGCACGTGCCATCGGTGAGTCGATCGAGACATAGTCTTTGACGCCACCATAGATCTCATCTGGCCCTACGATGCGGAACGCTTTGGTATCGCCATCGTCATTCTCTATCTCAACCCAAGCACCAAAAAAGACCTTACCTTCTTGTTGTGGGGAGTAATCCACCACTTTGACTTGGTCGAGGCGCTTTCTTAAGTAGCGAACGCGGCGGTCGATCTCGCGCAGGCGTTTTTTGTTGTACTGATAGTCTGCGTTTTCACTGCGATCGCCTAGGCTTGCTGCCCAAGTTACCTTTTTGGTCACTTCTGGGCGCTCTTCTCGCCATAGGAAATTCAGCTCTTTAGTGAGTCTTTCATAGCCCTCACGAGTAATTAAGTTTGTTTTCATAACTCTGACTTAGTGAAATCATGTTCTAAGATAGAATATATAGAAAGGCAACATACGTTAACAATTCTTTAGGCGACATTTTCTCTAAGAATGTTACATTTTCAATGTCTAAAAAGAATACTTAATCTTCAAGTTTGAGTTTTAATAGGTGGAACCATTACATGCAAGAAAACTACAAAATTTTAGTGGTCGATGACGATGCGCGCCTTCGTGCATTGCTGGAGCGCTACTTGTCTGAGCAAGGCTTTCAAGTGCGTAGCGTGGCAAACAGTGAGCAGATGGACCGCCTGTTAACCCGTGAAAACTTCCACTTGATGGTATTGGATCTGATGTTGCCGGGTGAAGATGGCCTTTCAATCTGTCGTCGTCTGCGTAACGCCAATAACATGTTGCCGATTTTGATGCTGACCGCTAAGGGCGATGAAGTTGATCGCATTGTTGGTCTAGAAGTGGGTGCCGATGATTACCTACCAAAGCCATTTAACCCTCGTGAGTTGTTGGCACGTATCAAAGCGGTACTGCGTCGCCAAGTGATTGAAGCTCCGGGTGCACCAAGCACGGAAGAGTCTGTGGTTGAGTTCGGTGAATTCCGTTTGAACCTAGGTACTCGTGAGATGTTCCGTGGTGAAGAGCCGATGCCTCTGACTTCGGGTGAGTTTGCGGTATTGAAGTCACTGGTAACCAATGCGCGTGAGCCAATGTCTCGCGATAAGCTAATGAACATGGCTCGTGGCCGTGAGTATTCAGCAATGGAGCGTTCTATCGACGTTCAGATCTCTCGCCTGCGTCGCCTTGTTGAAGAAGATCCGAGTAAGCCACGCTACATCCAGACGGTGTGGGGCTTAGGTTACGTGTTCGTTCCCGATGGAAAAGCGGTGTAGCTCTATCTGTCACACTCGTGATTGAAATGTGATTATTATCGGGTCATCTCATACTTATGTGATGGCCCGTTTTCTATTCAGAACAGTGGTTTAGAGTTATAGTTTCTATTATGTCTCTGTTTCTCTGCCTTTCACTTTAGGTTTTCTATGCGTATACGTAGCTCCTTTACTCAATCTATCGTTCTCTTCTTAACCTTGTTGGTGGCCAGCCAAATATTCTCTTATTACGCGGTATTTAATTATGCCTTGATGCCGAGTTTGCAGCAGTTCAATAAGATCTTAGCGCATGAGCTGAACTTGGTTTTAGATGAGGGCGATCTCGATATCGAGATGGACGCTCCGTTGCGTCAGCGAGTATTGGAGCAGCTTGGGGTGACGGTACATGCTAAAGACAGTGATACTGCGGGTGAGTTTTATCATGCTGTCGCGATTGATCTAATGAGTGAAGAGATGACCAAGGAGCTGGGTTCAGAGACCGAGGTGAGGTTGATTTTAGGTGCTGAGAGCTATGTGTTGTGGATGGATATCGCGCAGCTACCTAATTCCTTGATTCGAATCCCACTTTCTGAGCTACAAGAAGAGGACTTTGCGCCACTGTTTCGCAATAGTTTGATTATGGCGCTGTTGATCATTGCTGGTGGCTGGTTGTTTATCCGTTTACAAAATCGCCCACTGATTGCGCTAGAGAAAGCCGCGAAAGGGGTTGGGCGTGGTGATATCCCACCACCGCTACCAGTGCAAGGCGCACAAGAGATTCGCTCAGTAACTCGTGCCTTCAACCAGATGTCGAAAGGCATTCAAGAGCTAGAAGAAGACAGAGCATTATTGATGGCGGGTATTAGCCACGACCTGCGCACGCCATTGACCCGTATCCGCTTGGCAACAGAGATGATGTCACCAGAAGACAGTTACTTAGCCGAGGGCATTATCAGTGATACCGAAGAGTGTAATGAGATCATCAGTCAGTTTATGGATTATCTTAAACCGGTTGATAGGAATTCATTCCAAGCGGTGTTCTTAGAAGATATCGCCGGTGAGGTAGCAAGCTCTGAGGGCGGCTATGAGGTGCAGATTGAAACGGATATATCGACATCCATGAAGCCCGCTCTCGGGAACCCAATTGCGATTAAGCGTGCCGTGAGTAACTTGGTGGTTAATGCTCTACGTTACGGTAATGGTTGGGTGAAGGTGACAACGGGCATGACTGCGGATAATAAATTGGCGTGGGTGACGGTCGAGGACAATGGCCCCGGTATTCCGCAAGATCAGATCAGTAAGTTGTTTGAACCCTTCACCCGAGGCGATACCGCGCGTGGCAGTGAGGGTACCGGCTTAGGCTTGGCGATTGTGAAGCGTATTGTCAGTCAACATCAGGGTGCTGTGGTGGTGAATAACCGCAGCCAAGGTGGATTGAAAGCGCAGATCAGTTTTCCGGTTAGGTCGTAATTCTAGTGAGTATCGGGGACGGCTATAGATACCCGATTCGGTCATTCTTCCCTCTCGGGGACGAATTATGGCGTTATCTACAAACGTCATTCCCTATCCGAGGGACGAGCGAGTAAGGAATCTCGCTCTTAGTTGTTTTTCGAAAGGGTTCATATGCAAAAGGCTTCCATACGGAAGCCTTTTTAGTTCGATCAATTATTAGCAGTAACTACGCCTTAGAGTAAACATCACGCTCACCTAACCAGCGGTTGATGATCGCCTTAGCATTCTCTGGGTAGCTGTCGTGAATGTGACGAGCGATGCGCTGTACTTCAGGGATCAGGCGTTGGTCGCGAACCAAATCAGCAATCTTAAAGTCCGCTAAGCCTGTTTGTTTGGTACCTAGCAGTTCACCTGGGCCTCGGATCTCCAAGTCACGCTGTGCAATAACAAAGCCATCATTACTTTCGCGCAATACGCCTAAGCGTTTCTGAGCGGTTTTAGATAGTGGTGAGTGGTACAGTAATACACAATGACTGGCGACTGAACCACGACCAACACGGCCGCGTAATTGGTGCAGTTGTGCTAAGCCAAGACGCTCTGGGTTCTCGATGATCATTAAGCTCGAATTCGGCACATCCACACCCACTTCAATCACGGTGGTTGCAACTAACAGGTGCAGTTTGTTCTCTTTGAATTCTTGCATCACCGCTTGCTTCTCAGCGGGTTTCATTCGGCCATGAACCAAGCCAATCTTTACATCAGGCAGTTTGCGTTGCAGCTCCTCTGCGGTATCCGCTGCGGCTTGTGCTTCCAATACTTCTGATTCATCAATCAGAGTACACACCCAATAAGCCTGTTTGCCCTCATTGAGACAGGCGTTGCGCACACGCTCAACAATGTCATCACGCTTGGTATCAGGAATGGCGACGGTTTGAATTGGGGTTCGACCGGGCGGAAGTTCATCAATAATTGAGGTTTCCAAATCCGCATAGGCGGTCATTGCTAAGGTTCGCGGGATTGGTGTTGCTGTCATGACTAGCTGATGAGGGTAGTAACCTTGTTTCGCGCCTTTCTCACGCAGCTCTAGTCGTTGGTGGACACCAAATCGATGCTGCTCATCAATGATCACCAGACCAAGGTTTTTGAACTCGACATGCTCTTGGAAGAGGGCGTGGGTACCAACCACCATTTGCGCTTCGCCACTGGCAATGCGCTCAAGTTCTTTCTCTTTAGCTTTGCCTTTCAGTTTGCCCGCAAGCCAACCTACTTGAATACCCATACTTTCAAACCAGTTAGCAAAGTTGATCGAGTGTTGCTCTGCCAGAAGTTCGGTTGGTGCCATCAACGCCACTTGTTGACCATGCTCTAGAGCGCGAACGGCAGCAAGTGCAGCAACCAAGGTTTTACCTGAGCCTACATCACCTTGTACTAGGCGCATCATCGGGTGCGGCTTCTCTAGGTCGCCCTCAATCTCTTTCACTACTCGTGCTTGTGCATTGGTTGGTGAGAACGGCAGCTGTGCGAGTAGCTTGTCTTTGAGTGTATGTACTGGCGGCAGTGGTATTGCGTTGTCTTGCTGCCCTTTGCTACGAACCGAGAGCATAGAGAGGTTTTGTGCGAGCAGCTCTTCCATGATCAAACGAAGTTGGGCAGGGTGCTTGCCCTCATCAAACAGTTCAAGGTCGATCCCTGGAGGCGGCCTGTGAATAGTATGCAGTGCTTGTGCCAGCGTGATCTGGTGATCGTATAAACCAGAAGGAAGTAGCTCATTGACTGCCGCCTTATCGATAAGCTCTAGTGCTTGATCGGTGAGGTTACGCAGAGTGACTTGTCGCAGTCCGTCGGTCGTTGGGTAAACCGGAGTCAGGGTTGCTTCTACATCGGGCTGTTGCCTTGGGGCAAAGAACTTGTAGTCTGGATGGACGATCTCCAGACCCATGCCGCCACGTTTAATCTCGCCGTAGGCATGAACTTGTTTGCCTTCCGCAAAGTTGTTCTTCATCCCTGCGGTGAAGTTGAAAAAACGCAGGGTGATGGTGCCGTTGCCATCGCTGATTTTTACCGCCAGCATTTTGCGTTTACCAAAGATGGTATCGACGCTCATCACTTTGCCCTGCACTGCCGCCCAGATCCCGGCATGCAATTTAGCAATTGGGTAAATGCGTGTGCGGTCTTCGTAACGCAGTGGCAGATGAAACAGTAGATCTTGTACGTTGTTCAACCCAACCTTTGCCAGTTTCTCGGCGACCTTTGCGCCAACTCCGGACAAAGAGTTAAGAGGAATAGCAGATAAAAGCTGTGACATAACAAGGCTCACGACGGTAATGGATATCGTCTATTCAAGCATTTTACTGGATTTTTGTACAGGATAAAGCGAAAGAGCAGATGAGAGATTCGGGTAAACGGGATGCGAAGAGATTGAGAGCGGATACGGGATGCGAGTATACGAGATGCGAAGAGATTAAGGGTGGATACGGGATGCGAGTAAGCGAGATGCGAAGAGATTAAAAGTAGATATTGGATGTGAGTGAACGGGATATGAAAAGATTAAAGCAATACATAAAATTAAAGCAGACTCGAAATTCGAAAAGTGGAGCGGTGAAAAGCTTTTGCTCTTCGCATCTCGAGACTCGTATCTCTCATCTGCTTTATCTATCTAGACTCAAAAAATTAAAAACAGATGTGGAATTTAGGTGGCGAGTTACGAAGTCATTTGCTCTTCGCATCTCGCCATCTCGAATCTCTCATCTTATTTTGAATCAGTTTTTACGACGTCTTACCTTCAGCGCGTGTGGCATAACACGCAGCTTCTTCATAATACTCGCAAGATGCACACGATCTTTGGTGGTCAGCAAGATTGTCACTGTGTACAGGCGTCCATCACGTTCCTCGGTTGAGATACCGTGAATGTTAGAGCCTGTTTTCGAGATAACGTTAGTTAACTCGGCCAGTGCACCTTGGTGATTCTGTAGATCGACCTGAAGCTCAGCTGTGAACTCTTGGTCGTAATCGTCAGACCATTCTACCGCCATGTACTTGTCTGGTTCTTTTTGGTAACCACGGACGTTTGGACACGTCTCACGGTGAACCACAAGACCACGACCTGGAGACACATGGGCGATGATGTGATCATCAGGGATCGGGTGACAACAGTTGGCAAATGTCAGCAGTAAACCTTCAGCGCCGCGGATAGGCAGCTTCTTCTTCGGTGAATCGCTGTCGCTGCTTACTTCTGTTAGTTCGTCAGCATCACCAAGTAGGCGACGTGCAATCACGATGCTCATCAGCTCACCCAGACCAATCGAAGCCAGTAGGTCTTCAATCGACTCAAGGCGCAGATCAGATAGAACATGATCGACATTCTCTTGAGCAATATCGCCAATCGAGTGTTCACCCAATGCGTGGTTAAGTAGGCGGCGACCTAGGGTGACCGACTCTTCACGACGCATGGTTTTAAGAACCTGACGGATCTTAGTACGAGCACGAGAAGTCACAACATAGTTGAGCCATGCTGCATTCGGACGAGCACCCGGCGCGCTGATGATTTCGATCGTCTGACCATTCTTCAGTGCTTTGCTTAGCGGGTACGGGTTCATGTCTACACGAGCGCCGACACACATGTTGCCCACGTCAGTATGAACTGCGTAAGCAAAGTCTACCGCTGTTGCGCCTGCTGGCAGCTCAACGATACGACCTTTCGGTGTGAAGACAAAGATTTCGTCTGGGAATAGATCCGATTTAACGTTCTCGATGAATTCGAACGAGTTACCTGCACTTTGTTGAAGCTCAAGTAGGCTCTGCATCCAACGCTGAGCTTTCACTTGCGCGGTAGTGCCATTGCTACGAGTGCCATTGCCTTTGTAAGACCAGTGCGCCGC
This sequence comes from Vibrio sp. Isolate30, assembly GCF_022397975.1. Classification (NCBI taxonomy): domain Bacteria; kingdom Pseudomonadati; phylum Pseudomonadota; class Gammaproteobacteria; order Vibrionales; family Vibrionaceae; genus Vibrio; species Vibrio sp. Isolate30. Next base: position 118,009 of record NZ_JAKEUS010000008.1, read on the forward strand.
AACACCTTTGTCAGCCATTTGATCCATGTCTTCGGTACGAATTTGTACTTCAACAGGAACACCATGAGGGCCGATCATTGATGTATGCAGAGACTGATAGCCGTTGGCTTTCGGTACCGCAATGTAGTCTTTCATCCTACCCGGACGAGGCTTATACAAGCTATGAGCCTGACCCAGTGCGCGATAACAGGTGTCAGGAGTGTCTACCACTACGCGGAATGCGTAGATATCCATAATGGTGTGGAAACGCTGCTCTTTGGTTTTCATCTTGTTGTAGATGGAGAACAGGTTCTTTTCACGACCAAATACGCGAGCAGGTAAGCCGACCTCTTCAAGGCGACCTTCAATCTCGCTATGGATACGTTGGATCATCTCTTTGCGGTTACCACGAGCGGCTTTCACCACTTCTTTAAGAACTCGGTAACGGTTTGGATAAAGGGCTTCAAAGCCAAGTTCTTCTAGTTCAGTCTTGATGTTATGGATACCAAGACGGTGAGCAAGAGGAGAGTAGATCTCTAGAGTTTCACGTGCAATACGACGCTTTTTATCTGGGCGAAGTGCCCCGAGCGTGCGCATGTTGTGTGTTCGGTCTGCTAATTTGATCAAGATAACGCGGATGTCTTGCACCATGGCGAGAACCATTTTACGGAAGTTCTCTGCTTGCGCTTCTTTGCGATCACGAAACTTAAGCTTATCCAGCTTAGAAACACCATCAACAAGCTCCGCCACGGTGTTACCAAACTGCGCTTCTAACTCTTCTTTTGTAACTTCAGTATCTTCAATTACATCGTGGAGTAGGGCTGCTTGGAGTGTTTCGATATCAAGGCGCATTTCAGCCAGGATACGTGAAACAGCAACAGGGTGGATAATGTATGGTTCACCGCTTGAGCGGGTTTGCCCTTCATGGGCATCTCTCGCTACCACATAAGATTGACGCAGAGCCTCAATTTGAGGCTCTGTTAGGTATTCTTGGGCAACGTCTTTGAGGCTATCGAATAGATACAAATTAAAGGCCCGGAAGGTTAATTAGTTCGAATAACAATGACGCTTTTGCGAATAAGAGTTAACGAGAGTGAGCGATGCTGCTTACTGCTGCAAGCTCAGCTGCTTCTTGCTCTTGTTGCTCTTGACGCTCACGAGCATCTAGTACGTCTTTAGTGATAAGACCTTCTTCGATTTCACGAAGTGCGATAACCGTTGGCTTATCGTTTTCTTCAGGCACTAGTGAATCTTTACCGCCAGTTTGCATTTGACGAGCGCGGCGAGCCGCAATAAGAACTAGGTCGAAACGGTTGCCAACTTTTTCAACAGCGTCTTGAACAGTTACGCGTGCCATGAGGACTCCAAATAGTTAACTAATAAATTTTGAATGACGAGAAAGTATACAAGTTTAACTAGAGACTTTCTAGATCACCGTATACTTATCTCAATGGAAAATCTAGCCTTGCTAGCTTATTCCGCCAGTAGAGCAGTAAGCATGCCGCTGTATTTTGCTGCTTGCTTATCTTCTTTTAAGCGCTCCGCACGAATGATAGCTCTGAAGTCCATAAGGGCTGCATCAAAGTCATCATTCACGATCACGTAGTCATACTCATTATAATGAGAGATTTCTGACTTCGCTTCGCTCATGCGTTTCGCAATAACTTCTGCGCTATCTTGACCACGAACATTTAGACGACGCTCTAGCTCACCGTTTGATGGTGGAAGAATGAATACACTCTTTGCTTGAGGCATCTGTTCACGGATCTGACGAGCACCTTGCCAGTCGATATCTAGGAATACATCAATACCGCGATCTAGGTTTTCTTCAATCCATACGCGAGAAGTACCGTAGTAGTTACCAAACACTTCTGCATACTCTAAGAACTCACCTTTAGCGATAAGATCTTCGAAGTGATGCTTTTCCACGAAGTGGTAGTGAACACCATTTTCTTCACCAGGGCGCATACCGCGAGTGGTGTGTGAAACAGATACCTTCATTGCGTAGGTTGGATTGGTTTCTAGCATTGCTGAGATCAAGCTCGATTTACCTGCGCCACTAGGTGCAGATACGATGTAAAGAGTACCTTTGCCCATCTGTATGTTTCCACTGTTGGTTGGATTGAGTGAAGGTGTTGCCCTCCACTATAAAAGATAGCACTGACCGAACTCTTGCTCACCTCTGCTGTGCACAGTGTACACGCAATGTGGTGAAAATTAGGTCAGAAAAATGGAGGCGAAGAGTAGCATATTTCAATGATTCAGAACAACTGGCTTGATCGTTATTTATTGGCAAATGATCTTCTCAAGGATCTTCGTAGAAATGCAATCAGTGGCCATCAGCACTTTTTTATGTGATCTAGACAAAATTTGTTGAAGTTTTAATCTCAACCCTTACAATCCGCGCAAACGATTAAATGCTGTATATATCTAGTGATATGGACTAGATGTTTCTACTACCGAGCCTATCTTGGTGACTACAGTTTTTAGTGCAGAAACCTCTCTTTTTCTCGCAGCATTTGAATCTTCAATTTCTTATTTTTTTGCATAGGTTTTGTTGTGAGTACCGATTCCACCCTTAAGGCCCAAAACACCTCATCTGGTTCGCTAGATTCCCTGTTTAAGATTTCTGAAAGAAAGACCACCATTAGTACCGAGCTATATGCAGGCTTTATTACTTTCTTGGCGATGAGCTACATCCTAGCGGTGAACCCAGCTATCTTAGGTGGCATTCCTGGCATGGATAAAGGCGCGGTATTTACAGCAACGGCTTTGGCGGCGGCTATCTCAACCCTAATCATGGGTATTTGGGGTAACTACCCAGTAATGCTGGCACCGGGCATGAGCATGAACGGTTTCTTTAAAGGCCTATTGTTAAGTGGCTCTGTTGCCGTGCTTTGGAATGAAGCGCTATTTGGTATTTTCCTATCGGGTATTCTGTACCTTGCGTTCTCTCTGACCAATATTCGTAAGTCGATGATTGAGTCGATTCCAGAAGACCTGAAACTGGCGATCACGGTATCGCTTGGCTTGTTTATTGCGTTCTTAGGTCTTAAAAATGCGGGTATTATCGTTTCTAACCCATTTGTACTGGTTGGTCTAGGAGACATCTCAGACCCACAAGTGATCATCGCTTACGTGAGTATCTTCATTGCGCTTGGCTGTATGGTTCGTGATATTAAGCTGGCGACGTTTATCTCGTTTGTATCGGCGATTGTACTGACGATCATAGCTGATTTGTTTATGGGTACGTCGAATGCGCCCATTCCGGATGAACTAATTTCTATGCCACCAAGCATGGCAGGCAGCTTCGGTGCGATCTTTGATTTCTCAGCCTTCACGCCAGAGAAGATGTTTGACTTGCTGTTCATCGTTCTTATCTTCCTGATTGTCGACTTCTTTGATGGCTTGAGTACCATTGTGGGTGTTGGTCGTGATGCGGGTATCATTGATAAAGATGGCAAAGTGCCAAACGCGAAATCGGCATTGGTTGCTGACGCAGGCGGCACTGTGATTGGCTCTGTTCTGGGTACTACTTCAATTACGGCTTTCTCTGAGTCGGGTATTGCTTCTTCTCAAGGTGCGAAGACAGGTTTGGCGGCAGTGATGGTTGCAGGCTTGTTCCTTATCTCGCTGTTCCTATACCCAATCTTCTCTATCTTCTCAGCCGCTATGGTTGCACCGGCGATGGTCGTGGTGGGCATCTACATGGTAGGCCGCCTTGGCCAGATCAATTGGGAGAAGAAAGAGTCTCGTATCGCAGCCTTCTTCACCATTATGTTCACTGTACTGAGCTTCTCTCCTGCGAACGGTATGGCGATGGGCTTTATCAGCTACGCATTCACTATGGTTGTCGCGGGTAAGGGGAAAGACGTGCATCCACTGATTTACGGACTATCCGTGGTGTTCCTTGTTTATCTACTGCTTCTGTAATCGAATCGGATTTTAAGAATGGCTCTGCATTGCGCAGGGCCATTTTTTTCTCTGAAGATTTCAGAGCCTTTAATCTTATTGCCCCCCTATACGCCTAAAGTTGGTGATAACAGATAGCGCCACTTTGATAGAGGCATGCTATTGTAATGTTTGGTTTAATTAGTAATTAGAGTGTTTATGCCTTCTCATTTACCAAAAGGTTTTAGTCGACCTTTCTTGAAGATATTCCATATTCTTGAAGCCGTACTGCTGGTGGCCATTACGTTGGCGACCCTGTTTGCGATGGTTGAAGAGTTCATGCATGTGTTTGCTGAAAAGCGCGTTCTCTTGACTGACATCCTGCTGATGTTTATCTATCTTGAAGTGCTGGCGATGGTGCAGCAGTTTGTGATGAACGGTAAGATCCCCGTTCGATATCCTATCTATATCGCAATGATGGCGATTGCGCGTTATATCACGCTAGGCATGAAGGAGTTGGATGCGGTCTTGGTGGTTTGGCTAGCGGTGGCGGCGTTCATTCTTGCGGCTGCGACACTATTGATTCGTGTAGGTCATCATTACTGGCCTTATGTCGATGGACAAACCAAAGAGCCAGACGAGTGATTGAGATTTAAATCCAGACAGATACAACAAGGGCGACATTGAGTCGCCCTTTGTATTTTCTAGCCAACTAAGTGTTCATTATTAGAATTTGTAAGTTGCACCAGCGTAGAAGCTACCTAGTTGGAAGGTAACGTCATAATCAGGGAAACCTGTATCGATGCTGAATGTGTCAACTTCGTATGCTACGCGGAAGTTTAAATGTTCTAGGCTTGCAGGAGTGTATTCAACACCAGCACCTAAGCGCAGTGCTGTTTCGTCTTCATCTTTTGCGAATGGGATGTCAAGCGACATCTGAGCCAAGCCAACTGTACCAAAAGGACGCCAGCCGCTGTCAAAGGTATAGCCAAGGTTTGCAGCAATAGAGATTGCAGATGGTTCGATAGCGTAAGGTGAACCCGGCGCAGTAATATCACTGTACTTTGTGTACTGTGCTTCAACACCGACGATACGGTTAAATTGGTAGCCACCAATAAGCTTAAATGAAGAATCATTGGTTTCTAGGATTGAACCAGATACGTCATCATCATAAGTTGTAGTACCGAAACCACCGCCTAGGTAAAAACCAGATACGTCTTTTTCAACGGCTTGTTCTTGGGCACCAGCAAAGGCAGAAAATGCTGCCAGAAGGATCACTGCTTTTTTCATTATATACATCTCATTGGGGATAAAAAACAGTGTGCATTGTGTGTTCAATATCGATATAAAACTAAAGATGGATTTCATTTAAACTTCATGAATTGTCGATTTATTGACGGTTTTTCTTTTATTTATTTTTATATTTATTACATAAGTTATTGATATATTTAATGGTGTATTTTTCATTGGCACTGTTCTTTGAATTGGTAGTAGATTTCAGACTACCACTTACACCACAGAGTCAGTAATGATAGGATCATAATCACCGCGGTATATTTTTGAGTGAAATTTGCTCAAATTCTAGTAACAGTGAGCTTATGCATAGAGTCTATTTTTCCAATTTGATCCTTGATCCTACCACTCGGACACTGTCGAGTGTGGAAGGCGAGAGTATCCAATTGCGCCCGCTACCCTATGCCGTATTGAGTTTGCTGCTAGAAAACCAAAGTACCCACGTTACTCGCGAGTGTCTGTTTGAAACATGCTGGGAGGGAGCGTTAGTCACCGACCAAGCGATCACTAATGTCATTTCTGGTTTAAGAAAAAACTTCACACAGTTAGGCGCAACTGACGTCACTCTCAGAACCGTGAGTAAGATTGGCTACGTACTTGAAATCCATTGCGCTGAAGAGCCTGTAAAAAAGAAGGTCGAAGAGCGGACAATTCGAGTAAGCCACGAGAGCGATGTTACCCCGGCAGCGTCAAGCAAAGTCAGCGAACCGATCAAGGGAAAAGAGAACCTGTATCTGTGGCATGGCGTAGTAACAGTGCTTCTATTTGCTTGTCTGGTGTTTGTTTTGCTGGCTAAACCTTTTATAAGAAAACCAGACTTTATCCAACCGAGCGACTATCAACATTTTCAAGTTGGTGCGACCGACTTTTACCTTCATGACAGCGCATATTTGATCAGTGACGGACAGCTTCTCGCGTATGAGTTAGCGACGCAGTCTCTTCCTACTTGCCATGCAGATGTGTACCTGCGAGTTGCAGAGTCGGCTTATGACGATGGCGTTTATCTGATTAAAGCTTTCGCGTTTGCAAAACATGGCAGTAAGAACGCCAGCTATGTGAATCACTCAGTGACGATCGAGCAGATACCAGAGACAGTCGTTAAAGCGATTAAGAGGGCGAGAGCAATATGCGGTTAAAAACAATCATCGCTTTCAACATCGCATTCTTTGTTAGTGTTATCGCCATAGCACTGTATCAATGGAAATTTGAGCAGCAACACTTGGCGGGGACTCGCTGGGCGTGTGTGCAGCTTGATGAGGGTTTTGTCACGCAAGGCTATAGCGGTTATCAAGAGATTGCCGATCGCTCTATCTTAGAGTTCACTTCAGATAAGACGCTGCTGATTTTTCAGAAAGGGCACTTAAAAAACCTCAATGGGAAAATTGAGCCCTACGAAGTCTATTATGAGGCGGACTATACCGCTGAGAATGGCCTTTTATCGGTCGCTTATCACCACATTGACTGGAATTTAAAGCCAACAAATGGTGATGTATTTGTACGCGACATGGACTCTCTGGTCAGAGCTAAAATTGAATTGATGTACAAAGTGAAAGGTGAGCACTTATTCCTGTTTAGCCATGGGCATGCAGAAGAAAGAAATTATACCTGCTATAAAAAATAGCCCCTGATAATAGGAGCTATTTTCAAATCACGTTAGGTGGTACCTAATGGATTATTCAATGTTTTGGATCTGCTCACGCATCTGCTCGATAAGAACCTTCAGCTCTACACCTGATGCTGTGATGTCTGTGCTGATAGATTTCGACGCTAGCGTGTTCGACTCACGGTTGAACTCTTGCATCATGAAGTCTAGACGACGGCCACATGCGCCACCTTTCTTCAGGATGTTTGTCGCTTCTTTCACATGAGAATCTAGACGGTCTAGCTCTTCAGCGACGTCAGACTTTTGAGCCAGTAAGATAAGCTCTTGCTCAACTCGTGCACCTTCAAGTTCAATCTTCGCTTCTTCAAACTTGTTAAGCAGACGCTCACGTTGCCACTCTAGGATCTCTGGCATGCGTGCACGAACTTTAACGACTTCTTCTGTGATTGCGGTTAGACGCTGTTCGATAAGAGCCTTCATGTTGTCGCCTTCACGGCCACGTGCATCAATGAAGTCTTTCACTGCTTCGTCAAAACCAACGAGCAGATCTTTGTTGATCGCATCCATGTCCTGTTCTGGTGTTTCCATCACACCCGGCCAGTTCATCACTTGGAATGGGTTTAGGCGGCTCTCTTCACCTGTCATGCCCATTACTTGGTTCGCTGCATTGATCACTTGTTGTGCTAGGCCTTCGTTGATGCTTAGCTCGCCTTTTGCTGCTGGGTTCGCTTCAAAACGCAGGTTACACTCAACCTTACCGCGTGCTAGGCGCTTACGAAAACGCTCGCGAAGGATTGGCTCTAGGCCACGGAACTGCTCTGGCATGCGGAAGTAAGTTTCAAGGTAGCGCTGGTTTACACTGCGGATTTCCCACACTGCTGTACCCCAATCGCCTTTCACTTCTTTACGTGCGTATGCCGTCATACTATAAATCATCGAATTTTCCTGTCTTTTATCATTCTGAAAATAACGCGCACGCATAGTATCACGATACGAGGTGCTGTGTGTGCCCATTGCTTTTTAGGTTGACCAGCTTTTCGGGAAAGATGGAGCTTCACGATAAATAGCTTTGCACTGCAAACTGCTATATAATCTCGCCCCAATCCAATTTGTCTCACCCCTTTCTTAGGTGACAGACACTTTCAATAGTTAAACACCTAAAGATAAGACTAATAAGGTAGATACTTATGCGTCCAAATGACCGCGCCGTAGATCAAGTTCGTCCAATTAAAATTACTCGTAACTACACAGCGTATGCTGAAGGCTCTGTGCTGGTTGAATTTGGTAACACCAAGGTTCTATGTAACGCGACGGTAGAAGAGAACGTGCCGCGTTGGTTGAAAGGTCAAGGAAAGGGTTGGGTAACGGCTGAATACGGCATGCTGCCACGTGCAACGCACACGCGTAACCGTCGTGAAGCGGCGAGCGGTAAACAAGGCGGCCGCACGATGGAAATCCAACGTCTGATCGCTCGTAGCCTACGTGCTGTGGTTGATCTAAAAGCGATGGGTGAAATCATGATCACGGTTGATTGTGATGTGATTCAAGCAGACGGCGGTACACGTACTGCGTCTATCTCAGGTGCGAGCGTAGCAATGGCTGACGCAATTAACCACCTGTTAGAGAGCGGTAAGCTTAAAACGAACCCAATGAAAGGCCATGTAGCGGCAGTTTCAGTGGGTATCGTTGGTGAACAAGCTCTGTGTGACCTTGAATACGTTGAAGACTCAGCAGCCGATACCGATATGAACGTTGTAATGACGGAAGACGGTAAGATGATTGAGATTCAAGGCACCGCAGAAGGCGAACCGTTTAGCCACGAAGAGCTGATGCAGCTTCTAGCCCTGGCGAATAAGGGCATTGCCGATATTGTTGAAGCGCAGAAGTCGGCGTTGGCAGAATAGTTTTTAGATAGCTCCTTTTTAAGGGGCTATTTTTTTATTTTCGTCATATATAACTCTACACCTGCGTTAGCTGCAATTTTTCACCCTAATCACATAGGTCCCCTATGCTCATAGGGCTGAAAAACCTTGCTGCCTTGTTGTAGAGCTATCTATTTAGAAAACACATCATTGTTAGCTTCCTAAGTGATTGGAAGTTAGGAACTGGAAAGTAAATTAATTTAGAGGATGAGCATGAAAGCATATCAACGTGAATTTATTGAATTTGCACTAGAGAAAGAAGTACTTAAGTTTGGTGAGTTTACTTTAAAGTCTGGCCGTAAGAGCCCTTACTTCTTCAATGCTGGATTGTTTAACACAGGGCGTGACCTAGCGCGCTTGGGTCGCTTCTACGCGGCGGCATTGGCGGATTCTGGTATTGAATTTGATGTATTGTTTGGTCCTGCATACAAAGGCATCCCAATCGCGACGACAACCGCTGTCGCACTGGCAGATCACCACGATGTCGATACGCCTTACTGCTTTAACCGTAAAGAAGCGAAAGACCACGGTGAAGGTGGCAACCTTGTAGGTAGCGCACTGGAAGGTCGTATCATGCTGGTGGACGATGTGATCACTGCAGGTACTGCGATTCGTGAATCAATGGAAATCATTCAAGCAAACGGTGCGGACCTAGCGGGCGTGCTTGTTGCCATTGACCGTCAAGAGAAGGGCAAAGGCGAACTATCTGCGATTCAAGAAGTTGAGCGCGATTTCGGCTGTGCAATCATCTCAATCGTTAGCCTGACTGACCTAGTAACTTTCCTTGAAGAGAAAGGCACAGACGCAGCGCAACTAGAAGCGGTTAAAGCGTACCACGCTGAGTACGGCATTTAATACGATTTCTGTTTAGAATATAGAATGCAAAAGGGGCTGATGAATCATCAGCCCCTTTCTTTTTGGTTATCGTTTATTTGTAACGAATTAGTTTATTTGTAGCGAATGCCTTTTGGTACTTCTGGATCTTCCATAGTCTTATAGCGCTTGTGCAGCCACATCCATTGCTCTGGAGCTCTTAAGATGGTTTTCTCTAGGTAGCGGTTCATGTAGGCTGCAGCGGCTTTTTCATCTTTCTGAGGATAATCGGCTTCCACGGATTCGTTGGCGATAATCTCATACTGACCATCCGCATTTCTAAAGCCAGAGCCCGGAACCAAAGCACACTTACTGGTGTAAGCTAAAATACTGGTGCCAGTGGTGGTACAAGCATCCTCAACGGCAAAGAATGGCACAAATACGGATTTATTACGGCCGTAGTCATGATCTGGCAGGTAGAAAAGGATCTCTCCCTTGCGTAGAACTTTGATCATGCGCTTAACGTCTTTGCGATGAATTAAGCGGTTGCCATTTTGAGTTCGACCACGGTATTGAATAAATTCGTAAGCAGGGTTGTTGTGTGGGCGATATACGCCAAGCCCTGGAATACCCAGTACGGCCATACCGCGAGCGGTGATCTCTAGATTGAGGGCATGAACACAGCACAGCAGTACACCTTTACCATTCTGTTGATGGGTACGCAGTGCTTGGGTGTCTTTATCTACCAGCAGACGCTTAAAGCGCCACGTAGGCCAGAACCAAGTAATGCCGGTTTCGATCAGTGCCATACCGGTATTTTTGAAGTTTTCTTGCACCATGGCATCGACTTCATCGGCTGGCTTGTCTGGAAATGCGAGCTCTAGGTTGCGTGCGGTGATCGCAACGCGCTTTTTGCCATAACGAGCACCAAGTGCGCCAAGAGAGCGGCCAATCATCAGTAGCGCGCGATAAGGCAGCACATTAACAATGAAGGCAAGCAAGCCAAAACCGAACCAAACGCCCAAATACTTAGGGTGCAGTAGCGAAAGCTGAAAAGGTGGTTTGGTGATTACGTGTTGTGTCGAACTGGTTTGTGTCGTCATAAGCACCGCTTAGATTAATGAATTTATTTAATTTGAGCACTCAGTAGCGCCCAGTAGGCATCAAAGTTTTCAGTCGGTTGGTATTTGAAGTCTGAACGCACAAAGCGATTGAGACTGCCTTCAACTTGACCAAGTAATTGAGCTGCGAGAATTCTTTCATCCACAGGGAAAGACTTGCCTTCACGAATCTTACGCTCGCGTAGGATCTGACGCAGTTGCGTTTCGATACGCTCGAACAGTTGGTTGATGCGATCGCGTAGGCGCTCGTTTTCAAACATTAAAGCATGTCCCGACAAAATACGAGTCAGGCCAGGGTTACGTTCTGAGAAAACAAGGATCAGTTGTAACACCAATCGAATTCGCTCTAAGGTATCTTTCTCTTCATCAAGGATGCGATTAATGCGTGACATTAATGCTTCTTCGATGAACTCGATTAATCCTTCAAACATGCGCGCTTTACTTGGGAAATGACGATAAAGTGCAGCTTCTGATACGCCGACCTGCTTGGCCAGTTTCACCGTTGTGATGCGAGATGCGCCTTCTGCTGATTCCAGCATTTGAGCAAGCGCTTGTAGAATTTCTTCACGACGGTTTGATTTACGGGTACCAGCCATCTGTTTACTTCCTTTGATAGAGAGGATGATGAGTGAAGGGGATTATAAACACCAATCAATTCTGTTCCTAGTTCTGTAAGCATTAGGTCAACAGAATCGAGAGGTGTCAGGGTATTGTCAGCGCAAAAATGCGGTTACGCTCCAAGAAGAGCTTGAATCTGTTCTAGTATCTTGAAGCTTAGTGCCTCTTTGCTCTCGAGCGGAAGTGACTTATCACCGTCGTCCCAGTAAAGGTTCAGTGCGTTGTTGTTGCTATTAAAGCCTTGCCCTTCAACTGAAACATCATTGGCGCAGATCATATCCAGGTTCTTCTTCACCAGTTTGCCACGCGCGTACTTCTCGACATCTTGAGTTTCTGCAGCAAAGCCAACGGTGAACGGGCGATCTTGGGTCATGCTAGCCACAGAAGCGACGATGTCAGGGTTTTTCACCATCTCGATAGACATATCATCGGTACCGTCGACCTTCTTCAGTTTTTGATCAGCTACAGTGTGAGGGCGGTAATCGGCGACTGCTGCGCAACTAATAAACACATCGTGGTGAGGTGCAGAGTTCATTACTGCGTCGAACATCTGTTGTGCGCTTTCGACGTCAACTCGAGTGACACTCGCTGGTGTTGCTAATGCAACTGGGCCGCTTACTAAGGTAACCGTCGCACCAAGCTTAGCCGCAGCGTCCGCCAGCGCATAACCCATCTTGCCTGAGCTGTGGTTAGAGATGTAGCGAACAGGGTCAATGGCTTCACGGGTTGGGCCAGCAGTAATCAGTACCGAGCGGCCTTCAAGAGGTTTTGGTTGAAAGAAGCTCTCACAGCGGTGAACGAGCTGCATCGGTTCTAGCATTCGACCCATACCGACATCGCCACACGCTTGTTCACCCGCAGCTGGACCCCAGATATGACAACCACGGCGCTTTAGAGTTGCGATGTTCTCTTGCGTAGCGGGGTGCGCATACATCTGTTGATTCATTGCCGGAGATACCGCGACTGGTGCGTCAGTTGCAAGAACAAGTGTGGTCAACAGGTCGTTACCCATGCCTGCAGCCATACGAGCAATCAAGTCCGCCGTTGCAGGAGCCAATAGCACCAAATCAGCCCATTTTGCCAACTCAATATGACCCATAGAGGCTTCCGCCGCTGGGTCAAGCAGGCTATCAGACACTGGTCTACCCGAGACAGCTTGCATGGTGAGTGGGGTGATAAATTCCTTTGCTGCGTGCGTCATCACCACTTGGACTTGTGCGCCTCTTTCGATTAAACGACGAGTTAGCTCCGCACATTTATACGCGGCAATACCGCCACTGATGCCGAGTAGAATTTTCTTTCCTGCTAGTGTTTGCATGTGAGATCTCCAATTTTTCTGGCGATGAGTTTAGCACAACTGAATCTTTCATCGCCCCCGCAAATCTGTGAGAAGCTAATCGATATCAAACTACAGAATATTAATTGCTGAGCGTTATATAAAACCTTTGCTTACTTCACAGACAATCTTTGCCCGCTCTGGAAGATAGAAGGGAAAAATAACAATAATGAGGTAGTGGAATAAAATGGTACTGAAAAGTCGAGGTAAATTACTGTTGGTGACTCTGATCCCTTTGTTGTTGATCACCACATTGATCTCGGTGGTCTATTACATCAACGGCAGTAATAGCTTAGAAGCAGAACTGGCTCGAGATAGACAAGAGCTGATCGACACACGTAAGAAAGAGCTGCAAGCCTATATGATGATGGGTGTTACCGCGATAAAGCCGCTTTACGATACGGACGTAAACGGCAATAACAAAGCAGCGGCAAAAGAAATCTTAAAAGCGATGCGCTTTGAAAGTGATGGGTATTTCTTTGCGTATGACTCGCAAGGGGTCAATACGCTGCATGCGATTAAGCCATCTTTAGAAGGTAAAAATCTTATCGGTTTGAAGGATGAAAATGGCGTAGCAGTGATTGGCGGGCTGATTGATGCATCAAAAAACGGTGATGGTTTTCTTTATTTCTCTTGGCATAAACCAAGTATTGATGCACAAGCGCCAAAACTTGGTTACGCCGAGTACTTATCTAAGTGGGACTGGGTGTTGGGAACGGGGATCTATATCGATGATATTGATCAGCAAGTGGCGATGCAACGTGAACTACGTACTCAAGAGTTGAATGAACATACGCTCTCTGCGGTAACCATCTCGGTCATTGGTCTTATCATCACTAGCGTGCTCACGAGCATTATCGTTTCTAAAGGTATTCAACCACTGCAGCATATTGCGGCGTCTTTACAAGATGTGGCTGCGGGTGGCGGTGACTTAACGGCTCGTCTGAAAATTGAAAGTAAAGATGAAGTCGGTGAGGTGGCCTCGGCATTTAATGAGTTCATGGATAAGTTGCATCCGCTAATGCAGGATATTCGAAACTCTGCGGACACAGTACAAACCGTTTCTGAGCAATTGGATCAGCAAACCTCGCAAGCCAGTGCTCAAATGCAAAATCACTGTCTTGAAACCGATAAGGTGGTGACGGCTGTAACGGAAATGAGCATGACGGCAAAAGAGGTCGCAAGTAACACCAATGCAACGGCGCAGGCGATTGATGATGCAAACGGGCAAGTTACTGAGGCACAGCGCGAAGTCGATCAAGCGATTGATGGTATTAGTAAGTTGGTTGATGAAGTGAACAGTACCTCTGATGCAATTGCAGAATTGAGTCAACAAACCGAGCAGATTACCAAGGTGCTCGATGTGATTGGTGAAATCGCTGAGCAGACCAACCTATTGGCACTGAATGCGGCGATAGAAGCTGCGCGTGCAGGCGAGCAAGGTCGTGGCTTTGCTGTGGTTGCTGATGAAGTTCGCTCATTAGCAAGTCGAACGCAGAACAGTACCCACGAAATTGGCGATATGCTCAAGCAGCTGCAAATGGGCGTCTCAAGAGCGGTCACCACTATGGCAACCAGTCAAGAGCGTGGCGTGAAGACGGTTGAAGAGTCATCAATGATCCAGCAGTCACTGTCTGGTGTACATCATTCTATTGGTATGATTCGAGACAGGGGTATTCAAACCGCCACTGCAGCAGAAGAGCAAAGTGCGGTCGCTGAGGATATTAACCAGAACTTAGTGGCGATTCAGCAAATCGTCAATCGTATCAATGACACGCTTCAACATGCGGAAGGCATCAGCACCCAGTTATCGCAGTCAGGATCTGAAATTAATGATCTGGTCGGAAACTTCAAGCTTTGATGGATCGCTCAATTACATAGAAAAGTAGTGGTTAACGAAAAAAACGAAAGTCAGATACGACTTTCGTTTTTTATTTTGTTCAATAAGGGCTTACTCATCAACAGAGCCGCCTAATGATACTGAAAGCTTTGCCCAACGATTCCATGCCCAGAGAAAAACTATTGCAACGCGGACCACAAGCGCTGTCAGATGCCGAGTTACTCGCGATTTTTCTGCGGACCGGTACCCAAGGCATGAACGTTATCGAGTTGGCTGATTTTCTTATCCAAGATTTTGGGTCGCTTCGCCAGTTGTTTTCAGCTTCAGAGAAAGAATTTTGCCAACATAAAGGGCTAGGGCAGGCCAAGTACGTTCAACTGCAGGCCGTGCTTGAGATGACGCAGCGTTATCTGGCAGAGACGTTAAACCGAGGCGATGCACTGACAAGCCCGACTCATACTAAACTCTATCTTTCGAGTGTTTTAAGGGATCGCCAACGCGAAGCCTTTTATATCCTGTTTTTAGACAATCAGAACCGAGTGATTAAAGATGAGGTAATGTTCGAAGGCACCATTGATGCTGCATCGGTTTACCCGAGAGAAGTCGTCAAGCGAGCTCTATTCCACAATGCTGCCGCGCTGATATTGGCTCACAATCATCCATCTGGCGTTGCAGAGCCAAGCCAAGCGGACAGAAGAATCACGCGCAGATTGAGCGATGCATTGGCGCTGGTGGACATTAGGGTGCTCGACCATTTCGTGGTTGGCGACGGCGAAGTGGTCTCTTTTGCTGAACGTGGGTGGATTTGAATCACATTTTGGCTTGTTAGTTGCTAGAAATCTGCTATGATTCGCCCACATTTTTAGACCTTAAATCAGCTCTGATTACTCAAGCAAGCTGTGTTGCACAAAAAAAGATCACGAAATCCTTAAAAAGGATCTGTTCGGGTCTTGAGCAATGCGCGTCAAGTTAGTATAATGCGCGACCTTTGATAGCCTTGTATGGGTTTTCCATAACGGTTTTTACCTTCTATTTTTTACAGATAGAGAGGTTCGGCCACCAAGGTTGATATCGAGCTGAAACGATTGGAGAAGACATTCATGTCCCGAGTATGCCAAGTAACTGGTAAGCGTCCAGTAACGGGTAACAACCGTTCACACGCACGCAATGCTACTAAGCGCCGTTTTCTGCCGAACCTACAAACTCATCGTTTCTGGGTAGAGAGCGAAAAACGTTTTGTTAAACTACGTCTAACTGCTAAAGGTATGCGTATCATTGATAAGAAAGGCATCGATGCTGTTCTTGTTGATATCCGTGCACGCGGCGAAAACGTTTAAGAGGAATTAAGCAATGGCTAAAGGCATTCGTGAGAAAATTCGTCTAGTATCTTCTGCAGGTACTGGTCACTTCTACACAACTGACAAGAACAAGCGTAACATGCCAGGCAAATTTGAGATCAAAAAGTTTGATCCAGTAGTTCGCCAACACGTTATGTACAAAGAAGCGAAAATCAAGTAATTGATGCTTTTTTGGCTCTTCTTAAGTAGAAGAAAGAATTGAAAAACCCAGCTTATTGCTGGGTTTTTTTATACCTAAAATTTGCTTCAAGCGCACCCTTGTACCCATCACATAGAATCTCTCGACATTTTCACGCTATACTGAGCTTTCTTCGTTCAGATTAGTTGTGAGTAAAGTCATGAGATACCGTGGTCGCCGATGGAATAACATTTTGATGTTGAGTGTGATCGCCTTTATTGGGGTACTCAATCTGCCGACGATCATCAAAACCTACTTGCTAGAGCCAGAAGCTGAAGTCACGTCTGAAAGTGGTTTTCCATACCTACTCAACCCGTCCGATCAAATTACTGCAATGCACTTCTCTCAATGGTCTATCGTATTGGAAGATGGTGAATGGCTGTATCAATCGCAAGGTCAGCCTCTAGAACTTACCGAACCAAGCGCTCAAACCCTCTCACAACGCTGGCAACAACTTGTCGGCACCGAAGTGGACAATGAGACATATCAATCGCTAAGCGCTTCTCTGACGTCGCCACAAACCATTGAGGTGTGGTACCAAAACCAAGAAGAACCACAGCGCATCACGTACTACCAACTACCGGATTTTTGGCTCCTAAAGAACTGGCAAGGTAAGTGGCTAGCGGTGTCGGTTGAAGCTGAGTATTTGGTGCCATAGAAAAACGTAGTTTATTACTGCTTTCTTTTTGTTTTGTCGTTAATCCAATTTGCTTCCTACACTTGAAGGACAACTCAATTTTCAGAGTTTGTTTTTGGGGATAGCAGTATGAAAAGACGATACGTTGTTTTATTAAGCTTATTACCACTCTATGTGTATTCGCACACTTTTGAAGTTAGTACCAATCTTTTAGATGGTACCTATGTTGGCGAGCCGGGTTTCTATCACACTGAAAATAGTGTTGAGGGAGGCTTAGGTATTCGCTTTATCTATGAGCTTGAAACTTGGGATATCTTTGCTAAGTACGCGATGGGGAATTCAGATTTTCGTGATTCAAAAACCTACGTGGGCGGGGTTCGATACCGAGTAAATGATCAACATTGGATCTCGGCCGAATACAAAGGGTTATATGCGAAAGAGCAATACGAAGTCGACGATAGAATTTTAGATCCGACTCATCAGAATGCTATTACCAATGGTGAATGGGGGACATTTGCTATTGCTCGCTATCAATACAACTTAGCTAGCGAGGATTATCCATTTTACTTTGGGTTTGAACTCGCAACGGATACGACCACCACAGCGTTAGTCGAAGATGATGCATCGGTTTTGGCTGGTTACAACAATGACAAGTATTTTGCGGAAGCAAAAGTTGGGGAAGAATTAATGTGGCTCTCTTTAGGGTTAACTTTTGAGTTGTAATCTATCGGCGTACGCGAGAACATCGTGTTAAACCTTTGTAATTAAAAAGAGCGTGATATGCCAGAGTTACCTGAAGTTGAAGTAAGCCGCATGGGCATAAGTCCGCATTTGGTTGGCCAAACGATTAAATCAATTACTTTTCGAACGCCCAAGTTGAGATGGGATATCCCCCATGAACTTAAGCAATTAGAGGGTGAAGTGATTGAACAGATAACTCGTCGTGCGAAGTATTTGGTTATTCAAACGAAGGCAGGCAACGCGATTGTCCACTTAGGTATGTCGGGCTCATTGAGGGTGCTTGATGCTGAATTGGCTCCTGGTAAACATGACCATGTCGATCTCAAATTAGCCAACGGAAAAATCCTGCGATATAACGATCCTCGTCGATTTGGCGCTTGGTTATGGTCCAAGCCTGATGAAGTACATCCGGTGTTACTAGGTTCAGGCCCGGAGCCTTTAACCGAAGAGTTTAATGCCGCTTACCTTGCTGAAAAGGCGAAAGGACGCAGAGTTGCGATTAAACAGTTTGTGATGGACAACAAAGTCGTGGTTGGTGTCGGTAATATCTATGCCAATGAAGCTCTATTCTCTTCGAAAATCCACCCTCTTCGCCCTGCTAATAAAGTGACATCCGCAGAGTGGGAGCTAGTCACCAAAGAGATTAAGCAAGTACTGACAACTGCCATTGAACAGGGCGGAACAACACTGAAAGATTTTGCTCAGGCGGATGGCAAGCCTGGCTACTTTGCGCAAGAGCTACAAGTCTATGGAAAAGCGGGAGAACCTTGCCCAAGCTGTGGTGAAATATTGCAGGAGCAGAAAATAGGCCAGAGGAACACGTTTTTCTGTGACTCTTGCCAAAGCTAAGAGCTCTAGAAAACCCATTTTCTGAATATAAACCGAGCATGGTATCGAGCTGTGATATTATGCTGCGTTTGATTAGCCCACCCCATCCAGAAGCGTGAAACATGGATTTTGACCAAAACTATCGTAAGTTAACTCGCACACTTATCGTGCTCTTTATTGCGGGTATTGCACTCCTGTCTCTATCTCGTGCATTGTTCTATTTTCAGGTTGTGAACCCTTCAGAATTAATTGGTATCGAAACCGATGTTTGGCGTGCTTTCTGGGTAGGGATTCGTTTTGACGCCAAAGTGGTCGCAATTGGATTTGCCCCTTTGCTACTGGTGGGACTGATTCTTTCTAGCTTCTCTTCTATTTATAAAAAGTTTACTCGAGTTGTACCTAGTTATAGCGCCTTGATATTTTTCTTATTGTCGGGAATGTCGATTGCCAATTATTACTATTACGTCACTTACGGGACATATATTGATGTCTTTGTTTTTGGGTTAATAGATGATGATACTGAAGCGGTACTAGAAAATGCTTGGGCAGATTATCCAATCTTACGCTCTTTTTTGACGGCTATCTTCATTGGACTATTAGGCTATGTTGGTTCAAGTAAGCTCATTGCCTATTTCGAGAATAAAAGCTGGAGTACTCGTCGTTGGTGGCAAGTTACTGTGTCTATTGTCGCTATGATTGCTCTGACAGTGGTTATTGCTCGAGGTTCTGTCGGTACACTGCCTTTAAAGCGTTATCATGCTAACGTATCTCAATATGCCCCGCTTAATAACATTACGCCCAACGCATTTATGGCGCTTGATTGGGCTAAGAGTGACTACAAAAAACAATCCAAATTTGAGCCTATTTCTAAGCAAGCTTTAGAGCAGCAAATGATCAAGGTATTGGGGCAGAGTAATCCTTATTACCAGACTCCTTACAATGCGTATCTTGAGTCCAATAAGCCTAACGTTGTCATGGCTTTAATGGAAGGAATGGGCACCAACGTTATGATAGAAGATGATGAAAAAGAGAATGATCTTCTTGGTTCACTACGAAAAGGTTTTAATGAAGACTTTGTCTTCAAAAGGTTTTTAGCTGGCACCTCAGCAACTATCGATAGTATTGTCATGATGCTGTTTCATAGTAATATTCCAACGATTAGCCACTCTAACGCACAGAGAGCGATTTTACCTAGTTCAGCGGTTTTGCCATATAAAAAAGCGGGCTACGAGGTAGCGTTTATTTATGGTGGAAATGGCATGTGGCGAAATTTGGCTAATTATTTGCCGAGGCAAGGCTTTGACGCTGTTTATGATGAAAATAGCATTATCAAAGCCTTTCCTGATGCTCAAAAAGAGTCGGATACTTGGGGAGTGCCTGACGAGTTTACTTTCAAATTTGCTCACAAGTTATTGGAAGAAAGTGATAAACCGATGATGATATATATCATGACTGTCACAAATCATTCTCCGTTTAGAGCTCCAGCGAGTTACGATGCCAAGCCGGTTAAAGTAAGTGAGCGTCTAAACGATTTGTTGGGACCTATGGCTGAGCAAGCTGAAGAACTACTTAAAGTCTATCAGTATGCCAATCATTCTTTAGGTGAGTTTGTCGAAGGCATCAAGCGTGGAAATCTTCCTCGGGAAACTATTGTTGCAGCATCTGGTGACCATCGAATGCGCAATTTAAGTATGAAGCGTCTCGATGAATATAGCATTTCCGTTGCTGTTCCTTTTTACTTGTATGTTCCAGGTGAGATTCAACAAAATGTTGAGATATTTTATGATGCACAACGTTTGGGGTCACATAAAGACATTTTCCCTACGCTATATAATTTGAGTTTATCAAATAGTAATTATGTCTCTCTCGGGGGAAACAATATGTTGTCACCTACTCCAATCGAAGAGTTTGGTTACAATACAGCTAGGTGGATTGATCGCAAAGGAGCATTCCCACCTCAAGGTAACTCCATTCGTTACTTGTGGTCTGATGATGGGCTACACTCTCGGCCTGAACCAAAAATGTATCAGGGGGAGTCTAAAGGAGAAGAGTACCACAAGTTACAAGACTACTATTTACGCTATCAAGTGATGGCTGAACCTGAATCTAAATAGCGAAACGGCCCTCAGAATTGAGGGCCATTTTTTAAATATGCTTTTTATTATGAAGCGCTTCGGCGATCACTTTCGGTACAAACTGAGTCACGTCCCCACCATGAATGGCGACCTCTCTGACGATAGTTGAAGAGATAAAGGCGTACTCCTCTGCAGGCGTTAGGAATACGCTCTCTAGGCCAGGCATGAGTCTACGATACATGTTGGTTAGTCCAAACTCATACTCAAAGTCGACCGTTGTACGCAGGCCTCTGATTAAGACGTTGGCTTCGACTTCTTTCGCGAAATCAACCATGAGCCCACTGAACCCTTGTGCTGTGACGTTATCAAGGTGCTTAGTGACTTCGATACAAAACTCTACACGTTCTTCTAATGTGAACATGGTGTTTTTACTCGGGCTGGCAGCAACAGCGATGATAACCTCATCGAACATTTCAGCTGCTCGTTCTATTAGATCAAGGTGTCCATTGGTGAGTGGATCAAAAGTACCAGGGTAAAGAACTTTCTTGTTCATAATTATTTCTCAAACTGTTGGTAGAGTGATTGATAAGCTTGAGCCGTGGTTTCGATCTCAAATTTATTTAAATGCTGAGCCGCACCGTCGATGAGTCTATCTCGTAGCTCTTTCGAGTTGTAGAGAGATTGAATGTGTGCGCTTAATTCCTTGGCATCTGCGATTTCAAACAGTAACCCAGATTTATTGTGCGTAATAACGTCAGGGATCCCTCCTGCCTTTGAACCCACGACTGGCAATCCTGCTGCCATTGCTTCCAAAATAACAGAGCCCATCCCTTCGGTATGAGATGTGTGGATTAGTAAGTCTGCAGCTTCAAACCAGTTACCTATTTCTGCTTGATTCCCCATGAAATGAACATTCGGTGTATCCGCGGCAAGGTCTTTAAGTGCATCGAACTCTGGGCCATCGCCAAGTAAAGCGAACTCTATATCTTTGTTGATATTATTCAGCATGATTGCAGCTTCAATCGCAATATCGAAGCCTTTATGCTTATACATTTTGGCCGCTTTTATAACGAGAAACTTGCCTTCAAATTGCTCACGTATTTTTTTGACCTTAATCGGATCTGATGTGTATCGGGCTGGAGAGTCCGGTATGAAGACTGCGTGAGCTTTGGGATGTCTTTGCTTGACCACCTCTACCACTTTGTTGCTGACGCCTGTAATGGCAGAGGCTGAATTATAGGCTTTCAGAGATAGCGCTTTATTTTTCAAAGGGTTATCAATACGGCGAGTAATAATGTACGGAGTATTGAAAAGCAATTTTTGGATGTAAGCCCAGTAGATAGCTCTGCCTTCATGCACATGCATCACTGCACAGTCTTTGGTGATTTTTGAGCTGTGGCCTAGTAGGAAATGCTTCGCAGCAAACACGCGACAATTGAGCTTCTCAACTTCATTAAAAAAAGGGCTTTTAGGGTTTGCAATCACTGTCAGGGTGTAGCCGAGCTTAATTTGCTCTTTAATCAACACTAATGTCTGTCGTTCTCCCCCACTAAACCCAGTGGCAAGATTAACGTGGCAAATATTCATTGTAGGTTCTCGTTTATTTGGCATCTTATTTTTGGGCATCACGCATGTCATGCTTCTTTGTCGATGTTCTGATCCATAGATCTGAATATTTCACGATAGTGTAATGTGTTGAGAGCATCGATAGTAATAGGCCTTGTTTCCCATCCAGGAAGCCCGCTTTAAGAATGTACATTTTAATAAAACAAGCCAAAGAGTGAGTAAGAATACTCGAAAAACTGCCTTTTTTACCTTGTTTTGCTCTGTCTGCACTCCAAGCTAGGGCATAAGAATTGGATTTTTTGAGGTAATGCTCAAGGTCGTTGTAAGTGAAATGAATCGCGTCACCTGTAAGATCTTTAACTACCATCGATTTATCAACTAACACTTTTTCATGAACTTGTGCAGTATCGTACTGAGTTAGTTTCGTAGGGTATAAGCGCACAACTCGATCAGGGTACCAACCACAATGACGTATATAGCGACCAAACACCCAGCTTAGGCGACAAATGCTGTAGAGAGTGTTCGGCTCATTCTTTTCAACGGCTTGTTGAATGCTTATCTTTAGCTCATCGGTAACACGCTCATCTGCATCTAGCCAAAGTACAAAATCTGACTCAACATACTCTTGAGCAATGCGTCGTTGTGGGCCGAAACCAGGCCAATCCTTATTGACATGAAATTTTTCTGTGTACTTACGAGCAACTTGCTCAGTTTCATCCGTGCTACCAGAGTCGAGCACGACAATTTCATCAACCCAATCGGCAACTGTATTTAAACAAGCCTCAAGATTTTTTGCTTCATTTTTAACGATCAAAGCAACGGCTAATGTTGGTTTTGCTGAGCTTGGCATGATCTTATTTACCTTGTGTAATTTGTTCGAAAGATTGCACCACAGACGCTACGGAAATATCAGCCATAACATGGTCGCCTTTGACCCGAGTACTCCACGATAACTCTGATATAGGTTTTTTATGTTGCAGTTCAGCGTGTTTTTCATAAACACTGATAACAGAAGATAGGTCGTTATAAGGACCTGTTCTCAGAGGGTTACTGTGACCGTACAAGCCAATAACCGGTGTTCCCTGAGTTGTGGCTATGTGAGCTGGACCTGAGTCAGGCGCTACAACAACCGTGGCTTCTTTGAGGACAGCTGTGAGCTGTTTTAGGGAGGTTTTTCCAACTAAATTTAAAACCGGGTGAGCCATCTTTTCTGTGATCACTTCCGCTAGAGTCAATTCTCGTTTAGCTGGTGAGCCGCAGATTGCCACCTGATAACCTTGGGATGCTGCATAATCGGCAAATTCGGCGTAGCGCTCGGGCAACCAGTTACGCTCATCTTTACTTGCTGCCGGGCTAATCACAACCGTGGGCTTTTGGCTTAATGTTTCTTTGGCAAACAAAGTATCCTCGGCACCAATAGGTAAGTTCCATTCGGGGATAGAGCGAGGTACACCCAAATATTCGACGAAAGAGTAGAAACTGTCGAGTACGTGCTGCGATTGAACATCCTCAATTTTTTTATTGGTAAAAAGCCACTGAGCCTCTTTAGCGCGCTTGAAGTTAAAGCCGACTTTATAATTGGCCTTGATGCCTAAAGTGAGCAAGCTTGCTCTTAAAGCTAACTGCATATGAACTAAAGCATCGAACTTGCGGTCAGATAACTTTTTCCATATGTCTTTCATGCCAGCAAAGCCAGCTTTCTTATCAAAGACGATAAGCTCTACACCTTCTAGCCCTTCCAGTAATTGGGCTTCAACCTTGCCAATGATCCAAGTGACCTTGGTTGTAGGCCATTGTTTTTGCAGGGCTTGTACTGCTGCGACCGCGTGACAAACGTCACCGATGGCAGACAAACGCAAAAAACAAACAGATTCAGGTGCTTGAGTAAAAAGGGGCATAAAAATCGCTCGCAAATTTAATTGCCTAAGATTATGCAGAGAGTGCCGATAAATGTAAAATGGTGCTCGTTTTACACCAATCAAATAGCAGATGACTCACACATGACAATAGAAAACCAAGGAAAACCAGGAAATACCGGTCTGAAACGGATCATCAAAGCAACAGGGTACTCAATTCAGGGCTTGAAAGCCGCATTCAAATATGAAGCTGCTATTCGGCAAGAGTTGGTTTTACTGTGCGCCGCGATCATTGTGTTAATTTGGTTAGATGTCAGTCCTATAGAAACAGTTCTTATGTTGGGCGTTGTGGTTCTGGTGTTAATTGTCGAATTGGTGAATTCTGCTATTGAGGCGGTTGTTGATCGAGTTGGTGTTGAGCGACATGAACTCAGTGGCAGAGCCAAAGATATAGGCTCCGCAGCAGTGCTTGTTGCTCTATTATTTGCGGCTTTTACTTGGGCTTTTATTCTGATCAGTCACTATTGGTAAGCTAAATCATGATCAAAAAAATCCACGCAAGCAACTCTGTCATATGGTTTGACGATCAGCTGTTGGATCATCCCCCTGAGTCAGTGTTTGATATCGAATACTGGCAAGGCAAAGACAGTGTAATAGGCAGTGCAACAGGCCGAGGCATAACGTGGTTTGTCGATACCGGGAAATTACCAGCAGCACTTCGACACTATCGCCGTGGTGGTCTATTTGGCAAGTTGGTGCAAGATAGTTATTGGTTTAGCGGTTGGGACAAGACACGCAGCTTTATGGAAATGCAGCTGCTTAATGATTTGATCGAAGCTGGTGTGAATGTTCCGAAACCTATCGCCGCGAGAGCGATCAAAGCTGGATTCTCATATCGAGCGGATTTATTGAGTGAGAAGATTCTTGGTGCCACAGACCTTGTCGATATCCTGACAAAAACTTCAGTATCGGCAGACCTGTATCGTGAGATTGGGCACCAAATCGCGAAGATGCACAGCGTGGGTGTTAATCATACCGATTTAAATATTCACAATATTCTCATCGATAAGCGAGATCGAATTTGGATTATCGATTTCGATAAGTGTGGTTATGGCAAAGGAAGCTCTTGGAAGCAATCTAACATCGATCGCCTAAAGCGCTCTTTCTTTAAAGAGCTGAATAAACGTCAAATACATTGGCAAGAAGAGGAATTTAAAACGCTTCTTGCTGGATACAATGATTATTTTTCGAAATAGTCATCTATAAAATAGTTAGGATAGTAAATATGTCTTTGAAACAGAGACTACATGCACACGGGTGGTTTATTCTGGTGAATGCTCTCGTTGCCATGTTGATTGCATGTCGTTATTTCTCATTTTTGCCTGAGTTCCCTTCAGAACCATTAGCTGTTGTTTTTATTATTGTCTCTGTTTTTGGGCAGATGACACTGATTGCGGCGTTAATCGGTCTAGTGGCGCTACCTAGCTTATTCCTACCCAAAAACCCAAGAAACTTATTACAAGCAATCATCGCATCAATTGGTGTAGCAACATTGTTCATCGATACAATTGTTTTTGCACAGTACCGTTTCCATATCAATGCTGTTGTTCTTGAGCTGGTACTCTCCGGGCAAATTGTTAGCTTCCCACTGATTACGTGGGTGATGGTGATAGGTGGTATTGCCTTATTGCTTGGATTACAGTGGGCTTTAATCCGCTGGTTGGAAAACGATGCACCAGTCCGTTCGTACAAACTAGGTCGTAAGTTTGCTTTTATTACCTTCCTAACGCTATTGGCAACTCATGGTATCCATATCTGGGCCGCAGCGCATGCGTATCAGCCTGTGACTATGGTGAAACGTTACTTGCCTCTGTTCTACCCAGCTACGTCAAACAGCATGATGAAGAAATACGGCTGGATTAATGAGGAAGCCATCGCACGTCAAAAAGCGTTAACGTTAAATCGCAAAAGTGATCTTAACTATCCAGTTTCTCCATTAACTAAAGAGGTTGTGGAGAAACCGGTCAACATTATGTTTTTGGTTATAGATTCTTGGCGTGCAGACACATTTAATGCAGAGAATACGCCTCATTTATGGAAGTATGCACAGTCCGGTAAGATTTTTCATAATCATATTGCAACTGGTAATGCGACAAGAACTGGTATTTTTGGTCTATTTTATGGGATCCCTGGTACATATTGGCATGGCTTTTTAGCGAACCAACAGAGCCCATTGATGGTGGACCGACTACAAGAGCTTGGGTACGATTTGGGGATTTTTACAGCGACACAGTTGAAGAAGCCTGAGTTCAACCAGACAGTTTTCAGTAAAGTCAAAGATTTGCGTAATGGCTCCTCAGCGGGTCGTCCGTCAGCTTTAGATGCAGAATTAACGAAAGACTGGTTAGATTGGTATGAGAAGCGTGATCCGTCGAAACCGGCATTTTCATTCTTGTTCTATGATGCACCGCATGGTTATGACTTCCCTAAAGACTTCGAACCTCGGTATGAGCCAATGCTACAAGTTGTTAACTACTTGAAGTTGAATAATGAGACCGATCCTCAACCATTCATGAATCGATACAAAACCAGTGTTAAATATGTCGATAGTATGGCTGTTCAGGTTTTAGATAGACTGAAAGAAAAAGGTGATTTAGAGAATACGCTTGTCATTATTACAGGTGATCATGGCCAAGAAATTAACGATAACAAACTTAACTATTGGGGGCACAATAGTAATTTCACCAACGCTCAAGTGAAAGTACCGTTCGCAATTCTCGGCCCTGGGGTAAGCTCGAATGGTGGAAATTGGAGTAGAGATACGTTAACTAGCCATCAAGACGTGGCTCCTACTGTAATGAAGCATTATTTAGGGGTGAGTAGTGATATTCATGACTATGCGGCTGGTGAAGATTTACTAGGTGAAGAAATCAAGCGCGAATGGATATTATCATCGAATTACAGTGGTTATGCGTTGATCACCAATGATACTATTCTTGAAGTTAGTGGTGGTGGGCAATACAAATTTATGGACAAGACTAACCGTGAACTGAAAGGCTCTCAACCAAACTTTGCTCATATTAATGAAGCATTAGAACAAATCAGTCGCTTCAACCAATAGCAGGTGATGGGATTAAGTGGCACCAGAAGCAGGTGCCGCTGCACTCGTGCTAATACTCAAGGCTAAGCTAGCTCTAGAATATCACTGCTTTCGTATGACCAATTAATGGCTAAAAAATAAGATCATCACATGAAAATATTTGTAATTAGTTTAAAAGATGCGGTTGAACGCCGACAGCATATTCAATCTCAGTTTGAAGGGATTGGAGTCCCATTTGAGTTCCTAGATGCGGTCGATGGCCGTAAAGAGGATCACCCATTGTTTGATAAGTACAGCTTGTCAAAGCGAATGAAAACCAAAGGTTGTGAAATGACACGAGGTGAACTAGGTTGTTTTGCAAGCCATTATTTGCTCTGGGAAAAGTGCATACAAATTGAAGAACCAATTATTGTTATTGAAGATGATGCTCAACTGGAAAAGTGCTTCCTGGAGTCATTTAAAGATATTAAGCAATTAGTACAGCATGACTATGTGCGATTGTTTGTCGATGGTCGAGGTAGGAAAACTAAGAAACTTGGTACCTATAAAAGGCATGAAATCGTCCAATATTTAAAAGGCCCAGGTGCAACAAGAGCATATTTGATTACACCGAAAGCTTCTCGAAAGTTTATTGACTCAGCCCAAGAGTGGTACTTACCTGTCGATGACTACATGGATTTGTTTTGGATTAATAAAGTACCTTGTAAAGGAATTAAACCAGGCATGGTTAAAAATGAAACAGACTTTGATTCATCAATTGGTGAGTTAAATCGAAGAGATAAGAAAAACAAACTTTCGAGAGAAATTTATTCATTCAAAATGTCTATCCTACGACAACTTTACCTATTAAGGCACTGATATGAAGATCTTGATCACTGGCGGTGCAGGTTTTATTGGCTCTGCTGTAATTAGACATATCATAGAGAACACATCCGACTCTGTTGTGAACGTTGATAAATTGACCTACGCTGGCAACCTTGAGTCACTGAGCTCTGTAGCTGATGATGATCGCTATGCATTCGAACAAGTGGATATTTGCAATCGAGCTGAACTTGAGCGTGTATTCGCGGTTTACAAACCAGATGCAGTAATGCATTTAGCCGCAGAGTCTCATGTCGATCGCTCTATTGATGGTCCAGCGGCATTTATTGAAACAAATATTGTTGGTACTTATACGATACTCGAGGTGACGAGAGCTTATTGGTCTCAGCTACCTGATACCGAGAAGCAAGCATTTCGATTCCACCATATTTCAACAGATGAAGTGTATGGTGATTTGGAAGGGACCGATGACCTGTTCACTGAAACAACGTCTTATGAGCCTTCTAGCCCCTACTCAGCCTCTAAAGCTTCAAGCGACCATCTTGTGCGCGCATGGCTGAGAACTTACGGTTTGCCAACAATCGTAACTAACTGTTCGAACAACTATGGCCCGTATCATTTTCCTGAGAAGTTAATACCACTCATGATCCTCAATGCAATCGATGGCAAGCCGCTACCTGTGTATGGCGATGGCATGCAGATTCGTGACTGGTTGTATGTAGAAGATCACGCTCGAGCTCTTTATAAGGTGGTCACCGAAGGTGAAATTGGTGAAACTTACAATATTGGTGGTCATAACGAGAAAGCTAATATTGAAGTAGTGAAAACGATTTGTTCATTGTTGGAAGAGTTGGTACCGAGAAAACCGGAAGGCATTCAACAATATCAAGATTTGATTACTTATGTAACTGATCGCCCAGGACATGATGTTCGTTACGCAATTGACGCATCTAAGATTGAGCGTGAGTTGGGCTGGACGCCAGAAGAGAGTTTTGAGACGGGTATTCGCAAAACTGTTGAGTGGTACTTGAATAACAAGCAATGGTGGAGCCGAGTACTAGACGGTTCATATAGTCTGGAGCGACTAGGGCAGGGCAATTAATGAAAGGCATTATTTTGGCGGGCGGTTCAGGAACGCGTTTGTATCCGTTAACGCGGGGGGTGTCTAAACAGCTGTTACCAGTTTACGATAAACCTATGATTTATTATCCATTATCGGTTCTTATGCTCGCTGGGATTCGAGAGATTCTGATAATTACAACACCAGAAGATCAAGATGGTTTTAAACGTTTGTTGGGTGATGGTTCTGATTTTGGTATTTCTTTAGAATTCGCTGTTCAACCTTCTCCCGATGGATTGGCACAAGCCTTCATCATCGGAGAAGATTTTATAGGTAATGAATCGGTTTGTTTGGTTCTTGGTGACAACATTTTTTATGGCCAAGGCTTTACTCCTATTTTACAGAAAGCCGCAAGTCGCAATGTTGGAGCGACAGTATTTGGATATCAGGTAAAAGATCCTGAACGTTTTGGTGTGGTAGAGTTCGATGAATCGATGCAAGCAATATCTATAGAAGAAAAACCCCAAGAGCCCAAATCGAATTATGCGGTGACTGGTTTGTATTTCTACGACAACAATGTTGTTGAACTCGCAAAACAAGTTCAACCTTCTGAGCGTGGTGAGTTAGAGATATCAACATTGAATCAGATGTACTTGGAGCAAGGGAATTTAAACGTTCAGCTACTCGGTCGTGGCTTTGCGTGGCTAGATACTGGAACTCACGCAAGCCTGCATGAAGCATCCTCTTTTGTACAAACTATTGAAAATGTTCAAGGGCTAAAGGTCGCGTGTTTAGAAGAAATAGCTTGGAGAAATGGGTGGTTAAGTGATGCTGACCTAACTAAGCTAGCTACACCTATGTTAAAGAATGACTATGGTGTATATCTAAATAATCTTGTTGTAAGTGATTAAACTATAGATTGCTTTTGTAGAACCAGAGGTTGGTTTCTGTCAATCGGAAGCCAAACCTTGTGTACAAGTTTAAAGCATGAATATTACTTATTTGGGTAGCGACACTTAAGGTTGTGCAGTTTCGTTGCCCTAGATAATGCTCAGCAATAGAGAGTAACTTTTTCCCTATTCCTCTTCCCTGATGTTCACTACTAACGCCGATCAAGCCAATTTGTGCGTAGTTTGAGTGCTCTTTTAGAGTCACGAAGCCGCATATTTCGTTGGCTTCGATAATAACCAAGCAACAATCATCATAGGTGCCATATACCGCTTTGGTTAACCACTCTTTGTAAAACCGATCTCTATCTTGAGCTGTAAACCAAGGTTTCTTGAAACGACTGATTTGATACATGTCGTCAAGCATAGTTAACAGCTTTGGTAATTGCGCCCGTGTAGCTGTTTGGTAGCTTGCATTAGTACCACTTACGCTGACCTCTTTGGTTAGCTGGGCATCACCTTCACAATAAATAAAGCCATGCTCTTGAAGAGTCTTGACTTTGGTATGCTCTAAAGCTCCAACACGAGTTGTTATGAGATCAAATGTTTCTGATGGAGACTGCGGAGAGGTTTCAATATCCCATTGAACATCGCCGATTTTTTTATGAAAAAATTGAGAGTCCCATTCACGTATTGAAAAATTAAGAGTGCTAGTTGTATTCGTTTTCATTGTGACTAGGTTTATTACCTACGAAGATAGATACTGTTATAATAACAAACTATTTGCCATTTTTTATACAGTTTGTGTTGGGCTATTCTGACATCAATGATGAGTACAACTATGATTCCTTTCAATAAGCCTCCGGTAACGGGCAAAGAGATTCAATTTATACAACAAGCAATTTCTGGTAGTAAACTATCCGGTGATGGTTATTTTGCGAAAAAATGTGAGCAATGGTTTGTTGAAAAAACTGGTTGTGTGAAATCTCTTCTAACACCTTCATGCACTCATGCCCTGGAGCTTGCTGCATTGCTTATCGATATTCAGCCTGGTGATGAGATTATCATGCCGAGTTATACATTCGTAAGCACGGCAAATGCGTTTGCTTTGCGTGGTGCAAAAATTGTATTTGTCGATATTCGTCCGGATACAATGAACATTGATGAAAACCTTATTGAACAAGCGATTACACCGAAAACCAAAGCAATTGTACCTGTTCATTACGCTGGGGTTGCATGCGAAATGGATACAATAATGGCTATTGCGGATAAGTTCTCACTTTACGTAATAGAAGATGCCGCACAAGGTGTAATGTCTAGTTACAAAGGAAGGGCACTAGGCTCGATTGGTCATTTAGCGGCGTATAGCTTCCATGAAACCAAAAACTACACCAGTGGTGGGGAAGGAGGCTTGCTGCTAATTAACGACGAAAAACTGGTAAATAGAGCAGAGATTATCCGTGAGAAGGGTACCAATAGAAGCCAATTTTTCCGAGGCATGGTTGATAAGTACACTTGGGTTGATATTGGCAGCAGTTTGCTTCCAAGTGAGATCCAAGCAGCATATTTATGGCCTCAATTAAACGAAGCTAAAGGCATTAACGAACGACGATTAGAGTTATGGAATCGTTATTTATTGAACTTTAAATCACTGGAAGAGCAGGGCTTGATTGAGCTTCCCTCCATCCCAACTGAGTGCGAACATAATGCACATATGTTTTACATTAAGCTAAGTGGGCTATCTGCAAGAGATGCTTTGATTAGTTCACTTCGTGAGAGAAATATATCTTCTGCATTTCACTATGTTCCATTGCATACAGCACCTGCAGGTCTTCAATGGAGTCGATTTGACGGCCATGACCAGTTTACAACTCAGGAAAGTGAGAGGCTGCTGCGCTTACCTTTGTTCTACTCTTTGACCGATGAGGAACAAGCGCTTGTCTGTCAAGAAGTCATCAATGCCCTATTGGAGTTAAAGAATTAATCATGTTTAGAGACCAGAACGTATTTTTCATTACTAAAAGCGATCGCTTTTTTTATCTTTATGCCGACGCTCTGATCCATAAAGCAAGCAGCTCTCCCGAGACAATTAAAGTTGTTGTCTTTGACAGCGTCGAAGGCATCAAAGCCGGAAGTATCGATAAGGTTCCGGGTGTTGAGTATCTTAACTATGACGAGAGTATGCTAAGTCAGCTCGAAGACGCTCGAACTATTACCTTTATGTCGTTGAACCAAGTCAATTCAACGATGGTAAGAAAAGTCATTGATTACTCAGAAAACGTACTAAGAAAAACCTATATTTTTCTGACAGATGATGAAATCGACCGTTGGCATCGTAGTATTGATAAGCATGGTCAAATTGTGCCATCGAAGAAATTAGCGATTGCACAAGATGATATCTACGTATCACAACGTATCATCAATTTTATTGGCCATGAAAAGACCTTTTATGAGCGCGTTACCAGTGCACTACAGAGAACAGATATCGAGTTTGTCAATGCAGGTGTGATTTTTGATACCCTGCCGACAACGATAACGCAGTCTTTGGAGAAGACAATTGTAGCGGGTAATCAATGGTTTACTAAAGAGAGGCGAGTGCTTGTTGGGACAAAGCAAAAGAGTATAAGCTTTTCTGAGATAAAAGCCTTGTTGAGTGAATTTTGTAATCAAAAAGAAGCTGAAAACTATAAGTTCACGATTTTTTGGCATAAAAAAAACAGGAAGCAACGAATTTTGTTGGATCTTTTTATTTCTTATCTACGTCACGTTAAACGACAAACTCTCGATATTTCATATGTCACTGCTATTTCTCCTGTAGCCTATACTTCTCTGATAATGTCATGCTCTCATCTAATCTTGCAACGAAGAGGTGGTGCTAGTACTGCTCGACAATTTATAAAGTGGGGGCAAGGGACACTGTGTACCGCTGCGGGTTCACCGAATGATTTTGGTTTTAAAGAAGCTCTCGGGCTTGATGTCATTAGTTATTCATCAACAAAAGAACTAGTGAGTTCAATCGTCGCAAACCGAAATGACGTAGAACAAAATGCGCTGAATATGACGCAAGAAGAAGCGCGATCGATTACTGAGTTACAACGAATTTATGCCAAGAGCATCTAATCTTTTACCTAAAGGTCGGTTAGTTTAAAATCAACTCATAACTTATAAAAGCCACATAATATGAACGCAATTCTACCTCTTATCGGTCGCACCGATGCATTGTTTACTCAGGACATTGGTCAGCATGAAGCTGAGCTATCTCGCATTGTTTCTGATTCCCGTTTTCTTGTACTTGGTGGTGCAGGCTCTATTGGTCAAGCGGTGACTAAAGAGATTTTTAAACGTAACCCTAAAAAGCTACATGTTGTAGATATCAGTGAGAACAACATGGTGGAAGTCGTACGTGACATTCGTAGCTCATTTGGGTACATCGATGGTGATTTCCAGACGTTTGCTCTCGATATCGGTTCGATTGAGTATGATGCGTTCATTAAGGCGGATGGCCAATATGACTACGTATTGAATTTATCTGCACTTAAGCATGTTCGTAGTGAAAAAGACCCTTACACTCTAATGCGAATGATCGATGTGAATGTTTTTAATACTGATAAAACCATTCAACAATCTATCGATGGTGGCGTGAAGAAGTACTTCTGTGTATCGACAGATAAAGCCGCAAACCCTGTCAACATGATGGGAGCATCAAAGCGTATTATGGAAATGTTCCTGATGCGTAAGAGCGAAGAGATTGCGATTTCTACAGCGCGATTCGCAAACGTTGCATTTTCTGATGGCTCATTACTGCATGGTTTTAATCAGCGCCTATTGAAAAACCAACCAATTGTGGCGCCGAATGACATCAAACGTTATTTCGTTACACCCCAAGAGTCTGGTGAACTGTGCCTAATGTCTTGTATCTTTGGTGAAAACCGCGACATTTTCTTCCCTAAGTTAAGCGAAGCGCTGCACCTCATTTCTTTTGCTGATATCGCGGTGAAATACCTTAAGCAACGTGGTTTCGAACCTCACCTTTGTGACAGTGAAGACGAAGCACGTGAATTGGCTAAGACCTTGCCTGCTCAAGGTAAGTGGCCGTGCTTGTTTACTTCGAGTGATACTACGGGTGAAAAAGACTTTGAAGAGTTCTTTACCGACAAAGAAACACTCGATATGGCGCGTTTTGCTAACTTGGGCATCATCAAGAATGACCCTCTTTATCAACAAGAACTGCTTTCACTTTTTGAAGATACAATCGGCCAGATGAAATCTGATCGTGCTTGGACAAAAGAGCAAATTGTAGAGCTGTTCTTTACCATGATCCCTGACTTTGGGCACAAAGAAACAGGCAAATACCTAGACAGTAAAATGTAGGAGCAACTATGAAACCTACATCGTTAGTAGAATTTGTACGCGACACATATCAGACCAACGAGTTCATTCCTCTTCATGCGCCAACCTTTGATGGTAATGAGAAGGCTTATGTAACAGAAACGATTGAAAGTACTTTTGTTTCCAGCGTTGGCAAATTTGTCGATGAGTTCGAACAGAAAATTGAAGCATACACTGGCAGTGCCAAAGCCGTGGCTGCCGTAAATGGCACGGCGGCCTTGCATGCGGCGCTTTACATGGCTGGTGTGGAGCGTGGTGACTTAGTAGTTACGCAGGCTTTGACGTTTGTGGCAACCTGCAATGCGCTCTATCACATGGGGGCTGAGCCTATTTTCGTGGATGTATCGCCAGTAAGCTTGGGTTTGTGCCCAAAGGCGATGGACCAATATCTAGCGCAGCATGCTGAAGTAACAGAAAAAGGTTGTATTCATAAACAAACGGGTAAGCGCATTCGTGCTGTAGTACCAATGCACACCTTTGGTCACCCCGTCGAGCTTGATGAGTTGATTGCGGTATGTTTGAAGTGGCAGTTAGTCTTGGTAGAGGATGCTGCGGAAAGCTTAGGTTCTTTCTACAAAGGCCAACACACTGGCACCTTTGGTGATTATGCTGCGATCAGCTTTAACGGTAACAAAGTGATTACGACTGGTGGCGGAGGTATGATCCTTTGTAAAACCCAAGAGCAGGGCGCACGTACTAAGCACGTTACCACAACAGCTAAGGTTCCACACCCTTTCGAGTTTTATCACGATGAGCCTGGCTTTAACTATCGCATGCCGAATTTAAATGCGGCGTTGGGCTGCGCGCAAATGGAAGTATTGGAATCTTATTTAGTTCAAAAGCGCCAATTGGCTGAACAATACCAACACTTTTTCGCGGGTTCAGACTTTACTTTTGTGACAGAGCCAGAGTACGCGACATCGAACTATTGGTTAAATGCGATTATCTGCCCAGATGCCGCATCGCGAGATCGCATGTTAGAGCAGACCAATTCTGCTGGTGTTATGACGCGTCCGATTTGGCAATTGATGCATCGTCTTCCTATGTTCGAGAATGCACTGCGTGGTGACTTGACTCAGTCTGAGTTTATTGAAGCTCACTTGATCAACATCCCAAGTACTCCTATTGATTTATCCAAGGGCGCTTAATGGAAAATAAGACGCAGAAAGTCGCTGTTTTTACAGGAACAAGAGCAGAGTACGGTCTGCTTTTTTGGCTTTTGAGAGATATTCAAAGTGATCCTGACTTAGAACTGCAGTTGTTAGTTTCAGGGATGCACCTTTCACCTGAATTTGGTGAAACGTATCAGCAAATCGAAAAAGATGGATTTAAGATTGATGAGAAAATAGAGATCCTTCTTTCGTCGGACTCAGCAGTAGGAACTGCGAAAAGCATGGGGCTTGGTGTGCTCGGATTTTCAGATGCACTAGCGCGCATGCAACCTGATGTATTGGTTATTTTGGGCGACCGCTTTGAAGCTTTAGCAGCTGCTCAAACGGCGATGATTATGCGTATTCCTATTGTTCATTTGCATGGTGGTGAGATCACAGAAGGTGCCTATGATGATGCGATTCGCCATGCGATTACCAAGCTAAGCTATTTGCATGGTACATCGACGGACGAATATCGCCAGCGGGTCATTCAATTGGGTGAAGCGCCGGAACGCGTTCAGAACGTCGGTGCAATCGGCCTTGATCACCTTAAACGAGCAGACTTCATGTCGGTCGATGAGTTAGCTCAGTCTCTTGAGTTCCCTCTAACCAAACCGTTTTTCTTGGTGACTTACCATCCAGTGACACTAGGAGATGAAGCACCAGAAGCATCCTTTCAAGCTTTGCTCGATGCCTTAGAGGCTTTTCCTGAACATCAAGTTATTCTGACTTACCCTAATGCAGATGATGGTGGGCGTCGTATCATTCCGATGCTGGAAGCTTACGCAGCAAGCCAGCCAGAACGCGTATTGGCAATCCCTTCGTTAGGGCAAGTGCGTTACCTGAGCGCAGTGAAGCATGCAACGGCGGTGGTTGGTAACTCTTCGAGCGGTATTATTGAAGTGCCAGCGTTTGACGTTCCGACTGTCGATATCGGTGCTCGTCAGAAAGGGCGTTTGGCCGCTAAGAGCGTTTTGCATTGTGAAGCAAACCACGCTGATATTGAGCGGGCGATGCTCTCAGCGGTGGCTCGTGACTATAAAGAGCCAACTGAAGCGATAGATAACCCTTACGGGCAGGGAAACACCAGCGGTAAGGTCATTGAAATGATCAAAACATTGGATTTTAATCCATGTAAGACATTCCACGATTTGCCGAACTAACAAAGCTGAAAATTTAGCTTTTAGTCACTTAGAAATTAAAGAGAGAGCGGTATGACTCTGATTATTGCCGAAGCAGGCGTGAACCATAATGGTGATGAAAAACTGGCATTTGAGCTGGTTGACGCAGCGCATCAAGCGGGGGCTGATATTGTAAAATTTCAGACGTTTAAAGCGAAAAACCTCGTCACTGAAGAAGCTAAGCAAGCAGACTATCAGGTCACAAATACACAAAAGCAAGAGTCGCAGTTAGCGATGCTAAGTCGCTTGGAGCTCTCCTATGATGCCCACCATGAATTGGTAAAACACTGTGAGAAACTCGGCATAGAATTTTTATCAACGGCTTTTGATTCTGAGAGTTTGGATTTCTTAGTCAACGACCTTGGTTTAACCCGTTTGAAGCTACCTTCTGGTGAACTAACCAACGCGCCTCTTGTGCTGGAACATGCTCGCACAGGGTGCGATTTGATCGTTTCTACCGGTATGGCGACGTTGTCTGAGATCGAAACGGCGCTGGGGGTTATTGCATTCGGTTATACTTCGGATGACAGTGCGACACCTTCAGTGCAAGCCTTCCAAGAGGCTTATGCTTCTGATGAAGGTCAGCAGGCACTAAAAAGTAAAGTGACTATCTTACATTGCACTACAGAGTATCCAGCGCCGATGGAAGAGATTAATCTGAAAGCGATGGACACGTTAGGGCGTGCTTTTGATTTACCTGCTGGATACTCAGATCACAGTCAAGGCATCACTATTCCTATTGCTGCCGTTGCTCGTGGTGCCGTGTTGATTGAAAAACATTTTACGTTGGACAACAAGATGGAAGGGCCAGATCACAAAGCTTCCCTTGAGCCTCAAGATCTAACGGCAATGGTGAGTGCTATTCGTCAAGTCGAGAAAGCACTAGGTAGTCGTGTAAAAACACCAACGGTCTCAGAGGTGAAAAATAAAGCGGTGGCGAGAAAAAGTCTGGTCGCAGCTCGTAATATTAAGGAAGGTGAAGCATTTTCACCTGACAACATGACTATCAAAAGGCCGGGCGACGGTATGTCACCTTATCGCTATTGGGACATGCTTGATCGCACTGCTTCAAAGGCATATCGAGCTGGAGAGCTGATTCTTGAGTAACGCCGTCTCTAAGTTGCCAATTGTATTAATTGGTGGGGGCGGTCATGCTAGTGTACTTGCCGATATATTACTTCGCCAAAGGCGTGAGATAGTCGCGGTGATTTGTCCTGATGACATTTCTCAGCGTCGAGTTTTCTCTGGAATCAAGCAGTTTCATAAAGACAGTGACATAGAGCAGTTTTCTCCTCAGAGTGTGAGTTTAGTGCTAGGTATTGGCGCTATGCCAAAATCTAATTTGCGGGAAAAAATCGCAAAATACTTCGTTGAATTTGGGTATCACTTTGAAAGTGTGATTGCTGAAACCGCATTTGTCTCTGAGTATGCGACGTTAGAAAATGGTGCTCAAATTATGGAAGGGGCTGTTATACAGCCTGGTGCATCCATAGGGCTGCACAGCATCGTCAATACTAGCGCACTTGTTGAGCACGATTGCCAGATTGGTGCTCACAACCACATAGCTCCTAAAGCAACCTTGTGTGGTCAAGTCAAAACTGAATATGGCTGTTACGTAGGGGCGAATGCAACGGTGATACAAGGTGTTACATTAGGCACACTTTCTATTGTCGGAGCGGGTGCTATTTTAACGAAACCGCTACCACCACAAAGCATATGTTATCCTTTTAGAAGCATAATCGAATCATATTAGCTTGCTGTAAGTTACCAAACATTCAAGAAATTAAAACTAGGTGTGCCATGAGTCATTGTTGGAATAACGTGCTAATTAAACCTGATAACACTATTCGAGACGCATTAGAAATCATAAATAATGAAGCGTTGCGAGTTGTGTTGGTCGTAAATGAAGAACAAGAATTGCTTGGTGTCGTAACAGACGGTGACATTCGTCGAGGCTTACTAAACAACCTTCCTTTGACTGAACCTGTGTCGGAGGTGATGAACACCAATCCTACGACAGCACTTGAAGGCTCCTCTCGCGAAGAGTTGATTGAGCTGATGGAGAGTCGTGGGATATTGTCGATTCCATTACTTGATGCTAGTGACAAAGTTGTTGGGCTAGAGACTCTTCATGGCGCACTACATCAACCGAAACACCATAACCCTGTATTTATTATGGCAGGTGGGTTTGGCACTCGACTTAAGCCGCTTACCGATACATGTCCTAAACCTATGCTGCATATCGGCAATAAGCCAATTCTAGAAACCGTTATTCGCAGTTTTATTAAAG
This sequence comes from Vibrio sp. Isolate30, assembly GCF_022397975.1. Taxonomy (NCBI): domain Bacteria; kingdom Pseudomonadati; phylum Pseudomonadota; class Gammaproteobacteria; order Vibrionales; family Vibrionaceae; genus Vibrio; species Vibrio sp. Isolate30. Next base: position 156,544 of record NZ_JAKEUS010000008.1, read on the forward strand.
CAGGTTTTGTTAACTTCTACATTTCTACTCACTATATGCCAGAGCAAATTCAAGCACATTTTGGTGATGGAAGTGAAATGGGAGTAAACATTACCTATGTTCATGAAGAGCAGCCTTTAGGTACTGGCGGTGCATTAGGATTATTACCTAAGGATTTACCAAAAGATCTGCCATTGATAATGATGAATGGCGATGTTCTGACTAAGGTCGACTTCCAACGCCTTCTTGATTTTCATGTTGATAACGGTGCTGACGCGACAATGTGCGTGAGAGAATACGACTATCAGATCCCATATGGCGTGATTAATGGAGAGGGCAATAAAATCACCAGTATGGTAGAGAAGCCGGTTCAGCGCTTTTTTGTCAACGCGGGTATCTATGTTGTGTCACCTGAGGTCATCGCTTCGGTACCTAAAAATCATCGAGTGGATATGCCGACGTTGCTTGAAGAACATATGAATGAACGTGATAACGTTTTAATGTTCCCAATTCATGAGTATTGGTTGGATATTGGTCGTATGGATGACTTTAATCGCGCGCAAGCAGATATTTTAAGTTTAGGAGTTTTATAGTGATCAACGGTAAAAAAGTGGTTGCTGTGGTTCCCGCTCGTGGAGGGAGCAAGAGACTCCCTAGAAAAAATGTGTTGCCCTTAATGGGTAAACCTTTGATTACTTGGTCTTTAGAAGCGGCAAGTAAAAGCAAATATATTGATCAAGTAATAGTCAGTACCGATGACAGTGAAATTGCGGATATTTGTCAGGAGCTAGGTTATTCTGTTCCTGAATTGCGACCGGACTTTCTTGCTACAGATACTGCCAAGACAGGAGATGTCTTACTGTACTCTCTTGAAAAGCATGGGGAAGATGCAGAGATAGCTGTGTTGTTACAGCCTACTTCTCCACTTCGTACTTCTGAACATATAGATGAAGCACTCGAACTCTTTATCTTAAAAAATGCAATTTCTATAGTCTCTGTTACGCCGTGTGAACACCCCCCTCTTTGGGCAAATACTTTACCGGAAAGCCTTTCTATGGGTAATTTTATTCACCCTGAGGCTATGAAACGTTCCCAAGATTGTGGTGATTATTTCCGATTCAATGGGGCCGTGTACGTGTTCGATGTCGAGTATCTGCAGCAATTTGGAGAGATTCGTTATACCAAAGACTCTTTCGCCTATATCATGGACAACCATGTTTCGTTTGATATTGATACTCAACTTGACTTTGAATTAGCGGAATTCTTTATGAATCGAAAGCAGGGTCAAAGTTAGTGATATTGATGAGTTTCATTTGCTTTCTTAGCTCTTTTTGAAATTCTTCGTTAGGGTGCTTATCTGACAATGTATAGATAGGCATCTCTGGATATAATAAGCGACATGTAAACATTACTGTAGAAAACGTTCCAATCAATGCAGATAGTTGCATTTTCTTATCAATAAGCTCAATTTCTAAAGGAAGTTTACTTTGGTGGTAAATTATATTTTCAGCATTGAGTAGCGCTTCGCGAATCTCTTCTTTTTCTGTTCTGTGTGGAAAATAGATAATTTTTTGACCAGTTTTTTTGCTGAGACTATACAGCTCATCCAGGTATTCTTTAATCGTTTTTTGGTTCTTATCCCCTATAGCACCTTGACCAATAAAACCGAGAGGAGCCGCTTTATCAAACAATTCTGGGTGCCCATATTGTTCTTTCAAGCGTTCTAAAGTGTTTGGAGAAATAGTCGTATGACTGTTTTCTAGAGAAAATAAAGTAAATAGAGATAATTTTTTTGATTGTGCTAACCGGCCAATAGGCTTGCAACCATTCAAACGAACTACTAAATCTTGCAAGAAGCGTGGACGATAAAATTCGGTTTTGGGAACGATGTGTTGATAATATTCCAGTAGAGTAAGTGTCCCATCATCAAAATAGATCTGCTCTTCGATTGATAGATTGCGTATTAGTAGTTTTGTCCACCACGCATTGTATTCAGCATAAAAAAACTTTTCTAACGTTTGACCGTTTAACGTTTTTTTTATTTGTTTTATAGCTTTGGGAATAGAGAAGCTTCTATTACCGCGATCAATCGCAATGATATGGTCCCAGTCTGACTCACGAACGAGTTTATGCTGTTGCGCTAACCCGTGTTTACTTTTCTGGTTTATAAGCAGTAGTATGTTATTAGAACATGAATAGAAATGAATGGCTTCTAAAGCACAGATGTATTGAAATGGGGATGTTACGAGAAATACGTTCATAAAAGACCTTGTTCATTAACCTAATTCAGCATACTGAATTGAACGCTCCAAAGAGCCTTTGTTTCTTTTAAAGACAGAGTGGGCTTGGTTAGCCATGTTGGTGGCGCTATGCTTATCTTCGAGTAACTGGATCACTTTAGAGTCTAAGCTATGACCTTCACAAATCATTATGCCATCTGTTGATAATAGCCTTTCAGTGATCTCTTTGAAGTTGAAGTAACTTGGTCCAGATATGGTAGGGATTCCTAAAGCCGCTGGCTCGAGTACATTGTGACCACCAACCTTATCACCAATTAAGCTGCCTCCCATAAAACAGATATCTGCAGCACCAATTAGAATCAGCATCTCTCCCATTGTATCACCTACATAAACTTGCGACTTTTCACAGGAGTGAATGTCAGCGTTCGTTCTACGAGCGGTTGTAAAACCTGAGGATTGACATAACTGGACAACGCTATCAAATCGTTCTGGATGGCGCGGAACTATAATGAGCAAAGCGTCCGGATAGATCTCCAGTACGTTTTTATGTGCATTGAGTATCTGCTCATCTTCACCTTTATGAGTACTGGCTGCGATCCATACTGGGCGCTTTACACCAAGCTCAGACCTTAGCGCTTTACCTTTCGCTCGTACTTCATCCGAAATCTGTATATCGAATTTGATGGAGCCAGTAATGGCAAGTTTACTCTTTGCAACACCAAGTGATTCAAAGTGGTCCGCGTCAGACTGACTTTGGCACAGAATCTTGGTTAGATAAGGTTCTATAATATTGAAAACTGGCTGAAATTTTGCGTAGTTATTTCGAGACTTTTCAGACAACCGTGCGTTTACGACTGTGATTGGTACACCAAACTTAGAAACTTGATGAAGTGTGTTTGGCCACAACTCCGTTTCAATGATCAGCATCTTCTTCGGTTGTATCGCTTTAAGAAAGCCTTTTACAGCGAAACCAAAATCAATAGGCATGTACCTGTGTTCAACTAAACTACCGAGCTTCGCAATCTGTTCAGCACCTGTACTGGTGGTTGTAGTGACAATGATCGGCTGTTCTGGGTTTTGCTTTTTGATCTCTTTGATAAGAGGTGTAGCTGCGATACTTTCACCAACAGATACTGCGTGAATCCAAATAGGGCGCTGATTTGATGTCAGCTTAGGTGTTATGCCAAAGTGCTCTTTCCAGCGTTTGCCAAACTTGGGTTTGTTTGGCTTACTTTTGTATAAGCCAAATAGAAGCAGAGGAGCGACTAGTGCAAGGATCAGCGTGTAGAAAAACCGAATTAGCATGCGCTTACCGAAATGGCTTCTAACTTATGGATACTATTGATGACTTGTTTCGGTGATAGCTCCGTCAGACATTTTAAGTGCTTGAATTCACATTCACGCTGGAAACAAGGACGGCAATCAATGTCTGTATGCACAATCTCGACCCTCTCAGCCAGTGGTGGTGTGTATTTCGGCGAAGTTGAGCCGTAAACAGCAACAACGTTACAACCCACAGCAGCGGCAACGTGCATCAAGCCAGAATCGTTTGCAACCACAGTTTGACAAGCACCAAGCAGATCTACTGCTTCAATTAGGCTTGTTTGGCCAGCTAGGACATGAATTTTTGATTGAAGCTCATCAGGAACAAGAGCCTTAATGTTGTTACACGTTTCCAAATCTTTTTGAGAGCCAAACAACCAAACTTGCTTACCCGCTTTACTCATCGATGTTGCGACTTCTGCGTAATGCGTTTCAGGCCATTTTTTAGCAGGCCCAAACTCGGCTCCAGGACAAAGGCCAGTAATTGCATCATCCAGAGTAAGCTGAAACTTTTCCGCGGTAGCTAACTGCTGGTCTTTGAAAATAGTTAGAGCTGGTCTCGGTAATTGCTCTAATCCACCCAGAGAGCCTGAGTTGATCATTTCTGCTTTAGGATGTGCGAGGGCTACATAGCGTTCAACCATGTATTGGAATGATTTTTTATTTGGGCGCAAGTCATTCAACAGACCGTATCGCATCTCACCTTTCCAGCCCGTGCGTTTTGGAATGTCCGCAAACCACGGAATCAATGCTGATTTAGCCGAGTTAGGACAGATGAAAGCTTGATCATATTGAGCTTCACGCAGTGTTTTGCCAATTGCCCGACGACCGAGAAAGTTGAATTCACCATGACCAATCGGCATATCAATCGCTTGGTTGACCTCTGGCATACGCTCGAGAATCGGCTTACACCACCCTGGCGCGATCACGTCGATCTGTGCATCAGGGTGTTGTTGCTTTAAGGTAATGTAAAGTGACTGTGACATCACCATGTCGCCCACCCAAGATGGACCTATGATCAGAATTTTCTTCATCGTGTATACGTCTTGAGCCACAGCTCTCTGTCTTCGTAAGGGTTATAAGTACTTTCAGGATCTGGTTGAGTCGTTAAAAAACGAAGCACCCACATGTACTGTTCAGGGCGTTTTCTTACCGCATCTTCAATAAATTGATTCATTCTCTGTGTGTCTTGATGATCGCTTTTTGAAGGATAATCCTGCCAAGCAGGAAGTACATCGATACTGAATTGACCAGTTTGAGCGTCATAGTTAGAGAAGACCGGAATGATTTTCGCGCGGCTTACTTTGGATAACTTACCAAGTCCTGGCAATGTCGCTTTTGGTACATTGAAAAAATTGACGAAAATACTGTGCTCACGACCGTGATCTTGGTCAGGTAAGTAATACCCCAAATAGCCTTCTCGTACTGATTTGATAAACGGTTTGATTCCGTTATCTCGTTCATAAACTCGACCGCCATATTGCACTCGTTGTCTATGCATTAACCAATCAGTCACCGGGTTCTTCTGTTTCTTTGCCATCGCAGAAACAGGTAAACCTTGAGATGCTAGATAGATAGCAGGAATATCAATACCCCAGCTGTGAGGCACTAATAGGATAGCCTTGTGCCCTTGTTCCAGTGTTTCATGAATATTGTCGATACCATGAATGGTTGTATTTTTGGTTAACCATTTTTGGTTTCGTAGCGACAGAGAAGCAAAGTTAAGCAAAAAGGAAACAGCAGTGGTTAGCGTTTTCTCAAGCAGCTGTTCCTTTTCTTCGTCACTTTTTTCTGGGAAACAGAGGCCGAAGTTAATCCAGGCATTGTTAATGGTTCTGCTCGGCTTTTTAAGCGCATATTTTGCTAGTTTACAGCTCAACCAGTATTTTGTTTTTTGTGGGAAAAAGACTAAGGGTATTCCCAGTAAAATACCAAACCATGTTCCCCAGTGTTTTGGAGCAAGAAAGCCCCACTCGAAAGTGGGGTTGTAGGCATTTTCATCGAAGTCGTTACGCTTCTCAGTCATTGAAAACTCTCAGCTATTAAATGCTCTTCATCTTGTAAGAAGAGGACAATTATTTGTTCTGCAGCACCATGTATTCTGCAACACCTTCAGCAACAGATTTAAATTCGATATCACAACCAGTTGCGCGCAGTTTAGTTAAGTCTGCCTGAGTGAACTCCTGGTATGCGCCTTTTAGGTGTTCCGGGAATGGAATAGTCTCAATTTCACCTTTACCGTGATACTTGATTACGGCTTTTGCTACCTCTTCAAAAGATTCTGCATTACCTGTACCTAGATTGAAAATACCTGACACGCCATTTTCTAAGAACCAAAGGTTCACAGCAGCTACGTCACCCACATACACAAAATCACGCTTAAATGTTTCGCTACCTGCAAACAGTTTTGGATTCTCACCCGCGTTCATTTGGTTGTTTAGGTGGAAAGCGACTGAAGCCATGCTACCTTTGTGTTCTTCACGTGGGCCATAAACATTGAAGTAACGGAAACCAGTGATTTGTGAAAGGGTTTCGTTATGTGCAGCCGCATCTTCTTGTAGACGACGAACGTAGTTGTCAAACTGCTGCTTAGAGTAGCCGTATACGTTTAGTGCGCCTTCGTACTCTTTCTCTTCAATGAACGTATCTGTTTCACCGTAAGTTGCAGCAGAAGAGGCATATAGGAAAGGAATTTCACGCTCAATACAGTAATGCAGTAGCTCTTTTGAGTACTCATAGTTATTAAGCATCATGTACTTGCCATCCCACTCGGTTGTCGCAGAGCATGCGCCTTCGTGGAAAATCGCTTCGATATGGCCGAAATCGTCGCCAGCCATAACTTGAGTTAGGAAATCGTCACGATCCATGTAATCGGTGATGTCTAGGTCGACAAGGTTTTTAAATTTCTTACCATTTTTTAGGTTGTCGACGACCAAGATATCGTTGTGGCCTGCTTCGTTTAGCGCCTTAACAATATTGCTGCCAATCATGCCCGCACCACCAGTTACGATAATCATATTTTACCTACTCTTTTGAATACAAAACTATCGCGAGTATAGCAAGGAATGAACAATCCGGGCTAGTGCAAACCAAGGTTACTGTTCTGTTAGCACCTGAATTAACTTCATAAATTTGGCATCTAGTCGGGTAGGTTTATAGCGCAACAGATGAAGTATGTAAGTTAGATAAGAATTGAGCTTCGCTGACCAGATGTTAACGGCTCGATCTATCTGTTTAGGGGCGATATACTAACTATCTAAACAGATAGGGATTCGAAATAGAAATGAAGACACGTGACAAGATCGTTTATGCGGCGCTAGAGCTATTTAATGAGCACGGCGAGCGTAGTATTACTACCAACCATATCGCTGAACATATTGAGATCAGCCCAGGTAACCTTTACTACCACTTCCGCAACAAGCAAGAGATTGTGCGTGATATTTTCACTCTATATTCAGCTGAGCTTCTAGAGCGATTTACCCCAATCCAAGGCCAGCAAGAGAGCTTAACGCTACTTAAGCACTACTTGGATTCTATCTTCACTCTGATGTGGAAATACCGATTCTTCTACGCCAATCTTCCTGAAATTTTGTCTCGCGACGAGCAGTTGCACAATGATTACATGGCAGTGCAAGAGCGTTTACAATCAAACTTAATCGCGATCATGCGTGCATTTGTGGATTTGAACTTGTTGAAAGCTTCTGAAGAAGAAATGAAATCCATGGTGACTTCTCTGCACCTTATTGCGTCGAGCTGGCTGGCTTATCAATCTGCCATGTCACCAAGAACTCAGATTACAGAGCAAGTTGTTCACCAAGGCATGCTACAGATGATCGCAGTCGTGAAACCCATCGCTACCACTCAAGGTTTTGAGCAGTTAACACTGTTGGAAGATGGCGTTCGAGCGTTGAATGGATAGGGCAGATGAGAGTGGCGAGATTCTGGATTCGAAGAGCTGAAAGAGCAGATTAGAGTAGCGGGATACTTTAGAAGCAGATTCGAGTAAACGAGATTCGAGATACGAAAAGCAAAAACTGCTCTAACCTTATAGCTCTTCGCCACTCGTTTACTAGTATCCCGCATCTGTTTTTTTGATAGGGAATCTCTTTGGGTAGGCTAAGATCAAGTCGACACAGAGATTCCAGACATTTCGTTCCTCAATTCTGGAATGACGAATCTTAAAAACTTTCTAACTCAAAGCTGAACTCATGGCGTGGGCTTTCCGTCACTCGTTTACTCGGAACTCGAATCTGCTGCTTTTAATCCCTTCGTATCTCGATTACTCGAATCCCGTTACTGCTCTTATTCTCTTCGTATCTCGCTTACTAGCATCTCGAATCTGCTTTTAATCTCTTCCTATCTCTCATCTCGTTAACCCGCATCAGCTCTTATCTCACCAACCAACTCTTAGGGTTCTGAGCTTGACTGTTTCGGCGGATCTCAAAGTAGAGCGATGGTCGTGATTGTCCGCCAGTATCACCAGCAAGCGCAATGGGCTCGCCGGCTTTTACCTTATCGCCTTCCTTCTTGAGCAGAGCTTGGTTAAAGCCGTATAGCGTCATATCGCCTTTACCATGGTCGAGTAGCACTACCAAGCCATAGCCTCGAAGGTATTCAGCAAATACTACGGTTCCAGAATAGACAGATTTTACCTGTTGGCCGTAGCTTGCGTTAATCACCATGCCTTTCCAGTTAATTTGTCCGGTTTGGCGGGTGCCGTAGTTATGTAATACCTTGCCTTTGATTGGCCAGGGCAGTTTGCCTTTGCGCTTTGCTAGGCCATCCATTGGAACAGCATTACGTCTTTCGCGAGCCGCTTTTTCTGCTTTGGCAATCTCTGCTTTTAGGCGAGTCTCGTTACGTTGCAGTTCTGCAAGATAGTTTTGATCACCAGAAATGCTTTTCTTGATACTACCGACGGTTTTCTTACGCTGAGCTTGAGTCTTAGCGAGTTGGTCTCGTTTGGTGGTTTGTTGTTTGAGTAGGCTAGCAATTTGTTCCTGCTCTGCTTTACGAAGGCGCTGACTCTCTTCAAGTTCAGCTTGAGTCTGCTCAATCGCTTTAATCGTTGTTGCGCGAGCTTTGGCTAAGTGTTGGTAGTAATGACTAATACGATCTTCTTCGACACCGGTATTCAGAATGTGTGAAGAGGCTTTCGCACGACGTGTCATGTAATAAGTTTGAATAAGCTGCTCAAGCTTTTGGGTATGGACTTGCTTCTGAGTGGTAAGCGCTTGAATCTTATTATTGAGTTGCTGAACGTTAGCGTTAGCAGTAGTAAGTTGCTTCTTGCTTTCCTTGATGCCTTTTTCAAGTGAAGCGATAGAGAGCTCTTGCTTCTTAAGGTTGGCTTGTAGGCTATCAAGTTTCTTTTGTTGAGAAGATAAGGCTTGCTGTTGTCGAGAGATCTCGCTTTTAACGCCCTTTAGTTCGCCTTGGGAAGCTGCATGAGTAGTAGCAGGGTAGGTTGCGATACCAAAAGTAGTGGATAACAAAAGAGCACAGCTCAAAGTACGAATCTGTTTTATAGTTTTTGTCATCTAGCTACAGCCTACTAATTAGTCCTTGGGGCTTGATTATTATGTGTGTATTGAATGATAGATTCCAGATACTTTAGAAGCAGATACGAGTAAACGAGATTCGTGATACGAAGAGCTAAAGGTCAGTGACTGCTTTTAAGCCTTTCGTATCTCGCTTACTCGCATCCCGTATCTGCTCTTAAATCCCATCCCCATGAATAAAGTTCTGAGATCGACCATTAAACCCTTGATCCATATCCAGTGACGGCTTGTCTGTTTTTGGCTTACCAACAATCTTAGCTGGCACACCAGCAACCGTGGTATGAGCTGGAACAGCTTGCAGAACCACAGAACAAGAACCTATTTTCGCACCTTCACCGACTTCAATGTTACCCAAGATCTTCGCACCTGCGCCAATCATTACGCCTTCGCGGATCTTAGGGTGACGATCGCCGCCTTCTTTACCCGTACCACCTAAGGTTACGTCTTGCAGGATAGATACATCGTTTTCAACAACCGCAGTCTCACCAATCACAATCCCGGTTGCGTGGTCGAGCATGATTGCTTTACCAATGCGTGCAGCAGGGTGGATATCCACTTGGCAAGCAACAGAAATTTGGTTTTGTAGATAGGTAGCAAGAGCAATACGGCCTTGTTTCCACAACCAGTTGGCTACACGATAACCCTGCAGGGCATGGTAGCCTTTAAGGTAGAGCAACGGCATAGAGTACATCTCTACCGCTGGGTCGCGTGTCACGGTCGCGCAAATGTCGCAAGCCGCAGCATCAATAATAGATTGGTCTTCAGCAAAGGCTTGTTCAACTACTTCTCGTACCGCCATAGCAGGCATAGAAGCCGTTTTAAGTTTGTTTGCTAGGATATAACTTAACGAAGCACCGAGACTGTCATGGTTGATAATGGTCGCATGATAAAAACTCGCAAGCATAGGCTCCTGCTCAGACTGCTCTCGAGCTTCCTTTACAATGCATTGCCAGACTTTTTGTTGTTCACAGTGTTTCATTTTTTCTATCCATATTTTTTGAAAGGCAGATGAGAGTAAACGAGATTCGAGATACGAAAAGCTAAAGAGCAGTAACGAGATGAGGGATACGAGATACGAAAGGATTTGAAGCAGATAAGAGATGAGAGTATACGAGTGGCGAAGAGCTAAAGGATGGAAAAGCTTTTGCTCTTCGAATCTCGTATCTCGTCACCCGAATCTATTTTTAATCTCTTCTCATCTCGTTTACTCGCATCCCGTATCTGCTTTTAATCTCTTCTCATCTCGCTACTCGAATCTCTCATCCGCTCTTAACCTTCCGATTTCTTATCTCGAGCCAGCAGATCTTGCGCGGCTAAGTGTGCATCTTTTCCTTGATACAACACTTGATAAATTTGTTCAACAATTGGCATCTCAACACCCATGCGTTCAGACAGTAGCCAAACCTCTTTGGTGTTGCGATAACCCTCGACCACTTGGCCGATCTCTTCTTGTGCGGTATCGACATCTTTACCAGTACCTAGGGCTAAACCAAAGCGGCGGTTGCGTGATTGGTTATCAGTACAGGTAAGTACCAAGTCACCTAATCCAGCCATGCCCATGAAGGTTTCTGGCTTCGCGCCCAGTGCAGCACCTAAGCGACTCATTTCAGCGAGACCGCGTGTAATTAAAGCGGTACGAGCATTGGCACCAAAGCCGATGCCATCAGACATACCAGCACCAATCGCGATAACGTTCTTCACCGCACCACCCAGTTGCATACCGGTGAAATCATCATTCGCGTATACACGGAAAGTACGAGTACAGTGAATCTTCTCTTGCAGCTCTTTCACAAACTCTTGATCTGGTGAAGCAACAGAAATAGCAGTAGGCATGCCTGCAGCAAGCTCTTTGGCGAATGTAGGGCCAGATAGAACAGCGAGTGAATAACCATCACCAAGCACGTCGTTTGCTACGTCTTTCAACAGGCGGCCAGTTTCTGGCTCTAACCCTTTAGTTGCCCAACAAATACGTGAATCTGTTTTTAGGTGAGGTTTTAGACTGTTCAGTACAATACCAAATACATGGCTTGGTACAACAACAAGTAGGTCTCGGCTTGCTGATACCGCTTTTTCTAGATCTGATTCAATAATCAAGCTTTCTGGGAAGTCGATGTTTGGCAGGAACTCGTGGTTAGCGCGATCCGCTTCTAGGCGAGCCATATGCTCAGGTTCATGTCCCCAAAGCACAATGTTGGCACCATTACGTGCAAGAGAAATTGCTAAAGAAGTGCCGTAGGAACCAGCGCCAATCACCGTCATGGCGATCTCTTTGCCATAAGCGTCATTTGTGTCATTAGTGCGAGTTGTGTCTGTCATGCTTCCACCTGAAAGTCTTGAGGAAATGAGAAGAGTATTTTTTACTTTATTGAATATACCGAAAATATAAAAAATGCACACCGCATAAGTCGCGCTGTGCATTTTTAAACGGTTAGATTAAGTCTTATTTGGCATTAAGCCTTTTATAACTTAAGCTTGCTCGCCTTCAGCTTGTTGAGCTTGGTTCTGTAGGTAGTTCATGAACAGAGCGTCGAAGTTAACTGGCGCTAGGTTCAGTTGTGGGAACGTACCTTTAACCACTAGGCTAGAGATAGTTTCACGAGCGTATGGGAATAGGATGTTAGGGCAGAATGCACCTAGGCAGTGTGCCAGTTGACCCGCTTCCATTTCGCTTGCAGTGAAGATACCACCTTGTTGTACTTCACATAGGAATGCTGTCTCTTCTGCGTTCTTAACTGTCACAGTAAGGCGTAGGATAACTTCGTAAACGCCTTGGCCAAGCTCACGGCTTTGAGTGTCTAGATCCAGTTTTACATCTGGGTTCCACTCTTTTTGGAACATATCTGGCGAGTTTGGCGCTTCAAAAGAAACGTCTTTTAGGAAGATACGTTGGATTGCGAAGTTTTGTTGTGCTTCTTGAGGTGCTGCTTCAGCCATTTTCTTGTCCTTAAAAATTTACATTGGGTTCCGTAATCAAAACGAAGTTACGTAACCTGAAAAACGAGTATATAGATAACCGTGTTACTAATAATGCTACTAGGAGTTACTTTTTACCCTTAACTAAAGGTAGGTTCGCTTCACTCCAAGCAACTAGGCCATTCTTCAGTAGGCTCACGTTTTCAAACCCAGCTTTTGCCAGTAGGTTTGCACTTTCTTGAGCGGTTTGACCTGTTTTACATACCACAATGATTGGGTCTGCTTTGTGGCTTTCAAGGCTACCAAAGTTATTTGCTTTGATATCTGAAGGCAAAATGTGAAGTGCGTCAGTAATATGACCTTTTTTGTATTCATCCTTCGTACGAATATCAACCACAACACCATTTTCACGGTTCATCAGTTGTGTGGTTTGCGCTGCTGTGATCTCTTTGTAAGCCGCATTCGATGTTTTGATGACATTCATAATGATGGCAACCACTAAGCCAATCCATACGATGGCTAAAATCATATTCTCTTGAATAAAGGGTACTAACTCTTGCATATTTTAAACTCTTGTCGTTTGGGGCTCGAAACTATAACCAAGCATCTCGAGGTCACTTTGGTATATGGTTCTGGAGTATAGCGATAAAGGATTACAGAATACAGAAGAAGCAGAGGGTTGTGAGTGAAGGCGTGGAATAAAGCAGTTTTTGTCTAGAATTTATGCATTTACTTGTACAGACTTATTCACTATCATGATCAATTAGTTGTTTAAGCTGAACAACGGATAGAGGTGGAATCTTAGCCTCTGTATATAAACGTTTATATTTTATGGGAATCATTATGAAAAAGATTGCTTTAGTAGCAGCGCTAGCTGTTAGCTTCTCAGGTGCAGCTCTTGCAGCTACTGAAACTGCAGCAGCTGCAGGTGCTGGCGCAGGTTCTAGTGGTGCAGCAGCAGGTGGCGCAGCAGCTTCAGCGGCAGCAGCAGGTACAGCAACAACTGTGGCGGTAACAACTGCAGCAGTAGCAGTAGGTGCCGCAGCAGCAGTAGCTTCTAACGACGGTGGCGCTACAACTACGACTAACACTCAGTAATTTCTTATTTGAGTGAATGAAAAGCCATTTTATGTGCGAACATAAAGTGGTTTTTTTATATCAGTGTGTTCTCAATATCGCTAGGAAGCACAAACAATCATGATTAAATCTCTTATTGCGTCTTTAGGTTTGTTTCTTGTGGGTTGTTCTCAGCAATTCCAAGATTTAAACGCCACTTTTAATGAAGCCATGTTCGGCGATGCTGACGTTTCTACCACGGCCGAGTATATCCAAGACCTACCCTATGCCAGCATTTATGCGCAGATTAACGACCAAGGTAAAATATTTATGGTTTTGGCCTTTGTTGGGCAAAACCCAGAGACTGGCATAGAGCAACTCAAGTGGATGTCTTCTGATAAAGCGATGATCGTCACCGAAAATGGCCGTGTGGTTCAAACTCTATTGTTGCCTTACGAAAATTTATCAGGCCTAACAACGAAGCCTGAGAATGCACTGGTGCCAAGCTTTGATTTATCAGCGCAGCCCAAAGCACAGCGATGGCAAGCCACGTACGATTGGCAACCAGATTACCGATTTGGATACAGTGCTAGTATTGTACGCACCTATGTAAACCAAGAAACAGTACAAACACCATTGGCTGCAATCGAAACAAGTAAGTTTATCGAGCAAGTGAGCTATCCAGCACTTGGTGAGCAAATAGAAAATGAATATTGGGTAAACAGTCAAGGCAAAGTAGTGAAAACGGTTCAATACATTGGCCCAGATATGACTCGCTTAGAATTAACCCTACTTAAGCCTTATCAAGCGAACTAACCGGCGGTGATAGACAGTATGAAATCATTAATGAAATTCGGTAAACGTGCTGCATTGGCTTCGCTTTGCTCTTCGTTATTCCTATCAGGCGTCACACACGCTCTTTCTTTACCGCAAGAACTACAACTTAGTGTTGAGTTGCCAGTTCAGGGCATCACCTTCAATTACTCACAACCCGTTCGCCTTGAGCAGGTGTTAGATGACGCAAATGCCAATGGCGCGTTAGGTTACTTTCCACTGTCAGCACAGTTGTTTGATCGCAATGCACAACAGCAAGTTGATACGTTAAAAGCACAAGTGATTGAACAGTTGAATCAATTAGCACTTCAAGAACCGCAAGTAAAATCTGTGATTACGCAATTGGAGTCCTTTGAATACCAAGCGCGTTACTTTGTCGATTTAGATAGAAACGCAGTGATCTCCCAACCAGAGAAAAATCCGCTCTTACTTTCAAAAGACACTGTACTTGAAGGGGATAAATCAAACCAAGCGCAGCGCTTTGACTTGTATCTCACCCAAAGGGCAACAGATCTAACTTTGGTTGGGGCCGTAAAACAAGCACACAAACTTAAATTGATTGAACATGGCCAATTAGATAACTACCTCTCTATGCTGCCAAAAGGTGAGTTGCTTGAGATTGCGGATAAAAGCACAGCCTTTGTTATTCAACCAGATGGCCATATTGATGAAATAAGCTACGCCTACTGGAATAGTAAACAAGCTTACTTTGCACCTGGTGCGACTCTGTTTATTGCGTTTGATTCGCTACCTTCTGAGTTTTTAAATTTGAATCAAAATATTATCGAACTTCTACGTCATAAGGTTAATTTGTAATGTCGGCCAATCAATCATTCCCATTAACGCTTGTTGCAAGTTCGATCACTGGTGCCTTACTAGCTGTCAGTAGCTTTTCTGCTGCGGCGCAAGACTTTTCTGCCACCGCGCAAGAGCAGGCGACTTCAGAAGTGGAAGTTTCAAGTTTTAATGCTCCTACACTAAAGCATTCGCAGACCAATTTTGGTGGCGTAGGTTTAATGCAGATGCCAACCGCACGTATGGCACCGGAAGGTGAATTTAACTTAAGCGCATCATTCAACAACGAATATTACTTTTACAATGTCAGCTTGCAGGTGATGCCCTGGTTAGAAACTACGATTCGTTACACCCAAGTTCAAGACTTACTTTACAGTGGTAACGGCAGCGCGGATTGTTCGGAAAATACCTTTAGTGGTTGTACTAAGTACACAGACAAGGGCATCGACTTTAAAGTTCGCTTGATTGAGGAAGGTTACTATCTGCCAGAGTTATCTGTCGGTGTTCGCGATTTTGGTGGTACAGGTCTATTTGATGGCGAGTTTGTTGCAGCCAGCAAGCGATTTGGCCCTCTAGATGTAACCTTAGGTATGGGCTGGGGCTACATGGGCACCAGTGGGAATTTCACAAATCCATTCTGTAAGGCTAGCGATAGGTTTTGTGAACGCCCTTCCGATTTTAAAGGTAATGGCGGTAGTATTGATTTTGAACGTTGGTTTAAAGGTGATGCGGCAATTTATGGTGGTATCGAGTATCAAACGCCATACAAACCTTTAACGTTAAAATTGGAATATGACAGTAACGACTATTCTCAGGATTTTCCCGTGAATAGTGGTGTAGATATGACGCAACATACGCCTTGGAACGTGGGGGCTCTTTATCGCTTTAACGATTGGGCGACTGCAAAAGTGAGCTATGAACGTGGTGACACTCTTACCATGGGCTTTGACCTAACTACTAACTTCAATGAAATAGCCTCAATTTGGCGAGACACGGAAGCTGCAGAGCTTCGCCCTACTGATGCGAGCAGTATCGGTGAGGTTGATTTAGCTAAACTAACAGAAGAGTTAGATACTATTGCCGGCTATGAGCAAGTGCGGGTTTTGGTAGATGACAATACGCTGGTGGTAAAAGGCGAACAGGTTAAATACCGCGATCGTGAAGTAGCACTTGAACGTGGAGCAACGGTGATTGCTAATCACGTCCCTGATTACATCGATACTTATCAAATTGTTGAAACCAGTAATGCTGGTGAGATTTCACAAACGGATATCAATGCTAATCAGTTTAAAAAATCTGCTAGCTATTCTTATTTAGATTCTGATATCAAAGATTCGACTCAGAACCGAGAAGTTGCATCTGGTTCGGCAGTAGAATATCACGATGCTCGTGAACGTTTTGATGTGTCGGTCTCTCCAAACCTAGCCCAATCTTTTGGCTCTGCTGAAGATTTCTATCTTTATGCACTAGGTTTGTATACTAATGCTTCATTCTGGGCGACCAATAACATTGAGCTATCAGGTTCTCTGTATATCAATCTAATCGACAACTACGATAAATTCAATTACACAGTTCCAGAAGACGGCACTGACCAAACCGCAAGGGTGAGAACTCTGTTCCGTGAATACGTAGAAGAACCTGTTCGCCTAGACAGATTACAACTCACTTGGTTTGAAGACTATGGTAGTGGCATATACAGCCAAGCCTATGTGGGTTACCTAGAAAGTATGTTTGCTGGTGTCGGTGGTGAAGTACTTTACCGCCCTTATAATAGTAACTGGGCTATTGGTGCCGACGTGACAGCAATTAGCCAACGTGATCCAGATAGCTGGTTTGAAACCTTTGATGAAGAGTGGCAAGCACACCCGACAGACCCTAGCCGTTCATATCGAGTTATTGATAAAGGCACCACAGGCTTTGTAACTGGTTACTACATGCCGCAGTGGGAATTCTTAAACGATACGCTGTTTAAAGTAGGTTTTGGTAAGTTCCTAGCTGGTGATGTAGGTACCCGCATCGACTTTTCAAAACAGTTCAAGAGTGGTGTGATTGCCGGTGCGTTTGTGAGCTTAACTGACTTAAGTGAAGAGGACTTCGGGGAAGGCAGCTATACCAAAGGTTTCTATGTATCAATCCCATTTGACTTATTAACCGTAAAGCCAAGCTCAAACCGAACTCAATTCACATGGCAGCCGCTAACTCGTGACGGCGGGCAAGTATTGAACAAGCAGTACAACTTGTTTGAACAAACTGACGCAAGGTCGCCGTGGTTCCAAAGACCAAGTAAGGTTAAATGATTTAGTAAATACGAGTAACTTAAGAGCAGATAAGAGTAAACGAGATTCGGGATGCGAAGAGCAGTTCTTTTTGCATCTCTCATCTGCCCCTAAAACCATTCAACAAGGTTGATAATACAAACAAACTGTGGATAATACATACGGATTAAATTTGAGCATGTTTTTGATACATGCTTTATAAAATCACCATTGGCTTTTCTTTACCGTTCAAGGGCCGCTTGTGGTGCACAGACAACTACGCAGTGTGATGTCGCGGTATATCAACGGGCGGTAGCGTGCCCGAAAGCAATTTAAAGTGGAACCGATATCAAACTATCACTCCTTCCCCCCTCCGTTTAAGCCATTGCCAATGGTAAGGTCATTTATCTTGTATCACTTGGACGTGATTACATTTTCTCAACTATGATTTGGTTAACATGAAGATTAAGAAAAATCGTCTCTTTCTTGCGTTATTGCCTGCCTTATTGGTTGGCTGTACCACCCCAGGCACGCACCTTACTACCGATGATAAGAATGTGATCCTTCCTTCTCAGGAGCAACAATCTGCAGATATTTCAGATGTTGTTAACCTTTATCCTTTAACTGCGCAAACGGTTTCTAGCTACAAGAACCAAACTCAGTCTGTATCTCAAGCCAATCCTGAGTTAGATATCGATATTGCGAAATATGAGTACAAAGTGGGCGTAGGCGATATTTTGAATGTCACGATATGGGACCACCCGGAACTAACAATTCCAGCGGGCTCCTATCGCAGTGCCTCTGAAGCGGGTAACTGGGTTCATGCCGATGGCACTATCTTCTACCCTTACATTGGTACGGTGGAAGTCGCGGGTAAAACTGTGCGTGAAATTCGTGCTGATATCGCGGAGCGTTTAGCTAAATATATTGAAAGTCCCCAGGTGGATGTCAATGTCGCGGCTTTCCGTTCGAAGAAAACCTATATTACTGGCGAAGTATCAAATCCTGGCCAGCAAGCGATTACTAATATCCCCTTAACACTGCTTGATGCAGTAAACCGCTCTGGTGGCCTGTCTGAAGGTGCGGATTGGCGTAACGTTTCTTTAACCCGTAATGGTGTTGAAGAAAACATCTCTTTGTATGGACTGATGCAACGCGGTGATTTAACACAAAACCGCTTATTGCAAGCCGGTGATATTGTTCATGTACCGCGTAATGATAATCAAAAAGTGTTTGTGATGGGCGAAGTAAACGAACCTCAGTTACTAAAGATTGATCGTGTTGGTATGAGTCTAACTGAAGCATTAAGCAGTGTGGGTGGTATTAATCAGCTTTCTGCAGATGCGACCGGTGTTTTTGTGATTCGAACCTCTGATGACAAATCGGAACGTATGGCCGATATTTACCAACTTAATATGGAAGATGCCTCTGCGTTGGTTATTGGCACTGAGTTTGATTTGAAGCCGTATGACATTGTTTATGTCACGGCGGCGCCGATCAGCCGTTGGAACCGTGTTATTGGACAACTTGTTCCGACTATTACCGGCTTCAATGAGTTGACTGAAGGTGTGCTTCGAATTCGTAACTGGCCGTAAATAATACAATAAATGTCGGGTCACATTTTGTGTGGCCCGGTTTATATGGTTGATAGTAATTTATGTTTAATAGAGTTCTTGTCGTTTGTGTTGGTAATATTTGTCGTTCGCCAACGGGCGAACGTGTTTTACAAAAACTATTGCCGAACAAACAGGTGGCATCTGCGGGTATTGCAGCGGAAAAAAGCCGTTTGATTGGCAAACCTGCAGACGAAACTGCAATCCTGATTGCAGCAGAAAATGGTGTGGATGTAGAAGGCCACCAATCACAACAAGTCACTCCGCAGCTTTGTGCGCAGTATGATTTGATATTGGTGATGGAAAAAGGTCATATGGAAGCGTTGACTCAGATCTCTCCAGAAGCACGTGGAAAAACGATGTTGTTTGGCCAGTGGATTGGGCAACAAGATATTCCAGATCCATATCGCCAAAGCCGAGAAGCCTTTGAGCATGCTTACCAGTTGATCGATGAAGCCGCGCAAGCGTGGGCGAAAAAGCTGTAATTGGTTCAAAAAATCTGATTGCTCAGTAGAATGAGCTTTGAGCCAGCAGAAACGATAATATAAACGATTCAAGTTGGTTTATTCTAAATAAGCCAACTAACAAAATAGTACGAGTTTTAGGAAATAGTAATTCGATGACAACACAACCATCTAGGCAATTACAGACTGATAACGCAGGTGAGATAGATTTAGGGAAGCTGTTTGGTATTTTACTTGATGCCAAGTGGTGGATTATCTTTACTACGTTTATCTTTACGATCGGCGGTGTTGTATTTGCACTGTTATCCACGCCTATTTATAAAGCGGATGCGCTAATTCAGATTGAAGAGAAAAGCTCTGGTGGAATCTCATCAATGGTGGGCGATATGGGGGAGCTATTCGCTCAAGAATCTTCTGCCACCACTGAAATCGAGATCATCAAATCGAGAATGATCTTGGGTGAAACGGTCGATAAGTTTAATTTAACTACAGTTGTCTCTCCTATTTACGCGCCTGTTGTTGGCAAAGGTGTCGCTCGTTTAACTAATGATGTTAATAATATTTCCGTTAGTCGCTTTGTGGTTCCTGGTTATGCTAGTGGAAACGTGCACACGATTCGTATTGTAGATGTAGAGCAGGGCACTTACCAACTTATTCGAGGAGACGAACGTGTCATTTTAGAGGGTAAAATTGGCGAACTAGCCACTG
Organism: Vibrio sp. Isolate30; assembly: GCF_022397975.1. Classification (NCBI taxonomy): domain Bacteria; kingdom Pseudomonadati; phylum Pseudomonadota; class Gammaproteobacteria; order Vibrionales; family Vibrionaceae; genus Vibrio; species Vibrio sp. Isolate30. The sequence goes on from NZ_JAKEUS010000008.1 coordinate 176,285, forward strand.
CAGATGACTACAGTCTATTTGTCGCTGGTTATGAATCTCATAATGGTTTTGAGTTTTCCATAGCTAATCGCAGCCGTTTAGAAGCTATTGAATGGTTAAAATCTTCTCTTTCGTTGTCAGAACAAGGTAAACAAACGGGTATCTTGAAGCTAAGCTTTGAGGGTGAAAATAAGCAGCAAATTTCTGACATCTTAAATCATATTAGCCAAATCTACTTCTTACAAAATGTAAAACGTAACTCTGCTGAAGCAGAGAAGAGTTTAGCTTTCCTAGAAGGGCACCTTCCTGGTATCAAATCTCAGTTAACCACGTTTGAAGATGCGCTGAATAACTACCGTCAAGAAAACGAATCGATTGACTTGGGCTTAGAAGCCCAATCAACACTAAAAGTGATGGTAGAACTGGAAGCGCAACTTAATGAACTGACGTTCAGAGAGAGTGAGATTAGCCAGCGCTTTACCAAAGATCACCCTGCTTATAAATCACTGCTTGATAAGCGTGAAACCCTCTTGAAAGAGAAAGATCGTTTAAACCAGCAGGTGCAAAAGCTACCTAAAACACAACGTGAAGTACTGCGTATGACACGTGACGTTGAAGTAAACCAACAGATCTACATTCAACTTTTAAACAAAGTACAGGAGTTAAGTATTATCAAAGCGGGCACTGTGGGCAATGTACGTATTCTAGATGATGCTCAAGCTTATGCGCGCGCAGTTAAACCAAAGAAGCCACTGATTGTTGTATTAGCTACACTTTTAGGCGGTATGTTGAGCGTGGCCTTTATATCAGTGAAAGCGGCTTTTCACCGAGGTGTTGAAAGCCCTGACCAAATTGAAGAGCTTGGTTTACCCGTTTACGCAGCAGTACCTAAGTCAGACTTGCAGTTAGAGCTAGCCAATCGATTTAAATCTAAGAAAAAAATAGCCTCTGGTACAAAGGCACTGCTTGCCGAGTCAAACCCTGCCGACCTTTCTGTTGAAGCACTACGTGGTCTTCGCACAAGTTTGCACTTTGCGATGCTTGAAGCAAAAAACAACATTTTGATGATCTCTGGTCCAGCACCCGGTATTGGTAAGTCATTTATCTCAACTAACTTCGCAGCAGTAGCAGCCAAAACAGGCCAGAAAGTCCTGTTAATTGATGCCGATATGCGAAAGGGCTATTTGCAGCAAAGCTTTGGTGTGAAGTGGGATAATGGCTTATCTGATTTGTTGATCGGGAAACAAGATTTTACTCAATCAGTTAAAGCAACCCCAGTTGAAAACCTTGAAATCATTACCCGTGGCCAAGTACCGCCAAATCCATCTGAGCTTCTAATGCATCCACGTTTTGCGGAACTTATGGAGTGGGCATCAAAGGAGTATGACTTAGTGATCGTCGATACGCCACCAGTGCTAGCGGTAACTGATCCAAGTATTGTCGGTGCTTTTGCCGGAACCACTTTAATGGTTGCTCGTTTTGGTCAAAACACCGTGAAAGAGATTGATGTAGCACGCAACCGCTTTGAGCAATCTGGTATTGAAGTGAAAGGTGTAATCTTCAACGCTATTGAAAAGAAAGCATCAAGCTCGTATGGGTATGGTTACTATAACTATGACTATTCAAGCGATAAGAAGTAATAAAGCCTATTGAGGGCGTTTAAGAAAATTTAGACTATATAAGAGATGGCTGAAAATCGACTGTCTCAAAATGAATAAGAAATGTCTCAGTGTGTTAATGCCGCTGAGACATTTTTGTGAGTAAATACTCGCAAAATTTAGAATTAAAATTTATCGGGAATACATATGACGTCCATCTTTGAAAATACTAAAGTTGCCATAATCGGCCTAGGTTATGTTGGCTTACCACTCGCAGTGGAGTTCGGTAAAAAAATGCCTACGTTAGGCTTTGATATTAATCAATCTCGAGTTGAAGAGCTTAAAAATGGCTTAGATTCCACGCTTGAATGTTCTGGTGAAGAGCTTAAAGAAGCAGAGTTTCTTGTATATACGGCAGACCTAAATGAACTCAAAGACGCCAATGTTTACATTGTTACGGTTCCAACGCCAATTGACGAACACAAGCAACCGGATTTAACGCCGCTTATTAAAGCTTCTGAAGCTTTAGGTACGATTGTAAGCAAAGACGACATTATTATATACGAATCTACCGTTTACCCCGGTGCGACCGAAGAAACTTGTATACCTGTTGTTGAGTCAGTATCTGGACTAACCTATAACAAAGACTTCTTTGCTGGTTACTCGCCAGAGCGAATCAATCCAGGTGATAAAGAACATCGTGTAACCAATATCCTTAAAGTGACCAGTGGTTCGAATGATGATATTGCCGAGTTTGTAGACCAGTTATACAAAACTATTATTACTGCAGGTACACATAAAGCATCAAGCATTAAAGTAGCAGAAGCAGCCAAGGTAATAGAGAACACTCAACGCGATGTAAATATTGCATTGATTAATGAACTTTCCATTATATTCAATAAGCTAAATATCGACACACTAGAGGTCTTAGAAGCTGCTGGGACTAAATGGAACTTCTTACCATTCCGTCCTGGTCTAGTTGGAGGCCACTGTATTGGAGTAGACCCGTACTATTTAACACATAAAGCGCAAACAGTGGGTTATCATCCAGAAATGATCCTAGCGGGTCGTCGTTTAAACGATGGCATGGGAAAGTATGTCGTGTCTGAGCTGGTAAAGAAAATGCTCAAACGACGTATTCATGTTGAAGGAGCAAATGTACTAGTTATGGGGCTTACCTTCAAAGAGAATTGCCCAGACCTGCGTAACACAAAAGTCGTTGATATCGTCGCTGAACTAAAAGAGTACAACATCAATGTGGATATCATTGACCCTTGGTGTTCAAATTCAGAAGCACAGCATGAGTATGGTTTGAGTCTTTGTGATCGTGAAAAATTAAATTATTATGATGGAATTATCATGGCCGTTTCTCATAATGAATTTAAAGCAATGGGCGTAGAGAAAATCCGTGCTCTTGGTAAGCCTAAACACGTACTGTATGACTTAAAATACGTTTTAGATAAAGAAAGCGTGGATATGCGTCTTTAATCTCACGCGACACTGAGTTTGGAAGTCTAATATAACAGCGCACAGGTTCGATAACAAAGTTTGAAGGTTATATATGCTCCATACTTATGCAATAGACCGTCATTCTAAAATGAAACTTAGAAGCGTGGTTTAGAATCAAATAGCACAGAGTTTCCCATTTCAATTACTAATGTTTAATCATAGCACGGAAATATCATGACTACATATGAACAGATCCAACAAGAGCTACTAGAGTCCCCCAAAGTTTGGTTGATAACAGGTGTAGCAGGTTTCATCGGCTCTAACCTACTGGAAAAACTACTACAACTTAACCAAACTGTTGTAGGTTTAGATAATTTCGCTACTGGTCATCAGCATAACTTGGATGAAGTAAGATGCCTAGTATCAAAAAAACAGTGGTCTCGCTTCTGCTTTATTGAAGGTGACATTCGCAATTTTAAAGAATGCCAACAGGCTGTTCAGGGAGTTGATTACGTTTTACATCAAGCTGCTTTAGGGTCTGTTCCTCGTTCTATTGCGGATCCACTCACTACAAATTCATCAAATATAACTGGCTTTTTAAATATGCTTGAAGCAGCAAAAGTAGAAAAGGTCAATAGTTTTACTTATGCTGCGAGTAGTTCAACGTACGGTGATCATCCTGCACTACCAAAAGAGGAAGCAAATATTGGCAACCCTCTATCCCCTTATGCAGTCACTAAGTATGTAAATGAACTCTACGCCAATGTATATGCACGCACTTATGGCTTTAAAAGTATTGGTTTACGTTATTTTAATGTATTTGGCCCTCGTCAAGATCCTAATGGCTCTTATGCTGCAGTTATACCTAAGTGGATTGATGCGGTAATAAATAATAAAGATATCCAAATAAATGGGGATGGGGAAACAAGCCGCGATTTCTGTTATATTGATAACGTAGTACAAATGAATATATTGTCAGCAGTAGCTACAATGGATGTAAAAAATGAAGTATATAATGTCGCTCTAAGTGATAGAACTTCACTAAATGAATTATATCAATTGATTACATCAAAGCTGGAAGAAATAGGAATTCATTATAGTAAACGAGTTTATTATAATGATTTTAGACATGGAGACGTGAGACACTCACAAGCCTGTATTAAAAAAGCTGAGGTGAAAGTAGGTTATACACCAAATGTTAAAATTGAAAAAGGCATAGAGTACACGGCTAAATGGTATAAAAACAATATTAAGTGATATGTAAGATTTATGAGAAGTAAAATTGTTTCTAATAGCATTCACTTGCTTTTGTTACAAATTCTGACATATGTATTACCTTTAGTAACGACACCTTATTTGATAAGAGTTTTAGGGGTGGATAATTATGGCCAAATAATGTTAGCCATGTCTGCTATTGTTTACGTTAATATTATCACAGATTATGGGTTTAAATTAACAGCAACAAAGCAAATATCTCAATGTGGTAGGGGGGAAATAAGTAAACTATCGGATATATTTTCAAGAGTAATTTACGCTAAAGTATTTATTAATTTTATTTGCTTTATAATTTATTTTTCAATTTTGATAATGTTCGATATTGAACGTGAAATTAGAAACATATTTTTATTAGCCTATGGAATGACTATATCACAACTTCTTCTTCCTGTATGGTTTTTCCAAGGTATTCAAGAGATGAAGTATATATCCATATTTAATGGAATGTCTAAATTATTCTACACGTTGTGTATATTCTTATTTTTGAATAGTGAAGATGATACGGTATTAGTCCCTTTAATAAACTCATCTATATCAATAATCTTTTCTCTTTTATCCGTTGTTTTTGCCTTTCGAAAGTATAACTTGTTTATTTGCCCTTTCTCTTTTACTAAGTTAAAGGATAGCTTGTTTGATGGGTGGTATATATTTCTTCAGCAACTATATTCTAGTTTATATGGCCCTATCAATGTCCTCCTCTTAGGATATTTTACGACTAACACTATAGTTGGAACATTTTCCATAGCTCAAACTTTGGTCTCAATTCCTGGTATGGTGGTTATAGTGGTAGGGCAAGCAATATATCCTCACATGAGCAAGCTATATACCAGTGATAAGGTAGGATACTTTTGTTTTTTAAAAAAGATAGCTATTGCTATTATAGCGTATTCTATTTTGTCAACGGTGATGGTGTACTTTATCGGAAGCTATGCTATAGAGATTTTTGTAGGTGAACCTGAAAGTAATGTTAATGAAATTCTAGATGTGTTGCTTCTAGGGTTACTATTTTCTTCTTTTAGTCAATTAATTACTCAAGTATATGTAACAACAGGGAAAGAAAGAGTGCTTTCTAAGATATCATTTTTTGTGATGGTTTGTAGCTTAATATTAAGTCCCTTTACTATTTATAACTTCGGCGTGATTGGCTTAAGCATATATATTGTCTTGAGACAATCTATTGTTTTCTTTCTCTCACTGTTTTTTTTGAGAAAAGTGATAAATGAATAATAAACTAATTAATCTTAGACATTTTTGCTACAATATGAATCTGTCTAGAGAAAAAAATACATATTTTGTTAGAAAGCTGAAAGGATTATTAGTGTATTGTATCGGCGGTGGATATAATCTAATAGTGTCTTTTTTATATAATTCATACTTTCCATATACTACAAAAGTAGGCGTGGGGTTGAAGCTTAGCCATTCTTTTAATGGTATTCATATATCTAGAAGTTGTCAGATAGGTGACTATTGTACAATTCTTCAAAATACTACCATAGGCTCCAACCAACCAGTCAACGATAAAGCACCAAAGATAGGAAATAATGTGTTTATTGGTGCTAATTGTACAATAATAGGTGATGTTGTCATTGGTGACGATTGTATTATAGGAGCAGGTACTGTTATTGCAAAAGGTATAATACCCAAAGGCTCCATTGTTGTGGGATCAAAGTATAGAATAATTAATGAGGTGTAAATTAATGTCTAATGTGGAAATTTCTGTCACCATGGCTGCATATAACTGCGAAGAATTTATATCAAAAGCAATTGAATCAGTTCAAAATCAAACTTTTAAAAAATTTGAGTTTATTATATATAATGATGCGTCAACAGATAGAACGCTGGATATTATTGAAAACTATGCTCTAGTAGATAAGAGAATTATCGTTGTTAATAATACCCAAAATAGAGGGTTGTCTTACTGTAGAAATGAATCTCTGAAAAGGTCAAAAGGAAAGTTCATATTATTCTTGGATGCTGATGATATATTTCACGAACAACTATTAGAGAAAGCGGTAACTAAGGCTAAAAGTGAAAATTCTGATTGTGTGATATGGGACTATGCTACATTTTCTGAAGAAAGTGATATCGAGTCAACGATAAAGTATAAGAAGTCATCTTTAGGCACAATCTCTCAAGAATTAAAAAAGGAAAGACTAAAGATTCCTGCATTCACTTGGATTAAGATGTTTAATAGAGAAAAGTTAATTTCATTAAATGTTTCTTTCCCTCTTGGGTTAACCTATCAAGATGTTCCAGTTCATTGGTTGGTTATGACAAAACTGGATAACGTATCTATTTTGCCTGAAATTCTCAGTTATTATAGGCAACAGGATAATGCTGTTACACATGGCAAAGGTTGGAAGCGAACAGATTATTTCTTAGTTATGGATATTGTCAAGGAATACTTGATAAATTCCAATGTTTTTTATGAATATAAAGATCAATATCTAAAGCAAAGATTAGAGTCAATGGAGGGTGTTTATGACGTTGTAGATAACGCGTTAAAACCCAAGGCCAAAGAATTAATAAAAAATCGTATAGGAGCAGAGGAGAGGTGTTATTTAAATAGCGGCAAAGAGTTAAGGAAAAGAGCTCGATTGTTTTATCTTCAGCTTGAAGGGGATATTAAAGGTAGGATTCTTTATTATTTTTGGTTAAAAACAAGAAATGTTTATCGTAAGGTGTTTTCTTAATGATTAAAAAATATCTGGTTGATATTAAAAACAACAATCTATTTTTACTATATATCTGGAATGAATATTGTCGGTTCCGCTTTAAACTTGACTACCTCATAAACTCAGAGCGGAAATCAATAGAGAAACAGTATAAGAGATTTTCTGGAAATTCCTTGAACTTGGATAATCCTACTCTTTTTAGTGAAAAGTTACAGTATCTCAAGATAAATAATAGAGATCGCTATTTGACTAGATGTGTTGACAAAGTTGAAGTTAGAAACGTATTACAAGAATTAGGCTATAGTCATTATCTAAACGAGATTTATTGTTATTTTGATGATGTAAATAAAATTGATTTCACTAAACTACCTGATAAGTTTGTATTAAAAGGAGCTCACGGCAGTGGGTGGAACTTTATTTGCCATGATAAAAACAAAGCTAACTGGTCTTTATTAAAATTAGTGTTTAAATCTTGGCTTAAACAAAATATTTACTTTAATGGAAGAGAGTGGCCATACAAAAACTGTAAGCCGAGAATATTAGTTGAAAAATACTTAGAAGATGAATATGGCGAGTTGAGAGACTATAAGTTTCACTGTTTTAATGGGGAGCCAAAATTTATACAAGTAAATGCAGGGCGGTTTTCTTCAAAGCCTGTACAGAATTTTTACGATACTAGTTGGAATGTTCAAAGCTATGGAAAGACGATTGATCCCGATATGGACATATTCATTCCACCTCCTGAGAATATCCAAGAAATGTTAGTTGTTAGCCGCGAACTATCTAAAAAATTTGATTATGTAAGAGTAGATTTTTATGAAGTTAAAGGTAGCATAGTGTTTGGTGAGTTGACATTTTATCCCGCTAGTGGAATGCCAGATTTTACGGAGAAAGGCATAGACGAGATTTGGGGTGAACTATTAACTTTATCTAAATAGACATTTAATGATAGCTTCCTACTGTATTAATGGAATTTAGTTTTTGACGTTTATAGTTACCCTTGTTGTCATTAAAGATGATTGATTTTCTGTGGAGCAAGGAGCGTGTTGCTGTTCGTGAGAATTAAACTAAACAATCTATGACTCGAACCAACACGTTATATTTAGAATGATAGTGGAGTGTTCAACCGTGATAACGCTGTTTTACTTTCTTTTAGAGGTTAGTCATTAGACTGTAATTTAACTAATTTTCCACAGCCATGAATCTGCGCTCTGCATCGATGTTGCTAATTCGATACTATAAACCCAAAATACCATTATGTAATGGCCGATTTAAACTTGTTGAAACAAAGAGAAATAGTATCTGATTAAGTGTTGTCGGCAGGCCGAGATTGTTTACTTTCGGAAGATGTGGGTATTGTTCATAATTACTAACACATTGTTCGTTATTCATCGAAGAAAAGAGCTAGTGATGTATTAAATCACAAGTTCTATACAACCTGAAACAATGCTAGGTAGCAACGCAGAGGCTTATTAAAAATTTTGTGTTTTTCATTTATATTGAAGTAAATTATTCTCTTCATCACAGCAAAATATCAATCAAATAGTCCATTTAGGAAATAATGAACCGAGGGTAACCCTAGTTTAAAATAATAAGTACTTCAAGGCAACAATCGAATGATTTTTTCTGTTATCGCAAGCCACAACTCATGATAGCTCCAGATATTCAATATTGAACCTTAGATTGATTGGATATAAAATCTGCTCTAACTTTAACGAAAATTACACATAATAGTTGAGAAATCCTAATGAAAAAACAAATTCGTGTTTTGCATGTCACTGGGAAAATGAACAAAGGCGGAGCCGAAGTTATGCTTATGGAGATGATGAGGCATAAAAGTGATGATATAAAATTTGATTTCTTAGTCAACTTGAGTTCAACTTGTAGTCAAGAAGAAAGTTTATTTGAGAAAGAAATTAGAACTTTAGGTGGTAAAGTTGATTATATCCCTTCTCAAAATAGTAGTGGGTATATCACTTACTATAAGAATTTCAAGAATTACTTACGAGTCAATGGTAAGCCAGATATTGTACATATTCATCTAAATGCGAAGTGTGGGTATATTTCATTAGTTAGTAAAATTTGTGGTGTAAAAGCTGTTATATCTCATATACATGCAAATTTAAATTTTGGCTGGTCTTCTCCATATAGAATAGCTCAAAGTATAGAGCTTAAATTACAAAATATTCTTATTAACACGTTTTCTGATCAGTATTGGGGCTGTTCTAATGAAGCAAACGAAAGTGTTTTCTATAGATATAATAGTCGTTCTATTAATTGTAAGGTAATAAATAATGCAATTGATTTAGACTTGTATTTAAACAAAGAAAAACACATCAATGATGACAGTTCAATAGTTATAGGTAATGTGGGTAGAATTGTTGAAAATAAGAATCTTGACTACTTGTTTGAAATTCTTAATATCTTGTATAAAAAAGGATTTAATTTTAAGTTCATATTTGCCGGTAGGATTGATGATAGAGGCCTCTTTGATCGCTGTATTAATTATGCCAAAGAAAATGATTTTTATGAGAACGTTCTGTACATCGGTGAGGTGGACGATGTTCCTAAAATTATGTTAGATATGGATGTTTTTGTGGCCCCTTCTGAAAATGAAGGTTTTGGAATGGTAGCAATCGAAGCGCAAGCAGCAAGCAACGTTTGTATCTTATCACAAGGTTTTCCTAACAGTGTTGATGTAGGCTTAGGAACAGTACATTTTCTACAGTTATCAAGTAAAAAAGAATGGGCTGAGAGTATCATAACCCATGCAAGAAAGAAAAAGCTGCTCGATAAACTTGTTATCAAAGAAAAGTTTAAGAGTAAGGGGTATGATATAAAAGATAACATTTCGAAAGTCGAATGCTATTATGTTGATATTTATAACAATTTGGGGGTAAAGAAATGACAAAAAAAAAAATTTTGTTACTTGGGGACATTTGTCCCACAGAAGACACAGTGAGTTACTTCAATAACGGTGACTCTGATAATTTACTCGGAGAGTTAAAGAGTGTAATTGTAAGCAGTGATATTGTCGTTGGTAATTTGGAATATCCTATTGTATCTAAGTCTAAAGCGATAGAGAAATGTGGCCCGACTCTTTCCGGTACGATCGAGAGCTTACATTGCCTAAAAAAATGTGGGTTCGATATATTATCATTGGCTAATAACCATATTGGAGATTATGGAAGTGAGGGAGTTGTTGAAACTCTAGATTCTTGTAACCTACTTGGTATTCCATCTTTTGGAGCGGGAAAAAATATTGAGGACGCAGCGAATTATCATGTACAAAATGTCCAAGGGAAAAAGATCGGATTTGTTTCTTTTGCTGAGCACGAATTCAATGCAGCTACAAGGAATGATGCCGGTGCTAATATTTTTGACCCATATACAAGCTTCGACTTTATTCGGGAAGTTAAAGAGAAAACAGACTATTTAATCGTCCTTTACCATGGTGGAGTTGAATATTATCGTTATCCTAGTCCTGAACTGATGAAAAAGTGTCGAAAGTTCATTGAATCTGGAGCTGATCTAGTATCATGCCAGCATAGCCATTGTGTTGGTGCGGAAGAAGACTATTTAGATGGCAAAATTGTTTATGGTCAAGGTAATAGCATTTATGGTTATAGGAAAAACCATAGTATGTGGAACGAAGGACTTGCTATATCTATTGAAGTTAGTAATGAGGGGATTGAATTATCCTATATAGCATTCAATTGGACAAGCTCTGGAATAAGATTAGAAACTGACAGAACAGTTATATTAGATAAATTTATGGAGCGATCTCATGAAATACAGAATAAAGATTTTGTAACTGAAAAGTGGCTTGATTTTTGTTCAACAAGTAGCGCTCATTACTTACCAATGTATTTAGGTCTTAGTGTTAATACTAACCGGCTTAATAGGGTATTGAAAAATGGTATCATTGACACATTGTACACTAAAAGACAGAAAATGGTTTCTAATAATATAATAAGATGTAATTCTCACTACGAGGTAATAAGAACAATTCTCCAGTCAGAAGAAGATTAATATGTTGCCATATGTTATTATTCTTTTTGTCGTGTTATTTTTCTCTTTATTGATAGATAGCATTGGAAATAGATATTCGATAAATAAAATCTTTAGTTTTATCATATTTTTAACTTTAGTGTTCTTCTCAGGATTACGAGACATATCTGTTGGGACAGATACAGGTAACTATTATCTGATATTTTCAAATAAAGATACGTTTTCAGAGTTTATGAGTAATGCCAATTTTGAGTACATGTTTTATACAATATCTTATTTTATTAAATTGGTATCCGATAATTTTAATTTATTTCTTATTGTTTTTTCCGCTTTGGTAATATTCAACTATCAATATGCATTCAGTAAGTTTCGAGTTAAAAGTATATTTTATGCAAATTTGGTTTTTATATGCCTAGGGTTTTATACATTTTTCTTTAATGGACTTAGACAAGGCATCGCGGCATCATTTGTTTTCTTATCTTACTATTTTATGTATCACAAGAAGTTATATAAGTTTCTGGCGGTTATTTTTATAGCATCATTGTTTCATAAAACAGCGATAATTCTTGTTCCCTTGTACTTTTTGTTTGATATATCTTTCTTTGATAAAAATAAAAAAGTATTTTTTATTATGTTATCTTTAGGTGCTGCTATTCTTCCTTTTTCAATAGAGTATATGTCGGCAATAGATAAAAGGTATTCATATTACTTAAAAAGCGAAAATACTGGCGGTGAACTTTTTGTAATATTTTATACGTTGTTTGGGTTTTGTTTTTTGTTATACAAAAATTATATCTTTAAAAGACACAATGAGTATCTTTTCTTTATGCTAGTGTATTTTTTTGGTGTCGTGATATCAATAACCTCTACGATAATGAGTTTAGATCCATCAGGAATTTTAAGATTTAATCAATATTTTTTTCCCGTATCTATTTTATTAACTAGTATTGTGTTTGAGAATCTTACTTCTTCAATTAATAAAACCTTGTTTTTTTTAGTTTCAATTGTAATCATGTTTCTTTTTTATTATTTGTCAACTCAGAGAATCGCAAACCTTAGCCCCTACATTAGCGTTTTTTAATTTGAGGTATTCATGTCTATCACAATAGGTATTCCTTTTTATAATGCTGAAAGCTATTTGCTTGAAGCTATTCAGTCAGTTTTAGCTCAGACCTTTAAAGATTGGGAGTTGATATTAATTGATGACGGCTCTTCCGACTCTTCGTTGGAAATTGCGAGGTCGATTGACGATCACCGAGTTAGAGTTTTCAGCGACGGTGAGAATAAGAAACTTGCATTTCGACTCAATCAAATTGTTGATTTGGCGAAATTTGATTTAATTGCTAGGATGGACGCTGATGACCTCATGCACCCGCGCAGACTGGAGGAGCAGTTCGCACTACTCAGCAGTAATCCCAATTGTGATCTCGTTAGTAGTGGCGTAGCTTCAATCGATGCGCACTCAAGTATTCAAGGTGTTCGCAGAGCTGTCAATCCTCCGCCAATTAACTCGGAGCGATTATTAAAAAATCAACATAATATTGTCCATGCTTCGATATTAGTTAGAAAAGAATGGATGTTGCGTAATAGGTATGATGAAAATATCGCTAGAGCACAAGATTATGAACTATGGGTGCGTGCCTATTCAAAGTCAGATCTTAACGTGATATTCTCGCCTAAAATACATTATTTTTATTTAGAAGAAGAAAATATCACAAGAGATAAGTTAGTTTCGGCTTATAAAACAGGCCTGCTTATTCTGGATAAATATAGTGATTTGTTTTCATTTAAGTTGAAAGAGCAAGCGATATTTATTTTAAAAATATTATTGGTTTATCTTCTTTCTTTATTCGGTAAATTAGACTATCTCTTAACTCGCCGTAATTCAGGGGTTTTAGATGTTGAAGATATATATGAAGTTGAAAACGCTATAAAAGAAATAAAATCAACTGTAATTCCTAGAAAGGTTATTAATGACTAGATTAGCAATTGTTGTTACCGTTCCACAATGCTTACGGTTTTTCGATGGTCAAATAGAGTACTTGGTCGAGCATGGTTTTGATGTTGCAATTTATACTTCATCAAACGAATACCTTCATTTTTATAGGGATAAATATCCAGATATAAAGTTTTTTATTATCCCTTTCAAAAGAGAAATATCATTGTTTTATGATATTAAATCTCTAATATTATTGGTGAGAGTTTTTAGGAGGGAGAAGCCTCATATAGTCCACGTCCACACCCCCAAAGCATCGCTATTAGGTAATATAGCTGGTCGAATATGTAATATACCACGTTTGATTTATACCATACATGGTTTAGTTTCACTAAAGAACGGTCAGTTTAAATTTGGACTAGTTTACTTAATGGAAAAACTAACATCACGCCTTGCAAGACAAGTTATTTCTGTTAGTCCTAGTCTTGCCAGAGTCGCTAAGGAGCAGGCGTTTGTGGGCTCTAGCGAAGCTATAACAGTTTTTGGTGCTGGGACCATAAATGGTATCGACTCCATTGGTAAATTTAATCCTGAGAATTATAATAAAAAGGACACTATTAAGGAGTTAGGCTTATCTAGCTTTTTGACTGAATTAGATGACCTGATGGTGTATGGTTTTGTTGGACGTATCTGTATAGACAAAGGCATATTCGATCTTATTTCAGTGTGGAAGGAGATTACTGATACAGGTTCTCATTTTAGATTGTTGATTGCTGGCGCTATGGAGTTATCTCCTAACGAATTGCTTGCTTTTCAAGAGTTTTTGAACGAGTATTCTGACAATGTTTGTTATATTGGTGAAGTAGACAATACTGCTCATGTTTTTAGTTTAATTGATTGTTTGATATTTCCTAGTATTCGAGAAGGGTTTGGGCTTGCTATAGCGGAGGCTGCTTCTATGAGTGTACCTTCAGTCGTTTATGATATACCCGGTGTATCTGATGCAGTTTGTGATGGGGTTACAGGCTATCGAGTCGAATGTGGTTCTTTAATTGAATTGAAAAATAAAGCACTCAAATATCAAGATTCTAAACTAAGAAAAAAACATGGAGGGGCCGCTAGAAGTTATATTGTGACTACATATAAGCAATCTTTAATACTTTCCAAACTTAAAGACTTTTATGCATCTTAGAGGTTTATTGTGACTAGATTTTTTGATTTTTTGTTTTCTTTCATCGGGATTGTTATTTTATTTCCTATTTTTGTTTTAATATTTACGTTTGGTTTTTTTGATACGGGTAGTCCGATTTTTGTGCAGGCTAGGGTGGGAAAAAACAAAAAGAATTTTGTCTTATACAAATTTAGAACAATGAAAATAGGAACAAAGTCAGTTGCGAGCCATCTTACTAGCCCTTCAGAAATCACCAGGTTTGGTGCATTTTTGAGAAAGACAAAATTAGACGAGCTTCCACAGCTATATAATGTCCTTGTCGGAAATATGAGTTTAGTAGGGCCAAGGCCAAACTTGTCAAATCAACTTGAGCTGATTGATGCTCGTTCGAGGCTAGATGTTTATGATGTTTTACCTGGTATAACCGGGTTGGCTCAGATTCACAATATTGATATGTCTACGCCAGATTTACTAGCAGAAACTGATAAAAAGATGATTGATACACTAACACTTAGACACTATTTTAAGTACATCATTATGACCGCTACAGGCAGCGGTTCTGGCGACGCTGTTAAATAGAATATAATCCTCCCCTGTTTTGATTTAACTTACAAATACATTTGGCTATTTATGAAAATTGCAATTGCAGGTACTGGCTACGTCGGTTTATCAAATGCGATGTTGTTGGCACAACATCACGAAGTTGTCGCAGTCGATATCATTGAAAAAAAAGTAGAGATGCTGAACAACAAGCAGTCTCCAATTGTGGATGCAGAAATTGAAGACTTTTTGGCTAATAGGCCATTGAACTTCACCGCAACAATTGATAAAGAGTTAGCATATACTGATGCGCAATTCGTGGTTATTGCGACCCCTACCGATTACGATGTCGATACTAACTACTTTAATACCTCATCAGTTGAATCCGTTATTAAAGATGTAATGGCCATTAATCCTAATGCTGTAATGGTAATAAAGTCGACTGTACCAGTAGGCTATACTGCGCGCATTAAAGAAAAACTCGCTTGTGAAAACTTGTTGTTTTCCCCTGAATTCTTGCGTGAAGGCAAAGCATTATATGACAATTTGCACCCATCGCGTGTGGTTGTAGGTGAACAATCTGAGCGCGCACAAGTGTTTGCTAACCTGTTATTAGAGGGGGCGCTAAAAAAAGACGTAGAGATTCTTTTTACGGATTCTACCGAAGCTGAAGCTGTAAAACTATTTTCAAATACATACTTGGCACTTCGTGTTGCTTACTTTAATGAGTTAGACACTTATGCCGAGTCACATGGCTTAAATACACGACAGATTATTGGAGGCGTCTGCTTGGATCCGCGGATAGGATCGCACTACAATAATCCTTCATTTGGTTACGGTGGATATTGTTTGCCAAAAGATACCAAACAGCTGCGAGCGAACTACTCTGATGTCCCTAACAACATTATCGGTGCTATTGTTGATTCTAACACAACACGTAAAGATTTTATTGCGGACTCAATTATAAAACGAAATCCAACACGCGTTGGTATTTATCGCTTAGTGATGAAATCTGGATCTGATAACTTTCGTGCTTCGAGTATTCAAGGCATTATGAAGCGCCTTAAAGCCAAAGGCATTGAAGTAGTGGTGTTTGAGCCGGAGTTGAAGGAAAAAGAATTCTTCCGTTCATTAGTGCTAACGGATTTCGAACAGTTTAAATCCAGTTGCGATTTGATTGTTTCAAACCGTATGGCACAAGATCTTGCGGATGTAAAAGATAAAGTGTACACGCGCGATTTATTCGGTTCAGACTAAGGAATAGTAATGAAGTATTTGGTTACTGGTGCCGCAGGTTTTATCGGCAGTGCGGTGGTAGAGCAGTTAACGTCAAAAGGACACACGGTTGTTGGTGTGGATAACCTTAATGATTACTACGACGTAGCTTTGAAAGAAGCTCGTTTGAAACGCATTCGGCATACTAATTTTAAACTGGTTAAGTTAGATATTGCTGATCGTGATGGCGTAGCCACCTTGTTTGAGGTTGAGCAGTTTGATAACGTGATTCATTTAGCGGCGCAAGCGGGGGTTCGCTACTCAATTGAAAACCCACATGCTTATGCCGATTCAAACTTAGTGGGTCATTTGAACATCTTAGAAGGGTGCCGTCGTAATAAAGTGAAGCATTTAGTTTATGCCTCTTCAAGCTCTGTTTACGGACTGAATGCTAAAACACCATTTGCAACATCCCATTCGGTTGATCACCCTGTTTCATTGTATGCAGCGACTAAAAAGTCGAACGAATTGATGGCACATAGTTATTCTCATTTATATGACATTCCGACTACAGGCCTGCGATTCTTTACCGTGTATGGCTCCTGGGGACGTCCTGATATGGCTCCGTTTATCTTCACTAAAAAGATTCTAGATGGTGATACTATCGATATCAATAATAATGGTGACATGTGGCGTGATTTTACCCACGTAAACGATATTGTTGAAGGTGTGGTACGTATCGCAGATGTAATACCAACACGTGACAACGAATGGACTGTAGAAGCTGGCTCTCCAGCAACCAGCTCAGCGCCTTATGCGGTATACAACATTGGTCACGGCTCTCCAATCAACTTGATGGATTTTGTTAAGGCCATTGAGGATGAGTTAGGTGTTGAAGCGAAGAAGAACTTTAGAGAAATGCAGCCTGGTGACGTTTATCAAACCTATGCCGACACGCAAGATTTGTTTGCAGCAACCAGTTATACACCTAAGGTAACCGTCAAAGAAGGTGTGGCTGAGTTTATTCAATGGTATCGCGGATTCTATAATAAATAGAAAATCAAGTAGGTATATAATTAGGACAGGCCTTTGTATTAACTAGGTGGTCCGTCCATTGATATAACTTTCGTCTTAGGCCTTTTCACAGTATTGCCGAAGTGATCCAATAGATTTTCGTTTGAGGCTATTGGGCCAACTGTTTATTATAAGTCAGCCTCAGAGGGCAGGTGAGCTGATAATAGGTTCGCTTTGGCTGTGAACTAACGTCATCTTGATACTCAGTATTAATGTTAGTAAATGCAAGTTCCAGTAAATAGGAATATTTTATGCAACGTCTTAATTTTATTTGGCAATTATCTCGCGTACACAAACGTGTTATTAGTGTCACCGTTGACACATTGCTCATTTTGTTTGCTTTACACATTGCGTTGTGGACAAGACTAGGTGATGTAAAGATACTTAGTGATGGTGATAACTTACTACTGATTGGCTTAACAGTAATATCTACAGTTTTGATTTTCACCCAAATTGGGCTGTACCGAGCTATCCTTAGATATTTGACTTTTCAAGCTTTGTTCGTGGTTACTGCTGGTGCTGTGTTGTCCGCTATTGCCTTAGCAGTCTTCGCTTATTATCTGCAGGAACCTATCCCTAGAACGGTACCTATCATATATGGTGCTTATCTAGCACTCTTGTGTGGTGGTTCTCGCCTTGTAGTGAGAAACTTAGTAGCGACTACGTCGCCATCAAAAGATTCACGCAAAGAAGTACTAATATATGGTGCAGGCTCTGGTGGTCGTCAGCTTGCAGTTGCGCTTCGTGCTTCGGGAAATTATCGTATTCGGGCGTTTATCGATGAAGATAAAACTCTTACCAATACAATGATTCTTGGGTTACCTGTTGTTGCTTTATCTAAAACAGAAGCTTTGATTGAGAAGCATGATGTTTCTAAAATTTTGCTTGCGATTCCAAGTGCATCTCGTGCTCGTCGTAAGCAAATTTTAGACTTATTGGCTCCACTTCCTGTTGAAATTCAAACTGTACCAGATATGGCTGATATCGTATCTGGAAAAGCGAAAATTGATGAACTGACAGATGTTCCAATTGAAGACTTGTTAGGACGTGATGCCGTGGCTCCTCAGCAAGTTCTAATGGAAGCTAATATCAAAGATAAAGTGGTTATGGTAACTGGCGCTGGCGGTTCGATTGGCTCAGAGCTATGTCGTCAGATCTTAAAGCAAAGGCCAAAGACACTCGTTTTGTTTGAGCTGTCAGAATTTGGCTTATATCAAATTGATCGTGAACTCTCTTTACTAAAAGAATCCAAAGAGCTTAATGTGGAAATCGTTCCTCTTTTAGGCTCCGTTCAACGTTCGCATCGTCTTCTTACGGCAATGAAGTCTTTTAACGTTGAGACGGTTTATCACGCAGCAGCGTACAAGCATGTACCTCTTGTCGAGTATAATGTTGTAGAGGGTGTACGAAACAATGTTTACGGTACTTACTACACCGCGAAAGCGGCTATTGAAGCGGGTGTCGAGTCTTTTGTGTTGATCTCAACAGACAAAGCGGTACGTCCAACAAATGTCATGGGGACAACTAAGCGCATGGCAGAATTGGGCTTGCAAGCCTTAGCAGAGCAAGAGAACCAGAAAAAAAAGGGTACGCGCTTTTGCATGGTTCGATTTGGTAATGTTCTTGGTTCTTCTGGTTCTGTTATACCACTCTTTAAAAAGCAGATTAAAGCTGGAGGGCCTTTAACTGTTACTCATCCAGATATAACTCGTTTTTTCATGACAATTCCTGAAGCTGCTCAACTTGTTATTCAAGCAGGTGCGATGGGCAAAGGTGGTGACGTATTCGTTCTTGATATGGGTGAATCAGTTAAAATTACAGATCTTGCAGAGAACTTGATTAATCTTTCTGGCTTGTCTGTTAAAAATGAGCAGAACCCTCATGGTGATATCGAAATACAATTCTCTGGCCTTCGTCCTGGAGAGAAATTGTATGAAGAGCTGTTGATTGGGGATAATGTTCAACGCACTGCTCATGAACGGATCATGACTGCTCATGAGGTATTTTTGCCAATTGATGAGTACGATAATCTACTTGAGTCCTTAGACTTTGCTTGCCATAACTTAGAACATGAGACAATTCGTCAACTTTTGTTAGATGCACCGACAGGATTCAAGCCTACTGATGGTATTGGCGATCTAGTTTGGAATGCTTCTAGCTCAACACAACAAGTGGTAGAGAATTAATGGAAGGCCAGTAACTCAGTTGCTGGTCTTTTGGGTTGTAAATAAGCACATGAAGCGAAGATACTTGGCCTTCAAAAGAAGCTTTTTTTCAGCTCTGATCCTCCTACCTGCTACCTTTCTTGATCTTCCACTACAGTTTTGACTGTAAACTGTAGTAAAATTACGCTAATTTGTTTTTATACCGATTTATTTTGAATTGAACGAGGTCAGTCCTATGTCAGCTAAGAAGCCTATGGCTCTAGTGATTCTTGACGGTTACGGTCACCGTGAAGACACAGCAAATAACGCAATCGCGAATGCAAAAACTCCATTTATCGATAGCCTGTTTGCTAACAAACCAAACACGCTAATCTCTGCTTCTGGTATGGATGTAGGTCTGCCTGATGGTCAAATGGGTAACTCAGAAGTTGGTCACACTAACATTGGCGCTGGTCGCGTTGTATACCAAGACCTAACTCGTATCACTAAATCTATCGCTGACGGTGAGTTCGTTGAAACACCTGCTCTAGTAGAAGCTATCGATTCAGCAGTTAAAGCTGAGAAAGCAGTACACATCATGGGTCTTATGTCTCCAGGTGGCGTACATTCTCACGAAGACCACATCTACGCAGCTGTTGAAATGGCTGCAGCACGTGGCGCTGAGAAGATCTATCTACACTGCTTCCTAGACGGTCGTGACACACCGCCACGTAGTGCAGAAAACTCTCTACAACGTTTCCAAGACCTATTCGCTAAACTAGGCAAAGGTCGTGTGGCTTCTCTAGTAGGTCGTTACTACGCAATGGACCGTGACAACAACTGGGATCGCGTTCAAGTAGCTTACGATCTTCTAACGCTAGGTAAAGCTGAGTTCACGGCAGAGTCTGCAGTTGCTGGTCTAGAAGCGGCGTACGCTCGTGAAGAGAACGATGAGTTCGTTAAAGCAACGGCTATCAAAGCGGAAGGTCAAGAAGATGCAGTTATCGCTGACGGCGACGCAGTTATCTTCATGAACTACCGTGCTGACCGTGCACGTCAAATCACTCGTACTTTCGTACCCGATTTCGACGGCTTCGAGCGTGAAGTGTTCCCAGCAATCAACTTCGTAATGCTAACGCAATACGCCGCTGACATCCCACTAGCTATCGCATTCCCACCTGCGTCTCTAGAGAACACATACGGTGAGTGGCTATCTAAGCAAGGTCAAACTCAGCTACGTATCTCTGAAACTGAGAAATACGCGCACGTTACATTCTTCTTCAACGGTGGTGTTGAGAACGAATTTGAAGGTGAAGAGCGTCAGCTAGTTGCTTCCCCAAAAGTGGCGACTTACGACCTACAACCAGAAATGAGCTCTGCTGAGCTAACTGAGAAGATGGTTGCAGCTATCAAGTCTGGTAAGTACGACACTATCATCTGTAACTACCCGAACCCAGATATGGTTGGTCACACTGGCGTTTACGAAGCTGCAGAAAAAGCTATCGAAGCAATGGACGAGTGTGTTGCTAAAGTAACAGCAGCTATCGAAGAAGTAGGTGGTCAAATGCTGATTACTGCTGACCACGGTAACGCAGAAATGATGGTAGACCCAGAGACAGGTGGTATCCACACTGCTCACACTAATCTACCAGTACCTCTAATCTACGTTGGTGATAAAGAAGTTGAGTTCAAAGAAGGCGGTAAACTGTCGGACCTAGCTCCAACTATGCTTTCTCTAGCAGGCCTAGAAATCCCATCAGAAATGACAGGTGAAGTTCTGGTTAAATAGCTTTTAACTAGTATCGATTACTGAAACGGCTGCACGCGAGTGTGGCCGTTTTTTTGTATTTGGGAAATGAGATAAGATGCGAGATGAGGGTAAACGAGATGCGAAGAGCTTAAAAGCGGATGCGTGATGAGGGTAAACGAGATGCGAAGGGATTAAAGGCAGATACGGGATGTGAGTAAGCGAGATGAGAAAAGCGTAAGAGCAGGAGCGTGATGCGAATAGGAGGTCATGAACTGAATCAGAGCAGCTACACGTCACATATTTTCGTATCACAAACCTCGATATTTCATCTGCTCTATATGCCCTTCGCATCTCGCATCTCGCATCCCGTTTACTCTCATCTTATTTTCATCTTCCTTTCAAAATCTAGCAACCACTCTTTTCGGCTCATGCCGCCCGTGTAACCTGTAAGAGTACCATTTGCGCCAATAACTCGGTGGCAGGGCACTACGATGCTAAATGGGTTCTTGCCGTTTGCACCACCGACAGCTCGTACGGCCTTGGGATTGTTCATTCGCTTGGCTTGCTCGCCGTAGCTGATGGTTGCGCCATAAGGGATAGTAGTAAGTGCTTGCCAAGCGGCTTCTTGAAAGTCGGTGCCTTTGGTAGCTTTCAAAGGTAGGTCGAATTCGATTCTTGTACCTGCGAAATACTCATCTAACTGCTTCGTTGCGAAGTTACAAAGTTCGTCAGGGTTACTCGTTATGGGCTCATCATGATTTACATGGTCGATCTCAATAATCGACTCGCCATCACTGATAATGATCATCTTGCCAATCGGCGCTTCATAGACTGATTTAAAACTATTCTCTGGCATATTCATTTCCCTTAACTAAATGATTGTGCGCATAAGATTCCCTACTACGCTCGTCCCTCGCTATAGGGAATGACGAGGTTGAAGTAGAGTGCTACTTGGGGGGCTCATATTTGCGCTTTCGCTCTTAAATCTCTTCGCATCTCGACACTCGTATCCCAAATCTGCTCTTAACTTTCTTCGAATCCCGCTTACTCGCATCTCGTATCTGCCTTTAGCCTCAACGCATAACAATACCCAGCAACACCACCTACAATATTCCCTAATGCCAAGCCAATGAATAGGCCTTCAATGCCATCAAGCTGGCTACCTATCCAAGCAAAAGGCAGCGTGAATAGGAACAGGCGCATAAAGCTCCATTGGAAGGCTTTGAGTGGCTTGTGCATTGCGTTCATACCGCTAATCAACATCATCACAATACCTTGGAAACCATAGCTGAAGGGCACGACTAGTAAGTAATGCCACAAGATGTCGCGTACTGATTCTTCTTGAGAGAAAAGGGCTGCTAAGGGAATGCTGAGCGGCACCATCATTAAGAAGATGAGCCCTTGAAACAACACGGCAAATCGCATGCTTAGGAACAGGGCTTTGAAGCTGCGTTGCGGGTTGTTAGCTCCAAAATTTTGCGCCATAAAAGGGGTGAGGGCGGAGGTGAGGGACATCAATACAATGATCAATATCGACTCAATACGCTGCGCAGCGCCATAAGCAGCCACAGCCTCAGTACCTTGTTTGGCGAGCATCATCATAATGATCGCACCTGCTAAAGGGTTAAGTGCGTTAGATAGTGCCGCTGGCGTGCCGATGGTAAGGATCTGCTTCCAATCGTTGAGCATATCTTTTGGTTTAGGTAACGCTAGAAGCCTCTCGCGCTTTATAAGCACATAAAGTGATCCGCACAACGCACCAAACCAACTAAAACCACTGGCTATTGCAGCACCTTGAATGCCTAGCTCTGGGAAAGGTCCATATCCGAATATCAGCAGCGGGTCGAGCACACCATTGATAAGCCCTGCCAGCATCATAATCTTGGCTGGGGTCTTGGTATCGCCACTGGCACGAATGGCGCTGTTGCCTGCCATTGGAATCACGAGCAGTGGGATCGCGAGATACCAGACCAACATGTATTCGGATATCAGTGGTAGCAGCTCTGGCTCGGCTCCAAGCGCGCTAAACAGAGGTTCTAATGTAAAGATACCAAGAGTGGAAGCACTGATGACAAGAATTACGGCCAGCAGTAGCCCATGTGCGGTAAAGCGTGCTGCATTCTCGGAGCAGCCTTTTCCAAGTAGGCGGCCAATACTGGTAGAGAGACCAACCCCTATCCCCATGGTGATGCAGTTAATGGCAAAGGTAATAGGGAAGGTAAAGCTCACGGCTGCTAGTGCTTGTGTGCCAAGTAGTGATATGAAGAAGGTATCAACAAGGTTGAACATCAAGATCGCCACCATACCGAAGATGGTCGGTATGGTCATGGTTCGCAATGTCTCTGCTATGGGAGCAGTCAAAAGCCCGTGCTTATCTCGCATGTACAACGCCGTAAAAACTAAAAGCGTAGGATAAACAGATGTGGGCGGGAAGGGAAGAAAAGCTAAAAGCAGATGAGGGATTCGAAAGAGCAGATACGAGTAAACGGGATTCGAGATGCGAAGAGCTTGATGGGCAGATCCGAGTATACGTGAGTCGGGATACGAAACGCCTTTTGCTCTTCGCTACTCGTTCACTCTCATCCCGCATCTGCTCTTCCGATCACAAATTTTTCCTCTCACCCCTTGGGATCTTTCACTTCGCCCCAACATACTCTGTAACCCCATGCCAATCGTGGCAACTATCAAATTAAATGGAAATTATCAGGAGATAAGACCGATGAATATCCGTCCTCTACACGACCGAGTTATCGTTGAGCGCCAAGAAGTTGAATCTAAATCTGCTGGTGGCATCGTTCTAACTGGTTCTGCCGCTGAAAAATCAACGCGCGGTGTAATTCTAGCTGTTGGCAAAGGCCGCATCCTAGAGAATGGTTCAGTACAACCATTGGACGTAAAAGTTGGCGATACTGTTATCTTTGCTGAAGGCTACGGCACTAAAACAGAAAAGATCGACGGCAAAGAAGTTCTGATCATGTCTGAGAACGACATCATGGCGATCGTTGAGTAATCCGACCCATAAACCTGAACTGATTGAATAAAGAA
The DNA here is from genome assembly GCF_022397975.1 of Vibrio sp. Isolate30. Lineage (NCBI taxonomy): Bacteria > Pseudomonadati > Pseudomonadota > Gammaproteobacteria > Vibrionales > Vibrionaceae > Vibrio > Vibrio sp. Isolate30. Next base: position 200,147 of record NZ_JAKEUS010000008.1, read on the forward strand.
TTTAAAGGAAATAAAGATGGCTGCTAAAGACGTTAAATTTGGTAACGACGCACGAGTTAAAATGCTAGAAGGTGTAAACGTTCTGGCTGACGCAGTAAAAGTAACGCTAGGTCCTAAAGGCCGTAACGTTGTTCTAGATAAATCATTTGGCGCACCAACTATCACTAAAGATGGTGTTTCTGTTGCACGTGAAATCGAGCTTGAAGACAAGTTCCAAAACATGGGCGCACAAATGGTTAAAGAAGTGGCTTCGCAAGCGAACGATGCTGCGGGTGACGGTACGACTACTGCAACTGTTCTTGCTCAAGCTATCGTAAACGAAGGCCTAAAAGCCGTTGCTGCTGGCATGAACCCAATGGATCTTAAGCGCGGCATCGACAAAGCTGTTGTTGCAGCAGTTGAAGAGCTAAAAGCACTTTCAGTTCCATGTGCAGATACTAAAGCTATCGCACAAGTAGGTACTATCTCTGCAAACTCTGACGCGACAGTAGGTAACATCATTGCTGAAGCGATGGAAAAAGTAGGTCGTGATGGCGTTATCACTGTTGAAGAAGGTCAAGCACTGCAAGACGAGCTAGACGTAGTAGAAGGTATGCAGTTCGACCGCGGTTACCTATCTCCTTACTTCATCAACAACCAAGAAGCAGGTTCTGTTGATCTAGAAAGCCCATTCATCCTTCTTATCGACAAGAAAGTTTCAAACATCCGCGAACTTCTTCCGACTCTAGAAGCGGTTGCTAAGGCATCTCGTCCACTTCTAATCATCGCTGAAGATGTAGAAGGCGAAGCGCTTGCAACGCTAGTTGTGAACAACATGCGCGGTATCGTTAAAGTTGCTGCTGTTAAAGCGCCTGGTTTCGGTGACCGTCGTAAGGCAATGCTACAAGACATCGCTATCCTAACTGGCGGTACGGTTATCTCTGAAGAGATCGGTCTAGACCTAGAGAAAGTAACGCTAGAAGACCTAGGTCAAGCTAAGCGTGTAACTATCACTAAAGAGAACTCAACCATCATCGATGGTGCGGGTGAAGAAGCAATGATCCAAGGTCGTGTTGCTCAAATCCGTCAACAAATCGAAGATGCAACTTCAGACTACGACAAAGAGAAGCTACAAGAGCGCGTTGCTAAGCTAGCAGGCGGTGTTGCAGTAATCAAAGTTGGCGCTGCGACTGAAGTTGAAATGAAAGAGAAGAAAGACCGCGTAGAAGACGCACTTCACGCAACTCGCGCTGCAGTTGAAGAAGGTGTGGTTGCTGGTGGTGGTGTTGCACTTATCCGCGTTGCTTCTAAAGTTGCTGGCCTTGAAGGTGACAACGAAGAGCAAAACGTTGGTATCCGCGTTGCACTACGTGCAATGGAAGCGCCAATCCGTCAAATTACGAAGAACGCAGGTGACGAAGAGTCAGTGGTTGCGAACAACGTGAAAGGCGGCGAAGGTTCTTACGGCTACAACGCAGCGACTGGTGAGTACGGCGACATGATCGCAATGGGTATCCTAGATCCAACTAAGGTTACTCGTTCTGCTCTACAATTCGCAGCATCAGTTGCTGGTCTTATGATCACAACAGAAGCGATGGTAACAGACCTACCACAAAAAGACGCTCCAGCTATGCCTGATATGGGTGGCATGGGCGGTATGGGTGGCATGGGCGGTATGATGTAATCCCCCTCGCTATTCATAGTGAAATTGAAAACGGAGACTTTGGTCTCCGTTTTTTGGTTTTTGAGGAGCAGATACGAGATGAGGGTAAGCGAGATTCGAAGAGCTTGAAAGGCAGATGCGGGATTCGAGTAGTCGGGATACGAAAAGATGAGGGGAAATAGGTCTCGAGTTTTGGTGCTTTTTTAGAACTTTTCTATTGGGTGTTTTTGAGATGATTGGTTTTTCGATAACTGGGTAGTAATTGTGCTTTATAGAAAACTAGATGTTTGGCAGCGCAGTCGCCTTTTGTCGATATCTGTTTATAGGGAAATGGACACTTGCCGTGACTATGGCTTTAAAGATCAAATCACTCGCAGCGCATTATCTGTACCTAGCAACATCGCCGAAGGCTGTGAGAGAAAATCCCTAAAAGAACGCCAGCGCTTTTTTGCAATTGCCAAAGGCTCAATCGGTGAGTTCGCTACCCAAGCCGATATCGGCTCTGAAGTTGGGTTTGTGCCCAAAGACGTTGCAACTACCTGGCAATCTGAAGCGCTTCAAATATCTCGCATGCTAGGAGCTTTAATCAAATCGCTAGAACAGTAAACCTTTATGCTCTTCGTATCTCATTTTCTCTCATCCGCCTTTAATCTTTTCGCATCTCGTTCACTAGTATCTCTCATCTCTTCTTTTCTTCATCCGCTCTTATTCCTTTCACATCTCGCCACTCGAATCTCGTATCTGCTTTCATTCTTTTCGCATCTCGTTCACTCGTATCTCTCATCTCTTCTTTTCTTCATCCGCTCTCATTCCTTTCTCATCTCGCCACTCGAATCCCGTATCTGCTTTCATTCCTTTCACATCTCGCCACTCGAATCTCGTATCTGCTTTCATTCTTTTCGCATCTCGTTCACTCGTATCTCTCATCTCTTCTTTTCTTCATCCGCTTTTTTCTTTTCTCATCTCGTTCACTCGCATCCCGTATCTGCTTTTTTCTTTTCTCATCCCGCCACTCGAATCTCGCATCTTCCCTTCTACCTGCTCTATACTCAAAAAGACAGTTATGACATTGATTTAACATGAATGGCTGTTAGATAAAGCAAAATAATGAGATAACTCTTTGATTGTTAGTTAACTTATCGATCGGTAGTTGGCTTCTCAATCGCGGATTCAGTCAGTGGAGACTCCCCAATGAAAAAACTACTTTCAGTACTTGCAGTGTCAGCAGCGGTAATGGCTCCGGCGGCCTTTGCTTCATCGCCTGTGATGTTCTCAACAATCAATGGATTCAACGCACCAGATTCTGATGCTGTTGGCGGTGTTCGTGTGGCGCTATTGCATGGTCAAGTGAACGACCTGAAAGGTCTAGACCTTGCGGTGATTGGTATGTCTGAAACTCAAACGACGACCGGTGTAAACCTTGGCTTCTTTGGTGCTTCTAAAGTTAACCAAGAGATGACAGGCGCATCTTTGGGCTTCTTTAACTGGAATGAAGGCCAAACAACCGGTGTAAACTTAGGTGCTGTGAACATTACCAATAATGTAAAAGGCGCTAACGTGAGTTTCGTTAACTACTCGAAAGGCGACACCCTGGTAGATGTGGGTGCAGCGAACTTGTCTGAGGTATCGACGGTACAAGTGGGTATCTTTAACAAAACAAACAAGATTGAAGGCGTGCAAGTTGGTCTGATTAACTGTGCAGACAACGGCTTCTTCCCTTGCTTCCCAATCGTTAACTTCGCTAAATAACGACTGAAATAAAAAGTTAAGTCATTATGAGCACCTGATCAGTTTGGTTAGGTGTTCATTGTCTATCTCATCCTCCTCGCTGCTCTGCGATTAATAAGCAACTTGTTTTGTATTTTTTATCTGTTCAGGACTGGACGATAGTAAACATTTCAGTACAATGTGCGGCAAAATTAAATACAAACTACCTTTGCTTTGATTAACTACCAAACTCTCGATTTTAAAAAGGCCCTACTGGGTCTCACCGCTTTATTCTTATTAGTATTGAGCTTATTACTTGTTGATTCAGCGGAAGAATCAGATGCCCTATATTGGATTGAAAATCAAAGGGTGAGCCAGTCTCTGGAAGAGCTCACGCAGATCATTAATGCGTTGGAGTACAACATCACGGCCTTGTATCCGCTGCATGGTGACACCTACGCTTTCTCCCATACGAGAAAAATTGATGATGAAACGTGTTACTTCTCTAGTGAAGAGCCATCACAGCCGCGCTTTGACTTTATGTTCTCCGGCCCTCTTGAGATGTGCGACCCGAACTCACAGCTGAACATGGAAGCGAGCAAGCGCTTGTTCATTGCACCAACCATGGCTTACTTTGCGAATACCATTGATACTATCTCGGCGATTTACTTTATCTCCAAAGAGAAGTTCATCATCTCTTCCCCGTCAGATTTTGCCAGCTATATTCAGGGCGATACCTTTGATTCTGTTGTGAATAGCCGACCGTACTGGATTAATACGATCCGTTTTGGGCTGACGCAACAAAAAGACCGTGTTGTGTATACCGGACAATACGATGATTACCTCACAGGGAAAAAAGTGGTCACGCTTACCAAAGGCATCTATGTTGATGGCGAGTTTAAAGGAGTGCTGGGCGTCGATGGCTACGTCTCTAACTTGGTCTCAAACCCCAAACATGGCTATGAGATATCAAGCACGCTTGGTGTGAACAAGTACGGTTTTATGGATTTCACACACTCGCACCCACTGTATGTCGATGGGCTCCATAGCCAGTTACATCTCAATATCGAAGAGAAGAAGCGTGAGCACATACTGCATGTCTTGGAGATGGATAGACTGCAACTCTCTCTATTATTGGGGCTATTTGTTGTTTCCGTTATCGGTGTGTGGCGCATTTACACTAAGCAGGAGCACCAACGCTTGAGCGAGCTTGCGATGAGAGATCCAATGACAGGTTTACTCAACCGCCGTGGCTTTGAGGCTCGACTGATGGCGCAAGATGAAGAGCCGATCATTGGTATTGGGGTGTTTGATATCGATGACTTTAAAGCGGTGAACGATAAGTATGGGCACAAGGTGGGTGACGAGGTGATCTGCCATGTGGCACACCTTATGACCAGCAGTGTTCGTCAGCGAGATATTGTTGCACGCTTCGGTGGTGAAGAGTTTGTCGTGGCAATTACTGGTGAATCTTCGGAGCTGCTGACATCGATCTTCGAGCGCATTCAGAATGATATTAGTCTGCAAGGTTACCGCTGCAGTGATGGAGACCGTATCAGTGTGTCGGTGTCGGGTGGGGCAACGCTCTATTCACTTTATAAGTTCGATAGCTTGGCGCATTTATGGCAGAACCAGAGCATTCGAGCGTCTGATGAACAGCTTTATCAAGCTAAGATTTCTGGTAAGAACCAAGTCTGTATTCAGGTTTTCTAAGTAAGGCTAAGAACAAAGCAACTGATACAACAAAGCCCAATGATCACTCATTGGGCTTTGTGTTTATGAAGCGAGCTTAAGATTTATTGATGCGGCCTTTGCGCATCCACTTCTGGTGTACACCGCGTCGTAAGCTTTTAAAGCTGTTCTCTACTTTATCCACACCTAACAAGATTACGATGGCTAAAACAGTGATGATCACTGATTGGCTAAGATGCCCAAGGGCTATCATCATCCCCAAGGCGGCCAATACCCAGATAATCGCAGCGGAGGTTACACCATGAATCTTGCCATCTAACGTCATCATTACTCCAGCACCCAAAAAGCCGACGCCAGTAATGATCTGGCCTAACACACGCGCTTGGTCGAGCGTATTTGGCGACAGGCTTATCGCCATAGTCAGGAAAAAATAAGTACCGCTGATGATTAAAATTGAGGTGCGAATCCCAACCGGCTTACCGCGTGTTTGACGCTCGATACCGATTAAGGAGCCGCACAACATGCATACGGCCAGTGCTGCCCAGCTGAAAGGGGCAAGGTTGAGAAATTGTTCGATGGTTTGTGACATATCACCCCTCCTAAAAATTTAGAATAGAGCCGAGTATGCTGATAATAGACCGGACGATCGAACAAAAAGTTTTTGTCTAGACGATTAATATGTACAGATGGTGATTAACAACCGCTGGTGGTCAGTTCAAAGGTTGGTTGTGCTGTTGATGTGGCTTCGGTGTACTCGAGGTAACATTGTTGACCTGACTGCTTCTTTGTCTTCGTCATAAAGCGAATCCAAGGTATCTGGCGAGAAGTGTTGTGAAAATACCAATCGGCAGGATCATCGGAGTTGAAAATGGAGTCAGCAAATGTCGCCTCAATCAGGTGGCTCCAAGCATTTGCTGAATCTGCAGCCGGGTAGCCATAAACCAGTTGCACTTTGTCACCTTCAATAGTGATCTCTGCAGCGCTGAGTTTCTCTAGGCCTTGCTGGACTGCGATAGGGTAAACCATGTCTGCTGCCCCCTGCATTCCGCCTCGCAAGCCTTGAAGAGAAGAAATGCGAGCGTCACCTTGTAGATTTAAGAACTTATTCGCCGCTGTCACCGAAATAATACCTAAGATGACAATCACCACTACTAGCTCAATGATGGTAAAACCTTGATTACGTGTGGTGCTGTTCGAATACATCTTCATTTCGGTAACGTCTTATTCTAAGTGGAGGTCGAGTGGTGTTTTGCTGCTGCGGCCGCCTATCTCTCGGGTAAGCTTAGGTACAAGGTACCCTGACACTTCCGCCATCAAGCCTTGCATGTGCTGTTTGGCTTCTTCATCTGAGATATAGAAATGGGCCGCGCCCTGTACCTTATCAAGTACGTGCATATAGTAGGGTAAAACCCCAGCATCGAATAGACTTTCGCTTAGATTTTTCAAAGAGTTAACACAATTGTTCACGCCTTTCAGCATCACCCCTTGGTTAAGCAGGATTACGCCACTTTGTTTGAGTTTCGATAATGCGAGTTTTAACTCATCGTTGATCTCATTGGCGTGATTAATATGGTTCACTAGCACTACATTAAGGCGAGTCGAACTTAGTATTTGGCATAGCTCGTCAGTAATACGTACGGGAATCACCACCGGTAGACGACTGTGGATACGAACCGTCTTGATATGTGGGATAGATTCAATCGCGTTAACTAGCCATTTTAGTTCACTGTCTTTGGCCATCAACGGGTCACCACCGGAAAGCAGTACTTCATTGATCTCTGGATGTTGAGCCACATAGTCGAGACTTGTTTGCCAAACAGATTTAGAGCCCTTGTTATCTTGATAAGGGAAATGGCGACGGAAGCAGTAACGACAGTTCACCGCGCAGCCGCCTTTTACAATCATCAAAGCGCGGTTTTTGTATTTGTGCAGTAGCCCCGGAATAGCGTTGTCTTGCTCTTCTAGCGGATCAGCAGAGTAACCTTCATGCACTTCAAACTCTTCACTTAGCGGTAAAACCTGACGTAATAACGGGTCATGTGGGTTGCCTTTTTCCATTCGCTCGACAAAGCTTAACGGTACGCGCAGCGCAAATAGGTTGCGTGCGGCAAAGCCTGCTTGCCATGGTGTTGGGTCTATTTCCAATGCTTCAAGGAGTTTTGTCGGGTCTGAGATCGCATTCGATAGCTGTTTGAGCCAGTTTTGCTCAACAGATTCGACTTTTCGGGTTATGATATGCGGCATTGAAATCAACTCAAAGATGTGTAAGAGGAAATCATGGCGTCAGTAAGCACCAATGAATTCAAAGGCGGTTTAAAATTCATGATGGATAACGAGCCTTGCTCAATTATCGAAAATGAATACGTTAAGCCAGGTAAAGGCCAAGCGTTTAACCGTGTTAAACTTCGTAAACTGCTGTCAGGCAAAGTGTTAGAGAAAACATTCAAGTCAGGCGATACAGTAGAACTAGCAGACGTTGTAGACGTTGATCTAGGTTACCTGTACTCAGATGGCGAGTTTTTCCACTTCATGAACAACGAGACATTCGAGCAAATCGCTGCAGATGCGAAAGCAGTTGGCGAAACAGCTAAATGGCTAGTTGAAAACGACGTATGTACTCTAACGTTGTGGAATGATAACCCTATCACAGTAACTCCGCCAAACTTTGTTGAAATCGAAGTTACGGATACCGATCCTGGCCTGAAGGGTGATACTCAAGGTACTGGTGGTAAACCAGCAACTCTAGCAACAGGTGCGGTGGTTCGCGTACCTCTGTTCATCGCTATCGGTGAAGTTGTTAAAGTAGATACTCGTACTGGCGAATACGTTGGTCGTGTGAAGTAATTTACTTCAACTGTTTGATGAAAGGTCGCTTAGGCGGCCTTTTTTATTGCCTGCTGTTTTCCCCTTGCCGATTCTGGCTTACACCAAAAGTGACCTCTTTCGCATAATTAGACTAAATCTGTATTATTCGTAAAAATCTTATAAATTTGATGAATCTTTCGATTATTCCTAAATGTAACAATTTGATACATTAGTCCCTGTTGTCAGTGAGTTGTATATCACTTTGATTTTTATCGATTTAACTCAATGACAATCCAATAAGGAGAATAAAATGGAAAGCAGAGGCTTAGGACAGGGTTTGAAAGTAGAAGAGAGACGTCAGCTCCTACATAAAGGACTCAAAGCAGCAGTATTTGGTGTTCCACTGCTCGCGTTAGGCTTAACAATTAATAGCTCAGTGCTGATGACCGATGCCGGTTACAGCTACGTGCACCAAAATAACATTACCGGTGAACTTGATGTTTTCACAGAACCTGGCATTCACTTTCGCATGCCATTTCTGTCTAAAATCACCAAGTATGACCAAGTCATCACCGTGTCATTCGGCAATAGCAAAGGGGAAGATTTCTATCAGAGGTTAGATCCGGTACAGGTGCGTTTTGCTGATACCTACATCGGGCAGATCCCGGTGACGTTCCGCTTTAAGTTGAGCAACGATCCGCAAGCTGTGGAAAAGATGCATAAAGAGTTTCGTAACAACAGTAACTTGATTGATGCCTTGCTGGTGAAGAACGCGCGTAACGTGACAGTGATTACCGCAACTCAATACACGGGTGAAGAGTTCTTCCAGGGTGGTTTGAACCAGTTTAAATCTAAACTCGGTGATCAACTGCGTGAAGGTATCTACCTAACCGAGCGTCGCCAAGTAGAAGTGGAAGAGTTAGAGCTAGCGCCTGTCGGGGCAAATCAGTCGAACTCGAACCAGCTACAACGAACGAATCAGTTGGTTTGGAAGACGGTTCCTGTCGTAGACAATACTGGTCAGCCAATTCGTCAGGATAATCCGCTGCAACAATATGGTATCCAAGTAACACAGGTGACGATTGGTGATCCACAGCCAGAGAAGCAGCTTGATCAGCTATTGGCGGATAAGAAGCGCTTAGTTGCTGATCGTATTCGAGCGATTCAAGAGCAGGAGACCTCAAAAGCACAGGCTGAGACAGAGCAGCTACGTAAAGAGATTCAACGTACTCGTGAAGTGCAAGATGCACAACGTAGCAAAGAGCTCGCAATCATCGCTCAGCAAAAAGAGGTAGAGGTTGCGCGTCAGATTGCTGAGCGTGAAATCGTAGAGGTTGAGAAGACTAAGCGACTGGCTGAGGTTGAGAAAGAGAAAGAGCTCGCGACAGCAGAAGCGAACCTAGCTATTCAAAAAGCCAATGCGTTGTCGGCCGAATTTGAAGCGAAAGCGATTCTTGAAAAAGGCAGAGCGGAAGCCGAAGTACTTAAGGCTAAGTATGCAGCACTAGGTGCCAACCGTGAGGTGTATCTTGCGGAGCTCAACCGCGATGTGGCGAACTCGCTGTACAATAATCTGCAAAACTTCCAAGTGCAGATGCCGCAAAACTACATCGGTGGCGGTGAAGAGACTGGCTTGAAAACCAACCTCGATGTGATTACCGGCTTCGGTGCACTAGGCTTAATGGACCAAACCAAGAAGGTCACACAGCAATAAGATCATCGGTGGTCAAAAGCTCTAATGGCTTGATGATTTAAAAACACAAAGAGGCTGATACCTAGGTATCAGCCTCTTTTCCTTGAATCGAACATTATTAAAATATACGACTCTTACCTGCCAAGTGACATCGTTGTTCTTATGGTGATGATAATATCAATAACAAAGTCGATTGATGTAAGGCGGTGTAAGTGACGTTTGTAAACGTATATCGCCAACAACAAAAAAGCAGAACAAGGTAACCCTGTTCTGCTTCTACTTTTAAGTTCTTCGCATCTCGATTACCCGAAACTCGAATCTGCTTTTAGCTCTTCGCATCTCGATTACTCGAAACTCGAATCTGCTCTTAAGCTCTTCTCATCTCGATTACCCGGGACTCGAATCTGCTTTTAGCTCTTCGAAACTCGATTACTCGAAACCCGCACCTGCTTTTAGGCTCTTAAATCATAAACACAAAGATAACAGCCAATGCGCTGATTAAGCCTGCGAATGCGTAGCATGCAACCTTACCTACAACACCTGTGTGGAACTTAAGGTCGTGCATACCGTGATGAACACGGTGCATTGCGTGCCACATCGGTAGGGCTAGTGTACCAATCACAAATAGACCACCAATGATGCTGGTTGCGAAGCCAGACACACGCTCGTAGCTCATCGCTTCTGCATCGATAATGCCCATTGGTACTAAGATGCCTAATACCAGAATCGTGATTGGGGTGATCATCGCAAACCAAGTGCCGCCAGCGCCAAATAGACCCCACCAGATTGGCTCGTCAGAACGTTTAGGAGCACGATTTACTTTGTAACTTGGGTTCATAATTCAGCTCCTTAAACCACAACAAGAACGATTAATGAGATAAAGGCTACCGCTGCCCATTGGCCTAGTACGATAAGTTTTTTATCGAGCAGTTTGCCTTTGATGCGGATCGGCATTACCTGAGGCATCATACTAAAGAAAGTTTGAGCATGAAGCAGGCTACCCAGTAGCGCGACAATGTTAATGCCGACGATTAAAGGGTTCGCCATGAAGTCTAGCCATGTTTGCCAAGACTCAGGTCCTTTCACAAGCGCGCCTAGACCAAAGGTCAAGAACACCGTGAACAGTACCAGTGGCAGTACCGTTGCTTCACGTAGCATGTAGAAGCGGTAGAACGGATGGTTGCTCCACCACGTACGGGTCATTTCGCGAACATAAGGTTTACGGTTGCTCATCTTATGCCTCCTCTGCCGTTTTCGCTAGCGTACCGTCAGGTTTGAACATTGAGATAACGAAGTCCATTGAAGACTCAACTTTGCCTTGGTTAACCGCCGCTGCTGGGTCTACTTTCTTCGGACACACTTCAGAACAGTAACCCACGAACGTACAACCCCAAGCACCGTTTTCACCGTTGATAAGCTTCATACGCTCATCTTTACCATTATCACGGCTATCTAGGTTGTAACGGTGTGCAAGAGTCAGTGCCGCAGGGCCAATGAACTCAGGGTTTAGACCGAACTGAGGACACGCTGCGTAGCAAAGACCACAGTTGATACAGCCAGCGAACTGTTTGTATTTCGCCATTTGCTCTGGTGTTTGCAGGTTAGTGCCGTCTTCTGGTTTACGGTCGTTACCAATGATGTATGGTTTGATCGCTTCTAGGCGCTCGATGAACGGAGTCATGTCGACAATCAAATCTTTCTCGATTGGGAAGTTTGCAAGTGGCTCAATCGTTAGACCGTTAGGGTAGTCACGTAAGAAGCTCTTACAGGCTAGTTTTGGCACGCCATCAACCATGATGCCGCAAGAACCACAGATCGCCATACGACAAGACCAACGGTATGACAGATCTTTATCTAGGTTGTCTTTGATGTAACCAATGGCGTCTAACACAGACATCGTTTCATCAAATGGCACTTCGAAAGTCTGCATGTACGGTTCTGCATCTTTCTCTGGGTCGTAGCGCAGAATGTCTACTTTTTGGATACGGTTTGCTGACATTACGCTTTCTCCTCTTCACGGTTCTCATCTTGAGCTGCTTTTTCAGCGGCTGCCGCTTTCTCTGCTGCTTCACCGTACAGACGAGCTTTCGGTTGAGATTTGGTGATCTTAACGTCGCTGTAGTCGATGGTTGGTGCTGCATCTTCGTTGAAGAAAGATAGAGAGTGTTTTAGGAAGTTCACGTCATCACGCTCAGTGCAGTTGTCGTCTAGACGTTGGTGTGCACCGCGAGACTCTTTACGAAGGATCGCTGAGTGAACCATCGCTTCCGCCACTTCTAGGCCGTAGCCCACTTCGATAGCGTAAAGTAGGTCAGTGTTGAACACTTTACCTTTGTCTTTAATGCTGATCTTTTTGTAGCGCTGCTTAAGTTCAGTGATCTTGTCGATGGTTGCTTGCATCAGGTCTTCTTGACGGTAGATACCACAACCTGCTTCCATGGTGTGACCCATTTCAGTACGGATATCTGCCCAGTTTTCGTCGCCTTCTTGGTTCATTAGCGCTGTGATGCGATCTTCGACTGCTTTGACTTGTTTAGCGATAGACTCTTCATTCCAGCCTTTGAATTCAGCCGCGCGTTGCACCGCGTGTTCACCCGCTACGCGACCAAATACCACGAACTCAGCCAGAGAGTTTGAACCTAGGCGGTTTGCACCATGCAGACCAACAGACGCACACTCACCAACTGCGAATAGACCTTTAATACGAGTCTCACATTGACCGTTGGTTTCGATACCACCCATGGTGTAGTGAACCGTTGGACGAATTGGGATTGGCTCTTTTGCAGGGTCAACGTTTACGTAAGCTTTCGCTAGCTCACAGATGAACGGTAGACGCTCTTGCAGGTACTCTTCACCAAGGTGGCGAAGGTCAAGGTGTACCACATCACCAAGAGGGTGCTTGATGGTGTTGCCTTTCTGCTGCTCGTGCCAGAATGCTTGAGAAACTTTGTCGCGAGGACCCAGTTCCATGTATTTGTTTTTAGGCTGACCCACTGGAGTTTCTGGGCCCATGCCGTAGTCTTGTAGGTAACGGTAGCCGTTCTTATTGACGATGATACCGCCTTCACCACGACAACCTTCGGTCATCAAGATGCCTGTGCCTGGTAGGCCGGTTGGGTGGTATTGAACGAACTCCATATCGCGCAGTGGTACACCGTGGCGATAAGCCATTGCCATACCGTCGCCTGTTACAATGCCGCCGTTAGTGTTGCAGTGATAAACACGACCTGCACCACCGGTTGCTAGCACAACAGATTTCGCCTTGATGGTAACAAGCTCACCTTCAGACATGTGAATCGCGATAAGGCCTTGTACTTCACCTTCTTCAACGATCAAATCCACCACAAAGTACTCATCAAATCGTTTGATTTGGTCGTACTTCATCGAAGTCTGGAACAGAGTATGAAGCATGTGGAAGCCGGTTTTATCCGCTGCGAACCACGTTCTCTCTACCTTCATACCGCCGAATCGGCGTACGTTTACTTCACCGTTTTCTTTACGACTCCATGGGCAGCCCCATTGCTCCATTTGGATCATTTCGCGAGTCGCGTTCTCAACAAAGTATTCAACAACATCCTGTTCACATAGCCAGTCGCCACCGCCAACCGTATCGTTGAAGTGGTTATCTAGGCTATCTTCGTCCTTGATTACTGCCGCTGAACCGCCTTCTGCCGCTACCGTGTGCGAACGCATTGGGTAAACTTTAGAAATCAGTGCTACTTCTAATTCAGGATTAGCTTCAGCCGCTGCAATAGCAGTACGAAGACCAGCGCCGCCTGCGCCGATGACTGCGATATCTGTGGTAATTGTCTTCACAGTTATCCTCCAGTGTGATGCGGAGTTTTCCGCTTGTTATTATAAAAAGCCAATTTAGGAAGTTCTAAATAGTAGGAACCATTTAGCACCCCTAAGCCTTAAGTGGTAGGTTCAGTGTATGAGATGACGTGATTTCAAAAATTGATTTATTTAGTGTTTTGCTTCGGTAGTGCAAGTGAGAGCATAAACTTTATGGGATCTGTGACTGCAATCACGGCAAGAATTTGTTGCGTGCTACAGATAAAAGAAGGTGTTGATTAATGCGGCGATATTGAGTGGTTTATTATTGATTTTGTTGATTATTATTCGCGTTAACCATCAATGTCAGTGTTATAAACCTTCTGATAACTGAGCATTAAGAAAAGATGATCTTTTGCTAAACAAACGGTATCTTTCGCCCCAGTTATTTCAGTGGGTAATCCTAAAATCATGAACCAAGCTAACTGGCAGCCAGCTGCGCCGATTAAGCAGTTGAAACAACGTGCTTTATTGATTCGTCAGATCAGAAACTTCTTTTTTGAGCGTGACGTAATGGAGGTCGACACGCCTGCGATGAGCCACGCGACCGTCACCGATGTGCATTTACACACTTTCAAAACGGAGTTTGTTGGCCCTGGGTATGCAGATGGTCAAAAGCTGTTTTTCATGACTAGCCCAGAATTTCACATGAAACGTCTTTTGGCGGCAGGCAGCGGATGTATCTATCAAATTGCTAAAGCCTTTCGTAATGAAGAGAACGGTCGTTACCACAATCCTGAATTTATGATGTTGGAGTGGTATCGAGTAGGTTTCGATCATCATAAATTAATGGATGAGATGGATGACCTACTGCAACTGGTTCTGAAATCGGGCAAGGCAGAGCGCATGACCTATCAAAACGCTTTTGTTGATGTGCTAGGAGTGTGCCCACTGGAAGGTTCAATGGCAGAGCTGAAAGTGTGTGCAGGCAAATTAGGCCTGAGCGATATTGCGGATCCGGAACAAGACAGAGACACTTTGTTGCAGCTTTTGTTTAGCATTGGCGTGGAGCCTAAAATTGGCCAGCAAGTACCGGTTTTTGTTTATGACTTCCCAGCGTCTCAAGCTGCACTGGCTAAGATTAACCCACAAGACAATCGCGTAGCTGATCGCTTCGAGGTTTACTTTAAAGGCATTGAGTTGGCGAACGGGTTTCACGAATTGGATAACCCGCAAGAGCAGTTGCAACGCTTTGAAGAAGATAATCAGAAGCGTATCGAGATGGGGCTAGAGCCACAACCGATCGATTACCACCTTATTGAAGCGTTGAAGTCGGGTTTACCAAGTTGTGCAGGTGTAGCACTAGGTATAGACCGATTAATCATGCTAGCAATGGGGCATGATCATATCGACGAAGTGACGGCATTTCCTTTCCCACGCGCTTAACGCTTGCTTTTTAGAGTCAGCTAATTCTGGTTACGTCAGGTTAGCTGACCAATATCCCCGTTCCCACTACGGCGACAATCGCGCCAATCCAAGCGTACGCGTTAGGCCTTTGCTTAGTATAAATCCATAAAATAGGCAGTAGCATGATTGGCGTTGTTGATGATAACAGTGCCACCATTCCGACATTCCCTTCTTGCAGTGCATAGAGAATCAGCGTCATCCCTACCGCCATCGCGAGAAAACCGTTAATCGCAGTAATGAAAAGTATGTTGCCGTTGATTGGATTGACCACGCGCGACAACCTTGCTCCCGTTAATCGAAATAGTGAGTGGGCGATAAACGCGGTGATCATTCGAATCGCCGAGGCAGCAACGGGGTCGATGTTCGTTTGCATCACCGGTTTGGCGATGATGCCACCCAACGCCTGGCAAATGGCCGCGGTTAGCCCCAAAGCCACACCAATCCAAACTGTGCCTTTGATGGTTTCAAGCTGGTTGTTTGCTTGTCCCTTACGACCGAAGAAAATAGCAGTGAGTACACCACTAAACACCAGCGCAGAGCCGATGAGCTCCAGGCTAGTCATGCTTTCACTAAACAGGAAGTAGCCAAGAATGGCAGAGAAAACAGCGTGACAAGAGAACAGTAAACCGGCTTGGCGTGGTCCCATTCGGTTCAAACAAGCAAATAGGGCTGTGTCACCAATAAAGATACCAATCAAACCTGACAGCATCATTGGCGTGATTAAGTCTGTTTCTACCGTTGTCCAACCACCGGTGATCCAAGCCATAGTTGAGAGCATGATGGCTGTACAACCCATCCGCCAGCGACTATAAGCGAATGACCCCAAGTGCTGAGCCGGTTTCACCGACATCAAGCTGGCAATCGCCCACAAAAAAGCCGCCGCTAAGGCCAACCATTCAAATCCCATTGCTCACATCCATGTAAAAAAGCGAAGAGATCTAATATGCCTGAAAGCCTTTAGTTAGAAAAGATCCGAGGGAGAAAAGGTTTAGCGTCAAACAGTCCACTCGCAGAAATTTGATGGATATGATTTCTCGATAGAAAACATAAGCCGCAGCCCGACGTTTTATCGGGCTGCGGCGAGTTTGGTTAGACGAATAAGAACATTGCTAGGTAGACAATAGCGAGACCCACAACACCTAAGATAACGCCCATTTTCGCCATGTCTTTGCTTTCGATAAGGCCGGTCGAGTAGGCGAGCGAGTTTGGTGGTGTCGATACGGGTAGAATCATGCCGAGTGAAGCTGAGAAAGCGACAACGACTAGAAGTCCTTGCAAGCCACCGATCGCAGCCAAGCTCTCCATAGATGCCCCAATAGCCGCCGCAATCGGCATCAATAAGTTAGCTGTAGCAGTATTGGACATGAAGTTCGCCATCAACCAACAAACAATGGATAGCGTCAGAACGACAGCCGCCGGAGAGAGGGATTCATAATCAATCGCGTGCGCCAGTGCGGCTGCCAATCCAGTCTTGTCTAAACCAATGCCAATCGCGATACCACCGGCAACTAACCACAATACATCCCAGTTAATCAGTTTGAGTTCTTCTTTACCCATGATGCCGGTTAAGGTGAACACCGCCAGTGGAATGATAGACACTACATAGGTGTTCATGCCGTGCAATTTGGTCGTCATCCACAACAGAATCGTTGCCGCAAAGGTGACGTAAACCACGATAGCGCGCCAACTCTTTTTAAACTGACCATCGAGTCTTAACACCATGTTCTTCTGTTGAGACGGGAAAAACTTCTGCAATAGAACCCAAGCAATCGTCAGCTGGATAATTACAAAAGGCAGACCCATCATCATCCAGCTAAGGAAGTCGATGGTGTTCTCTCCAGTGAGGTATTGCAATGCTATTGCGTTCGGTGGTGTCCCGATCGGCGTTGCGATACCACCCGTATTCGCCGCGATTGGAATACACAACACTAAGGCTTTAATACCTAAATCTCCTTTCGGTGCTGATGCGACAATCGGGCCGAGTAGCGCGAGCATCATCACTGTGGTCGCGGTATTCGACATGAACATTGAAAATACCGCGGTGATCAGCATCAGCCCGAGCATGATGTAGCGAGGCTCTGTCCCAAAAGGTTTCAGAAGAACACGCGCTAAGTTGTTATCCAATTCATACTTTGAAGCCGCGATCGCCAATGCAAAACCACCCATGAACAGAATGATGATTGGCGAAGAGAAGGCGCTGAAGATATCGGTGTATTTGATCAGCTCCCCTAAATCATGGCCGGCTGGTGGTTGTCTGAATAGGTGCAAGCCTTTGTCGGATATCATGATCACTTCAAGGGTGATGATCAGGATCGAGGTCGCGAAAACAGGAACTGGCTCCAAAACCCAAAGTAGAGCAGCGAGTAGGAAGATAGCCAAAAGACGATGTTGAATTAAGGTCAAATCGTCAATGGGAATGGAGTCGATAGGCATAAAAAGCACACCTAACGGAATTGCAAAGCAGAGCAGCAATTTAACGAGAACGCCAACATTGAGCTTAGGCATGTGAAGGAAACCCTATGAAGAAATATCTACAAATAGAGTAAGTTATCTGATTTTTGGATACTTGGGTGATGGTTATAAAATTGCAAAGTCGTTTAACTTTTCGGCAACTGTTTTGCTTTTGGTCAATATTTGTTAACGGGCTTTCAAGTTGAGTCGGCCGTAGATACAAAAAAGGTGAGCCATGAGCTCACCTTTCAATATCAACGAATCACTAGAGATTATTCTTGCTCAGCGTCATCTGCTTGTACGTTTTCTGCTTCTGCTTCTGCTTCTGCTTCTGCTGACGCGATGTGCGCGTAAGGCGTACCTAGAACTGTTTTCTCACCGTTTGCCATGCTCTCATCGAACTTGATGGCATCTTTAGCAAATAGGTTGATAACAGTTGAGCCTAGCTTGAAACGGCCCATCTCTTCGCCTTTCTTCAGGATAACTGCTTTGTCACCTTCTGCTGGGTAATCCCATTTGTAAACCGTGTTACCGCGCGGTGGTGTAATGGTGCCAGCCCAAACTTGCTCAATACTACCTACGATTGTTGCACCGACCAGAACTTGTGCCATTGGGCCAAATTCAGTATCGAAGATACACACTACACGCTCATTACGAGCAAATAGGTTAGGAACGTTTTCGGCTGTTAGTGGGTTTACAGAGAACAGATCACCTGGAACGTAGATCATCTGGCGCAGTGTACCGTCGCACGGCATATGAACGCGGTGGTAATCACTTGGTGATAGGTACAGAGTCGCGAATTCACCGTCTTTAAACTCTTCAGCTAGGTTAGCGTCGCCACCTAGTAGTTCGCGCGCTGAGAAATCATGACCTTTCGCTTGGATCAGTTTGCCATCTGTAATCGGGCCAAATTGGCTTACGCGTGCATCGGCTGGGTGCACAATTACAGATTCGCCTTCCGCGATTGGACGCATGCCTTCTTTAAGCTCACGTACGAAGAACTCGTTGAAGGTCTTGAAGTGTTTTGGATCGCTGTGAAGGGCTTCATCCATGTTCACTTTGTACTGCTTGATGAACCAGTTGATGATCGCTGTGGTTAAACCGCCCGCTTTAGCTGACGCTAGTTTACCGACTAGACGAGTCAGTCCATGTTGTGGAATCCAGTACTGCAATCCAACTTTGATCTTATCCATTGTATTAATATTCCAATGTTGTGTATTTCTTCAATGAAAATCAGTTAATGACGCTTTAGGGCGCGAGATGTTACTCAATATCGCGCCAATTGTCAGCAAGTGCGCAAACTTTGGTTGCAACTGCTGAGAGTTATTCACAAAAACGGCCTTAAAGATCAGCCTTCTTGTTTCTTGAGTACTGTCGGTTGGCCTTATTTTCAACCATGCTCTCAATGATGCGGTGATAGTTCTCAAAGCGAATACGGCTGATCTTGCCATCCTCAACCGCTTCGCGAAGGATACAACCCGGGTCATCATTGTGTTTACAGTCACGGAACTTACAACCACCAAGATATGGCTTGAACTCAACAAAGGCTTCGGTGATGGCTTCTGGCTCTAAGTGCCATAAACCAAATTCACGAACTCCCGGCGAGTCAATTAGGTCACCGCCCGATGGGAAGTGATATAAACGCGCAGCGGTAGTGGTGTGCTGACCAAGACCTGAGTTTTCTGAAACTGCGCCTTCTTCGATATCAAGCGTTGGCATCAGTGCGTTAACTAGGCTTGATTTACCTACGCCTGATTGACCAACAAAGATGTTGATGCGGTTTGCTAGCTCTGCTTCAAGCTCAGCAATGCCATAGCCAGTCTCTTTACTCACAAATAGAACCTTGTAGCCAATCTCTTCATAGATGGTCAGTGTCTGTTTATATTCTGTGAGCTGTTCTTCGCTGAGTAGATCAACTTTGTTCAATACAATCAGCGGCGCGATGCTTAATGTGTCAGATGCGATCAGGTAGCGGTCGATAATATTCAAAGACAGCTCTGGCAATACCGCAGACACAATAACCATCTGATCAACGTTAGCGGCTACAGGCTTCAAACCATCGTAGTAGTCTGGACGCGTTAGAATAGAAGTACGTGGCTCAACGGCCTCAACCACACCTGAGATACCAGCCATTGATTCAAGCCCTGCACGCCAGATCACTCGGTCGCCAGAGACCAAGCTTTCGATACCGCGACGTAAGTTACAACGGTGAATCTCATTGGTTTCTACGTCTTCAATGTCTGCATGTTGACCAAATCGAGTGATTACAAGGCCACTCTTGGTGCCGCCGAGCATGCTCTCATCCCACTGAACAGAGTCTTCCTGCTTGAGTCGTTTCTTTTGGTTACTGCGTACGCGTCGTACTTGACCTTTGGTTAACTTTTTCTTTTTCGCCACAATTTTCTACTTAAACACATCTAACTTGATGATAGGGAACTCGTCGTAACTGAGCTTGTTGCCATGACATTTCCACGGTACAAAACCTAGTTTGAGTATACTTATTTGGGTATAGTACCTCTTTTACACGCAAACAAATAGGCAGCGCCATTATGTCCTTTAGCGATCAGAACCTAATATGGGTTGATCTAGAGATGACGGGACTTGATCCTGAAACTCATAAAATCATTGAAATTGCTTCTATCGTTACCGATAGTGAGCTTAACATTCTTGCTGAAGGCCCAGTATTAGCTATTCATCAACCAGACAGCGAGCTGGATAAAATGGATGAGTGGTGTACGACGACGCATACGGGCAGTGGCTTAGTTAAGCGTGTGAAAGAGAGTACAGTAACGGAACAAGACGCGATTGCTCAAACGATCGAGTTTCTTGAAAAGTGGGTACCGAAGGGTAAATCGCCAATCTGTGGCAACAGTATTGGCCAAGATCGTCGCTTTTTATACAAACACATGCCTGAACTTGAAGAATACTTCCACTACCGCTACATCGATGTGAGTACTTTGAAAGAGCTCACACGTCGTTGGAAGCCTGAAGTACTAGATGGCTTTACTAAGTCTGGTAGTCACTTGGCCTTAGATGACATTCGTGAGTCAATTGCTGAACTTCAGTACTACCGCAAGACGATCATCAATATCTAATTGATTCAAAATGATTGTTTTGAATTGATTATCTGGCTGCGAAATCAACATTTTTTTGAAATTCTGTGTGCTTTTTCAGCACTTGACGAAAAAGTTGCAGAATTTTGCATTAAGGACTTGCATCACAAAAAAATGCTCTTATAATTCGCAGCCCTGAACGGCGAAAGACGTTTTCAGAATGCGACACTAGCTCAGCTGGTAGAGCGCAACCTTGCCAAGGTTGAGGTCACGAGTTCGAACCTCGTGTGTCGCTCCAAATTGATAGCTTTCATTGTGCTTAACAATGACATCCGGACGCGGGATGGAGCAGCTTGGTAGCTCGTCGGGCGAAGGTCGTCGGTTCAAATCCGGCTCCCGCAACCACATTACAGTTAAACGCAATAGCGGTTAACTATGCGACACTAGCTCAGCTGGTAGAGCGCAACCTTGCCAAGGTTGAGGTCACGAGTTCGAACCTCGTGTGTCGCTCCAATTTGAAGATTAACGCGAAAGCGATAATCGAAAGGTGAAAGACCTTTCCGTGATGCGACACTAGCTCAGCTGGTAGAGCGCAACCTTGCCAAGGTTGAGGTCACGAGTTCGAACCTCGTGTGTCGCTCCAATTTGWAGATTAACGYGAAAGCGGTAATCGAAAGGTGAAAGACCTTTCCGTGATGCGACACTAGCTCAGCTGGTAGAGCGCAACCTTGCCAAGGTTGAGGTCACGAGTTCGAACCTCGTGTGTCGCTCCAAATTGATAGCTTTCATTGTGCTTAACAATGACATCCGGACGCGGGATGGAGCAGCTTGGTAGCT
>NZ_JAKEUS010000009.1:0-208528 GCF_022397975.1 Vibrio sp. Isolate30
TTGCTTGGCGACCATAGCGTTGTGGACCCACCTGATTCCATGCCGAACTCAGAAGTGAAACGCAATAGCGCCGATGGTAGTGTGGGGCTTCCCCATGTGAGAGTAGGACATCGCCAGGCTTTAATTTTGGAACCACGTCTAAAGACGTGTTTACCACTGCGGAGTGGTAGTTCAGTTGGTTAGAATACCGGCCTGTCACGCCGGGGGTCGCGGGTTCGAGTCCCGTCCACTCCGCCACTTATTCAGACAAAGTTAAGTCTTTAAAACAACTACAGGGGTGTAGCTCCAATTGGCAGAGCAGCGGATTCCAAATCCGCGTGTTGGGAGTTCGAATCTCTCCACCCCTGCCATATTTAAGGCTCTAGTCGAAAGACTGGAGCCTTTTTGCTTTTTGATATTGAAGTAATCAATTGGCAGAGCAGCGGATTCCCCGATTTACCAAAAACAGCGCGTGTTGAGGCGAAGCTTTTGAATCTCTCCACCCCTGTCATATTTGAGGCTCTAGTCGAAAGACTGGAGCCTTTTTGCTATTTGATATTGAAGTAATCAATTGGCAGAGCAGCGGATTCCCCGATTTACCAAAAACAGCGCGCGTTGAGGCGAAGCTTTCGAATCTCTCCACCCCTGCCATATTTAAGGCTCTAGTCGAAAGACTAGAGCCTTTTTGCTTTTTGATATTGAAGTAATCAATTGGCAGAGCAGCGGATTCCCCGACTTACCAAAAACAGCGCGTGTTGGGAGTTCGAATCTCTCCACCCCTGCCATATTTAAGGCTCTAATCGAAAGACTAGAGCCTTTTTACTTTCTGTAACAAAGGTATGTCGTTACTTCTAGGTGATAGCAGTAATCCTTTTGCTCCAATTGAACCTCTCCCTCCCTCTATAGATTTAGATAGGCTCTTATCATTACGAGCTGAACCCCTCACCTATATTAACTTCTTATCAACCAATAAAGATCTCAGAGCAAGACTTTGCTCGTATAAGTTCGTTGTTAGATTTAGTTTTTACAATATTCAGCTATGCTCATAATCAAGGGCTGACAGTGCAGTAAAATGATGAGAGGGATAAGGAATGCTAAAGAAATGGGGGAACGGGTTATTATTGTTCTTGGTCTCTTTGTCAGTGCACGCGGTTCCTACGCAATGGGAAGGTGTAGATAGCCCGACACGTAATCAAACTAGTTCAATAGGCTCTTATGCCAACGGCTGTTTAGATGGTGCGCAGGCACTTCCGCTACAAGGTTTGGGTTATCAGGTTATACGTCCTCAGAGAAAGCGATATTATGGCCATACAGATGCGATTAGGTTTGTAGAAGAGCTTGGTAAAAGTGTTAATGACAATCTGAATCAAGTGCTTATGATCGGTGATATTTCACTTCCTCGTGGCGGCCGCTTCTCCTCTGGTCACTCTAGTCACCAAACCGGATTAGACATTGATATATGGCTTAGACTGAATGATAAGAACCTTTCTCTGAATCAACTAGCCGTGCCTACACCGATAAGTGTCGTTGACCTAACTAATTACAAGTTGCGTAAAGAAAATTGGCAAGACAACCACTTTGAAGTACTTCGATATGCGGCAAAAGATCCGAATGTCGCGCGTATATTCGTCCACCCAGTAATTAAACAAACACTGTGTGATTCTGAGACAACACAGGGTGATGAACGCAAGTGGCTGGGAAAGATAAGACCTTGGTGGGGGCATCATTCGCATTTTCATGTTCGTCTCCACTGTCCTAAAGATGCAGCGAGTTGTGTTGAGCAGAAAGCACCACCAAAAGGGGATGGTTGTGGTTATGAACTTGCAAGTTGGACGCCTAAACAGATACCAGTTCCTCCACCGACTAAAGTCGCCAAATCAAAACCAAAGAAAAAAAAGGTGATGCCAGAATATTGTTCATCTGTCATCGCTAACTGATCGTTCGAAGCAAAATTACCGGTTTTTGAATCGCTTCAGAAACTGGAGAAATGTCACACTTTTGTCTAGAGTGAGTAAAGAGTAAATAAGAATATCGTTTGATATTTCATCTTTCACAATCCGACAAAAACAAAAACAGAGTCGAAGTGGCATAGTTGGGTCATAACAAGAATGTTTTTGGGGTGACAAATAGGACTTACACGCCGTATATAAGAATTAGAGTCTAGATACCCGTCGATAAGTAATTCGAGGACAAAACCATGACAATGATTTGTGCGAAGGAGTTTTCTGAGTGGTTAAGGCATAGATTTAGCAGTGAGGTTTCAGGTGTTTCTTTAACACGAGAAGATTTAAATAGCTTAACAGGGCGACAGCGCGTAGACCCTGGTTTTATCAATGATGTGCATTATGAGTTGATGCAGTATGGGATGGCCTTCGTAACCGACACAAGTCGAGAAAACTTTTACCTTGTACATGTCTCTCAAGCATCCAATTGGAGAGAGAGGCTAGAGTATCAATTCGAGAAAGACTTGTTCTGTAATATTTACCCGATAGAGAAGTCAGGATAAAAAAAAGGTTCAACTTAACGCTAAGTTGAACCTTTTAATTTTAGGTGAGGCCTTGAATGATGACGAACTTCTCTAAGAGTTGATCATCAGTTTCGATGTGATTTGGGTCTGTAATGATACATTTTGTTATCGGGCATACAGACTGACACGTCGGCTTTTCGTAGTGACCTTTACACTCAGTACAGAGATCTGGGTCGATCTCGAAGATCGTGTCACCCATAGTGATTGCACCATTTGGGCATTCAGGGTCGCACATATCACAGTTAATGCACTTGTCAGTTATTAGCAGAGCCATCTTTCAGCCTTAAGGTTACTTACCTGTTGGGTTACGAGTATCCTGACCAGAGTTTAGGTTACGCATTAATAGGCCGTATTCTAGATCCATATCTGCAGGTACAGGAATGAATACGAAGTGGCCGTTTCCTTTTGCGTCCTCAATTTGTTGTGACTTGCGGTTTTCCATCGCTTCTAGAGTGAAAACAACGTTGCCTTTTGGCGTCATTAGCTCAAGGCTGTCACCAATAATGAATTTGTTCTTCACTTCTACTTCAGCTAGGTCACCACGGCGTTTACCTGTGAATTCACCAACGAATTGTTGTGCATCGGATACAGAGTAACCGTAGTCGTAGTTCTGATACGTGTCGTGAGTGTGACGACGTAGGAAGCCTTCGGTGTAACCACGGTGAGCTAAGCTCTCTAGAGTACCCATTAGGCTCTCATCGAATGGTTTGCCTGCCACGGCATCATCGATTGCTTTACGGTAAACCTGAGCGGTACGAGCACAGTAGTAGAAAGACTTAGTACGACCTTCGATTTTCAGAGAGTGAACACCCATCTTCGTTAGACGCTCAACGTGCTGGATCGCGCGTAGGTCTTTCGAGTTCATAATGTATGTGCCGTGCTCGTCTTCAAACGCAGCCATTTTCTCTTCAGGGCGGTGTGCTTCAGAAAGTAGAACCACTTCATCTGTTGGCTTACCACGACCAATAGTCGTTTCAGGGCGCTCGTCTTGAACCTCAACAGCTTGTGCTTCAGCTGGATCGAACTTCTCAACGATGTCGCCAGTCTCGTTCTCTTTGCCTTCTTCTACTTTGTATTCCCAACGACAAGCGTTAGTGCACGTACCTTGGTTAGGGTCACGTTTGTTGATGTAACCAGAAAGCAGACAACGACCAGAGTACGCCATGCATAGAGCACCGTGAACGAATACTTCTAGCTCAGTTTCAGGACAGTGTTCGCGGATCTCTTCGATCTCTTCAAGTGATAGTTCACGAGAAACGATTACGCGCTCAACACCATTAGCTGCCCAGAACTTTACTGTAGCCCAGTTAACCGCGTTTGCTTGTACAGATAGGTGGATTGGCATTTCTGGGAATGCTTCACGAACCATCATGATAAGACCTGGATCTGACATGATAAGAGCGTCAGGGCCCATTTCCACAACCGGTTTTAGGTCGCGGATGAATGTTTTCAGTTTAGAGTTGTGCGGCTGAATGTTACACACAACGTACAGCTTCTTGCCTTGGGCGTGAGCTTCGTTGATACCAATTTGTAGGTTTTCGTGGTTAAACTCGTTGTTACGAACGCGAAGGCTGTAACGAGGTTGGCCTGCATATACCGCATCTGCACCGTAGGCAAATGCATAACGCATGTTTTTAAGGCTACCAGCTGGTGATAATAGTTCTGGTACAAATGGTTTTTGTGTCGTCATTGCTTCTTTCTCTAATCTGATCTCAAGTCAGGTTGACATCACCAAGTGATATCAAAGGGGCGCAAATTTTACGCTAAAATGAGATCCAACACTAGTTATTTAGGGTAGAAGCCAATAATAAAAGCAGGGGTATTAGCGGGCTCTCAAGAGAATAGACCTTGAGAGCCTGACTTGATTATGCTTCAGGGTGAGGTAGACCACCTAAAGAATCAAATAGATTTGGTAGGAAAGCGCTGAACTCACCACACAGTAGAGAGAAGTCGGCATCAAATCGAGCTGCTTGATCTTCACGTGGAATGTCGTCGTTTTCGTCTTTAAGGTCATCGCTGAATTTCAGGCGCTTAATGCTGCCATCTTCACCAAGAATGAACTCAATACGATCTTGCCAGTTAACAGCAAGCTTAGTGACGACTTTGTTTGCTTCGATGTGGTTCTTGATCTCGTCAGCTTCTAGCTCTTGCTTCTTAACGCGAACGATACCGCCATCCTCTTGGATAGATTTAAGCTCTGCTTCGTCCAGCATGTTAATGCCTTGCGGAGTGTCGCCCGTTTTCACCCACTCCGTTAGGGTTTCATCGATTGCACGCTCTGGAATTGCAGGTACCACAGGTAGGCTACCCATTGTTTTACGTAGCAATGCCAATACGTCTTCGGCCTTTTTGTAGCTGCTCGCATCAACAACAATGAAGCCTTCTTTTGGCATGATCAAAGCGTATGTGAAGTTGCTGCGACTGAACGCGCGCGGAAGAAGATCGATGATGATGTCTTCTTTGATGCTGTCTTTCTCTTTTTTCTTCACAGGTTGGCCTGATTCAACCTCAAGCGCTTCTACTTTTGCATTCAATGTTTCTTTGATCACTGAAGCGGGTAGCATCTTCTCTTCTTTCTTTGCACAAATCAGAATGCGGTTTTCAGAAACATGCGTCATCATGTCACCGTGCTTACCCATAGCGTGAACCCAACCAAACTTCTGTTTGTCTTGGCTGCCGCAAGGTGTGAAGCGAAATTCTTCTAGCTGCTTCTCTAGCTTGTCTGCATTGAACTCAATATCACGATTGAAGCGATACACTAGGCAATTTTTAAACCACATATACTTTTTCTCATACCTTTTTAGAAGTGCTCCATCATAGGGGATTTGATCGAATTTGTCGTTAATTCGCTATCAAAACTTCTAAAGTGAAACGATTGAGACAGTTATATTAAAATTTGTTTTCAAAGGTCACAAAAGTGTCATAATTAACTCTGATAATGCAATGCGTTGATTAAATACAAAGGCTATTCAATTATGTCGAGAAGGATTCTGGTCGTTGAGGATGAAGCACCTATTCGTGAGATGCTGTGTTTTGTACTTGAACAAAAAGGCTACCAAGCAGTAGAAGCTGAAGATTACGATACAGCGGTTAACAAGCTATGTGAACCTTTCCCAGATCTAGTATTACTAGATTGGATGCTACCGGGTGGTAGCGGTATTAATTTCATCAAGCATATGAAGCGCGAAGAACTCACTCGTAACATCCCAGTGGTAATGCTGACAGCGCGTGGTGAAGAGGAAGACAAGGTTCGTGGTTTAGAAGTGGGCGCAGATGACTACATCACTAAGCCATTCTCACCAAAAGAACTGGTTGCTCGTCTGAAAGCGGTCATTCGTCGTGTGACACCAACGGCTCTCGAAGATGTGATCGACGTGCAAGGCCTCAAGCTTGACCCTGTTTCTCACCGTGTTACCGCGAGTGACGGCCCTGTTGATATGGGACCGACAGAATTCAAAATGTTGCATTTCTTTATGACGCATCAAGAGCGTGTATATAGCCGCGAGCAGCTACTGAATAATGTTTGGGGAACCAACGTTTACGTAGAAGACCGTACTGTGGATGTACATATTCGTCGCCTTCGCAAAGCTCTTGAAGCGGCAGGTCACGATAAACTGATTCAAACAGTTCGCGGTGCTGGCTATCGCTTCTCTACAAAAGCTTAATATATGGCTTCGATGCCCGATTTACGGAGTCCTGAATGGTTGAAAAGTTAACCTGGAAGAAGCTGGCTTGGGAGCTGGCTTTTTTTTACGCACCTTGGTTTATAGTTGGCTGGATATTTGGCTATCTGCCTTGGTTATTGTTGGCTGCTACGGTATTGCAGTTGGCATGGCATCTTCACAATCAAATGCGTCTATCGGCGTGGTTGTGGGATGAAAAGCGATTAACACCACCTTCAGGTTCTGGAAATTGGGAATCTCTGTTTAACGGCATCTATCGCATGCAACAGAGACAGCGTCGTAAGCGTAAAGAGTTAACCAATCTGATTCGTCGTTTCCGTAATGGTGCGGAATCGCTGCCTGATGCCGTTGTGGTATTTCGTAGTGAAGGCAATATTGTTTGGTGTAACAAACTCGCTCAATACTTACTCGGCTTTCGTTGGCCGGATGATTCTGGTCAGCCGATCTCCAATCTGATTCGCACTCCAGATTTCATAAAGTACCTCAATAAACAGGACTTCTCTGAGCCATTAGAGATGCCTTCTCCCCTGAATGTCGAGCGTATGCTGGAATTACGTATCGTGCCCTACACTGAGGGCGAGCACCTTATGGTGGTGCGTGATGTTACTCAGCTTAAGCAGCTTGAGGGCATGCGTCGTAATTTCTTTGCTAACGTTTCTCATGAACTGCGTACACCAATGACTGTGCTTCAAGGATACCTTGAGATGACTGAAGACCCAGATATGGTTGTCGGCCCGATGTGGAGTAAAGCGCATGGGGTGATGACAGAGCAGTTGAATCGCATGAATAGTCTAGTCAATCAATTGTTGACGTTATCCAAGATTGAAGCGGCTCCAATGCATGACCTGGATGAAGTGGTTAATGTTCCTGCGATGCTCGAGGTACTCGAGAAAGAAGCGACAAGTTTGAGTGGTGATAAAGAGCATAAGCTTGAATTTGATATCGATAAGAGCTTACGTGTTCTCGCCGATGAAGATCAGCTGCGCAGCGCTATCTCCAATCTGGTGTACAACGCCGTGAAATACACACCTGCAGGCGCTACGGTGAAGGTGCGTTGGTATCAAACCAGTCAAGGTGCCTGTCTAGATGTCTCCGATACCGGTGATGGTATTGAGCCTCAACACCTGCACAGATTAACTGAGCGTTTCTATCGTGTAGATAAGGCGCGATCTCGAGATACCGGAGGGAGTGGCTTAGGGCTCGCGATTGTGAAGCATGCACTCAGCCATCACGACTCACATCTCGAAATACAGAGTAAAGTTGGCGTTGGGAGTCGTTTCTCCTTTACGCTACCAAGCCGTCTAACAGTTCAATGAGTCAATTGATGAGAAAATTGTCCGTCTCTAGCCTTTTGATTGCCACTCTAACCATGAGTGGCATCGTTCGTTCTGAGCAAACTACGGAATCTCTGCCAGACTACAAAAAAGTCCATGGTATTTCGGGAAGTCTCTTATCGGTTGGATCAGATACCTTGGCTGGTATGACAACACTGTGGATGGAAGAGTTTAAGACTTACTACCCAAATGTGAATGCGCAGGTACAGGCTTCAGGTTCGTCGACCGCTCCTCCTGCATTGACCGAGGGCACAGCACACTTAGGGCCAATGAGCCGACCAATGCGCCTTCGTGAGATTGAAGCCTTTGAGCGTGAACATGGATATAAGCCGACCGCACTTAAAGTTGCTATCGATGCTATTGGTATCTTTGTTCATCGAGATAATCCCATTCAAGGGCTGAACTTTCGCCAAATTGATGGGATCTTTTCTCAAACTCTACGCTGTGGTGCCAATCAATCCTATGAGACTTGGCAAGACCTGGGTATCACCCAAAGTTGGGCTAAGCACCCGTTTCAGTTGTTCGGACGAAACTCGGTTTCAGGGACATATGGTTACTTCAAAATGAATGCGCTATGTGGCGGTGATTTTAAAAACCGTGTCAATGAGCAACCGGGCTCTGCCTCAGTAGTTCAGTCTGTTTCATCGTCGATTAGTGGTATTGGTTACTCAGGTATAGGCTATCGAGTGGCTGGCGTTAAATTGATTCCGGTAGCAATTCAAGGTGATGATTACGTTGATGCTACGCGAGAAAACATCATTGATGGTGATTACCCATTATCTCGATTCCTCTACGTTTATGTGAATAAGCATCCAGAGAGACCGCTTTCACCAGTAGAGCAGGAGTTCCTAACTTTTGTGTTCTCAAAGCAGGGGCAAGAGTTGGTTGAAAAGGATGGCTACGTAGCGATTCCAAGAGAGTTTGCCCAACAAGAGCTAGCTAAAGTTGGACTGTAATCGCGCTACTTTATGAAGGCTTGGCTTCGGTATTATCATCGAAACTATTGTCTTCTAAGTCATTGTTATTGAAATGATGGTTATCGAAGCTAAGCTGCCAATCGACTTGCTCCCAGAGTTCTTGCTCTTGTGTTAAATCTGCAGCGAGCAGCTTGTTTTCAGTCAGCCACTCTGGGTTATTACAGCTCAGCTTCCAATGATCTTTATTTACGGGCTCTATTTTAATATCTAACAGTGGCGCATCATTACGCTGTCCATTCAATAAAATAGCTAAACGAAGAATTTTCACTAAACCGATTATCTGCTTTTTCTTGAACAGGCTGAAATCGGGTATCTCTTGAAGCTTTAAAGACTTACGTTGGAAGCGTGCCAAAGTCGCCATCACCGACTGCTGCTCACTGTTGAAGCCCGGCATATTGGTGTGCTTTAAGATGTAGGCAGAGTGACGATGAAATCCTTGAAAGCTAATACTAAGACCGACTTCATGGAGTAGGGCACTCCAACTTAAGAGGTCAAATAGCTGACTTTTTTTCTTGATGCCAAGTGAGTCTTGCAGTTGATGGATAAACTCTAAGGCTTGGCCTTTAACCCGTGCCGCATGTTCTAAGTCGACCTGATGTTTGAGTGCTAAGTTTTCCGTGGTTCGCATTCGAATATCGGAGCGTTGAAAGCGCTCTTCCATTTCATACAACAGACCCTCTCGAAGTGCACCATCTGAAAAGTGCATCTCCTTGATCGATAACGCTTTGAAAATACCCGTAAGAATAGCAACACCCGCCGCAAATACCGGCTGACGCTCAACGGTTAATCCCTTAATGTCTATATCGTCAATGGTTTTGTGCTCGCATAAGGTATCGATAAGGTGTTCTAATCTTTTCTCTGTGATGATTGAGTCTTCATAACCTAAGCCAATTAGGACTTCTTTGATGGCTTTAATCGTACCTGAAGAGCCTAGAGCGGCCTCCCAGCCTCTCTTTTTATATTGTGCAGTCAGTGGCTCGAGGCGCTGTTGGGCAGCGATTATCGCTTTAGCAAAGTTCTTTGATGAGAGTTTATTATTGGCGAAATAGCGATGAGTAAAACTTACACAGCCCATTTGTTTACTATTGACCAGCTTGGCTTCAAAGCCTTCACCAATGATCAGTTCGGTACTGCCCCCGCCAATATCAACCACCAGTTTAGAGTCGGATTCGGGTTGGGTGTGCGCAACGCCAAGATAGATGAGACGAGCTTCCTCTTGGCCAGGGATCACTTCAATTGGGAAAGGGAGTACCTCTTTTGCTCTCTGGATAAAAATATGAGCATTGTTTGCTTGTCGAAGGGTATGAGTTGCCGCGATACGAACGTTGTCTAACTCAAAACCTTGTATGCGCTCTGCAAACATAGCTAAACACTCAAGGCCTCGCTCCATGGCACTGTTGCTGAGGTTAGACTGGCTGTCTAGGCCAGAACCTAAACGCACGCGCTGTTTGTGGCGGCTGACAAGTTGTAGCTCTTGGCCAATGACCTTCGCGACGACCATGTGGAAGCTGTTGGAGCCTAAGTCAATGGCCGCGACATTTCGGATTGGCGTAGATGCCGCCTCAAGCAAGGCGGTATCTAGGGAAGTATTTTTTTCTTTAGAGGAAGCATCGTTAGTTTTGCTCATCGTCTGGCTTTGGTTCCCTGGCTTTTCTGGTGTGCTTTTCGACCTGCTTGAGGTAATCATAGATGGCGACTTGTGAGCGAACTTTTTTACGGTTACCACGTGGAACGTAATTATTGCTCATCTCTTTATCAATCCATCTAGCTTTAACTGTATCGGTAAAATGGAGATTTACAATATCAATGATACGTTGTTTCAAACGTTCATCACGGATTGGTGCCGCAACTTCAATGCGGTGGTCAATGTTTCGAGTCATCCAATCTGCAGACGAGATGTAGACCTGTGGATCTCCATCATTATGCGTGATAATGACGCGAGGGTGCTCAAGAAAACGGTCAATAATGCTAATAATTTCAATGTTTTCACTGATACCTTCCACGCCTGGAACTAAAGAGCACATACCTCGAATGATCATGCGAATTTTCACACCTGCACTGCTTGCACCATAGAGTTTATTAATCAACCCTTTGTCTACAAGGTTGTTCACTTTTAGCGTTAGCTGCGCTTTCTTGCCGGCGTTGGCATTTGAGATCTCACCATCGATCAGGCGGTATAGTTTTTTACGAGAATTGCGCGGTGAAACAATTAAGTGATCGAAGTGTACAGGGCGGTATGGGTTTTCAATGTACTCAAAAACGTTACGTACCTCATTTGCCAAATCTTGGTCGGCAGTCAGGAGAGAGAAGTCCGTATAGATGCGAGCATTTTTTTCATGGAAGTTGCCAGTACCGATATGAGCATAGCGGGTAATCTCTTCCCCTTCGCGACGGCTAATCAAGAGCAGCTTTGAGTGGATCTTCAAGCCGGGTGCACCAAAGATAACGTGTACGCCGGCTTCGGTAAGCACTTTCGCCCACTCAATGTTGGCCTCTTCATCGAAGCGAGCTTGCAACTCAACCACCACTGTGACGCTTTTTCCATTGTGTACAGCATCAATGATCGAGTTCATCAGCTTGGAATTTTTCGCCACTCGATAGATGTTTATCTTAATGCTGATCACTTTAGGATCGAACGAGGCTTGGCGAACCAACTCTGTGATATGGTCAAAGGTGTGATAAGGATAATAGAGTAGAATATCTTTCTCTTTGATCGCATCAAATGTGTTGTGGAAGCCGTCGAAGTCGGCGCACTTCATCGGGGGGAGAGGTTTATTTTCCAGGTACTCACGACCCATGTTTGGGAAGGCGATAAAGTCTTTGAAATTATGATATCGGCCACCTGGGATTAAGCTGTCATAGTTAGACATCCCAAGTTTGTTACATAAGAAATGGAGCATCTTTTCAGGCATGGTATGCTCATACACAAAGCGCACAGGCATGGCACTCAATCTTTGTGCGACCCCTTCCGACATCTGCTCTAGCAGACTATGCTCGACTTCATAACTGAGATCATACTCGGCATCTCGGGTCATCTTCATGGCGTAGCAATTGAGGCTATCGTACTCAAAGAACCCTTTGAATAGATCGTCAATACAGTAGCGAATGATGTTGTCGAGCAGAATGATGGTCTTGCGACGCTTGCCTTTCGGTTCTGGCACTTTAACGAAGCGAGGGAGGTGATCGGTCGGTATTTCGATCAGGGCATAACTGGACTGTTGATCTTTTTCTAGCTCGACGGTGAGATACGCATACTCATCTTTTAGAAATTGTAATACGTCGATCTCATCGGTCATCAGTAGCGGGGTGATGTGAGGCAGTATTTCTTTACGAAAATACTTTCGGATCCACTTTATCTGCGACTCATTTAATTGTGTTTCATTGACCAGAAAGATGCGCCGTCTTGCCATCTCTAGAATCAATTCATTGTAGAGTTCATCAAACCTTTGATTGAGTTTTAGTGCTTTGGTTTGCATTTTAGCCAAGAGATGCTTTGAATTATCATTAATGCCGCGCTCTTGGTTAATTAAGATTCGGCGTTTGACATCAGCAAAGCGAACTTTGTAAAACTCGTCCAAGTTGTTGGAGAAAATACCCAAAAAGCGGACACGTTCTATCAAAGGAACATGTTTGTCTGCGGACTCTTGCAATACTCTCTCATTAAAAGAGAGCCAGCTAAGTTCTTTTTCTATGTAGAGTTTTTCCGCATTCATTAAGACTCTCCTTGATTGACTGACGCATTTTTTGGGGCTTAAATTATAAAAAATAAGCAGCGTATGCTCATTTTGTTACGGTATTATTGCAATTGAAAGTTTATGCAAAAGTTGCTACTAGTTTCAGTTATTTAATGTGACCTGTAATATAATTGTCATCTAATCGAAATATTATGATATTAGCTCAAAAAAGGTAGATAGAAAGATGACCCCAAGCCAATTTTCACTGAAAGAAAAAGACAAGAAGCGATGGTTGAAAGACCGTCTTGTCCGCTTTTCTGTGACGTGCGGCGGGGTAAGTGTTCTGGCAGCTTTAGTACTGATCTTCATTTATCTCGCTATGGTCATCCTGCCGGTATTCTCTGATGCTGATATCCAGGTCAGTGATAATCGAAAGTCTCTTAATGTAAACAATGCTGTAGCGCTGTCCGTCGATGAGTATGGTAAGCATGCCTTTACTATTGAAAACTCAGGTAAAGTACAGTTTTGGGACTTAGATACACAAAACTCAGACTCTTATTTTTCTGAGCAGATTATCGCAGCACCGGTTGCTTTCGCTCGTAATACTCCAGCGGAAAATTGGTTTGCATTTGCGATGAACAGTGGCGACATCACCTTCTTCTCTCCTGAATTTAGCGCGCCGTTATACAAACCGAACAGTATTGCTGAACCTAAGGTACAACGATTAAATACCATTGAACGTTTCTTATTGGTGACGGAAAGTAATGGAGCTGAGATAGAGCACTTTGCTTTCTCACGTCATGGCTCACAGTTGACCATCACTGCTCAGCTCACCGATCAGCGTTTACTTGTAAAATGGTATCAAGCCGATCTACAAGGCAATTACCATCAGCAGGCAAGTCAATGGCTCTCAACTAAGTTTAGTCAACAAGATCAGATCTTGATGACACCTGATGGCAATACGCTTTACTTGAGAGCAGGATCTGAGCTGGCGGTACTAACACTCAGCCAATCCCAGTTTTCGGTTAGAGAGCTGGTGGACTTGAGTCTGAGTGATGAAAAACACGCCGTGAAGACGATTGATCTGCTGTCTGGCGCTTATTCTCTGCTCGTTACCCATAACGATGGGCAGGTTTCACAATGGTTTGATGTGCTCAAGGATAAACAGCGCAGCCTAACCCACATTCGAGACTTTCAACTCGCAGAAGAAGTACAGTTCATTCTGCCCGACACCTATCGAAAGGGCTTTTACAGCTTCTATAAAAATGGCACTTTGCAAAGCCATTACACCACCAGTGAAAAACTGTCTTTGTTTGAGCGTGCCTTTGAAAAATCGCCACAGTTGGCCGCGATGTCCGCTAATGAATTACATCTCGTGGCATTGATAGACGATGAAATTCGCGTAGCCGCGGTTGATAATGAATATCCTCAGATCTCACTGTCCTCCTTGTGGCAGAAGGTATGGTATGAAAGCTATCCAGAACCTGCTTACGTATGGCAATCGACATCAGCCAATGACGACTTTGAAGAGAAGTTCAGCTTAATACCGATCACTTTCGGAACGATTAAAGCTGCGTTGTTTGCGATGCTTTTTGCAACGCCGATTGCTGTGTTAGGTGCCATTTACACGGCCTATTTCATGTCGCCAAGAATGCGCCGAGTTGTGAAGCCGTCGATTGAACTTATGGAGGCTTTGCCTACTGTTATCATCGGCTTCTTGGCTGGTTTATGGTTTGCGCCTATTGTCGAAACCCATCTTACGGCGGTTTTCTCTTTGATGATTGCCCTTCCATTAAGTGCATTGCTGACCGGGTTGGTTTGGTATGTAATTCCTAAAGGCTTTACTCGCCGATTCTCTAATGGCTGGCATGCATTGATACTGATACCGGTGTTAGTTATTACCATTATCTGTGTGTTCTTGTTAGGGAATCAGATTGAAGCTCTGTTGTTTGGTGGGGATATTCGCACTTTTCTTGCTGGATACGGCATTGGCTTTGACCAAAGAAACGCTCTGGTGGTTGGTTTTGCTATGGGCTTTGCTGTGATTCCTACCATCTTTACCATCGCAGAAGATGCGATCTTCTCTGTACCCAAGCATCTCTCTGACGGGTCGCTAGCCTTAGGTGCTACGGCATGGCAAACACTGATTTATGTGGTATTACTGACTGCAAGCCCGGGTATTTTCTCTGCAATCATGATGGGGTTAGGGCGCGCTGTGGGTGAAACCATGATTGTACTTATGGCGACAGGTAATACCCCGATTTTAGATTGGAACATCTTAGAGGGGATGAGAACGCTATCTGCGACCATCGCAGTTGAGCTACCTGAATCCGAAGTTGGTGGCTCCCACTTCCGCTTATTATTCTTAGCGGCGTTGCTGCTGTTTGTCTTTACTTTCGCTGTAAACTTCTTAGCGGAGTGGGTAAGACAACGACTGCGCGACAAGTATCGTGCGTTATAGTTTTGAAGGGGCAGCATAGTATTCATGGCCAATAAATTTAAATCTCTACTTAACTGGGTACAGTCTGGCTCCCCTTGGATTTGGCTGACCGGTGGTGCGGTGAGTATCAGTATGCTTTCCGTGCTTGGATTGATGCTCTTAATCGGTTGGAAGGGACTAACGTACTTTTGGCCCGCTCCTCTGTACCAGTGGCAACTTGATGAGTCGACCCTTTCACAGGTTGAGCTAAATGGTTCACCTGATCGCCTTATCGGGCAGCTGTATGAGAATAAGTACATTCCTATCTCACAGATCCCGCAATCTCAAGAGTATTTATCTGAGCAACAACTCGCGACGGGTTTGGTGAAGCGCTTAAGCATTAAAGTAGCCAACCGAGAGCTATACCCAGCCGATTTCGTCTCTATTTTAGATATCAATTTGCAGCAGCCAACCGAGCCGCAAGAGTGGGCAGTGATAGAGCGCAGTCGAGGTGGATACTTCTTTGGTAAGCCGATTGGTTTTGAAAGCGCTGCTGGCTCAAGTGTGACCGATATAGATCAGTCTTTGGAAGATGGTCTTGCGTTTGCAGATGTGCTTCGTGAAGAAACCTCTCGGATCGTGAATCAAGAGATCCGTGGGATCAGTTGGCAATTAGAGAAGTTAAGACTTGAAAAGCGAAAGCTAGAGCTAAACTCAACGGTTAGCGATAGCTACTTAAAAAGTTATGAAGACACCCGACGTACACTCAATGAGCAGCTTGATGATGCCGAATTGCGTTTGGAGCAACTAAGAACTCAGCTCAACATCGAAAGCTTAATTGTTGAAGACATGACCGGGCAGCACGTTGAGATTCCTTTGAGCCATATTCTAGATTACTGGTATCCAAACCAGATGAACTATGCTGAGAAAGTGACGCATTGGTTTAAACAGATCTGGAAGTTTTTGTCGGAAAACCCGAGGGAGTCAAATTCAGAAGGTGGCGTTTTCCCAGCAATATTTGGTACTGTGTTGCTAGTGATATTAATGTCGATTGTGGTGATGCCTCTTGGTGTCATTGCTGCTATCTATCTTCATGAATATGCGAAGACTAATGCTCTCACGCGTCTAATTCGTATTGCGGTGATTAATTTAGCCGGTGTTCCGTCGATTGTGTATGGGGTATTTGGCTTAGGTTTCTTTGTTTATACGATCGGTGGCTCGATTGATACGCTGTTTTATGCTGAGCGTTTACCAGCTCCAACCTTTGGTACTCCTGGACTGTTATGGTCTTCACTGACTTTGGCTGTGTTAACTCTTCCCGTGGTTATTGTCACGACAGAAGAAGGTTTAACGCGAATCCCTAGTGCCGTTCGTCACGGTTCATTAGCTTTAGGGGCAACACAGTTTGAAACGCTATGGCGCATTGTGTTACCGATGGCAAGCCCAGCGATCATTACGGGTTTGATTCTCGCGATTGCGCGTGCAGCAGGCGAGGTAGCGCCATTGATGCTGGTGGGTGTCGTTAAGCTGGCATCTAGTTTACCGGTCGACGGTCAGTTCCCTTATGTGCATCTAGATCGAAAGTTCATGCATTTAGGCTTCCATATTTATGATGTTGGCTTTCAGACGTCAAACATCGAAGCGGCAAGACCATTGGTGTACGCCACATCGTTTCTTTTGGTTACTGTGATTGTTGGGTTGAACCTAACCGCGATTAATATCCGCAATAATTTGCGTGAGAAGTACCGAACCTTAGGACAAGATTAGATGTTTTCAATTAATGAAACCTTGGGTTATTACGCCCCACTTGATGTACACAATCTAACGGATGAGCAAACCGCTATCTCGATTGAGGGGCTAAATCTTCATTACAAAGAGAGCCAAGCACTGGATGACATCTCAATGAAGATCCCTAAAGGACAGGTAACTGCATTTATCGGGCCTTCGGGGTGTGGAAAATCGACCTTGTTGCGCTGCATCAATCGAATGAATGATTTAGTGGAAGGGTGTCGAGTCTCTGGCAAAGTGAAACTTTATGGTCACAATGTTTATGATCCTCAAGTAGATGTTGCTACCTTGCGCCGACGCGTGGGTATGGTTTTTCAGAGACCAAACCCTTTCCCTAAGTCGATTTATGAAAATGTGGTTTACGGTCTGCGCCTTCAAGGTATGAGTAACAGTCGTGATCTTGATGATGCGGTCGAGCGCTCTTTGCGTGCAGCAGCGTTATGGGATGAAGTAAAGGATCGACTGCATGAAAACGCGTTTGGTTTGTCCGGTGGTCAGCAACAGCGTTTGGTGATTGCGCGTGCGGTGGCAATTGAACCTGAAGTCTTGTTATTGGATGAGCCAACCTCGGCACTCGACCCTATCTCAACACTGACGATTGAAGAACTGATTAACGATCTTAAAACGCAATACACGGTAGTGATTGTGACTCATAACATGCAACAAGCAGCGCGAGTGAGTGATCACACCGCCTTTATTCATATGGGTAAGTTGATCGAGTACTCAGATACAGATTCAATCTTTACATCACCATTGAAAAATCAAACAGAAGACTACATTACAGGAAGATACGGTTAAGTTTACTATCGTCATAGTAAGCCATCATTTAGGAGCGAACATGCATTTCGGTCGTCATATATCTGGACAATTTAACGTGGAGCTTGAGTCAATACGTACTCATGTTTTGACTATGGGCGGCCTCGTGGAGCAGCAGCTCTCTTTTGCAATGCAGGCACTGCATAAAGATGATATTGAATTGGCTAAGAAAGTGATTCGAGATGATCATAAGGTCAATGCAATGGAAGTGTCGATTGATGAGGCTTGTACTCGAATCATTGCCAAGCGACAACCCACAGCGAAAGATCTGCGTTTAATTATGGCGATCATTAAGACCATTACTGATCTTGAACGTATTGGTGATGTCGCATCTAAGATTGCTCAAGGTGCGATTGATATCCCTTCTACTAAGAACCAGAAATTCCATGTTTCATTAGAACCACTCTGTCGCCATGCTATTGCGATGCTGCATCAGGTTCTTGATGCTTTTGCACGCATGGATGTCGATGCTGCAGCGGAAGTGCATAAACTTGATGATAAGCTCGATGCTGAATATGAGGCGGTAATTCGCCAGTTGATGACGTATATGATGGAAGACCCCAAAAACATCCCCAATATTCTACAAGTGATGTGGTCGGCTCGTGCCATAGAACGTGTGGGAGATCGATGCCAAAACATTTGTGAGTACATCATCTATTTCGTGAAAGGGAAAGATGTACGCCATCTAGGAAACCAAAGCCTAGATGACGCTTTGAAATAGTCTGACGGCTTGAATAATAATCTTCGAAGCTGAGCCGCTATTTTTTGAAATTCGCTATTAGTACTAAAAACTGATGATGGCACCAAGATTGAGGTTAATCGTGGTGTCATAAGGGATATAAGTTTTGTTATGGTCGAAGATGTTCATATCAGCCCCAGCTCTTAGCGCGAGCACAGATGTTGCTTGGTAAACGTAAGCTCCTCCAATGCTCAATCCTGTAGCAGATTTGCTTTCCGTAACCTCCGAACGTGTTTTGTCGCCATCGTAGGTAGCAAAACCAATTTCAGCTTGAAATCCGTGCGTACCTTGCGCGCCAAAACTTTTTTGGATACCCAGTCGATATGAGTCAACAGACTCGTCATATCTGTCACTTTCATACCAAAGGTGAGAGTAGCTAAGGTAAACCGCATCAAAATTGGCGACTTCAGTCACTCCTGCCTGCATACCAAATCCATGGTAAGCACCAATTTTGAGTTCAGGGGAAAGGTGAAGACCGTTTGCATGAACAAATGGCGCGCTTAAAAAAGAGAGAGCTAGAGCAATATGTTTGAGTTTCATAGATGACCTACTAATCAGTGCCCACCTTGGCGAAATACTCCTTGATGCGATGGTTTAAAGTGTTGGGCTAAAACTTGTATCCGAAAGTAATGGATAGCTGATCGATGTCGTAGTCATCAAGCATCATAAAGTTGAAGCGAAGATCACTGTATAAGCCAAAGTCAAAGTGTGCGCGTACACCTGCACCCATCAGAATAGAGGTATCGTTTCTTGAGATGGTGTAGCTATCTTGTACATCGCTAATTGTTTGTTTATCAATGATGCGGGCTAAACCAATTGCGCCATAAGGTTTAAGATTGAACCCATCTAAATCAAATGTATAACCAATGTCTGAGTCTAACTTAATGGTTGTGACTTTCGACTCGTACTTAATACTGCTGAAGCTGTAATCGTCGGTGATGTAATCCATCGATGCGTTAAAGCCAAAAATACGGTTTAAATCGTAACCATATTCCAGCTTGAGTCCGCTACCTAAATCGGCATTTGGATATCCGGAATACACATAGTCTATTTCAGCAGTAGAGAAGCCAGCACCTACTCGATGACCCGAAAAGGCATCTTGTGCAGCAAAGCTAGCCGTTGATAAAAGGGCGGTAGTTAAAGCGATTGTTTGTACAATTTTCATAACACTCTCATTAATAATTAAAGTAAGCGCATCCAGCACTTAGGTGAATAAGCTCCCTGAAGAAAAAGGTCCCCCACCATCCTTAGTAGGGGAGAGAGTGTTACTTGAAGTTAAACTGGACACCCACGCCACCAGAGACATCTGATGATGAGTACTTGCCTGAGGTCTCGTAGTTGAATGTGCCTGATACGCTCAGTTGTTCACTGATACCGTAAGCGCCACCTAGAGCAATCGCTTCTTTAGAGCCAGCAAAACCAACACCTGCACCGACAGCAAATTCACCGTTAGTCACGAATGGGCGTGCGTTCGTTACCGCGTGTAAGCTCGCACGGATACCATCCATCTGCTCTTGATGCTCATTGAACTTTTGGTTGTACTCTTCAGCCATTGCTTGGAAGCCAAGTTCTAGAGCAGAAGTTCGCTCTGATTCGGTTGGGCCTGAAATGTCAGGAGCGTAGTCACCATCTTGGATTGGATGCTCTGGCTGAATTTCAACAGGATTACTTGGTGTACCTTGAATTGGGTTTGTAGGGCGTTGTGGCTGCGGACGATCCGGGATACCAGGTACGCCATTGTCAACTTCAGGAAGAACAGGTTGTTCTGGCGCTGCTTCAATTGGTGGCTGAACATGTACAGGTGGTTGTGGACGGTCTGGTACACCAGGAACACTATTGTCGATACCTGGAAGCACAGGTTGCTCCGGTACTGCTTC
Source organism: Vibrio sp. Isolate30 (assembly GCF_022397975.1). Classification (NCBI taxonomy): domain Bacteria; kingdom Pseudomonadati; phylum Pseudomonadota; class Gammaproteobacteria; order Vibrionales; family Vibrionaceae; genus Vibrio; species Vibrio sp. Isolate30. The sequence goes on from NZ_JAKEUS010000009.1 coordinate 19,814, forward strand.
GATTGGATTTGTTGGTTGATTCCAAATTGGGTTTTGAACTTCTGCTTCTGCAAAAGCATTGAAAGAAAATGCGCTAGCTAGAGATACCGCAATAATTGATTTTTTCATTGAATACACTCTCAATAATTTGAATATTGAGCATCCCTACTATGGCTTAATTGGTTGACTCCGTGTCGATGGAGTGAATATTAAACAGTGTATTATTTTTAGGCTAAGTAGAGTTTCATATAAGGTTGATAAGTATTACTTATTAAGTTGTTCTTTGAGTGCCTTCTTGACCACGCTATCGAGCCAGTTGTGTAAAGGGTTATTGCGGTTTTTGATGTGAATGTGGTTGTATACGGAGATCGTTTTTTCCTCCTCTTCGAGATCCACATCAATAACTCGTAGGTTAGGGTAATTTTGGATAGGAAAGAGGTTTGAATGTGGCATATGCATATCGGAATTGAGCAATACATCGATGATGGCTAATACCATCTCGGATCGGAAGCCGACGCGATGGGGAATCGAATACGCGTCAAGCACTTTAGAAGCTTGGCTGAAATTGTCGTTCCACCCTGGTGATATTAGAGATGCGATTTCGTAGCCTGCAAGATCTTGCGGTTTGACGGTGGACTGTTTAATTGGATGGTCTTTTCGTACAAAGAGTCTGCCCTCAATATCAACAAGCTTTTGAGCGTAAATTTCTTTAGATACATAAGGGAGTTGGTACGCAATTCCCATCAAAACATCACCCTTTCGAATATCCTCGGCAGAAGCTGTAGTCCAACTTGCCAGTTCCAATTTACAGTTTGGGGCTTGCTGTGTGATGGTTTTGTAGAGTGAGCCGGACAAGCAAGCGAGTACTACGGGTGATAGGGCAATTTTTATTGGGTAATCGATCTCTTTAGGGTCAAAACCATAGGAAGAGTTCACGGCACTTTTAATCCCATCTATATGCGGTGCAAGTTCATTGGCCAATTGCTCGCTAAAATGAGTAGGTTGTAATCCGCCATGCACCTTAACAAATAGGTCATCACCAAAATGGTGTCTGAGTTTTTGCAATGCTTGGCTCACTGCGGGTTGTGTAACGAAAAGACGCTCAGCGGCCTTACGAGTATTTTTTTCCTGATGAACAATCAAAAAGGTTCGTAGCAAGTTAAGGTCGAGTGTGCCAAATAAATCCTTTGCCATATCTATCCGTTAATGTCGTTAACTGGTTTAAACAATATACGCGACTCTAATCGATAAACCAGTATTACTCGGTAACGCTTTGTTAAACAATTAAATGTGATTGAGGATTACGGTTTTTACGGCTCTTATTTTTTCTGAGCTAGTAATAGGAATAAGGTAATCATCAACATCGTGGTTTCCCATTTTTGTAGATGATGTTGCCTTCATGCTGCTAGTACGGGTAGTTTTTCCGGATAAATGCAGTGCATCAACATTAGATGAATCTAACAGAATCGACGCATTTGCGGCGTTTACACCAGCTCCCGCCATGATATCAATGCGTCCGCTCGCCTGTTTTACCATTTCCGTTAAGATATCAATTCCAAGCTCAGCAGTTAGAGCAAGTCCGGAAGTGAGAATTCTTTCAAAGCCCAATTCGATAGCTTGTTCTAATGCACGTTCATAATCTGCGCAAACATCAATCGCTCGATGGAGAGTCATACCCAAGTTGAGGCTCTTTGCCTTGTTAGTGAGTTGCTCTAATGCGCTTATGTCCAGACTGCCATCCGAGTTGGTTACGCCTAATACGACCCCTGAAAGCCCTGCAATAGAAGCTGCCTCAATATCTTCAAGCATGCACTCGATATCTTCTGAGCTAAAGATAAAGTCTCCCTGTCTTGGCCTGATCATGGCATAAACTGGAACGGAAGAGTGCTCAGCCGCTTTCTTCATAAAACCAAAACTTGGCGTTAGCCCACCTAGAGAGAGAGATGAGCAGAGCTCTATGCGATCTGCTCCCCCATCTATTGCAAGGTGAAGGGATTCGAGATTATCGATACATACTTCTAATTCAGGTTTCATTTTGTCGTTCCGAAGAGGGGATAACTGGATGATAGCAATAGCGAGTAATGAAAGGGTAGAGGGAAAGGGAACGAAATAGGGGTAAATCTTTTCGGTAATCGCTGCCTCAATTGAGAGAAATGGGTAAGAAGGTTCTGATCAATATAAGAAAAGCCCGAAGCGTGAACTTCGGGCTTTTAATAAGACTTTACTTCTTAACTGATTGGCGTTGCACTTTGTGCTATTGCTTTACGCTTCTTGTGCCTTTGGCTACTAAGAGAGCTTCCAACCATTCACCCGAGTTGAGCGCGGGCTTAAGAATGTAATTACTTGCTTAGGTCGTCTGCGTGCTCAGATAGGAATGCTGCAACACCTTTTGGAGATGCGTCCATACCTGATTTACCTTCTTCCCATTGTGCTGGACAAACTTCACCGTTCTTCTCGTGGAAGTTTAGTGCGTCAACCATGCGTAGCATTTCGTCGATGTTACGGCCTAGTGGTAGGTCGTTAACAACTTGGTGACGTACAAGACCGTCTGCGTCGATTAGGAAAGAACCACGGAAAGCAACACCAGCTTCTGGGTGCTCAACGTCGTATGCTTTACAGATTTCGTGCTTAACGTCAGCAACTAGTGGGTACTTAACTTGACCGATACCGCCATCAGCGATAGCAGTGTTACGCCATGCGTTGTGAGAGAATTGAGAATCGATAGAAACACCGATTACTTCAACGCCTTTAGCTTGGAAATCTTCAAGACGGTTGTCGAAAGCGATAAGCTCAGAAGGACAAACGAAAGTGAAGTCTAGTGGGTAGAAGAAAACAACCGCTTTCTTACCTTTTGTGAATTCTGCGAAGTTGAAGTTGTCAACGATTTCGCCGTTACCTAGAACAGCTGCTGCAGTAAAGTCAGGGGCTTGACGACCTACTAGTACCATTTTGGAATCTCCTAAAAAATTAGTTGGCCCAATACTTCTTTGATTGGGCTCCGTTTCTACGCGACAAACTATAGTACAATCGGTACTATAGAAAAAAGCGAATTAAATAGATTGAGTTCATCGAAAAAAGCGATAAACCCATTCTTTGTCCTTTCCAAGTCTATTGACCATTCCAGGTGGGTAGACTCCAACTTATCTTACTCATATTACAAAGTAATTTCATGAATAAATGGCCAAGTCTTAAGCAACTTCACTATCTAGTGACACTACATGAAACACGCCACTTCGGGGATGCGGCCGAGCGTTGTTTTGTTAGTCAATCAACCCTGAGTAAAGGAATACAAAACCTCGAAGAGTTGATTGGGTGTCCTCTATACGAAAAGAAAGACAAGAAGAGCCCATTGGTGTTTACTCATGCAGGTGAACAAGTAGTGGAGCATGGCAGAGAGTTGCTAGCCAAAGGACAAGACTTAGTTGAATTAGGGAGATTGTGCCAAGGCGGCGATATGCAGGGGCAACTTAAAGTGGGCTGTATTCCGACGATAGCTCCTTTTCTTCTGTGTAACTTAGTTCAAGAGGTTAATGTTCGCTTCCCTGAATTGAATATGTTGCTACGTGAAGACACCACGACCAATCTGCTGGCAGCTTTACGCCAAGGTGAACTGGATGTGTTGATTTTGGCACTTCCTGTCGATATTGACGGAATGGAGAGCCAGATTGTTGGTAGTGATCCATTCCGTATGATCATCAGTCGCAATCAGGCGGATGCGATTCGCACGCCAATCAAATATGCAGACCTTCCGGATGAGTCGGTGTTTCTTTTAGAAAAAGAGCACTGTTTAACAGAACATGCAGTGTCGGCTTGCCAGCTAACCGATAAAGAGAAGATCAATCCATTCTCAGCAACCAGTCTTCATACGCTAGTGCAAATGGTCGCCAATGGTTTAGGCACAACATTCATTCCGCAAATGGCGATTGATCATGGCTTGATTGAGAACCAGAACTTAGTAGTAGTTGATGCTCCGGGGCAGCAAGCCCACCGTCATATTGGCTTAGTTTGGCGTCCTAGCTCTTCACGAGTAAGCACATTCAATCAGTTGGCAGAGGTTGTTTCTGAGTTACTTTGATCTTTTTTGTATTCACGATAGCAATAAGTATTAAGTTGAATAGTTGAAACTCACATAAAAAGCACACTGTATTAGGTGTGCTTTTTAGTATTTTATGCTGCGGATAAGCATTTATTTGACTACAAATGATCGAGGTTCTGTTAAGTAGCTTTCATTCATTTGTGAAATTTTACACGCTTAATTTTACACACCTCTTTTGGGCTCTTGTTTAACTTCCCTGATGCATATGTATTTCAGCCATTGACACTTAACGACTTCTTTCTGTTTTCTTGGAATCAAACAACTGTTTTAAACTATTAGGTGCTCAATTTTTCGACGTAATAAAATTACGTAAATTATCGAAGGGTTGGCGATCAAATAGTGGCTGAGATCACAACGATATAAAGCTTTGAATTTAACTTTTTATTAACTTTAGACCTTTTGCTCTATGTTTGTTTGAGGTAACTTAACTGCATGAAGATTAAGACTTATGTCTAGGTGGCTCTTGCTTGTAATCGATTTCAAATTTGGAGATGGTAATAGGCGAAGGCAACTCGAAGCAGCCAAAGATAGAGCAAGCAACCCATACAATATAATTAGCTTGCGGCTGTAAGATGTAGTTTTTGAGTTACAAATATTTTTAGATTTATAGTGATAGTGTCGAACAGGCAAGCTTGAGGGATTAGGTACCCTTTCACCTAGCCCTTAAGTTATTTTCCCGAAATGAAGCCCAAACCTTTTTATCTGTGCAAGCGTGCAGGATGTGAAATCAAGGAGTGCAGTGACAAGCGAAGCAATAAGTAGGAAGGCCGCCTACCTATATAAGAATGAAAACCAGATCGAGCAATAACAAGATTCCTTACTGTTTACAGGAACGCATGAAACCCTGACCTTCGAGCGGCCCAATCCAGCCGCTCATTTTTTTGTCTGTCGTCTATAAAATTCATTGAGCGAGATGAACGGAATCAAGCTTGTTGAATTCTATTGAGACAATAAGCCCGCTTTAAAGAGTGTTTTTTAAACTTCAATCTCTTCCGGTTCACTCTCTTCTTGCAACTCTAAAAGATTGATTGCAATCGTTACGAAGTCACTGTCTGTGATGATACCAACCAATTCACCGTGTTCTACGACTGGTAGACAACCAACCTTATGTTTCTGCATGTAAATAGCCGACTCTTTTAGCCCTGCTCTTGGTTCAACCGACATGACGTTTTTGTGCATGATGTCATTAAGTGGTGTGGCGAGAGTATAAGATTGAGCTTGAGGGATATTTTGTAGGCTAGATTCTTGAGCGGCAAGGACATCGCGTTGAGTAACGACACCAAGCAGTTTTCTGTCTGCATCCACGACTGGAATGTGCCGAATATCCAAGGCTTCCATAGTGTGTTTTGCATCGGCGAGTGAGTGTGAGCGCAATAGGGTATGAGGGTTGCGAGTCATCATGTCTTCAACCTTGATCATACGGACCTCCTTATTATTCTATTTTACTGCTTCTACTATAGATTTATCTCCTCAAAATATCTGAGAGCTAACTCATTATTGGGTGACTTTTATGCAACAAATGTCGTTAAAGTCATGTACGATTTCGAGTCGATTTTTTACGCCTATTTACAATAATCAGGCACTCAAAACCTTGCTATTGCGTCACGTGCGCCTATACTAGCCCACTGCGAAAAATTTAGTCGCGGCTTCGTGTCGTCTACTGAATTGACCTCATCCAACTAAACAAGACTAGAAGAATGCAAGTTTCAGATTTTCACTTTGACCTACCCGATGAACTTATTGCTCGCTATCCACAAGAGGAGCGCACAGCAAGCCGCCTATTAAAACTGGATGGCAACACGGGTAACTTAAATGATGGTTCGTTTAAAGACGTTCTAGACTTGGTTGAACCCGGTGATTTAGTGGTTTTCAACAACACTCGCGTTATCCCAGCTCGAGTGTTCGGTCGTAAAGCATCTGGCGGTAAGTTAGAAGTGCTGGTTGAGCGCATGTTGGATGAGAAAAGTATTCTTGCACACGTTCGTTGTTCAAAATCACCAAAACCAGGCACACAGTTGTTCTTGGGTGAGAACGATGAGTATGAAGCAGAGATGGTCGCGCGTCATGATGCACTGTTTGAGATTCGCTTTACTTCTGAGGAGAGCGTACTAGATATCTTGAACAGCGTTGGTCATATGCCGCTACCACCTTATATCGATCGTCCTGATGAAGACGCAGATAAAGAACGTTACCAAACGGTTTACAACGAAAAGCCTGGTGCAGTTGCTGCACCAACGGCAGGTCTCCACTTTGATGACAAGCTGATGGCGGATATGAAAGCCAAAGGTGTGGAATTCGCTTATGTAACACTTCACGTTGGTGCAGGTACATTCCAGCCGGTTAAAGTAGACAACATCAATGATCACCACATGCATGCTGAGTACGTAGAAGTACCGCAAGAGGTTGTGGACGCAATCGCGGCAACCAAGGCTCGCGGTGGACGTATCATCGCTGTAGGCACCACATCAGTCCGTTCACTTGAAAGTGCGGCACAAGATGCTCTGAAGAAAGGTACTGAGTTAGTTCCGTTCTTTGGTGACACTGAGATCTTTATCTTCCCTGGTTATGAATACCAGCTGGTGGATTGCCTAATCACTAACTTCCACCTGCCTGAATCGACTTTGATTATGCTGGTGAGTGCCTTTGCTGGTTACGACAACGTGATGGGTGCTTACGATCATGCAGTGAAGAGTGAATACCGCTTCTTCAGCTATGGTGACGCGATGTTCATCAACAAGAAAACAAGCTAATTTTAGCCAGTAATAAGCGATATAAATAGAATTTACGGGTGCTAGCAGTAGGCTAGGAGAGAGGTTGAGTATCAGCCTCTTTCTCGCAAGGAATCCGCGACCGCTCCTCATAGAGTCTTAAGACGAACTTAAGCTCTGAATTAACAGTCAGATTGTTTCTCTGGCATATTGGAGGCTTCGTGAAATTAAAATACGAACTTAAGAAAACAAACGCTGGTGCACGCCGTGGTCAGCTTCAGTTTGAACGTGGTACGGTGGAAACTCCGGCATTCATGCCTGTGGGCACGTACGGTACAGTAAAAGGCATGACACCTGAAGAAGTAAAAGACACAGGTGCAGAGATCTTACTGGGTAACACGTTCCACTTATGGTTACGTCCTGGTCAAGAGATCATGAAAATGCACGGTGACTTGCACGATTTTATGAACTGGCAAGGTCCTATCCTTACCGATTCAGGCGGCTTCCAAGTATTCAGCTTAGGTGCGATGCGTAAAATCACTGAAGAGGGTGTACATTTCCGTAACCCAGTAAACGGTGACAAGATCTTCATGGACGCTGAAAAGTCTATGGAAATCCAAAAAGACCTAGGTTCAGACATCGTGATGATCTTCGATGAGTGTACGCCTTACCCAGCGACACACAAAGAAGCGAAAGACTCTATGGAGATGTCTCTACGTTGGGCAGAGCGTTCACGCAACCACTTCGACAAACTTGAAAACCCGAACTCACTATTCGGTATCGTTCAAGGTGGTGTATACGAAGACCTACGTGATGTATCTGTTAAAGGCCTAACTGAGATTGGCTTCGACGGTTATGCGGTTGGTGGTCTAGCAGTAGGCGAACCAAAAGAAGATATGCACCGCATTCTTGAGCACACATGTCCTCAACTGCCTGAAGATAAGCCTCGCTACCTAATGGGCGTTGGTAAACCTGAAGACCTAGTTGAAGGTGTTCGTCGTGGTATCGACATGTTTGACTGTGTAATGCCGACGCGAAACGCACGTAACGGTCACCTATTTGTGACTGAAGGTGTGATCAAGATCCGTAATGCGAAGCATAAAACGGATACAACGCCACTAGATTCAGAGTGTGACTGTTACACTTGTAAGAACTACAGCAAGTCTTACCTACATCATCTAGACCGTTGTAACGAAATCCTAGGTGCGCGTCTGAACACGATTCACAACCTGCGCTTCTACCAACGTGTTATGTCTGATATCCGTAGAGCGATTGATGAAGACCGTTTTGAAGAGTTTGTGGAAGAGTTCTACGCAAGAATGGGACGTGAAGTTCCACCACTGGGTAAAGAATCTTAGTATTTCTTTTGCGAGCCCCGTCTCTATTCATAGGGATGGGGCTTGAAAATAAAGGGATGCAACCCAATAAGACAAACAATTACGAAAATATAAATAGAGGATGTTTTAATGTTTATTTCTCAAGCACATGCAGCAGCAGAAGGTGCACCAGCTGGCGGCGGTTTTGAAATGCTAATCATGCTAGGTATGTTCGCGGTGATCTTCTACTTCATGATCTACCGTCCACAAGCTAAGCGTGTTAAAGAGCACAAAAACCTAATGGCTTCTATGGGTAAAGGCGACGAAGTTTTAACAAGCGGTGGTCTAATCGGTAAGATTACTAAAATCGCTGAAGACAACGACTACGTTGCAATCGAGCTGAACCCAAACAACGAAGTAGTGATCAAGAAAGACTTCGTTACAGCAGTGCTACCAAAAGGTACTCTGAAATCTCTATAAACAGCTAGAGGATCCTCGCTGTGCTAAACCGTTATCCGTTATGGAAGTACCTGATGGTGATGTTTACCATTGCTATCGCTGCGTTGTACGCACTTCCAAATCTATACGGTGAAGATCCGGCAGTTCAAGTTACAGGGGCGCGTGGCGCCTCTGTAGATATGTCTACGCTGGATACTGTCACCAAAGCTCTTGAAGCTGAGAGCCTTTCTACTAAATCCGTTGCTCTAGAAAACGGTTCTATTCTTGTACGCTTTAACGATACCGATACTCAAATCAGTGCGCGTGATGTGATCACTGAAGCTTTGAATGAAGATGTTATCGTTGCCTTAAACTTAGCGGCTTCTACTCCAGACTGGCTTGAATCAATTGGTGCGGCACCAATGAAGCTTGGCCTTGACCTACGTGGTGGTGTTCACTTCTTGATGGAAGTGGATATGGACGCTGCGATGGAAAAGCTGGTGGGCCAACAAGAAGAAGCGTTCCGTAGCGAGCTTCGTGAAGAGAAAATTCGTTATCGTGCAATTCGCCCATCTGGTAAAGATGCGGTTGAAGTATTGCTGCGTAATGAAGAGCAACTAGCAGCGGCTAAGTCGTTGTTGGAATCTCTACACCCAGACATGACTTTCGTTGATTCTGAGTCAAACGGTCGCTTTTCTCTGATTGCTAACTTTACTGAAACGCGTCTTCAAGAGATTCGTAACTACGCAGTAGAGCAAAACATCACAATCCTTCGTAACCGTGTTAATGAATTGGGTGTTGCTGAGCCATTGGTTCAACGTCAAGGTGCTAGTCGCATTGTAGTTGAGCTTCCAGGTGTTCAAGACACAGCTCGCGCTAAAGAAATTCTTGGTGCGACAGCAACGCTTGAGTTCCGTGAAGTGGATAGCTCTGCGGATCTTGCAGCCGCTGCGGCAGGTCGTGCACCAGCAGGTAGCGAAATCAAGCAAGACCGTGATGGTCGCCCTGTAGTGCTTAAGAAGCGCGTGATTCTAGGCGGTTCAAGCATTACGGATGCAAGCTCAAGTGTTGATGAATATGGTCGCCCTCAAGTTAACATCTCGCTAGACAGCGAAGGTGGTAGCAAGATGTCTGCGTTCTCTCGCCAAAACATCGGTAAGCTAATGGCTACCGTATTTGCAGAGTACAAAGACAGCGGTCGTAAGACACCTGAAGGCAAAGTGATTCTGACCAAGCATGAAGAAGTGATTAACCAAGCAACGATTCAATCTGCGCTAGGCCGTAACTTCCGTATTACTGGTATCGATTCTGCTGCTGAAGCACACAACCTTGCACTTCTTCTACGTGCTGGTGCTCTGATTGCACCTATCTCGATTGTTGAAGAACGTACCATTGGTCCATCTATGGGTCAGCAGAACATTGACATGGGTATCATGGCGATGATCTGGGGTATGGCTGCAGTAATGCTATTTACGCTTATTTACTACCGTCGTTTTGGCCTGATTGCTAACGTAGCGCTAATGGCGAACTTGGTGCTGATTATCGGTGTAATGTCGATGATCCCAGGTGCAACCATGACGCTACCGGGTATCGCAGGTATCGTACTGACGGTGGGTATGGCGGTCGATGCGAACGTGCTTATTTTCGAACGTATTCGAGAAGAGTTACGTGAAGGTCGTAGCCCACAACAAGCGATTCACCAAGGTTACGCGAACGCATTCAGTACGATTGCCGATGCTAACATCACCACGCTTCTAACAGCTATCATTCTATTTGCTGTTGGTACGGGTGCGATTAAAGGCTTCGCGGTAACGCTGTCTATCGGTATTCTGACTTCTATGTTTACAGCTATTGTAGGTACACGTTGTATCGTGAACCTAATGTATGGCGGTAAACGCGTAGATAAACTGTCGATCTAAGGCTAGGAATTAATATGTTTCAGATTCTAAAAGCAGACAAATTGATCGACTTTATGCGTTGGTCAAAGGTAGCTTTTGTTCTTTCTATCTTAATGATTGGTACAGCCATCTTTACTCTATCAACCAAGTCGTTGAACTGGGGTCTAGACTTTACTGGCGGTACCCTGATTGAAGTGGGTTTTGAGCATCCAGCTAACCTTGAAAATATCCGTTCTGCACTAGAGGCAAAAGGCTTTGGTGACGCAACGGTACAGAACTTTGGTTCTGCACGTGATGTTATGGTTCGTCTACGCCCACGTGAAGGCGTTGCAGGCGAAACACTAGGTAACCAGATCTTATCAGCTATCGAACAGGGTACGGGTGAGCAAGTTGAAATGCGCCGTATCGAATTCGTTGGTCCAAACGTAGGTGATGAGCTAACAGAAGCGGGTGGCCTTGCTATTCTTGTTTCTCTTATCTGTATCTTGATCTACGTGTCGGTACGATTTGAATGGCGTTTGGCTGCAGGTGCCGTACTTGCATTGGCGCACGACGTTATCATTACACTGGGTGTTTTCTCTCTGATGCAAATCGAGGTAGACCTGACCATCGTCGCGGCATTGCTAACGGTTGTCGGTTACTCGCTCAACGATACCATCGTTGTATTTGACCGTATCCGTGAGAACTTCCGTAAGATGCGTAAAGGCGAAGCACCTGAAGTTCTAAACAGCTCAATCACACAAACATTGAGCCGTACATTGATCACTTCTGGTACAACCTTATTCGTAGTTATCGCACTGTTCGTTCAGGGCGGCGCTATGATTCATGGTTTCGCGACAGCACTTCTACTAGGTATTACCGTTGGTACTTACTCTTCTATCTACGTTGCATCTGCACTAGCTATGAAGTTGGGTATTACGCGTGAGCACCTAATGCCACCACAAGTGGAAAAAGAAGGCGAAGAGTTTGACGAAATGCCATAAGCCTTGGCTTATAACTTTCGATAAACCAGAAAACCGCTAGGCAACTAGCGGTTTTTTTACGTCTGTATGTTGTAGGAAGTTTAATAAGAATAGCGGTCGAAGTGAGCTGTACTTAATGTCACTAACCGCCACCCTGCTCGAATCTCGAATCTCGAATCTCGAATCTCGAATCTCGAATCTCGAATCTCGAATCTCGAACCTCTCGGAATCGCAGATACAAAAAAGCCCCGCTAATGCGAGGCTTCGAATCTTTCGGCTCTCATTTAGGAGAGCATCAACGTAAGGTCTGAATTACTTCAGCATACCTTCGTTTGCGTTCTCACGAACGTGCTTAAGAATAGCTTTAACACCACGTGCACTTGAAGCAACAACGTTACCAGACTTCATGTAGTCAGTACCGCCAGCAAAGTCAGTTAGAATTGCGCCAGCTTCACGAGCGATTAGGTCGCCTGCTGCCATGTCCCATGGTTTTAGGTCTAGCTCTAGGTAACCGTCAACACGGCCAGCCGCTAGGTAACATAGGTCTAGGGCTGGAGAACCAGTACGACGGAAATCAGAACAATCAACGAATAGACCAGAGATGATCTTCATGAAAGATTCTGAGTGCTGTTTAGCTTTGAATGGGAAACCTGCAGCTAGGATTGAACCTTGTAGGTCTTTCAGCTGAGTTACACGCATACGAGCGTTGTTTAGTTGAGCACCAGCGCCACGTTGAGCTGTGAATAGCTCGTTTAGCATTGGGTCGTAAACACACGCTACTTCAGTACGGCCGTTCATGCGAACTGCAATAGATACTGCGAAGTGTGGGAAGCCTTTAACGAAGTTGTTCGTGCCATCTAGTGGGTCAACGATCCATTGAACATCAGAGTCTTTACCTTCAGTAAGACCGTTCTCTTCAGAAACAATGCTGTGCTCTGGGTAAGAAGCTTTGATTGTTTCAATAATCATGTATTCAGCTTCTTTAGCAATATTTACAACGTAGTCGTTGTTGCCTTTCAAAGATGTTTCGATCTTATCTGTTGTTTCTAGAGATTTAGCAATGTGATTGCCTGCTTTACGCGCAGCGCGAATAGCAATGTTTAGCATTGGATGCATATGGAGATTCCCACAAGATGTTAAAGAACGATTTAAAGCGGCGGCGAGTATACCAAAGTTTTTGCAAAAGGGAAGTGGTTATTTTTTGAACTCTTGAAATCACATTCCGTGAAGGGTCTGACCATTTTACTTTGTGATGTGTTAATATCTCGCGATTATTTTTAAAGTGGTGTCATATAGCATGTTAGACAATGTAAAAGTCGTTCTCGTTGGTACTTCTCACTCGGGCAATATTGGCTCTGCCGCTCGTGCGATGAAAGTTATGGGTTTAAGCCAATTAGTGTTGGTGGATCCTCAGTGTGAAGTGGATGAGCAAACAATGGCTTTGGCAGCGGGTGCTGGTGATATCGCAGAAAACGCGAAAATTGTTTCAACATTAGAAGAAGCAGTAAAAGACTGTGGTCTTGTTGTTGGCTCAAGTGCACGCTCTCGTACATTGGAGTGGCCAATGCTAGAGCCTCGTGAGTGTGGCGAGAAATTTGCTATCGAGGGGCAAAAGCACCCAGTGGCACTTGTCTTTGGTCGTGAACGCACTGGTTTAACGAATGAAGAGCTACAAAAGTGTCACTACCATGTTTGCATTCCAGCAAACCCAGAATACAGCTCGTTGAATCTAGCGATGGCGGTTCAAACATTGAGCTATGAAGTTCGCGTTGCTCACCTAAATCAAGAGGCGAGTCAGTACCCTCCACAAGCAGAAGATGAGTACCCACGTCACGAAGAGCTCGAAATGTTTTATGAGCACCTTGAAAAAGTGATTACGGATACCCAATTTATCTCTAAGGACAAACCAGGTCAGGTGATGAATAAGCTTCGTCGTCTGTTTAGCCGTGCACGCCCTGAAATCCAAGAAATTAATACGCTGCGTGGTATTTTGACCTCAGTTGAGAAGTCTCAGAAGGGCGAATAAGTAACCACAAATTCCGTAAGGGTGAATACCTGACTAAAATAGTCAATTAAATACTTGACCATTTTAGTCAGGTATGGAAAAATTCCAACCACATAAACAATGTGGATACGGTGTGATATGAAACTTACATCTAAAGGAAGATATGCGGTCACAGCTATGCTAGATGTAGCACTGCATTCGCAAAAAAGCCCTGTACCTTTGGCTGACATCTCTGAACGTCAAGGTATTTCGTTATCTTACTTAGAACAACTATTTTCTAAGTTACGCAAAGCTGGCCTTGTGGCGAGTGTGCGTGGTCCTGGTGGTGGTTACCGCTTGGGCGCAGAAGCCGGTGACATTGCTGTCGGAACAGTGATTGCTGCCGTTGATGAATCGGTTGACGCTACTAAGTGTCACGGTCGTGGTGATTGCCAAGGTGGCACACGTTGCCTTACGCACACACTGTGGCGTGATCTAAGCTCCCGCATCAGCAGCTTCTTAAACGACATTACGCTCGGTGAGCTAATGAAAGACAACGAAGTTTTAGAAATTTCTGATCGTCAAGATATCGATCTTGCGGTTAATAATGGTTTTGCACATAAAAATACGAGCACTACAACGATTAGTGCAGCACCTCACGGTGTTAATGCCCGCTCTTAGCGGTCAGTTTTTACATTGGAGTAGAAAATGAAACTGCCTATTTACTTTGACTATTCAGCTACTTGCCCAGTTGATCCTCGTGTTGCTGAAAAAATGGTTCAGTGTATGACGATGGACGGTAACTTCGGTAACCCTGCATCTCGTTCACACCGTTACGGCTGGCAAGCAGAAGAGTCAGTAGATAATGCTCGTGAGCAAATTGCCGATCTCCTGAATGCAGACCCACGTGAAATCGTATTCACGTCTGGTGCAACAGAATCTGACAACCTTGCTATCAAAGGTGCAGCGCACTTTTACGAGAAGAAAGGTAAGCACGTAATCACGTGCAAAACAGAACACAAAGCAGTTCTTGATCCATGTCGTCAACTTGAGCGTGAAGGCTTCGAGGTAACTTACCTAGAGCCAGAAGCAAACGGCATCATCGATCTAGACAAGCTACAAGCTGCAATGCGTGAAGATACAGTGCTTGTTTCTATCATGCACGTAAACAACGAAATCGGCGTTATCCAAGATATCAACGCAATCGGCGAACTATGTCGTTCACGCAAGATCATCTTCCACGTTGATGCGGCTCAGTCTGCGGGTAAAATCCCACTAGACGTTCAAGAGATGAAAGTAGATCTAATCTCTCTTTCTGCTCACAAAGTTTACGGCCCTAAAGGCATCGGTGCACTTTACGTTCGTCGTAAGCCTCGTATTCGTCTTGAAGCTCAAATGCACGGTGGTGGTCACGAACGTGGTTTCCGTTCAGGCACGCTAGCAACACACCAAATCGTTGGTATGGGTGAAGCATTTGCTATCGCTAAACAAGACATGCAAAAAGATTACGACCACGCACTAGCGCTACGTGAGCGTCTACTGAAAGGTGTTCAAGACCTTGAAGCAGTAACGGTAAACGGTGACCTAGACCAGCGTGTTCCGCACAACCTAAACGTGAGCTTTGCTTTCGTTGAAGGTGAGTCTTTGCTTATGTCTCTAAAAGACCTAGCAGTATCATCGGGTTCTGCATGTACATCAGCAAGCCTTGAGCCATCTTACGTTCTACGTGCTCTTGGTCTAAACGATGAACTGGCACACAGCTCAGTACGTTTCTCATTCGGCCGTTTTACAACGGAAGAAGAAGTTGACTACGCAATCGCACAGATTCGTGTAGCAGTAAACAAATTACGCGACATGTCTCCTCTATGGGATATGTATAAAGAAGGGATTGATTTGGACACTGTTGAGTGGGCACATCACTAATCTCACGGATATAGAGGATTCGAGGTAACTATCATGGCATATAGCGAAAAAGTAATTGATCACTACGAAAACCCACGTAACGTAGGTTCGTTTGATAAAGAAGATCCAAATGTAGGTAGCGGCATGGTTGGCGCTCCAGCATGTGGTGACGTAATGAAACTGCAAATCAAGGTAACACCAGAAGGTATTATCGAAGATGCGAAATTTAAGACATACGGTTGTGGCAGTGCAATCGCGTCTAGCTCACTAGTTACTGAGTGGGTTAAAGGTAAGAGCATCGATGAAGCAGCGGCAATCAAAAACTCTGAAATTGCAGAAGAGCTAGAGCTTCCACCAGTGAAAGTTCACTGTTCAATTCTTGCTGAAGATGCAATTAAAGCAGCTGTTGCGGATTACAAAAAGAAACGTTAATCGCACCTCATAGCGGTTCGTTGCAAAAAAATAGTAATATTAGGGAGTGCATTTTGTGCTCCCACTGAGTTCTCAAATTATTAAAACAAGGTTGTAGTATGGCCATCACCATGACAGAGACGGCGGCAAGCCGAGTTCAAGCTTTCCTAGATAACCGAGGTAAAGGTATCGGGTTACGTTTGGGCGTGAAAACCACTGGCTGTTCAGGTATGGCATATGTACTTGAGTTCGTTGATGAACTCAACGAAGAAGACCAAGTGTTTGAGCACTCAGGTGTTAAGGTCATCATTGATCCTAAGAGTTTGGTTTACCTAGATGGCACTGAGCTTGATTATGTAAAAGAAGGCCTAAACGAAGGTTTTGAATTCAACAACCCAAATGCGAAAGGCGAGTGTGGTTGTGGTGAGAGCTTTAATGTATAAGTGCTTGAATGGCTAAGCATCTATTGTAAGCGCATCGATTGTAAGCAACGTACAATTAGGCTCTGCATCAGGGCCTAAAATTAGGACCACCTTTACATGAATCATTTCGAATTATTTGGGCTACCACTTCAGTTTCAACTGGATGGTAGCCTTCTTGCTTCTCAGTTTAGAGACCTGCAGCGTCAATTTCACCCAGACAACTTTGCTACTGCCTCCGAGCGTGATCGCTTGCTAGCGGTACAAAAAGCTTCTCAAATCAATGACGCTTATCAGGTACTTAAGAACCCAATCAGTCGCGCAGAGCACCTATTAGTGCAAAATGGCGTTGATATTCGTGGTGAACAGCAAACCATGCAAGATCCAATGTTCCTAATGGAGCAGATGGAACTGCGTGAAGAGTTAGAGCACATCGCAGCAAGCCCTGATGGTGCTGACGAGCTGTTCGACTTCGATACTAAAGTCAGCAAAATGTATAAGCAGCACCTAGCGCAGATCGAACAACAGTTGGATCAAGCGGTATGGGAAGAAGCCGCTGACAGCGTTCGTAAACTGAAATTCATCGCAAAACTCAAGAAAGAAATAGAACAAGTCGAAGATCACCTGCTCGACTAGCGACTAGATAAAAGGAATCCTCATGGCATTACTTCAAATTGCAGAACCAGGACAAAGCTCAGCACCGCACGAGCATAAGCTGGCTGTGGGTATCGATTTAGGTACTACCAACTCTCTTGTTGCCTCGGTTCGCAGTGGTGAAGCGACGACCTTAGCGGACGCTCAAGGCCGCTCAATTTTGCCTTCTGTTGTTCACTATCAAGCTGATTCGCATACCACAGGCCAAGAGGCTCGTGATTGTGCGCAGACTGATCCACAGAACACCATTATTTCAGTGAAACGACTGATTGGCCGTTCACTGGCTGATATCAAGCAGCGTTACCCATCACTGCCTTATCAATTTGAAGAGAGCGATAATGGCTTACCTGTGATTCGCACGGAGCAAGGCACTAAGAACCCTATTCAAGTATCTGCTGATATCTTGAGAACTCTAGGTCAACGTGCGGAGTCTACCCTAGGCGGTGAGCTTGCAGGTGCTGTCATTACGGTTCCTGCGTATTTCGATGACGCTCAACGCGCGGGTACAAAAGATGCGGCGCAACTGGCTGGTCTTCATGTTCTTCGCCTTTTGAATGAGCCAACCGCTGCTGCAATTGCTTATGGTTTAGATTCTGGCCAAGAAGGTGTGATTGCGGTTTACGACTTGGGCGGTGGTACGTTTGATATCTCTATCTTACGTCTATCAAAAGGTGTATTCGAAGTATTAGCAACGGGTGGCGATTCAGCATTAGGTGGTGATGACTTTGACCATCTAGTAGCCGATCACTTCCAACAGCAAGCCGGTTTGACAGAGCTAACTGCTGAACAAAGCCGTATTCTGCTAGACGCAGCCACAGACGCTAAAATTCGCCTGTCTGCTGAAGAGCAAGTTGATGTCGAAGCGCTTGGTTGGAAAGGCACACTGACTCGTGATGAGTTCAATGACATCATCAAGCCACTGGTTAAGAAAACACTGATGTCTTGTCGCCGTGCATTGAAAGACGCTGACGTAGACGCTGATGAAGTGCTTGAAGTGGTCATGGTTGGTGGTTCAACTCGTACGTTGTTTGTTCGTGAAATGGTCGGTGACTTCTTTGGTCGCACACCACTGACGAGCATTAACCCTGATGAGGTAGTTGCGATTGGTGCTTCAATCCAAGCGGATATCCTAGCGGGTAACAAGCCAGATGCTGAAATGCTGCTATTGGACGTAATCCCACTTTCTTTGGGTATTGAAACTATGGGCGGCTTGGTTGAGAAGATCATCCCTCGTAACACCACAATCCCTGTTGCTCGTGCGCAAGAGTTTACTACCTTTAAAGATGGCCAAACGGCAATGACGGTTCATACCGTTCAAGGTGAGCGTGAGATGGTTGATGACTGTCGTTCACTGGCACGTTTTGCTCTTAAAGGCATTCCGCCTATGGCTGCGGGTGCAGCACATATCCGTGTTACCTATCAAGTTGATGCAGATGGTCTACTGTCTGTAACGGCAATGGAAAAGAGCACGGGAGTTCAAGCGGAAATTCAAGTTAAGCCATCATACGGTCTAAGTGACGATGAAGTGGCTAACATGCTGAAAGACTCAATGACATACGCGAAAGAAGACATGCAAGCTCGCGCTCTAGCTGAGCAGCGTGTAGAAGCGGACCGTGTGATTGAAGGTCTGATCGCAGCAATGCAAGCCGATGGTGACGAGCTACTGAACGAGCAAGAGAAACAACAGCTACTTCAAGCGATTGAGTCTCTGATCGAGAAGCGCAACGGTGATGACGTTGATGCGATTGAGCTAGAAATTAAGAATACAGACAAAGCGAGCCAAGACTTTGCTTCTCGTCGTATGGATAAATCAATTCGTGCTGCACTGTCAGGTCAGTCAGTCGATAATATTTAATAGTTAGAGAATAGATAAACATGCCAAAGATTATTGTTTTACCTCACGAAGATCTATGTCCAGAAGGCGCAGTGCTAGAAGCAGAAACGGGCGAGACAGTACTTGATGTTGCACTAAAGGCAGGCATTGGTATTGAACACGCGTGTGAAAAGTCGTGCGCATGTACAACTTGTCACGTTGTGATTCGTGAAGGTTTCGATTCACTAGAAGAGAGCGACGATCTTGAAGATGACATGCTAGATAAAGCATGGGGTCTAGAGATGGAATCTCGCCTAGGTTGTCAGGCAAAAGTTGCGGACGAAGATCTTGTTGTTGAGATTCCAAAATACACGCTAAACCTAGCTTCTGAAGATCACTAAAACTCACGCTAAATGGCGAGGGTTTTAGTAAAACTGGCTTAGAATAATAGTGTATTAGAGGCGCATGAGTGCCTTTAACTGATAAGGAAATGATATGAGCTTAAAGTGGATTGACTCGCGAGATATCGCGATTGAACTATGTGACTTATACCCGGATACGGATCCAAAAACGGTACGTTTTACTGATCTGCACCAATGGATATTAGATCTTGAAGACTTCGACGATGAACCAAATCACTCGAACGAGAAGATCCTTGAAGCCATCATTCTATGCTGGATGGATGAGATGGACTAAGCTCTCATGCTCATTTTTAACTCGGCGGCAGAGATAAGCTCTCTGAAAACACAGCCAAGTTAACAATTCTTACTAAAAAAAGCGGACCTTATGGTCCGTTTTTTTATCAAAATGACATTTTACTCCTACATAATGCTAACATCAGTTCGCTAATAAAAAATAATCTGAATCACAAAGGTAATGTGGTTCAAAGACAAGGAGAAATCATGTCTACACAGATGTCAGTATTTTTAAGTCAAGAGCCTGCCCAGCCTCAGTGGGGAGATAAGGCTATCCTTTCGTTTTCAGAAGCAGGTGCAACAGTTCACCTAGCAGGAGGCCATGATCTAGGCGCAGTTCAACGCGCAGGTCGTAAACTTGACGGACAAGGTATTTCATCCATTTCACTGCAAGGTGAAGGTTGGGATCTAGAGAGCGTTTGGGCATTCCACCAAGGGTATCGCGGTCCTAAAAAGCAAACCACGCTAGAGTGGGGCGAGCTATCAGAAGCGGATCAAGCTGAGCTAGAAGCTCGTATTCGCGCAACAGATTGGACTCGTGACATCATCAATAAAACAGCGGAAGAGGTTGCACCACGTCAACTGGCAACTATGGCTGCTGAATACATCAAATCTGTCGCGCCAGAAGGCACGGTAAAGGCGAAGATCGTTAAAGACAAAGACCTGCTCACTGAAGGTTGGGAAGGTATCTACGCTGTCGGCCGTGGCTCTGAGCGTACTTCTGCCATGCTACAGCTTGACTTCAACCCTACGGGTGATGAAAACGCACCAGTATTTGCATGTCTAGTCGGTAAAGGTATCACCTTCGATTCAGGTGGTTACAGCATCAAACCAGGCCAATTCATGACTGCGATGAAAGCAGACATGGGTGGTGCAGCAACGATTACCGGTGGTCTAGGTCTGGCGATTGAGCGTGGTTTGAACAAGCGTATTAAGCTTATTCTTTGCTGTGCAGAAAACATGATCTCGGGTCGCGCACTGAAGCTTGGTGACATCATCACCTACAAAAACGGCACCACAGTAGAAATCATGAATACTGACGCAGAAGGTCGTTTGGTTCTAGCTGATGGTCTGATGTACGCAAGCGAACAGAATCCAGAACTTATCATCGATTGTGCAACGCTAACAGGTGCTGCGAAGAATGCTCTGGGTAACGACTACCACGCACTAATGAGCTTCGATGATGAGCTTTCTCATCAAGCGCTAACAGCAGCAAACCAAGAGAAAGAAGGTCTATGGCCACTTCCATTGGCTGACTTCCACCGTGGTATGCTGCCATCAAACTTTGCTGATCTATCTAACATCAGCACGGGCGATTACACTCCGGGTGCAAGCACGGCAGCGGCATTCTTGTCTTACTTTGTTGATGACTACAAGAAAGGCTGGTTACACATGGATTGTGCGGGCACATACCGCAAATCACCAAGCGATAAATGGGCAGCAGGCGCGACAGGTATGGGTGTTCGCACTCTGGCTCGTCTGCTTATCGAGCAAGCAAAATAATTATAAAATCAGGCAGCTATCGGCTGCCTGATTGTTACCTGAACTCACTTAATGAGGACAGGTGTCATTTTAAATAACAACAAAAATGAAGTGAAGGAACCCCTATGGCTCTAGAAAGAACGTTCTCAATTGTTAAGCCAGATGCTGTTAAACGTAACCTGATCGGCGAAATCTACCACCGCATTGAAAAAGCGGGCCTACAAATTGTTGCAGCTAAAATGGTGCACTTAACTGAAGAGCAAGCGAGCGGTTTTTACGCAGAACACGAAGGCAAAGAGTTCTTCCCAGCTCTTAAAGAGTTTATGACGTCTGGCCCTATCATGGTTCAGGTGCTAGAAGGCGAAGATGCAATTTGTCGTTACCGCGAACTAATGGGTAAAACAAACCCTGAAGAAGCGGCGTGCGGTACTATCCGTGCAGACTACGCAATCAGCATGCGTTACAACTCAGTACACGGCAGCGACAGCCCAGAGTCGGCAGCGCGCGAGATTGAGTTCTTCTTCCCAGAATCTGAAATTTGCCCACGTCCTGCTGAATAAGCAACGGGTTAACGACTCTCAAGGCTTCACTACGGTGAGGCCTTTTTTGTATCTGGGTTTTACGTTTGAGATAGTTTACCTAGTCGTCATTCCCGATCGCGACGAAGGACGTAGTCGGGAATCTTGCTCTTATTTCTATAATTGTAAGTAGTGAATGAGGGTTGTGTGAATTTTAATCACTTAACTTTGAATGTCTTAGTAAACACAGGGTTTTACAGCTCTTGTTGAAGATGCGTAAAGGCTGTACAATTCGCGCCCTTAATTATTGTTCCGTCATTGAGAGGCACCATGACCACAGCTAAAGTCAATCTACTCGATTTTGATCGTAAAGGTCTTCGTAAATTTTTCACAGAAGAATTGAATGAGAAAGCTTTTCGAGCAGATCAAGTAATGAAGTGGATGTACCACTTCGGTGTCGATGACTTCGAAAACATGAATAACATCAACAAAAAGCTGCGTGAGAAACTTCAACGTCGCTGTGAAATCGTTGCTCCTGTTGTTTCTGAAGCTCAACACTCTTCAGACGGTACAATCAAATGGGCAATGCGTGTTGGCGACCAAGACGTTGAAACGGTATACATCCCAGACGGTGACCGTGCGACGCTGTGTGTATCGTCACAAGTAGGCTGCGCACTTGAGTGTAAGTTCTGCTCTACAGCGCAACAAGGCTTCAACCGTAACCTAAAAGTCTCTGAGATTGTTGGCCAAATCTGGCGTGCATCTCGTGAGATCGGTCTTGAGAAAGAAACAGGTCGCCGCCCAATTACAAACGTAGTAATGATGGGTATGGGCGAGCCTCTGCTTAACATGAAAAACCTAATGCCATCATTAGAGATCATGTTGGACGATCTTGGTTTTGCTCTATCTAAGCGCCGCGTAACAGTATCGACTTCTGGTGTAGTATCAGGTCTTGATCAAATGACGGGTAACATTGACGTTGCACTAGCAATCTCACTGCACGCGCCAAACGATAAGCTGCGTAGCGAAATCATGCCTATCAACGACCGTTGGGATATCGAAGACTTCCTAGCATCGGTACGTCGTTACATTGCGTCTTCAAACGCTAACCGCGGTAAAGTTACTGTAGAGTACGTGCTACTTGATCATGTGAATGACGATATGGACCACGCTCGTGAACTTGCTGAGCTAATGAAAGACACGCCATGTAAGATTAACCTGATTCCATTTAACCCGTACCCAGGTTCTCCTTACAAGAAACCAAGTAACTCTCGTATCGACCGTTTCCAAAAAACGCTAATGGAATACGACTACACAGTAACAGTGCGTAAGACTCGTGGTGACGATATAGACGCTGCATGTGGTCAGCTGGTGGGTGATGTTATCGACCGTACCAAACGTACGAAGCAAAAAGCTGCTGCGGAAACTATTCCAGTAAAAGCGCTTTAAGCCGCTCTCAGTTTTAACAACAAGCCAGAAGTTTACTTCTGGCTTGTTTGTTTTTGGCCGTTTATCACCGTTTGTCTGTTCATTGCGCCACGCTTTTTTACATTTTTCGTTAAATTTTGTACAAAACCATGAGCTAACGGTAAATTTTGTCGAAAGTGTTTTTGCCTTGTCATGGCATTGGCTTATGATTAAATTAGCTTAAACTCAGTTTAAGTGCTTACTTGCTACTCGAACCATCAATATGTCTATTTACTAGGTTGGCATTGAACAGATAGCTACCTGAGAAAACCCTTTTGCATAGCAGTGTGCGGTTTTCGATTTCAAAAGGTTTTTGGTGCGAGTCGCAGGACAAATTCCACAAAGAGTGGGTTGTAAGATTGAGCGTAAACGATAATAAAAAATGGCTCTCGACAACCGACGATAATATTTAGAAGTTCAACTTTATGAACACAGAACAAGATACACAAACTCCACAAGCTGCAGCTCCTGTATTGGAAGCTGGTACGATCCTTAAAAATCGACGTGAGTCGTTAGGTTTAACCCAACAACAAGTCTCTTCTCGCTTAAAGCTACGCGTTAGCTTGATTCAGCAGATTGAAGACAACCAATTTGATTCAGACCAAGTCGCCACCTTCATGCGTGGTTATGTTCGTTCATATGCCAAATACGTTAATTTAGATGAGAAAGTGGTTCTAGAAGCCTTAGAACACTCTGGTGATGTTCAGCATCAAGAACAAGAGATGATGAGCTTCTCTCGTAAAACCAAAACTGAGAAGCACAATAGCCGCATTATGCTGTTAACTTGGAGCATCTTTGCGGTTATTGCGGGTATCTCGTCGCTTTGGTGGTGGCAGAATCAACAACAAGACACGCTTTCTCAATCTCTAGTTGCAGAAGAAACAGCAGAAGAGGTGGTTGTCGATGAGCTTGGTGATGACCAACTCACCACATCTCTTGATCTAATTGAAGCTGAAACACCAGCAGTTGAAGCGCCGCAAGTTGTAGACAGTGAAGTAGTGGCTGAAACGAGTGCCGTGACAGAGATTGCTGATGCTGACGTTGCTCCTGAAGTAGAAACACCTGTGGAGCCAGTAGTTGCTGCTGTTGAGACTGAAGTTGCTGAGCCAGAAATTGTAACGCCTGAGCCATTAGCTAATGAGTTGATCATGCAATTTAGCTCTGATTGCTGGATTCAAGTTAAAGACGCAACGGGCAGAACGCTGTCAACGGGCATTAAAAAAGCAGGTCAATCACTGAATTTATCAGGTGAAACCCCGTATAAAGTGGTTATTGGTGCACCAGAAGCCGTCTCAATGACATTTGCGAGTGAACCTGTCGACCTTTCTGGGTATACTTCAGGCAAAGTAGCTAGAATAACCTTACCTTAGAGTTAATATGCAACACGAATCTCCTATTATTCGTCGCAAGTCGACCCGTATTTATGTGGGCGACGTGCCGATCGGTGATGGTGCACCAATTGCCGTGCAATCCATGACTAATACTCGAACAACAGACGTTGCGGCGACTGTTGCTCAAATTAAATCGCTAGAAAATGTCGGTGCTGACATTGTACGTGTCTCTGTTCCAACCATGGATGCAGCAGAAGCGTTCAAGCAGATCAAACAGCAAGTGTCGGTACCTTTGGTTGCAGACATTCATTTCGACTACCGTATCGCCCTTAAAGTGGCGGAGTATGGCGTTGACTGTCTACGAATCAACCCAGGCAATATCGGTAATGAGAGCCGTATTCGCTCAGTTGTTGATTGCGCTCGCGACAAGAATATTCCGATTCGTATTGGTGTTAACGGTGGTTCTCTAGAGAAAGACATTCAAGAGAAGTACACAGAGCCAACAGCAGAAGCGTTAGTCGAATCTGCAATGCGCCATGTGGACATTCTTGATCGTCTTAACTTTGATCAGTTTAAGGTCAGTGTAAAAGCATCAGACGTATTCTTAGCTGTAGGTTCATACCGCCTATTGGCGCAGAAGATCGATCAACCTCTACACTTAGGTATCACTGAAGCGGGTGGTGCTCGTGCGGGTGCTGTTAAGTCATCTGTTGGCTTAGGTATGCTTCTATCAGAAGGTATCGGTGATACGCTGCGTATCTCGCTAGCTGCAGACCCTGTTGAAGAGATCAAAGTTGGCTTTGATATTCTTAAGTCTTTGCGTATTCGCTCGCGTGGTATCAACTTCATCGCTTGCCCAAGCTGCTCTCGCCAAGAATTTGATGTTATTAATACGGTTAATGCATTAGAAGAGCGCTTAGAAGACGTGATTACCCCAATGGATGTGTCTATCATCGGTTGTGTGGTAAACGGCCCTGGTGAAGCAGAAGTATCGCATTTAGGCCTTGCGGGTAGTGCACGTAAGAGTGCGTTCTACGAAGACGGTAAGCGTCAGAAAGAGCGTTTCGACAATAATGACCTTGTCGATCAGCTAGAAGCGAAGATCAGAGCAAAAGCGTCAGTGATGGATAAAACCAATCGCATTGACCTAAAGAACCTAGAAGATTAATACAACGCGATGAGGTGAAACGTTTAGATGTACCTTGTCGTGAAAAATGACGGAAAAAATTGTGGCTAAAAATATCCAAGCAATCCGAGGCATGAACGACTGCCTTCCAACTCAATCACCACTTTGGCAGAAAGTAGAAAGCGCTGTAAAAAGCGTAGTAAGCGCGTACGGCTACAACGAAGTACGCATGCCGATCGTTGAAGAGACAAACCTATTTAGCCGTGCTGTTGGTGAAGAGACTGACGTAGTTTCAAAAGAGATGTACACCTTTGAAGATCGCAACGGTGACAGCCTAACTCTACGTCCAGAAGGCACAGCAGGTTGTGTTCGTTCATGCATCCAAAACAGCCTTATTAACCGTGATGAACAGCGTCTATGGTACATGGGCCCAATGTTCCGTCACGAGCGTCCTCAAAAAGGCCGTTACCGTCAATTCCACCAATGTGGTGTAGAAGTGTTTGGTCTAGATGGCCCAGACGTTGATGCAGAACTTATCATGATGACTGCACGTCTATGGCGTGAGCTAGGCATCGACAAGCACGTACGTCTAGAGTTGAACTCAATCGGTTCTACTGAAGACCGTGCAAACTACCGTACAGCACTTGTGGCTTTCCTAGAGCAACACATCGACGTGCTGGATGAAGATTGCAAACGTCGTATGCACACAAACCCACTGCGTGTTCTAGATACTAAGAACCCAGACGTACAAGCAATTCTTGGTGATGCACCTCGCCTTTCTGAATATTTAGGTGAAGAGTCACAGCAACATTTTGCAGGTTTGTGTGAACTTCTTGATGCTGTTGGTATCGAATACCAAGTTAATGAGCGTCTAGTACGTGGTCTTGACTACTACAACCGCACTGTATTTGAGTGGATTACTGACAGCCTAGGTGCACAAGGCACTGTATGTGGTGGTGGTCGTTACGACGGCCTAGTTGAGCAACTAGGCGGTAAAGCAACTAACGCAGTTGGTTTTGCAATGGGTCTAGAGCGCCTTGTTCTAATGATGGAGACTCTAGAGCTAACAGAAGTACGTCGTAGTGTTGACGTCTACATGGTAGCAGCGGGTGAAGGCACCATGATTGCAGGCATGCAATTGGCGAATGAACTGCGCGACAACATTGAAGGCGTTCGTGTAATGAATCACTTTGGTGGTGGTAGCTTCAAGAAACAATTTAAGCGTGCTGATAAAGTGGGCGCTGTCGTTGCATTGGTACTGGGTGAAAACGAAGTAGCAGACAACACAGTGGTATTGAAAGATCTGGTTGGTGGTGAACAAGAAGTTGTTGCCCAAGCAGACGTTGCGGCAAAAGTCGCGGCATTAATCTAAGTCGCCCGCTGAGCAACTAAACGCTCAATATGAATATTCAACGCCAGCTGTTTGCTGGCGTTTAAAAGAATCAAAGAGGACAGGAAGTGGAACTTTACGATAGCGAAGAGCAACAAGTTGAAGCCATTAAAGACTGGTGGAAAGAGAATGGCAAAGCTGTGATCTTTGGTGCTGTGATTGGTTTGGGTGGTCTGTTTGGCTGGCGCTATTACCAAGACTCAGTTATCCAAGCTCGTGAAGCAGCGTCTGAAAGCTACACTACTGCTATTTCTGCACTGGATGCAAAAGGTCTAGATGCACAAGCAGATATTCAAGCTTTCATCGATAGCAACAAAGATGCTGAGTACTCTGTACTTGCAGCGATGCAATTGGCTAAAGCACAAGTAGAAGCGGGTGATCTCGCTGCAGCACTTGAGCAGCTAGAGTGGGCACAATCGGCGACAAAAGACGCGGCATTGGCTCCTTTACTAGGCTACCGTATTGCTCGCGTAAAAGCAGAGCAGGGTGAGTTTGACGCAGCACTTAGCGAACTAGCGGCAATCACTGATGAATCGTGGAAAGGTCGTGTTGCAGAACTGCGTGGTGATATCTCACTTCGTAAAGGCGACAGCGATGCTGCATATACGGCTTACACTGAAGCACAACAAGCTGTTGATGCTAGCCAAACGCTTCAAATCAAACTTGACGACTTAGCTAAATAAGGCGCTTTGAATGAAGAAGATGTTTCCCAAAGCGACACTGTGTGCAATAGCTCTTGGGCTGCTTGCTGGCTGTGCGGGTGAAGAAGACACGGTTATCATGGCGCCAGTGCCAACCGTAACGAGTGAATTTACACCGTCTCAAGAGTGGTCTGCCTCAGTGGGTGATGGCGTTGGTCATTACTTCTCAAAGCTCACACCTGAATACGCATATGACAAGGTATTTATTGCTAGTCGTGATGGTATGATCAAAGCACTTGACCCTGAAACGGGTAAAGAGATCTGGAAAAACGATCTAGAGAAAGACGTGATTGCACGTATCTCTGGTGGTTTGACTGCGGGTTACGGTAAGGTTTTCCTTGGCTCTGAAAATGGCGAGATGATCGCTGTTGATGAAGAAACCGGTGAAGAACTATGGCGTGTGTCTGTGAACGGTGAAGTACTCGCTGCACCTGCAACAGAAAACAACATGGTTCTGGTTCATACTAGCCGTGGCATGATGGTCGCGCTTGACCAAGAAACTGGTGAAGAGAAGTGGACCATCAGTACCGAAGTACCTAGCTTAACTCTGCGTGGTGATAGTGCACCTGTAACTGTATCTGGCGGTGTTTTCTGGGGAACAGCAAATGGTCGATTGGCTGCTGCTATCGTTGAACGTGGTCAGCTTATTTGGCAACAGCCAGTAGGCACACCAAAAGGTGCGACCGAGATCGACCGTCTTGTGGATGTTGACTCTTCACCAGTTGTTTTGGGTGGCACTCTTTACACGGTTGGTATTAATGGCCAATTGATTGCGATTGACCTACGCTCGGGTAAACCAGTGTGGAAGCGTAACTACTCTTCTGCGATTGACCTAGCGAGTGATGGTAGCCGCTTATTCGTTGTGACAGATAACGATCACCTAGCCGCGGTTGATGCGCGCAGTGGTACCGAGATTTGGAGTACATCGCTGCTTGAAAACCGTTTACTAACGGCACCTGCTATCATTAACGGATATGTGGTTGTGGGTGACACAGAAGGTTACTTACACTGGCTAGACCGTGCGACAGGTGACTTTGTGGCGCAGCAGTTGGTGGATGACAGTGGCTTTGCAGTGGCACCGATTGAGCTAGCTGGCGGTTACCTCGTCGTGACTCGCAACGGCGATGTAAAGAAACTGACGATTAGCCAATAAAAGCGTGATATAATTCACAGTCGGCTCCTGGTTGGTAACAGCCAGGGGCCGTTTTGTTGTTGTAAAATTAATAAAGCGTGTGGTTATAGGTAAGAGTTTAAACTTGCGAACAAGTGTTTACCTATAACTACATTAAGAAAAGAAATTGTAGAGGTTGTTATGGTACCTGTTGTTGCTCTAGTAGGGCGTCCGAACGTAGGTAAGTCTACGTTATTTAACCGATTGACTCGAACTCGCGATGCATTGGTTGCGGATTTTCCTGGCTTAACGCGTGACCGTAAATATGGCCAAGCTCAGCTTGGTGAACACGAATTTATTGTTATCGACACCGGCGGTATCGACGGTACTGAGGAAGGTGTTGAAACAAAAATGGCGGAGCAGTCATTAGCGGCGATTGATGAAGCTGATGTTGTACTGTTCATGGTAGACGGCCGTGCGGGTCTAACGCCATCTGATATTGCTATCGCGAAGCACCTTCGTCAGCTAGAAAAGCCTTCTATGCTGGTTGTAAACAAGGTTGATGGTATCGACCCTGATGCAGCAAGTGCGGATTTTTGGCAGCTAGGTGTTGAAGACATGTACCAAATTGCTGCAGCTCACGGTCGTGGTGTAACGGCTCTTATCGATCTAGCGCTAAACCCATTCGCAGAAGCACTAAAAGCGGAAGCGGGTGAAGTGAGCGATCTGACTGAGTTTGAAGATGAAGAAGCTGAGCAAGTTGATTTCACAGAAGAAGAAGCGGAAGCAGAATTCCAACGTCTTCAAGATCAACCAATCAAGCTCGCGATCATTGGTCGTCCAAACGTAGGTAAATCAACGCTAACTAACCGTATCCTAGGTGAAGAGCGTGTGGTTGTATACGATATGCCGGGCACAACGCGTGACTCTATTTACATTCCAATGAGCCGTGATGAGCGTGAATACGTTCTAATCGATACTGCGGGTGTACGCCGTCGTAAAAACATCAATGAAACCGTTGAGAAGTTCTCAGTAGTTAAAACACTGAAAGCGGTAGAAGATGCAAACGTTGTATTGCTGGTAATCGACGCTCGTGAAAACATTTCTGATCAAGACTTGAGCTTACTAGGTTTTGCTTTGAACGCAGGTCGTTCAATTGTAATCGCCGTAAACAAGTGGGATGGCCTAGATAACGACGTAAAAGAGCGCGTTAAGAAAGAACTGGACCGTCGTCTTGGTTTCGTAGACTTTGCACGTATCCACTTCATTTCTGCACTACACGGCACAGGTGTTGGTCACTTGTTTGAATCTGTTCAAGAAGCTTACAAGTCAGCGACGACACGTGTAGGTACTTCAGTACTGACGCGTATCATGAAGATGGCAACGGATGATCACCAACCGCCAATGGTTCGTGGTCGCCGTGTGAAACTGAAGTACGCGCACGCAGGTGGTTACAACCCACCAATCGTAGTTATTCACGGTAACCAAGTTCGTGAACTGCCAGATTCGTACAAGCGTTACTTGATGAACTACTACCGTCGTTCTCTAGAGATCATGGGTACACCGATTCGTATTCAGTTCCAAAACAGTGAGAACCCATTTGAAGGTAAGACAAACAAGCTAACTATCTCTCAAGAGCGTAAACGTAAGCGCATGATGAGCATGATGAAAGGCCGTAAGTAACCTTTACACCAGATTTGATACCCGAGCCGAGCTCGGGTATTTTTTTAAGCAAAATTTATTAGAACTCAAAAACCATGACCACATCGATTCAAATTACTCCAACCATCACTCAGTTTTGTCACCAAATCTGGAGCTTAACCGCCACCGCGCAGCATATAGAGCAGCAAGCAGATAAAACGTACGTGATTGTAGATAAAACCCCATTTCATCCAGTTAGTCATATTTGGCCTGATCACCCTGCAGACCGAGGTTACATTGCGGTAGGCCAACAGCAGATAGAGGTAGAAGATTGTCTTGTTGGCGCGATAGAACAATCGACTGGAAAACTCTACGTGGCAGAAGATATTCCTGTTAAGCGTGATACGGAGGGCTGGGTGTTTGTCGTGGTTCATCAACTATCAGCTTCTGCAGAAGCTGTTGAGCTTGGTCAGCTAGTTGAACTTCATGTCGATCAAGACTATCAAGATAGCCTTAGTCGTGGGCACAGTGCAGGACACGTCGCATATCTTGCTTTAAATCAGGTACTTGCAGAGCAATACTGGCGTAAAGACGCAGACAGAAAAGATCCATTAGGCCATTATGATTTCAATAGCTACGCGCAAGTAACGAGCTTTGTCACTCCAGATTTATGCACCGATAAGTACCGTTTAGGAAAAACGCTTAAAAAACGCGGTCTCAATGTTGCGAATATGCTGGAAAATCTTTCTGAGATTGAAGATTTGGTCAATCAAACGATCGCTGTTTGGTTAGAGCATAAAAGTGCAGTTGCAATGAAACTGGATGGTCAGTGTTTGACAGATTCTCGTTACTGGCAATGGCAGAAAAATGAAAACACTTTAATTTCAATCCCTTGTGGTGGTACTCATATCAATAACACTTCTGAGCTCGGTCGTCTGACGGTGAGTTTAACTAAACTTGATGACCAGCATATTGAAATGCAGACGCATGTAAATCGACGATAATTGGTCACAGATCGAATTGTGATATTCTGATGGTGTGGGTTTTTAATGTCACTTTTAGATTTATATTCTCTTTAAAATCCAAATGCAGCACATGTAACTTATGCTTTCGGTGTGTGGTGATATAAATATTCTTTTTGGGGTAGATCGCTGATCAAAATAGATAAAGCGAAAGATCAACCTATGATCTTCAGTTATGTGTCATGGTTATTTAGTGTGTTATTATTGAGTAAAAAGTAAACTTGCATAAGAACGGGTTGCTATCAATACACTTGATAAAGTTGTTGTGAATGGAAAAAGAATTTTTATTGGAAGCTCACCGCTCAGTAAATAGCTTACTACGTAAGCTTGCACTCGGAATGGAGCGTAAAGAGTTGAATGAGAAGATCGTTCAGCTCACTGAGCATCTTTTCGGCGAGCGCATGGCGTCGATATTACTACTGAACACTGAGAAACAGACCTTACACTTAGAATACGCGCCCAACCTTCCTCAGTTTTACAATGAGAAAATTGAAGGAGTCGAGATCGGTGAGGGTATTGGTTCGTGTGGGGAGTCAGCGGCCCTCAAACAAGCCGTTATTGTTTCGGATATCAACCAGCACCCTAATTGGGCTGCTTTCTTACCGTTGACGCAACAAGCCAATCTTCATGCTTGTTGGTCGGTTCCTATTCTCTCATCCAATGATCATGTCCTTGGTACTTTTGCTATTTACAGCCAATTTCCTTCAGAGCCTCATGAGTTTGAAGTTGAAATACTGGAGCTGTTGGCATCCCTCTATTCAGTTGCCCTCGAGAAATATGAGCTAGAGGATCAACTTCAATATTACGCGACTCGTGATTCCTTAACGCGTTGTCTGAATCGTCGAGCACTGCTTTGTGAAGCTAAGAAGGTTCTGAAAAAGCGCTGTTTTGGTGAAAAGATCATGGGGTGTATGTTTGTCGATGTCGATAAGTTTAAATCGATCAATGACACCTACGGGCATCGCTTTGGTGATGAAATCCTCCAGAGAGTCGCCAAGGTTCTCGACGATGCGACGACAGCCTGCGCCAAAGTAGGGCGTTATGGTGGAGATGAGTTTGTGGTGTTCTCCTGCTTTAACTCTGAAGAGACCTTCTCTAGCACATATCGAGTGCTCAATAGAACACTGCAAGATGCGTTGTATATTGATGGAACTCAGTTTTCTGTCAGTGTTGGGATGGCGTTTGAAAAAAATCCCAATGGCTTAGGTGGATTGATTGCGGAAGCAGACAAGAACATGTACCAAATCAAGCAATCAAAAGTACACTAAGCGTAGAGTTAGCCCTAGTTGATGATTTAGGAATCCGATATGAGCGAAAATATCTGCCCTCAGTGTCAGTCTGAATTAGGTTGGGATGGGCAATACCACTGCGAAACTTGTGCTATGCATTTCACTAAAGTTGGTTACTGCCCAGATTGTCAAAGACAGCTCGAGAAGCTTCAGGCGTGTGGTGCAGCCAGTTACTTCTGTAACGATAAGTGCAATGAACTCAAGTCTAAGTCGAGAGTGACGTTTGAGTTTAAGCCCAGTGCTTAACCGCGATAAGTACTTAACCGCGATATAAGCTGACTGCTCTTTGCCTCGCTTTAGAATACCTTCAAAATTTAAGCCCAGTTCTGAATCAGCTGGGCTTTTTATTTTCCTCATGTTTCATATTGGTTCATTCCTAAGACAGCTGCACCATCATGAATCAGTTCCTATCGTGCATGTTGCACCATATTTGTTTTTAATGAAATTAAATAACATAAAATCAATAACTTAAGGTAATTTTGATTTTGTCAGCAGCTTGGCACTCTTCTTGTAATTCTGTAATTGGATAATAAAAAACAATTATGGAGTAACAACTATGAACAAGGTGTTCAAATTATCGTTAGCTGCACTATGTACATCCCTCTCTTTCTCTTCTGCGAGCGTTCTTGCTGCAGAAGATACCATTAAGGTTGGTGTCTTACATTCGTTGTCGGGCACGATGGCAATTAGTGAAACCACGCTCAAAGACACGGTTCTGATGCTAATAGAAGAGCAGAACAAAAAGGGTGGTCTACTGGGTAAAAAGCTTGAACCTGTCGTCGTTGACCCCGCATCAAACTGGCCACTGTTTGCTGAAAAAGCCCGTGAGCTGATCGAAAAAGAGCAGGTTGATGTGGTGTTCGGTGGTTGGACATCGGTTTCCCGTAAATCCATGTTGCCTGTTTTTGAAGAGCTCAACAGTATTCTCTTCTACCCAGTTCAATACGAAGGTGAAGAGTCATCGAAAAACGTTTTCTATACCGGCGCTGCGCCAAACCAACAGGCGATTCCTGCAGTGGATTACTTGATGGAAGAACTCGAAGTTGAGCGTTGGGTTCTTGCTGGTACAGATTACGTTTATCCGCGCACAACCAACAAGATCCTTGAAGCCTACCTAAAAGAGAAAGGTGTCGCGCAAGAAGACATCATGATCAACTACACGCCATTTGGTCACTCTGATTGGCAATCTATTGTTTCCGACATTAAGAAGTTTGGCGATGTAGGCAAAAAGACAGCAGTAGTCTCAACAGTTAACGGCGATGCCAACGTTCCGTTTTATAAAGAACTGGGTGCACAAGGCATTTCATCTGAAGACATTCCTGTGATTGCCTTCTCTGTCGGTGAAGAAGAGCTATCGGGTATGGATACTGAGCCATTGGTTGGTCACCTTGCGGCTTGGAACTACTTCATGAGCGTTGATACTGAAGCGAATGAAGAGTTTGTTGAGACATGGCAAAACTTCATCAAGAACGAAAAGCGCGTGACGAATGATCCAATGGAAGCGCACTACGTTGGCTTCAATATGTGGGCTCAAGCGGTAACGAACGCGGGCACCACGGATGCAGAAGCCGTGCAAGATGCACTGATTGGTGTTTCTGTACCTAACCTTTCGGGCGGTTACTCAACCATGCTGCCTAACCACCATATTACTAAACCTGTATTGATTGGCGAGATCCAAGATGATGGCCAATTCGAGGTGGTGTGGGAAACCACAGGCCTTGTGGCGGGTGATGCGTGGTCAAGCTATTTACCGGAATCAGCCAAGCTTTACTCTAGTTGGTCGAAACCATTCTCATGTGGTGCATTCAACGTAGAAACGAAGAAGTGTTCAGGTAGCAATTAATTAAACCTAAACCATGCGCTCTTGGCACTCTCAGTCACTTAGTACTTTCAGTCAACAACGCCAAGAGCGCTTTTTCGGTGCGTATAAACCACATGGCTGCCCAAGCCAAAACAATAACAGGCCGCTTGATGATCTCTTGATACAAATAAAAGAGCGAGGCAAAAAAAGAGCTTGGCGGATTAAGGAATAATAAATGAAAAACGTATTAAACGTGTTTAAGGCACTGCTGCTTATAGTCGTCAGTGCTCAGTTTGCGTGGGCTGATGTGTCCGACAACGCAAGCTTTACCAAGGCGCTAGTTGGTAAAAAAACGTCAGAGAAAGAGTCAGCTATCGACTGGCTCATTGCTTCGCAACCGGAAGGCGTGGCAAAACCGCTCTTGACCAGTTGGCTTAACGGCACGCTCTATTATGTGAGTGATAGAAAGAGCGAGCACTATCAACAGCTGTATGTGATT
This sequence comes from Vibrio sp. Isolate30, assembly GCF_022397975.1. Lineage (NCBI taxonomy): Bacteria > Pseudomonadati > Pseudomonadota > Gammaproteobacteria > Vibrionales > Vibrionaceae > Vibrio > Vibrio sp. Isolate30. The sequence continues at coordinate 54,467 of NZ_JAKEUS010000009.1, forward strand.
CAAGGTATCAAAACGGCAACACAGGCTCAGTCGGCTTGGAATTACGAAACTCTGGCGATTGAGTCGAGCAAGCAATTCAAGAAAGTACGTGTAAACAACAAACTGCGTGGAATCTTACGGGTTGAAATTGCGTCAATGGGGCTGAACAGTGACGATGCAAAGGTTCGCTATCAATCGGTCAATAACCTGCTTGGTAGCAAAGACATAGCGACTATCGAGCGCATTGAGCAAATGTTGCCGAATGAACCGGATAGTGATGTCGCGGATTTGATGGCATTGCTGTTGGCAGTTCATACATCTTTAGATACTCAAGGTAGCGTAGCATCTCGTCTTGAAGCAATTGAAGTGCTCGGTGATTTCAAACAATCCGCAGTGCTCAAAACTCTCAACTCTCTTCTTTCTAAAGAAAACGATCCTGCCATTATCGAAGCGGCCAATCGTTCCCTAGACCAATATCAGCAGAGCCAAGCCTTCTACTCGGGTGTTGAGACGGTGTTCTTTGGCTTGAGCTTAGGCTCAGTCTTGGTACTGGCGGGCATAGGCCTTGCGATTACGTTTGGCGTAATGGGCGTGATTAATATGGCTCACGGCGAGCTTATCATGATAGGCGCTTATACTACCTATGTACTGCAACTTATGATGCCAAACCATATCGGCACAGCGTTGTTATTATCGATTCCCGTTGCCTTCATCGTTTCTGGGCTAGTAGGCATTCTTATCGAGCGTTCTGTCATTCGTCACCTTTATGGTCGTCCACTCGAAACGCTACTCGCGACTTTTGGTATCAGCTTGATTTTGCAACAAGCGGTTCGCAGTATTTTCTCTCCGCTTAACCGTTCAGTAAGCACTCCTGAATGGATGGCTGGTGCGCTTGAGCTCAATCCTATGTTGTCACTGACCTATAACCGACTTTACATCATTTTGTTCTGCGCATTGGTGTTTATGGGACTGCTTATGGTTCTCAAGAAAACGCCACTGGGGTTACAAGTTCGCGCCGTCTCTCAAAACCGTGCAATGGCTCGTGCCATGGGGATTCGTTCTGAGCGTGTAGACGCCATGACCTTCGGCTTAGGTTCAGGTGTTGCGGGCGTTGCGGGAGTTGCTCTCTCTCAGTTGACCAATGTCGGCCCGAACATGGGGCAAGCGTACATCATTGACTCATTCATGGTGGTGGTGTTTGGTGGCGTCGGTAACCTATGGGGCACTTTGGTGGCTGGTTTAAGTTTGGGTCTGTTTAACAAGGTACTCGAACCTTGGGCAGGCGCAGTGCTAGCGAAAATTCTCGTTCTGGTTTTCATCATTCTATTCATTCAAAAACGACCTCGCGGGCTATTCCCTCAGCGTGGGCGTGCGGCTGAAGGTTAAGGAGAGCGTTATGCAGTCGAAATCTTTTGTTCTCTCAGCCTTGAGAGGTGATAAGGGCGGTCAGTTGACCATACTCGTTCTTCTTGCTGCGGTGGTATTGGTGCCGATGGCCAATACGCTGCTGCCAAGTGGACACCCACTCCATGTCGAGACCTTTACTATCTCTTTGATGGGTAAGTACCTTAGCTATGCAATGTTAGCTTTGGCACTGGATCTGGTCTGGGGCTATTTGGGTATCCTCAGCCTCGGACATGGTGCATTTTTTGCGTTGGGTGGCTATGCGATGGGGATGTATCTGATGCGCCAAATTGGCGACCGAGGAGTCTATGGTGATCCAATTCTTCCAGACTTTATGGTGTTTCTTGATTGGTCGGCACTGCCTTGGTTTTGGAATGGCTTTGATCAGTTCTGGTTTGCATGCCTGATGGTTGTGTTGGTACCGGGCGCGTTGGCCTACCTGTTTGGCTACCTAGCATTTCGCTCGCGAGTGTCTGGGGTTTATCTCTCGATCATGACACAAGCGCTGACCTATGCGTTGATGCTGGCATTTTTCCGTAATGAGATGGGCTTTGGCGGTAACAATGGTCTCACGGACTTCAAAGACATTATCGGTTATAGCTTACAAAGTGATGCGACCAAAATCGGCCTGTTTGTTTGTACTGGTTTGGCGTTAATCGTCAGTTATGTGGTGTGTCGCATGGTGGTCACCAGTCGTTTAGGTCGTGTGGCATTGGCGATTCGAGATACTGAGTCGCGTACTCGTTTTATGGGGTATGACGTTGATGGCATTAAGTTGTGGGTGTTTGTTCTATCGGCAGTGATAGCGGGTATCGCAGGCGCTTTGTATGTACCACAAGTAGGAATCATTAACCCAGGCGAATTTGCGCCACTTAACTCGATTGAAGTGGTGGTGTGGGTTGCTTTAGGTGGCCGTGCCACTCTGTTTGGTGCGATTGTCGGTGCGCTCATTATCAACTATGCCAAGAGCTGGTTTACGGTCGAATTTCCAGAAGTGTGGCTATTCGCTTTAGGTGGTCTATTTGTGTTATCGACCATGTCTTTACCGCAAGGCGTGATCGGCTTCGTGAGTGAGAAGTGGCAACAATTGCGTAAGAGATCCAGCTCGTCAAAGTCTGACTCATCGAACAATACCCCTTCAAATCCTCGTTCCACTAGTACGGATGAAGCATCAATTAAGCCACAGGAGGTGACAGCATGAGTACATTGAACTCTCTAAAAGATTCGGTGAGTGCACTGACACGCCGCGATCAGGTATTTGATTACCTCAAGCCGGATGTGCACCCTGCGATTGATACTCGCCATAATATTTTGCTGTACGTAGAAGGTGTGAATAAGAGCTTCGATGGTTTTAAAGCGATCAACGATTTGAACCTGTATATCAAAGAAGGCGAGCTGCGCTGCATCATTGGCCCCAACGGAGCAGGCAAAACCACCATGATGGACATCATCACCGGTAAAACCAAACCCGATACTGGCGAGGTGTGGCTTGGCTCTAACATCAATCTTTTGAAGATGACTGAAGCCGAGATTGCCAACGCGGGGATTGGGCGCAAGTTCCAAAAGCCAACGGTGATTGAATGTCTCACCGTATGGCAGAACTTAGAGTTGGCGATGTCAGGTGTGCGCTCAGTGTGGGGAACTTTTACTGCAGTAATGAATGGTGAGCAAAAAGACAAGCTGCTCTCTGTGCTTGAGCTGATCCACCTACATGAAGAAGCGTCAAACCTAGCAGGTAATTTATCTCATGGTCAGAAGCAGTGGTTGGAAATCGGCATGCTGTTGATGCAAAACCCGAAACTGCTGCTGGTGGATGAACCCGTCGCAGGTATGACTCACCAAGAGATGGACAGAACCTCAGAGCTACTTAATTCTCTCGCGGGCAAGCATTCAGTAGTGGTAGTTGAGCACGATATGGATTTTGTTCGCTCTATCGCGAGCCATGTCACCGTGCTACATCAAGGTCACGTGCTTGCCGAAGGAACCATGGATCAGGTGCAAGCACATCCACAAGTCAAACAGGTTTATCTGGGAGAATAAGATGTTACAAGTGAAATCAGTCAACCAGTATTACGGTGAAAGCCACACCTTGTGGGATCTTGATATGCATATTCCAGAAGGAAAATGTACTGTGCTCATGGGACGAAACGGCGTCGGCAAAACCACTTTATTGCAGTGCATTATGGGGTTAGTCAAAGTTGAAAGTGGCGACATCTCGCTCTCTGGACAATCTCTGTTGAAGTCCGATGCGGAAGAGCGACCAAGGCAAGGTATCGGCTATGTACCGCAAGGACGTCAAATCTTTCCCATGCTGACTGTCCAAGAAAATCTAGAGGTTGGATTACCCATTCGCGAAAAGGGCGATCGCACCATCCCAGAGTTTATCTTCGAATTGTTTCCGGTATTGAAAGAGATGCTTCATCGCCGCGGCGGAGATTTGTCTGGAGGACAACAACAACAGCTCGCCATTGGTAGAGCATTGGTGGTTAATCCTAAATTGCTGATTCTAGATGAGCCAACAGAGGGGATCCAGCCCAATATCGTGCAGGAGATTGGCGACATTATTCGCATGCTCAATGAGCAGATGGGGTTAACGGTATTGTTGGTTGAGCAGAAGTTGCCATTTGCTCGTAAGGTAGGCGATCGTTTTTGTATTCTCGACCGCGGCCGTCATGTAGCTGAAGGCGAAATGGAAGCGCTCGATGAAAAGTTGATAAAGGAGTATCTCACGGTATGAGCGATGTACTGAATGCAATCTTGGAAGACGCGCAGCCACTCGGGATGGCGATAGAAGAGGATGTCAGAGATGGTTGGCAAGCCAAGCTGAATCTTACTTTTGCAAACCGTGGAGACAAAACTGTACTCAAGCACCGATATCAATTGGGACCGCTTGCGGTGCAAAGGCCTTTGTATCCCGATGGTAAAACATGTCATAGCTACCTGCTACACCCGCCAGGTGGTGTTGTAGGAGGTGATACTTTAGATATTGATATCTCGGTAGAAAGTGGCGCACATACCCTGATCACCACACCGGGCGCCACCAAGTTCTATCGCTCTAATGCCAAGTATGCGAAACAGAAACAGATGTTGCACGTCGCTAAAGATGCACGCCTAGAGTGGATGCCACAAGAGAATATCTTTTTTCCAGATGCGCACGTTCGTTTGGACACCGAAATCTACCTTGAAAAAGGTGCACAGTTTTGGGGTTGGGAGATGCACTGTTTTGGTCGGCCTGCACAAAATGAGGGATTTGAGCAAGGGCACCTCGTTGGAAAAACTGAAATCTATTTAGATAACAAGAAATTGCTTACCGAAGGGTTTAACTTTCATGGTGGTGATAAGTTAATGATAAATATGGGATTATTAAACTATCCCATGATGGGAACCTTCTATATTGCCGCGGATGAACCACAAGATTTAGAGTTGGTACAGAGCTTGCTCTTATCTATTACACAGCAAGCTTCACTGCAACCTGTTCAGTTTGATTCATCGAGTAAAAGCTCATTAATTATGGGTGCGACGCAAATTGAAGGGTTGATTGTGATCCGAGCTTTAGGTCATTGGAGTGAAGACATACTCCAAGCCTTTGGACAGATATGGCAAGCAACGCGTTCACATCTCGGTGGCTCTACTCCTGATTTACCAAGGATTTGGGCGACGTAGCGACCTGCCCATTTTTGTACCGAGGGTAGACTTCCAGCCCTCGGTACTTTTTTCGCTTGCTGTATGGAACATTGGCTTAGTTCATCAGGAAAATTGAGCTAAGTATCTAGACGAACAGTGGGCAAATAAATGGAATTAACACCAAGAGAAAAAGATAAGCTCCTTATCTTCTGTGCAGGAATGCTCGCACAGCAGAGAAAAGACAAAGGCTTAAAACTGAATTACCCAGAATCTATTGCATTGATCAGCAGTGCCATTCTAGAAGGTGCGAGAGAAGGAAAAACCGTCTCCGAGCTCATGGATTTTGGACGCACACTTCTAACCGTCGATGATGTGATGGATGGTATCCCATCTATGATCCCTGACGTGCAGGTCGAAGCTACCTTTCCTGATGGCACCAAGTTGGTGACTGTTCACGAACCGATTGTGTAAGGAGAGTTTAATGGCCAGTTCCAATTCCAACTACAACGGATTTGTTCCCGGAGAAATAGAGACAGCACCCGGCACCATAACCTTGAATGAAGGACGAGATACCGTCTCAGTTAAGGTCAATAACATCGGTGACCGTCCGGTTCAAATTGGATCTCATTACCACTTCTATGAAGCAAACCCTTCGTTGATCTTTGATCGAGAAGCGACGAAAGGCTTTCGACTCAATATCCCAGCAGGTACCGCAACCCGTTTTGAACCTGGCCAGTCTCGCACTGTTGAGTTGGTGAGTTACGCAGGAGCAAGGGAAGTATACGGATTCCAAGGAAAAGTAATGGGTAAGCTCTAACCCCATTGGTCAAAGCGACAAAATAACAAAGGATTGATGATGGCGACGATATCCAAACAGGCATACGCCGAAATGTTTGGCCCAACAGTCGGTGACCGAGTGCGTCTTGCGGACACTGATTTGTGGCTAGAAGTAGAGAAGGATTACACCGTATATGGTGACGAAGTAAAGTTCGGCGGCGGTAAAGTGATCCGTGATGGACAGGGGCAAAGCCAACGCCCAAGTGCCGAAACACCTGACTTGGTGATTACCAACGCGATTGTGTTGGATTATTGGGGCATCGTAAAAGCTGACGTCGCAATCAAAGATGGTCGAGTGCAGGCGCTAGGTAAAGCGGGCAACCCAGACGTGCAGCCGGGCGTTGATATTGTGATTGGTCCGGGTACTGAAATCTTAGCCGGTGAAGGTTCGATTCTTACTGCTGGTGGTATCGACTCACACATTCACTTCATCTGCCCTCAACAGATTGAAGAGGCGCTGGCGTCAGGTGTGACAACCATGATTGGCGGTGGTACTGGACCAAATACGGGCACCAACGCGACGACATGTACACCGGGTCCATGGAACATGCACCGTATGCTGGAATCACTTGACCAATTTCCAATGAACTTTGGTTTGCTCGGCAAGGGTAATGCGAGTCAACCTGAAGCATTGCGTGAGCAAGTAGCAGCCGGTGCTGTTGGCTTGAAGTTGCATGAGGATTGGGGAACAACACCTGCTTCAATCGATACCTGCTTGAGTGTCGCCGATGAGATGGACGTACAAGTTGCGATTCACACCGACACATTGAATGAGTCAGGCTTTGTTGAATCGACACTCGGCGCTATCGGGGATCGCGTGATCCATACCTACCACACCGAGGGAGCGGGCGGCGGTCATGCCCCCGATATTATCCGAGCTGCTGGTGAGCCGAACGTGCTGCCTTCTTCAACCAACCCGACACGACCTTACACTGTAAATACGGTGGATGAGCACTTGGATATGTTGATGGTTTGTCACCATTTGTCACCGTCAATTGCTGAAGATGTCGCGTTCGCAGAGTCGCGTATCCGCCGAGAAACCATTGCCGCAGAAGACATTCTGCATGACTTAGGTGCCTTTTCGATGATCGCTTCGGATTCGCAAGCCATGGGGCGAGTAGGTGAAGTTGTCACTCGAACATGGCAAACCGCGCACAAGATGAAAGTGCAGCGTGGCAGCCTAAAAGAAGATTCCGACTACAGCGATAACTTCCGTTTAAGACGTTATGTCGCCAAGTACACCATTAACCCTGCGATCACGCACGGCATGGCTCATGAGATCGGCTCAATTGAAGAAGGCAAGTTAGCAGATTTAGTGCTTTGGAAACCAGCCTTCTTCGGTGTGAAGCCTAGTGTGATTTTGAAAGGCGGCATGATAGCGATGGCACCGATGGGTGACCCGAATGCTTCTATCCCAACACCACAGCCTGTGCACTACCGCTCTATGTTTGGTAGCTATGGCAAGGCAAGTCAGAACACATCGATGCTGTTTGTTTCTAAGGAAGCCAAGGCTCAAAACATCGGTAAGCAGTTGGGATTAAAGAGTTTGATTGGCGTAGTGAGCAACTGTCGAAATATCAGCAAGGCTGACATGAAGCTCAACGATTGGATGCCAAAGATCGAAGTCGATTCTCAAACCTATCAGGTACGTGCTGATGGTGAATTGCTTGAGTGTGAACCCGCCAAAGAACTGCCAATGGCTCAGCGATACTTTTTGTTTTAGCTGCGAGCTGAAGGCTCTTATTTTAAGTCTTTGGCTGAGGGCTCTTATTTTGAACGTTATAAATCTCACAAGGAGATTGAGGTAATAGCATGATTGAACTTACTCAAATTCAAGCCGAGTTGAATACGGACCCAGATGGCTTTTTAAGCCTACCGATCGATAGCCGCATCAAAAGCCGTCTTAAAGTGACATTGGATGACGGTCGAGATGCAGGGTTGTTTTTACCACGCGGTCATATTTTGCGTGGTGGAGAACAACTTACCAGTGAGTGCGGTTTAACCGTTGAAGTGAAAGCGGCACCTGAAACCGTCTCTACAGTCTATTGCGACGATGCGCACCTGCTGACGCGCGTAGCGTATCACCTAGGTAACCGACATGTTCCGTTGCAGGTAGAAGCGGGTTGGGTGCGTTATCAACACGACCATGTTTTAGATGAAATGGTTGAAGGGTTAGGTGCTACGGTGACGACAGAAAAACAACCTTTTGAACCTGAAGGTGGGGCTTATGGTGGTCGCTCTGGCGGTCATCACCATCATCATTAATTGAGTTATTTGTGACTCATCCATTTATAGATACAAAAACGATATTAATAATAACGCAAGGACTTCGCGATGAACTTTAAATACGCTACAGGCTTAACGACATTAACAATCGCTTCGCTAACAACACCGACGCTGGCTTTCGCTCACCCAGGGCATGATCATGGCTCTCATTCACTCATCTCTGGTTTAACGCATCCCGTTACAGGTGTCGATCACCTTATTATGCTGGTGGCATTTGGTATGTTGATTGGCGTGCTTTCTTATTCAAACAAGATTAAATCGGCTTTGTTAGGTGGAGGTCTTGTCTCTCTTATGGCTGGTCTATTAGTCGGCCAAGCAATGGGTTTCTCGGTCGTGGTTGAGCCTGCAATCATCGCTTCTCTGTTCGTTGTCAGCCTATGTCTATGGCACGTGTTTTCACCTTCAACAACCAAGGTCAATAGCATACTGGCGGTTTCAATCGGTTTCCTATTCTTCCATGGTTACGCCCACGGAGTTGAGGCTGCGTCTGGTCTTGCTCAGTTTGCAGCAGGCATGGGGGTAAGTGCTTTAGGGTTGATGGGCATTGGCTACGTAGCTGGTAAGGCATTGTATTCAAAGTGGGTATCACTGGGTGTGGCTTCGCTAAGCGCGCTGTTTTTAATGGCGGCTTAAATTGCCTCTAGGGAGATAAGCATGCAAGCAACAGCGAATGTCGCGAGCTATCGCCTATTTCAATTGATTAGCCCTTCATTGCCAATCGGTGGTTTTACCTACTCACAAGGGCTCGAATATGCCGTGGAAGCGGGGTGGGTGACCAACCGCGATACGATGGAGCAGTGGCTGAATTACATGGCGAACTCAAGTGTCGCCACCCTAGAGCTGCCAATTATTGATCGACTCTATTTGGCACTAGAACAAGGCGAGCTCGATCAGATCGAGTACTGGTGTGATTTCTTGTACGCAAGCCGTGAAACCAGCGAACTGCGCGCGGAGGAGAAACAGCGTGGTTTGGCTCTGTTTACTCTGCTTAAGCGGTTGGAGATTGATGTTTCTGTAGTGGACTCAATCCAATCGCACCCGAATCAATTGCTAGGGTTCTGTATAGCGGCGAGGCATTGGAAAATCAGTTTAGAGGATTTAAAGCAAGGCTACCTGTGGAGCTGGTTAGAGAACCTAGTCACCGCTGGCGTAAAGCTGGTACCACTTGGACAAACTGATGGTCAGCTTGCACTACTTAATGTCACCGAGCGATTTTCAGCTGTGATCAATCAGGCGCGAAAAATTGAAGAGTGGATGATTGGCAGTTTCACTCCATCGCTCTCGATTGCCAGCTCACTGCATGAAACACAATACACAAGACTATTTCGTTCATAGCACAGCGATGTAGTGGGAAGAATATAAGGAATAAGACTATGGAAAGTTATAAGCAACCGCTTCGAATTGGTATTGGCGGGCCTGTAGGCTCTGGTAAAACCGCACTGCTTGAGGTGCTGTGTAAGGCGATTCGCGACAAGCTCAATATCGCGGTCGTGACCAATGACATTTACACCCAAGAAGATGCAAAGATCCTCACGCGAGCTGAAGCTTTAGAGCCTGACCGTATTATCGGTGTGGAAACGGGCGGTTGCCCGCACACAGCGATTCGTGAAGATGCGTCAATGAACCTCGCGGCAGTTGAAGAGCTGGCTAAGCTGCATAAAAACCTAGATGTAGTATTCGTTGAGAGTGGCGGCGATAACTTGAGTGCGACGTTCAGTCCTGAGCTTGCTGACCTGACTATCTACGTAATTGATGTAGCGGAAGGAGAGAAGATCCCACGTAAAGGTGGCCCGGGCATTACGCGCTCGGATTTGTTAGTGATTAACAAGATTGACTTAGCACCGTATGTTGGCGCGTCGCTAGAAGTGATGGAGCAAGATACCCAGCGCATGCGTCCTACTAAGCCGTTTGTGTTTACCAATCTTAAAGAGAGCAAAGGGCTAGACACCATCATCGATTTTATTGTGACCGAAGGCATGCTTACGCTCAAAGAGCCAGAGAAGACAAGCTAGTCATTCGCAGCTCTTGATAATCCCCCATAAGTAAAAGCCCTATCAAATCTGATAGGGCTTTCTCATTTAATACGGTTTGGTCGTTTATGCTTTCGCTATTTTTTGAGTCACCTGCGATTCAATCACGCCGTCTTCAACTTGGGTTTTGATCACTTCGCCGATTTTTACATCTTCAACCGAAGACACTGTTTGATGAGACGCTGAATGAGTGATGCTGTAGCCACGTTTTAGCGTCGCTAGTGGACTCACTGTCTCTAACTTTTCCGCAGCCATAGCTAATTGATGGCGAGTCGTCAGCAAGGTTTTGTCCATCGCATCCAAGAGCTTTTGCTCTGAGCGTTGCAGATGTAGCTTCTGTTCACCCAAGCGTTTAACTGGAGAGTGGAGCTGAAGCTGGTGGTGTTTTCTCTCGACACGTTGCTGATGCTGCTTTAAATATTGCGCCATACCGCGACGCAGACGCATGTCTAGGTCATCAAGTTGCTGGCTCTGTTTTTGCAGCTGGTAGCTCGGGTGTTGCTTCTCTAAGCGGTAGTTGAGAGCTTGAGTCGACTGCGCTCGTTTTATCAATAAATGACGAATAGCGCTGACTAATCGTGCGCGCTTAGCAGCAAAAGCCTGCTCTTTATGACTGTTATCACGACTAACAATCTCAGCTGCAGCTGATGGAGTCGGGGCACGCATATCGGCAACGAAATCGGCAATAGTCACATCGACTTCGTGGCCGACGGCGCTGATGATTGGAATCTGGCTTGCAGCAATAGTGCGAGCAACGATCTCATTGTTGAAGCACCATAAGTCTTCCAGTGAACCGCCGCCACGTCCCACAATCAGCACATCACACTCATTACGTTCGTTAGCTCGACCAATCGCTTGAGCAATTTGAATCGCCGCCTCTTCACCTTGAACCATGGTTGGGTAAATCACTACCGGCAAGGAAGGGTCACGGCGTTTAAGTACGTCTAAGATATCGTAGAGTGCAGCGCCAGTTTTGGAGGTGACAACACCAACCCGTTTCGGGTGTTCTGGTAGAGGTTGTTTGTTGGATTGAGCAAACAGACCTTCCGCAGCAAGATTCATCTTGAGTTTTTCGAACTCTTGTTGAAGTCGACCATCGCCCTCAGGTTGCATGCTCTCAATGATCAGTTGATAGTCACCGCGTGGCTCATAGAGAGATAGGCGTGCCTTAACTAAGACTTGGTTACCGTTCTGAGGCTTAAAAGTGACTCGGCGGTTATTGCCGCGGAACATGGCACATTTCACCTGTGCACGAGAATCTTTCAGCGTGAGATACCAATGGCCAGATACAGGCGCAGAGAAGTTTGAGATTTCGCCAACGAGCCAGACTATTCCCATTTCGTTTTCTAGTAAAAGACGAACCTCTGAATTGAGGCGAGAAACAGTAAAGATGTTTGGATTGGTCATAGAGGCGCTATCTTTAAGAACGGTCTTTCGGACGAATCTCACAGGGCGTGAGTATGGAAGATAGCGGCAATATAATACATATCAAGGGGGTAAATGCAAATTAAAAATACAAAAATGTGTAGCCAAGCGATTTCCCCGTGCGTATAATCCCTCCGCAATATCTAATCCAAAGCACTTCATTATGCGAAACGATGAAGTCGGATTTTTCTTTCTACTCCTCAATTGTGAGATATTGCAAATGCTAAGAATTGCCAAAGAAGCGCTGACATTCGATGACGTACTACTTGTGCCAGCACACTCCACTGTTCTCCCAAACACAGCTGATCTTCGCACTCAGTTGACTAAAAACATTTCACTGAACATCCCTATGATTTCTGCGTCGATGGATACCGTGACGGAAGCTCGTCTGGCTATCGCACTCGCGCAAGAAGGTGGCATTGGCTTTATCCACAAGAATATGTCTATTGAACAACAAGCAGAGATGGTTCGTCAGGTTAAAATTTACGAAGCAGGTGTTGTATCTAAGCCTGTAACAGTAAGCCCTGATGCAACAATCGCTGATGTTGTTGCTCTAACTGAGAAGCACGGTTTTGCTGGTTTCCCAGTAGTAACAGAGACAAACGAACTGGTTGGTATCATTACTGGTCGTGACGTTCGCTTCGTAACAGACTTGTCTAAGAAAGTAGACGTAGTGATGACGCCTAAGTCGCGTCTAGCTTCAGTTAAAGAAGGTGCAACGCGTGAAGAAGTGCAAGAGAAAATGCACGAAGCACGCGTTGAGAAAGTACTGGTTGTGAACGACGAGTTCCAACTAACCGGTATGATCACAGCAAAAGATTTCCACAAAGCAGAACGTAAGCCAAACGCATGTAAAGATGAGCGCGGCAGTCTACGTGTTGGTGCCGCTGTTGGCGCTGGTGCTGGTAACGAAGAGCGTGTTGCTGCTCTTGTTGAAGCTGGCGTAGATGTTCTATTAATCGACTCTTCTCACGGTCACTCTGAAGGTGTCCTAAACCGTATCCGCGAAACTCGCGCTGCTTACCCAGATCTAGATATCATTGGCGGTAACGTAGCAACGGGTGCTGGTGCTCGTGCTCTTATCGAAGCGGGTGTTAGCGCAGTTAAAGTAGGTATCGGCCCTGGTTCTATCTGTACAACTCGTATCGTTACTGGTGTTGGTGTTCCTCAAGTTACTGCAATCGCAGACGCAGCTGAAGTTGCAAACGAATACGGCATTCCAGTTATCGCTGATGGCGGTATCCGTTTCTCTGGTGACATCTGTAAAGCAATCGTAGCTGGCGCATCTTGTGTGATGGTTGGTTCAATGTTTGCGGGTACAGAAGAAGCACCGGGTGAGGTTATCCTTTACAACGGTCGTTCTTACAAGTCTTACCGTGGTATGGGTTCTCTTGGCGCAATGTCTCAAGGTTCTTCAGACCGTTACTTCCAGTCTGACAACGCTGCAGATAAGCTGGTACCAGAGGGTATCGAAGGTCGTATCGCATACAAAGGTCGCCTAAAAGAGATCGTTCACCAACAAATGGGTGGTCTTCGCTCAAGCATGGGTCTAACAGGTTCAGCAACAGTAGAAGATATGCGTACTAAAGCAGAGTTTGTTCGTATCTCTGGTGCAGGCATGAAAGAGTCTCACGTACACGACGTTCAAATTACTAAAGAAGCGCCGAACTACCGTCTAGGTTAATCGCCTCCTTTAACGTTTTCATAGTGTGTCCATTAAGGGCACACTGTTTTATCTAGCTCTGTTTTTTCTATCTATATAGTGATCAAACATTGAGTAAGAGAAAATTGACGAAAACGTTTGCTTTATTTCTTGAAGAGTTAATGAGAGGTGAGTAAACTCGCCTCCGTTTCATCACATAGCCAATAAGACTGCTTACAATGACTAAAAATATTCATGACCAACGTATTCTAATTCTAGATTTCGGCTCTCAATACACGCAGCTAGTTGCGCGTCGTATTCGTGAAATCGGTGTTTACTGTGAACTTTGGAGCTGGGACGTAGAAGAAGCGGATATTCGTGAATTCAACCCAGACGGCATCATCCTTTCTGGTGGCCCTGAAAGTGTAACGGAAGAGAACTCTCCACGTGCACCTCAATATGTATTTGATTCAGGTGTTCCTGTATTCGGTATCTGCTACGGCATGCAAACTATGGCTGAGCAACTTGGCGGTAAGGTAGCAACGTCTACTGAGCGCGAGTTCGGCTACGCAGCAGTACAAGTAACAGGTGAATCTGCACTGTTTGCTGATCTAGAAGCATCTCAAGATGTTTGGATGAGCCACGGTGACAAAGTAGTAGAAATCCCAGCGGACTTCGTTAAAACAGGTGAAACAGACACTTGTCCTTACGCAGCAATGGCGAACGAAGAGAAGAAATACTACGGCGTTCAATTCCACCCAGAAGTAACGCACACTAAGAATGGCATGAAAATGCTAGAAAACTTCGTTCTTAATGTATGTGGTTGTGAAGGCCTTTGGACTTCTGCTTCAATCATTGAAGATGCAGTTGCACGCATTAAAGAACAAGTAGGTGACGACGAAGTTATCCTTGGTCTATCTGGTGGTGTTGATTCATCAGTAGTTGCGATGCTTGCGCACCGCGCTATCGGCGACAAACTAACGTGTGTATTCGTAGATAACGGCCTACTTCGTCTGAACGAAGCTGAACAAGTTATGGATATGTTCGGCAACAAATTTGGTCTAAACATCATCCACGTTAACGCTGAAGACCGTTTCCTAGATGCACTTAAAGGCGAGAATGATCCAGAAGCTAAGCGTAAGATCATCGGTCACGTATTCGTAGATATCTTCGACGAAGAGTCTAAGAAACTGAAGAATGCTAAGTGGCTAGCTCAGGGTACTATCTACCCAGACGTAATCGAGTCTGCAGCATCTAAAACGGGTAAAGCGCACGTAATCAAGTCTCACCACAACGTTGGTGGTCTTCCAGACGATATGGAAATGGGCCTTGTTGAGCCTCTACGTGAGTTGTTTAAAGATGAAGTACGTAAGATCGGTCTAGAGCTAGGTCTTCCATACAACATGCTTTACCGCCACCCATTCCCAGGTCCAGGTCTAGGTGTTCGTGTTCTTGGCGAAATCAAGAAAGAGTACTGTGACTTACTACGTCGCGCTGATGCTATCTTCATTGAAGAGCTTCACGCTGCAGACCTTTATCACAAAGTATCTCAAGCGTTCACGGTATTCCTACCAGTACGCTCTGTTGGTGTAATGGGCGATGGCCGTAAGTATGATTGGGTTGTATCTCTACGTGCTGTAGAAACGATCGACTTCATGACTGCTCACTGGGCACACCTACCGTACGACTTCCTAGGTAAGGTATCTAACCGCATTATCAACGAGGTTGATGGCATTTCACGTGTTGTTTACGACATCTCTGGTAAGCCACCAGCAACAATCGAGTGGGAATAATCTCTCTCTATTGATGTAATCGAGACAAATTTGTCTTAGATTCTAGAAGCCTCGAACTCAGTTCGGGGCTTTTTGTTTTTTGGAGCCAATCGCCACAATGACTGAGACAAAATGAGGTGATTTATAAATTACTAGTAAGCGACTCGCACTTCTTTTCGATTTAACCATTCGGCACTAGAGCCTTTTCATCGTGCCACATACTCTCTTATCGACGTTACTTATAAGAGAACAAACTATGTTAAACGTGAAACCGATAGCGCTCGTTTTGAGTGCTCTTTTCGTTGGCGGAAGTATTTTTGCTGGCGGAAGCTATGCGGCGACCAATAGCCAACCAACCATGAACATCCAACCCGATCCACAGAACCCTACTGGTTATCTTGTGTCGAGAACCGACCTTGCCGCTGTTGAGCAATCCAAGGCTTCTGATCCTATGTATGCGATTTGGTCCCAAGCACTGCAAACTCGTTCCAATACGATTGTAGAGGCGATTGAGCCGAACCAGTCTACCAATCCTGATAACGTAAAACGCGTTGAGCGTGTGTTCCCGCAAACAGAGTGGGACTTCCTAACGCAAATGGCAGCACCAGAATACACTTACACCCGTTTCCTGCGCGCTATTGGTAAGTTCCCTGCATTCTGTGGAGAGTACACCGATGGTCGCGATTCAGATGCTATCTGTAAGAAATCCATCATCACCGCCTTTGCTCATTTCTCTCAGGAGACGGGCGGACATATTGCGATAGACAACACCTCGGATAATCCATTGGCGCTAGAAGAGTGGCAGCAAGCCTTAGTACACGTGCGTGAAATGGGTTGGTCTGAAGGGCAAGAGGGCTACACCACAGGCTGCGGACAGAACGATTGGCAGAATGCACGTTGGCCGTGTGCAGCAGGGCAGGGCTATTTTGGGCGAGGTGCTAAACAACTTTCTTACCATTTTAACTATGGTGCCTTCTCTGAAGTGATGTTCGATGGTGATGCGACGGTTCTTTTAAACAATCCTGGTTTAGTTGCAGATTCATGGTTAAACCTTGCTTCTGCGATCTGGTTCTTCTTAACGCCTCAAGCGCCTAAGCCAGCGATGCTGCATGTAATTGACCGTACTTGGTCGCCATCTCAGCGTGAGTTAGATGCGGGAATCGGTTATGGCTTTGGTACGACTATCAATGTCATCAACGGTGGCATTGAGTGTGGTGAGCAGAATAAGAACAAAGGTCAACCTGTGAACCGTATTCGTTATTGGGAAGGCTTAGCTGAACACTATCAAATCCCTATTGAAGCAGATGAGAAGAATACGTGTTGGCAGCAAACCCCATACGGAAGTTTGAATCTCAACGGCGCGACGGATGTGCTTTACACCAACTGGGATGGCAACTGGAAATACTACGCCGATCGCCCAGAAGGTTTTTCATTTGAGTGTGAGTTAGTTGGCTTCCAAACTGCTTATTCTGCATTAGTACCGGGTGATTACGAGAAGTGTGTGACCAACTTCTACGGCTCTCATGCGAGCTGGCCAGAAGTGCGCGTGGTAGACAAGCTAGACCCAGTGGATCCTGGTACCAACCCGGGTGGTAACGGTTGGGATGCTAACAAAGTTTACAATACAGGCGATCAGGTGACCTTTAACGGCGCGACCTATGAAGCGAAATGGTGGACACAAGGCGATGAGCCAACAGCTGGTGGTCCTTGGAAGCTAATCGCGGGTGAGCCAAAACCACCCGTTGAACCAGATCCTACACCTGTTGATCCGCCAGTGACTGAGCCTCCGGTGACGAATCCTCCAGTCGAGCCACCTGTCACTGAACCACCCGTAGTCAATCCAAGCGAATTTACTACTTGGGAGCCGGGGGTAACTCAAGTGAGCAACGGTGAGAAGGTGACGTACCAAGGCAAGTGCTTTGTCGCGAAAAACGGCCCAGGTGTATGGGAGAGCCCAGTCCAATCAAATTGGTTCTGGGATGAGATTAGTTGTCAGTAAATTCAGTACTTGCTGAGCTAATTACGTTTCAACAAGCCGGGCATACGCTCGGCTTTTTAGTGGTTAGGAATAGATGCGGGATGCGAGTAAACGAGTAGCGAAAAGCCTGTTTTTGATTGCTCCCAAACTCCGCGTACTCAGAGCTGTAAGACCTTTTCGTATCTCGTATCTCGAATCTCGTTACTCGTATCAATGATCAGATGCGGGATGCGAGTAAACGAGTGACGAAGAGCTTGTTGTTGATTGCTCCCAAGCTCTGCGTATTCAAGAGTATAAGAGCTTTTCGTATCTCGAATCTCGTTACTCGAATCAATGATCAGATACGGGATACGAGTAAACGAGATGCGAAAAGCACACTCTCTATTACTCTTCGCATCTTAAATCCCGTTTACTCGAATCTAAACACGCTCTTCGCATCTCGAATCCCGTTTACTCGAATCTAAGCACGCTCTTCGTATCCCGAATCTCGTTCACTCGCTTTTCAAAAAAACACATACAAAACATGAATGCTAAGTTCTGAATATGAAACTAATATTCCATGAGATCATTTACTCAACCTTAGTTTTCGATAACTGGATTACCTCAAATGCGGTTTATAGATTAAAATTTTCTTACAATTTTTATTGGTTTTGTTTAACCCCTATTTGATAAAGGTAAATTCGCAATGTCGACCAAACTAGCTAACCCAGCGCCACTTGGCTTAATGGGTTTCGGTATGACCACAATTCTTCTTAATATCCACAATGCAGGCTTCTTCCCGATTGATTCGATGATCCTAGCGATGGGTATTTTCTACGGTGGTTTGAGCCAAGTGATTGTCGGCACAATGTGCTTTAAGCGTGGCGACACGTTCGGTACAACAGCGTTTACTTCTTACGGTCTATTCTGGCTAACACTGGTTGGTCTGATCGTAATGCCTTACATGGGTCTACCTGCAAGCCCAGCAAGTTTTATGGGTTGGTACCTACTGCTATGGGGCGTATTCACAGGCTTCATGTTCATCGGTTCTCTATGCTACCCAGTAGCGAAGCAAGTGGTATTCGGCTCTCTAACGATTCTATTCTTCCTGCTAGCAGCGCGTGATTTCACTGGTAGCGAGCTAATCGGTACTATCGCTGGTTTTGAAGGTATCTTCTGTGGCGCTTCTGCAATCTACTTTGCAATGGCTCAAGTGATCAACAACGAATACGGTCGCACAGTACTGCCAATCGGTGAGAAGAAAGCACCGCAAGTTGCAGCGCAAGAGATCGCAGCTTAAGACCAGTTTTTGGGAACAGATCTTAAGAGACAGGAAAATAAAACGGGTTAGCCGAAATGGCTAACCCGTTTTTTATTATCTCTGAATAGGCCTTATATGATCTATTCAGTTTAGGAGGTTACTTACGCAGATGGCTGCTCAACTGGCTTGCTATCAGTTGTTTCAGCTTCAGGCGATTTGCCTGTCTTACGCTTGTATTTACCTTCCCAGTAATCCGCACCTTTAATGCCAAGCTTAACTGGGTTGAATGTGTACTCAGTTACGCCTTTCTTCTGTTGCTCTTCGTAGTCTTTCAGCGCTTTCAGAGCTGGTTTAGACATGAAGAAGATAATCAGAATGCCGACGATGTTTAGCCAAGCCATCAGACCTACGCCCACATCACCCATTGCCCATGCAAGGTTGGCGGTTTTCACTGTACCGTAGAATACTGCAGTGATAAGAACCGCTTTTAGAGCAAACATCATACCTGGAATCTTAACTGTGCGACGTAGGTACGCGATGTTCGTTTCTGCAATGTAGTAGTAAGCAAGAATGGTTGTGAATGCGAAGAAGAACAGAGCGAATGCAATGAATGGCTTACCAACACCTGGGAGAGCACTTTCAATTGCAAGCTGTGTAAATACAGGGCCGTTCGCACCGATGTCTGCAGCTAGGTTTTGTACTAGGAATGCGCCTTCAGCACCACCGTGTACGTTGTAAGCACCCGTGATAAGAATCATGAATGCTGTAGCTGAACATACTAGTAGCGTATCGATGTAGATAGAGAAAGATTGAACCAGACCTTGTTGTGCTGGGTGATCAACGCTTGCAGCCGCTGCAGCGTGAGGACCAGTACCTTGACCCGCTTCGTTAGAGTAAACACCACGTTTAACACCCCAGCCGATAGCAGCACCAACACCCGCCATAGGAGTAAATGCGTCACCAACAATCATACCGAAGATGCGTGGTACTTCACCGATGTTTAGAAGAATGATAACGAAAGCAATCACAATGTAAGCTAGCGCCATGAAAGGAACCACGATTTGCGTGAAGTTCGCAATACGCTTAACACCACCGAAGATGATGAACGCTAAGATGATCGCAATAACAGTACCAGTGAAAACTTTAGCAAAACTGAATGTACCGATAGCTGTTTCGATCATGTCGCCTGTGCCAAACGCTGCTTCTACTGCATTACCAATGCTGTTTGACTGAACGCCTGGAAGTAGCACACCACAAGCAAAGATTGTCGCGATAGCGAAGATCCACGCGTACCATTTCTGACCCATCGCTTTTTCGATGTAGTAAGCTGGACCACCACGGAACTCACCTTCATCTTCTTCTTTATAGATTTGAGCCAGTGTTGATTCTGCAAACGCAGTTGCTGCACCAAAGAAGGCAACAACCCACATCCAGAATACAGCACCAGGACCACCGAAACCGATTGCGGCAGCAACACCAGCAATATTACCTGTACCTACGCGCCCAGAAAGCGAAACGGCAAGTGCTTGAAAAGATGAGATACCTTTACTTGAGCTTTTGCCAGATAACAACAAACGCCACATTTCAAAGAAGTGACGAACTTGAACAAATCGGGTCATTATGGAGTAGAACAAACCTGCGCCTAGACACAAATAAATCAGTACCGGACTCCAGATTATTCCATTCAAAAAATCAACGAATGACTGCATGAGTATTTTTCCCTGTTAGTTGTACTTATGATTGTTTTTCGTACAACACAATACTTCACATGTAATGCTCTTGTTAAATTATTTATCTATCTAAGCTTAATAGTGTGATATATCGCATGTTATGGAGAGCTTTTGTTAACGATAAGTTCTATTTTTCCGTTTGCCATTCGACATAGAAATGCAATTTAATGCATTTTTCTAGTTAGATCTCTCTCGGAGGAATAGAATTTGATGATGTGATTAGGTTTGGAATTAAATTTCAACTTTCTGACAGGTTGCTGATATGTGCTTCAAGTTGGCGTTGTATTGTAGTTTTAATACGTAATCTTATCGGTGGTCATTCTATTAATGTGATCTATAAATCACATTTAGATTACTGTGTTTGAGTTTTGGTGTGATCAAAATCACAATGGGTGGGTGTGGTATGAATCTCAGATAATTGCAGGATATTTTGCCTAAGTTTGCAGATTTTACCAGAGTCATTGATTGTTACAGATGTGTTTCAGGTTCTATATGTTCTCCCCAAGTTCAAAAATCAAAGTTCAGAGTTTCGGTCGTATTCTTGCGAATATGGTTATGCCTAGTATTGGTGCCTTCATTGCTTGGGGGCTAATTTCAGCACTGTTTATTCCTACCGGTTGGTGGCCGAATGAGGCGCTAGCTTCTATGGTCAACCCGATGATCATGTTCTTAATTCCGCTATTGATTGGTTACACGGGCGGTAAGATGACTGGGGGAGAGCGCGGCGCGATTGTGGGTGCTATCGCAACCATGGGCTTGATTGTGGGGACAGATGTGCCAATGCTAATGGGTGCAATGATCATTGGCCCGGCTGGTGGTGCTGTGATTGCCCGTTTCGACCAAGCCATGGAAGGAAAAGTTCGCAGTGGTTTTGAGATGTTAGTGAACAACTTCTCTGCCGGTATCATCGGGATGATGTGTGCCATCATCGCTTTCCTCATTGTTGGACCGGCGGTCAAAGTGGTATCGACGATGTTGGCTGCTGGTGTACAAGCGATGGTGGATACTGGCTCGTTGGCTTTGGTGTCGATTTTAGTGGAGCCGGCGAAAATCCTATTCCTCAACAATGCGATAAATCATGGTGTGTTCTCACCAATTGGAATCCATCAAGTTGAACAGTTTGGCCAATCTTTGGTGTTTCTTATTGAATCTAACCCAGGCCCAGGTTTAGGCGTGTTGCTGGCGTATATGGTGTTTGGCAAAGGGGGCACGAAGCAGACCGCGGGTGGTGCATCTATCATTCACTTCTTTGGCGGCATTCAAGAGATCTACTTCCCGTATGTATTAATGAAGCCTCGTCTGATCTTAGCGTTGATCGCAGGAGGTATGGCGGGTGTTTCCACTCTGGTGTTGTTTGATGCTGGCTTAGTATCTGCAGCCTCGCCGGGCTCTATTTTTGCGATTTTAGTGATGGCTCCTAAGTCTTCAATGCTAGGGGTAGCACTGTCGATCCTTATCTCGACCGTAGTGTCGTTCTTATGCTCTTCATTCATTCTGAAAACAGATCAAAAAGATGAAGTGGAGCAAGAAGAAGGCTATCTGACTGGCCGACCTCGTTTTTCGAATCGAACATCAAACTCATGATCGTAACTCAGCAAGACTTTTATAACGACAGGCCAAGATCACCTTGGGCTTTGAGGTTAATATGAGAAACACTCGTGCAGAAAGCGTGATGCTTTCAAAGGCCATTGAGCCTGTCGACCTACCCAACGAAGCAGAGCTGTTGGAAGTGATTTCTACTGCTGAGGATGCCAGTGCCGTGTTCTTAGCGGCGTATCATGCGTTGGACGATACCATTGGTGTACTCATGCAAAGTATCTTCTACAAAGATGACTACGCAGTGAAGTACGTGGTTGATCCTCTACTTAAGAATCAAGGCCCGCTAGGGGATGTGATGATTCGAAGTAAACTCCTTTACGGTCTTGGTGTTATCAACCGAGAAATCTATGAAGATATAGAACGTTTTGTCACACTCAAAGAGTGGGCAGATACGCCACAAAGCAGCATTTACTTTACCGATCCAGACGTGATTGAAGAGCTGCAGCGAGTCCATGTTGTACAAAGCGTCATGCCTATCGACTATGATCAACAAGCCGCCAACAGCTTACCGCAAGAGATGCTTACGATGTTCATTGAACGTCATAACCAAAAGGTGCAGTCGAGTATCGTGTTAGCCATTGCCGAACTTGTCAGACAGATCTGTCACAGCGATACGTCGTTCCTGCCTTCTTAAACCT
Organism: Vibrio sp. Isolate30; assembly: GCF_022397975.1. Classification (NCBI taxonomy): domain Bacteria; kingdom Pseudomonadati; phylum Pseudomonadota; class Gammaproteobacteria; order Vibrionales; family Vibrionaceae; genus Vibrio; species Vibrio sp. Isolate30. Next base: position 76,651 of record NZ_JAKEUS010000009.1, read on the forward strand.
TCCTGTGATTTATCAGGTTGTGAATAACGCGAATAGACCACCAAAATTAATAAATATTGTTACTAAACATTAGTCATATCATGTTCGTGAAGTGAATCGTAATTCGTTTTCAAATTGATTGAGTAAGCTCTGCCATAAATAAAAAATATCTAGCGTTTTTATATGTTTATGGAGGATTTATGAAAACACTAGGCGGCGTTGTTTTAGGTAGTCTATTACTAGTAGGTTGTGGCGGCGGAGGTGGCGGTAGCAGTAGTAGCGGAGGTTCTGGCACTGGCAATTTGAGTGGTCTTCCCGACCCTGGAGGGGTATCAAGCGCAAACTACGACCCTCGACAGTTACGCGCTCAAGTCAACTTTTCCAATAGTACGGTCACCGGTTCAAGTATTGTTTTTGCTCTTCACTATGAAAAAGATGCAACGCGTTTGATGTCGGTGGACGCGCTCGATGAAATCGAAGTATTAGTCGATGGCGCACCGGTTGCTTTAACTAATATGTACGGTTTTCTCTACTCATATGATATGCCGGCGCATGCTGCAAGTTATGAGGTGAGTTGGAAACGCGATGGCGATGTGGTTGCATCCACCAGCTTTGATGGCGAACCGTCTCAAATCCCACTGACCACCAACTATGATGGCAGTGGCGTACAATACACATGGGTAGAAGAAGCAAACACAACTTATCGTTTTGTTATCCCGGGTCTAACCTGTGTGGACCGCTTTGGAAATAACGAACATTTCTCACATTGGGAAAATGATGACCTCTCTAAGAACGTTGTAACAGGCGGGAGTTATTATGTTCCTCTTAGTCTTTTTAATAACTTCACTGAAGATCAATTAAGAGCGACGTATCAAACCTGCTTCGTCAGTTTAGATGTAACAGGTGAGCACCATGATATTAATATTCAAGACTCTGGTTACCAAATGAAAGGTATTGCCACGGGCTACGGTGTGGAGCTGTATACCATTTTCTAAGCTACTTGAATTGAGGTTGTGAGTTTTTCACCAGTCTACTTTCTTGGTTTACGGGGAAGAACGTTTCTTCCCCTTCATTTTCTTTTTCAAACTAATCATCGGCAACAATATACCCACACTCTTTAAGGCGCTTGGCGAAGGTGGTTTGAGTATTTGGCTCACCATGAATTAAATGAATGGATTTTGGTGGCGTTGCTATTCCGTCGATAAAACGCATCAAATCACTTTGCCCTGCATGGGCTGAATAGCCAGACATGGTATGGATTTGTGCATTCACAGATACATGAGCTTGGTCAATCTCAACAGACATCTCTCCCTGTTGTAGTGCACGACCGAGCGTACCGTGAGCTTGATAGCCAGCGAGTATCACATCGGTTCGCTTGTCGGGAAGCAAAGCTGATAAATAATTCATAATACGTCCTCCCTGACACATGCCGGATGCGGCGATCACAATAGCAGGCTCTGCGGTCGATTTTAGCCGATTCACTAACTTCTTATGCGCCCGATGGTCATCAACCGTAATGCATTGTTCAAATGCCAACGGATTTCGGTGTGCTTCGAGTCTTTGTTTGGCTTCTTCTCCCCACAACTCTTTGAACTGACGGTATGAACGTGTGATTTTGTGCGCCATTGGTGAATCGAGAATAATGGGCAGTTTACTGCTGAGTCGCCGCTCAGCAATTAAGTTCTCGATATCAAACAGCAGCTCTTGGGTTCTTCCTACGCTAAAGGCAGGAACGAGGATTGCTCCACCATCTTCAAGGGAATGATCGATAATGCGGTTTAGCGTGTCTGCACGCTCGGCAATATTAGAATGATTGCTTGCGCCGTAGGTTGATTCAATAAACAGATAATCAGCTTGTTCGGGTGACACTGGATCTGGAAGTAGAGGAGTATTACTCGGGCCGAGGTCTCCAGAAAATACCACGACCTCCTCATTAGGTAATTTTACCTTAATATAAGCCGAGCCAAGTATGTGTCCCGCAGGCTGAAAACGGGCATAAAGAGTATTTGGCCTACCATGATCTTTTTGCTTTTGGGCGTGAGGTGTTGGTGGAATAGGGAACCACTGGTTATAGGCTTGTGGTTGTATTAAAGAGTGGATTCTCTTAAGGATCTGTTTACGCTGCTGGTGGCTGAACCCTTGCAGTTTCAAACCATCCTCAATCATCAGCGGTGCAATGGCGGCCGTCGCTTTAGTACAGATGATTGGCTGATTAAACCCAGTCGCCAACAGCCATGGAATACGTCCAATATGATCAATATGACTATGGGTAAGCAATAAAGCACTGAGTTGCTGGGTATCAAACTCAACCTCTAATGGGCGTGCGTCTTCTCCTTGAAACAGCCCACAGTCAATTAGTATCGATTGCCCATCTACTCTAAGTTCATGACAAGAGCCCGTAACTGTCTTTTTACCACCGTGATGAATAACCTGCATTCGTCTCTCCGATTAACGCCAGTACGTGATTGTGCTAATCAGAGCAGCTAAAGAAAACACTAGCAGTAAGAGTTGCGAGGCCACGAGCGATAAAATGTAATTGAGCTTCCACTCAGCTGAGCACTCGCGAGAGATGGCTCTGCTTATTGGGTTGAGCTTTTTCTTGTATCGAGTTTTGGAGCAGCTTCCGCTTCCAAACGTGCTACTTCTGCATCAAGCTCGGCAATCTTCTCTGCCATTAAAGCGTGGCAATGATCGGCAAGGGCTCTGGCATCACCCAGCGGGTAACCCGATACATCGATAGGCTCTAGCATTTCAGTGATCACGATGCCGTTGTTGGCGCGATTCAAATCAATCTTGTTGTGCGTGGTACTGGTACACATTGGCGTAATAGGCACCCCAGCCTCAATTGCCATGCGGAACGCTCCGGTTTTAAAAGGTAAGAGTCCGCGACCTTTGCTTCGAGTGCCTTCTGGGTAAACCCAAACCGATAGGTCTCTTTGGTGAATCGCTTCGGCCACTTGTTTAATCGTGTCTCTGGCTTTGGATTTGTCTTCGCGATTGATCAAGATGTTACCTGTGATCCAATACAAAACGCCGAAGAATGGAATCCACAAGAGGTCGCGTTTACCCAACGAAACTGTGCGCGGTCTTAACATTCCCGGGTCGGTGACAAAATCGAACACACTCTGGTGATTAGAAATGTACACGCTGTTTTGCGGAGTTGGTGCGTTTTCTAGCCCGCGTTGAATAATTGTAAGGCCAAGGATCTTTTGTAGTTGATTAAACCAGCGACAAAAGAAGTACACATGCTTGGGGTTTTTAGGGCTAAACAGACAGAAAACAAGCGCACTCAGTGTTGTTATAACCACAAACACCGTAGCCAAAATAAGACGAAGAACAGTAAGCACAGCCGACTCCTTTCCACTGCACAATGGCAGTATTCAAACCGTTGAAGAAGATTAGAGCTTCAGTTCTATTTAACTAAGTTGCAACATTTTGAGAGAGGCAGACATCAAGAGTGAGATATGTATATAAAACCGTAGCCCAGAATCCACGGTATCAGCACACACGTGTTCACTGGCTAGACGTACATCATAAATTTGAAAACGAATAAAACTAGGAAAAATGCTATGAATTAGATGGCTTGATAGAATTTTATTAATCAAAGACTTATCATTGAGTTAGAACTCATAACTATTGATCGAGTATGGCATCTACTATCGATTTCTATCATCACAATGCAACCACATTAAGTACCCAATACAACTCGGTATCGTTCGAGTCTGTGCACAGCAGTTGGCAGCCTTACTGGCCTTTATCTGGTGACAAGGTGCTTGATGTTGGGGCGGGAAGTGGCCGCGATGCTCACTGGATGCAGCAACAAGGTTGTGAGGTGATAGCTATCGAGCCGAGTGATGGTCTACGTGAGTTAGGTGCAAAACATACTGGGGTCGAGGTCACTTGGATTAATGATTCATTACCCGCACTGAGTCGGACAGAAAACCTAGGAATGCGCTTTGATCTGATCTTAGTGAGTGCGGTTTGGATGCATCTTCCAATCAGCTATCGCGAGCGAGCATTTCGTAAACTCTCAAATTTACTTGCGCCAAATGGCCGCTTGATTATTAGTCTTCGACATGGGGAATTTGATGACCAGCGCCAAGGCTATCCGGTTTCCGTTCAAGAGCTCGAACAACTGGCAAAAAATAGCGCCTTACAAGTTCGACATATTGATGATAGTAAAGATCAACTGAATCGAAGTGAGGTTTGGTGGCAGACTGTCGTTATGACGCTTCCCGATGATGGTTCCGGTGACCTTAACAAAGTTCGTCATATCATAGTCAACGACAACAAATCAGCAACCTACAAATTGGCATTATTGAGAACGCTATTACGCATTGCTGATGCTCACTCAGGTGCGGTAATAGATAGAAATGATGGCAAAATACTGCTTCCAGTTGGGCTTGTGGCTTTATATTGGGTAAGACAATTTAAAAGGTTGATTGATATCGATATTGAAGGCTCTGGTATTCAACAGAACAGCAACACAACAAAGGGGCTTAGTTTTGTAAAACAAGATGGATGGCATCAACTCAAGCATTTGAGTGCAGACGATCTCGCGATTGGCGCGATGTTTTTGGGAGAAGAAGCGAAAGCGCTACAGAAGCTGTTTTCACATACCATTAGCACTATTAAAGCTGGACCAGTCACTTTTATTTATCAAGGGACTAAAGACAATAGACTGTTCGAGATTTTGCCTCCAACCCAGCGTCGAAAGTCACTCAGCTCTCTGGTTATTGATAGCGAGTTCTTGGCCAGTTTTGGCTACTTCACTTTGGATGAGAGTTTGTGGGAATGTTTTCGTATCTATCACTCTTGGATTGAACCATTGGTTGTTAATCAGTGGGTGATGGAAATGCAGCGTTTTGAGACAAACCGTGAACGCAACATTTCGCTGCAAACCTATCATGACTGCCTAGTGTGGATTGATCACAACCACGATACGCGAGATGTCAGAAAGCGAGTAGAGCAACTTCGTAAAGAAAATACTGAAATTGTGAGTGTTTGGAGTGGGGCTGTGCTTAAGCAAGATTATCATGTCGATCACTGCTTACCATTTACCTACTGGCCAAATAACGATAAATGGAACTTGCTGCCAACGACAACTAAAGAAAACCTTAAAAAAAGTGACAAAGTACCCACTGCAGAAAAGTTGCATATATCAAAGCAGAGGATTTTGGAGTGGTGGCAATTAGCATGGGATCACTCTGAACTATCCAAGCAACAATTCTTTTCTGAGGCCGCTCTCTCTTTGCCGAATATTCCGCCTCAGTGTCGTGATTTTGAAGAAGTATTTGACGCGATGGGACTACAAGTTCGTGGTGTGAAAAGCCGCTTACTTATCAATGAATGGAGTTAAGTAGCGAGTCATGAAATATATCGGCATAGATGCCTGCAAAGCGGGTTGGGTTGTTTGGAGTTGGCAGCACGATGAGGTGCAGCTTGAAGTGGTGGCCGAGCTATCTGAGATAACAGAGCAGTTGCGTGATGCGCATGCTCTGATTGATATCCCAATCGGCTTTAGTGATTCCAAAACGCCCGATAGGTTGTGTGACAAAGCAGCTCGAAAATACTTAACGCGAACTCGTGGTGCTTCGGTATTCCCAGTGCCTTGCCGTGAAGCGGCCTATGCCGAAAGTTATCCTCAAGCTTGTGAGATTAACTTTGATTTATGTGGGCGTAAGCTCTCTAAACAGGCTTGGTATATTCTGCCAAAAGTGCGTGAGGTTGATGCGTTACTTAATCTTCATTCTGAACTCTATCTGCGAGAGTCCCACCCAGAGGTGGTGTTTGCCACTTTAAATGGCGCGCCTCTAGAGCATTCGAAGAAGAGCTTTGAAGGCCAGCAGCAAAGGCTCGATTTGTTAGCGCAATATCTGCCGAACCATATTGATAAACTCAAACACCAAGTCGCAATCACAAAGAAATCAAAAGTGGCCCCTGATGATCTCATTGATGCGTTCGCCCTAATGTTGTGTGCTTTGCATTCTGATCAACTTAGCGCATTTCCTGAATCTGTGGACAAAGATCCACAGGGTCGAACTCGCGAGATTGTCTATTGGCAGCCGTAATATAAAAGCCCCCTTGCTGTGAGAAACACAAGGGGGCTGTTTTTTAGCGGGTGATTAGTGACCAGTCATTAGTGGTGATGGTGCACATGCGCATTCTCTTCGACCGCCAGTTCCACTTCTACTGTGCCTGCGTTTTTAAATTGCAGCGTCATCGGGAAGCGTTCGCCTTTTTTGTACGACTTGTTCGGGTTAAAGATCATTAGGTGATAACCGCCAGGCTTGAACATTACCGTCTTCATGCTGCCAACACGCACGTTGTCGATTTTCATCATCTTCATCATGCCGTCCGACATCTCATGAGTATGAATCTCTACCCGACTCGCGATAGGGGTCGATGCACTAATCAAAAAGTCATCTTTTTCTGCAAGGTTCTTAAGCTGGAAAAAGCCCGCGATCACAGTGGCATTCGGTGGCGCTTCTCGACTCCAAGGGTGGTCGATTTGAATGCTGTCAGCGGTGTACTCATGGGCTGCGACGTTGACACTAAAAAGCGTCGCGATAAATAGAATCAAAGTGTTGAGCTGTTTTTTCATAATAGTCTCTATCGGTTTTCGTTGGCCAAGAGCTTATATAGGCCAGTACGCTAAAAGCGCAGTGAAGTGGTTCCTCGCCTTTTTATGATCTAAGGCGTTAGTTTTTATGTGGGTTAACAAATTTTAGTTAACAAAGATAAGCACAAAGCTCATCTTGCTTAGGCGGAAAAACCGAAGGGCGGAGACTGCTTAGGAGCTAACGAAAGATAGATCTTACGGTAGCTTTGAACATGGTGATAGGAAGTGAATGAAGTCGCGATTCGGCATAACCAAACCGCCAACGCAGCCAGCACCATTGCGATCATGGTGATGGAGAACTGACACATCTCTAGCAGGGGACATTGAAACTTGAGCGGGTCATGGATTTCACCGACAGGCAGAGGCGACATCGCGTTATCTTCGATGAGCTCGCTAATATCGACCCACTTAAAACCCTCGGCGGTACACAGCAAGATCTTCTCTCCCTGCGCTTCTGATAGCCAGTTCTTGTTATTAACTTGTGATGGGTTGAGTGCCATCGTGGCTAATAAATATATCTGAAACAGCAAAGCAGCAATGACGTAAATCGCCATTACCTTTTGTTTTATTTGCGTATTTCTTGATATATGCATCACAACATTCAATTAACTTTATTCGGCGCGGATACTAGCAAAGAAATTAAGGGATTGTAATGCTAAGTTTATAAAATGGTGACACAAATACTTAAAAGAAATAATGATTTAGCTTCTATACTTTTAGTTGATTCGTTTAAAGAGGCTGATTTATTTTTGATGATCTTAGCGATTGAGCTGACAACGCTTTTTATTGGGCCTTTCAGGAGAGTTGACTGCTCAAAAGTCAATAATTGATGAGGCTAACCTTTGTTAAGTCATCGATTTGTCATTGAAAAAGTCACCACGTAAACGTTATGTGAGAACCACTGCTGACGCAGGAACTTTGAGCAAAAACGTCAGTATTATTAGTGAACTGATGACAACGGAACAACTAATGAAAAAGATACCTTTGGCTTTAACTTTAATAAGTACACTTGTTTTTTCACACTATTCCATGGCGACAACCGATACTTCACATACAACTCAAAACCCCACTTATCAGCTTGATGGCAAATCGGTGCTAGGGCGCACTGAAAATGTTTATTTGTCTGGAGTCGCTGGGCTTAGCGATATTCCTTTTGTAGGAAAAATTGATACTGGTGCTGAAACCACATCGATGCACGCGGAAGATATTCAAGTAACCAGTACTCACCCAGATTATAAAAATCTAACAAACCAAGAGTTGATGTTAGCCCTGACTGAAGAGGTGATAAACAACAGCGACGTAGCGTATAGCGATTGGGATGGCAGTACTTTCGAGCCTTTTGATACGCAAGTATCGTTCAAGATCCAAAACCCTAGAACTGGAAAGGTGGAGCAGATTGAGGCCCCTTTAGAGCGTGTCAGCATGATCCGTAGCCGAACGAGCAGCACACCCATACTGCGCCCAACCATAAAAATGTCGCTCAAAATCGCAGACCAAGAGCTCGAAACAGATGTAAACCTTACCGATAGAAGCCACTTTTCAGCCCCTATTTTGATTGGTAAAACCTTCCTGGCCGAGAACGCATTGGTGTTTGCTGGTTATGACTACCTACAAGAGCAGGAAAAGTCGACCGTCGTAGGAAGAAAAGAGGTGGTCTCGATTGGTGGTTTGTCTGTGAATGCGAGCTTCTCTTTCTCCAATCGCTACAGCAATCTGCACGCCATAGACATTGATGTTGACAAAAAAAGCAACAAGGTGACTTTTGATATGGTCAGTAACGATGGCCAAAAGCAAGAGATGAGCTTACCACTGGTGCGTATGCTTAACGTCGGTGGTAAGCAAAGGCCCTTGGTGTATGTCCCTGTCCAATTAAGCAAAGATACGACACGAGATATTTTGGTGTATCTGCGTGATCGTTCTGGCAGTGAGTCCCAACTAAGGATTGGCACAATGGCAGCCAGCGAACACTTCATGATTAACAGTAATGCTGAGAACTTACTGTCGGGCGGCGCAGAGAGTTTTCAAGATGCGACTAAGTCGGGTGAACCTTTAATTATCTCGCCAGAAGAAGATATCACGCTGGATAACTTCCCACTAAAAGCCGTGGCTTCATTCACGGTAAGTACACCAGTTCTAAAGGTGGAAAGCTTTGAAATTACTGGCTCAGGGGGTAATGCCAAAGTAGATTTCTTCCTGATGGACGCTGATGGTGAGCCGAAGAAAGTGTCTAAAAAGGTGATTAAGCAGCTGAAAGTCGGATCAGACACGCGCCCAGTAGTCAGCGCCGATCTTGTTGTATCTGGCAAAGCACAACAAAGAGAGTTTGCACTTGATGTGCTAGATAAGAATGAAAAGGCACCTTACTTCATTCTTGGCAAGAAGATGGCGAAAGAGGGCGTGTATATTAACACTCGCGCCGACTACCTATTGAACGCGGAACCTTTGTTTAAAGTCGGTCATGTTGAGCTTGTTGAAGTTAGTGGCATGACGTTCCCAGCTAAGCTAGACACCGGCGCGGATGTGAGCTCGATGAATGCAGTGAACATCAAACGCTTCAAAAAAGATGGCCAAGATATGGTGAGCTTCACCTATCAAAACAATCAGGGTGACAAACAAGACTTTGTTAAGCCAGTGATTGATGTAATGCGCATTAAAGCCAAGAAGGGTGAGGAGGTAAACATTCGCCCTGTGGTGGAAATGGAGGTCAAACTCGGTGATTTAGAGAAGAAGGTGAAGGTTAACCTACAAGACCGCTCTCGCTTTGAGTACAGCATGATCCTAGGTAAGAACTTCTTGAAATACGGCGCGCTCGTAAGTAGCGATGAAGATTATGTGTTGGGTAAGCAGAAGTAACCCACACTAAACTCCAGACAAACAAAAAGGGCCAACTCTTGCGAGTTGGCCCTTTCCAAACGTTTGGTGGGCTGGCGGGAGTTGAATGATTGTCTCATTTGTATAAAATTCAATGATTTAAAACGGATGTTTGAATTTAGTGTTACATTGAATGTTACATGAAAATCCTACTTCAAAAGGAACTGAACCCCCGTCCGCTTATATAAATAACCGTTAAGATCCTGGTTTTCATATAGCTAAATCTTCTTAATTATTTTCTGAGTATTCTCAAAAATAGAGTCTGCGATATGCTTAGGAAAGTCCTCAGGCAGTGTTTCACTTACTTGTAACATTGCCTTAGGTAAGGCATCTTTCATTTCATCGATTATCTCTTGCATCGTGTCTTGACTAAAGTTTACAGCTTTAGCAGTATCCAAAAAGTGACGAGGCAGGATTTTACTGATTTCATACTTTTTGCCCTTTGTTGCTTTCAACCCCATCGCCAGTTTTAGCTTTCTGATATTGAGCCCTTTTCCTCCCAGTAATGGGTAGGCTGACAAAATATCGTAGAATGGAGTGAGTCTGTAGCTTCCTCCTTTATCAATATAGATAGAAAAGTTTTTAGCATGTCCATCTGTAGCGCCAATGAGCCATTGAAATACTTGGAACCTCATGAAGTTATATCGATCTTCTAGAGCCTTACTTGAACCCATTAACAACTCCATGATTTGAGCTATACCAGGGCCACCTTGAGATTCGTATTTAATGGATGATGGCATACCAAATACTTGGCAGATATCTTCCTGAGGTAAGCGTAGCAAGCCTGCTCTGTCTTTTGTCCAGCGTCTATCAAAGCGTTCTACAGCTAAAGCTTTAATGTTGTCTGTTCTGATTATATTGACATTGGGAACTGCGAATCCCATAGCTCTAGCTAGCTCGATACAAAAGTACTCGTTTTCTACGCTATCTTTGAGATCTAGTGTTGCGTTAGCTTGTTGTATTTCGCCTATTGGCAGTTTGATGATGTGAGTGGTGGGTGTGTTCCCTTTAGGTATACACCATTGCCTATCAACGAATAGGAGAGCCGTTTTCTCTTGGGCACCTGCTACTGATATTCTAAAGTCTTCTTCTTCTTCGAGCATCCCGAGCGGAATATCAGACTTGTATGCAGAAAGAACAGTTTCTAGTTTTTTGTCATCTAGGGCTTCGTAGCTAAGTGGTTCTTTTTTATAAGGGAGTTCTGGAGGAAGTAAAGCAATCGCTCCAACACTGTCCTTTCCTATTTCTTTTAAGAGATCAAATGGTTGCTTGGATGAGGCTTTGTATCTTGAAACGATCCTATCTCTGACTTGAGGGCTGTCTGGTAATAAATTGTCAAAATAGTTTATTACGGCATCGGAAGTGATAGTTGGTAACTGAAGTTTCAAAGACAACGATAGTGGGCGGGTCACCGTATTAGTTACCCAGTTCTCATCGTATTGGAAAGTGTGAGCACCATTCTTATGCTTCTCTAAAGTGCCAACAAGTTCACCATTCATGTATGCGATTAGCTTCTGCATTACCAACTCTCATCATCATTTTCATCTAACGAAGTTACCTGTGCTTTTTCTTGGATACTCAATGTTAGATCCATTGCCTGAAGAAGCTTAAAGAAGGTAGAAAGCGTTGTTTTGTTTGGGTTGTTCTCGAAATTCGAGATCGTCGCTTGCTTTATGCCGACTTTCTTTGCTAGTTCTGATTGTGTCCAACCATTCTTTTGGCGTATCAGTAGCATCATGTCTGCTAATTGTTTTGGACTATATATCATTTGTTCTTGTCTTCAATAGGTTAAGGATGCATTTCGAAGATATCTCATTATACCCATTAAAGGATAATTGTATAGCTATCCGTTAGTGGGTATAAATTGTGGCGTATCCTTACAAGAGGATAAAATGCTCCGTATCCCCACTGGGGGATATTTTGTGATTTATCCCTTAGTGGGGTTAAGGTGTTCTAGCTTTACAAAGAATTAATCTCACTAGCATACAAATGGCTATGGCATTTAGGGCAGATTGGTTGCCCAGGAAATGTGCCTTACCACTGACACTTACACATGATGCATTCAAATGTTGCTATCTTTTTCGGCATTGGGCAGGAGGTATAGTCGATGTATTTCTTGGCGCAAGCCAAGGGGCATTGTGTTGATGGGAAATCTATTTCCATGTTTTGCATGAGTAGGTTTGGAGTGACGTTGAGGTTTATAGTCAGCGATACTCGAATTTAAACGCCCATATGCTTCCTATTCCATCGACGCCTTTCGTAGATGGAATCCCCAATTCTTAGAGTTATTATGCTGAGGGGCGCTATTCACTATGTTTCTAAAGGTGATTGTGCTTAAATGTCTCTATGAAATTACTTTAATATTTACTGAAAGGACGAGATATGGTGGACATAGAAAATGTATTCGGTGATTTCTATCAAAATGTAAAGGATCGTCGCCAAAATGTTGTCAAGGCAAATTCCATTTCAATCGAATCATCGGATTCTTCACTGGTTCACGAATCTCTCCAAACACTCCCAAGCGGCCCCCAAGAAGAGTACTTACTGCAAACTCAAATACGACCTTTATTCGGTAAGGAAGGGGTTAATAACTTTCCCATCGGCACACACCCTGACTTTGTTGCTCTTGAAGGAACATCTGAAACTCAACATCACTATATGTGTACAATGTTTGTGGACATAAAGGGATCTACACGCTTGTCGCTGCTTTACGATTTGGATTCTGTATTCATCTTCAAAAATGCTGTTATTCAAACTTGTATAGAGGTCGTTAGATCTTTCGATGGGCATGTTCATAGACTTATGGGAGATGCCGTGATGGCTTTTTTTGGTGGTAGCACTAAGGGTAAGGAAGATGCTATTGCCGATGCGATCAATTGTAGTATTACTTTGAGGGCGATTTTGGAAGAAAGTATAAAGCCTTGGATGACAAAACAAGGCTTGGAGTCTAAAGACTTCGGTTTCCGAGTTGGTTGTGACTTTGGCAATGACGAGGAGGTTTTGTGGGGAAGTTTCGGATATCGAAGTGTAGGTGAAGTGTCTGCTACTGGGTTACCAGTTGATATGGCTTCAAAGTTACAGAGTTTGGCAGGTAAAAACCAGACTATGTTGGGACAAGGCCTGCTTGATTTTGTTTATTGGCCAGCAAAGTACTCAAACATTAAAGAACGTAAAAGAGGACAAGAAAAAGAGTCTCTTCCTATAGTAGTTCCGAATATGAGCGACAGTGGCGGTAACCTACTGAATTACAATATGAGACTTTTGGATTACTACAAGTGTATAGATTTCAGTGCATTACCGTTGGTTTTTCGAGAGAAAGTTGCAGGGAGCACTGTTAAGCACAACCCAAGTATTGAGTTTAGATGCTTTGTGACTAGCGGGAATCAAAGACAAGAATATATTTCAGCGTCGTGCTATTTAGAGCCAGGACACGATCTTTTATTTGAAGTGAAAGCTACTACTCGGAGCCGACTAGCTTTTCCATTAAAAGTGGTGTTCAAGAAAACAAATCATGGCCCTAAAACTCCAGAAGATGAGAGGGATATCGAGCAAGATGGTGTAGTTAGATATCTACAAGCAAGGAAAACCAGTACCTACAACTCATCGATCGCTCCGTATTCCATTACCGAGCTAAATGAAGGTACAAGTTATAGGGGGTTACACACTATGAAATGTGAGGTCTTCGATAACAATCAAAGTTTAATCTTTAGGGACGTAATAGGTGTCATGATTAAGTGATAAGCTTAACTAAGAACGGCTTAGTGGAAGAAGGAAAAACCGTGAACGAAAAAGCATCAATCTTATTCGAATCACTACGAAGAACCGATAGCTACATAGTGGCAGCAGATCAGAAAGCCTCAATAACCCTCGCGGCAGGTGTGACCTTTTTAGGCATTTATACTTCAATATTTTATGGTCTGATAAGCGGTGATGATGTTGTTGTTCCAACCACATTGATCGTCTCTGTTGTTGGGATTGTTATTATTAGCTGGGTTTATTGGTTTAATAAGCTTAAGGATGTGTTCGTACCTAGAGTCACTCCTTCGAAAGGAAAATCAATAGTGTCTTTTGCTTCAATGGTTGAGACTCACGACTCTCTGGACAATTTTATACATTATTATTCAACACTTAATAGTATGAGCCAGTCTTCAACGCTAACAGATCTAGAGAGAGACCTGTTAGAAAACCATTGGATTTGTGCAGAAATATGTTCTAAGAAAATGGGGGCTTTTAAAAAGAGTCTATCGGCATTGTTGCTCTCATTGTCAGTGTCTTTATTGGGACTGGCTTTCGTTACGTTCTATGCAGATATAATTACATGACCAGCTTACGTCAGTTTAGCTATCTCTAGAGCAAGAACAGCTGACGAATTATTGTTATTAGGTGAGTTTTTGGTGAAATTTGGCTAAGCCAACCTTTCCCTCAAAGAAGAGTCAATAGTCTGCCAGTTAGCCGATGTTTCTTAGGTGCTCAAGCAAGTATTCCGTGTAGTACAAAGGCATAACAATGTGTTCTGTTTCTGATGCTGGAGATCCTTGAGTTCCCGTCAGCTTAATGGTTTTGTGAGGGCTGCACTTCTCGATATAGGATTGCAGTGATTTTGCCCGAGTGCGTTTTCCGCTTTTTACTTCAACAGGAATGATACGATCTAGCTCGTCCGCGATAATGAACTCTATCTCTGCTCGTGCATCTCTCCAAGAGTAACAGGGCTCAAATCCCATTGCAGCTAGCTCTTGTTGTACATAATTCTCAGCGATATAGCCTTTGTTATCATAGCGTTGTAGCTTCATTTCACGGTAGCTAGTTCCAAGCATATGGTTAAGTAGTCCAATATCGAAGAGGAACAGCTTAATGATGTTTTCTTTCTTATGTGCTGACAATGGAGCTCTTGGTTGTCCATCGATTTGGTGGTTCTTTAAAATGAGTTTGCACTTATGAAGCCAGGAAATAGCACTTTCATATTCTGCATACCGTGATTTGTGCTCATGGACACCCTTGAACCTAAAACGCTTGACGGAGTCGTCATACACCGAGGAAAGTTGAGCGGAAACATTTTTAAAAACAGATTCTATTAACTGCGAATCAATCTTGCCACAATATTTTCCGAAGTCACGCATGTAACCTTCGATTAAGTTTCTATGTATCTCCGATACTGTTTCAAGACGTTCAATAATACTGAGCTCAGAGTTTTCGAACCACGAGTTTACGGCTTCAGGCATACCGCCAACAAAGTAATAATCAGTAAGTAGCTCAAGTAACTTGGTATGGACTGCGGCAGAATTCAACTGTTGCTCGTAGGCTTTTTGAAGAGCTTTCTGTTCAGAGGCCCATAAAAACTCTTTAAAAGTAAGTGGCCTTAATTCGTATTGCTCTACTTTGCCCACTGGAAATGAAGTGAGTCGATCGATATTGGAGCCACATGCGGCGACGTAAGCTTTAGGGGTCTTCTCTGCAAAATATTTTAGAGCTGTCATAGCTCTCGGGCACTCGCCAATTTCATCGAGGATGAGAAGATCTGTCGATAAATCAAAGACCTTATCAGTTAAAAGTTCAATATTAGTAATGATTTCATTAGGGTTGAGAGAACCAGAGAAAGCCTTTATAAATTCAGGGTTTTCTAGAAAATCGATTCTTAGAATATTTTCAAATGACTTTCCTAGAAGCTCTTCTAGTAGGAAGGTCTTTCCTGTTTGTCTAGCTCCGTCAATTAAGAGAGGCTTTCTGGTTTTATTTTCTTTCCAGGCTACTATGTTTTTAAGTAGTGTACGATCCATTTAAGCACCCGATTTAAAGCGTTATTCATGCTTATTATTACACTTTTATGCGCATTAAAATGTGAGGTTTTACTATTTTAAGCGCATTTAAGTGTGGTGTGGCGCTACTGTTCAACTGGCTCATTTTGGAGTAGGTAAAAAGGAGCGCTATACAAGCCAGTGCTTGGTAAGATAAATGTTGATAATTAATTAGTTAAGGCGGTTGAAGTGTCATATTGCAAAATAGCTTTAGTGGTGACTCCGAAAATGGACATCGGAGAAGTGCTAAATGAGTTATCGACAACCAAATTTAACGCTGAACGCGCCGTTCAATGCAATTGGAATAATAATCAATTTTTGATTGATAGTGGGATGAATAATATTCGAGCTGTAGTTGATAACAAGAGGAAGCTTATTCTGTTTAGTTGTCGCTATCCGCACTACATTGATATAGCGGAAGAACTAGTAATCGAGTTTGCAGGTGAACAGGCATTATTGATCGAAAAAGTAGACGTTTAGTTTCATGTCTAGTGAAGCTTGGTTCGCCATTCATTCAAGTGTTCGACAATACAGTGACGATAGTCAGTGATATCTCCCACGAGTGGGAGACGGCCAGTCTCGCGCTAGACCTCTAGCGTGACATTTGACTCGTTATTTATTCAAGTGCTCGGTAAGACGATGGTGATAACCAGTGGTATCTCCCACACGTGGGAGACGCTAAGTCTCGCGCTAGACCTCTAGCGTGACATTTGACTCGTTATTTATTCAAGTGCTCGGCAAGACAGTGGTGATAACCAGTGGTATCTCCCACACGTGGGAGACGCAAAGTATCGCGCTAGATCTCTAGCGTGACATTTGACTCGTTATTTATTCAAGTGCTAGGCAAGACAGTGGTGATAACCAGTGGTATCTCCCACACGTGGGAGACGCAAAGTATCGCGCTAGATCTCTAGCGTGACATTTAACTCGTTATTTATCCAAGTGCTTGGCAAGACAGTGGTGATAACCAGCTGTATCTCCCACGCGTGGGAGACGTAAAGTATCGCGCTAGACCTCTAGCGTGACATTTAACTCGTTATTTATCCAAGTGCTCGGCAGGACGGTGGTGATAACTAGTGGTATCTCCCACACGTGGGAGACGCAAAGCTTCGCGCTAGACCTCTAGCGTGACATTTAACTCGTTATTTATTCAAGTGCTCGGCAGGACGATGGTGATAACCAGTGGTATCTCCCATGCGTGGGAGACGTAAAGTATCGCGCTAGACCTCTAGCGTGACATTTAACTCGTTATTTATTCAAGTGCTCGGCAGGACGGTGGTGATAACTAGTGGTATCTCCCACACGTGGGAGACGGCCAGTCTCGCGCTAGACGTCTAGCGTGACATTTAATTCGTTATTTATCCAAGTGCTCGGTAAGACAGTGGTGATAACCAGCGGTATCTCCCACGCGTGGGAGACGGCCAGTCTCGCGCTAGACGTCTAGCGTGACATTTAACTCATTATTTATTCAAGTGCTCGGCAGGACGATGGTGATAACCAGCGGTATCTCCCACGCGTGGGAGACGCAAAGTATCGTGCTAGACCTCTAGCGTGACATTTAACTCGTTATTTATTCAAGTGCTTGGTAGGACGATGGTGATAACCAGTGGTATCTCCCACGCGTGGGAGGCGCAAAGTATCGCGCTAGAGCTCTAGCGTGATATTCGACTCGTTATTCATTTAAGTGCTCGGTAAGACGGTGACGATAACAAGTGAAGTCCGAGCTAATCGAATAATAGATATAAATGTAAGAACAACATGACCGTTCAAAACTACTTTGAGCAGGTAAACTTCGCACTCGGCGAGTGTGAGTCGATAGCAATTTCGCACTCAAGGAGTGCGGGGCATGGGCAATGAAAGTGCCATTAAAGACAGTAACATTGCCATTGGTGGCATTAGAAGTGCCATTAATGGCAGTGTTTTCAAAGACGACGCTTGGGGATTATTCTGCATGGGAGTGCTGAAAAACATTCACTCCTTACATTAGTTATATAAATTTATAATTGTTATAAACGTTATAATAGTTATAACACATTTTTCATCAAAAATAAACGCAAAGGAAATATAATGTACCGCAAAAGCTGCAATTGGCAGGTTAATATACCATTTAATTTACATTTGTCAGCCCTAACTAACGATAGAGATTCTATATCAAACTAGCATACTCTCTTTGTGCGCCGTCTATACATGTGATCTAGCCTCCGCACTCAGTGTGTGCAAATATCAACCAACACATCTGCAAGTAAAGAAAATATAAGCCCAATCTCATCATATTCAGTGGTATCAAAAATCAACCGTTATACGACACCAGAAAAGGAGTACTTAAAGTGGTATCATAAATGTACCTATTTAATTCATGATACCAATGATATAATGATACTAGACTTTATGATACGAGAATCAAATGACTGGAAGAACCTTCGCTTACTGTCGTGTATCAACGACGGAACAAACAACCGAAAACCAAATCTTAGCTATTCGCAACGCTGGTTATAATGTGATCGACCATCGTGTAATTAGCGAAATTGTCTCTGGCAGTACGAAGGCTACAGACAGAGAACAATTTTCAAATTTAATCGAACATAAAATAGAAGCAGGTGACACCTTAGTCGTTCTAAAACTTGATCGACTTGGTAGAGATAACATCGATGTACAACAGACTATCGGTAAACTGATCCAAAAGGGAATTCGTGTCATTTGCTTAGACCTGCCTGTATCTGACCTCAGTTCACCAGAAGGGAAGCTCATGCTTCAGATGTTTTCAGCATTTGCAGAGTTTGAAAGGAACCGTATAACAGAGCGGACACAAGAAGGGTTAGCCAGAGCTAAAGCTGAAGGAAAAAGACTAGGTAGACCCAAGGCTACTAAAACAACCAGACGAGTCCAAGAGTGTAAAGAAGCTGGAATGTCGCAGAGTAAAGCTGCTATTCATTTAAGCTTAGGAATAGCGACTATTAAGCGTCACTGGAATACCGTGAACAGTTGAGCCAGATACATATCTATCCGTTTAGAAAGCACCGTTTACTTGTACTGGGCAAGCTCACTCATAAAAATACAGTAGAGAAAAAGTGTAAAAAGCACCTTGACATTAGTCCAGGTGCATAATATTGTTATCACACAATTTGAACAGTAGAGGAGCTACTGCATTTTTTAAACTTATTGGTAGAGTACAGGCGGCCACCTGTATCCCACCTAAATCTCAATACGACGATTAGACATATAGTAGGAGATAAATTATGAATCAAGATTACCAAATAACCGCTCAAGTGCAAGCAATTACCACCACATTCTTTCAGAGTAGCCATAAAACGAACGTTATCAATAGTAACAAAGATCAAAAACGTTCTCAGTATCAGTTCCCTATGGCCTCAGAAGAAAATGATTCAATTATTTGTGAATATCAGCGGGTTATTAAGATTTATAACAAATGTAACAACGACGCTCGAAAGAAACTCACAGTAAAAATGGAGCAATGGTTTTTAGGTGAGGCAAAAAGGTGTGGATGGGCTGATGCAAAATTTTTCAAATGTGCTGGCTCCACTAAAAAAGCCTGCTTTCTAGTGAAGCAAATTGAACTGGAGAGTATTTATGCCTCAAAACACTAATCTTCGTTTATTGAAAGAAATTGCTGATATTAGAACAGGTTATACTTTCCGCGAGAAAGTTGAAGAAGTTGGTTCTGAAAACGGTAATGCTCATATTGCTCAGATTAAAGATGTGCGTGAAATAGCAGAAGCGACAAACTCATACGTCCTTGATCCTAGCAAGCTTCCAGCCATTGATTGGCAAGGTAAGAAAAAGGCACTTGTAACGTCGGGGACAGTGATACTGCCTTCCAGAGGATCGAGAGGTGGCTATTTTCAAGCATCGTGCGTCATAAATGGTTCAGAAGATTCTTCACCTTTGGTTGTGACCAGTCAGTTTTTAGTGCTTACTCCAAAACCTGAGGTTATACCTGAATTCTTGTGTTGGTCATTGAATCAGCCCCACACTCAATTTTTATTGTCAGAAGGCGCTGGTAGTCAGGGGTCATCAATGGCTGTCATGCTTAAAACATCAATAGGCAATGAGGTAAAGCTTGATATCCCATCTATCGAGACGCAGAAGAAAATACTCCACCTGAACCAGTTATGGGAAAAAGAGCAGACCTTGACCCAAGCTTTGCTAATGAATCGCAAAACAATGCTTCAGGGCATGTTTCAACAATTACTTAATGGGGATAAATAATGATGAATAATAAAATTAACCAAGATGCAATCAATAAAGCAGTCTGGTCTGCTTGTGACACGTTCCGAGGTACAGTAGATCCATCGATCTACAAAGACTTCATCCTGACCATGCTGTTTTTGAAGTACATCTCTGATGTACATAAAGACAAGTACGAAGAGCTGAAAGCTGAATACGGTGATGAACCAGAGCTAATCGCCGAAATGATGGGCACCCAATCATTCCAAATCCCTACAGGTTCTACTTTCTGGGATCTCTACGATGCTCGTCATGAAGCTGGCAATGGCTCTCGCATCGACCAAGCACTGCATGCCATCGAAGAAGCTAACGGCACTAAGCTAAAGAACGTATTCCAAGACATCAGCTTTAACACTGACAAACTCGGCGATGAAAAGCAGAAGAACGATATCCTACGTCACCTACTAGAAGACTTTGGCAAAGAAAAGCTCGATCTACGCCCAAGCCGAGTGGGTTCGCTAGACGTGATTGGTAACGCCTACGAGTACCTCATCAAACATTTCGCTGCTGGCAGCGGTAAATCTGCTGGCGAGTTCTATACACCCCCAGAAGTATCTGATCTCCTTTCCATTATCCTAGAGCCACAACCTGGCGATAGCATCTGTGACCCATGTGCTGGCTCAGGCTCGCTATTAATGAAGTGTGGTAAACAAGTACAAAAGAACTTTGGTGGTTCTAAGCAGTATGCCTTGTTTGGTCAAGAAGCGATTGGCTCAACATGGTCATTGGCGAAAATGAACATGTTCCTGCATGGTGAAGACAACCACCGCATCGAATGGGGTGACACCATCCGTAACCCTAAACTGCAAGACAAAGAAGGCGGCCTGCTCCACTTTGACGTACTTACGGCGAATCCGCCGTTCAGCCTTGATAAATGGGGTTTTGAAGATGCAAGTAATGACCACTTTGGCCGCTTCCGTCGTGGTATTCCACCTAAGACCAAAGGTGATTATGCGTTTATCTCACACATGATTGAAACGCTTAAACCACAAACTGGCCGAATGGGTGTGGTTGTGCCTCATGGTGTACTTTTCCGTGCATCTAGTGAAGGGAAAATCCGCAAGCAATTGATTGACGAAAACCTGCTAGATACAGTAATTGGTCTGCCCGAAAAACTTTTCTTTGGTACTGGTATCCCTGCCGCGATCCTTATTTTCAAAAAACAGAAAGATGATAACAAGGTGCTGTTTATTGACGCATCTCGTGAGTTTAAATCTGGTAAGAACCAAAACCAGCTTACGCCTGAGAACATTCAGAAGATTGTTGATACATACAAAGCCCGTGAAACCACAGACAAATACTCATACCTAGCTTCGCTAGAAGAGATTGCCGAGAATGACTACAACCTCAATATTCCTCGTTATGTGGATACCTTTGAGGAAGAAGAAGAGATCGACTTAGTAGCGGTACGCAGTGAACGTCTGGCTCTGCAAAATGAGCTAGCTGATCTAGAAGCCGAGATGGCAGGTTACCTAGAGGAATTGGGTTATGGCGCGTGAGTTAAATTCATCTGAGATTCCAGATGGTTGGTCTTATGGACTGCTAGACAATTACGCTGAAAGATGCAGTGGTCATACACCTAGTAAATCATTTCCAGAATACTGGGATGGAGGGATTAAGTGGATTTCATTAGCTGATAGCTTCCGATTAGATAAAGGGTTAGTCGAAGAAACAGATAAAGAAATATCCAAACTAGGTACTGATAACTCCTCTGCACAAGTACACCCTGCTGGAACGGTCGTTCTTTCTCGTGACGCTGGAATTGGTAAAAGTGGGGTGATGGCAGAACCTATGGCGGTCAGCCAGCATTTCATCGCTTGGAAGTGTGATATTAATAATAAAATCCATAACTGGTTTTTGTATAACTGGTTGCAACTTAACAAGCATGAGTTTGAACGACAAGCTGTTGGTTCTACGATTAAAACGATTGGTTTGCCTTACTTCAAGAAACTAAAGATAGCCCTTCCTCCATACGCTGAACAACGCAAAATCGCCAAAATCCTCTCAACATGGGACAAAGCGATTGCCACCACTGAAAAGCTGATTGAAGCCAGCAAGCAGCAGAAAAAATCCCTGATACAGCAACTTTTGACGGGTAAGAAACGTTTGGTGAACCCTGATACGGGTAAGGCATTTGATGGTGAGTGGGAAGAAATTGAATTAAGCCATTTCTTTGACCGAGTTACTGAGAAGAATAAGGGGCAAAGCACCAATGTTGTGACCATTTCTGCCCAACATGGATTGATTCGCCAAGAAGAGTTCTTCAAGAAGTCGGTTGCATCTGAAACTTTAGACAACTACTTCATCTTACGGAAAGGTCAGTTCGCATATAACAAGAGTTATTCTAATGGGTATCCGATGGGAGCAATTAAACGACTTAATCGATATGAAGATGCCGTAGTAACAAGCTTGTATATCTGCTTTGAACTTAAAAATGAGCAGTTTGCTTCAAGTTGTTTTATGGAGCAGTACTTCGAGTCTGGTTTACTCAATCGAGGATTAACCAAAGTTGCAGCAGAAGGTGGGCGTGCTCATGGCCTTCTAAATGTAAAACCTTCTGACTTTATGGCGTTGGCGATCACAGCTCCACAACTTAATGAACAACAAAAAATCGCCTCAGTACTCACCGCTGCCGACAAAGAAATCGAGGCACTTCAAGCCAAGCTTACTCACTTTAAACAAGAGAAAAAGGCATTGATGCAGCAGTTGTTGACGGGTAAGCGCCGTGTAAAAGTTGATGAAATGGAAGCCGCATAATGAATAAGAGACCTCGTACCATCCAGATATTTTTACCTAGTGGAGATCCATCTGGTATTCGTATAGCCGAACAAACTACTTCAATCATTCGTTTGATTGAGGTGCCGCGTAGCGAAATGGCAGAGTTTGTTAATATGTCAGAATCAAAGCAAGTAGGTCTGTACTTCCTTGTCTCTGGTGATAACAAAGAGGAATGCTATATCGGCCAATCTGGTGATGTGGGGGCTCGGTTGATGCAACACCATAAAAGCGAAGCTAAAGACTGGGAGCGAGCCTTAGTCTTAGTATCTCTCACCAATAATCTAACCCAAACCCATGTGCTGTATTTAGAGTCGCTTTCAATTGAAAAAGCGAAAGCGTGCCAACGCTACTATTTGCTCAATGGAAATGGTGGGCAAAAGCCTCACACGCCTATCCCTCTCAAAGCCGATTGCGACGAAATCCATGATATTGGCAGCCTCCTTCTAGCAACCTTGGGTTATCCGATTTTCGAACCGCTTACTGAGCCAACAACGGAAAAGGCGGAACAGACCTTTATCTGTAATCGCGCTGGTGTTGATGCAAAAGGCATCTATACCAGTGAAGGGATGGTTATCTTAAAAGGTTCGTCGGCACCTATGACGACAAAAAGAAAAACCGATCAACGCTTTTATGATAAGCGTGACACGTTAATTGCCAAGGGCGTAGTTACTACTGATGGTCAACGCTTTGTCTTTCAACGCGACTACCTATTTAGAACCCCTAGTGGTGCATCTATGTGTCTCTTGCTAGGCACTTCTAATGGCTGGCTTGATTGGAAAACAGACAAAGGTGTCACCTTGCATGAGCATCAAGGAAGAACGCTAGAGTCTGCTACTGAACAAAGCATTAACTAAAACTAAGAACAAAGGCTAGGTATTATGAGCATCACGTTTAACGATCGAGATGAATTTCAGCGTAAGCAGATCGCAGAAAAAGCAATCCAACTATTACGAGCAGATATAGACATTTCTCCTATGGTTATCGATGGAAGTTGGGGGACAGGGAAAACAGAGTTTTGCCATAAGTTAATCAATCTTATGACTGAAGAAGATACACATCACCTTATCTATGTGGATGCCTTCCAAGCTGATCATGCTGATGAGCCGCTCTTAACGGTATTAGCCGAAGTTGTTAATATCCTGCCGTCAGAGGAAGATAAAGAGAGTTTTATTAAGAAAGCTATACCAGCGGCAAGATACGGTTTGAAGACTTTAGCAAAAGCTGGGGTAGCACATTTGCTTCGCCAAGATGCTGCTGACGTAGTTAATGACTTTGATAAAGAAATTCAGCAAGCAGCCAACAAAGCCATTGATGCATCGGTAGAGTCAGTACTGAAGGATCACGTCAAGGCATCAGAAAGCCTAAAAACGCTTCAAGAAACACTTCAAGGGATAGCGCAGGAAAAGCCTATTGTGTTGTTTGTCGATGAACTTGACCGTTGTAGACCTGACTTTGCAGTTAACATGCTGGAGATCATTAAGCATACATTTAACGTTGAAGGTGTGCAGTTTGTCTTAGTCACCAATAGCCAGCAACTAAGATCTTCTATCAACCACTGCTATGGAGAGACCGTAGACGCGCAAAGGTACTTAGATAAATTTCTCAAATACTCCTTTAGTCTACCGCAAGTACAAGGACTTAATACCTACCAAGAAACATCCGTTTCATTAAGTCATTATAAAAACTTAGTTAGAACCAGTAATGTGCTAGAACCCCTAAAGCTACAGGAGTGCGGTTCCATTCGGGTTATAGAACAAATCGTAAAGATCAACAAGTTATCATTAAGAGAAGTTGAAACACTAGTACGCCATTTAGAGGTGTATGTTGCACTGTCTCAGCAAGGACACCTGAGCAACATTACAATTTTTGGTTATAAAACTCTCACTGTTCTGGCTATCGCTATCTATTCAATAAGACCGAAACTAGGCAACGCCATTCTATCTCAATCATTTGATGCTAAAGATGTTGGTAGTATTTTAGGCAAAACTGGATTAACGATACTAACTGGCCAGTCTCGTCCAGACGAGATGGAATTGCTCTGCTATCTGATATGCTCTAGCAACTGTAAAAACTCAGAAACTTTCATTCCTGAAGGAAATGAAAACAAAGAAAAATGGGATAGCTTCGCTGATGGTTACTTTAGAGGCAGCTTCTTTAGGCCTGATGAGGGGTATGCCTCCATCTGTAAAGACGCATTAACAGTTTTGTCTCTGCATTAAGGACGCTCAAAAAATGAAACCTAATGTACCTAACTTCCGAGAAGAACAGAGTGCTAAAATTCCTGCATTGACGCTGTTGAGTAACCTAGGTTACACGTTTATCCCACCAAGCGAATGCTTGGTGAAACGAGGAAACCGAGCGATGGTTATCTTGCCTGATGTATTACGTGATGTGCTTAAACACAAAACATATACCTTCATGGGTAAGCAGAACAAGCTATCAGAATCAGCCATCGACAAGATTATTCATGAGCTGGCGAACCCAGCCATGAATGAAGGCTTAAAAGCAGCAAATGAGAAGTTGTATAACGCCCTCACTTATGGCATCAGTGTCACCGAGTTTATCGACGGTAAAAAAGCCAACCCGACCATCGACATCATCGACTGGAGCACACCAAGCAGCAATAAATATCACTTCACTGAAGAGCTAGAAGTCGACAACGCTCATGGAACAGGTAAACGTATCCCTGATGTGGTTTGCTTTGTAAATGGCTTGCCTTGGGTAATCATAGAAGCAAAACGCCCTGATTCATCTTCCGAGGGAAAACCAACGGTTGCCGAAGGCATCTCGCAAAACATCCGCAACCAGAAGGTAGATGAGATCCCTCATCTGTTTGCTTACAGCCAACTACTGCTCTCTGTGAATGGTCATGAAGGGCTATACGCTACCTGCGGAACACCTGAAAAGTTTTGGGCTAAGTGGAAAGAAGAAGAAATCACTGAAGCTACCTTTGAACGTTTGAAAAACACAGCACTGATTCAAGATAAACTGGATCTTATCTTCAACCACCGTCCTGCCAAAGTTCGCGATGAGTACCTGTCTCTTATTGCAGGTGGTGACCTTGTGGTAACCGACCAAGACCGATTGTTGGTATCTTTGTTACGTCATGACCGACTACTGGAAATGACCCAACTCTTCACCTTGTTCGACAAGAAAGCGGGCAAAATCGTTGCTCGTTATCAACAAGTGTTCGGCATTAAAGCCTTGGTTGAGCGGGTTACCTCATTCGATGAAAAAGGTGCACGTAACGGTGGCGTGATCTGGCACACCACGGGTTCTGGCAAGTCTTTCACTATGGTATTCCTGTCCAAGGCACTGATTTGGCTAAAAGAGCTAGCTAAATGTCGCGTGGTAGTGGTAACCGACCGTGTCGACCTAGAAGATCAACTCGCCCGCACTTTCGCCTCTGGCGGTGCTCTATCTGACAAAGATAAAAGGTCGGCTATGGCAACTACAGGCCGCCGCTTAGCCGAGCAAATCGGCAAAGGGAACGAACGTATTATCTTCTCCATCATTAATAAGTTTGGTACTGCGATTGAGTTGCCTGAGTGCTATAACGATAGCCCAGACATTATCGTGCTGGTTGATGAAGGCCATCGTAGCCAAAATGGTGAGAACAATATCCGTATGCAGCAAGCTTTGCCGAAAGCAGCTTACATCGGATTTACGGGTACACCACTGCTACAAGATGATAAGACCGAAAACAAGTTTGGTAAGATCATTCACTCCTACACTATGCAGCAAGCGGTAGAAGATAAAACTGTTACTCCACTATTGTATGAAGAGCGTATCCCAGATCTCAGCACTAATGACAAAGCCATTGATGCTTGGTTCGACCGCATTACCGATTCTCTCTCAGAAAAGCAGCGCACCGACTTAAAGAGAAAGTTTGCGCAAAAAGGCCAGATCTATCAAACCGAAGGTCGCTTAGAGCTTATCGCTCATGATATTTCTGATCACTTCCAAAACTTCAAGAACCAAGGTCTCAAGGGACAACTTGCCTGTGACTCTAAAGCCTCTGCTATCCAATATAAGAAGCTATTAGATTCTATTGGTAAAGTGACATCAGTCGTTGCCATGTCAGCACCTGATACGCGTGAAGGGCATGATACCGTTGACGGTGAAAGCAAAGATCTTGTACAGAATTGGTGGACTGAAAACGTCCTAAAATCTGATTTTGGGCAGGATGAGAAAGCCTACACCCAGCATATTATCGATGAGTTCAGCAAGGAAGATGGCCCTGACATCATGATTGTGGTGGATAAGCTGCTTACAGGCTTTGATGAGCCGAAAAACACTGTGCTCTATATCGATAAGCCATTAAAACAACACAACCTGATACAGGCGATAGCTCGTGTAAACCGCCTGCACCAGAAAAAGCAGTTTGGTTACCTCATTGATTATCGAGGTATCTTGAAAGAGTTAGACGCATCTATTGCCAGCTATCAAGAACTTGAGGAGCGTATTAAGGGCGGGTTTAACATCGATGACCTAAAAGGTCTCTACCATCGCATGGACACCGAGTATAAGAAGCTTCCTGGCCTCTATAGCGATCTATGGGCTATTTTCGAAAGCGTACAAAATAAGCAAGATGGTCAAGCACTGCGTCAGGTTCTAGCTCCTAAGATAGACACTATAGATGGACAATTAACCGATACCAACCAGAAGAAGCGTGAAGATTTTTATACGGCTCTTACAGCATTTTCTAACTGCTTGAAAGTTGCTTTGCAATCAGCCACCTACTTCGAAGATAAGAGCTTTGATGATAAGCGTGAACTATACAAAAAAACGCTGAAGTCAATGTCTGAGCTACGAAGACAAGTACGTGAAGATGCGGAAGAGACTGTTGATTACGACGAGTACGCCGAAAATATTCGAACCATGCTTGATAAACATATCGGTGGCGTGGAAATCCAAGAGCCTAAGGGAGCCTATCTTGTTGGTAATATGGGTAAAGACGTTAAGCCTGAAGATTTAACGGACGATGAAGCTCGGAATAAGAAAGATGCGATTACAGGTCGTGTAACCAAAATGATTGAGCAGGACTTGGCGGACGATCCATACGCTCAAGAGTACTTTTCTAAACTACTTAAGCAGGCTATCCAACAAGCCAAAGAGATGTTCGATGCACCTGTTAAGCAATACTTGCTATTCGCTGATTTTGAAGAGCAAGTAAAAGAGCGCAATGTTGAAGGCATGCCAACTGATCGTTTTGCAGAGCTAGAGCCAAAGATTAAGCGCCATGTCCAGGCATACTTTGGCCTGTTCTTGAAACACCTTGGGGATATAAATGTCCTTAGTGAAGATGAGCGTTTCAACTATGCAATACAAATTGATGAGGTAGTTACTGCGTCGGTTGCTGAGTTCTCCATTAACCCACAAGAAATCGAGAACCAAATCCGCCGTAAGCTGTTACCTGTTTTGTTTAAAGCTATCGGCATGGATACAGCCAAGGTTATCATCGCTGACGTTATCCAGATTACTCGCCTTGGTGTTGCAGGTCACCATTAATGACATCGGTAAGTTCAAAAGAAGATAACAAAGAAGAATATAGCTTCATCTACGGTGATGAAGCTATTTCCTACGAGGTGGTTCGTAAGCCTCACCCAGAAGGCAAGAAACGCAAGATAACTATCAAAGTTCATCCAAACTGCGAGGTTATTATCACGGCTCCAGAAGATGTTCAGCGTAGTGACATTCATGAAGCAGTAATGAAACGAGCCAAGTGGATCTACGACGCACTTAAAGAGTTTCGCAGCCATTTGGAGTATATGCAGCCGAAACATTATGTTAGTGGAGAGATGCAGTTTTACCTTGGTAGACGTTATGTGCTTAAAGTCGTTGAAGATGGAGATGCTTTACCTTCGGTAAAAATGAGCCGAGGTAAGCTCCTGGTTACCCTGACACGGTTCAATGATGATAAAAAAGCTATGGTAAAGGCTTTGGTTCGGAACTGGTATCTGGTACGTGCTGAGCGCATTTTTCACGAGCGCCTATCCGAGCTATTACCACAAGCAGCATGGATAAAGGGAATACCCAGCTTTCGTGTTCTTTCCATGGCGAAGCAATGGGGAAGCTGCTCTGCCAAAGGAAATCTGATGCTCAACCCTCACCTAATCAAAGCTCCTAAAGAGTGTATTGATTACGTGATATTGCATGAACTTTGTCATATTGCAGAACACAATCACAGTGAACGGTTTTGGCGCTTACTAACAAGCGTGATGCCTCATTGGAAAGAAGTGAAAAGCCGATTGGATGGGATGGCTGAGCTTTATTTAAATGAGTAGATAGAGCGTTGAGTCTTCATAGGCTATGGGGTTCGCCTGTATTTTGTCTGAGGCAAAGGCGACGGAGCCTCAGACAATTTTGCTCTATAAGTTTGTAATTCTTATTCGACTGAAGAATTGTTAAGGAGTAGGGGGAGTTCTAGCTTCTGACGGATATAGGTACGATATTGGTTCGCTCTCGGATCTAGTGACACTCTGGCTCGCCTCGTCGTTGGACTAAAATTGCCGAGTTTGAAGCCTAATGACCATAATATTTTTCTTATGAACTGAGTTGCTTTCTTCTGCGAGTCAACTTTTTTTCTTTTGAGTTTATCGTTGTTAAAGACAAGCGCTAAGGCCTCTCGTTTTGATAGTACTTTCTCGGAAATTGAGACCATATCATCCTGATTTAAAAATACCTTAGATTTTGCTTCATCGAACAGGTTATCTAAAAGCAGAACTGAATGAAGAAACTGAGCAACATCGACATCTAATTGATTGATTTCATCATCTAGCTTGAGTTCCTCATCATCTCGTACCAAAGGTAGTAGCGAGAAGATACTTCTATCAAACTGGAAGTGAAAGTGAACATCTTCTTCAGTCAATGTTTCAAGACGATAGTATTGCCTTATGGTCGAGCGAATGATAGCGGGTTCGAGTTCGCTAATGATGGCGTTGCTTCTAAGAGCTGTCGAGAGCGCACTCAGTTGTATGTCCTCTGCTTCAAGAATTGCTTTAACTAAGCTTTTGAAATATGCACGAGAATCCTGGCGGATCTGGCGCATGACACTAAGCAAATCTGAAGCTTTATGACTTTCTATCGTCGTTTTGAATCCAAGATGCTCTAGTGTGAAGAAGAGGCTTGCATCCAGCGCTGAGTTTAGTTGCCCAACACGAGATTTAAATTTCCTCATCCAGTTAAACCATTCTTGTTTGTGTCCTTTAAGCGCCAGAGGAGTATCTTGCGTTACAACTTCTTTAGTGCTGTTGACTGCAAATACGATCTCACGAGCGCTACGAAATCGTCTAGCAAAGTTGATCAGTTCGCGTGGACATAGTGTTTTGTCGGCTATGACCGTCACTCTATTAGTGAAGTGAGAAGTTATTGAAAAACCAGAAGCTAAACAGGGCGAGACGAGAATAGCACGGTATTTATGAATATGAATGTTTGGGTTTGAAAGAAGCTCCTTCTGCTCCTCTAGTCCCTTATTGTCGCCGTGAAGGATTAAGACATCTTGCTTTAGAGCTGACGCCTCACAATATAGGTTCTTGTCATTTACAAAACCTAACGCTTTTGCTGTACGTTTGAGGGTGTTGACTGAATCAAACAGAAAAGCCTTATCTGACCAAAGCCTTTGACTTATCTCACTCGTCAGGTAGGTGGCTTTGTCTTTCACGATAGCATGAATGTTCGTGTAAGGGTTTTCGGTGCAATGTAGCACTTTTAGCTTCCCTCTTAGCCCTTGAATAAAGTCCAGACTAATATCAGATAGGTCGGCGTCTCCGACGATGACATTGGGCGCTTTTTCTATTGCGTAACATAAGGAATCAAATACCTTGTTACGCTGCATCTGCTGGTTGTCATCAGAGCAAACAACTGATTTGAACACTTTTTCAAATTCGTCGATGATCAGCGTGTGGCAGTTAGCTAGTTTATCCAAAAACATATCTTTATAGATGCTGTTTATAACAACACCGAAAGCTTCGCAGTTTTCGACTTCGTTAAGCTTGTTTGAAGAATAAGAAGTAGCCTTGTTGTCATGGCAAAATTGTTCAACCAAAGCGATCAAGTGAGACACGTACACAACTCGCTCTTTTTCGCTTGCATGTAGTGCAAGCGGGCCGAACAAACGTTTTGTCTTTCCTGTACCTGTAGCTGCCTTGATTGCTAATGTTGAGCACTGTTGTAGCTCTTGCTCAAGGTCAATTGAGCTTAGCTTTGTGAAGTGCTTGCTGCTGAATGATTCAGATATGGATGAATGCTCGTCAACAGCTCTTTTACGCTTTGAGATTTCTTCTTTCAATGCAATGAGTAGTTCATCGAAAATAAGGTGATCGCGTGCGATGTACTTGCTTACGATCTCTTTTGGTTCCATTGTAGTTAGAGGAAACTGATGGCTTAAGTTTTTAGCTATCATTCGAAGGTATTCTTGGCGCGGAGCCAAATTGTAAAGTACCAATAAATACTCAGTGCTTCTGCGTTTTGGGCATAAAGTTACTTTTGATTTGATGTCGAAAACGGGCAGTCGAGTAGTGAAAAAATTCTTCTGTAAAACACATATAGCTGTGTTCAAGTGGCTTTGCGAGTCAATGATTACGCGAGTAACACTACCGACGGAGTCATGGTAATAGTTTACGACTTTGTCTAGCTCACTGTGTTTTGATAAAGCGATCAACCTAGAGTCAGTCGATGAGAATTGAATCTCTTTGTTTGATAGCAGCGTAATCTTGTTGGTGTTTGCAGCATTTAAGAGTAGGTGCTCAGATGCCAAGCCTGTTGCGATAGTTGTCATGTCTCAACTTCTTATATCTATCGATGAATAAAAGAAGTGGGATCTTTTGCTATTTATATATACAGAAGAAAAATCCCACTTTTTGACAGCATGCGATGCATGCTAAGAAAGCGAGTTATGCAGCTAGCGCTGTATAATAGGTTTCTTCAAACAGTGACTGGCGTCTTTCGACTAGTTCAGAGACGACAGATCTTAGATCTTTACCTAATGCCATCGCTGCGATGACAGTATCAATTTCATGGGATAGGAAGCCGACAGAATTTGCGCCGAGCGAAATCGATGGCGGAAATGAGCCGTCATTAATTTTACGGTGTAGTGTAGCTTTGGAGAATGGAATACGTGCTAGAACGTCATGCTTACGTTCGATCTTGAAGTTATTGCTCATAGAAAACCTGTGTTTTTATGCTTATTAATCAAGCGGTTGTTGAAAATTAGGTTTTTAAAACTATGAGTACTAGTGCTCAGCGAAATGCTATTAAATGAGCGAGAAAAAAGTATGTAATAAGTTGCTATCGATAAAGTAGCAAACTTCAGGTTTAATTTAGTTTCACTTTCTCCTTTTAAGTCAGTCGGTTGATACAGAGTGAGTCTCTGAACGACGCAGAGAGACTAGATCGAATATCTTAAGTCTGTAAAGAAAAGCCATGAAAATTACATGGCTATTGTGACTTATGTCACGTGGTGGTGTTTAGTTACCCAATATAGGCTTTGCGATAGTATTAGCACTTTTGGCTGCATCATGGATGAAATTACTCCACCATTCCATGATCTTTCTCCTCTCTTCAAGGTATTGTGCGTTGTTGTAGATATCTCGGATCGTATTTTTATCAACATGTGCTAAAGATAGTTCGATTGCATCACGATTGAACCCTTGCTCATTAAGGGCTGTGCTGCCTATGGATCGCATACCGTGACTGACTAGTTTTCCCGTCATTCCAGCTCGTTTTAAAGCTGTATTAACGCTTTGGGTGTTAATGTGTCCGCTTTTGCTTGTGTCACTGGCAAAGATATATCGTTTGCCTTTGGTAATTGGTTCCATGAACTTAAGGAGCTGTATGCTTGCGTCAGACAGTGGAATCTTATGAACCCTGCGGCTCTTCATTTTTTGCTCAGGGATGATCCAGAGCCTACTTTCGAAGTCAATTTCGTGCCACTGAGCTTGAGCACTTTCTGATGGCCTAGTCAATGTATGGAGCTGAAATTCAAAGGCGCATCTGGTTACCATTTTGATGTTTGCATTTGACATTGCATTCATCAGTAAAGGTAGCTCGTCGGGAGTAAGCGTTTTCATGTGTTCAACGCTGGGTTTCTTGAACGCTTCTCTAATTCCTTGTATTGGGTTCGAATGTATAAAGCCACTATTGACGGCGAAGGCCATAACATCGTTTAAACGTTGGCAGACTCGCTTTACCGTTTCGAGAGAGCCTTTTTGTTCTATAGGTCGTAGCTGTTTGATGACAGTTGGAGCAAGTAGATCACGAATCGGCAACTGACCGAGATTCGGAAATATGTGTAGCTCTAGAGAGCGCCATATATCTTGTGCGTAGCCTGGCGTAATGGAGTGACTTTTAACGTCAAACCATTCTTTAGCGACATGGTGCAGTGTTGTTTCGACCGCTAATTGTTCCGCTGCTGCTTGATTGTTTCGATGAGTCTGAGGGTCGATTTTTTCAGCAACGAGCTGGCGGAACTCTCTTGTTTTCTCTCGTGCTGACGCTAGAGTGATATCGGGATAGATGCCAAGACCGATATTCTTTCGTTTCTTGGTTACAGGGTGTATGTAGTTAAATATCCAGGATTTTGTGCCATTCGGTTTGATACGCAAAAGTAAGCCATTACCATCGCCAAGGCTATACTCTTTGTCCTTGGGCTTTGCTTTACTTACTTGGGTGGCTGATAACGGTTTGATTATTCGGGCCATTTCTATCTCTTCCTTGCTTAATGTAACACTAGGTATGGTGCTTTAATCAGCGTGTTACATTGAATGTTACTTCATGGAAGAGATTAGATGAAATTCAGTGAGACGCCTTGATACTGATCAATTTAGACTTTTCAAGGGTTTAAAACCAAAAACGGGACGTCCTGAGACGTCCCGATACACGTGTTTGGTGGAGCTGGCGGGAGTTGAACCCGCGTCCAAAAACTATTCATCATTGGTACTACATGCTTAGTCGATCTTTAAATTCACCAGTAACCTGCGAACCGACACGCTAGTTAAAGGCTAACCTGAATTATAATTCGCCGTTCATCTCTCAGGTGGGAAAATCCGGGCTAGCGCGTTTGGGTTTGATCTCTCGTTATTCCCCGTCTTACGTGCGGAAGCTAGGGCGAGAGAGCTCTGAGCAGGTTATTAAGCTGCTAGTGCGTAGTTTTCGTCGTTTGCGACTATTTTTTTGCGGCTTTTTACGTGGCCAACCGCCCCACGGCATGCACCTCAGACTGCAAAATTCCTGTCGAATCCTAAATCAGCCCCAAAGTGTTCTTGCATAGTACCAGAAAAGCCATGCCTGTCTAGCACTGTGCAGTTCAAGTGCTCAAGATTAACGCAAATTACTCTTCATAATTCGTGCTTTATCGCGAGCCCAATCTTTTTCTTTCATATCAGTACGTTTGTCGTGCAGCTTCTTACCTTTTGCTACGCCAATTTTGATTTTCGCCCAAGAGCGAGACCAGTATAGCGATGTTGCAACCAGCGTCATGCCTTCACGGTTAATACGACCGAATAGGTTGTCGAGCTCTTTTCTCGACATTAGGAGTTTACGGACACGTGTTGGGTTCGCGACAATGTGCGTACTTGCTTGTGTTAGTGGAGTGATAGTCATGCCACTGATGAATGCTTCACCGTCTCGGATGTAGACGTAGCTTTCTGCGATGTTCGTTTTGCCTTCACGTAGGGATTTTACTTCCCAGCCTTGTAGCTCAAGCCCCGCTTCAATCTCATCATCGATGAAATATTCGTGGCGAGCTTTCTTATTTAGCGCAATGGTATTACTACCCGCTTTTGATTTTGATTTTTTCTTTGCCATAATGGCCTCATTATACGGATTGCGCGAAAGATGGGGAATCCTTTTTATTTGCGCTCTGGCTCAATACCATTAAAATTGTGGTTTGTTTAATGTAACGCTGTCTTTAACAGGAGTCTATATGCCAAAGGTTACTCGTTCAGCATTAGTATCATTTAGTGCTGACCAGATGTTTGACTTGGTCAATGATGTTGCTCGTTATCCTGAGTTTTTGCCGGGTTGTTCTGGTTCTCGTGTGATCGAATCTTCAGATTCAGCAATGGTGGCTTCGGTTGATGTATCGAAAGCTGGTATTAGCAAAACATTTACAACGTCGAATCGCCTCGCGGAAGGTGCAGAGATTTTAATGGAGCTGGTGGACGGCCCATTTAAGAAGCTGCAGGGCGGTTGGTACTTTACGCCTTTAGACGATCAAGCGTGCAAAGTAGAATTGAAGCTTGAGTTTGAATTCTCTAGCCGCATGATTGAAATGGCTTTTGGCAAGATCTTCAATGAACTCACCAGCAATATGGTGAACGCGTTTACTCAGCGTGCGAAGCAGGTGTACTAAGCATGAGCATTGAATCAGACATGATCCACGTTGAAGTGGTTTACGCCCTGCCACATGAGCAGCGTGTATTTACACTGGTGGTGAACAAGAACGCGACGGTAGAAGAGATCATCGGCCAGTCTGGCGTGCTTGAGCTTTATCCTGAAATCGACCTAACTAAGAATAAGGTCGGTGTATACAGCCGCAACGTGAAACTGGATGCCACAGTTCGAGACAAAGACCGCATTGAAATTTACCGCGCACTGCTGGCTGATCCGAAAGAGATTCGTCGTAAGCGTGCCGAGCAAGCAAAAGCGGCAGCGACTAAGTAAATCGTTATACGTTCAAGTAGCAAAAAGCCTGCATCGTTGCAGGCTTTTTAGTATCTGGCGGGTTGTGCATTTAGCGGTTTTATCGAAGGCTTTCGAAAAACTCATCACTCGCTTCAAAGTCACCGTTGATGCTTACCAGTGTGCCTGTCGCGTCAAAGTTAACCACGAGGTTTTTCTGGATCGGGTCTTCGTGACCTTTTTGGTGATGGTAAATGTAGTACCAAGTGTCTGGGTAGCCGTTTTCGATCAGCATTGGTGAGCCCATAACGTAACGAACTTGTGTCTTAGTCATACCAAATTTCAGTTGGTCGACAGCTTCTTGTTCAACGTAGTTACCCTGGTTGATGTCAATTCGATAAACCAACTTTTCTAATAGAGAACAACCGGTCAACATTGTTAGTGCAAGTGGAACTGCAACTAACCACTTCTTAATTCGCATAGTCTGAGATCTTTCTTCGCTAAAATACTGCCTGATAATAAACAAGCTCCAGCAAGAAGTAAAAAGCTCCTTGCGCTTTGAACTTAATATGACTGGCAATTTTGAAATAAGTTGCAAAATTGCCAATCTTTTTCAGAAAACTATCAGGTATTTGGCGAAAGTTTAATCTAAGCGGCGATTAACAGCTCTTTTGCGTTGGCGAGCGTTGAATCGGTGATCTGGCTGCCACCAAGCAATCTTGCAAGCTCAGAAATACGTTGTTGCTCATCAAGTGTGTGCATTTGCGTCTCTGTTTTGCCTGCTTTGGTGCTTTTAGCAACGAACAGTTGTTGGTGACCACAACCTGCCACTTGAGGCAAGTGAGTCACACACATGACTTGTGTCGATTCGCCCAGAGTACGCAGCATTTTTCCAACGACAGCAGCCGTTGGACCACTGATACCAACATCCACTTCATCGAAGATCAGGCTAGGGGTATCGACTTTCTGAGCGGTGATTACCTGAATCGCGAGTGAGATACGCGATAGCTCACCACCAGAGGCCACTTTAGCAATTGGCTGCATTGGTTGCCCCGGGTTGGTAGAAACAATAAAGGTCACGTTGTCCATACCCAGTGGTGATGGGTGTGTATTGGTGTTGTTTACCTCAATTGCGAACTGCGCTTTTTCCATACTGAGTTCATGCATGCTTTGCGTGATCAGTTTGTTCAGCTCTTTAGCGTAACGAACGCGAGACTTATGCAGTTTCTCGGCTTTCGCAACAAAACCTTGGTAGTGCTGTTCAACTTCGTTAGCCAGCTCATCCAGCTTTTCATCAGAGCAGTCTAGGTCTTCAATCTGCTGAAGAAGATCTTGATGATGCTTGTAAAGCTCTTCTGGTAATACATGATGCTTGCGTGACATCGACATGACTTTTGAGAATCGCTCTTCTACAAATGCCATACGACCAGGGTCGACATCTATACTATCCAGATAAGTCCTCAGCTCGCTGTTGGTCTCTTCGATTTGGATGATGGCTTCAGAGAGCATGTTTGGTAACTCAGCCAGTCTTTCATCCAGTTCAGCTAGCTGAATTAGGGAGTGATTGGCCGATTGCAGAATACCAAGCGCATTAATTTCTTCACCTTCGTAAATAAGCTCGATAGCCTGCTGACAGGTTGATGCAAGCTCACCACTGTTGGATAGGCGTTTGTGCTCTTGTTCAAGCTCTTCATATTCTTCCTCCCCAAGTGAGAGCTCGTTCAGCTCTTTGATTTGGTACTCAAGCAACTGTTTCTGTGCTTGGTTCTGTTGGCTGTTGTCACGCAACTCTTTTAGGTGGTTGTCTGCGTGACGCCAAGTTTGGTATGCGTTGCGAGTCGACTTCAGCAGGTTTAGGTGGCCTGCATATTGGTCAAGCATTGCCATTTGGTAGTCGCTTTTCATCAACTGATGGTGTGCATGCTGACCATGGATGTTAATAAGCAGCTGGCCTAATGATTTTAGTTGTGAGAGTGGAACAGGGCTGCCATTAATAAAGGCACGTGAACGGCCTTCTTTCGAGATGGTACGGCGAAGAATACATTCGCTGCCATCCAGTAGCTCGTTATCTTCTAGCCAACGAGTCGCATGTAAGTTGTTATCCAGTAAAAATGCGGCGCTGACTTCGGTTTTCTCTTCACCTTGTCGCACCATGCCTGCGTCAGCTCGACCACCAAGGCATAAGCCTAACGCGTCAATAGCAATAGATTTACCTGCACCAGTTTCACCGGTGATGGTTGTCATGCCTTTAGAAAGTTCTAGCTGTAAAGACTTAACAATAGCGAAATTATTAACACTTAGATGAGCCAGCATTTTTATTTACCTGTATAACTGAACAACACTGTATATAAGATCAGTATATACTGTTTCTTTATACAGTAAAGTAAGCAGGTGAATATTTTTTGTGAGATCGATCAAATCAAACTTCGTTTGTAGGTAACTGATATTGATGTCTATTTGCGAAAAGAGATTCCAGACACTTCGTCCCTCAGTTCTGGAATGACGCTACAAATAAGGTTTGAAGGGCAGGGAGCGTTAGGGTTTCAGGCAATAAAAAAGGTTGGCATGTTGCCAACCTTTCAAAATTTATTCGTTGTTTACTTAGAACAACTTACTCGACCAACCAAGCTTGTTTCTTAGGACGTGATAGTAGCTGTAATCCTTAGGGTGGATCAGCTTGAGCACGTTTGGGCTTTGGTAGATGTGGATTTCGTCACCAGGTGAAACAGGGAGTGAGATTTGGCCGTCACAGCTTACTTCTTGAGTGCCACGATTATCTGGAGAGACAATCAGTTTGATGTGGCGCTTACCATCAACCACCAAAGGTCGGCTCGATAATGTGTGCGGGAACATCGGCACGAGTGAGATTGCATTTAGGCTAGAAGACAAGATCGGGCCACCACCAGAGAGTGAATAGGCGGTAGAGCCAGTCGGCGTAGAGACAATCAAACCGTCAGAACGCTGCGAGAAGGCGAAGCTGTCATCAATGTAGACTTCAAATTCGATCATGTGAGCGACTTGACCTGGGTGAAGTACCGCTTCGTTAAGCGCTGCATTGTGGCTTTTTATTTGACCATGACGATGGATCTCGGTTTCAAGTAGGAAGCGCTCTTCCTCCATGAACTCACCATTAAGCACATCAGTTAACGCTGATTGGAAATTTTCAGGATTAAGATCGGTCAAAAAGCCGAGGTTACCACGGTTTACACCGATCACTGAGATATCGAATCGGGACAAGATACGCGCTGCGCCGAGCATGTTGCCATCACCACCTACAACAACGGCTAAATCCGCTCGTTTACCGAGTTCGACCAAGCTTGAGAATCGCTCTTTAGGGATGTCGTCTAAAATGCTGGCTAATCTGTCATCAACAAACACTTGATAGCCTTCAGCACTTAACCACTGATACAGCTCTCTATGAGTCTGAATTGCTTGTTGATCTCGAGGTTTACCAATGATGGCGATGACTTCAAATGGCTTTTTCATAAGGTTTCCAAACGAATTAGGCTTGAATCAAAATTCTTCATCCCCATAATAAAGGCAAGTTGAATGACTATGCGAGTGTTTTATATCAAATTGGGCGCTAATACGCCGCTCACTGGCATAGAAAACTGAATTCTGGAGATATCATGAGCAACGAAGAAAACAAAGTAACGGAAGAAGAGCTAGATCAGATCATTGCTGAGGCAGAGAAAGTTGAAGCAGAAGCGCAAACTGAAGAAGCCGCTGACGAACAAGAAGCAAAGATCGCTCAACTAGAAGCAGCTTTGTTGTCGAGCGAAGCGAAAGTAAAAGAGCAGCAAGATTCTGTTCTACGTGCGAAAGCTGAAGTAGAAAACATGCGCCGCCGTACTGAGCAAGAGATCGACAAAGCGCGTAAATTTGCTCTAAACAAGTTTGCAGAAGAGCTGCTACCAGTTATCGATAACCTAGAGCGTGCAATGCAAGCAGCAGACGCTGACAACGAAGTAGTTAAGCCTCTGTTTGAAGGTGTTGAGCTGACTCATAAAACGTTTGTAGACGTGGTAGCTAAGTTTGGTCTTAAAGAGATCAACCCTGAAGGCGAAGCGTTCAACCCTGAGCTTCACCAAGCAATGTCGATTCAAGAAAGCCCAGATCACGAGCCAAACACAGTAATGTTCGTGATGCAGAAAGGTTACGAGCTTAACGGTCGTGTGATTCGTCCAGCAATGGTTATGGTTTCAAAATAAATCACTGAACCATGTGAAATACTAAGAGAGGCTTCGGCCTCTCTTTTTTTGTGTTTAATACAGCGGCAGGCCAACAAATAAGCAAAAAAAGTGCTTTAAGTATGTCGTTCTTTTTATTTTAGTGATTTCAGGTGTTTAGTGTAATATTTTATGAAACTAGTTGTTTTTAAATAATTGCTCTGATGTCACATTTGTAATTAATATGTGAAATAATGCTTTCAATTGTTATCTTGATATGTAAAATCTCCGGCCATATCGAGATATCACTCGTATATATAACTATAAAAGTACATTTTTCAAACATAACAGACTGGAGATAAACGATGGATAAATCGCTCTCAAGTAAAATATTTGTAGGTTTGTTTGCCGGCCTACTTATCGGTACTGCAATTCAGTACCTACTCAGCGGTATTGCGATCTTTGATACTTACCTACTTGGTGCTGCGGAAGGCGCTGGTGGTATGTTCGTTTCACTAATTAAACTTCTTGTTGTTCCACTTGTTTACGTATCTATCGTTTGCGGTATCGTTGAACTGAAAGATATCCGTTCATTTGGTCGTCTTGGTGGTAAAACCTTTGCTCTTTACATTATCAACACCATCATCGCGATTTCTGCTGCACTAACTATCGGTTTGATCTTCCAACCGGGTGCGGGTGCTAGCCTAGCGGGTACGGTTTCTGAGACGATTGCTCTAACAACAACTGAAACACCAGACATCTTCTCTCTGGTTGTGAACATTGTTCCTAGCAACCCAGTACAAGCGTTCGCAAGCGGCGACATGCTTCAAATCATCTTCATGGCGATTCTAACGGGTCTTGCTATTCAAGCGCTTGATTCTCGTGGTGGCCCAGCTATCAAGACGTTCAAGATGGCTAACGAAATCATGATGAAGCTTATCGGTCTAGTAATGAGCCTAGCGCCATACGGTGTATTCGCACTGATGATTCAACTGGGTGCAACGCTTGACGCAAACACGCTAATGTCAGTAGCAGGTTACGTAGCACTTGTTGTTGCAATGCTAGTGTTCTGGATCTTCTTCTTCTACCCAGCAATGGTTGGTGCGTTCACA
Source organism: Vibrio sp. Isolate30 (assembly GCF_022397975.1). NCBI lineage: Bacteria > Pseudomonadati > Pseudomonadota > Gammaproteobacteria > Vibrionales > Vibrionaceae > Vibrio > Vibrio sp. Isolate30. The sequence continues at coordinate 116,840 of NZ_JAKEUS010000009.1, forward strand.
GGTATTTCTCCAAAACAATTCCTACGTGCAACTCGTGAGCAGATTCTTTTCTCACTATCTACTGCAAGTTCGAATGCGACAATCCCTGTAACAATGCGCACTCTTACAGAGAAGCTGAATGTTTCTAAATCTGTAGCAGGCTTTGGTGTACCACTAGGTGCAACAATGAACATGTCTGGTGTATCTATCTACATCGCACTAGCAACTATGTTCGTAGCTAACGCATTTGGTCAGCCAATTAACACTGCAGACATCTTTACTCTTGGTCTAACTATCCTGCTACTGTCTATCGGTGCTGGTGGTGTTCCAGGTGGCGGTGTAGTAATGGTAGGTGTTCTATTGCACCAACTAGGTCTACCACCAGAAGGTCTAGCAATCGTTGCAGCTGTTGACCGTATCTGTGACATGTTCTGTACTTCTTCTAACGTAGTTGGTGACACAGCAGTAAACACAATTGTTGCTAAGTCTGAAGACGAAATCGGTGTAGAAGCAGATAAAGAAGTTGAACTGAATAAAGCAGAAGCTTAATCAGAAAACTCAAAACTGAATCTTAAAAGCGAGGCCTAGAGCCTCGCTTTTTTCGTTTGTACTAGAGAAAAACAGTGAGGTTTAGATAAGCGTTAGTCGGTTTTGTGAATGGCAACATGAAATTCTAGAGTGTCTCTGCAAATATCTAAGATTGATCACATATAATAATACAATAGTATTTTATATTCTTTGGCAACCTACATTCAGACGACATTAAGGAAAATAAAATGAAGTTGTCCTACCTTAGCTTAATTACCGCTGCTGTTTTAGCGACACCTGCTCTTGCCGCCGATAATGATATGGCAAGCCAATTCAACCTTGATCCGGCGAAAGCACCTGCGCAAAACTTTGACCTATCTAAGTGGAAGATCAATTTACCTGAGCTGACAACTGAGGGACCGCGTAAAGGTAAGACCTTAGAGATCGCCAAAACTGAGCTTGCTAATGTAGAAACGCCTTATGTTCATCCTGAATGGTTCTACACAGACAAAGAAACCGGTGCGATGGTGTTTGTTGCTCCAAATACAGCACCAACCACACCAAATAGTAAAAACACTCGAAGTGAATTACGTGCGATGCTAGGCGATGACTACGCTGCGCCAGACAACAACTTTGTAGTATCGAGCCACAGCAATGCGAAAGATTATGGCTCGATTGGTGGCCAGATGACGGCAACACTGTCGGTCGATCAAGTGAGTACAAGTGGTAACTACAAGAAGACAGGTGCGTTTTCTGTGGTGATTGGTCAGATTCATGGCTCAGATAACGAACCATTGAAGATTGTTTACCGTAAATTACCAGAGCATGAGCATGGTTCTCTAACGTGGAACTATGAACTTAACCCTACGCCTGAGCTGCAAAATGCCAAGGATGATAACGGTAAGAAGCTACGCAAAGATATCCGTCATGATGTGTTTGGTAAATATAACCTGAAGAAGGGCAGTGCGGACCCGGTTGATGGCATTAAGCTTGGTGAAGTTTTCTCTTACGATGTTGATATCAAAGATACGATCATGCACCTGACCTTTACTAAAAACCCGAACTCGGATTCACCTATAGTGAAAACCTATGAAGTGGATTTAGCAGCCGGTAACTACCAAGGTCATGAAGTTGATTTAGGTTACGGTCAAGATTGGATGTACTTCAAAGCGGGTGCATATAACCAGTGTAATACGAAGAAATCGAGCTCGGCGTGTGAGTGGCGTGGTATGGATGCAGGCGACTACACCAAAACCAGCTTCTACCAGTTGGTTCTGAACCAGTAATCTTCACATCCCGTGTTTTATGTAAGGCCCTCAAATGAGGGTCTTTTGCTTTTTACAGTATCGCAAAACGGCATTTTTGAAGAGTGAGTGACGATGATTCACCATGAGACCTTCTGTTCAATCAGTGCTTAACCGTTGATTAAGTAGCCAATATCCACCCTCCCTCAGTAATAAAGAAGGAAAAATGAGTTTTTTTTCTTTATTTCCCTTGAAAAGTGTTTTGCTGCCCTTATCTATTGGGCATACGAAAGCAAAAAACATTTGCACTTTAATTTTGTGTATCGGGGTTGAATCCCTGATTACCACCCCCACATATGTGGGTATAGCAAAAACTAAATAGAATATATTTCGGAGATAGCCTGATGGGTAAAATCATTGGTATTGATTTAGGTACTACTAACTCTTGTGTTGCTGTTCTTGACGGCGACAAACCACGCGTAATCGAGAATGCGGAAGGCGAACGCACAACTGCGTCAGTAATCGCATACACAGAAGGCGAGACGCTAGTTGGTCAACCTGCAAAACGTCAAGCTGTTACTAACCCTCAAAACACACTATTCGCTATCAAGCGTCTAATCGGTCGTCGTTTTGAAGATGAAGAAGTACAACGCGATATCGAAATCATGCCTTTCAACATTGTTAAGGCTGACAACGGTGATGCATGGGTAGAAGCGCAAGGCCAAAAAATGGCTGCTCCTCAAGTATCTGCTGAAGTACTTAAGAAGATGAAGAAAACAGCTGAAGACTTCCTAGGTGAAGAAGTAACTGGCGCTGTTGTAACTGTTCCTGCTTACTTCAACGATGCACAACGTCAAGCAACTAAAGATGCTGGCCGTATCGCTGGTCTAGACGTTAAGCGTATCATCAACGAACCAACTGCTGCTGCTCTAGCTTACGGTCTAGACAAGCAAGGTGGCGATCGCACTATCGCTGTATACGACCTTGGTGGTGGTACTTTCGATATCTCTATCATCGAGATCGACGAAGTTGAAGGCGAGAAGACATTTGAAGTTCTTTCTACTAACGGTGACACTCACCTAGGTGGTGAAGACTTCGATAACCGCATGATCAACTACCTAGTAGACGAGTTTAAGAAAGAGCAAGGCATCGATCTTAAGACTGATCCACTAGCAATGCAGCGTGTTAAAGAAGCAGCAGAAAAAGCGAAAATCGAGCTTTCTTCTACTACTCAAACTGACGTAAACCTACCTTACGTTACTGCTGATGCGACTGGTCCTAAGCACATGAACATCAAAGTGACTCGTGCGAAGCTTGAGTCTCTAGTTGAAGACCTAGTACAACGTTCTCTTGAGCCTCTAAAAGTTGCTCTAGCGGATGCTGACCTATCTGTAGGCGAAATCACTGACGTTATCCTAGTTGGTGGTCAAACTCGTATGCCTATGGTTCAAGCTAAAGTTGCTGAGTTCTTCGGCAAAGAAGCTCGTAAAGACGTAAACCCTGACGAAGCAGTAGCAATGGGTGCGGCAGTTCAAGGTGGTGTACTAGCTGGTGACGTTAAAGACGTACTACTTCTAGACGTTACTCCTCTATCTTTCGGTATCGAAACGATGGGCGGCGTAATGACTAAGCTAATCGAGAAAAACACAACTATCCCTACAAAAGCGGATCAAGTGTTCTCTACAGCTGAAGACAACCAAAGCGCGGTAACTATCCACGTACTACAAGGTGAGCGTAAGCAAGCGACTTACAACAAGTCTCTTGGTCAGTTCAACCTAGAAGGTATCCAACCAGCACCACGTGGCATGCCACAAATCGAAGTAACTTTCGACCTAGATGCTGACGGTATCCTAAACGTATCTGCGAAAGATAAAGCGACTGGTAAAGAGCAGAAGATCACTATCCAAGCTTCGGGCGGTCTGTCTGAGGAAGAGATCGAAGCAATGGTACAAGAAGCAGAAGCTAACAAAGAAGCGGACAAGAAGTTCGAAGAGCTAGTAACTGCACGTAACCAAGCTGACCAAATGATTCACGGCACTAAGAAGCAAGTAGAAGAAGCTGGTGAAGCTCTACCTGCAGACGAGAAAGAGAAGATCGAAGCAGCTATCGCGGCACTAGAAGAAGTTAAGTCTGGTAACGACAAAGAAGCTATCGACGCTAAAGTTCAAGAACTTATGCAAGCAGCTCAGAAGCTAATGGAAATCGCTCAACAGCAAGCTCAAGCTCAACAAGCTGGCGCTGAAGCAGGTGAGCAACCTAAGCAAGACGACGACGTTGTTGACGCAGAATTCGAAGAAGTTAAAGACGACAAGAAATAATTTCGTCGCAGAGTAGCCTGATTTCGTTGTCGGAAGTGCTCACCTACTAGCGTAGGCTGCGCGCTTCCTCCTAGAACTCAAGCTATCTGCTTAGAAATTTGTCTCGAAGACTTATTAATACGGGCGTCAGAGGTAACTCTTACGCCCGTAAATTTGTATTTAGGCTGTCAATCTAGATAATGGCTCTCGAATCTCGAATCTCGAATCTCGAATCTCGAATCTCGAACCTTTATCTAGATTGATACACAAGCTACTGAAAGAAGTAATTTGGTAGTGGCAATAAATTTGGTGACTTAGAACATGTCAAAACGTGATTTTTACGAAGTATTAGGCGTTAGCCGTGATGCATCAGAGCGCGATATTAAAAAGGCGTACAAACGCTTAGCAATGAAGTTCCACCCTGACCGTAACCAGGGTGATGAAAGCGCAGCAGAAAAGTTTAAAGAAGTAAAAGTAGCGTATGAGATCCTTACCGATTCTCAAAAGAAAGCCGCTTACGACCAATATGGTCACGCAGCCTTTGAACAAGGCGGTATGGGCGGTGGCGGCGGCTTCGGCGGCGGTCATGGTGATTTCGGTGACATCTTTGGTGATGTGTTTGGCGATATCTTCGGTGGTGGTCGTCGTGGCGGCGGTCAACAACGTGCACAACGCGGTTCAGACCTACGTTACAACATGGAACTGACTCTAGAAGAAGCAGTTCGTGGTGTATCGAAAGAGATCGAAGTACCGACTCTCGTTGAGTGTGATACTTGTGACGGCAGCGGTGCGAAGAAAGGTTCTTCTGCGCAAACTTGTGGCACTTGTCATGGCCATGGCCAAGTTCAAATGCGTCAAGGCTTCTTTGCGGTTCAACAAACTTGTCCTACTTGTAACGGTAAAGGCAAGATCATCAAAGACCCATGTAACTCTTGTCATGGTCAAGGCCGTAAGCAGAAGACGAAAACACTTAACGTTAAGATCCCTGCAGGTGTTGATACAGGCGATCGTATTCGTCTATCTGGCGAAGGTGAAGCGGGAGAGCAAGGCGCTCCAGCTGGCGATTTGTACGTACAAGTTCACGTAAAAGAGCACAACATCTTCGAACGTGACGGCAACAACCTTTACTGCGAAGTGCCAGTAAGCTTCTCTATGGCTGCTCTAGGCGGTGAAGTTGAAGTTCCTACACTGGATGGCCGAGTAAACCTTAAGGTGCCTGAAGAGACACAAACGGGCCGTATGTTCCGTATGCGTGGCAAGGGCGTGAAAGGCGTTCGTGGCGGCGGTGTGGGTGACCTAATCGTTAAGCTAGTGGTTGAGACGCCAGTTAAGTTAAGCTCTCGTCAAAAAGAACTTCTACGTGAGTTTGAAGAGACGTGTGGCGGCGAAGCGGCAAGTAAGCATAAGCCAAAATCTGAAGGTTTCTTCAGCGGTGTTAAAAACTTCTTCGATGACCTAACTAAGTAATTAGGTTATTGATACTTTTGGCTGTTGATGCCTGAAGTTTTAAAAAATTACAAAAGCCTGCTCATGTAGCAGGCTTTTTTGTCTCTCAAATTTGGTTTATCGCGTTTACCTTTCCCTGAAAACCTTCGTTATTTTTCATCCAATATCTTCGTTACATCCAACAAGCTTCAGGGTACTCAACATTGGCATTGTTTAGGGTGAGTACTTTGGGTTCTTCTCCATCAAAACAATCGTCTTTGTCTTGCTCTGCATCAGACGCTGGGGTTGCTGTAATGGTATAAGCTGCTGAAGCCGAACTGGCAACACTGAATGAAAATCGTGAACTGTCGGTATCGCAGATTAAACAGTGACTGCCTGAGATAACATTACTCCAGTCATAGCCGTTGTCGTAACTCGCCTCTAGTTCTAACTGAATACGGGCGATGTCGGCGAGAGCACTGGATCGGTGACCTGCTAAAACATGATTGGTGTAACTAGGGTAGGCGATCGCGCCCAAGATTCCGATGATGGCAACCACAATCAATAACTCGATCAATGTCATTCCTTGTACACGTATGTTGTTGCTGTTGCATATATTTTTTCGAATCATCACGAGGACTTCCTTTTCACTAGTCAGGCTATTTTTCTCTGGTGATAGCATCGGTGCAAGATTAAATATGATTACGCAATACGTTACATAGGGATTTGGGAAATGACTCGCGGGTTTACGCTTTTAGAGCTGCTCATTACTGTCGTGGTACTTTCAGTACTATTGGCCACTGCTGCCCCGAGTTTTAGCTCTCTATTAGCGTCTTCAAAACTTCAAAGGCTTGCCCCAGAGGTTCATGGCTTCTTTGTTACGGCGCGTTCTGAAGCAATTATTCGTAATCAAGAACTGCACGTTTTATTTCTTATTTCGAATGGTTTGGGGGCGATCGAGAACTCGGAAGGAGAGTGGGATATGGTTCTCAGCACAACAGCTTCTTACGTTCCCGACAATGTATTGATGCACCTTGATGGCACCGCTTATCGAGACATCAAAGTCTCGTTTAATTTCTTGAATCAGAATTCAATCTCGATTGATGGAGTGAGAGGGCGTTTTGTCAACGGCAACGTCACTATGGCTTCGGTGAATGCGCCGTCTGAAGAACTCTCGGTTAAAGCATCAAATACAACAGGGCGCATTCGGATTTGCAGTAGCGATCCAAACAGCGATGGGCGAAATAGTATTGGCCACTATGATTATGAGATCTGCAATTAAGTCTGCTCAAGGTAGTACCTTGGTTGAGATGATGGTGGCCTCTGCAATCGGTGTGATTGTGATAGGGACGATTGGTAGTGTGTTTATCACTAATCAGCGCCTTAGTTCAGAGAAAAGCTTAGAGTTACTCCTATCTCAAAACTTATTTTCCACGACTCAAATGATGAAAGAAGAGATTTGGCGCGCTGGCTATAACTCTAATTCAGGGCAATCAGTAAAGTTGTCAGGTGCATCAGATACGATTTATGTCCGACAGGTGAGTGCAGATGAGGTTTACCTTGGCTTCGCGTATCTGCAAAACAGCGCGTCGTCCGCTTATCGAAGCATTGTTTATCAATTTAAAGATAACAAGCTCAATTACTGCCAAGGTGAATCAACACAACTCTTAGCGACTAATGAAAGGCCATTTAACAATGCAAGCGGGGATGTGACCATGACTTGTCAAAGCTTGTTCTTTGAGCGGCAAATTCAGGTAGATAGTTTCTCTGTGTCGACGGAGGGGATGTCGAACAGTCAGGCGAGTTCACAGAAGGTCGATATGATGCTTGAGGCATCTTTAGTGAATGCAGATGTGAGTCAAAAGGTGATGACTACCGTTGTCCAAAGGAATTGGCAATGACATTTAAGAAGCAAAACGGAGCAGTCACACTACTGCTGGTCAGCATTCTATTGATTGGTGTGCTGATTGTTTCTCTTGGCAGCTTCAAAACCACTTACTATCAAATTAAGCGCGCGCAAAATGAGGTACAAGCCCGCAAGGACCATTGGAATGCCGAAGGTGGGTTAGAGTGCGGTATTAGCGTGATCATTGAAAACAGCAGCTCTTCCATCCCAAATGACCTGTTGGACTCCTGCAGCAATGAACTTTCTTATTTGGATAGATCTTTAGACAACCCTAATGTTCTTGTTTCAACCGCCAATCGAACCTCTCTCAATAAAGAAATCCGTTTTTCCAATGATGCGGGTTTAGGAGCCATTCAAACAATATCTGCCCTTGAAATCATTTCTGAAAACATCATGGACATCGATCCTGAACTAAGTGAAACCGGGAATAATGGTGTGTATGAGTGTGTGGCGGTAAGGTTTTTCGACTCTGTAACACACGTCAAAGGTGCAGGGGGAAGTTTAACCACAGCTTCTCGGCCTGATAGTGCACCTGCAGATTTTAGTGGTTGTAAAGAGGCGGTGACTGACTTAAATGAGAGTGCAACGGTGACTGCATCGGGGAGTGATCCCAGCGCTGCTTTTAAGAGTGATTACGTCCATGACACTCATTTAAATGGTTTCGAAAATTACTTTGGTGTGAAGAAAACCGTAGACAATATCAATGCCCTTAAAAGTAATGAATATGAGGTAATAAACCTAATGGAGACAGATTCTCAGGGGAATACCGTGCATGTCGATTTAGATTCGAACACCAACAAATATCAGGGCAAGGAGTGTAGCACTCGAATTAATGATGCCTTTGCATCAGGGAAAACGAAAGTATGGGTGGTTGGTGACTGTGTTGTTTGGCACCCAGCCATTAATATTGTGGATAGCGCAGGAACGATCACGCCACGATCTTTAGTGGTCGAAAATGGGATATTCGCAAATGGAAACGCCAGTGTATTTGATGGTGCTTTTTATCACTTGAATGACATGAGTGTCTTTGAGGACTCTTTAGGTGCAGAAAATAATACAGACTTGCTCGCCGATAGTTGGGACAAGTTGCCAGCAACAATGGATTACTCTTTGTTGGTTAAAGAAAATAGTGTCTATATAGCTAACGCTTCTTTCTTCCCCAAAGGAGGCATATTTTTGGATTCATTGGGCGGGCTCTCTACGATCAAAGGTTCGATGAATCTCGATTATCGGGGAGAATACAACCCACATGATGAGCCTGTCGAAATACAATGGAAAAAGGGTTCTTGGAATGACTTCTAACCAAAGCGGTTTTAGCTTACTCGAAGTACTCATCTCTTTTCTATTGGTGGGCGTGGCTGCGTTAGGCATGGTCAAGCTACAGGCTTATACCGAGCAGAAAGCGGACTATGCGATTCAGAGTGTGGAAGCACTTCACTTTGCTGAGAGGCAGTTAGAGTACTACCGAACTCGAGCAAATGATGTCAGCGGTGCGGTTGGGGTAATCAACTTCTCGGAACTTCATCATACGGGTCACTGTCTCAACACAGATAGCTCAAACCCGCTCTCTGGTTTATCGGGTTCTGAATACTCGCTCAGTTGCTCGGTTGTAAATGCAGATGGTGCCTTATCGAGTGCTCTGCGCAACATTACTGTCACGGTTGCATGGCAAGATCGGATGAGTCAAACACAAAGCATAACGCTTGATACTATGCTTTCTAAATACAGTGAATTTGATTGATTCATCACGCAAACGTTTAATCGTACTCCTTTCCCTATCACCTCAATATTGATAATTTTCACTCCTCGGACATTGTTTACGTGCTAGTTAAAAAACTGTATATGGAATGGTGTTTTTTGTGTTTTTATCTTGTTGCTGCTATATGGTATTTTTGCAAAATATGTCTCCATTTATGGAATTTTAGGTGGAATCTTGTGCTTTTTCTGGGTGGTTTTAATAGAATATGTGCTGTACCAATAGGCTCTGGTCAACAACTATATTGAGCCTAAATAACACAACATCACATATGGAGTTACCATGAGTAACCAAGCAGTAAATAAAGCTCCTGCTTCTGAGAAAATCAGTGGTATGGATCGCTTTCTAAACTTCATTGAACGTGCCGGTAACAAGATCCCAGATCCTGCGATCCTGTTCTTTTGGGCACTCGTTATCGTATGGGTATCATCTGCTCTTTTGTCGAATGTTTCATTCGATCTAATCAACCCTCGTACGGGTGATGCTCTAGAAGTCAACAACCTACTTACTGGTGAGGCTCTGGCGAGTTTCCTAGCGAACATGGTGACGACATTTACAGGTTTTGCACCGCTGGGTATCGTACTGGTAGCGATGCTAGGTGTTGGCGTTGCTGACTCTTCAGGCTTCATCACTACAGGCCTAAAGAAGATGCTGAACTTCACTCCAGCTAAACTTCTAACACCAATGCTAATCTTGGTTGCTATCGTTTCTCACACAGCAGCTGACGCAGGTTACGTACTGGTTATCCCACTAGGTGGTATCATCTTCCACGCAGCAGGTCGTCACCCTCTAGCGGGTATCGCGGCAGCGTTTGCTGGTGTATCGGGTGGTTTCTCTGCAAACTTTATCCCTTCAGGTATCGACCCTCTACTAGCGGGCTTTACTCAAACTGCGGCAAACGTTCTTGACCCAGATTACGTGATCAACCCACTAGCGAACATCTTCTTTACGGGTCTATCTTCAATCATTATCGTTGCTATCGGTTGGTACGTAACTGAGAAGATCATCGAGCCTCGTCTTGCAAACACACCAGTTGATGAAGATGCTGAAGAAGCACCAGACCTAGGTACGTTCACAGCGATTGAATCTAAAGCATTCCGTTACGCGGGTTGGGCAATGGTTGCTGGTATCGCACTATTGGTTGCGGCTCTTATCCCAGAAAACTCGGCACTTCGTTCTCCTGAAGGTGAGCTAACTGCGTTCTCTGCGCCGGTAATGAAATCTATCGTTCCTCTGATCTTCATCCTGTTTATCATCCCAGGTATCGTTTACGGCCGTGTTGCTGGTACGTTTAAGAATAGCAACGATGTTATCAAAGCAATGTCTGACACAATGGCAACGATGGGCGCATACATTGTAATGTCGTTCTTCTGTGCACAGTTCCTGTCTGCATTCGGTCAATCAAACATTGGTACTATGCTTGCGCTATACGGTGCTGAAGGCCTGAAAGCGATGGACCTACCGGGTGAAGCGACAGTTGTTGGTATGATCCTTCTAACAGCAGCAGTTAACCTTCTAGTTGGTTCTGCATCAGCTAAGTGGGCTCTGATTGGTCCAATCCTAGTTCCAATGCTAATGGCGGTGGGTATCTCTCCAGAGCTATCTCAAGCTGCTTACCGTGTGGGCGATTCTGTATCTAACATCATCTCTCCACTAATGGTGTTCTTCCCACTGGTTGTTGTTTACTGCCAACGCTACGTTAAGTCGACAGGTATCGGTACACTGGCTTCTCTAATGATGCCTTTCTCTATCGCAATGCTAATTGGCTGGTCTATCTTCCTACTAGGTTACTGGGCGCTAGGTATCCCGCTGGGTATTCAAGCTCCATACACTTACACTATGTAAGATTGAACTAAGCGAAATTAAGCTTAATTTATTCCTAAGCCCGCACCGAAAAGTGCGGGCTTTTTTTCGCTCTATTTTTCAATCTTTTTTATATCCAAAAGAAAGGCACTCAGCTTATACTCCGGATTACGGCTAATTGTTGGCCGGTACAAATTAGGAAATCCCATTCATCATGAAAATTCTGCTTCTGGTAGGGTTAATTGTTTTAAATGGTCTGTTTGCCATGTCAGAAATTGCATTGGTAGCAGCAAAAAATAGTCGCTTAAAGCGTTTAGCTGAAAAGCATCGTTCTGCACAAGTCGCTCTAGACTTAAAAGAAAACCCAACGCGGTTCCTTTCTACGATTCAAATTGGTATTACGGTTATTGGCTTGCTCAGCGGCATCGTCGGTGAAGCCACACTCTCTGCTCCACTCGCTGTGCAATTAGAGCTATGGGGACTGGACGCAACTCAAGCAAATATTCTCTCGACTGCGGTTGTGGTTGTCGGCATTACTTACTTTGCGATCGTCATTGGTGAGTTGGTACCAAAGCGCTTTGCGCAATCGCAAGCGGAAAACATCGCTGTATTAGTCGCTCTACCTATTCATTGGCTCTCTAAACTGACCACGCCATTTGTGTTCGCGTTGTCTGCCTCTACAGAGGGGATACTGAGGCTTATGGGGCGAAATGGTAGTGAAGATAGCGTGACTGAAGATGATATCTATGCCTTGGTCAAAGAGGGCTCAGATACGGGCGTGATTGAGCGTGGTGAACAAGAGATGATCCGCAATATTCTGCAGTTGGGTGATAGATTGGTGAGCTCGCTGATGACGCCTCGTCGTGACGTCGACTTTCTCGATATTGAACAGCCAATTGAGGTGTTGCTGAAAAAGATCAAAGGCTCCAAACACAGTGTGTTTCCAGTGTGCCAAGAAGGCATGAGTAAGGTTCTAGGTACTGTTTCGGCAAAAGCACTTTTGAATAACAGCCATCAGCTGAGTCTTCAGGTCATCATGGGGTTATCCAAATCGCCTATCTATCTTCCAGAGTCTATGAAAGGTCTGCGCTTGCTGAGCTATTTCAAAGAGTCGGGTACGCAAATGGCGTTTATTGTCGATGAGTACGGCGATGTACAAGGTCTAGTGACCCACTACGATGTACTCGAAGCGATTGCGGGTGAGCTTTCAAATCATCCGAACGATCTTTGGACGGAACTGACAGAGCAGGGCATGCTGGTGGATGGTTTGATACCTATCAGCGAGCTTAAAAACCGCCTAGAGCTTTCTGAGCTTGAAGGGGAAGAAGAGGGCTTTCAAACATTAAACGGCATGATCACTTGGCTAGTCGGCCGTTTACCTGATGTTGGTGAGGTCGTACAGTGTCAACAATGGGCATTTGAAATCATCGCCGTTGAGAACAACCGAATCATGAAAGTGAAGGCCTCGCTACTAGAGCAAGAAGCCACCGAATAGTGCAATTTCATTTTCGTGTTTAAAGAAACAAGGTACGCGTAATGCGTGCCTTGTTTTGTTTTAGCTGAAACGGTTTGGATGTTTTATTAGTTGGTTGAATGTAAGGGTTTGCATGTCAGCGACTTAATTGAGTGATTGAATGTGCATTTAAACCGTATATTTCTTCGATGTTCATTGAGTTCATTCATTTAGTTTTAGCTTTATCTCTCGCTGATGTTATTGATGTAAAAGTATTGCCGAGTTTGCTGTCTTTTTGTGTTTTTAGCCTGATGGAGGTTAGTTGATACAGGCCTTTATAAAACGGTTTTATTTGATTCTCTCTAGAGTGTTTCATGCTTAAATTGTTGATTTTAAAGTGGATATTAACTGATTTATTTATCATTTAGGTGGGAGGGTTTCGTTTATAAAATCAAGATCTTCAATGAGGCCTTTTACGTTGTTCCGCGCCTTTGCGCTCAGTATTGTTTTGGTCGCTCCGAACCGGGAAGAGTAATTAATCAATGCTTTGCACACGTATTAAAGGTTTTAAAAAATGAAGAAAATCAGTTTTGTAGCAGCAGCTGTAGTATCAGCTATCTCACTGCAAGCGAACGCAACTTCTATTGAAGTTTACGGTGATGAAAATGACGTAATCGGTATGTATGGTGACTACAACTTCGGTGAAGATGGCCAGCACTATGTGACTGGTGAAGTTACTAACGATAGCTTTGTGGAGCTAGGTTACGGCTACAGCGTTAACGAAAACTTTGACCTAGGTGCATCATATGTACAAGGTGGTTACGGTGGTGCTGACGAGGTACGTGTAAAAGCTTCAACCGCTTACACGTTAGGTTCTTCACTGACACTTTCTGGTGGCGTTGAATATCACCACGGTTTGGATGAAGTGGGTGCTGATTTCTGGGATCCAACATCTGGCGGTAAAGGCGATGGTCAAGGTGTGAACCCTGATGGCCATGATGGTGTTCTTCCTGCTCCAGGTCCTCACGATGGTGTTTTGCCTGCAACAGCGAACCATGATGGGACATTACCTGCCCCGCAGTTCCCAGATCACGGTATTGATCCGAATGTTTTACCCGACATCGGTATCCAAAACTTAGGTATGGCTGATGGCAACAACGAATCTCAGGTCGTGAAAGTCAATCTAGGCCTTGATTACAACATCGCTAAAACAGTTGTACTTTCTTACGACCTAGACGCTTACTCTCAACTTGCTGAAGGCATCTACGTGGATGGCGAAGAAGTGGATAGCGAATGGTCAACATCTACTTTGAAAGCGACTTACGTTAACTCTGGTGACGTTCAGCCTTACGTGAAAGTCGCAGCAGACAACTCTGACATTGAAGATACAACCTTCACTGCTGGTGTCGTTATCGCACTGTAATAATCAATTCATGTTCGCTTTGGATGTAAATCCCTACCTTTAAGCTCGGATGCTTGTTGTCAGCAGTCATTGGCATTTTGTTTCACGACCACTCAAGGAATGAGTGGTTTTTTATTTGTGTCTTAGTTGAACAAGAAAGTATCGACTGGTTTGATAACATTGTTCATGATCCTCAAGATTAGGTATGCTCAGCGCATGCCTTTTTTGTTTTTGGGAGTTTCTTTTGTCTGACCATCAATTTACATCGCAAGATGAAGCCTTTATGCGCCGAGCTATGGAGTTAGCACATCAAGCTGAGCTCGAAGGCGAGGTTCCGGTTGGTGCGGTATTGGTAAAAGATGGTGAAATCATCTCAGAAGGGTGGAACCGCTCGATTGGCAGCCACGATGCGACTGCGCATGCTGAAGTTGAAACCCTGCGTAAGGCAGGTCAAACATTAGAGAACTACCGTCTTCTCGATACCACGCTCTATGTGACATTAGAGCCATGCCCTATGTGTGCAGGGGCTCTTCTTCATAGTCGAGTGAAGCGCATTGTCTTTGGGGCACCAGACTTGAAAGCGGGTGCTGCGGGCACGGTATTAAACCTGTTCGATAGCCAAGCGTCTTACCACTATGCAGATGTGGAAAATGGCTTGTTGGAAGATGAGTGCCGAGCTCAATTACAGGCGTTTTTCAAAAGACGCCGTAAAGAGATCAAAGAGAAAAAACAGCAACAGAAGCTAGCGCAAGCTAAAGAAGAACAACAAGGAATGTAGTTGCGACAGGTGGCGATACTTCGCAATAGTGATAGTTACTCTAGCAAACATCTAATGCTCTCTATGACGAATATTAGAGTGACATTTCGAGATAAAATTAGATGCTTGCTGATGATGTTCTTTTCGGTTTAGAGCATCTGTACGAAAGCTCTGTTTCGCCAGATGATTTTCTTTTTGTTGTTGGCCAGCATGCGCTTACGACGGTTAGCCACTACGGTTTTATAAAGGCGTTTGGAGCGTAACTTACGTTTCATCTTTTTTAACGGCCTCCCACTATTAATATCAGCTGTGTTATGCAGCCAGAGTTGAGATGGAATATACCCGATACAACTTATCTGGGAATATGAGTTTGCAGCGTCACTTCAACGACACCCACCTTATAGGTCAATTTTGTTGCAAATTAATGACAAGTGATGCTTGTTATTTCTCATATGTATGGCAATCAAAGGTGCTTTTCAAGTAGCAAATTTAGGATGAGTGATTACGTTGGCAGATTGAACTGAGAGAGTGGTTAGCCTTTCGCCAAATAAAATAATAATTGTACGCTTTGAATGCAGAAACACCGGCCAATGAGCCGGTGTTTTTAGTTCGGGTTAGAGCTTAGATTGCTTCGCCGTTTACAGTCACCGCAACATCAATGTTGCCACGCACAGCGTTTGAGTATGGACAAACCTGATGAGCAACTCGAGTTAGCTCCAGTGCTTGTTCTTGTGGGAGGTCTAGCTCGACTGCAAGGCTTACGGTAAGCGCAAATCCACCTGTCTGATTTGGGCCGATACCAACTTCTGCAGTCACTGGCGCTTTGGCTAGCGTAACTTTCGCTTCACGTGCAACGTGTAAGATAGCGTTCGAGAAACACGCTGAATAACCCGCAGCAAATAGTTGCTCTGGGTTAGTTGCGAGTCCGGTGCCGCCCATCTCTTTTGGGTAAGCCAGTTCAAGTGCTAGTAAACCATCGTCTGTTTTCACTTGTCCGTTACGGCCAGCAAGAGCGGTTGCTTTAGTTGTGTAGAGTGTTGTCATATCGTTTACCTTTTTATTTTTGAGTTGTGTGCAATTTAATTGCTTGCAATCTTATATCGAAATAAACTGTGAATGCAACTATATTGTGCGCAATTTATTTTTAGTGCGTTCACCAATGCAAACAGAAGATGAGAACGGTATGAGTAGTGATGAGCAGTTGTTGTTAGACAATCAGGTGTGCTTTCCTTTATATAGCGCTGCGAATGCGGTGGTTCGAGCATACCGCCCCTTGCTGGAAGAGCTTGAGCTGACTTACTCTCAGTACTTGGTAATGATGGTGCTTTGGGAGCAAGATGGTGCCAGCGTCAAAGACATAGGCTCACGACTGCATTTAGATTCGGGCACTCTAACGCCGTTGCTAAAACGACTCGAAGGAAAAGGGTTCGTTGAACGAGGCCGTTGTCAGCAAGATGAGCGCGTGCGAGTGCTCAAACTGACAGAGAGTGGGGTAGATCTTAAAATTAAGGCGAAATCAGTCCCTGAAGCGATGAAATGTAAATTAACCTTGGAGCTGGATGAGTTGCTGGCTCTGAAGAGTTTGTGCGAAAAGGTATTGGATAAGCTGAGTTAACCTGTTCTTTCAGGCAAATACTAAAAAGCCACACATCGGTGTGGCTTTTTTGATAGCGTCGCGTTTATTTCTCGCTAGATTCTGAGTCACTGGCCTCGGCTGCTGAGACTGCGCCGCTGATGGTTGAATCTGCTCCTGAAATCGCAAGCGGCGGAATCACGATTAAGTCTTCCATACTCGCTTCCTGTTCTTCTTCAGTCCGCTTGTTCACGTGGCCGATAATGCTTTGGTAATAGCGACGAATGTTCTCGACATAGTTCTTGGCTTCATCACCACGAGCATAGCCGTAACGTGTCTGGCTGTAGTACTTCTTCTGTCTTAGTAGAGGCAGCCTGTCTTTTACGTCACTCCACGAGTTTGGATCGCCGCCTTGTGCTTTAGTCAGTCGACGAGCATCCATCATGTGGCCGTAGCCTACATTATACGAAGCAAGGGCGAACCAGATCTTCTCATGTTGAGTGATTGAATCAGGGATACGATTGACGATACTACGCAAGTATTCCACACCACCTTGAACGGATTGTTTAGGATCCAAACGATTCGTCACGCCAACGCTCTTTGCCGTCGGTAGTGTCAACATCATCATGCCACGCACACCTGTAGGAGATTTCGCAACAGGGTTCCAGTGAGACTCTTGGTAGGCAAGAGCTGCAATTAAGCGCCAATCAAACTCTTGAGAGTACTCTTGGAATAGAGGTGACCATTTCGGCAGCTTACTATCCAGTGCACGAATAAAGGCGCGAGTATCCACGTAATCGAAGCTTCCGATGTGACCGATGTATTTCTCTTCCAGAGTTGCAAGCTCACCAGACTGTTTAAGGTTACCGAAGAACTCAATCAGCAGGGCATATAGGCTTTCATCTTCTGATTTCTTCAAGTACCAAGAGATGGGCTGGTCTTCTGTTAACTCGAACGCAAGCGCAAGATCTGGGTAAAGTCGCTGCGCCAGTGACAGCTCGATCGAGTCTGCAACGGTAAAGCGCAGTTCGCCTTTAGAAACCTGTCTTAATAGATCGTTAATGTCGGCATTGCCTACTGATTCGTAAACAAAGTCAGGGTTAGATTGTTGCAGTTGATTGAGAGTCGGCTCAAAGTGAGACTCTTCAATCACAACGAGAGCAGGAGCTAGCCTGTCATCGATAGTGGCTAATTCACTATTTTCGTCATTCTGCTCTTTGTTTTGTTGCTCAATAAACTCGGCTTGGCGTTTATTCTCAAAGTCAATCAGTTGCTCTAGGTTACGTGGGCGCCATTGGCCTTTTTTATAGACCACTTGTTGGCTCACGTAGTAGTACGCCGGAGCCGCACGGTAGCCGCGTGTTTGCTCATTGTTTTGAGTCAGCCCGGTCGCAATCAGGTCGATCTCACCTTTTTGAAGAGCGGGAAAGAGACCAGACAAGCGATATGCAGGTTTCATTTCTAGCTTCACGCCGAGCTGCTCTGCAAACTCTCGAGCTAATTCATAATCCAAGCCAGCGGGGCCATCTGGGCCGATATAGTAAGAGAGTTGGTTATTGAGTGTTCCGACTCTTAATACGCCGCGCTCTCGGATCTGCTCCAAGTCGCTTTTCGGTTCCGACTCAATTTGGCAGCCCGATAAACCGGCAATGGCGATCGCGATGAGAAGAAGTTTGGATGAAAAAATGCGCGTAAGTGTATGCATCAAAATGAAATCTCAAAAAAGTGACTCCCCTTTATATCAAACCGTTTACTCCCGGCAAAGTGACTTTGGGTAAATGGAAGTAAAAGTGGCTAGAAATGCAGCAAAAGTAACAATTGCCAAGAAACATGAAAAAAATGACGCAAACGGTTGCTTTTTTGGTTACGTCACAAAAATAATTGCTATATAATGCGCCCGCAACAGAGAGGTGGAATCGGCATAGGTTTGGCAAAACCTTCGGGCTTACTTCCGGAATAGCTTCGAAGAAAAACAGTTAGGTTATTCCTAAAACCCACTGAATTTATTCCAATATCACCTTAATCAATTGCATAAGAGACCTAAGCACATGAGAATTTTTCGTGGCTCCCCAGCTCTATCTGAATTTCGTGTTAACAAGCTTTTAGAGCTTTGTCGTGAACTTGGCCTACCTGTTACAGGCATCTACGCTGAATTTGCGCACTTTGCAGATCTAACAGCCGACCTAAATGATCAAGAAGTTGAGAAACTAGAAAAACTTCTGACTTACGGTCCAACAATTGAAGAGCACGCGCCAGAAGGTCTTCTTCTACTAGCAACTCCTCGTCCGGGCACCATTTCGCCTTGGTCTTCAAAATCAACGGATATCGCAAACAACTGTGGTCTAGATAAGATTGCACGTCTTGAGCGCGGTACCGCTTATTACATCGAATCATCGGCAGAGCTTTCTGAGCTTCAACTGGTTGAGCTAAAAGCGATTCTGCACGATCGCATGATGGAAGTGATCTTCACTGACTTCGAATCAGCAGCAGCACTTTTCCAAGTGGCAGAGCCAGCGCCAGTGGCTGACGTTGACCTACTCAATGGCGGTCGCGCTGCGCTTGAAAACGCAAACGTTACCCTAGGTCTTGCGCTTGCCGATGACGAAATCGAATACCTTTACGATGCGTTCGTAAACAAGCTAGATCGTAACCCAACCGACATCGAGCTGATGATGTTTGCACAAGCGAACTCAGAGCACTGTCGTCACAAGATCTTTAATGCAGATTGGACTATCGACGGCGTGAAGCAAGAGAAGTCTCTGTTCAAGATGATCAAAAACACATTTGAAACCACGCCAGAAAATGTTCTATCTGCCTACAAAGATAACGCAGCGGTAATGGTTGGATCAGATGTAGGTCGTTTCTTCCCGAACCCAGAAACTCGCCAGTACGGTTACAACCAAGAGAAAGCGCACATCCTAATGAAGGTGGAAACGCACAACCACCCAACAGCTATCTCTCCTTGGCCGGGCGCTTCGACAGGTTCTGGTGGTGAAATCCGCGATGAAGGCGCAACTGGTATTGGTGGTAAGCCAAAAGCAGGTCTTGTTGGCTTCACAACATCGAACCTACGTATTCCTGGTTTTGAACAGCCATGGGAAACAGATTTCGGTAAGCCAGGCCGCATCGTTAACGCACTAGACATCATGCTAGAAGGTCCACTTGGTGGCGCGGCGTTCAACAACGAGTTTGGTCGTCCAAACCTACTGGGTTACTTCCGTACTTACGAAGAAAAAGTAAACTCTCACGCAGGTGAAGAAGTTCGTGGTTACCACAAGCCAATCATGATTGCTGGTGGCATGGGTAACATCCGTGACGAGCATGTTCAGAAGAAAGAGATCCCAGTAGGTGCAAGCCTAATCGTACTTGGTGGTCCTGCAATGAACATCGGCCTTGGTGGTGGTGCAGCTTCTTCGATGGCGTCTGGTCAATCAGCTGAAGACCTAGATTTCGCATCTGTACAGCGTGAAAACCCAGAGATGGAACGCCGCTGTCAGGAAGTTATCGACCGTTGTTGGCAGCTTGGTGAAGAGAACCCAATTGCATTCATCCACGATGTGGGCGCGGGCGGTATTTCTAACGCACTTCCTGAGCTTGTAGACGATGGTGAGCGTGGTGGTATTTTCCAACTGCGTGACGTGCCAAACGACGAGCCTGGCATGAGCCCACTTGAGATCTGGTGTAACGAATCTCAAGAGCGTTACGTAATGGCTGTTGCGCCAGAGAATATGGAAGTATTCGACGCAATCTGTAAGCGTGAGCGCGCACCATACGCAGTAGTAGGTGTGGCAACAGAAGAGCGTGAACTGAAACTTGAAGATTCACACTTCGACAATACGCCAATCGACATGCCAATGGATGTGCTTCTAGGTAAAACACCTAAGATGCACCGTGATGCGAAAACGCTAAAAGCGAACAACCCTGCGGTTAACCGTGACGGCATTGAGCTAAACGAAGCGGCAGAACGCGTACTTCGTCTTCCAACGGTTGCAGAGAAAACATTCCTTATCACTATCGGTGACCGCACGGTGACTGGTCTTGTAGCGCGTGACCAAATGGTTGGCCCTTGGCAGGTTCCAGTAGCTAACTGCGCGGTAACCGCAGCAAGCTACGACACTTACCACGGTGAAGCGATGTCTATGGGTGAGCGTACACCAGTTGCTCTACTAGACTTCGGAGCTTCAGCTCGTCTAGCGGTTGGTGAAGCAATCACTAACATCGCAGCGACTAACATCGGTGATATCAAACACATTAAACTGTCTGCAAACTGGATGTCTCCAGCAGGTCATCCTGGTGAAGATGCAGGTCTTTACGAAGCGGTGAAAGCGGTGGGTGAAGAGCTATGTCCAGCGCTTGGTCTAACTATCCCTGTGGGTAAAGACTCAATGTCGATGAAGACCAAGTGGGAAGAGAATGGCGAGCAGAAAGAAGTCACTTCGCCACTATCTCTAATCATCACTGCGTTTGCACGTGTTGAAGATGTACGTAAGACAATTACTCCTCAGCTTCGCACAGACAAAGGCGATACTAGCCTTGTACTTATCGACCTAGGTAACGGTCAAAACCGTCTAGGTGCAACGGCTCTAGCACAGGTTTACAAGCAGCTTGGTGATAAGCCAGCAGACGTAGATAATGCAGCACAGCTAAAAGGTTTCTACGAAGGCGTTCAAACTCTAGTTGCGAACGATCAAGTCGTGGCTTACCACGATAAAGGTGATGGCGGTCTATTCGTTACTTTAGCTGAGATGGCATTCGCAGGTCACTGTGGCGTTAAAGCTGACATAGCTGACCTAGGTGATGATGCACTAGCAGCACTATTTAACGAAGAGCTAGGCGCAGTACTTCAGGTTAAGAACGATGATCTAGACGCTGTACTTTCAACGCTAGCGGCAAACGGCCTTGAAGCATGTTCACACGTAATTGGCTCTGTTGAGGCATCTGATGAGCTAGTGATTACTTCTGGTGAGACAGTCGTTCTTGAGCGTAACCGTACTGAACTACGTACTATCTGGGCTGAGACAACGCATAAGATGCAAGGTCTACGTGATAACCCAGCATGTGCTGACCAAGAACACGAAGCTAAGAAGGACAACTCTGACCCAGGTCTGAACGTTAAGCTAAGCTTCGATGTAAACGAAGACATTGCAGCGCCGTTCATCAACACTGGTGCTAAGCCTAAGATGGCAATTCTGCGTGAGCAGGGTGTTAACTCTCACGTTGAGATGGCAGCAGCGTTTGACCGTGCAGGCTTTGAAGCAACTGATATTCACATGAGCGACATCCTAACGGGTCAAGCAGTGCTAGAAGAGTACAATGGCCTAGTGGCTTGTGGGGGCTTCTCTTACGGTGACGTACTAGGCGCTGGTGAAGGTTGGGCTAAGTCTATCCTGTTCAATGAGCAAGCTCGTAACCAGTTTGAAGGCTTCTTCCTGCGTGAAGATACCTTCTCTCTAGGTGTGTGTAACGGTTGTCAGATGCTATCGAACCTGAAAGAGCTAATCCCAGGTGCAGACCTGTGGCCGCGCTTTGTTCGTAACGAATCTGAGCGTTTTGAAGCTCGCTTTAGCCTAGTAGAAGTTCAGAAGTCTGACTCTGTATTCTTCGATGGCATGGCTGGCTCTCGTATGCCAATCGCAGTGTCTCACGGTGAAGGTCGCGTAGAAGTGCGTGATGCTGACCACCTAGCAGCGATTGAAGCATCAGGTACGGTTGCCGTTCGTTACGTGGATAACCACGGCAACGCGACTCAACAATACCCGAACAACCCGAACGGTTCGCCAAACGCAATCACAGGTCTAACGACTCAAGATGGTCGCGTAACTATCATGATGCCGCACCCTGAGCGTGTATTCCGCACAGTAGCGAACTCTTGGTCTCCAGAAGGTTGGGGTGAGAACGGTGCTTGGATGCGTATGTTCCAAAACGCACGTAAGAACATCGGTTAATTTGATTAGGTTAATCTGACTTAGAGTCATCTATCTCAGAGCAATAAGAACCTTGGTTAGTATCGCACGCTAGCCAAGTTCATCGGGAAAAGTTCAAAGCGCAGGTCGAAAGACCTGCGCTTTTTTTGATCAAAACTCACCTTGTGGAACAAAAACTTATACTTTGCAGTTTGCTGTTCTAAAAAACTGCACTAGGCTAAAAGTTGTGGAATCAATTTGTTAGGCCTGTTTCTCATCTTGAGGCGTGTCAGTCTTTCGCCGCTAGAGATAACGAGTCTGAACCAATCACTATGGCACAAGAGGGAACTATGAAAACAATCACAAATGCAGTTGCAGTGGCCGCCGTTGTTATGTCTTTGGCTGGGTGTGTCGGTAGTAACGCCGTTACTGGGAAATTAATGAAGTTTAACGTGGAGGTTGTTGATAACCGTTATGCTCGTGCTGGGGTCAACTTCTTATTGGCACCGGTTTACGCGTTAACAACCGCAGCGGACTACATCGTGTTTAACTCATTAGAGTTTTGGACAGGCAAAAACCCACTGACAGGCGCACCACATATCTTTGATAGTAAAGTTGATACTATGATTGATGTAAACGACAGTCTGGATGATTCACTCAAAGAAGCACCTGTTGCTCCTATCACTTATCAACGTCAAATTCAGTTCGGTGAGATGCAGCAAATTGATGAGAACACCATTCGTATGGACATCACTTACAACGATGGTGAAAAGGCTATATTGATGGGCGTACGTGACGGTGACAACGTTAGCTACTACCTTGATGGTGCATTGGTCTCTGAAACCTCAATTCAAGCTCTAGAGCAATTAGCCGCTGAGAAAGCGTAATACTTTCAATTTAATGAAGACAAAAGAAAAGCCGCTGGATTCAACTCCAGCGGCTTCGTTATTTATAGCAAGATACTAATAGCTACAAGATTAGTTGTTGCTGTGCAGCTCGCTGTTTAGTTCAACAGCTGATTTGTTAGCAAGACACTCGATCTGACCAGTCACAGAGTTGCGACGGAATAGTAGGTCAGAAACGCCTGCTAGATCGCGAGCCTTAACCACTTCAACTTCTTGACCAGAAGAGTCAAGCATACGTACTTTAGAGCCCGCAGTTACATACAGACCAGACTCTACAGTACAACGGTCACCTAGTGGGAAACCAAGACCCGCGTTAGCGCCTAGCAGTGAGTTTTCACCGATAGATACAACAACCGTACCGCCGCCAGAAAGCGTACCCATGATAGAAGCGCCACCGCCGATGTCTGAACCGTTACCAACAACAACACCTGCAGAGATACGACCTTCAACCATGCTCACGCCTGTTGTACCTGCGTTGAAGTTGATGAAGCCTTCGTGCATAACCGTTGTGCCTTCGCCCACGTGAGCACCCAGACGGACGCGAGACGTATCAGCGATACGCACGCCTGCTGGAACTACGTAATCTACCATTTTAGGGAATTTGTCTACGCAATCTACAGACAGAGCACGACCTGCTAGGCGAGCTTCGATTTGGCGATCTGCTAGCTCAGGAAGATCGATTGGACCTTCGTTTGTCCATGCGATGTTGTGCAGTAGACCGAAGATACCATCTAGTACAGTACCGTGTGGTTGAACTAGGCGGTTAGAGATAAGTTGTAGTTTAAGGAAGCCTTCCGCTACTGAAGCTGGCTTCTCATCTGTTGCAAGAACAACAAGAACAAGTGGTTGCTCAGACGCTGCTGCTTTTTCTGCGAAAGACGCATTTGCTGCATCGTCGTTTGCTGCGAATGCTTTCGCCAGTTCTGCGCTTTGTGCAGCAGAGATTTCGATAGCTTGGTTGCCTTCAGTGTAACCTGCAACTTCAGCCACAGCGGCTACAAGAGCATCGCTTGGGTTTAGAAGTGGGTTAGGGAAGAACGCTTCAATGATTTTATTGTCGCGGTTTTTGGTCGCCGTACCAAAGGCTAGTGAAAAGTAAGCCATGTTGAATCTCCATGTGTTGAGTCTTGATTTTGCTATCTCTTGATTGGCTGCTCGTGTGGTGAACAGCTTGGGTAGCAAAAGTTAATTTAATTGGGTTCATCATAAAGAGAGCGCCCTCGTTATGAAAGGGCGCATGGGGAGAAAGTCTGTAAAATGATATTGCTTGTCTTTTGAGAGATATTTTTCTGCAACAAGATAAAGTGAATTTTGCACTCGTTTTTAGTCTAAGTGCCGACTTCGGCGGTCATACACGTTAAACAAACAGCGCTTTATAGGCTTGTTCAATGCCTTCAATCAGCATTTGCATACCGATAACCGCTAGGATCAGACCCATCATTCGGGTGATAACATTCAGTGCACTAGGTCCAACGGCTTTGACAAATCGTTCACCGAATACAAACAGGACATAAGTGAGAGTACACAGCAAACCGAAGGCAACGATGGTAATGACGGTTTCATAAATCCCTTCGGTGCTGGCGAAGTTCATCGCGGTCGCTATTGTTCCAGGACCTGCGAGAATCGGCATCGCTAGAGGGGAAACTGCGATACTCAGTGCCGCATCCTGTTGGGCATCAGAGTGAACTTTCTCTTTGGCTTTGCCGTGTGTGGAGTCGCCTTGTAACATGTGAAAGCCGATCAAGAATACCAATATCCCGCCTGTAATTCTCAATGCATAGAGCGTAATACCAAATAGGTCGAAGATCAGTTTACCGGAAATCGCAAAGGTACTGACGATGATAAAAGCGATGAATACGGAGCGAAAGGCAATGGATTTTACGGTCTCGCGATCATTGTCGCCGGTGAGCCCCAAGAATATTGGTGTATTGGCAATTGGGTTCATGATGGCAAAGAAGCCCATGAAGACCGTAATGGTGTGGATGATCAGCTCTTTCATATTATTCCCTTAATAAAGATAGAGTTAACGTGTGTCACTCATCTGAGAATAGATAGTAGACCATGTTGAGAGCAAAAAATAGCCAGCATAATCGCTGGCTATCTGTTTCACGTTATTATTGGTATTTTTGTGTCGGTACAGGGGTTAAGCGGCTTGGCTCACGGCTACGGCTAATGCCACAGTTGCTCCCACCATCGGGTTGTTACCCATACCGATGAAACCCATCATTGCCACGTGAGCTGGAACCGAAGAGCTGCCTGCAAACTGAGCGTCAGCGTGCATTCTGCCCATGGTATCAGTCATGCCGTATGATGCTGGACCTGCTGCTACATTGTCTGGGTGCAAAGTGCGTCCGGTACCACCACCTGAAGCCACGGAGAAATAAGCTAAACCTTGGCGAGTACGTTCTGCTTTGTAGATTCCGGCAACTGGGTGTTGGAAGCGGGTTGGGTTGGTTGAATTACCGGTAATGCTGACATCCACTTGTTCACGATGCATGATGGCCACCCCTTCACGGACGTCATCTGCACCGTAGCATAAAATTTCTCCGCGAGGGCCTTGTGAGAATCGGCGGCGCTCGGTTTCAATAAGTTCACCGGTCTGGTAATCATACTGAGTGCGAACATAGGTAAAGCCATTAATACGTGAGATAAGGTAAGCCGCATCTTTGCCTAAGCCATTCAAAATTACTTTGAGCGGCTTAGTGCGAGATTTGTTGACGTTCAGTGCGATTTTGATCGCCCCTTCAGCGGCAGCAAAAGACTCATGCCCAGCCAAAAACGCGAAACAACCACTCTCTTCATTAAGCAAACGCGCGGCTAGTGCTCCGTGACCAATACCGACTTGGCGCTGCTCTGCGACACTACCGGCCTTGGTAAAGGCTTGGAGTGCTTCACCGATAATATTGGCTGCTTGCTCTGCGGTTTCAGCGCGACGATGCAGCGCCAATGCTGTGCCTAAAGTATAAGCTTCGGTTGCGCTATCGAAAGCGATAGGCTGGGTGTCCATCACCAGAGCTTTCGGGTCAACATCATGTTCTAGGCAGTATTGGTAAGCTTGGTCGAGAGACTCTAAGTTCATTTCTGCCAAAACGCGAGTTACAGATGGGGTATTTAATGTGTTCATTGTCTGATTCCTGTTTGGCAATTAGTGTTGGCGTGGGTTGATGGTTTTTACGGCTTCATCGAAGCGGCCATAGGTACCCGTGGCCAGTTCAGCGGCCTCGGCAGCGGGCGTACCTTGGTTCATAGCTTTCATCATTTTGCCAAGGTTGAGATATTGATAACCGATTACTTCACTGAATTCGTCTAGCGCAAGTTGAGTGACATAGCCTTCTGCAAGCTCCATGTATCGCACGCCTTTGGCTGAAGTAGAGTAGCTGGTACCGACTTGGCTGCGTTGCGTTTGCCCTAAATCTTCAAGAGCAGCACCAATCTCCAAGCCGCCCTCAGAGAACGCAGATTGAGTACGGCCGTAGACAAATTGCAGAAAGATTTCGCGCATCGCGACGTTAATCGCATCGCACACAAGGTCAGTATTAAGTGCTTCGAGAATGGTTTTGCCAGAGAGGATCTCTGCGGCCATCGCTGCAGATTGAGTCATGCCTGAACAACCGATGGTTTCGATCAGTGCTTCTTCAATTATGCCATTTTTGACGTTGAGCGTGAGCTTCGCAGCACCTTGTTGTGGGGCACAGGCACCAACGCCGTGGCTTAATCCGGAAATAGCAATTACGTCTTTTGGACTGACCATTGCACCTTCAACTGGAATGGGTGCAGAAGCATGAAGATCGCCACGTTGAATCGGGCACATGTTTTGGATTTCAGATGAGTATTGCATAGTGTTTTCTCACTTGTAGGGTCAATAAGACCTAGGACGCTGAGAAAACAGGACATGTTGGAAGAGGTGTGGCTAATTTCACTACAGATCTTGCGTATCGTGACACCAAGGAAAAGAGCAAGCTAAGCTCGTAAAATGGTGGGTATAACGATACTACCAACAGGAATACCTGTTTTCGATTCTGTAGGAGTCATTAGCACGGTTCGATATGAACGGGCGGTTGAAGCTAGAAAGCCAAGGTGGAACCCCATCACCTGATGGTGTATAGATTAGATCTCAATCACACTTTGGTGCAAGGGAATGTTTAGAGCGATTTTGACTATAAACTCGCTTCATTATATTTCGATAAATATAAAAAAACGCCAATCACATACTCGAATTAGAGTGGTCATTGGCGTTTTTTAAGAGAGGTATCAGCGAGTTATGCTGCGTCTTCTTCCGTGTCTTCAACAGCTTCAAGCTTTTTCGCTTTCTTAGGCGCTGGTTTGCGTTTAGCACCTAGTGCATAAAGAACTTCTTCTTTGTTCTTTGCAAGGTACATTGCAAGCTCTTCTTGCTTGCCTTCGTCTTCTACTAATTCGCTTTTGCCTAACAGTTCAAAAAGCTCATCAGCCATATCCAGCATTTTGTCGTATGCGTCAGCTTCGGCTTTAGAGGTAAAAGTCATTTTCTCTTCTCCGTTGCGTTCCACCACGTACTTGACGATAACAGCCATGGTTAATCCTCTAAGTTTGATAAATTTTACTGGCTTTTTATACAGTTTTAGTGACTAAAAGTCCAGTTACCAGCCCTGATAGAAGTATCAATCTTGATGTGTCGCCCACTCTTCACAATAACTCATGAAGGATTTGAGAAGTGGGCTCTGATATTTGTCTTTATGAACCAGCATCCAAAAGCGACGTTTCATATCAAGAGGTACATTAATGACCTTGACGCGACCATCTTTGATGGCGGGTTCTGCCGCCAGTTTTGACAAGCATGCTAGACCTAACCCAGCGGAGACCGAGTTGATGATCGCCTCAGTCGTGTTGAGCTCAAAGGATTCATACCAATGCTCGATACGCGGTGCGACGGTTCGAAGGAAAAACTCACGCGTCCCTGACCCGGATTCTCTGAGGATCCAGTGACTGCTCTCAAGCTCTCTTAATGGCACTGATTCCAATTGAACCAGTGGGTGATTAGCACTGGCGACAATACACATCTCATCGCTGCTAAATTGGCTTGAGATCAGCTCTGGATGTAAGGTCTTGCCTTCGATAAGCGCAATGTCCAGTTCATAATCGACCAGCTTTTGGCAAATAAGAGCGCTGTTGGAAATAAACAAACTTTGTTCTTGATGCTGAGTTTGTTCGCGAAAACCAGATAAAATAAAGGGCGCAACTTGATTGCCAATTGTGTCACTGGCACCGACTTTGAGTAGTCCGCTTAAGACTTGATCATCATTAAAAAGGGCATCAATGCTTTCTGCTCGATGGAGAATTTCATCAGCCAGTGGCAACAGCTTTTGCCCCTCTTGGTTGATGACCAGCCGATTGTTAACACGATCAAACAGTGAGTGGCCAAGTTGTTTTTCCATCTCACCAAGAGCCATGCTTACCGCGGCCTTTGATAAAAACAGCGCTTCAGCTGCAGCGGTCATCGTTGAGTGTTGGGTGATGGTGACAAAAACTTTGAGTTGTTTAATGGAAATATTAGCCATCGATTTTCTATCAACCTTTGAACGAGCACATTATGTTCAGAACTATTGAACAGTTGTTATATATAATTGGATATAACTTAACAAATCACAAGCGTAATATGGCCTCAACAAGCTGATGAGTTCGCAAATAAGTGAACAAGACCAAAGAGAGGCTGACATGATTCAACGACTAAAATACAGATTAACTGGTGCGCCGACACCTATGGCAGGCTTAGCGCTTGCTATCGCCAGCTTAGGTTGGTGTTGGGATGGGGTGTTAGTATCTCAAGGTCTACTGCAAACTCCGGGTTTGGTTCAGTGGACTAGTGCCGCTATTGCAGGCGTTTTGTTGGCTATTTTAGCTGTAAAATTTCTGGTTCACGGGCATTTGCTTCGTGAAGATCTTGCGCACCCAGTGGTGGGCAGTGTTGTTCCGACGTTTGCTATGGGATGTATGATCGTATCGGCGTCACTTGACCCTATTTCACTGATCCTAAGAGAGTTAGTGTGGCTACTTTCAGTTGGTTTGCATGTGGTGTTTTTGGTGAGCTTTTTGTATCACCGAATTAAAGAGTTTGAAGTGCATCATATGGTACCAAGCTGGTTTGTTCCGCCTATCGGTATTGTGGTCGCAGATGTATCTTTTTCTGGAAACCCAACACTTGCCCCAGTGGCGCATGCAACGCTCGTTTTTGGTTTGATGCTTTATGCTGTGATGTTGCCGATGATGATCTATCGCTTAATGTTTCGCCATGAAATTCCAGATGCAGCTAAACCTACTATAGCGATTATGGCAGCTCCTGCGAGTCTCTCTTTGGCTGGGTACTTGACCGTTACTGAGACGCCGTCGCCAGTTATTATTGGTCTGTTATTTGGTATTGCGGTTCTAATGACATTCATTATCTATGTGGCATTTTTTAAACTGCTTCGCCTGCCATTTAGCCCGGGCTACGCCGCGTTTACCTTTCCAATGGTGATTGGTGCGACCGCGTTGTTTAAGTTGGCTGCGTGGATGCAACATGTGGATATCGATGTGCAATATGTTAACCAAGTATTTAGCCTCGCATACTTAGAGCTTATTGTTGCCACGCTGGTGGTGGGTTATGTAGCGGTACGTTACTACATGAACTACAAACCACATCGCGTTATGGTCAACGTAACTGGTCGATTGTAAGGCGACTCAGTTCAAAAGATAAACAGACCTTAAGCTTTTGGTATTTCATAAGCTTATATTGCTCATCCAAACTCAGCACTTATGCTAATCTGGCAGTATATTGTGGCAAGATTAGCGTGAGTGCACTTTGTTTACTGTTTACCATTCCAATAAAGTTGATACTTTAAAAATTCTCCTCGTTCACTTGATTAAGAGTGATCCTCTGGCTAACCCATTTGAGAAAGAGCAAATCTTGGTCCAAAGCCCAGGTATGTCTCAGTGGCTGAAAATGGAGCTGGCTAAAGAGTTTGGTGTTGCCGCAAACATTGATTTCCCGCTTCCCGCTACCTTTATCTGGGAGATGTTTACCCAAGTCCTGCCTGACGTACCCAAGCGCAGTGCCTTCAACAAAGAGGCGATGACTTGGAAGCTGATGAGTATTCTGCCCGCTAAGCTTGATCATCCTGATTTCTTGCCGCTACAGCGCTATTTGGAAAACGACTCCGATAGCTCAAAGCTGTATCAATTGGCTGAGAAAATTGCCGATATTTTTGATGGTTATTTGGTATATCGACCAGAGTGGATGGCAGCTTGGGAGGCTGGTGAACCAGTAACAGAACTTCAAGATGCCGAAGGTCATCAAGAGCATCCTTGGCAGCCAATTTTATGGCAAGCTTTGTACCAACAAACCCTGTCTCAAGGTCAGTCAAAGTACCATCGTGGCAACTTGTACCATGACTTTATTGAAGCGCTCGCACAACAGAAAGGTCAGCTTTCCCATCTTCCAAAGCGATTGTTTGTATTTGGTATTTCATCACTACCGCCGCGCTATATGGATGCGCTCAAGGCAATGGGTGAACACATTGATGTCCACTTGATGTTCACGAACCCATGTCAGCACTACTGGGGTGATATTCGTGACAGAAAGTACCTGGCAAGAGTCGAAGCGCAGCGTCGTAAGCAGTTTGCTTTGGTCGAGGGGATGCCTCAATTAGAGGGTGAAGTCTCGCCATTAAAAGATGGCTTAGAGGCTAATGTTGAAGATGAACTGCATACGAGCCAAGCAGTGGGCAATAGCTTGCTGGCATCTATGGGCAAGCTAGGTCGAGATAATCTGTTTTTATTGTCTCAGTCTGAATGTGAAGAGCATGAATTTTTCATTGATGTTGAGCGCGACAGTCTATTGCATCAGCTTCAAGCCGACATTTTAGAGCTGGAAGAACATCAAGATGATCATATCCTCGATTCGAGTACACATAAGCAAAGTATTGCTCTTGGTGACCGGTCGTTAACGGTTCACGCTTGTCATAGCCCGATGCGTGAAGTGGAAGTGTTACACGACCAGTTATTAGCGATGTTTGATGCCGATTCAAGCTTAAAGCCACGCGACATTATCGTGATGGTGGCCGACATCAACGCCTACAGCCCAGCGATTCAAGCGGTATTTGGTAATGCGCCGGGTGAGCGCTACATCCCTTATTCAATTTCAGATCGTACGGCCGATCAAGAGAGTCCAATCTTAACTGCATTCATGCAGTTGGTGGCGCTGCCGAAGAGTCGTTGTTTGGCTTCCGAATTACTTGAGCTACTTGAAATCCCCGCGATGATGGCGCGCTTTGATATCGATGAATATCAATTCGAACAAGCCAAACAGTGGGTTGAAGAGGCAGGTATTCGCTGGGGTGTTGATGGCAGCACCGCGACAGAGTTTGACCTACCCGAGACACAGCAAAATACTTGGCTGTTCGGTGTTCAGCGTATGCTGCTTGGCTACGCAATGTCGGAATCAGCAGGATTGTTTGAAGCCGCCGATTCGTCGATTGCTGCCTACGATGAAGTTCAAGGCATGAGCGCAGAGCTTGCGGGTAAGCTCGCGCACTTTATTGATCGTATTACCCACTATCGACAGCGCCTAAACCAGCCACAATCGATCGAGCGTTGGCGCGAGACCCTATTGAATTTGATCGATGACTTCTTCAGCGTAGAGCTAGAAGGTGAAGTGGTATTGAAGTCGATTCGTGATGCCCTCGGGCAACTTAACGAACAGCTTGATGACGCCTTGTATGAGCAAGATCTATCACCAAGCATTGTTTATCAGTACTTGAACAACAAACTCTCAGGGGCGCGTATCAGCCAACGCTTTTTAGCAGGGCAAGTGAACTTCTGTACTCTGATGCCAATGCGTTCGATTCCATTTAAAACAGTCTGTCTGCTAGGAATGAACGATGGTGTTTATCCGCGCTCTATGCCACCAGAAGGCTTTGATTTAATGAACGGTCGCACTCGTCCGGGGGATCGTTCTCGCCGTGATGATGACCGTTATCTGTTCTTAGAGGCGATGCTATCAGCGCAAGAGAGTCTATACATCAGTTATGTTGGTCGCTCTATACAAGATAATACTGAGCGAGTTCCGTCTGTCTTGGTGTCTGAACTTATCGAATATTGTGAGCAGAACTACTGCCTACAGGGCGACGAAGCTCTGGGAAGCGATGAATCTGGGCGCAAACTAAGCCAAGCGCAAATGTTTGAGCACACCATGACGCCATTTAGTCCGAGTGCTTTCATGCCCTCACAAGACAATACCCAGCTCAGTTACGCTAAAGAGTGGCTGCCTGCCGCTAATCGAGCGGGGGAGCGTAGTGGCGAATTCAATCGTGCGTTAGAAGATTATCTTGCAGGGGCAACGTACCCTCTCGAGCTTGATCTAGTTGAGTTACAGCGTTTTTGGCGTTTACCTGTTCAATACTTCTTCAATCGTCGCCTCAAGGTGGTATTTGAGCCACCGTTGCCTGTAATGGAAGACGATGAGCCATTCGTGTTGAATGGCTTAGAGAGCTATCAACTTAAAGACGCACTCTTACAAGTATTGATTGATAATCCTCAATCACCGGATGAAGCCATTCGTCACTTTGTCGCTACACAGAAAGCGCAAGGTCGTTTGCCAGTTGGGGCATTTGGTGACATTGAGTTTGAGACCAACCGAGTTCAGGCGGAAGAGTTAGCCAAAGAGATTCAATTCGTTACCGGTGCTCCGAAAGAAGATCTAGAGGTGAATATCACGATAGATAGCCTCGGCGAAGGAAAACCGGTCAAGCTGATTGGTTGGCTTACTCATCACTATCAATCAGGCTTAGTGCGTTATCGCAGTGGTAAAATTCGCGCGCAAGATTACCTTGCTGCTTGGATTGATCATCTCTGTTGTAGTGTGATGGGGAATCCTCAGACAACGCATATCATCGGCTATGACAAAAAAGAGGGGGTAGTGCATCTCACGCTTAGCCCTCTTAACGATATTCAAGCAGCAAAACAGACTTTAGGTGAACTTGTTCGTCTGTTCTATCAAGGCATGACTCAACCTCTACCATATTTCCCTAAAACGGTACTGGCGGGCGTTGAAGCTGGCTTTAGCCGAGGAAAATGGGTTGATGATGAAGAGAAGTCTTTGAAGAAGATGGCTGATATATTCAACGACAGTTATGCCTTTACCGGTGAAGGGCGCGATAGCTACATCTCACGTATTTGGCCAAAGTGGGATGAAACATTGGCGGCAGAAGCAAGGCTCTACTCAACACTGGTCATGCAGGCAGCGCGTTTAGCAGCGGTTGATCCCAGTGATCAAGAGTAACCGTGGGCGATCGCTAAGATCGCCGCAACTCCGTCTACAGGGCTGATCACGCCATTGGGTACTGGAAACCAATTGTGGTTTCAGGAAAAGTATAGAACAGATGAGAGAAGTGCTGGGAAGTCAGGGAGTTGAAAGCACAGGAATTAAAGTGGCCGCCAGTAAATCATTATTAGTGTAGGGCGTTCGCTGTACGGCCACAGGTCAGAGGGACCATTATTCTTTTGGTTCTTCGGCGGCGAAAAAACAATCGCTAGCCTGAACTCGTGGGCGCATAGTAACGATGCGTACCAAATTGATCCGTGAGAGAGATCGCACTCCCTAATAAGATATTGGTACCAGACCAGATTTGAATGACGTTTTTGATACTAGGTCACATTTGTAACAGAATAATTAAGAAGAAGGCAGCTCGGTATGACTACCACAAATCGTGATCTCGCTATCACGCCACAAGCGCTTAATACCATGACGTTTCCTCTGCATGGAGCGCGATTGATAGAAGCTTCTGCGGGTACGGGTAAAACCTTCACGATAGCGGGTTTGTACCTGCGACTTTTGCTTGGTCACGGTACATCTGAGTCCGGCGTAAATGGCGAAGAGCCGAGTAGGCACCAGCAGCCGCTAACGGTCGATCAGATTTTGGTGGTGACCTTTACCGAAGCGGCAACAGCAGAACTTAGAGATCGTATTCGTGCACGTATCCACGATGCGCGTATTGCTTTCTCACGTGGTCAAAGTAGCGATCCAGTGATTGCCCCTCTACTTGACGAAATTGATGATCATGCCGGGGCTGCAAAAATTCTTCTCAATGCTGAGAGGCAAATGGACGAAGCGGCGGTGTATACCATTCACGGCTTCTGTCAGCGTATGTTGACTCAGAATGCATTTGAGTCGGGCAGCCGCTTTGACAATGAGTTCGTAACCGATGAAAGTCATCTTAAAGCGCAAGTTGTTGCGGATTACTGGCGTAAACAGTTCTATCCACTACCGCTGCAACTGGCTGGCGAAGTGCGTAATATTTGGGGTTCACCTTCTGCGCTATTGGCAGATGTGAACCGTTACCTGACAGGTGCGCCGTTAAAGCTAACGGTGGAGGCGATGTCTGGTGATCTGCAATCTCTACACAACAGCAACCTAGATAAAATTAAAGCGCTAAAAGCACAATGGCTGGCATCTCAA
This sequence comes from Vibrio sp. Isolate30, assembly GCF_022397975.1. Taxonomy (NCBI): domain Bacteria; kingdom Pseudomonadati; phylum Pseudomonadota; class Gammaproteobacteria; order Vibrionales; family Vibrionaceae; genus Vibrio; species Vibrio sp. Isolate30. The sequence continues at coordinate 151,241 of NZ_JAKEUS010000009.1, forward strand.
GAGGATTTTCTGCCAATTATCTCAGGTTCAGATGTCAATAAACGCAGCTATACCAAAAAATCATTACCTACTTGGTTGGAAGCGGTAACGACATGGGCGCAAAGCGAGACTCACGATTATCAGTACCCAGATAAACTGGAGAAGTTCGCGCAATCGGTGCTTAATGAAAAGACGCCGAAAGGAACAGTACCTTGTCATGACGTTTTTGAGGCGATCGATACGTTTTTAGCGCAGCCTGCGGATATGAAAGCACCGCTGTTAGCGCATGCGATTACTCATTGCCGAAACATGCTCGCGGCAGCCAAAGAGCAGAAACAGTGGCTCTCATTCGATGACCTGCTGACTCAACTCTCAGCTTCGATTGATGTTGATGAACAGTCACTGCTGGTGGAACGAATTCGTACACTTTATCCGGTCGCGATGATCGATGAATTCCAAGATACCGATCCACTGCAATACAGCATCTTTAGCCGTATTTATCTGGATAGCCCACAATGTGGCTTGTTTATGATCGGTGACCCGAAACAGGCGATTTACGGCTTCCGTGGTGCAGATATTTTTACCTACATCAAAGCGCGTAACCAAGTAAGTGCTCACTACACGTTAGGCACCAACTGGCGTTCAAGCGCAGATATGGTGAGTGCGGTGAATCAGGTGTTTAGTCATTCTGATAGTCCATTTATTTATGACGATGACATTCCGTTTTTACCTGTTGCTTCAAGTCCAAATGCCGATTTGCGCCAATGGACTCTTAGTGACAAGGTTCAACCGGCCGTCACCTTTTGGTTGCAAGAGGCAGAAGACAAGCCATTGTCTAAAGGGGAGTATCACGCTGCCATGGCAGAGGCGACCGCGAGCCAAATTCAAACCATATTGACGGCTTCGCAGGAGCAGCAAGCGCATTTTGACAACGGCAAAGGTCACAAGTCGATTCAAGCGGGGGATATTGCAGTATTGGTGAGAACAGGTAGTGAAGGGCGTTTGGTGAAGACAGCTCTCGCAGAGCAAGGCATTGCCAGTGTTTACCTCTCTAACCGAGATAGCGTGTTCGTCAGTTTAGTTGCCCAAGATCTTCAGCGTTTACTGCAAGCGGTATTAACGCCAGAAAATGACCGAGCTCTCCGCGCTTGCCTAGCGTCTGAATTGTTTGCCCTTGATGCTGCGTCACTCGATCAACTGAACAATGACGAAGTTGTTTGGGAAAATGCAGTTAATGAGTTCCGCGAGTACCGAAAATTGTGGCTACAACGCGGTGTGCTGCCGATGTTACGTGCGGTGATGAGTAAGCGCCACTTAGCAGAGCGATTACTAGAAGAAGAGAACGGCGAGCGCGCACTGACCGATTTAATGCACATTGGTGAACTACTGCAGCAAGCAAGACAAGAGTTAGACAGCGACTACGGACTGCTGCGTTGGCTCGCAGAGGCGATCATCGATGCGCAGAACGGTTTGGGTGGCAATGAAGATGATATTCAGCGTCTTGAGTCAGAAAGAAACTTAGTTCAAATCGTTACTATTCATAAATCCAAAGGCTTGGAATACGATTTGGTGTTCCTACCGTTTGTAGCAAGCTACCGAGAAGCGAGTGAAGGTAAATATTACGACCACGCTACAGACACCACTGTTCTTGATATCACCGCTAGTGACGGGGCGTTAGCGCAAGCCGATAAAGAACGTTTAGCCGAAGATTTGCGTTTGATCTATGTAGCGCTCACTCGTGCTGTTTACGGCTGCTTTATTGGTATGGCACCACTGCGTAAAGGACGTTCAACCAAAGAACCGACTGGCGTGCATTTAAGTGCGATGGGCTATCTGGTTCAAAACGGAAAAGAGTGCAGCATTGCAGAATTACAGCAAGCTCTGTCGGGCTTAGAAAGTAGCAATGACAGCATTACGTTGAGCGAGACGCCGACACAACATGAGCAGCCTTTTGTTGCTAAATCAGAGCCTCAGCCTGATCTACAAGCTCAAGAGTTAAGTGCGTCGATTGACCGTGCGTGGCGCATTACCAGTTATTCAGGAATAGTGAAGCAAGGCAGTCATGGTGCAAGTCATGACGCAACCATGGAGGTATCGGGCTTTGATATCGATTCTGCTGATGAGCAGGACGAAGGCGAGTTGATTGAGCCAGAGCGTTCTATTTTTACCTTTCCTCGTGGTGCTAGGCCAGGTACGTTTTTGCACACCCTATTTGAAGAGGTCGAGTTTACCGAGCCCGCGACCAGCGAGCACAATACACAAGTGATCACTCACTTACTGGAACTGGAGCAGTACGAACTAGAATGGTTACCCGTTCTACAGCAATTGGTTGATACTGTGCTCAACACCGCTTTAGATGGCAAAAAGCTTAAGCTAAGCGAGAAAAATGCGTCTCAGCGACTGGTTGAGATGGAGTTCTTATTGCCTATTGAGGTTCTCGCCTCTTCCGAGCTTAACCGTGTCATTCAGTATCATGACCCTCTTTCAGCGAAAGCTGGAGACCTTGGCTTTCACACAGTGCAAGGCATGCTGAAGGGCTTTATCGATTTGGTGTTTGAACACGAAGGCAAATATTACGTGCTCGACTGGAAATCGAACCACTTAGGCGATGATGTGGCGGTTTACCATGGCGAGGCTCTTAAAGGTGCTATGGCTGATCACCGATACGATTTACAGTATCAAATTTACGCCTTGGCTCTGCATCGCTTCTTACGCAGTCGCATCGCTAATTACAGCTACCAAGAGCATTTTGGCGGTGTTTATTATCTGTTTTTGCGCGGTATGGATGGACAATCTCAGCAGGGAATATTTTCCGCTAAGCCAAGTGAAGCCATGCTTAACGAAATGGATCAATTGATTGACGGTAAAGTTGTCGATCGCCAAACAACACAGTCAAATGATGACCAAGCTGGACAAATGGAGCTTATATAATGACACCCATTGATTTACAACAAGCGCCATTGATGGATGTGCTGAGGTTATTGGCAGAGAAAGGCACGATTCGCCAGCTTGATTATCAATTTGCTCGCTTTATTGCACAGCAAGCTAGTGGTTACTCACAAGAGGCCGATATCGCTCAACAGCTTGGCTTTCTCGCCGGCGTGGTTAGTCATGAGTTAGGTAAAGGGCATATCTGTATGCAGCTGACAGTAAGTGATCACTATCAGTCAAGTACACCCGCTGACTTAGCGCAGTTGCTTGGCCTTTACGGAGACGCGGCACTACAGCTCAATCAACGCCTGTTGAGGGTGGATTGGCCCGCTATTTTGAACAGCTCAAGCTTGGTCGGCACCAGTGCGGCGTGTGTTAAGCCACTCATGTTTGACGGGCAACGTGTTTATCTACAGCGTTATTGGAACTATGAAGTGGTGCTGGCAGAGGCTCTCAATCGCTTGAGTCATCCGGTTGAATTTGACCTCGAACAGAAGCGTGCACTGACACAAACGCTTAATCAGTTATTTGCTCGCGGTTATCACTTTCTTTTTAACGCACTGGCTAAAGTGGAATCGAATGGCCAAAGCTCACAAGTGCTGCGCCAACAACTGGTTTGTGATCATTTAGATGTTGTGTTTGAAGCTGAGTTGAACTGGAGTGAGATTGATAGAGTTGTAGCCACTGCTCGTCAGGTCACTGACCTAAATGTACTCGATGAACTGGTACCTTTGTCCGTATGCCTAAATTGGCAAAAAGTCGCTGCGGCGGTAGCGCTTAGTCGTCGATTTGCTGTCATTTCTGGTGGCCCTGGTACCGGAAAAACCACCACCGTCGCAAAGCTGTTATCTGCAATGGTAGAGCAGTCATTGAACTTGGGTAAAACCCCGACCATTAAGTTGGTTGCTCCAACAGGTAAAGCGGCGGCGCGTTTGACCGAGTCTATCGGTAAGGCGATAGATCAACTGCCAGTTGAGCCCATCGTCAAAGAGAACATTCCAACGGAATCGAGTACCTTGCACCGCTTACTTGGGGCCATTCCAAACCGAGCTGAGTTTAGGCACCACCGTCGAAACCCGCTGCATTTGGATATTCTAGTAGTCGATGAAGCCTCCATGGTCGACCTCTCGATGATGTATAAGCTGGTGGATGCATTACCTCCACATGCGCGATTGATTCTGCTCGGAGATAAAGATCAATTAGCCTCAGTAGAAGCCGGTGCCGTGTTGGGCGATATTTGCGCCTTTAATGCTTACGGCTACAGTACGCCTCAAGGTAATTTGATTGCTGAACTGACTGGTTTTGAAGCCTTGTCTCGCAACAGAGCAAGCCAAAACCATATGAATTTGGCTCCAGCTGTCGCTGATAGTCTATGTATGCTGCAAAAGAGTTACCGTTTTGATGCTCGCTCTGGCATTGGACAACTAGCGAAGGCGATCAATGCCGGCTCGGCTTCTCAAGTTGATCTGGTATTAAATAAGGGCTTTGCCGATATTGAGCATCACTCACTCTCTAGTGATAGTTATAACCTGATGGTTCGCACTCTAGTGAATGAATATGGTGCGTATTTAAACTGTATCCACCAACCATTGACTGAGGATGAGAAACAAGAGGATCGCGCGAAACAAGCTCTCGATCTCTTCAGCCAATGTCGACTGCTTTGTGCTGTGCGTGATGGGGATTTTGGTGTCGCAGGGTTAAATCAGCGCATTGAACGAGCATTAGCTGCAAGACGTTTAATACAGCCGCATAATGAAGAGCTTTGGTATCACGGCCGCCCTGTAATGGTGACACGAAACGATCATGGTCTTGGTTTATATAATGGTGATATTGGCTTGTGTATGCTGGACTCTACGGTTTCTGAAGAGGGGGCTTCACCAAGGCTTAAGGTTTACTTTGAGTTGCCTGATGGAAGCGTAAAAGCCGTGCTGCCTAGCCGAGTGCCTGAGCATGAGACGGCCTATGCGATGACGATCCATAAATCTCAAGGTAGTGAATTTGATTTAACCTTGATGATACTGCCACCGGAGTTCAGCCCAATCTTAACACGTGAGCTTATCTATACTGGAGTTACGCGTGCTAAATCTCGCTTGATGATGTTCAGCGATAGTTCGGTATTTAAGCGAAGTATTAAGGTGAAAACTCAACGAGTGAGTGGGTTGGCGGTACGTTTGGGGCGTGGTGATGTCTAAAGGAGTCGGAAAATTATGATGGGAAGCAGCCATCCGTGGTTGCTTCTTTGAGCCTAGACCTAGCAGTCTTTACTCAGAAAGGCTCTTGTAAAAGAGATATGGTTTATCTTGTATTTTGCTTGGCAGTTCAAGATAAACTCCTTCAAGTTGTCAGTCACTGGGAAAACACAGTGGACATCTAACCCTTCAAGAAATTGGTTGTCAGCCATATCCCAAAAACTTTGTAGCGAATTACAAATAACGGTTCTCATATCAATATGCTCTTTTTGCTTTTTGTTATTAACGGGCATAGCCAAAGTGTAAGCCTGCGATGTTAAAGTTATAGCAATCCGTGCAAGTCCCCATGCCAAGGCATAGACGATTCCAATCAATGTTTACTGAGAATGTAAATCGACCAAATTCTATACAATTATCACTGTGAATAAAAGTGCATACTTGATAAATCTCATATAGTAATCGATTACATTTGCAATCAATTTCTACCTAAAGTGAGAATCGGCACAAAATTTAAATTTTTGGTGCTTAAAGTCTGAGCAAAAACATTAATGTTAGACATTCAACGCCAATATCTTTGACTTGCGCTGGTAGTTGTAGAGCCCCTGTTTCTCCATTGGCAATTCATCGACACCAATCTCGTAAAAACCTTGTTCTCTAAACCAGTGCAGACTGTGAGTCGTCAGTACAAAAATCTGATCAATATCCTGAGATTTAGATTGATGTCTCATGTAGTTGAGCAGCAGTTGCCCACGGTTGCCATCTCGGTAGTCTGGGTGAATAGCAACGCACGCCATCTCGGCCATATGATCTTCTGGGTAGCTGTAAAGTGCGGCACAACCGATGATCAACCCATCTTTCTCGATGATGGTGAAACGGTGAATCTCTTGTTCGAGCTGCTCACGAGAACGACGAACCAAAATGCCTTGCTCTTCAAGAGGACGAATGAGGTCGAAGATACCACCGATATCATCGATTTGTGCTTGTCTGACTTGTTCAGCACTCGCCATAACGACTTGTGTACCGATACCATCGAACGAGAAGAGTTCTTGGATAAGAGCACCGTCAAGTTTGTAACTCACTAAGTGACAACGTGCTACACCAGCACGACAAGCGGCAATGGCACCCTTTAAAAATCGTTGAGTACCGCTGCTCATGTCTTGAGCAGGATCTTGTGACTCCATTAGGCGATCGAGTATCTGTTTAGCGTCTTTTGGGAAAAGTTCTGCGAGTACATTGCCATCGCTATCGATAACCCCTTGCTCAGAGCAAAACCCAATTAACTTATCTGCTTTGAGGCGAATCGCGACTTGAGTTGCCACCTCTTCGGAAAGTAGGTTGAAGCTTTCACCCGTTACTGAGCTGGCAATCGGACCGAGCAGAACAATAGAGCCTTGGTCGAGGGTGCGGTTGATTCCTTCAATATCAATACGACGGATTCTTCCGCTGTGGCAATAATCGGTGCCATCATCGACCCCAAGTGGTTGCGCGGTGACGAAGTTACCACTCATGACATTCAGTTGAGTTCCGGCCATCGGGGTGTTGTTTAAACTCATTGACAGTCGAGCTGTGATTGCAAGCTGCAATTGTCCCGCAGCTTGCATGGCAACGCCCAATGCATACTCATCAGTAACGCGGACATTCTTGTGATAAGGAGTGTAGCAATCTTGTTTTGACAGTAGTTCGTTAATTTGAGGACGAGCACCATGAACCAGAACGATCTTTACACCTAGGCTGTGAAGTAGGGCAATATCATTGATAATATTACCGAAGTTTCGATCGGCTACTGCTTCGCCTCCCAGCATGATAACCATGGTTTTTCCACGGTGAGCATTAACGTAGGGGGTCGATTGTCTGAATCCTTTAACTAAGGCGGTACTTCTTAATTTCACAGAGAGAATCCGTTCTGGTTATTTATTCTTAAATCTAACATTTTTATTCAAATTTAAACAAGAGTATTTTTGGAATAAACAGCAAACTATTTTAAAGAATACTTTATTCCGTAATCTTGTTGGGTGTAAAATGTCAGTTGCTTCAAATTGAGTAGTAATAGTTATGCAAGCCCCAGTAAGTAAGAACAAAATCGACGACATCACGAAGAGCTTGTATAGCGAGGCGGATAAGCAAAAGAATGCCAACTTCAAACGAAAGTTTGTCGAGCGCAGTTTAATGCTATTGGCACTGGTAGGCTCGATCGCTGTAGTGATCTTGTATCAAGATGTTTTCGCTCGTATGCAGGCGGCATCAACGCCTAAGAGTATGATTTACGGCACTTGGGTAGAACAAAATGTCGCGCATTACGCAACCGATGAGTTCGTATTGAATGAGCGAGGCGTCTCTGTTGCTGGCTCTATCATTGCGACGGATTTTGCCTTTGATGGTAACTACTTTGAATATCGTTCTGCAGGGAAGACTCATCGTTTTAAGATGGTTAATTCCGATAATACCGAGATGAGACTCGACTCGGATGCCTATTACAATCCCGTCTTTCGTTTAAAGGGCTATAACGACCATTCAGTTCGTTAGGTTATCTTACTGTAAACTCTTACAAACTTAGATTGTGTTATTCAGCTGTTTTTGTCATCCTCGTTGCATAGAAATTTTAGGATGATTCTTGTGATTAAAAAATGGCTCCCTCTGGTTTCGGCCTCTGTATTATTCGGCTGTGCACAACCGACAGACCGCGCTCAACAATATCTTGATGAGGAATTTCCTCGCACCTTAAATAAGGTTGAGCAAATTGAAACCAACACGCCTAGAGACTACACGGCTTTTTCTGAACAAGCTGAGATGGTGGTTTCTAAGTCTCCCTCTATGGCAAAAATCTACCAACCTTTGTACCAGCAATTGAATGAGTGGGCGTTACAGAGTGGTAATCCACAAGATCTCGCAAATTATGGTGTTCAAGCTGCACAGCTAGGTGGTGGAGACAAGCAAGGTAATGTTCTATTCACTGGCTATTTCTCCCCTGTCATGGAACTGCGCCATGAGCCGAACGAAGAGTACCGTTACCCTGTTTATGCGTTACCTAACTGTGGTCAAGAGTGTCCAACTCGTGCGGAAATATACGATGGCGCATTAGACGGACTGGGGCTTGAACTTGGCTATGCCGCGAATCGTATCGATCCATTTATGATGGAAGTTCAGGGCAGTGGCTTTGTGCATTTTGGCGACGATGACACTCTCGAGTACTTTGCTTATGCTGGAAAAAACAACAAGGCGTATGTGAGCATTGGCCGTGTATTGATTGAGCGTGGGCTGGTACCTCGTGAAAAGATGTCCCTTAAAGCCATTAAAGAGTGGGTGCTGGCAAATGATCCAGAAGTGGTGAAAGAGCTTCTAGAACAGAACCCTTCTTTTGTTTTCTTTCAAGCGAATGAAGACTTGTCGGTAATGGGGAGTGCGGGTATTCCATTGTTACCAATGGCAGCCGTTGCTGGTGACCGTTCGATCTTGCCGATGGGCACACCTATTTTGGCAGAAGTTCCGCTTCTAAATGCAGATGGCACCTGGAGTGGGGCACATCAATTACGATTATTACTGGTACTTGATACTGGTGGTGCAGTGAAGCAGAACCACCTTGACCTTTACCATGGTATGGGCGCTAGAGCGGGTACAGAAGCTGGGCACTACAAGCACTTTGGTCGAGTTTGGAAGCTTGGCTTAGACGGCAGTGCAACTGAAGCACCATGGGCATTGCCTCCTGAAAAGGCAGAGTAATAGCGCTCGTTGAACTACGGCGGCTAATCCCCTAGACTTTTTATTCAAGAGTGCGTATAAAACGCACTCTTTCTTTTTCTAATGTAATAAATTGGCGGCAACAATGCGTGAATTGACCACACCAGCTTCTGAAAATTATGACCAACGATTTGGCGGAACTCGTCGCCTATATGGCAATAGCGAAGTTGAAATCTTAAGAGCGGCACACGTGTGTGTGGTTGGTATTGGTGGTGTGGGTTCATGGGCTGTTGAAGCATTAGCTCGTACTGGCGTTGGTGAGTTGACTCTGATCGATATGGATGATGTGTGCGTGACCAACATTAACCGTCAGATCCATGCGATGACAGGTACGGTTGGTCAAAGCAAAATTGAGGTTATGGCTGAGCGCGTTAAGTTGATTAACCCTGAGTGTAAAGTGAATCTGATTGATGACTTTATCGGCCCTGACAATCAAGCAGAATACATCACTAAAGAATTCGACTATGTGCTGGATGCGATCGATAGCATGAAAGCAAAAGCGTCTCTGTTAGCGTATTGTCGAAGCAATAAAATCAAGGTGATTACAACGGGTGGGGCTGGTGGCCAAGTTGACCCAACCCAGATTCAAGTTGCTGATTTAACCAAGACGATTCAAGATCCATTAGCTAAGAAATTGAAAGACACATTGCGTCGTCACCATAACTTCCCGAAGAACCCTGCACGTAAGTTTGGTATTGAGTGTGTATTCTCAACGGAGCAACTGAAGTACCCGCAAGCTGATGGCAGTGTTTGTGCAGCAAAAGCAACAGCGGAAGGTCCTAAACGTATGGACTGCGCAACGGGCTTTGGTGCCGCAACAGTGGTTACGGCGACCTTTGGTTTTGTAGCGGTATCGCGCATTGTTGAAAAGCTGATTCAGAAGTACAAGAAGTAGGAGCAACTGATGCATTCATTTCCAGATTCTCCTTTTGGTGTTGCGATTACCAGTGATGATATTGTCGAGAAAATGGCCACGTTTCGCGGCTGGGAAGATCGCTATCGCCAAGTAATTCAATGGGGGAAAAAGCTTCCTCAGATGCCTGAAGAGTTGAAAAGTGAACAAGTGACAGTGGCGGGTTGCGAAAGCCAAGTGTGGTTGGTTGCTCAGCAAGACGGGGATGTTTGGCATTTCTGCGCTGATTCTGATGCACGAATTGTTCGCGGGTTGATTGCTCTTGTGATGGCTGCCTTTGATGGTAAAACATCACAGCAGATCCAAGCTTTCGATATTGATGATTACTTCGCAAAAATCGGTTTGGTTGACCACCTTAGCCCTTCTCGTGGCAATGGTCTAAAAGCGATTGTTGAACAGATAAAGCAGCTGACTAATTAGTAGAATAGAAACGAAAAGGGTTGGCCTTCTAAGCCAACCCTTTCTATATTTTACTCGCTTACTCGCTTACTCGCTTACTCGCTTACTCGCTTACTCGCTTACTCGCTTACTCGCTTACTCGCTTACTCGCTTACTCGCTTACTCGCTTACTCGCTTACTCGCTTACTCGCTTACTATCGCAGCGACTAGCCTTTCAACATCTTCGATAGTGTTATAAATTCCAAACGAAATTCGCACCGTGCCTTTAATTCCTAACGCATCCATTAATGGGTGAGCACAGTGGTGACCAGCTCGAACTGCAATGCCTTGTTGATCGAGTAGAGTCGCGATGTCTTGATGATGCACGCCATCCATAACAAACGTGACCACACTGGAGTTAGGCTGATAGCCAATCACTTCAATGTCATCCAATTGAGATAGAGCTTGATAGGTCATATCGACCAGTTGATGAATGTGTGCTTCAACTTGCTGTTGCTCAAACTGACCAATCCACTGAATTGCGGTGTCTAAGGCAATCGCCCCTGCAACATTCGGCGTCCCCGCTTCAAACTTGCCTGGTAGTGCTGAGTAGGTCGTGCCTTCAAACGAAACGCGCTCGACCATCTTTCCGCCACCATGCCAAGGTGGCATCGATTCAAGTAATTCCAGTTTGCCATACAGCACACCAATACCCGCAGGAGCATAGAGCTTGTGCCCAGAGAATACGTAGAAATCGGCATTGAGTTCGGAAACATTCACGGGCTCATGAACAATGCCTTGCGCACCATCAACAACGACGATTGCGCCAACGGAGTGAGCTTTTGCTATAACATCCTCAATTGGCTGACGTGTACCGGTGACATTGGTGACTTGGGCTAACGCGACAATTTTTGTTTTGTCATTTAGCAGAGAGTCAAAAGCAGCAACATCAAATTGGCAATCTTTGGTCATTGGCACTTTGACTACTTTCGCTCCGGTTTGCTCTGCGACGATCTGCCACGGAACAATATTAGCGTGGTGCTCAAGTTCGCTGACTAGAATCTCATCACCTGATCTTAAAGAGCTTCGAGCGTAGGTTTGGGCGATCAAGTTTAGGGCTTCAGTTGCGCCGCGTGTCCAGATGATCTCTTTGCTTGAGGTAGCCCCAATGAATTTCGCAACATTATCTCGCGCGTTTTCAAACTGGCTGGTTGCTTTGGCTGTAAGGCTGTGACTTCCACGATGAACATTCGCATTTTGCTTAGAGTAATAGTCACTGATCGCATCGATAACCGTTTGTGGTTTCTGTGTGGTCGCTGCGCTATCTAAGTAAATCAGAGGTTGTTGATTGACTTGTTGGGTGAGCGCAGGAAATTGATTGCGGATGTGCTGGATGTCTAGCATCTAAGATTACCTAAGAGTTGAAGTTTGGATAGGGCGCTTTAAGAATAGCGCCTTATTTTATTGTATCGTGAGTTGCTTGGTCGTGGGGACAAATTATCGCTATCTATTTATTCCACGCATCTTCTTGTTGTTTTACTCGGTCGAATAGCGATTGATTGGCCGGTGCTGCGATACCATGCTTGCGAGCGGTGTTGAGCAAGTGACCTGTAATAAAGTCGATTTCAGTTTTGCGCTGATAAAACATATCTTGCTTCATCGACGAGTTGTTAGCCGCAGTAGCCTGGATAACTTGTTGAACGACTAAATTCAGTGATTCGGTAGACGTTGGTAGTTTCTCTGCCGTCATAACTTCAACCACTTCAGCAACGATTTCACTAACCAAAGACTGATATTTTACATCAGCAAGTTGACCATTTTTAACCTGCTCAAGACCCGTTAACGGGTTTATCGCACAATTTATCGCAAGCTTATTCCATAATGCTTGGTTGATATTGTTGTTCCAAACAACATCGGGAAGGGCGTGATTGAGCACGTCAGTTAAGAAATCACATTGATTACCTTTACTGTTGTAGCCACCAAGCTGGGTATTGCCTTTTCCAGTGTGATGAACCTGATTTGGTGCACTTTTATAAGCAGCTTGAGTCGTAGTCGCGATAACAACGGGAAAGTGTTCAATCGAAAAGGCGATATTGTCTACAGCACCCATGCCGTTATGCATGAAGAGAAGAATGGCGTCTTTGTGTATATGAGAAATGATCGGCAGTATCGCGGATTTCACCTGCCAAGCTTTTACTGTAATTAAGATAAGGTCGCTAGCTGCGAGCTTGGTTTGATCGTTGTTGTGAAATCGAACTTCGCTTTGATCGTCGAGTGATATCGGATAGTTGGCCTGAGTGGAACGGCTCCATACCGAGACATTATGTCCGGCTTGATGAAGTTTAATTGCCCACAGCGATCCAACGGCTCCAGGGCCGACAACAGTAATATTCACAATACGACCTAGCTTTATCAAATAGGTGCTCAGGATAGCGCTGCAGAATATGAAAGCAATAAAAAATGGCACCCGAGGGTGCCATTTAGGAAGTTTTCTTACAGCTCTGATTAGAACTTGTAAGTAACAGCTACGTAGTGACCTACACCTGAAGTGCGACCAGCAAAACCGCCATCTTCTAGACCGTAAACAGTTTCGTAAGCTTTTAGGCCGTAACCAACTGCGTAACGATCAGAGTGCCAGTAGATACCGTTGAACATAGCACCGCCGCTGCTTTCTGCGCTGTATTCATCTTTCATACCAAATTGCCAATCGATGTAACCTTGGTAAGAGATGAATGAACCGTTCTCGAAGAAGTAGAAAGGTTTGAACCAGTTAGTCGAGATTTGGAAGCCGTTCCAGTCTTTTTGGTTTGAATCGTAGTTACCGTAAAGGTTTAGACCGATTTTACCTAACCAAGGAACCATTACGTCAGAACCTAGACCAATTTTTTGTTGGTTTACACCAAAAGTTGTATCAGTTGTGTTCACACCGTCCCAAGTAATTTCAGAAGCTACGTATAGCTCTTGAACTGGACCGAAAGATAGGTCTTTACCTGTTAGGCCATCAATAGACATACGAGGTGCAAACTTCATGAACATCTTAGCTTCAGCATCAGCTTTGTCGCTACCTGGATCAGACGTTAGGTTGAATACATCAACGTAGCCGTAAAGATCGAAGATACCAGAGCGGCCGCCGAATTCCATTTCAAGGTAATCGTGGTTTGAGTTTCCTGGTTTCTCGTTGAACGCACCCATCAGGTTGAACTGAAGCCACTTGTAGTCGTTTTTGTGGATGTCGCCGTCTGAGTAGTCTGCTGCCATTGCTGGAGCTGCCGTAGCTGCTAAAAGACCAAGAGTTAAAAGTGATTTACGCATAATGGAACTCTCTCTGTTAAAAATAAGTAACTCGCTAATCCATGCGTGTTAGTGATGTCCGAATGCCGAGCATGATAGCGATTTTGCTCTCAATTAAAAGTGAGAATGGATGCAAACTAGAAATAAAATGGTGACTTTGGTCACACAAATGATCTAAATGAGGGAACTTTAAGAGTGTAGTGCAACTCGATGCTGTCTGGTTTTTATTGATTTAGCGATTGCTGCACATTTTATAGATGAATTGAATAATTGATGTACGAAGCAAACGTTTTTGCAGTTTTGGGTGATCTAAATCTTGTTATCAACATAAATGGTATAAAATGAATTGACACTAGATATTTGATTGTAAATCGGCTCACACATGGGTATAAGTAATACAAATTGGTTGAGTGAAAACAAAAAAAGAGAGCCAATTGACTCTCTTTTATGATTGTGAGTTTTACTTACTACTATTTTTGATGACGTGCTTCTTCAAGTAAGCGAGCGAAGAAGTGTCTTAGAGAGTAGAGCATCAATAAACTTGGTATCACCATTAGTGCGGTGATAATAAAGAACAGCGACCAATCGTTAAGGTAATCGACCAGCTCCCCACTAAAGGAGGCTAACGTTGTGCGTCCGAAGTTCCCGAGTGATGCTAAAAGAGCGTATTGTGTTGCCGAGAAGGCTTGTCCAGTTAGCAAGGTTAAAAACGAAACAAACGCAACCGTCGAGAAAGCCGTTGTGAAGTTGTCGACAATAATCGTTGCGAGGAATAGAGTTTCGCTCGGCCCTGTTTTAGCAATCCATGCGAACATTAGGTTACTGCCCGCCATTGCAATACCGCCGATCATTAGCCCTCGCACAATGCCAAACTTCACATTGAAGATACTGCCTAGCAAAGTGAAGAAAATTGTAGCGCCCCAACCAATCAATTTAGAGTAATGACCGATCTGTTCATTACTAAAGCCAATCTCTTTATAGAAGGTGATCGACATACGCCCCAAGAAGGCTTCACCAATCTTAAACAGGAACACAAATAACAGTAGAGTGATGGCCACTTGTACGCCATTGCGCTTGAAGAAATCATAAAAGGGTTCAATCACGGTTACGGTAAACCACGCCACGAGTTTAGAGTCGACTACTTTAGTATGGCGCTGTTGAGCTTGTTGCTGTAGTCGTTCTCGTTCTGTTTTCGGTTCGCCGACCAGTAGAGTGAATAGCATTAAGACGACGACGACACCGGCCATACCATAATAGACACCATTCCAACCGATGGCGTCAGCGTTGATGAATGCGAGATACCCTGGTAAGGAATACCCTGTCCACCAACCGACTACGGCCATTGCAGAGGCTTGTGGGAGTTTCGATGCTTCGGATTTTGGGAAGGTATCAATACGAAACGCATCGATGGCGATATCTTGAGTTGCCGATGCAATCGCAATAGCCAGCGCTAACATTGAGGTAAAAGCCAAATTGTCAGCGGGGTTCACACCAGCGATGAATAAGGTGCCGATCAATACAATGGTTTGACAGAAGAAAATCCAGCTACGGCGTTGGCCTAGTATTGCATGAAGAACAGGCAATTTGACGCGGTCGACTAATGGTGCCCACAAGAAATTGATCGCGTAGACAGCAAATACACTACCGAAGTAACCAATCGCAGCACGAGTCAATCCGGCATCTTTGAGCCAGCCTGACATGTTTGAGCCTATCAACACCCACGGAAAACCACTGGAACAGCCCAACATAAACACCCAAAGTAGACGCTTATCTAAATAGCTACGGAAGGTTTGCATCCATGAAAGAGAGGAAGAGCCTGATGACATAGGGCGTCCTTGTATAGAAAAACGCCCTTAATGAACTAAGGGCGTGAGAAGAGGTTATTTGATGACTTTGACGGCTGTAATCACAATTGGGTCAACTGGGATATCAGACATGCGGCCTACTCGCTTAGTTGGAATAGTCGCCATTTTCTGAACGACATCGAAGCCTTCTGTTACTTCACCGAATACTGCGTAGCCTGGGTTACCAGCGCCAGCGTTTAGGAAAGTGTTGTCAGAATAGTTAATGAAGAACTGACGAGTTGCCGAGTGTGGTGCATTAGTGCGTGCCATCGCAATCGTTGCTGTTTTGTTTTGCAGACCATTGCTGCCTTCATTCTTGATTGGCGCATAAGTCGGTAGACGATTCATCTCTTCATCAAAACCACCGCCTTGAGCCATGAAGCCCGGAATCACTCGGTGGAATTGACTGCCAACATAGCTACCATCTTCAACGTATTTTAAGAAGTTTTCCGAGCTGATTGGCGCTTGCTCTTCATTGAGTTCGATGGTGAAGTTGCCGAGTGTAGTTTCAACTGCCACTTTTGGGCCAGCCCAAACGCTCGCACTTAGCATCGCTAAGGTAATAGACGTTAGAATACGACCCATTAGAAACGCTCCTTCATGTAAGTTTGCAGTTCTTGGTCGTTTGCGATTTCAGTTAGAACTAGATTGATAACATCGTTCAGAACCAGTGCAATATCTTCATTTGAAGCGCTCAATGCGCCAGTGCGAACTGCGGTACCATTAAAGGTTTTAACCAGCTTGCCTTCTGGTGTTTCAGCTGTTACCTCAAGTGTCACTTTACCATCCATTTGGTTTTCCATGATGGTGTGCTTTACAGTAACCAAGGCTTCTTGGATTTCAAGGACAACCGAGTTTTCACTATTTACGCTTGCTCGGAAGCCCTGTGACTCTAGTTGTTGAGCTAATACGTTCTCTAAAGAAATACGCATGTTCTGTTTAGCGTGAATAGGTTGAATGTTGGAACGGCCGCTATCCACGAGGGCGACATACTGTGCCGCGCGTACATCTTTACTGCTCAGAGTGTAGGTTTTGCCTTGTACTAGGTTGCTATTACTGAGAGAAGCTTCAGGAGCAAGGTTGATCTGCTCTTGTTGAGGCGCAGAACACGCCGTCAAAGCCATAATAGAAGCTGCTAAAATCAGTTTTTTCATTCCTATATCCTTTCTAATTCCACACGAGACGCACGGCACTTTTCCCGTACGCGCAATACCACAGCTACTTATTAAAGTTAGCGGGTTCTCTTGTTGCTTGTAATATCTCAAATTTTTGGTTCAATTCAAGCGTTTCGACGTTCGCCTTGCCAAATAATCTCGCTAACTTTACATCGTATCCGAGGTGTCGGTTGCCAATAACAATTAATTTGCCCCCGTTGCTAAGAACATGCTTTGCATCACAAAACATCTGCCATGCGATATGGTCGGTGATCGCTTGCTGTTGATGGAAGGGAGGATTACACAGAACCAAGTAGGTGCTGTTCTTCTTGAATCCATCTAAGCAGTTATTGGCGATGAATTGGAAGTTACCTTCGTCTCCGATGTTTTCTTGGATGTTCTGTCTAGCGGATTCTACGGCCATAAAGCTTTCATCAACGCAGGTAATACGAGCCTGTGGGTTCAGTTGTGCCGCTTTAACACTTAGCACGCCGTTACCACAACCTAGGTCGATAATATGGCGAAGCTCTGGATCTTGCGGGATGTGCTCAAGCATATAGCGAGCGCCCTGATCGAGTGCTTCTCCTGAGTAAACATTCGGTAAATTTTTCAGGCGGATATCTTCGCCGTCTACATCCCACTCAACGAACGGTTCAACCTTATGAACAGGCTGGCAGTTTGGTGATGAGAAGACTAAGCGGTGTTTTTTCTTCGCTAATGAGGTTTTGGTTTCACCAAGGTATTTTTCGAACAGATTGAGAGTAGAGGTATGAATCTCTTTGACTTTATTGACACCAATCACTTGGCATCCTTCAGGAAGAGCCTGACGCAATTGACTCAACTGCCACACTAAATGACGATTGGTTTTTGGCAGCTGCATTAATACCAGGTCAACGCCAACCGGGATGTCGTCCATGGTATTGAGAAATTGAACGCGATTACATTGGTTACGTTGTAGATTTTTTAGCGCGCCGCGATGAGAGATGTAAGAGTCACTCATCATGGTCACGTCGTGATCTTGTGAAAACCAAGCAGACAGTGCGCCGAAATGATCGTTAAGAATCAGGATGTGTTTTCCCGGTTCAAGGTTCATCTCTTCGACGTGATTAATAAGGTATTCATCACCAGCATCCCACGCCTGTAGGGTTTCACTAGAGCGTTTAGGGAAACGATGTAGAATCAGGGTTCTGTCGTGTAGGGTAAGTTCGGTTTTCATTACTTAGATACTTATGTGAGAAATAACCGCGACATTCTCTCAAAAGCAGACTAAACAAGATAGAAAAAACTCTACATTCCTATGCGTGTCATGTATTAAAGAGTCAGACAGTCACCCGCTTTGGGTTTATACTGTTTTGATAGTGAATAATAAGAGTCCGATTAAGGAATCATGATGATCCAAGAAGTCATTGAAACGAAACTGCACAATGAGTTTGAGCCAACACATCTCAACGTCGTGAATGAAAGCTACATGCACAATGTTCCAGCAGGTTCTGAAAGCCATTTTAAAGTGGTTGTTGTGAGCGATGCATTTGAAGGTTTGCGTTTGATTGCACGTCACCGAGCGGTTAATCAAGTGCTTGCTGAAGAGTTAGCAAATCATATCCATGCGCTCTCTATTCATACTTATACAAAAGATGAATGGCAGAAGCAGTTTGATAGTGTGCCAGATAGCCCAATGTGCATGGGTGGCAGTAAGTCATAAAATAGACAGATAAACAAAAGGATGGCATTAGCCGCCTTTTTTGTCGCCAAATCTATCGGTTTTTCGTTGTTATATTGACCAAGTTGATGTCACGTTGAACGATTCAAAATACCCATAATTAGTAATGTTTTTATTAACAGTGTTTCAACAAAATCTGAAAAATATTAGTTTGTGACAGAGTGTTAATCTCTTGTTTAAAACGCTATTGAAATGCCTTTTTATCTGTGCGGCTCGTCAAAATTATTCATATTTAAGAGTCCATATGCTTCAATTCTCACCAAATATAGCCCTTATTCAAGTTATTGGTCATGGCATCAAGACGTCAAAAAATGCTAGAATACGGCACCTGATAAATCTCACCTCATTTTTGTGATGAGTTTATTAAGATAATGTTGCGATTTTGGTGCCTTATTTTTACCAAAACCGGACACTCTAATGTCGTGTCTAAGGGCGTATAAAAACCGTCCTGAATTTACGCAATTAAAAGAATCTTTTTCCCGATAAAGTAGTGCAAGTGCGTATGATTACAATAAAGAAGGGCTTGGATCTTCCTATTGCAGGAACTCCATCCCAGGTGATTAATGATGGTAAGTCCATCACTAAAGTCGCCTTGCTTGGCGAAGAGTACGTTGGTATGCGTCCTACGATGCATGCTCGCGTTGGTGACGAAGTGAAGAAAGGCCAAGTTCTTTTTGCAGATAAAAAGAACCCAGGTGTTGTATTTACTTCTCCAGCAAGCGGTAAAGTTATTGAAGTGAACCGTGGTGCTAAGCGTGTTCTTCAATCAGTAGTGATTGAAGTAGCAGGCAATGAGCAAATCACGTTCAATAACTATGAAGCTAACCAACTAGCAGGTCTAGACCGTGATGCGGTTAAGACTCAGCTTGTTGAGTCTGGCGCATGGACCGCTCTGCGTACTCGTCCGTTCAGCAAGGTTCCAGCTGTTGATTCTGAAACTCAGGCTATTTTCGTAACTGCTATGGATACGAACCCTCTAGCTGCTGAGCCAGAATTGATCATTAACGAGCAGTCTGAAGCGTTCGTTGCTGGTTTAGATATTCTTTCAACTCTAACGAGCGGCAAGGTTTACGTTTGTAAAAAAGGCACTAGCCTACCTCGTTCGTCTCAGTCTAATGTTGAAGAACATGTTTTCGATGGCCCACACCCTGCAGGTCTTGCAGGTACGCATATGCATTACCTATATCCGGTAAATGCACAAAACGTAGCGTGGAGCATTAACTATCAAGACGTTATCGCGTTCGGTAAGCTTTTCCTAACTGGTGAAATTTACACAGATCGCGTTGTTTCTCTGGCTGGTCCAGTAGTAAACAACCCACGTCTAGTTCGTACTCAACTTGGTGCTAGCCTTGATGAGCTTACGGACAGCGAGTTGATGCCAGGTGAAGTTCGTGTGATCTCTGGTTCAGTACTAACTGGTACTCAAGCAACAGGTCCTCACGCTTACCTTGGTCGTTACCATCAACAAGTTTCTGTTCTACGTGAAGGTCGTGATAAAGAGCTGTTTGGCTGGGCTATGCCTGGTAAGAACAAGTTCTCTGTTACTCGTTCATTCCTTGGTCACCTGTTCAAAGGTCAGTTGTTCAACATGACAACGACAACGAACGGTAGTGATCGCTCAATGGTTCCAATCGGTAACTACGAGCGCGTAATGCCTCTAGATATGGAACCTACTCTGCTGCTTCGTGATCTATGTGCAGGCGACGTTGATAGTGCTCAAGCACTAGGTGCGCTAGAGCTAGATGAAGAAGATGTAGCATTGTGTACCTTTGTATGTCCAGGCAAATACGAGTAC
Source organism: Vibrio sp. Isolate30 (assembly GCF_022397975.1). Classification (NCBI taxonomy): domain Bacteria; kingdom Pseudomonadati; phylum Pseudomonadota; class Gammaproteobacteria; order Vibrionales; family Vibrionaceae; genus Vibrio; species Vibrio sp. Isolate30. Next base: position 171,170 of record NZ_JAKEUS010000009.1, read on the forward strand.
GGTCAACTACTTCGTGAATGCCTAGATACGATTGAGAAGGAAGGGTAATTTTCATGGGCCTTAAAAAGTTTCTTGAAGACATCGAGCATCATTTTGAGCCAGGTGGTAAACACGAGAAGTGGTTCGCGCTTTACGAAGCAGCGGCAACTGTGTTCTACACGCCAGGTCTTATTACAAAGAAGAGCTCGCATGTTCGTGATAGCGTTGACCTAAAACGTATCATGATTATGGTTTGGTTCGCGGTATTCCCAGCTATGTTCTGGGGTATGTACAACGCGGGTGGCCAAGCTATCGCTGCACTTAACCACATGTACGCAGGCGCTGAACTAGCATCTGTAATCGATGGTAACTGGCACTACTGGCTGACTCAAATGCTGGGCGCTTCCTTGGGAGCCGATGCAGGTGTTGGCAGTAAAATGCTGCTAGGTGCGACTTACTTCCTACCTATCTACGCAACGGTATTTATCGTTGGTGGTTTCTGGGAAGTTCTATTCTGTATGGTGCGTAAGCACGAAGTTAACGAAGGCTTCTTTGTAACTTCTATCCTATTCGCACTTATCGTTCCGCCAACACTTCCTCTATGGCAAGCGGCACTAGGTATTACCTTCGGTGTTGTAGTTGCTAAAGAGATCTTCGGTGGTACGGGTCGTAACTTCCTTAACCCTGCACTTGCTGGCCGTGCGTTCCTATTCTTTGCATACCCTGCACAGATTTCTGGTGACGTGGTATGGACTGCAGCTGATGGTTTCTCTGGTGCAACTGCGCTTAGCCAATGGGCTCAAGGCGGCGGTAGCGCTCTAGTGAACACTGTATCTGGTGAAGCAATCACTTGGATGGATGCGTTCATTGGTAACATCCCAGGTTCTATCGGTGAAGTATCGACTCTAGCACTTATGATTGGTGCTGCGATGATCGTATACATGCGTATAGCTTCATGGCGTATCATTGCTGGTGTAATGATCGGTATGATCGCTGTGTCTACGCTGTTCAACGTGATCGGTTCTGACACTAATGCAATGTTCAGCATGCCTTGGCACTGGCACCTAGTTCTAGGTGGCTTCGCATTCGGTATGTTCTTCATGGCAACAGACCCAGTATCAGCATCATTTACAAACAAAGGTAAGTGGTGGTACGGCATCCTAATCGGCGCAATGTGTGTAATGATCCGTGTTGTTAACCCGGCATACCCAGAAGGCATGATGCTTGCGATCCTATTCGCAAACCTATTTGCTCCTCTGTTTGACCACGTTGTAATCGAGAAGAACATTAAGCGGAGACTAGCTCGCTATGGCAAGTAATAACGATAGCATTAAAAAGACGCTGTTTGTTGTTATCGCATTGAGCCTAGTGTGCTCAATCATCGTTTCAACAGCTGCAGTTGTTCTTAAACCTAAGCAACAAGCTAACGCAGTTCTTGATCAGCAAACTAAGATCCTAGAAGTTGCAGGCATCGACCTAGCAGGCGACATTCCTGCGTTATACGCAGAGAACATCGAACCTCGTCTAGTTGATTTCGCTACTGGTGATTTCGTTGACGGCGATGCAGCTGCATACGACCAACGTAAAGCGGCAAAAGATCCAGCTCAGTCTATCAAGCTTTCAGCTGAAGAAGACGTAGCTAAGATCCTTCGTCGTGCTAACACTGGTACGGTTTACCTAGTTAAATCTGGTGAAGAAACGACTAAAGTTATCATCCCTGTTCACGGTAACGGCCTATGGTCAATGATGTACGCATTCGTTGCGGTAGAGACTGATGGCAACACAGTTTCTGGCATCACGTACTACGAGCAAGGTGAAACTCCAGGACTTGGTGGTGAAGTTGAGAACCCAACATGGCGTGCTCAATTCGTTGGTAAGAAACTATTCGACGAAAACCACAAGCCAGCTATCCAAGTTGTAAAAGGTGGCGCTCCTGAAGGTTCTGAGCACGGTGTTGATGGCCTTTCTGGTGCAACACTAACTAGCGTTGGTGTTCAACATACATTTGACTTCTGGTTAGGTGAAATGGGCTTTGGTCCGTTCCTAGCAAAAGTTCGTGACGGAGGTCTGAACTAATGTCTAGTGCAAAAGATATTAAAAAGAGCATCTTAGCGCCAGTATTGGACAACAACCCAATCGCGCTACAGGTTCTTGGTGTGTGTTCTGCTCTTGCGGTAACCACTAAACTAGAAACAGCATTTGTTATGACTATCGCGGTAATGTTTGTTACTGCTCTGTCTAACTTCTCTGTATCTCTAATCCGTAACCACATTCCTAACAGTGTGCGTATCATCGTTCAGATGGCGATCATCGCATCACTAGTAATCGTGGTAGACCAAGTGCTTAAAGCATACCTATACGATATCTCTAAGCAGCTATCTGTATTCGTAGGCCTAATCATTACTAACTGTATTGTAATGGGTCGTGCTGAAGCATTCGCAATGAAGTCTGAGCCAATCCCATCTCTAATCGATGGTCTTGGTAACGGTCTTGGTTACGGTTTCGTTCTTATCACTGTAGGTTTCTTCCGTGAGCTACTTGGCTCAGGCAAACTATTTGGTATGGAAGTACTACCTCTAGTGAGCAACGGTGGTTGGTATCAGCCAAATGGCTTGATGCTTCTAGCACCTTCTGCATTCTTCCTAATCGGCTTCTTGATTTGGGCGATTCGTACGTTCAAGCCAGAGCAAGTAGAAGCGAAGGGGTAAGGTAGTCATGGAACATTATATTAGTCTGCTAGTTAAATCGATTTTCATCGAAAACATGGCGCTTTCTTTCTTCCTAGGTATGTGTACATTCCTAGCAGTATCTAAGAAAGTTAAAACTTCTTTTGGTCTTGGTGTTGCGGTAGTTGTAGTACTTACAATCGCTGTACCTGTAAACAACCTTGTTTACACGCACATTCTAAAAGAGAACGCGCTTGTTGAAGGTGTCGATTTAAGTTTCCTTAACTTCATCGCATTCATCGGTGTTATCGCGGCACTTGTACAAATCCTAGAGATGGTTCTTGACCGTTTCTTCCCACCTTTGTACAACGCGCTAGGTATCTTCCTACCACTGATCACAGTTAACTGTGCAATCTTTGGTGGTGTATCTTTCATGGTAACGCGTGACTACAACTTCGCAGAATCTGTTGTATACGGCTTCGGTTCTGGTGTGGGTTGGATGTTAGCTATCGTTGCACTTGCGGGTATCCGTGAGAAGATGAAGTACTCTGACGTACCTCCTGGTCTTCGTGGTCTTGGTATCACGTTCATCAGTGTTGGTCTAATGGCGTTAGGCTTTATGTCTTTCTCTGGTGTTCAACTGTAGGGTAAGCACCCAGAAATAAGGAATAACAAATGCAAAGCATTATTCTTGGTGTAGCGATGTTTACCATCATTGTACTTGCACTGGTTTTAGTGATTCTTTTCGCTAAATCTAAGCTTGTACCTACAGGTGACATCACTATCGCTGTAAACGATGACCCATCTCTAGCAATTACGACGCAACCGGGCGGTAAACTGCTTGGTGCTCTAGCTGGCGCTGGAGTATTCGTATCTTCTGCTTGTGGTGGCGGTGGCTCTTGTGGTCAGTGTCGCGTAAAAGTTAAATCAGGCGGTGGCGACATCCTTCCAACTGAGCTTGACCACATTACTAAAGGTGAAGCTCGCGAAGGTGAACGTCTTGCATGTCAAGTTGCTATGAAAACTGACATGGATATCGAACTTCCTGAAGAGATCTTCGGTGTGAAGAAGTGGGAATGTGAAGTTATCTCTAACGATAACAAAGCAACCTTCATCAAAGAGCTTAAGCTGCAAATCCCTGATGGCGAATCAGTACCTTTCCGTGCTGGTGGTTACATTCAGATTGAAGCACCTGCTCACCACATCAAATACTCTGATTTCGATGTACCAGAAGAGTACCGCGAAGACTGGGACAAGTTTAACCTGTTCCGTTACGAGTCTAAGGTTGATGAAGATATCATCCGTGCATACTCAATGGCTAACTACCCAGAAGAACACGGTATTATTATGCTGAACGTGCGTATCGCTACGCCGCCGCCTAATAATCCTGATGTTGCACCTGGTCAAATGTCATCGTTCATCTGGTCTCTTAAAGAAGGCGACAAGTGTACTATCTCTGGTCCATTTGGTGAGTTCTTCGCGAAAGACACAGACAACGAAATGGTATTCGTTGGTGGTGGTGCTGGTATGGCACCAATGCGTTCACACATCTTCGATCAGCTTAAGCGTCTTAACTCAACTCGTAAGATGTCTTTCTGGTACGGTGCACGTTCTAAGCGTGAGATGTTCTACGTAGAAGACTTCGACGGCCTACAAGCTGAAAACGATAACTTCGTTTGGCACTGTGCTCTGTCTGATCCAATGCCAGAAGATAACTGGGATGGTTACACAGGCTTCATCCACAACGTACTGTACGAAAACTACCTGAAGGATCATGAAGCTCCTGAAGATTGTGAGTACTACATGTGTGGTCCACCGATGATGAACGCGGCTGTTATCGGCATGCTGAAAGATCTTGGTGTAGAAGATGAGAACATCCTTCTAGATGACTTCGGTGGTTAATCCACTTAAGTGACTGATATTATGGCTGGCTCTTAGGAGTCAGCCATTTGTTTTTCTGAGCGGTGTTCACCATACAACGGCTTATATAAGAAAGCATAACGAGTAAATGTCTGGATATTATTCTTTCTTATATAAATCACTAACAATTATGGGAGTAAGCAAGTGAGAATTTGGCTTGTTGCATTAACTTCTCTACTGTTTCTAGCGGGCTGCGAAAAGCCACGAGAGCAGGTACATTTGAACGGCCCAACCATGGGCACGAGCTACAATATTAAGTACATCAATAGTGATGAGTTTCTAGCGTCGGATAAGGTACACGCAGAGATCGATCGTCTACTTGAAGAAGTGAACGATCAAATGTCTACTTACCGTAAAGATTCAGAACTAAGCCGCTTCAACCAGTATGAAGGCGGTGATGCGTTTGAGGTATCTGAACAAACCGCATTGGTTGTGAAAGAAGCGATTCGTTTGAACGGTCTAACTGAAGGTGCATTGGATGTAACGGTAGGGCCGTTGGTTAACCTTTGGGGTTTTGGTCCTGAAGCCCGCCCAGAAGTGGTTCCAACGGATGAAGAGTTAGCAGCGCGTAAACAAAAAATTGGTATCCACCACCTTAGTGTAGAGGGTAATAAGCTAACCAAAGATCTCCCTAAGCTATACGTTGACCTATCAACGATCGCTAAAGGCTGGGGCGTGGATGTTTTGGCTGATTACCTAGACTCTATTGGTATTCACAACTACATGGTTGAAGTAGGTGGTGAAATTCGTCTTAAAGGCCTAAACCGTGAAAATGTGGGCTGGCGCATCGCGATTGAAAAGCCAAGCGTTGAAGAGCGTACCATTCAAGAGATCATTGAGCCGGGTGATATGGCTATTGCCACATCGGGTGATTACAGAAACTATTTTGAGCGTGATGGTGTTCGTTACTCGCACATTATCAACCCAGAAACCGGTAAACCTATTCATCATAAAGTGGTGTCAGTGACCGTATTAGACCCGTCTTCAATGACTGCAGATGGCTTATCTACTGGCCTTATGGTCTTAGGTGAGGTAAAAGGTATGGAAATCGCGAATCAGCATAATATCCCAGCATTTATGGTGGTTAAAACAGCCGATGGCTTTAAAGAGATCGCTTCTGAAGCGTTCAAGCCATACTTAAAGAAATAAGGTAGCGAGAGCAATATGAATACATTTATTATTACATTTGGCGTTTTTCTAGCCGTTATCGCAGCAATGTCGATTGGCTACATCATCCAGAAGAAGGTAGTAAAAGGTAGCTGTGGCGGCCTTGGTGCTGTTGGTATCGATAAGGTATGTAACTGTCCTGAACCTTGTGATGCACGTAAGAAGCGTGAAGCTCGTGAAGCTTACCGTGCCGAGAAGTTAGCTGAACGTGATGAGAAACTAGCGGCATGGGAAAAAGACCGTATCGCTTAATCAGATTCTTCTGATAAAAGAAAAGCTCAAGGGAAATCTTGAGCTTTTTTGTTTTTGCGTAGCTGTTGCTACTGTTTGGTTAATATATTGCCACGATAGAAAGAGCCACTAAGCATTAATGAGTTCTTGGTTGTGTCTTTCGAATACAAGTTGATTTCGACCTTGCTCTTTTGCTCTGTATAACAGTTCATCCGCCGCTTTAATCTGGCTATCCAGGTCGGATTCAATATTGGTAACGCCAATACTCATGGTCACGTTAATTTGCTGCTCGTCATGAGTAATGGTCTGCTGTTCAATCGCAATTCTCATTTTTTCTAAGCGTACAACGAAGTCTCTATATGAGCCACAAGCTTGAATGCAGAACTCTTCCCCGCCAAATCGTACAGCGACATCGTCTTTGAAGAACGACTTGATGGTCTGTCCTACAGCAATCAGTACCGCGTCGCCGCCGTCGTGACCGTAGGTATCATTGACCTTTTTAAAGAAGTCGATATCCATCATCGCTATGTTTCGCTTTTCACAACCCTTACATGCTTGATTAAACAAGAATCGGCGGTTCCATAACCCAGTAAGTGCGTCTTCATTAGCGTGACGGAACAGTTCATTGTTCGCTTCTTTCATGTCCAGTAGTTGGTGAATACGACAGAAGAACTCTTCTTGATTGAATGGCTTATAAAGGAAGTCGTTAGCGCCCGCTTTTAAGAACTGAGCGGTTAGCGTGCGATCATCGCTGGCTGATAGCCCTAAGATAGCCAGATCGTTGCGTGTATAATGCTGGCGAATCTCACGAATCATAGTGATGCCGTCTTTGTTTGGCATGTCATGATCGGTGACGATAAACGTAATATCAGGATCGTTGTGTAACAGGGCTAGCCCTTGCTCACCATCGACAGCTTGAACGGTCTGAATGTATTGATGCTCTAGGAGTTGCACAATGTAACGACGTACGACCGAAGAGTCATCGACAACCAATGCTTTGTGATTTTTGTTGTTGGTAATACGTTGAATCAAAGGCAGCAAATACGTCACTGACGCCATACTGTCTTTCAGAATGTAATCAATCACACCTTTAGCAAGCACCTGTTCACGCAAAGCGTCGCTGAACATTGCCGTCAGTACGATGATTTTTTGTTGGTAACCAAGAACCAAGTCAACAATTTCACCGTCCTGTCCATCCGGCAGGCAGTAGTCTAACACCGCGCACAGAAAGTCCGTTTCTTGTTCGAGTATCTCTTTGGCCTGTTGCACAGACTCGGCCAGCGTGACTGTATAACCGGCATTAGTGAGTTGTTGATGAAGGTAGTTTCTAAAGGCTCGACTGTCTTCAACGACTAGTATTTTTTCAGTCAAAAGCGTTCCCTACTTATCGAGTAAATACTTTTTAACCATATTACCAGAAGTGTTAACAAGTCACTAAGCGAAAGATGACTTATTCAATGATCGCTTTGTTCTCAGAGAATAAATGATTATACTGTTTATTAATACAGTGTTTGGCGAGTGTTTTGGTCATGTGTGGTTCTGATAAAGAGAGAGTTCGGAAAATAATCCATGTTGATATGGACTGTTTTTACGCAGCTGTCGAAATGCGTGATAACCCATCTTATCGAAATCGTCCTTTGGCTGTCGGAGGGCACGAGAAGCAACGCGGTGTGCTCAGTACTTGTAATTATGAGGCGCGTAAGTTTGGTATTCGTTCGGCGATGCCAACGGCTAAGGCGCTGCAACTGTGTCCAAACTTGCTCGTGGTGCCAGGTCGAATGCAGGTATACAAAGATATCTCGAAACAGATTCGAGCTATCTTTTTACGCTACACACCCTTGATTGAGCCATTGTCTCTCGATGAAGCCTTTCTTGATGTGACTGATTCCGAGCAGTGCTATGGCTCGGCCACCCTTATTGCAGAGGCTATCCGCCGCGATATCTGGAATGAACTACAGCTAACGGCATCCGCTGGTGTTGCTCCGATTAAGTTCTTGGCCAAGGTTGCATCGGATATGAATAAGCCTAATGGGCAGTTTGTGATCCCACCTCAAGATGTTCAAAGCGTGATAGATGAGTTGCCACTGGAGAAGATTCCTGGCGTTGGTAAGGTAAGTATCGAGAAGCTACATCAAGCGGGTTTTTATACCTGCAAGGATATTAAAGAAGCCGATTACCGCGCATTGCTGACTCAGTTTGGCCGACAAGGGGCATCCCTTTGGAAGAGAAGCCATGGTATTGATGAGCGTGAAGTGGTGGTCGAGCGAGAGAGAAAGTCCGTCGGGGTAGAGCGTACCTTCACTGAAAACATCTCGACTTACCAAGAGTGCTGGAAGGTGATTGAAGAGCGCTTATTCCCAGAATTGGAAGCAAGACTTGAGAAAGCGAGCCCGACGAAGTCCATCACCAAACAAGGCATTAAACTCAAGTTTGCAGATTTCCAGCAGACAACCATTGAACACATTCATACGTCGTTAGATTTAGAGCACTTCAAAGAGCTGTTGAGTGAGATCTTAAAGCGTCAGCAAGGGCGTGAGATTCGTTTGCTTGGGTTGAGCGTGATGTTGCAACCTAGAGATCAGATGCGCCAATTAAGCTTCTTCTAATCAGAAGAAGCCCAGTTGCGTCTATTGTTGTTATCTTGGCGTCTGTTGAACTAGGGCAAGAGTATCGCGGAAAGGGTGTTGCTCAAGCTTGCCATACCCCATCATTTTGCTGGCTTTAAGTTTGGTTGACAATGGCGTTGCAATCCCAGATAGAAAGCGAGTAATTGCCTCGTCAGTTACCCATTGTGGGCTGCTACTGATGAATTCATTAATCCAAGCTTGAAGGTCACTCTCGTCAACGGCTTCCAAAGGTACATTAGGCAGTTGTGCAATGGTTCCACGACAAGCAGAGCAATGGCCACACTCTTGTGGTGCATTCATGTCACCAAAGTAGTTTGCAAGTTTGGAACTCAGGCAGCTGCTTGATTCAAAGAACTCCAGCATGTAATTGAGGCGGCCAATTTCGTTGTCCTCTTTCTGTTTAAACAGTGCCGATAGGCGTTTAGCCACTTGATTCGGATCTTCGCTGGTGTTGTGTACTGCATATACATCGGTGATCTGTTTGCTTTCCAGTTCAATCCAACCTTGCTCATAAAAGTAGTCGATCGCTGCAACCACGCGCTGTCTGTCGGCTTGAAAGTGCGTCCACAGTGCATCGAAGTCCACTTGGCACCAAACACGAGCTTGCGGCGAGCATTGGAAAATCGACTCAACAAACGCACGGCGCTCACCCTGAAATTGGTCGATGATCTGTGGTTTTGGTCGTACAAATTTGAATTTGTAATCAGCAAAGAAGCTGTATTTAGGCTCAATAATGCCCTCGATCTCTAGGTATACCAGCAAGGTTTTCAATGGCAGCTGACGAATATTGGATTCGCGTGAGAGCTGATTGAGCATGATTTCCCACTGAGTGGCGTAGGTATTACCAGAAGGCTGACAGGCGTATATCTCTTGTAGCACAGTTTGAATCGCGATGTTGTCAGGTGTATCGCCAAAGACAAAGTTCTCTAGCGTGCTAAGACCGTGTTTATTGGCAAGTAATATACACTCAGAATGTTGACCGTCACGACCAGCACGCCCAATCTCTTGGGAGTAGTTCTCTATCGACTTAGGCAGATCAAAGTGAATCACTCGGCGGATATTCGACTTATCGACACCCATACCAAAGGCGATGGTAGCGACGATGCAGTTGATTTCATCATTCATAAACTGCTGCTGAATCGCATCACGGTTCTCCGGCTTGAGGCCCGCATGGTAAGCAACGGCGTTAATGCCAACATTTCTAAGAGCTTGAGCGACATTTTCTGCCGTTTGCTGAAGCGTCACATAGACAATAGTCGGTGATTGCGGCGCTTGATTGACCACGTTACATAGCGTTTCTAACTTTGTCTCTTGCTCACAAGGCTGTATCGCTAAGTCCAAGTTTTTACGATAAAAGCCCGTTACAACCACGCTCTCCGGAGCAATATTGAATTTACTCTGCATGTCTTGAATGACGCCCGTCGTTGCTGTTGCGGTCAGTAATAGAACTTGAGGGATATTAAGCTGTTTTTGATAGTGGGGTAGCTTGAGGTAGTCCGGTCTGAAGTTGTGACCCCATTCTGAGATACAGTGCGCCTCATCAACCACCAAAAGTGAGATAGGTACTTGTGATATGAACTGTCTAAAACGCTCGTTCTTTAGGCGTTCAACCGAGATCATTAAAATCTTGGTTTCACCATTACGAACAGACTGCATCACTTGTTGGGTGGTTTGTCTGTCTTGGCTCGACTCGATGGCCGCAGCAGCAATCCCTTTACTGTGAAGAAAACTTAACTGGTCTTTCATTAGCGCAAGTAACGGAGAGATCACCAGTGTAAGGTGAGGCAACTCTAGAGCGGGTAGCTGATAGCAGAGAGATTTTCCTGACCCAGTCGGAAAAATGGCCGCTGCTGATTGGCCTGCTAAAACATTATCAATAACTTGCTTCTGTCCGTGACGCAGTGAGTCGAATCCAAAGACCTGTTTTAGCTTCTGTTCTATCATAAATGTGCCCAGTTTAATCTGTGTGGTGTGCTGCTAAGCCTGTTCAAGGGCAGAGAAACTTCAGTTTCAAAGCGCTTGCACCAGATTGTACCTAATTCTATTCTGTAGCTCCTAAAGAAAAGCACTTCAAAAGTATGAATAAATCCGAGCTTAGACAAATAATCCTTCAACAACTTGAATCTCGACTTGCGATTGCTCAGTCAGCAACGCAACGTGCGATTGATGCGGCAACGGATGAAGAGACCGTACCAGAACATAAGTACGATACTCTGGCTCTAGAGGCATCGTATCTTGCACATGGCCAAGCCGTAAGGGTTCAGGAGTGTGAAGAAGATATTCAATGTTACCGTGAGTTGGTTTTGAGAGAGAGTGAGCGCGTCGCGATGAGCAGCTTTCTTTCTGTTATTGATGAACAAGATCAGGTTAAGTATTTCTTTATTGGGCCAAGGGTCGGCGGTTTGTCGGTGGAGTGGGATGGTAAAGATGTCGCGATATTGACACCAAACGCTCCCTTAGGTGCCGCTTTGATGGGGAAGGAGCTCGGTGATGAAGTGGAGTTCAGCGTCTCAGACAGCCATTTTATCTATGAAATTGTGTCGGTTTGTTAACTTCTAAACCTTTCCATGACATTGAGTGAATCACTCAATGTATAGTTAGTACAGCAATGTATGTGAGGATGTTATGAAAAAGAGCGTATTAATTGCATCACTATCTATGGTGTTAGTTGCGGCGAGTGTTCCAGCGTATGCGGCTCAGTGCCGCGTAGACCTCAAAAATGAATTGAGAATTGACCAGCAGACGGTTGAGATCCACCAGACCAATGGCGACACGGCAGTGCTCGACGGCAATGACCTCTATATTCATGGTGAAAAGGTCGAACTCGATACGGATCAGCAAGCAGCGATCGAGCGTTACCGAGAAAGCATGAGTGAATACTTACCTCAAGCCAAGGCAATGGCTAAAGAGGGATTGGCACTGGCGAACGATGTTATCGACGATATTGCGGTAAGTTTGGACGCACCAGAGGCGTTTGATAACGTGAAGAAATCAATGAGAGACTTCTTTGCTGAAATGGAAGCTCGTTACTACAAAGACGGCGATTTAGTTCTTCCGGCAGAGAGCTTTGAATCGATGGCCAATGGTTGGAGCGAAGATTTCGACAAGGCGATGGAGATCTTTAATGAAGAGTTTATCTCAAGCGCTTTCAATGCGATGTCTGAAAAAATGAAGCAAGAGGGCGGTCTGAATTTAACTGAGATGGCAGACAGCATGTCTGAACTGAAGTTGAAAATCGAAGAGCGTTTTAAAGAGCACTCACAACAGGTAGAGAAAGAAGCGGAAGCATTCTGCGACTCACTGGATGAGATGGCTGAACAAGAGAAATCTTTGCATGAGAAGATCCCGAATTTGAAAGACTACCAAGTGTTTACTATCTAACACGCGTTGGTAATAAATTGAACGATTGACTGGGCACCTTGCGTGTCCTTTTTTATGCCTGCTATTCGGAAATGTAACTTAGAGATTGTTAATGTGTTGTTGATATTATTTGGTGAGTAATTCTATGTATATTTAAATTTACAGCTTGACTGTTTGTCTTTTTCTTATAAAAAAGCATTTTAGTCATTTATAGATTGCATGAATCAGAGGTTTTGATTATTGTACTAGCAAACTAGTTCATTGGTATTTTTAGGCAGTATGAACCAACAATCTTCTTCATCAAGAGAGCTGTTTAGCTCCCGTTTAGGTTTTATTTTGGCAGCAGCGGGCGCTGCAGTTGGCCTTGGAAACATTTGGGGTTTCCCGACACAAGTCGCGAGTAATGGTGGCGGCGCATTCCTTTTAGTGTATTTAGTGCTGATCTTTGTCGTTGCATTCCCAATGCTGGTGGTTGAGATGGCGATTGGTCGTCATGGTCAAGCTAACCCAGTAGATAGTATGCGTTCACTTACACCGAATCTAATGGCGAAAAAAGTCGGTGCGCTGACAGGTTGGATTGGTTTAAGTGTACCAAGCGCGGTTTTAGGCTTTTACAGCATTGTAGGTGGCTGGTTGATCTGCTTTTTGTTTGGCGCTATTGCTGAGCTGTTTGGCTTGGTTGAGGTTGCTGCATGGTTTAAAGGTTTCAGTGTAGAACGTAATGTCTTGGGTACGATGTTGTTCTACGTGCTGACAATTTTGATTGTGCAAGGCGGCATCAAGCAAGGTATTGAAAAGTGGTCGACCCGCTTAATGCCTGCGCTGTTTGTACTGTTCGCATTGCTGTTTGTCTACATCATGACTCAACAAGGCGCAGTTGAAGGGCTTAAGCATTACCTTGTCCCTGATTTTGAGAAGGTATGGGACAGAAAGCTGATCTTGGCCGCGATGGGGCAAGGATTCTTTTCCTTGACCATTGGTGGATGCTCAATGCTGATCTACGGCTCTTACTTGAGTAAGAAAGAGAATCTGCCGAAGATGGCGATGAATGTAACTCTAGTGGATACGGCCGTTGCTTTTATTGCCGGTCTTGTTGTGATGCCAGCAATGTTTGTTGCGATGCAAAAGGGCGTACAAATCTACGCTGAAGATGGTTCGCTACTGAGCTCTGACACACTGGTGTTTACAGTATTGCCACTGATGTTTGATAGCTTAGGTTTCTTAGGTCAGATCTTTGCCATAGTCTTCTTCTTGCTCCTGACGATTGCTGCGCTTACTTCTTCTATCTCTATGCTAGAAGCCCCTGTCTCCCTAGTGAGTGAGCGCTTTAACACTGCACGTACACCAACAAGCTGGGTTATTGGTGGTTTAATTGCGCTGTTTAGTGTGGTTATTGTTTACAACTTTGGCGCTTTATTTGGCCTAGTCGCCATGATTGCCACTCAATACTTGCAACCTATCGCAGCACTGATGTTCTGCTTATTTGGTGGTTGGGTATGGAGCCGAGCTTCGAAGGTAAAAGAACTAGAGCAGGGCTGTCCTGACTTCCAACTAGGCTGGTTTGGTAAAGTATGGCCGGCATACGTCAAGTTTGTATGCCCTGTACTGGTGGTAACGGTTATCTGGGCATCTTTCGGTTGATGCTAAAGCGATAATACGAACTTCTAAAACGGTACTTGAAATATCACAGAGCCGCTCTCAGTTGAGAGCGGCTTTTTAGTATCGACATGCCTGTATCTCTTATGTCGATTGTTGGATGAAACTTACGGCTTTAAATTGCAGGTATAAAAAAGGCGCATCACCCTAGGGTATGCGCCTTTCAAAAATAGAGTCGTTAAGTTACGAGTTACTTAATTTCCATACCTTGTGCTTGTAGATCCGCGTGGTAAGAAGAGCGAACAAACGGGCCACATGCAGCGTGTGTAAAGCCAAGCTCTAGAGCGATCTCTTTTAGTTCATCAAACTCTGATGGTGGCACGTAACGTTCAACTGGTAAGTGGTGACGACTAGGCGCTAAGTATTGGCCTAGAGTCAGCATTGTTACGCCATGCTCACGCAGATCTTTCAGTACTTGAATGATCTCTTCTTTCGTTTCACCAAGGCCCATCATTACGCCCGATTTTGTTGGGACGTCTGGATGTTGCTCTTTAAACTTCTTCAGTAGGTTCAATGACCATTTGTAGTTCGCACCTGGACGCGCCTTACGGTATAGGCGAGGTGCAGTCTCTAGGTTGTGGTTGAATACATCTGGCGGATTGTCTTTCATTAGATCAAGTGCCACGTCCATACGACCGCGGAAGTCAGGAACCAGAGTTTCAATGCGAATATTTGGGTTTAGTGCGCGGATCTCGCGGTTACAGTCAGCAAAGTGTTTTGCACCACCGTCACGTAGATCATCACGGTCAACAGAAGTAATTACAACGTACTTCAGTTTCATATCTTGGATTGTTTTTGCTAGCTTTTGAGGCTCTTCCGCTTCAGGAGCAACTGGACGGCCATGGGCAACGTCACAGAAAGGACAACGACGTGTACAGATAGCACCTAGGATCATGAAGGTCGCTGTACCGTGGTTGAAACACTCTGCCAGGTTAGGGCAAGACGCTTCTTCACATACCGAGTGAAGGTTGTTCTTACGCATTGCAGATTTGATGTCTTGGATGCGCTGGCTATCAGCAGGCAACTTGATCTTCATCCAGTCCGGCTTGCGCAGGATCTCTTTCTGCTCGGTAGGCATGTTCTTTACTGGAATCAATGCCATTTTATCGGCGTCGCGGTATTTAACGCCTTTTTCCATTTGGATTGGTTTGCTCATGATTTTATGCTTCTGCTGTAGTGTTACTGTTGGCTTGAATGTCTACTTGGTCATAGCCGAGTAGTTCGACAAGCTCTTGTATTAGCTGTTGCTCAACGGTCTCTAGATCTGATGGGCCGCCCAGTTGGCTGACTTGCGCCATTTCCATTCCTTGGTAGCCACAAGGGTTAATGCGCAGGAATGGTGACAGGTCCATATCGACATTAAGTGCCAGTCCGTGGAACGAACAACCACGTCGAATACGTAGGCCTAGAGAACATATTTTTTTGCCATCGACATAAACACCCGGAGCGTCAGGTCGAGCAGCTGATTCGATATTGTATGCTTTCAGAGTGTTGATTACGAGGTTCTCTATATGAGTAACTAGATCTCGCACTCCAAATTTCTTACGACGAATATTGATCAAGAAGTAAGCAACCAACTGGCCTGGGCCGTGATAGGTAACTTGTCCGCCGCGATCGCTTTGAATAACAGGGATATCGCCAGCATTGAGTACATGCTCAGCTTTACCTGCTTGTCCTTGAGTGAAGACCGGATTGTGCTCGACTAGCCAAATTTGGTCTACGTCTTCTTCTGTGCGCGTATCGGTGAACTCATGCATGGCTTTCCATACGGGTTCATAATCCTGACGGCCTAATTTTTTTACGATTAGCTTATTTTGCAAAGCAGGACTCCCTCAAGGATTAATAAAGTGAACGCATTATAAACGTGAAATTTGATTCTAACTACAGACGGACTGCAAGGTTTTTCAACTTTCTTTGTATTTCTTGAAAATTAAGTTGAATAAAAGAAGCAAAAATGGGGAGCCTAAAATGAAAACAGCGGCTCTAAGCCGCTGTGATCACTGTGTAATCGAGGATTACAGAACCATACGTACGATGTCGATCTCGCCAAGTTCTTTGTAAAGTGTTTCTACCTGCTCAATCGACGTTGCTGTGATGTTGATCGAAACAGAGTGGTAGTTACCCTTTGCACTTGGTTTCACTGTTGGGCTGTAGTCACCAGGAGCGTGGCGCTGGATCACTTCCAGTACAAGTTCAGGCAGTTCTGGTTTCGCGTAACCCATAACCTTGTAAGTAAAAGAACAAGGGAACTCTAAAAGGTCTTTAAGTTTTGCATCAGAATTGATGTTCATGATTAGCTCCAAAATGGTAGGTACTTCGCTGCTGGGCAAAATACCGAGAAAAGCGTATTCGGTCAATTGACTCGATTAATAAGAGCGGAATATTACTGGTAAATATCGCTGAACTCAAGATCAACAAAAGCCGCGCAGTGCGGCCTTTGTTGGCTTGTTAGGCAAACCCTAAAAGGGTTATGAGTAAATAGCTAACAGGATCATGAGATTACTGTTATTGACTCTTACTCTCTGGTCTTAGAATAAACCTTTGAACAGAAGAACTAGGTAATCCCATAGACGGCTAAATAGGCTGCCTTGCTCAACATCTTCGAGTGCCAGCAGTGGGTACTCAGCAACGTCTTGACCATCGATTTGGTAGAACAGCTTACCAACGACATCGCCCTTGCTAATAGGTGCTTCAAGTTCTTTCTCTAGAACAAAGCTAGCCTTTAGATTCTTAGCTTGGCCACGAGGCAGTGTTACGAATGTGTCTTCATCCACACCTAGAGCAACCGTGTCTTTGCTGCCCATCCAGATTTTCTCTTCAACGAACGTTTCACCAGCTGTGTGCGGTGCAACTGTTTCAAAGAAACGGAAACCGTAGCTCAGTAGCTTTTTGCTTTCGGTCTTACGAGCGTTAGCATTCTTGGTGCCCATTACAACAGCAACAAGGCGCATTTTGCCTTCAGTTGCTGAGCTTACTAGGCTGTAACCCGCATTGCTTGTGTGGCCAGTTTTGATGCCGTCCACATTCATGCTCTTGTCCCACAACAGGCCGTTACGGTTGTACTGAGTAATGCCGTTGTAAGTGAATTTTTTCTCAGAGTAGATGCGGTACTCTTCAGGTACGTCGCGGATAAGTGCTTGACCTAGTAGCGCCATATCGTAAGGCGTTGAGTACAGGTTCGGGTTATCTAGACCGTGCACGTTCGCAAAGTGCGTGTCTTTCATGCCGATAGAGCTCGCCCACGCGTTCATTAGGTCAACGAATGCATCCTCAGAGCCAGCGATGTGCTCTGCCATAGCCACACATGCATCGTTACCCGATTGGATGATGATACCGCGGTTAAGCTCTTCCACTTTTACCGTTGTACCGACTTCAATAAACATCTTTGAAGAGTCTGGGAAGTTCTTCGCCCAAGCGTTTTCACTAATAACAACGTCGTCATTTAGGTTAATGTTGCCGCGCTCAAGCTCTTGACCGATAACATAGCTGGTCATCATTTTGGTCAAGCTTGCTGGAGAAAGTTGAGTGTTCATCTCTTTTTCTGCCAATACTTTGCCTGAATGGTAATCCATTAGGACGAAGCCTTTAGCAGCAATTTGTGGAGCGTCTGGAACAACGATAGGCGCGGCGAATGACGAAGAAGCTAGCGTTGCAGAAAGCGCAACAGAAGTAGCAAAAATCGATTTGATAAGTTTATTAGATTTATTCATTTTGAATGCAATTATTTGGTTAACTATCCATATCTTAACAGAATCACTGTTTCAAACCAGTGCAGTGATTGTCAGAAATTTCTGTAAGAATCTAGCGAGTTAAGGTGTGCTTCTTTATATAAGCTGACGGGTAACCCATAAGCTTAACCTGTTCTAATTTCTCTTGAGTCAGAGCATAGTCATGAAATGGCCCAAGCATCAGTCGGTATTTGTCATCTACTGGCTGAAGAAAAGTTTTGACCGACAGTTCTTTACTCAGTTCACTCGCAAGTTTTTCACTGCGATCTTGATGCTGAGAGGTCGCAACTTGAATTATGTATTGAGGGAGTGCTGCCTTCTTGTTTTCATCGGTTGGGATGTCGACGGTGATCACTTCAATCTCAACGTTGGCCGTTCCCGTACGAATGACATCAAGCTTGTACGCAGCTGCGTAGCTTAAATCGATGATACGACCTTCATGAAAAGGACCACGGTCATTCACACGAACAATGGTGCTCTCGTTGTTGTCAGTATTGGTCACTTTCACATAGCTTGGAATTGGCAACGTCTTATGAGCGGCAGACATTGAGTACATGTCATACACCTCACCATTTGAGGTAAGGTGACCGTGAAACTTTTTGCCATACCAAGATGCTTTACCTTTTTCAGTGAAGCCTTTGCTGTCGCGAATGATTTTGTAATCTTCACCACGTAAGGTGTAATCGCTATTACCGCCTAAGCTATAAGGCTCATACTTTGGGTGCGCGTCTTCTAGATGTTCAACTGAGATTGGTACATCTGGGGCGATATCGTCGTTGATATCGTAGCGACCCGATTGGGAATCTGGTTGTGACGAACAGCCATTCATCAACACAACTAAGCCACCGACAAGTGCTAATTGCTTAAGCGTTGATGACTTGGTGTGTTGCGCGTTATTGTTTATCGCGTAACTGCTCTTTGCGTATTTGCTCTTTGCGAAATCGCGCTTTGCACTAAATATCACTTAAGTCGCCTTTGAGAATGCTTTACGGTGAGTGTGGATAGACATCAAAATACCAAAACCTGCCATCAATGTAACCATTGAAGTACCGCCATAACTCACGAGTGGCAGAGGTACACCTACCACCGGAAGAATGCCACTTACCATGCCGATGTTTACGAAAATATAAACGAAGAAGCTTAAAACAATACTGCCGCCCATCATTCGACCAAACGCCGTCTGCGCTTGGCTAGCGAGAATGAGCCCACGGCCAATAATGAATAGGTAGATAGCGAGCAGGAATAGGATACCTATCATGCCCCATTCTTCGGCAATGACCGCAAAAATGAAGTCGGTATGACGCTCAGGGATAAACTCCAGTTGAGATTGTGTCCCTTGCAGCCAACCTTTACCTGAGATACCACCAGAACCAATCGCAATCTTACTTTGAATAATGTGGTAACCCGCGCCTAATGGATCGGATTCCGGATCAAACAGCGTGCGAACACGAACCTTTTGGTATTCGCGCATTAAGAAGAACCATAGAATTGGGATAAATGCGCCCAAGGCTACAGCCGCGCTCGCAATGATCTTCCAACTGATACCTGCTAAGAAAATAACAAAAATGCCGGATGCAGCAATCAAGATTGATGTACCTAAATCGGGCTGCTTAGCGATAAGAATGGTTGGAACAAACACCATCACCAGTGAGATCACTAGTGTCTGAAATGTGGGTGGTAGTGAACGTTTACCAATGTAACGCGCCAGCATCAGAGGTACTGCAAGTTTGAGTAGTTCTGACGGTTGAAAACGGACAAAACCGAAATTCAGCCAGCGTTGTGCACCTTTAGAGGCCTCACCAAAGAACAGTACCCCGAGTAGCAATATTACACCGCCAGCAAACAGTACTGGAGCCAGTGTTTCATAGGTTCGCGGCGAAATCTGCGCGAGGAAGATCATCACACCTAGTGACAATGCCATACGCATCGCTTGGCGGTCCATCATCGCCAAGCTTTGGCCACTTGCGCTATACATAATAAGTAGCGCAAACCCCATGAGTACCAAAATGCCCAGTAGCAGTGGCAAATCAATATGGAATCGCTCAAATAGGGCGCGATTTTGACCAGTAGAGAGATCGAGTTTCATTATTGTGTCGCCTTACTCTTATATTCATCGCCCAAAACAATATGGTCGAAGATACGTCTCACAACAGGACCACCATTCGATGAACCACCACCGGCGTTCTCGAGTACGATAGTCACGATCGCTTTTGGATCATCCAACGGAGCAAAGCCGGTAAAGAGTGCGTGGTCACGCAGGTGTTCTGCGATTTCATCTGCGTTGTACTCTTCGTCTTCTTTCAAACCAAACACTTGCGCGGTACCAGATTTACCCGCAGTCAGATAAGACATACCTTGGAAAGAGCGGCGAGCGGTACCTTTACGACCGTGGTTTACCAACTTCATACCTTCTTTACCAATGTCCCAGAATCGTTGCTTCACACCTGTAATTGGTGGATAGGTCTCGATGTCAGACAGTGATTGCGTCTCAAGTGGTTGACCGTTTTCAATCGTTGCACGTAGCAGGTGCGGTGCGATGACTTCACCTTCATGTACCAACACCGATGTTGCCTTAGCAATCTGCATTGGTGTTGCTGTCCAGTAGCCTTGTCCAATACCAACTGGAATGGTGTCCCCTTGATACCATGGCACACGGTGACGAGCCATTTTCCAATCACGTGTAGGCATGTTGGCTTTACTCTCTTCGTGTATATCTATACCCGTATAGTCACCAAAACCAAACATCATCATCCAGCTTGATAGACGATCAATGCCCATATCAAAGGCGATTTGGTAGAAGAAGGTATCCACAGACTCTTCAATCGCTTTAACGATATCAACGGTGCCGTGTCCCCAGCGTAACCAGTCGCGGAATGGCTTGGTCTTTGAGTTCGGGATCTTCCAGTACCCCGGGTCATTACGGGTGGTATTCGGCGTGATGACACCTTCTTGCAGTGCTGCCACGGCAATAAATGGTTTAATGGTCGATGCTGGTGGGTAGATACCCAGAGTCGCACGGTTTACCAGTGGACGGTTTTTGTCGTTTAGAAGGGCATTGTATCCCTTAGAGGAGATACCGTGCACGAACGCATTCGGGTCATAGCTTGGGCTTGATACCATAGCAAGTACACCGTTGTCTTCCGGATCCAGCACCACGGCGGAACCACGACGCCCGTCGAGCAGTTTGTGGACGTAAAGTTGCAGGTCGATATCGAGGTTCAGCACAATATCTTTGCCCGGAATCGCAGGGACAAACTTCAATGTACGAATGACTCGGCCACGGCTGTTTACTTCCACTTCTTGGTAGCCAGCCGTGCCGTGCAGTATATCTTCGTAATAGCGTTCAATACCTAACTTACCGATGTCACGTGTCGCTTGGTAGTTAGCGTCTTTTTCTTCACGAACTAGACGTCGCATATCGCGGTCATTAATACGTGATACATAGCCAATTACGTGTGTAAGTACATCACCATATGGATAAAAGCGTTTGAGTGTGCCTGTTACCTCGACACCTGGGAACTTATGCTGGTTTACTGAAAAAACAGCCACTTGTTCTTCGGTCAGTTGGTTGAGAATCGGCACAGATTTGAAACGGCGCGTATTGCGACGTTCGCGGTTAAATCTTTCAACTCGTTCAGGGCTGATTTCTATAAGTTCTTGGAGACGCGCAATGGTGTCATCCATGTTCTTTATTTTTTCAGGAGTGATCTCGAGGTTGAATACTGGACGGTTTTCCGCCAGTAATACACCGTTTCGGTCATAAATTAGACCGCGAGTCGGTGCGATAGGGACAACCTTGATGCGGTTGTCGTTCGAGCGAGTTTTATAGTCTTGGTATTGGTTGACCTGAATGTTGTACAGGTTGGCAACCAAAATGCCCATCATGATTACAATGCCTATAAACGCAATAAAAGCACGACTAGCAAATAGTCGTGCTTCTTCTTTGTAATCACGGATCTGGCTACGTTTACGTAACATTAACGCTTATTCTCGGTGATACGGGTGATTAGCTGTGATGCTCCAAGCTCGGTACAGGCTTTCTGCCATGATAACGCGCACAAGAGGGTGCGGTAGAGTCAGAGCTGACAGAGACCAACTTTGATCAGCGGCTGCTTTACATGCTGGAGCTAGACCTTCTGGGCCACCAATTAGGATAGAAACGTCACGTCCATCCAGCTTCCAGCTCTCTAGCTGTTCAGCAAGCTGTGGTGTATCCCATTTTCTGCCTGGGATATCGAGCGTCACAATACGGCTACCTTTTGGCACCGCTGCTAGCATGGCTTCGCCTTCTTTTTGCAGAATACGTGCGATGTCAGCGTTCTTGCCGCGCTTGCCCGCTGGGATCTCGACCAATTCCAGTGGCATATCGTGTGGGAAGCGACGCTTATACTCTTGAAAGCCTTCTTCAACCCATTTTGGCATTTTGGTGCCAACGGCAATTAATTGGATCTTCACAGATTAGCCCCACAGCTTTTCTAGTTGGTACAGCTCGCGTTGCTCAGCTTGCATCACGTGAAGCATGCTGGTGCCCATATCTAGGACAACCCATTCACCTTCTTGTTCCCCGTCCATACCTAGAGGCTCTAGTCCGACTTTTTTCACTTCACTCGCGACATGTTCTGCGATAGAAGCGACGTGGCGCTTTGAAGTACCAGTACAAACGATCATGTAGTCTGTCACACTGGATTTACCTTCAACGTCGATTGTGATGATCGACTCTGCTTTCATGTCGTCGGCTTTATCTGCAAGAAAATCTCTTAGTTCTTCACGTAACACAGGGTGTTCCTTAAATCTTAATTTTGCGACTCAAAATCATATCACGCTTTTATGCGGGAAAGGGGATTGAAGCCGAAGGGATACAAAACTCAACACTCAATTGGTGAATGAGTGGCCAAGGTGATTGCTCATATTGGGTTTTAGAGAGCAATTCAGCTTGAGTAAGCAGTGCAAACAGAGAGTGTAACTGAGTCACTGAAACTCGTGTTAGCGCTGCGTTATAAAGGGGTTTCTTTGATTGCCAGATACGGTGTTTCTCAAACACTTGCCCGATAGGCATCTGCTGCATTTGTTGTTGCATTTGAAGCAGCAGCGCTAGTTCTCTCTGAATACTGCGCAAAAGGATCACCGCTTCCACACCTTCCGCCTCTAATTGGCGCAAAATGCGTTGTGCTCGATTACCTTTGCCGGCTAGCAAGGCATCTACCCAATGGAAAGGGGTAAAGTGATTGTGACGACTTAACGACTCTTCAAGTCGAACTAAGGTCAACTTGCCATCAGGGTATTGCAGTGCCAGTTTCTCTAGGCTTTGGGTCAATGCAAACAGGTTGCCTTCGTGCCATTGAGCCAGCATTTGTGTGGCCTCGGCGTCGGGCTGTAAACCGATTTGGCGACAACGAGCTTGAACAAACTGAGGCAAACGGCCAACGTCAGGCGTAAGACAACTTACCCAGTGACCTTGGCTCGAAAGTGCCTTAAACCATTTAGCATTTTCTTGTGCTTTGGTGAGCTTAGTGCCGATTAATACCAGCATGATATCTTCGTGCAGTTGCTCTGAAAGCGCTAATAGCTCTTTTGCGATAGCGGCGTTGACACCAGACTCAGGCAATTCCAGCTCGATGAGTTGACGGCTAGAAAACAGGCTTAGTGCTTGGGTACAGTCGTAAACATCGTTCCAATCTAGGCTGCTGTCGATAGCAAAACGGTGACGTTCTTCGAAGCCTTGCTCTTTGGCGGCTTTCTGAATCGATTCGCGGCTTTCTTGAAGCAATAGCGGTTCGTTACCAAAGATCAAATAAACGCGACTTAGCTGCTTACTTAATTGCTCTGACAAGCGGTCTGCAAAAATACGCATCAGTTAACCTTATTGAGCAGACTCAGCTGAATCTGGGGTTACCTCAACATTTTTGATGTTGTACTGCTTCTCTAGCTCTTTCACTTGAACCTCTTCTAGGTCTTCAAGGTTCATGCTGTTCGCTGCAATGTTGGCTTTAAGACGCGCCATTTGACGTAGGATTTGACTTGCTGCTAGCTTGCGCATCTCATCTTCAATCATGTCTCTTTCAACAGATTTTGCCAGTGCAGTTAGAGGGTTATCTAGGTAGCTGCGGGTAACGCTGGTGGTAAAGGTTTTGTCGCCTAGTTCCGGAATCGTCACGCGGTAAGATGCGTTAAAAGTCAGCTCTTTCTCCGCAGCACGTGTATTTTGGTATAGCGAGAGCGTACGCTCATTAACGCTTTCGCTCAGCAGGTGCAGGTTCGGCGTTTTGCTAGTTGGCGCGACAATGTCTACGTTGCTCATACGCAATTGGCTTTTCACCATGCGCGTAAACGTGCTGTACTGATCGTAACTTGATACAGAGATCTTGTTGAGTTCTTCTGGTACAGAATAATCACCACGTAGGTGAAAACCACAGGCTGAGAGTAGGCTAACAGATAGAACAACGAACGTAGCTTTTAACGAAGACAGTGAAATCAGGCGCATTATTTGATGGCTCTCATAAAATGGATTACTTATTTAAAGGCTTTATGTTTAGGGTGTAACTGTATTTGGAATCACTAATACAAAAGCGCTTAAATAAGTAGACAGGGTGGGGTGCACCCTGTCTATTGACTGCGAATTGGTAATTAAGTTCTTTAATTCCTATCGCATTGCGAGTGTTAACTCAACGAATCAGCCACGATGTGAC
Source organism: Vibrio sp. Isolate30 (assembly GCF_022397975.1). Taxonomy (NCBI): domain Bacteria; kingdom Pseudomonadati; phylum Pseudomonadota; class Gammaproteobacteria; order Vibrionales; family Vibrionaceae; genus Vibrio; species Vibrio sp. Isolate30. The sequence continues at coordinate 195,190 of NZ_JAKEUS010000009.1, forward strand.
GAACGCTTAGTTAGCAACGATGTTCAGTAGCTTACCTGGAACGTAGATAACTTTACGTACCGTTTTGCCGTCTGTGAACTTAGTAACGTTCTCATCGTTTAGACCTAGAGCTTCAATATCTTCTTTAGAGATATCCGCTGGTACAGTCAGTTTCGCACGTAGCTTGCCGTTTACTTGAACGATGATTAGCTTCTCGTCTTCTACAAGTGCTTTTTCATCGTGAGTTGGCCATGTCGCATTGTCGATGTCTTCTTGACCCAGAGCTGCCCACATTTCGTAAGAGATGTGTGGGGTGATTGGGTAAAGCATTGCAACAACAGCTTTTAGCGCTTCATCAAGGATTGCACGATCTTGCGCAGATTCTTGAGGTGCTTTCGCTAGCTTGTTCATCAGTTCCATGATTGCTGCGATTGCTGTGTTGAATGTTTGACGACGAGCGATATCGTCAGTCACTTTCGCGATAGTCTTGTGAACATCACGACGTAGTGCTTTTTGGTCACCAGAAAGTGCAGATGTGTCTACTGCTTCTGCCGCGCCTTTCGATGCGTGCTCGTTTACTAGCTTCCAAACACGTTTCAGGAAGCGGTTAGCTCCTTCTACGCCAGACTCTTGCCACTCAAGTGTCATATCTGCAGGTGATGCAAACATCATGAACAGACGTACTGTATCAGCACCGTACTTGTCTACCATCTCTTGTGGGTCGATACCGTTGTTCTTCGACTTAGACATTTTGATCATGCCTGAGTGTGTTACGTCACGGCCTTCGTTATCTTTAGCAGAAGTGATGCGACCTTTGCCGTCACGCTCTACAGCAACGTCAGTTGGTGCAACCCACTCTTTACCGCCTTTGTCGTTCTCGAAGTAGAACGCATCCGCTAGTACCATGCCTTGACACAGTAGTTGCTTGAACGGTTCGTCAGACGTTACGTAACCTGCGTCACGTAGCAGTTTGTGGAAGAAGCGTGAGTACAATAGGTGCATACAAGCGTGCTCGATACCACCGATGTACTGGTCTACTGGTAGCCAGTAGTTTGCTTTTTCTGGATCTAGGATGTCATCTGCTTGTGGTGAACAGTAACGTGCGTAGTACCAAGAAGATTCCATGAACGTATCGAACGTATCTGTCTCACGTAGAGCAGGTTCGCCGTTAAATGTTGTCTTCGCCCACTCTTTGTCTGCTTTGATTGGGCTTGTTACGCCGTCCATTACCACGTCTTCAGGAAGAATCACTGGTAGTTGGTCAGCAGGTACTGGGTGAACTTCACCATCTTCAGTCGTTACCATTGGGATTGGTGCGCCCCAGTAACGCTGACGAGATACACCCCAGTCACGTAGACGGAAGTTTACTGTCTTAGTACCTTTGCCTTCAGCTTCTAGCTTCGCTGCAATTGCATCGAATGCCGCTTGGAATTCAAGACCGTCGAACTCACCTGAATCAAATAGAACGCCTTTCTCTGTGTACGCTTCTTCAGAGATGTTTAATTCGCTCTCGTCAGCAGGCTTAATCACAGGAATAATGTCTAGGCCATATTTAGTTGCGAACTCGTAGTCACGTTGGTCGTGTGCAGGTACTGCCATTACAGCGCCTGTACCGTAGTCCATCAGTACGAAGTTAGCTACGTAAACTGGTACTTCACGACCGTTCAATGGGTGAATAGCAGTAAGGCCAGTCGCCATACCTTTCTTCTCCATTGTCGCAAGCTCAGCTTCCGCTACTTTGTTGTTCTTACACTCGTCGATGAATGCCGCAAGCTCAGGGTTGTTCTCTGCCGCTACCGCTGCAAGAGGGTGACCCGCTGCGATACCTACGTAAGTCACACCCATTAGTGTGTCAGGACGTGTTGTGTAAACTTCTAGGTCTTGTTGACCTTTCACTTCAAACTTCAGCTCAACGCCTTCAGAGCGACCGATCCAGTTGCGCTGCATGGTCTTAACCATCTCAGGCCAACCGTCTAGGTTATCTAGGTCGTCTAGTAGTTCTTGAGCGTATTCAGTGATCTTAATGAACCACTGTGGAATCTCTTTTTGTTCTACTGGAGTGTCACAACGCCAGCAGCAACCATCTTCAACCTGCTCGTTTGCAAGTACAGTTTGGTCGTTTGGACACCAGTTAACTGAAGAAGTCTTCTTGTAAACCAAACCTTTTTCGTAAAGCTTAGTGAAGAACTCTTGTTCCCAGCGGTAGTACTCTGGCGTACACGTTGCGAACTCACGGTTCCAGTCGTAACCAAAGCCAAGAAGCTTAAGTTGGTTCTTCATGTACTCGATGTTTTCGTATGTCCATGGCGCAGGCGCTGTGTTGTTCTTAACCGCTGCGTTTTCTGCAGGTAGGCCGAATGCATCCCAACCGATTGGTTGCATTACGTTTTTGCCTTGCAGACGTTGGAAACGAGATACCACATCACCGATTGTATAGTTACGCACGTGACCCATGTGCAGTCGACCACTTGGGTATGGGAACATGGATAGACAGTAGAATTTTTCTTTGTTTGGGTCTTCACTTACAACAAAGGTCTTGTTGTTATCCCAGTGCTGTTGAACTTTCTGTTCAATTTCTTGCGGATTGTATTGTTCTTGCATCGATGATGTCCGGTTATCTTGGAATTTGTGAGTCTGGTTTGATCAGACTTCAATAGATCGTCATAGAATACCTAAAGGAACGAACTACAACAATAGCTATACCTGTCATACTCTCATTATCTCGGGTATTGATTTAGGTCTGCAATCTTGAGGAGGACTTATGCCAAAGAAAAAAGCACTCTATGAAGAGTTAGTGGAAGACGTTATTGAAACACTCAAGCATAGCCCTGAAGAGCTCAACAATAAGATTGAAACGTCAGGCAAGCTTGCAAAAGCCGCGAATGATATGACGAAAGACGAGCTATCGCTGATCTCGGCTTATGTTAAATCGGATCTGAAAGAGTTCTCTGAAAACTATGAAGAGAGCAAAAGCGGCCCGTTTTATTTGATGATTGCAGATTCTATCTGGCATGGCTTGTTGGAAATCACCGACCGTACCAAGGTGGAGTGGGTGGAGCTATTTCAAGATTTGGAACACCAAGGGCTCTATCAAGCCGGGGAAGTGATCGGTTTAGGGCGTTTGATCTGTGACGATTGTGGCCATCAAACGGAGTACAACCATCCAACAACCATCATTCCATGCATCAAATGCGGCGGTAAAGGTTTCAGCCGCAAAGCGCTCAAGCCATAGTGCTCCCTCCGACATAAACAAAAAGGGTTGACCCAGTAGGCCAACCCTTTAAGGTTTTATCTCGAATCTAGCTTTTCTCTCTCAAACGCCAGCCGACAATTAAGCTCACAAGCACCCAAATGTAGAGTGGCCATGTTCCGACAACACGATAAGGTGTTTGACCATCAGTAGAGATAAGTTCAGCTTTTAGTACTGCGGTCTCGAACTGTGGTACTTGCTCAACGATGTTACCTTTGTGGTCAGTTACCGCTGTCACACCATTATTGGTAGAGCGAATCACGGGTTTACCGAGCTCTAGAGCACGCATTTGTGCGATCTCCATGTGTTGCAATGGGCCAATAGAGCGACCAAACCAAGCATCATTAGAGAGCGTTAGAATGAAGTCAGTATCTTCGGTCACATTCTGGCGAACCTGATCATTGAAGATGATTTCATAACACAGTGCAGGTGCTAGGTGACGACCATTAGCCACAATGTTTGGCTGAATAAAATCACCGCGACTGAATGACGACATTGGCAAATTGAAGAATGGAGCCAATGGGCGCAAGATGTCTTCAAATGGCACAAACTCACCAAACGGCAATAGGTGGTGTTTGTGGTAGCGCTCGCTTGGGTTGTAACTGTACTCTCCATATGGGTTTACCCCAAGAGAGAGAATGCTGTTGTAGTACTTCTTGTCTTCAGACTGGTTGAGTACACCCGTGATAATCGAGCTGTTGTTCATCTTCGCTGCGCTATCAAGGTTGCGCAGAAATGAAGGGATCTCGACTTCAAAAGCTGGAATTGCTGCTTCTGGCCAGATGATGATGTCTGCACCCCAGTTATCGCGGCTCATATCGGTGTACTTCATCATGGTCGGCCAGCGTTGACTTGGTAGCCATTTTAAGTCTTGGTCGACATTGCCTTGAATAAGTACTAGTGATGTCGTTTTGTCGGGATTCGGTGTCACCCAGTCGATGTTACGAATACCAAAACCTGCACTCAATAAAACCACAGGAATCAACCCCACACTCCAGGCTCTATTAATCGCAGTGTAAGCCAATGCACTTGCCGAAACGATAACCGCTAGAGTAATCAGTTCCACACCACCAATCGGCGCAAATGAGCCAAGAGGAGACTCTATTTGGCTGTAGCCAAGCCACAACCACGGGAAGCCAGTCATAACCCAGCCGCGTAGCCAATCTGTCACTAACCATAAGGCAGGTGCAGCAAGGAAAAAACGAGTGAGGTTATTGTTAGGGAAGAAGCGGTTGAGTGCCCATCCGAATAGACCGGTATAAATGGCTAGGTAACCGATAAGCAGACCCATTAGGAATAGGTTTGCGGCGAGTGGCATACCGCCGAAGCCGTCAATACTGACGTAGACCCAACTGATGCCAGTAGCAAATTGACCAAAACCCCATGCGTAACCTGTCCAAAGTGCACTCTTGCTACTTTGCTTGTGCAATAGGATTAACAAGATAGCTGGGCTGAGAATGGCGATAGGCCAGAAGGAGTAGGGAGCGAACGCAAGGGTGGTAATAGCGCCAACAAAAACGGCCGCAAGCGGCCGTAGTAGGCGATGAATAAATGGTTTAGTCATCTAAATTATGTCATCTCTTTAGAGAGAAGTTGTTATTCTTCGATAGTTGGAAGAGGTTGCTCGTCTGGGATAGTCACCTGTAATTGAATCACACGGCGGTTGTCTGCAGAGGTCACTTTGAAATGGTAGTTTTCAATTTCTACGATTTCGCCGCGGGTCGGCAGATGCCCAAAGGCTGTCATTACCATACCACCAACAGTATCCACTTCATCGTCACTAAAGCTGGTTCCAAATGTGTCATTGAACTCTTCAATAGTGGTTAAAGCTTTTACTGAGAAGGTATGCTTGCTCAGCTTACGAATGTCTAACTCTTCTTCATCGTCGAACTCGTCTTCAATTTCACCAACGATTTCTTCGAGGATATCTTCAATGGTTACAAGACCAGATACACCGCCAAACTCATCGACAACGATAGACATGTGGTAACGCTCTTCACGGAACTCCTTGAGTAGGCGGTCAACGCGCTTACTTTCAGGAACAACAACCGCAGGACGAATCACTTGCTCAATGTCGAATGGAGCGCTGTCTGAGCCCAAATACTTAAGTAGGTCCTTCGCTAAAAGAATGCCCTCTACATGGTCTTTATCTTCACTGATCACTGGGTAGCGAGAGTGTTGAGCATCAGTAATGAGCGCAATCAATGTATCTAAGTCATCGGTGCGTTCAACTGTGACCATTTGAGAACGCGGTAGCATGATGTCACGCACGCGCATCTCAGAGATTTCCATTACACCCTCAAGCATGTCGCGAGTGTCGTGGTCAATTAGGTCATTAATTTCAGAGTCGCGAATCACATCGACGAGCTCTTGGCGGTCTTTTACCTCGCCTTGAAATAGTTGGCCTAGGCGTTCAAAGAAGGACTTTCTACTCGGACCTTCAGATTTTTTACTTCCCTCAGAAGTGGGGGGGTTACCTTCGTTCATGATTTCTCAAAAAATAACGCTATCAGAAGTGTGATAGCACACATAACAACTCAGATACCTATTGTGTTTCCAGGTTCGTGGAGTTGTTGTTTCTCTGCAACCTATTTTCCTAGAAGCGGTTTACTTTTCTAGGATGTAAGGGTCTTCGTAACCCATAGCTTGCATGATTTCTGTCTCGAGTGACTCCATCTCTTCAGCTTCATCATCTTCGATATGATCATAACCTAGCAGATGCAGACTGCCATGTACAACCATATGAGCCCAGTGTGCTAACAGAGGCTTGTTTTGCTCTTCTGCTTCTTTTTCTACCACTTGGCGGCAAATGATGAGATCACCTAAAAGATCAAGCTCAATGCCCGGAGGCGCCTCGAACGGGAAAGACAACACATTAGTTGGCTTGTCTTTTCCGCGATACTCATGATTCAGTTGGTGGCTCTCTTCCGTATCAACGATACGAATAGTCAGCTCCGCATTCTCTTGGAATTGAGGAATGGTTTTGTCCAACCACTGCTGAATATCTTGCTCAGTCGGTAAGCCTTGTTCATCTTCGACTGCTAATTGCAGGTCTAGTTCAATAGACATCTATTTATCACCTTGTTCTGAAACGACAGAGCTATTTTGTGTTGCTAATTGTTTCTCAGCTGGCTGTTGAGCTTCGAGTAGTTTGGCCTCACGCTCTTCACGCTTACGACGTTCAAATTCTTTGCGCTCTTTTTGGTCTTTCGCTTCCCATTTCTCATACGCATTAACGATACGAGCAACAACTGGGTGACGAACCACGTCTTCAGACATGAAGAAGTTAAAGCTGATGTCATCGACTTCACTTAGTACTTCTGTTGCATGGCGTAGGCCAGATTTCGCGCCGCGAGGTAAATCGATTTGGGTGATATCACCGGTGATGACCGCGCGCGAGTTGAAGCCAATACGAGTTAGGAACATCTTCATCTGTTCAACAGTGGTGTTCTGGCTCTCATCAAGAATGATGAAGGCATCGTTTAGCGTACGGCCACGCATGTACGCAAGCGGTGCAACTTCAATCACGTTGCGTTCAATCAGCTTTTCAACACGCTCAAAGCCCAGCATCTCAAACAGGGCATCATAAAGAGGGCGCAAGTAAGGGTCGACTTTCTGACTTAAATCACCAGGAAGGAAACCAAGCTTTTCACCGGCTTCAACCGCTGGACGCGTTAGTAGAATACGACGAATTTCTTGACGCTCCAGTGCGTCTACTGCTGCTGCCACTGCTAGGTAAGTTTTACCAGTACCAGCAGGACCAATACCAAAGCTAATGTCATGAGTAACCATGTTCATTAGGTACTGTGCTTGGTTTGGTGTGCGCGGCTTTATTACGCCTTTCTTAGTCTTGATGAACACTTCTTTGCCGTGCTCAATGCTTGACTCAGTCGTTTGTTCTAGAACACCAGACTCTTTGATAGCTAAGTGGATTTGCTCAGGTTCGATGTCTGGGATATTACCTTTCACCGGAGCAGACTCTACATAAAGGCGCTTAACGATTTCAAGCGCTGCTGCAGCCGTGTGAGGCTTGCCGACGATAGTGAAAAAGTTGCTGCGGTAGTTGATCTCGACACCTAAACGGCGCTCAAGGTGTTTGATATTGTCATCGAATGGGCCACATAGGCTTGCAAGGCGACGGTTATCTGCAGGTTCTAGATTGATCTCTAGGGTAACGATTTTATTGCTCAAATTAGCCTCTCATTTTGTGCCACCACTCTTTTCAATAAAAAAAGAGCAAGAAGCCCGATTGAGACCGGGCTTCTAATGGCGATTTCCCTATTTCTAAGATGGTCACTTAGTTAGGTAATTTCAAGCTTTGCTGTTCAGCTTTGTGCTGAACTTAGATGTTTCGCTTATGGCGTAAATGTTGCTACACCTAGCTCATCTTCGTGTTTTGTTTTCGCCATCATCTGAGTTGGAGAGATGATAGTACGTAGGTCCATGTCTTTTTCTGTACGAACCAGTTCGCCACGTAGAGAGTTAGCAAATACGTCTGTGATCTTCACATCAACGAATTGACCGATAAGGTCTGCGCTGCCTTCGAAGTTAACAACACGGTTGTTCTCGGTACGTGCACGAAGCTCCATTAGGTTCTTCTTAGACGGACCTTCAACAAGAACGCGTTGCTCTGTATCAAGCATTAGGCGTGAGTAACGCATTGCTTGAGAATTCACAACTTGTTGCAGTTCGTATAGACGCTCTTTCTTCTCTTGTTCTGGCACATCACAAGGGTAATCGGCCGCTGGCGTACCAGGACGAGGAGAGAAGATGAAGCTGAAGCTCATATCGAAATCAACGTCTTTAATTAGCTTCATTGTCGCTTCATGATCCATTGCAGTTTCACCTGGGAAACCAACGATGAAGTCAGAACTGATTTGAATATCAGGACGTGCTTTACGTAGCTTACGAATGATCGACTTGTATTCAATCGCTGTGTGAGGACGCTTCATCATCGTTAAGATGCGGTCACTACCACTTTGTACTGGTAGATGCAGGAAGCTCACAAGCTCTGGTGTATCTTCGTATACAGCGATGATGTCGTCAGTAAACTCAAGTGGGTGGCTTGTTGTGAAACGAATACGGTCGATACCATCGATTGATGCAACAAGACGAAGCAGTTCAGCGAATGAACAGATGTCACCTTCGTGCGTTGGACCACGGTAAGCGTTAACGTTTTGGCCTAGTAGGTTTACTTCACGGACACCTTGCTCTGCAAGTTGTGCGATTTCGAATAGGACGTCATCCATTGGACGGCTTACTTCTTCACCACGAGTGTAAGGTACAACACAGTAAGTACAGTACTTAGAACAGCCTTCCATGATAGAAACGAATGCTGTTGCACCTTCAGCGCGAGGCTCAGGTAGACGGTCAAACTTCTCAATCTCAGGGAAAGAGATGTCCATTACTGGTGCTTCATCGCTTAGAGATTGTTTGATCATCTCTGGTAGACGGTGCAGTGTTTGTGGGCCAAAGATAACATCTACGTATGGTGCACGTTCACGGATGTGATCACCTTCTTGAGTCGCTACACAGCCACCCACACCGATCACAACACCGTCTTTTTTGTCTTTCAGTGTTTTCCAACGACCAAGCTGGTGGAATACTTTCTCTTGCGCTTTTTCGCGGATAGAACAGGTATTCAGTAGTAGTACATCTGCTTCCTCAGGTACTTCTGTTAGCTCATAGCCATTTGCGGCATTTAGCAGGTCAGCCATTTTTGATGAATCGTATTCATTCATCTGGCAGCCCCAAGTTTTAATTAGCAGTTTCTTACTCATGTTTTGTTCGCTCGATCGTTAGTTTAATTTAAGGGAGCAAATCGCCCAGTGTTAATCCGCGGTTACGGTCTCTATTATAGCTTCCAAATATGGCTAAAATAGCGCTACCCTAACAGCAAGCGGCGTATTGTACTGGTTTCAAAACCGACTGACTAGTGGTCTAGCAAAATCTCTTATGTAGTGGTTTTTATTCTCGTTAAGATTGTTGGTTATTTCTAGAAACACTATACGCAGCAAGGGATTGTCCATTTTGAGATTAAGGTTTTTGGTTACAATTAAGTTGTGAAAACGTACAATCAAAAACAGTCATTGAATCAAACTGATAAGTACAAAATATGAACAGTTACGATATTGTGGTAGTCGGCGGTGGTATGGTTGGTGCAGCAACCGCTATCGGATTTGCACAGCAAGGCATGCGCGTCGCAGTGATCGAGGGGTTTGCTCCGCAAGCTTTCGAAAAATCACAGCCTATGGATATTCGTGTCTCTGCGATCTCTCAAGCCTCTGTGGATCTGTTGGATTCGTTGGGTGCGTGGGATGCGATAGAGAACATGCGAGTTTGCACGTACAAGCGCTTGGAAACTTGGGAACACCCAGAGTGTCGCACGCGATTTGATGCTGCATCTTTAGAATTACCTCGACTAGGCTATATCGTAGAAAACCGCCTTATCCAACTTGGGTTATGGGCACAGTTTGAACGCTATGACAATCTTGAATTGCTTTGCCCTGAGAAGCTAGACACCATTGAGTTCGGTGAAACGAACACAGTTGTGTTGCAGTCTGGCTTGCGCTTATCAACTAAATGGGTGGTTGGTGCAGACGGTGCGAATTCGGCTGTTCGCCAGCAAGCTGGAATAGGTATCACGGCTTGGGATTATCGTCAGCACTGCATGCTGATCAATGTTGAGACAGAACTTCCTCAGCAAGACATTACTTGGCAACAGTTTCTACCAAGTGGTCCTCGTTCATTTTTACCTCTAGCGTCGCTTACAGAAGAGGGCAAGGAAGTGGGGCAAGGCTCTCTGGTATGGTACGACAAACCATCACGCATTAAGCAGTTGTCTGCTATGAGTCCTGAGAAACTGCGTGCTGAAGTGTTAAGCCATTTTCCTGCGGAGTTGGGGGATATTAAGGTGCTTCAATCGGGTTCTTTCCCACTGACTCGCCGACATGCACAAAGCTACGCTCAAAATAACTGTATCTTGGTCGGAGATTCAGCACACACCATCAACCCTCTGGCTGGGCAAGGTGTGAACCTCGGTTTTAAAGACGTGTCCGCTCTAATCAACCTGACCAAAGAGCAGGGTGAATTAACGGATGCTGTCGCAAGAAGCTACGAAGTAAAAAGAAGAGGGGATAACCTCATCATGCAGAGCGGCATGGACTTCTTCTACAAAACGTTCAGCAACGACCTTGGCCCACTTAAGTTTGTTCGTAATGCAGCATTAAAGCTAGCAGAGAACTCTGGACCAATTAAAAACCAAGTATTGAAGTATGCTTTGGGGCTGTAGTTTAAAGTCTCGTAGAGCTGAAAAGTAGAGGAGAGCCACAGTGCTCTCCTTTTTTATGCACGTAACTTTATAGTTGCTCCGTAATACAAACAGGCGAGCCTACTTCTAACGCGTGTCCACTGTAGGTTAAAGACCCATCTAGCGGGTTGCGCTTAAAAGAGGTGATATTATTGGAGTGCTGGTTTGCAGCGATTAGCCACTCTCCATCATTGGTGATATGAAAATCACGAGGGAAACTCCCTTGTGTCTCATAACTATCAATAAAAGCTGGCTTGTAAGTTATAGGATCGAGTTTGAAGTGACTGATCTTTGATTGATGTCGGCAAGAGACATAAAGATATTCCTCATCTGGCGATAGCTTGATCGCCGCTGCAGCTTCTCCTTTTTCTGCATTAGGAAGCGCATCGATCTCCTCAACAATATGCCAACGTCCAACTGTCTTCTCTAGCATTAGAATCGTTTCAGATAGCTCACAGACAACATAGGCTTTGTCTTCAGCCTTATTGAAAACCATATGACGAGGTCCATTGCCCGCAGGAACTTCAATAGACTGCATTGGTTCTTCTAGAAAGTCTTCTTGTTCTTCATCGAAGCAGTAGAAGTTAATGCGATCGGCGCCAAGATCAACGGTAACAAATTGTGGTGAGTGCGTTAAAAATAGGCACTGGTGAGCGTGTGGTCCAGTTTGTCTATCCTGATTAGGGCCTGAGCCTGACATTTTGAGCGTTTTGACTTTTCTATCGATATTGCCATTGATGTTCAAACTGAAGATATCGAATGTGCCTGAAGAGTACTGGGAGGTGATGGCAAACTTATGGCTAGGATCTATCGAAATGTGACAAGGGTGATCGCCAGAGATTGAGGTTGAATTAGATGGAACGTTTGAACCTGTCACTGAGATGTGAAACAGCTGGGGTTGTGACTGTTGATCGACTTCAGATGCGGTATAGATGCCCAGCTTTGTAGAGACAACAAAAGAGGGATTAGTGCATTTTTCAATGAGCTGTGGAGAGTGCAGCTTGCCTGTTTCCAGATCTAACTGAGTTTGATAAACACCTTGGCTTCCATTTGGATCTTCTGTGTAGCAACCGATGGTTAAAGGGAGAGTTCTCATAGCACTGTCATATCCGATGTAAAAGTGGAGCTGACATTGTCTTATAAAAAGATGACTAAGTGCTGAATCTGGGGTAAATACTTGGTGATGCGGTTAGCAGATTTGTACATTTTAGATAAAAGAAAACCCAGCTAAAAAGCTGGGTCTCTAATGATGGTGCGGAAGGAGAGACTTGAACTCTCACACCTTGCGGCGCCAGAACCTAAATCTGGTGCGTCTACCAATTCCGCCACTTCCGCATCGCTAGTTTATTTTCTAGCAAATAATGTAGTTAAGGAGATGATTGGTGAATCTCAATAACGNCGCTAGTTTATTTTCTAGCAAATAATGTAGTTAAGGAGATGATTGGTGAATCTCAATAACGTTGTATTAGTGGCTGGGCTACCTGGATTCGAACCAGGGAATGCCGGCATCAAAAGCCGGTGCCTTACCGCTTGGCGATAGCCCAACTGTGATATCAATTAAGACATCTGAATAATGGTGCGGAAGGAGAGACTTGAACTCTCACACCTTGCGGCGCCAGAACCTAAATCTGGTGCGTCTACCAATTCCGCCACTTCCGCATCGCTAGTTTATTCTCTAGCAAATAATGTAGTTAAGGAGATGATTGGTGAATCTCAATAACGTTGTCTTTGATCGTTTTATGTGTCAATCACACGCTCTTCGTTTCCGAAGAAGAATAATGGTGCGGAAGGAGAGACTTGAACTCTCACACCTTGCGGCGCCAGAACCTAAATCTGGTGCGTCTACCAATTCCGCCACTTCCGCATCAATTCTTTAGTTAGAGAGATGATTGGTGAATCTCAATAACGTTGTATTTTTCATTCTAATGAGAGAATGGTGGCTACTGCGGGATTTGAACCTGCGACCCCATCATTATGAGTGATGTGCTCTAACCAACTGAGCTAAGTAGCCAATCTTTCTCTTTCGAGATCTCTTTGTTTCCAAAGAAGAATAATGGTGCGGAAGGAGAGACTTGAACTTCGCTAGTTTATTTTCTAGCAAATAATGTAGTTAAGGAGATGATTGGTGAATCTCAATAACGTTGTATTAGTGGCTGGGCTACCTGGATTCGAACCAGGGAATGCCGGCATCAAAAGCCGGTGCCTTACCGCTTGGCGATAGCCCAACTGCGATATCAATTAAGACATCTAAATAATGGTGCGGTCGGAGAGACTTGAACTCTCACACCTCTCGGCGCCAGAACCTAAATCTGGTGCGTCTACCAATTCCGCCACGACCGCAGCAAATCTTTATAGTCAAACTGAATATTGGTGATTCAATGAGACGTTTTAAATAGTGGCTGGGCTACCTGGATTCGAACCAGGGAATGCCGGCATCAAAAGCCGGTGCCTTACCGCTTGGCGATAGCCCAACAATGATATCAATTAAGACATCTAAATAATGGTGCGGAAGGAGAGACTTGAACTCTCACACCTTGCGGCGCCAGAACCTAAATCTGGTGCGTCTACCAATTCCGCCACTTCCGCATCAATTCTTTGGTTAGAGAGATGATTGGTGAATCTCAATAACGTTGTACTTTTCATTCTAATGAAAGAATGGTGGCTACTGCGGGATTTGAACCTGCGACCCCATCATTATGAGTGATGTGCTCTAACCAACTGAGCTAAGTAGCCAATCTTTCTCTTTCGAGATCTCTTTGTTTCCAAAGAAGAATAATGGTGCGGAAGGAGAGACTTGAACT